>JAFIGV010000029.1 GCA_017849575.1 Flavipsychrobacter sp. | reverse complement strand
TAACGGTATTGAACGGGATAGAAACCGTAGCGCCATTAGCACTGTTGTTGCCGGTGAAGGTAATTTCGAGGGCATTGCTCAGGGCCAGTTGCACGGTTTGCTGTGCGGTACCCGATGCATTGCTGCTGTTGATCTGTGCGTTGGCTGCTGATGCGAAACCGAGGATGGCTGTTGCTGCGATGAAAATCTTTTTCATGACTGGTTTGTTTTGTTTGTTTTGTTTGTTTGATGATGCAAAGATGAAACCGCGCACAAGGCTGTGCAAACAAAGCAAGCTCGTTAACGCTGCCTTTGCAGGCGGTTAACAAGGAGTTTACAACTAAAAAGAATGTGCTAACGTTTGCGGATATTGATCTGCCGCTTTTTCTGCTTGATCTCGAAGTAGAGCATCTTGCTTTGGTTATTCACAAGATCGGCAGGCTGCGAGAACTCCACCGGACGAAACTGATCGCCGAAGGCAACCTCACTAAGTGTCACTACATATTCTCCGGCAGGAAGGTTGAAATAAAATTCACCATTCTCATCGGTGAGCGTTGCATACACTTCACCCTTTTGTCCCGTGGCGGTTACTTTTATGTTTCCAGGCGTAAACGATGAGTTGGAAAGTTCATCCTTTTCAACGATCAACTTACCAGAGAGTACACGACTTACTTTGTAGGGTACATAATAGGTGCGATTGCCTTTTAGTTCAAAATATTGCAGCGTACCATCATTAGGCATCCATCCTTTTAGCTTACTGCTGTATCCAAAATCTGCTTTATACACGCCTGCTTCGGTATTCTTATAGACCACATGTCCGTTGCCATCGCTCACAAATACATCGCCGTTAAGCGAAAGGGTCTGGCCGGCTACCGCTTCTTCGCCTGCATCTTTCTGGCCATTGCTGTTTTGGTCTTTAAAGAGGATCAGCACAAGGTTGTAGAACTTGCGTACGGGAAGAAAGGGAACCGAAAGACGCATACGGAAAGCAGCATTGATATAGGCCTGATTGGAGCCGGCACCATCTACCGGAATGATGCCGTTGATGTTGAAATCGTACCTTTTAGTTGCATAGTTTATGTTGCCCAGCACACTTGTATTCGAAATATCAGAAGGAAGGCTTTGGGCATAATTTGCCTGACTGCGGATGCTCAGCGCTTTTTTAAACAGGTGCACTTCAGCAAACGGACTGAACATAATGCGTTGAAACTCCTGATCCGGTTTTTGCACAAAGGCCACAAAATCCTGATAATAGTACGGACCCTTATCGTATCGAAACGAAGCGCCAAATGTCTTGTACTGAATATTGCCCTGATTAGTGCTTGCAAAAGCCTTGTGCTGCTCGCCGTTTGTATTAGATATATTGCCCGCAAAGGAGTTGATGTTGATGAACAGTTTCTTGAACAAAACCGTCGCAATATTGAGATTCAGGTAGTCAAAATTGGTGGTGTACGTTCCTTCTCCCCCCTGCTCCTGGCGTTGGTTGCCGGCAGCAAGTACAATGCTTGTGCCTTTAAAACTCACACCGCCGCGCAGACCGTAGTTGGTGGTTCTCAGATTGAAGATATTTTCGTACAAGAGGGTATCCTGCCAGTAGCTTTGCTTTCTGTAATTATATTCATAATAACCGCCTACAAACTCGCTGCCCAGCAACCATTTGAAATCGTGCATTTGCAAGCGCTGTCCTTTGAAGGTGCCGGGAAAATTATTGCTGTTGTACAAAACATTCGATACGGCAGCAATCTTTTTGGATGTGTACTGAAAGTTGTAACCCAGAGACGAGCCAATAAGCGTGTTCCGTGTGCCCTCTACCAGTTGCGCTTCGTTCTTTTCACCGCCGGCACCGGCAATCAGGGCAAACTTTCCTTTTTCAAATTTATATTCGGTTATCTGACTTACAATGCCACTGTTCATGTGGGTCACATTGTCCTTACTAAAAGCGAGGTTGGCAACCGTATTGATATTTTCCTTCAGGCTGAGCTGTAAGGCCCCGCCGCCCACTTTGGCATCGCCCACTCTGCTTTTCAGCATTGCATACACTTCGGCCTTGTTTCTCCCCTTCCATTCATAGCCCAGCCTTGCTCCGTAGCCATCCACCATAAATTCTCCTGCACCCTGTATATTTCCTGCACTGGCGGAAATGTGTCGCCCGTTGTAGTCCACACGCACAATGCTGTTGTTGTTGGTCTGGCCCTGTGCAATGGTGTTGCTGCGAAAAGACATGGACAGTCGGTCGTTTTCGCTGAGCTCCAGACTGCCATACACAGCGCCCCAATACTGTATGGGTGCACCGCTGCCCTGATACATTGTTCCCGCTTCGAGTTGCAGGGGCATCTCGAGGTAGGCCGATGCGTGGTCTTTAAGCATATATCCTACCTTCGAAAAGGACTGGATCATGTTGATCACTTCCTTTTTTTCGTTGGCAACTGCTATACGAATATCTTCTTTGCGCAGCATGGCAAACTGGCTTTCCGAAAGGTTGAAGTTGAGATACCAGGTAGTATCCATGCCGGGGTTCAGTACAATCTCATCCCTGCTGTTTAACTTCAGGAGCTGGTTGACAGCGGTAATGCTGTAGGTGCCCGGCGTGTTGCCACTATTCTTCACATACACAGGTACTGTGTTGGCCTTCTGGTAGCCGGTCAATACTTTGTTGGAAGCAGGTAGCGAGGCTTTGAAGCCTGAGTATTCCTGAACTTTAATCCGGAAGACACTTTTTCGGGTATCGGTAATGTTTTGGATACGGTATTCAATGCGCACATCCTGCCACACGGCGGTATTATTTGCCGAGGGCGTAAAGCGCATCGGTATGATCGAATTTCCCAGTGGCTCAAGAACAATGTTAGCAATATTTGAGGTCACCATCGACCAGCCTTTAGGGCCGACAACCACCACCTGTACCTCCAGCCGGTTGGACGTATTATTAGTGAGCGTCACCGTGTTGTAGATAAACTCTTTGTTGCTGCGGGCTATCACAGAGTCGTAGAGTAGCCGCGCGGTGAAGGGCGATTTGATCTGGTCATTGATATTGGTCTGGATGCTTGCATTAAAATAGCTGCTTCCGCTGTTGTCCGCCAGCTTGCCATTAATGACATCGCTGTTTTTTATCTCTGCAGTGTCCAATAGTCGTTGATGCAGCATTCGGAAAAGTGGGCTGTTGCTATTGTTCAGATCTGCCTGCAGCAGTTCTATCTCTTCATCAGGCCGCAGTTGTAGTGAAAGTGTGGGTTGCAGGGCAGCGGCAGCCATATGCCGGAAACTGTCTTCATCCCGCAGTGCTACCATGGGCATACTGTTCACGGGCAGGGCATGCGCCAGTGTGGATTCTTTTTCAGCAATCGGGGCAATTGAAGGTGTTTCTTTTCCTTTTTTACCCGGTATTGTTGTCGTGTGGTGCGAAGCTGATTTTGCAGGTGTGGCAGCAGAACCCTTACCCGGATAGTGCAGACTCGCCACTACATTTCTTTGCAGCTTTGGCGGTAGATAAAAACTTTTGCAGGACTTGTTGATGATACCTGTGGCCACCAGCAGCAACAACACGACCAGGCTGGTGCCCTTTGCCCTATATGTTGGTTGTTCACTCATGTGTTGACAGCCGGAAAGGCATACCTGAAAAAAACCTACCGCAGCTCTAATTTTGATGCGGCGAAGACAAAAATGGCTACACGCTGGCTAATGCCACTTCGGCCCAAAAAACATAGTGCCGAAGATAATACAAGTCATTCAATTATCTAACGAATGGTTTTAAATATCTATCCACTTTAAGGTGTTTTTGATCCAATATTGCGGTGTTACAATAAATATCGGGGCTACATTATGTACTAAAAACTAAAATGGTTATTTTGCTACACCATTTTATAACGGTATGAAGTCTATTTTACTTACTGCTGGAGCCATGTTGCTGGCCGGTGGCATATTTGCCCAGTCTTTTGAGATCGGATTAAACGGCGGTGTAAGCACTACCAGCAAACCCCACAAGAGCCTGTATCAGGGCAATGATTTAGTGTTTAATTACGCTACGGAACTCAACCTCAAATACAATATTACCGAGCGCTGGCAGGCAGGCGGAGCTGTGGGACTAACTCAGTGGAAACGCAACGACCAATGGACTTTGGCTAATACCAACAACAGTTCGCTGGGAGCACAAGACGTGCAGTTGGTGCTTGCCCGGCACGCGGTAAGTTTTGCCTTGCAGCTCAATCATGTTATTCCTTTTCATGCACCCTATGAAGACTATGTAAAATCAGCGCTTTATGTGGGTATTTCGGCTGGTGGTGTGGTAGTGGGTAATGATGGAAAAGTGAACTACAGCCGGGTGAACCCAAACACTCCGGCGGAATATACGTATGCTTCCCAATATAATTTTGAGGGTGGCTATGGCGCGCTTTTTGGTTTTCAGGTGGGCTATAGCTACTACCTGAACGAACGCTGGGGCATCAACTTAGACATTGCTCCCAAAGTGGCCTGGGTACGCACCATAGACAACCGTCAGGGCGGTGCAAATAATGATTACAATGTGTGGTATTGGCCCGCCACCCTGGGCATCCACTACCGGCTGGGGTTTGCACGCTACTAGAGGCAACAAAAGACGCCGGTGTACGCCGGAGTAGAGCAATTGAACTGTTTTCGGCAGTACAATTGCTTTTTTTATTGGCCGGCTATGTCTATCTCCACCTGGTTGCGCAGCAAATCTTCAAACTCGTCCCTCCTGCGTATCAGATATGCTTTTTCCTCTTGCAGTAAAACTTCGGCAGGTTTCAGGCGCGAGTTAAAATGACTGCTCATTTCAAAACCATAGGCTCCTGCGTTGGAGAATGCAAGCAGATCGCCTTCACGTACTTCCGGCAACACACGGTCCCAGGCAAAGGTGTCTGTTTCACAGATATTTCCCACTACGGTATAAATCCGCTCTGCGCCAGAAGGATTTGACAGATTCACAATCCGATGGTAGGCATCGTAAAACATGGGGCGGATCAGATGGTTGAAACCAGAATTAACGCCTACAAAGACAGTCGCCGTGGTTTGTTTGATCACATTAGCTTTCACAACAAAATAGCCGCTGTCGCTTACCAGATATTTTCCCGGCTCAAACCAAATTTCGAGCGGACGGTTGTATTCGGCTTCAAATTCCTTTACTGCCTCGGTGAGTCTTGCTCCCAGCGCCGCTACATCGGTACCCTTGTCTCCCTCCTGATAGGGCACTTTAAAACCGCTACCGAGGTCAATGAAATCAAGTTCCGGAAAATGCACGGCTACGCTGAACATTACCTCCAGGCTGCGGAGAAAAACCTCTACATCTTTTATCTCACTACCCGTGTGCATATGCAAGCCCTTTACCTGCAGTTTTGTTGTTTTCACAATGCGCTCAATATGCCGGATCTGGTGGATCGAAATGCCGAACTTACTGTCAATATGGCCCGTAGAGATTTTATAATTTCCTCCGGCCTCAATATGCGGGTTGATACGGATGCACACCGGATAGCCACTGCCATATTTATTGCCGAATTGCTCAAGGATGGAGATATTGTCTATGTTGATATTAACTCCGAGCTGCTGGGCCTCAATTATTTCTGAAAGATCCACACAGTTGGGCGTAAACAGGATTTGCCGAGGCTCAAAGCCCGCTCTCAGCCCCAGCTTCACTTCGTTGATGCTGACACAGTCGAGGTTGGCGCCCATCTGTTTCATCAGTTTCAGAATGTTGATGTTGGTCAGCGCCTTGCAGGCATAGAAAAATTTTGTGGGGTGGCCTTTAAAGGCTTCCTGAAGGGTATCAAATTGCTTTCTGATCGTCTCTGCATGATAGACATACACAGGCGTACCGAACGTACGGGCCACTTCCAGCAGTAGCTCCTCAGATAAATTTGGCGACATAGCGCGCGAAAATAGCAAAAACCAAAAGCTTCGGGAGACAGGCACGGATTTCCATCGAAGAGGGCATGCACTGTTAAGATTATTCAAAGCAGTTTGAGCCACCTGTTTTTTCAATAAATTGTGATGTCTATCAAATTCCATTTTCATGAACAGGCACATCCGTAAAATTGCGGTCGTTGGCTCCGGTGTAATGGGCTCGCGTATCGCCTGCCATTTTGCAGGTATAGGCGTACAAGTGCTGCTGCTCGATATTGTTCCCGGCAGCCTGAGCGAAGCAGAACAAAGGAAGGGACTCACCACGCAAAGCAAAGCCTTTAGAAACAGGATCGTTAATGATGCCTTGCAGAGTACGCTTAAAGCAAAACCCTCTGCGGTGTACACTAAAGATGTGCAGCAGTTAATTTCCACAGGCAATATCGAAGACGATTTGCACCAGATAGCCGACTGCGATTGGGTAATGGAAGTGGTGGTAGAAAAGATAGAGATCAAGCAAAAAGTTTTTGAAGCCATAGAGCAATACCGCAAACCCGGCACGCTGATCACCAGTAATACCTCGGGCATACCCATCCACCTCATGTGCGAAGGAAGATCAGAAGATTTCAGAAAAAATTTCTGCGGCACGCACTTTTTCAATCCTCCGCGCTACCTCAGGTTGCTGGAAATCATCCCTGCTCCGGAAACAGACCCCGCTGTAGTGGATTTTCTCATGGACTATGGCGATCGTTTCCTGGGCAAGACTACCGTGCTGTGCAAAGACACACCCGCCTTTATTGCCAACAGGGTCGGCGTATTTGGCTTCATGGCTGTTTTTCATGTGATGCAGGAGCTCGGGCTGAATGTAGATGAAACCGATACGCTCACAGGCCCGGTGCTGGGCCGCCCGAAATCCGCAACCTTCCGTACAGGCGATGTGGTAGGCCTCGACACCTTGGTGCATGTAGCCAAAGCTTTGCCGCAAAACGCCCCGGAGGATGAGGCAAAAGACATCTTTGTACTACCGGCATTTCTCGAAAAAATGTTGGAAAATAATTGGCTGGGCGACAAAACTGGTCAGGGATTTTATAAAAAAGTAAAGGTGCAGAGCCCACCCCCTGCTCGTGATCCCGAGGGAGCCAAAAAAGCGGGGTTCACCCAGTCGCCGGAAGAACGTGGCGATGAAAAAAAGACCGATCCACTGGGCGGAAATAAGCCGCGAACTGAAATATTGACCCTCAATTTATCGACTCTGGAGTATGGGCCCCGAAGCAAGACCCGCTTTGCCACGCTGGAGGCTGCCAGGGCTGTGGATGATCTGGCAGCGCGGTTACGTATTTTGTATCAGGGGCAGGATAAGGCCGGCGCGTTTTACCGGATGTTTCATCACATGCTTTTTGCCTATGTTTCCAACCGTGTGCCGGAAATATCGGATGAGCTTTATAAAATCGATGATGCCCTCAAAGCCGGCTTTGGCTGGGAAATAGGCGCCTTTGAAAGCTGGGATGTGCTGGGTGTACAAAAGACGCTGGAAGCGATGAAGGCCGAGGGACGACAAGCCGCGCCCTGGGTTGAAAAAATGCTGGAAAACGGATGCGATAGCTTTTACAAAATTGAACAGGGCCAAAAGAAATTTTACGATCTAAAATCCGGAAACTACCAGCCCATTCCGGGGGCCGCTTCGCTGATCATTTTGGAGCATCTGTCGGAAAAGACCGTCTGGAAAAATAGTGCCTGTACGCTGTATGATATTGGTGAGGATGTAGTGGCGCTGCGCTGGAACACAAAAATGAACAGTATAGGTGGCGAAGTGCTGCAAGGAGTGAACAAAGCCATAGAGCTGGCAGAAGAAGGCTACAAAGGATTGGTGATCGCCAATGGCGGTGCCAATTTCAGTGCCGGTGCCAATGTAGGCCTCATATTCATGTTTGCCGTAGAGCAGGAATATGATGAACTGGATTTCGCCGTAAGGCAGTTTCAGCAAACTACTATGCGTATGCGTTACAGCAGCATACCCGTGGTGGTAGCTCCCCACGGCCTTACGCTGGGCGGGGGCTGCGAAATGTGTCTTCACGCAGATGCTGTGCAGGCTGCCGCCGAGAGCTATATCGGCCTGGTAGAGCTGGGCGTAGGTCTCATTCCCGGTGGCGGTGGTACCAAAGAGATGGTCCTTCGGGCTTCGGACAGAAATATAAAGGAGGATGTAGAGCTTAATTTTCTTCAGCAGCTTTTCATCAATATCGGCACGGCCAAAGTATCTACCTCCGCCGACGAAGCCTTTGAAAACTATATTCTAAGACCGGGGACAGACCGGATTAGCAGAAATGCAGATAGAAGAATAGGCGATGCGCGCAAGAAAGTGCTTTTGCTTCATGAGCAGGGCTATACACAGCCCGTGGTGCGCCAGGACATCAAAGTGCAGGGACGTGGTGGTCTCGGTGCCCTTCTGTCCGGCATCCACGGCATGTGGCGCGGAAACTATATTTCTGATTACGACAAGTACATTGCACAACGACTGGCACAGGTTATGTGTGGCGGCGACCTCATTGCTCCCGCGGTGGTATCAGAACAGTATCTGCTCGATTTGGAACGAGAAACCTTCCTTAGCCTTTGTGGTGAAAAGAAAACGCTGGAACGTTTGCAAAGCATATTACAAACCGGAAAACCCTTGAGAAATTAAGTAAACTCTATGCTAAGAACCTTGTGGAAATGGACCTTGTTGGGATACATGCTCCTCGGCAGCGTTGGGGCAGGCGCACAGACGGATCCTCTGACGGAAGCCCGGCAGCTTGTGGAACAGAAAGATTACGAAAAAGCAGCGCGGACTTATGAAGCGCTCTACCGGCAGTCGCCGGCTGATGCGGAAATCTACAAGGGATATTTTGATCTGCTGCTACTGCAAAAGGACTACAAAGCCGCAGAACGGCTGGCAGAAAGCCAGATGCAGATCAATCCGCAGGAGCCGCTGTTAATGATTGACCTTGGACGTGTACTGCTGGCTTCAAAAAAAGAAAAGAAGGCCAACGAACAATTTGAAAAGGCCGTTTTGTTGATCAATGGCGACGATATACGTACCACCCGTATGGTCAATGCTTTTTTGGAATTGCAGCAGGATCAGTGGGCGATAAAAACCTACGAGCGCGCCATCGAAGTGATCCACAACCCGTATTTCTACAGTACACCGCTGGCCAAACTCTATGCAAAAGCGGGCGACATGGATAAGGCTGTTACCATCATTCTGAGCGCTGGCCCGATGCAAATGCCTGGTACGGATGATGCCAAAACTATTTTACTGGAGCTATTGGGCACGGATGCGAAAAAGCTGCAACTGACGCAGAAGGCATTGATAAAGCGCATTAACGAACAGCCGGAAAATACCTGGTTTGCGGAAATACTGACCTGGCTGTACACACAAAAAGATGATTGGGAAGGTGCGTTGATACAGATACAGGCACTTGACGAAAGAAATCAGGAAAACGGTGCACGGCTTTTGGAGTTTTCCAGAACGGCAAAGCGGGAAGGAAAGTATGCCATAGCCCTGAAAGCACTGGAAGGCATCATGGAGCAGGGCAAGGAACAACCTATGTATGCCATTGCGCGTGCCGAGGAGATGAATATACTGATGGAAGACCTGCAACAGAAAGCCACTTTTAGCACCGAGGAAGTGGAGGCTATGGAGAAGAAGTACGAACTGTTTTTCAATGAATTTCCGCAGTATTACAATACGGAAACGCTCCGCGACTATGCCATGCTCGAAGCACGCTATCGGCATGACTTACCCAAGGCTATAGCTTTATTGCAGACCGCCATCGAAAAGCCGGGCGCGCGACGAGACTTTAGCGGGTGGGCGAAGCTGCAGCTCGGCGA
Organism: Flavipsychrobacter sp.; assembly: GCA_017849575.1. Lineage (GTDB taxonomy): Bacteria > Bacteroidota > Bacteroidia > Chitinophagales > Chitinophagaceae > JAFIGV01. Next base: position 117,376 of record JAFIGV010000029.1, on the reverse strand, counting down.
TTATTATGTGCTGCAGGGGAGAATATGGGATGCGTCTCTTGTGTATAGCCAGGTGGATAAAGCATTTAGGGAAGATGTGCTGGGTGAAGAAGCACGGTTCAGAAATGCAAAGCTCGCCTACTATCGCGGTGATTTTGAGTGGGCGCAGGGACAACTTTCGGTGCTGAAGGCATCTACATCCGAACTAATTGCCAATGATGCCCTTTATCTGTCAGTCCTCATTACCGAAAATATTCCGGCAGACAGCAATCTTGTACCCCTGGAACGTTATGCATACGCAGACCTTCTTCTGTTTCAGAACAAAGACAAGGAGGCGGAAGAGCTACTCGACAGCCTGAGCAAGGCCTATCCAAAGCACCCGCTCAACGACGACATTCTGATGTTGCGGGCAAAAATGGCCGCTAAGCATCGGGACTATAAAAAGGCGCTCGACTATCTCGAAGAAGTATATACCCGCTACGGAGAAGATGTGCTGGCAGATGATGCGATCTTCAAAACCGCTGAGATGTATGAGTTGCAGCTTAAGGACAAGGAAAAAGCGCGCCGTTTCTATGAAAAGCTGATCCTTGAATTTCCCGGAAGTACCTACGTGCAAACTGCCCGGCAAAGATTTGCTGCCTTACAAATGGCCACGCCACCGCTGCCCTGAGCAAAGAATTTTGTATCTTATTTTCGAATAAGTGCAAACTAATGAGACCCTGGCAATTAAAACGATCCTGGTTTTGGGATGAGGCGCCTTTCTTCAGGCTGTTGGTGCCGGTCATTCCTGCCATTGTCCTCTATGATCATTATGGGTCGGTGCCGGGCAGCATTTCGTTTCTTTTCCCGGTGTCATTGCTCGTGGTTTTGGTTTCCGCTTTTTTGTTCGCCTGGGTACGGGCTCCACGGTTCATAAAAATGCTGTCGGCGGCTTTGTTGCAGATCTGTATTTTCACCTTGACGTTGTTTGTTTGCGTAGAAAGCGATTTGCGATACCAGCCAAAATGGTTTGGCCACGCTGTAACTACAGCACAGGCTTTTGAAGCCCGCTTGCTTTTACCACCTGCACTTAAATCGAGGACATGGAAACTCAGTGTAAGCCTGGAAGCAGCCTACGATAAGGGAACTGTAAAGGCGGTGACGGGAAAGGCCTTTGTATATGTTTACCGAAACGGAGCATCTTTACCCCTAAAGCAAGGCGACAAGGTGATACTGCCCAATGAGTGGGTGCGGATTACCAATGCAGGCAATCCGAACGAGTTTGATTTTGCCCGTTTTTGTGCACGCAACGGTATCTACTATCAGCAATTTATCTCCGCCGACAAGATTACACCCGTAGCTACCGAACTACCGGCGCTCAGTTTTACCGAGCGGTTGCATGCACGCGCCATGAGTGCCTTAGAGACCTATGTGAAAGATAGTGCGGCACTGGGCATGTTGCAGGCTATGTTGCTTGGCGAGCAGGTGAATCTCGATCCTGCACTGCGGCAGGCCTATTCGCAGACCGGAATTGTTCATATCATAGCTATTTCGGGCGCACATGTAAGTGTTTTATTCTTTTTGGTTGCACTGCTTTTATTCTGGCTGCGCTCCCCACGCTGGCAGTTCATTAAATATCTTTTTGCCTTGCCGGTGGTCTATCTCTATGTGGCTGTAGCAGGGGCGCCAATTTCAGCCATACGTGCTGCCGTCATGTTTTCCCTTATCGTATCATCCATGGCCGCAGGAAAGACCCGTCATCCGCTCAACCACTTGTTTGCCACCGCATTCTTTATGCTAATCTTCAGGCCCATGTGGTTGTTTTCCATCGGTTTTCAACTTTCCTTTACTGCGGTGCTGGGTCTTACACTTTTCTACAAGTCTATTAGTCGTTGGTACACGCCAACCCCTATTCTTTTGAGGAAGCTTTGGGAAGCAGTAGCTGCCAGTGTGGCGGTAGAGGTTCTGGTAGCACCCCTTGTTGTATATTATTTTCACTTGTTTCCGCTATATTTCATCGCGGCCAATATTGTAGCTTATACCCTTATGAGCCTGCTTCTGGTATCGGGGCTACTTCTTATTTTCTTAAGTCCCTTCAGCGGCCTGGCTACACTGATTTCTCACTTCATTACATTATTGGTGAATGGATTCAATGCTGTCGTTTTTGTTATGGAAGAACATAGTCCGGCGGTTTTGGGCCGTTTATTCATCAGCTTTCCGCAACTTCTTCTTTGCCTGGTGGCGATTGCATTTTTTGCTCGTTTTTTTTATACCAGGAAGTTGCCGCTGCTGGCCGGTGGGCTTGCTTTTACCGCCCTTCTTTTTTTATCGCTGGGGTCTGTTCGGTGGCAAAGGTCACAACAGCAGCAACTGGTAGCCTATAATGTAAGTCATGGCAGTTTTGTAGCGATGATCAATGGTACGACCATGTATGCCATAGAGCAAAACGCCGAGGATAAACAGTCACTTCGATATGCTGCCGAAGAGCATCGGCTGGCAAAAGGCAACCGTAAACTGGTGCGCTGGAGCGGTCTGCCAGTCTTTAGGCTTCGGGGTGGAACCGTCTTAGTATTGCAGCAGCCCTTGCAAGCGGACCCTATTGCTCCGTTTGCGGTTGATCATCTTATCCTCACCTATCCCATCAGTAAGCTGGATGCTGTAAGCTTACTACAACAGTTTCGGTTCAAAAAGCTAATTGTTACGGGTAATCAGAGCCGCACAGCCTGCCTGCGTTTAAAAGATAGCTGCACTGTGCAGAAAATCCCCGCTCATTTCACGCTTTTGGATGGCGCTTTTGTGTTGGAATAGATCAGCGTTTTTTCAGGAAACCTGTGAAGGCGTTGCGTAGATTTTCAAAGCCGATGAGATCCACTTTGATGCTGCCCACTAATATCGGGCTGTCCACCCTAACCGGTACATGGTTGGCATCGTCGCTCACCCACACGGTCATCTTTTCGCCGCCGTCGAAAATAGTGCCCTCAATGAGCAGTGGTCTGATCTTAATTGTATTGAAGGTGCCGAACCGGGTCGTGATTTTCTCTTTGCCGAGATAGCGGATATAAAGGGAATATACCTTATCATCGAGAAACATGGTAAACGGGATCTTTGCACCCGGCTGGTACTTATCGTAGTCAATATTACGGGCGTAGTAAATGCTGGAAAGCACATCCTGCGTACATTTCGGCACACTGAACACCCCGTTGGTAGAAACGGCCCTTCCATTGGCCTGATCGAAGCTCACGCTATTGAAAATTTTGAAGCCGCCTTCGTTCACATTTCGTAAAAATTTTACCGGCAGTAAGGTTTCCGGATCAATAAAGCTTTCATACACATCGCGCACTTTAAAAAACCAATCGTAGGATTTGTATGTCTTTCCGTTGCCCACTATGTGTAGTACGTTTTTATTGTTGTACGATTCATAAGTTATAGTAAAAGCCGCCTCGCCGGCGCCAACCCAGATGCGGCCCATGTTGTAATACACCTTAAACTGTAGTTTCTCACCAGCATTGAATGCACTGTTGCGAATGCCGCAAAAGTTATTTTGCGCGCCGGCAGAGAAGGAGCCAAGCGCTAAAAGCATAAGCAGGAAAACAGAAGCTGCATACTTCATAAAGTTGTACAGGTTTAATTGCGAATCAGTTTTACCCTCCATAATAAAACACTGCCAGCCAGTGCAGGCACGATCAGATTGATGCACCACAATCCAAAGGTAGCAGCAAGAATGCCTAAAACATTGTCGGTAAAAGGTGATAGTAAAAACAAGCTAAGTTTTCCGCGCACCCCGAGCTCGGCAAAGGCTATAGAGGGCACTACCGCAATACCCCAAAAGTAGAGCGTAGCCGTAAGAAAGCCCCGCGCTGAAAGCATATCAATGTTCATCCAACGCAACAGCAACAGGTACTGCGTACAAAAGACTCCGAACCGAAGCATGGAAATGAGCAAGATGCTTAGTTGTTCCTTACGGGTAAACCTGCGCAATAATTGCCCATAAGTCCTCAACCTCCGTAGCCGTTTATGTTTTTCGAAGAGCGTGATCCATTTTTCGAACCGGAAAAACAATATGCCGAGCACCATTACCGAACCTAATGCAAAGGCAAGCAACAATTTCTGCCCATAGCCCGGATGGGTAAGATTGTACTGCAAAAGTCCTACGCTACCGAACAAGAACAGTGTGAGCAACTGTGTGAAAGCACCGAGCAGCGATACGCTAATCAGGCGAATGGTGTTTCGGGATTTGAGATAGAGCATTCTACCCGGGTACTCACCGATACGATTGGGCGTAATTAATGAGATGGCTATGCCCGCGCAGTAGCTTTTCACTGCCTGAGATACGGAAACGGGCTGCGCTGAATTCGCCAGCATTTTCCATTTAAAAATCTCCAGGCCCAGATTGAGCGGCATGAGCAGGAGTGCCAGGCCGAGGTATTTTGCAGCCAGATCTGCCCGCCCAAAAACACTAAACGCTGCATGCTGGTGCCGCACCTGCAGCCAGATGCTGAAGAACAGCAGGATGCTGATGCTGAGGCCCAGCAAAGAGTTGAGCCATATTTTGGTACTTTTGGTCAAATCGCTTTTTTTGGACAGATCATCCCGCATTATTTTAGGCATAGACCCCGGCACACTGGTGATGGGATACGGACTGATCGATGCGAGCAAAAGTAGTGTTTCGCTCATTGAAATGGGTGTGTTGCAACTCGCAAAAAGACAAGACCATGCAGAACGCCTCGAGCTGATCTTCAGGAAAATGGAGACACTCATCAAAACGCACCGGCCGGTGTCGGTAGCCATTGAGGCGCCTTTTTTTGGTAAAAATGTGCAGAGCATGCTAAAGTTGGGACGCGCTCAGGGGGTAGCTATAGCCGCGGCGATGGTGAATGGTCTGCAGGCAGTGGAATATGCGCCAAGAAAGGTAAAGCAAGCCATTACCGGCAAAGGCAACGCTACCAAAGAACAAGTGTGGCAAATGCTGCAGCACATGTTGAAGTTTGAAGAAGACCCCCGCTTTATGGACGCGACCGATGCTGTGGCTGTGGCCTTATGTCATCATTACCAAAGCCTGCTGCCGATGCCCGCCGAAAAAGGACCGACGCGCATATCCGTAAAAGGCAGAAGGAATAGCTGGGAAAGCTTCATACAACAAAACCCTGGCAAAGTGCGCTGATCATTTCACCTCTCTGATCTTAATCTTCACGAGGTGTGGTGCGGGTTCGTCGCCGCCAAAATAGGGTTGCAACATATAGCCCCGTGCTACCGTATCCTGCACGCCCCGAAGCATGGTGTCTTTTTTTCCGTTGAAAGTAAAGATATACTGACCCGGAAGCACCGCGATACTGCAGTCGAACGGAGTATTAAGCGCAACCGTACCCAGCTCTTTATATGCCCGTACGCTATCCGCATAGCAGTAGGCATGTATATGCATTTGTCCGTTCATCCAGTTCCATCCGAACCTTGCACTGTTTTGGTGGTGAAAAGTACTGTCGGCAAATCCATACAATTTGTTGATATCGGCCTGGTTGACCGGGTTGGTGCTTGTGTAGATACAACTACTGTCCAGAATAGCCTGAAATTTCAATACAGAAAGATTACAGGCTTTTAGCGAAGACTGGTCGCAATAAAAATTTCCCGGCTGGATCGTATAGACGGTGAAGGTATCCTGCGGCTGATTTCCCCCACCGTTATTTCCACCTCCATTGTTGTTATTATTGTTGTTATTGGAGGGAGCAGCGTCATCAGTCTTGTTGCAGGCGCTAAGGCCAGCCAGTAAGAGCACAGAAAGTAAAAGTGTGCGAAACATACAACTTACGAAGTTTTATAAAATTTTAGTTGCCAGAGTGGCAAGGTTTTGAAAATTACGAAGCAAAATTGGGTTTCTTATAAAATTCCTGGGTTCAGGCTTGTGTATCCGTTATGAAACTGCTATCTTTCGACGGCAAAATGTAGTTTTTATACTACAAGAATATAGACCTTTTCATATTTAGCCGGCTGGTTCAACACGTTTTTATGGCAGACAAAGCAAAAATACTTTTGATTGAAGACGACCCGACCCTAGGATTTGTGGTAAAAGACAGCTTGCAGGACAACGGTTATGACGTGGTCCATTGCCCTGATGGAGAGACCGGGTTTCAGCAATTTATGAAGCACAATTTTGACATGATCCTGCTGGATGTCATGTTGCCAAAAAAGGACGGTATGTCGGTGGCGACACAGATCCGCAAAAAGAATGAGACCGTACCCATTCTGATGCTGACATCCAAAAATATGGATGACGATAAGATAGCGGGTTTTCGCAGTGGTGCCGACGACTATATTACCAAGCCCTTCAATATGCAGGAGCTTTTGCTGCGCATTGAAGTTTTTTTGAAACGTACCCGCAAGCGCGAGGACAACACCCCTACCGGATTTAAGATCGGCGGTCTGAACTTCAACTACGACGATCTGATCCTCTATAACGAAACAGAGAAACACCAGCTTACGCAGCGCGAGGCAGACCTTTTCCGTTTTTTATGCCTCAATGCCAATAAGGTGTTGAAGCGCGATGATATTCTGCTTAACGTATGGGGCAAAGAGGATTATTTTCTGGGTAGAAGCATGGATGTGTTTATCACCAAGATCCGCAAGTACATCAAGAATCAGGAAGCCGTAGAGTTACAGACCATCCATGGAATCGGGTTCAAGTTTAATTGCGATCCTCAGCCGCTATCCTAAATTCTGTTTGCACAGCCTGTTTAGAGATCAGGCGTTTGCCAGTCCGATTTTTGCTTTGATCTTATAAAGCACTCTGCCCGGAGCGCTTTGAAGCAAAAAGTGTAGCAATTTAAGCCGCCATTTCCACAAGGCTGCAGGGAGGGATTTTCCATAGTATTTGTGAAAAACGCTAAACATTTCGTCGGTAGCGCTTAGATAGTTGGCAGAAGAAACGCCTTCTGGGTCGAAGTTAGCGAGCGGGTAATCGATAAAGCCATTTTTTTCATCAGCAATTCTGCAAAGAAAGTCATAGTCCATTGCCATTTTTATGGAAGTATCGAAATTGCCATGGCGTTGATACAGTTCCCGCTTCACGAACATAGTGGGATGAAAAGTCCCTCTCATACCCCTGTAGAGTTTTGACTTTTCAAACGGTTTTCCCACCACTACCCAAATTCCTCCGCGCATCATATTCAATTTGCCATGGCACCACATCAGCGCGTCGTCCGCATCAAAAAACCGCATCACTCTATCTAGCACGGTGGCATCATACAGAGTGTCGCCGCTGTTCAGCAACAGTGTAATATTGCCCGTGCTCTTTGCAATGCCTTTATTGAAGGCGTCAGCAATGCCATTGTCCCGCTCACAAATCCATCTTCGGTATTCCGGCTGAGGCGTATTTTCGAGCATCTGTTGAATCTCGCCCGACGTGGACCCGTTGATGATAAGATGTTCGGCTGGCCTAAGCGTCTGCATATCCACGCTAGCGCAGGTTTTCCTAAGCTCATCAGGGTTGTTGAAACAGATGGTGATGATGGAGAGTGTCACCGTTATGCAAGATTTTCAGTAAGATCTTTGCGTATAAATATTGCATCACCATATATAGGTATGCCGGTATTTTTTGAATAAGACTGATCCGCAAAGCCCCAGAACTGAAAACCACTCTGTGCAAAGAATTGGAAAACATTTTCAAAAAGCCATTGACTCTCATAAAGAGAATGAAATGATGTCTCGATAATTACAACGGCGGCGCTTTCGATAGTATGTGCACCACCTTTGAGAACATTTTCTTCATAACCCTGCACGTCAATTTTTATTAATATGTTCGGTTCTAAACGATGAGGTCTGAGAACATCATCAAGTCGTTTAATCTCTATTGTCTCAATTGCTTCGTAGGCAGATTCAGGGTATAACTTCTTATGAAGGTTTGCCATTGGCAGGATCGAAGAGCTAACCAGGTTTTTACTCACATTAATCTCAACGGTGCCGGCAGCATCACCAAGACCCAAATTAAAAGGAGTTACATCGTACTTCGAAGTGTTCTTGACTAGATTTTGATAACATGATTTGATTGGCTCAAAGGCAAAGATCTTTCGTTTAGGCAGCACCTTAGAAATGGTCTGTATGAATTGGCCCTCATTCGAACCAATATCAATTACGGTGTTGATGTTCAGATTATGTAACCAACTTCCTACTTTTATTGAATCAATTGCGCTGTGAGTTTTTATGATTTCATACCCAAATTTGTTAAAGAATTTTCTAATCGAAGTTTTCAGCGCCTTTTTGTTCATTTAATATTGTTGTAGACCAAAATTAACCAAATTTCTGTATCGGATTTTTATGCAAAATAAGTATCCAAAGGTGTCTGTAATTACACCTTCCTACAATCAAGGCCAGTATATAGAGCAAACAATTAATTCGGTGTTGGGTCAACAATATCCTAATTTGGAGTACATCATCATGGATGGAGGTAGCTCGGATCAAAGCGTAGAAGTGATCAGGAAATATTCTTCGAATCTCGATCACTGGCAAAGTAAAAAGGATGGGGGTCAGGCTGCCGCGATTAATGAGGGTTTTTCTATTGCCACCGGCGATATTCTATGCTGGATAAACTCCGATGATTATTATTTGCCAGGAACTTTTTCCAAAGTTGTCGAAATTATTGGAGGATTAGATACTCCTGTAGTCCTATTTGGAAATTGTTTGCATTTTGACGAAAATGGGAATCGATTCAGAGGTAGCAATGTAAAAAGCCGGAGCGAAGATCTTGATCTTCTTTTATGTGATTACGTCATACAGCCCTCGAGCTTCTGGAATAAACAGGCCTGGGATATTGTCGGCAACCTAGATGAAGGGCAAAATTTTGCTTTCGATTGGGATTGGTTCATTCGCGCAAAGCAGAAAGGAGTTCAGTTTATTCCTGTCAGCGATTATTTTTCTGTCTACAGGATACATGAATCTCATAAAAGTGCTGTCGGCGGAAAGCAAAGATTGCATGAACTATTTAATATTTATCGGTTTTATAGCGGTGAAAAAATTGCACGTGATTTCAGAAGATGGCAAAATTTGTGTAATGGATTCCGGTTATTAAGAGACGTGACCTATTTTCTCTATACGCACAAAATGCGCTTTGCCTGTCGGATAGTTAATAAATTGCTGCTCCCGCGAACTTCCTTTTATGTATTCAGAAACATCCTGCATATGTAAGCTGGTTCATTACTTGAACACGACAAAGGCGCATTTTTTAATTGATACATAACCAACCATATTATGTGGCTTTGCAGGGTTATTCCAATTAAATTATTTATTAAGTATTATGTACCTTGAGTAAAATTTAACAACTTAAAACCTCTATTCTTTGTGCGTACCATTCTTATCCTGTTCGGATTGTTTTGCAACACAGTCTCTGCTCAAATTCCAACAAACGGTTTAGTTGCTTATTATCCATTTTGCGGAAATGCTGATGACTTTTCGGGAAATAATTATCATTTGACGGTCAGCAATGCAACGCTCACTACCGATAGGTTTAATTTCCCGGCGGCAGCATACAGTTTTAACGGAATGAATAGTCTGTTGTCGTATCCTACGACATTACCCATGGGTGCCGAATATAGCTTCTCGTGTTGGTTCTATGCCAATACCGCTGCCGATGCTCCCATTGCCTATAATGGCAATACAAATTTAAATGGAGTAGGAGTGCTATATTCTGGTGGGATTTCCACTACGGGAACCCAAGCCGCTATGCTGGCCGGGAATGTTTGTGTTTGTATGAAGAAGCCCGCATCGATGTCTCAGTGGCATCATGTCGTTCTTACAAAAGACCAAACAAAGTACAGACTTTTCGTGGATAATAGCCTCGTGGACTCAACCATAGCTACAATTTTTACTCCGAACGGTCGGTTTCATTTGGGTATGGACTATACTAACGGCACTAACCCTTTCAACGGAAAAATAGACGATGTGGCCTTCTATAACCGTGCCCTTACAGCGGCCGAAGTTTCTCAACTATTTAATTATCAATGCACCCCAGCCACGATTCCCGGCCCGTCGCCGTCCACCCTTACTTTGTCAACCAATTCTACTGGTACCTTGGTACTTTCCGGCACGGTGGGCTCATATTATCAATGGCAGGTAAATACAGGTTCCGGATACGTCAATTTGAGTAACGTAGCTCCTTTTAGTGGTGTCAACACTAACACTTTAACTATCACAAACCCTGGAATTTCTTTGAACGGCGCACTTTTTCGATGTCTTGTTACTAATTTCACCTGCTGTACAGATACAACTGATTTTTCGATCCTGAGTGTCTCTAATGCGTCCATAATATGCCCAACGATTAACAATCTTCCTGACACGATAACTGCATGCCCTAATTCAATAGTACAGCTGCAACCTACGCTTACTATAGGATCTGGATACACTCCAAATGATACTTCCTGGACTCCTGTGCAGGGGTTATCAAACCCCAACAGTCTCAATCCAAATGTAGCAGTCTCTACGTCCCCACTGATGTATCATTTAACAATAAAATCTGTCGGGAATAATGCTGTGATCAATGGCAACTTCAATTCCGGTGTTACGGGCTTTACAAGTGGTTATATTGCCGGCACAGGTGGGCCATGGGGACCGTGTTCTAATCCAGGCACCTATGGTGTAAGTAACGATCCGGCAACCTTACATTCTTTGTGGGCCACTTTCGGCGATCACACATCCGGAACAGGCAATATGTTAGTTATTAACGGTGCACAAACCGCAGGGGTAAGCCTGTGGTGCCAATCGGTGTCCGTCCAGCCCAACACGCTTTACGATTTCTCAACCTGGCTCGCGTCGGTCGATGCTACTAGCCCAGCACAACTTCAGTTTGCCATAAATGGCCAGCCGATCGGTGCAGTTTTTAACGCCACAGCAGCCACGGGGGTATGGAGCCAGTTTCATGCTACTTGGTTTAGCGGTACTGCTACGACTGCAAACATTTGTATTACTAATCAGAATACAGCATTTGTTGGCAATGATTTTGCGCTCGACGATATAGACTTTCATACAGAGTGCGAAGCCATTGATTCTGTTTTGATCCTTCCCGGACGTATAGTCGCGACAATCAATAGCCCGGACACTACTTGTGTGGGCAGTCCCATAACGTTCGCCGGCTTACCCTCAGGCGGAACAGGAACCAGTTATATATGGGCCTTCGGTGATGGGGGTACTTCTACGCTCAATCCGGTATCTCATAGCTACACGTCGACCGGCAACTTTAATGTCCGGCTTTTTGTGAAACAGTCAACTTGCACTGATTCGATTGTAAAGAATATCTTCGTCCGTGAACCTTACGATATTACAGTGTATGACACGATATGTGACAATAGAACGATATTATTTGGAGGACAAACGATAGCAGCGCCTGGGACCTATACTCATACTTTTAAATCAACTGGTTATTGCGACTCTACAGTGCATCTCAATGTTGCTGCAGGAATTTCGCCAATTGCTGATTTCACATTTACATCGGAAGTGAACCAACCCATACGATTTACGAATACTTCAGTCGGGGCAGATTCTTATTTGTGGAAGTTTGGCGACTCTTCAACAAGTACGGAGATTTCTCCATCGCATCAATATAAAACGACTGGGTCTTACACTGTCTGCCTTACAGCAAAGAGTCGCCAGGGCTGCAAAAACACGAAATGCAAGTATATCGATGCGGAGGTTCAAATTGCTCTTGACGTCCCTACCGCTTTCAGTCCAAATAATGACGGGAACAATGATGTGCTATACGTAAGAGGCGGCGGTATTGAGAGCCTTAACTTCAAAATCTATAACCGGTGGGGCCAGGTGATTTTTGAGACCAACGATATTGAAAAAGGCTGGGACGGCCGGTACAAAGGTGCTGAAGTGGATATGGACGTAGTGGCTTACATCGTGCAGGCAACGTTTATTGATGGCTCGACATTGCAAAAGCAAGGCAACATTGCCATAATCCGCTGACATGGGTCACCGGGCATTTACCCCCCCTTGCTATTTCCACGCATACACCTAACTTTGTGCCGCCCTTTCAAGAGGCGTTATAAGCTACTATGCAAGCACTGTTGTTAGCCGCAAACCAGAGCACACCATCGAACTACCTGCCTGTTGTACTGCAACTTGTAGTGGCAATCGGCTTTGTGATCTTTATGCTCGGACTTACACACCTGTTGGGTCCAAAAAGAAATACTTCTGACAAGCTCATCAACTTCGAGTCGGGGATACCCTCGGTGGGCAATGCCCGTCAGCCCATGGCGATTAAATATTTTCTGGTTGCCATCCTTTTTGTGCTTTTCGATGTAGAAGTGATCTTTTTCTATCCCTATGCTGTTAATTTTCGCGAGTTGGGCACAGAAGGTTTTTTCGCTGTACTCATGTTTGTGGCTTTCTTTTTATGTGGGTTCATATACATTTTAAAGAAAGGCGCTTTAGAATGGGAAGAGTAATGATAATGAGAAATGTTGAATGTTGAATGTTGAATGTTGAATAAATGCTGAATGAATGTTGAATGACGGATGAGAGGTGTTAAGGAAAATATCGTCAAAGACAAAAGTTTTCAATTTGCACTCAATGTCATTGAACTTTATAAGAGGCTGATAGAAGAAAATGAGTTTGTTATTTCCAGGCAGTTATTAAAGTCGGGAACAAGTATTGGGGCAAACATCGTAGAGGCCGGAGCAGCCCAGAGCAAGGCTGATTTCGTATCTAAAATGAGCATCGCTTCAAAAGAAGCCAGAGAAACTGAATACTGGCTGCAATTACTTACGGAAAGCAGAATGACGGAAATTGATTTATCGACAATGTTGGCTGAAAATACCTCGCTTATTAAGCTGATTACTTCCATCGTGAAAACAGCAAAAGAGAATATGGTTAATTCTAAATCCAACATCTAAAATTCAAAATTTAATGGCACGTCCGGTTCAATACAATACGAATGATAAAGTGAAGCTGGTGGACCTTCCTGAAGGATATGCCGGAGAGGGGTTTTACGCCACTTCCTTCGATAAAGTTGTGGGGCTTGCAAGGAAAAATTCCCTGTGGCCTCTACCCTTTGCTACCTCTTGCTGCGGTATCGAGTTTATGGCAACAATGGGCTCCAACTACGATCTGGCACGTTTCGGATCGGAGCGTATGGGTTTCACACCGCGCCAATGCGATATGCTGCTGGTAGCAGGTACTATTTCAAAAAAGCTGGGACCCGTGTTGCGGCAGGTTTATATACAAATGGCAGAGCCACGTTGGGTGGTTGCCATCGGTGCCTGTGCCAGCAGTGGAGGCATCTTCGATTCTTACTCTGTACTGCAAGGCATTGATCAGGTTATACCCGTGGATGTCTATGTGCCCGGGTGCCCACCACGACCAGAAGGAATCATTGATGGCATCCTGAAATTGCAGGAGCTGGTGGGTAATGAGAGTCTGCGCCGCCGTACCAGCGATCAATACAAAGCCTTAATGCAGAGCTACGGAATTCAATAATCTGGAATGTCTTTGACCAACGAACATATAATACAACTGCTTACGGAGAAATTCGGTGACAGCCTTCAGGTTGAAACACCGCACGGCATGCTGACGGTTACCGCTGCTGCTGATCTAAACCTGAAAGTGCTGCAGTTCCTTTACGGCGAAGAAGCTCTTCGTTTCCGGTTTTTGACCGACCTTACCGGGCTGCATTATCCCGACAATACGGGCGCTGAACTGGGTGTTGTGTATCATCTGCACAACCTGCAGGATAATATACGATTAAGACTGAAAGTTTTTGTCTCTGCGGAAAAGCCTGATGTGTTTACCGCTACGAAAATCTTCCCCGGGGCAAACTGGATGGAGCGCGAAACTTATGACTTTTTCGGGATCAACTTTATCGGTCACCCGGATCTGCGCAGAATTCTCAATGCAGATGAAATGGACTACTTCCCCATGCGTAAAGAATATGCGCTGGAAGATCCTCAGCGTACCGACAAAGACGATGAGATGTTTGGAAGGTAAAGCCAATTACTTACTTTTTTTTGAAGAGGAATGACAGCCGACAATAAAATAAAAAGCATGCTGCCGGGCACAAAGGAAACTGACCGGGGAGCCCATCATATACAGCTTTCGGAAGAGTCGCTGGCAAGGCAATCTACCACACTCAACCTGGGTCCCACACACCCGGCTACACACGGTGTTTTTCAAAACATTCTGGAAGTGGATGGCGAACGGGTACTGAGCACAGAGCCAACTGTAGGCTATATCCATCGCGCTTTCGAAAAAATTGCGGAGCGCCGCCCCTATTATCAGATCACCCCGCTTACCGACCGTCTCAACTACTGCTCGGCGCCCATCAATAATATCGGCTGGCACCTTACCGTAGAGAAGTTACTGGGCATTCAAACTCCTAAGCGTGTTGATTATCTGCGGGTCATCATTATGGAGCTTTCCCGCATAGCCGACCATCTGGTGTGCAACTCTGTAATTGGTGTAGATACGGGCGCACTTACCGGATTTACCTACGTATTTCAATACCGCGAAAAGATCTACGAAATATTTGAAGAGATCTGCGGCTCGCGGCTGACTACAAATATTGGTCGCTTCGGCGGCTTCGAGCGCAACTTTACGCAGGCGGCATGGGATAAGCTGGATAGCTTTATGCAGACCTTTCCCAAAGCTTTTAAAGAATTTGAAGACCTGCTCAACCGAAATCGCATCTTCATGGAGCGTTGCCAGGGCGCAGGTCCGCTCACCGCAGAGATGGCACTTGCCTATAGTGTTACGGGTCCAAACCTGCGTGCTGCCGGTGTGGACTATGATGTGCGGGTGGCAACTCCCTATAGCTCTTACGAAGATTTTGATTTTAAAATTCCCGTAGGCACTACCGGAGATGTGTACGACCGTTTCATGGTGCGCAATACCGAGATATGGGAAAGCATGGGCATCATTGCACAGGCGCTTGAAAAGCTCAAAGACCTTGACCCGTCGGTATATCATGCCGATGTTCCGGAATTTTACCTGCCTGATAAAAAAGATGTTTATACGAAGATGGAAGCGTTGATCTACCACTTCAAGATCATCATGGGCGAAACAGAAATTTTACCCGGCGAAGTGTATCATTCGGTAGAAGGTGGCAATGGCGAAGTGGGATATTATCTGATCAGCGACGGTGGAAGAAGCCCGTACAGACTGCATTTCCGCCGACCTTGTTTTATTTATTATCAGGTTTATCCCGAAATTATCAAGGGCGGATTATTGAGCGATGCGATAGTAACGCTTAGTAGTCTGAATGTGATTGCGGGTGAATTGGATGCATAAGTCAATTAGCTGATTAGCCAATATGCAAATTAGCTAATGAAGATAACTTTAAAAACACTTGAGACATTAGCTGATTTAGCTGATGATCGAATTGGCAAATAGAAATGAAATTCTCAGAAGAAAAGCAAAAACTGGCTGAAGAGATCATTGCCCGCTATCCGGAAGGGAAACAGAAAAGTGCCTTGATTCCTTTGTTGCATATAGCGCAGGAAGAAAACAAGGGCTGGCTGGATATTCCTACGATGGATTATGTAGCCGGCTTACTTAAGATTCTTCCCATAGAAGTGTATGAAGTGGCTACCTTCTATACCATGTTCAATCTGAAACCGGTAGGCACCTATGTATTTGAAGTGTGTCGTACAGGTCCGTGCATGCTGAATGGTAGTGATGAGATTATCCAGTACATAAAAGATAAGCTCGGCATACAGGAAGGCGAAACTACGCCCGATGGTTTGTTTACACTTAAACCTGCAGAATGCCTCGGAGCCTGCGGTTACGCGCCGATGATGCAGCTCGGAAAATTTTATAAAGAACATTTGACCAAAGAAAAAGTAGATCAGATCATAGACGAATGCAGAAAAAACGCGGCGATAAATAATTGAACTGATGAACAAGATCATTCCATATTTGAAGAACGCAAAGCCGTTACCTGGTTATCAGCTCTGGCTTGGGTTTGAAGATATTCGGAAATTGTAGGAAAAACATGCAGAGTATGCCGGTAGTAAGCAGCTTTTACGGATTCCGAACCTTTGCAATGATCAGGTATATAGTTTGCTTCTTATTGCTCTTTGTTTATGGTGAAAGCTTTGCGGGGAAGAATGCTTTCAATATCGTCGAAGACATCAATGCGGCGCTGGTTAATAAGGATACAATTGTCCTAAAGCGGTTGCTGCATGACGATTTGATGTATGGGCACTCGAATGGATGGGCAGAAGACAAGCGAGCGGTGTTGAATGACCTCTTCAATGGAAAACTCGTTTATCTTTCCATTGAAAGGCTTCCCTATTTCAAAGCTGGAGACACGTCAGAGACAAAGGAAGGGTACCTACGAATAATATGTGCAACTCCGAAAGGTCTAGTAAACTCGAGGCGCGACATACAAATTGAACATGCGTACTTTAAGTACGATGTAATTTATGAAGGGAAACCATTGACATTAAAATTGGCGGTGATGATGGTTTTTGTGAAAGAGAAGGGTAGATGGCAGTTGTTAGTCCGGCAAAGCACAAAAATTAATTAGAAATATCAGGTTCGTTGCTTGTTATTTCATTTTGATATAGAAGAATGAAACTTTTATTAGAAAACGCACATATCGAGGGCATTCGCTTTTACGAAGCCTACCGGAAACACGGCGGCTATCGCGCGGTGGAAAAGGCGCTGAAAATGACGCCCGAAGAAGTGGTGGAAGAAGTGAAAAAGAGCGGCTTGCGCGGTCGCGGTGGTGCAGGGTTTCCCACGGGCATGAAGTGGAGCTTTCTGGCAAAGCCGGAAGGTGTGCCCCGTCACCTGGTTTGTAATGCTGATGAATCAGAGCCCGGCACATTCAAGGATCGGTACCTGATGGAGTTCCTGCCGCATTTGCTGGTAGAAGGTCTTATCGTCAGTTCGTTTGCTCTGGGCAGCAATCTTACGTACATCTACATCCGTGGCGAATATGCCTGGATCGTGGACATACTGGAGCAGGCTATTACCGAAGCCAGGAACAATGGTTGGCTTGGTAAAAATATCTTGGGCACCGGTTTCGACTGCGAAATCTACGTGCAGCGCGGCGGCGGTGCTTACATCTGCGGTGAAGAAACAGCTTTGATCGAATCTCTGGAAGGAAAGCGCGGCAATCCGCGGATCAAACCTCCCTTCCCCGCCATACAGGGTCTTTGGATGCGCCCAACCGTGGTGAACAATGTAGAAACACTGGCGGCTGTGGTGCCCATCATCAATATGGGCGGCGAAGAATACGCAAAGATTGGTGTGGGTCGCTCTACAGGCACCAAACTCATCTCCGCCTGCGGCAATATCAACAAGCCGGGCGTGTATGAAATCACCATGAAGGAAAGCGTGGAAGAATTTATCTACTCCGATGAATATTGTGGCGGCATTCCTAAAGGTAAAAAGCTGAAGGCTTGTATTCCCGGCGGTTCTTCTGTTCCCATTGTACCCAGCAATTTATTGTTCAGAACCGCAAAAGGCGAAACGCGCTACATGAACTACGAAAGTCTTTCGGATGGCGGGTTTGCCACCGGAACGATGATGGGCTCGGGCGGATTTATTGTATTGGATGAGGATCAGTGCGTAGTAAGGCATACCATGACATTGGCTCGTTTCTACAATCACGAAAGTTGCGGACAGTGCAGTCCTTGTCGCGAGGGCACGGGCTGGATGTATAAGATTCTGAAGAACATAGAGTACGGTAAAGGAAAGATGAGTGATATTGACTTGCTCTGGGATATTCAAAGCAAGATAGAAGGAAATACGATCTGCCCATTGGGCGACGCAGCGGCATGGCCTGTGGCTGCAGCTATTCGTCATTTCCGCGATGAGTTTGAGTGGCATGTTACGCACCCGGATGAGGCACAGGTTCGCAATTTCGGACTGGCACACTATGCTGATCCGTTGCCGGCGATGGCTTAGGGTTTTTGGCGGCAGTTGAATGTTTCTCGCAACGATCGCAAAGAGTAGCAACGACGCAGCGGGAAATCAATAGATCGCAGTTGCTTCGTAACAAACATTTCGCTCGGTGCGTGAAATTATGTTGAGAGAAAATGAAATTGCCAGGCTTGTTTTAGATGTAGCTTTCAAGTTACATCGGCAGTATGGTCCGGGGCTGTTCGAAAGTGTATATGAAGAGATCTTTTGCTATGAACTTGCGAAATTGGGAATTGATTTTAAAAGACAGCACCCTATACCTTTGATGCATGAAACGATAAGACTTGAAGCAGGATATAGAGCTGACTTGATTATTGAAAACAAAGTGATTGTTGAATTAAAAAGCGTTGAAAAATTGGCAGATATTCACTTTAAACAAGTGCTTACCTATCTGAGATTAGCAAACCTAAGATTGGGTATGCTGATTAATTTCAACACAGTGTATTTAAAAGACGGAATTCATAGAATAGCAAATAACTTACCGTCGTAGCGTCGTCATAGCCGTTGCGGTCGTTGCGAGAAATAGTAAAGCGATGAGTGATCAAAATTTTAAAGTAACAATTGACAACATAACGGTGGAAGTGCCGGCTGGTACCACTATCCTGAATGCTGCAAGGCAAATAGGTGGAGATGTGACGCCGCCTGCCATGTGCTACTACAGCAAGCTGGAAGGAAGCGGAGGTAAATGCCGTACCTGCCTGGTTGAGGTAAGCAAGGGTTCAGAAAAAGATCCGCGCCCCATGCCCAAGCTGGTAGCAAGCTGCCGCACCACCGTGATGGATGGCATGGAGGTAAAAAGCATCACCTCCGAAAGGGTAAAAGATGCCCGCAAAGGTGTGGTGGAAATGTTACTCATCAACCACCCGCTCGACTGCCCGGTATGCGATCAGGCGGGCGAATGTCACCTGCAGGATCTGAGCTACGAGCACGGCACCGCGGGCACGCGCTATGAATTTGACCGTCGCACTTTTGAAAAAGAAGACATCGGCGACGATATACAGCTCCACATGACGCGCTGCATCCTCTGCTATCGTTGTGTCTTTACCGCGGAGCAACTTACCGGCAAACGCGAGCATGGCGTGTTGGACAGAGGCGATCATGCAGAGATCAGTACGCTCATTGGCAAGCACCTCGATAATGAGTTCATTGGCAACGTGATTGATGTATGCCCGGTGGGAGCGCTGACTGATCGCACCTTCCGCTTCAAGCAAAGAGTGTGGTTTACCAAACCTGTGGACGCCCACCGCGACTGTCCTACCTGCTCGGGCAAAGTGCGGCTGTGGTTCCGTGGCGAAGAAGTATTTCGCGTTACCGCAAGAAAGGATAAATGGGGCGAGGTGGAGGAATGGATATGCAACGACTGCCGGTTTCATAAAAAGCAGGCAAGCGATTGGGTGATAGAAGGACCTTCTAAAGTGAGCCGGCACAGTGTGATATCGCAAAATCACTACCGCGGAGCCGTGGAAGCGCAGCCAGAGCTGGTCAATGAGATTATTGGTAAAAGTCCGAAGCTGCTCTTTGATATCCACAGTGTAAGTGATGTAAACAGACCCGAAGTGGATCTCTCAAAAATTGAAGGACCGGCACATAAGGATGATTTTTTACCCAATCAAAAACTGGAAGGACAACGGAAGCTGGAAGTAGGTAGAAAATGACGGATCGCCTAATAGTACCTCAAACCCTGAACGGTGCCAACGCCGCAAAAGCTCAATAGCAAACTTGCCGCCTGGACCCAAAAAGAAACTAAGAGTTTTAACTAACGAACTATAATTTTGCGCCGCTATGCTTTTGTTGCAAACAGACTGGCTTTTCATCATCGAGAAAATAATTCTGATCACAGTAATACTGCTGGTGTCGCTGGGCATTGCTGCTTATTCTACCTGGGGCGAGCGTAAAGTTGCCGCCATCATGCAGGATCGTATCGGTCCGGCAAGAGCGGGTATATGGGGTTTGCTGCAGCCGCTTGCTGACGGAGGTAAGTTGTTTTTCAAAGAAGAGATCATTCCGCAAAATTCTACCAAGCTTGTGTTCATTCTTGGTCCGGCAATGTTTATGATCACGGCACTCATGACCAGTGCAGTGATACCCTGGGGTCCGTCGTTTCATATTGGCGAGCATGTTGTTTCGCTGCAGGTGGCAGATATCAATATCGGGATGCTTTTTGTCTTTGGCGTAGTGAGCCTGGGCGTGTACGGCATCATGCTCGGAGGCTGGTCGTCGAACAACAAGTACTCGCTGCTGAGTAGTATCCGCGCCGCATCGCAGGCTATTTCTTATGAGCTGGCAATGGGTATATCCCTCATCGCTTTGTTGATGCTTACGGGGTCGCTTAGTTTGCGCGACATAGTAGATCAGCAACATGGTTTTTGGCAGGATGGCTGGTTTACCTGGAATTTCTTTAAGCAGCCGCTTGGTTTTTTCATTTTTCTGGTTTGCTCATTTGCCGAACTCAACCGTGCACCCTTCGATCTGCCGGAAGCGGAAAGCGAACTGAACATGGGCTATCATCTTGAGTATTCTTCAATGAAACTCGGCTTGTACCTGTTTGCAGAGTACATCAATATGTTCATCAGCTCGGCAATCATGGCTACACTGTTTTTTGGTGGCTATAATTATCCGGGCATGGATTGGGTAGCGCTGCATACGCCGGAATGGGTGTTTGTGCTGAGCTGTGTGGGAGCACTCTTTACCAAAATCATTCTTTTCATCCTGTTTTTTATGTTCATCCGCTGGACGCTTCCGCGTTTCCGCTATGATCAATTGATGAAACTGGGATGGAAAAGCCTGATACCGCTGGCATTGGTGAATATGCTGATCACTGGCGGAGTGGTTTTATGGATTACTAAATAAACGGATGCTGACGATACAGGAAATAAAACAAGTGGTTGCAGACTATTTTAAAGATAAGCCTGTGAAACGTGTTTATTTATTTGGGTCGTATGCAAGGGGCGAAGCGGATGAAAATAGTGATGTGGACTTGTTGGTAGATCTGGACAGGACGCAAAAAATAGGATGGGCTTTTTTTCGTTGGTATCAGGATTTGGAGGAGGTATTTTCGGATAGGAAGGTAGATGTGGTAGCAAATGCTGATAGACCTGAACATGTGTCGAACTGGAATTTTCTCGTAAGGATCAACAAGGAAAAGCAGCTTTTGTATGAAAAAGGGTGAAGCTGATAAAACAAGGCTGGAACATATTCTCGCCTCTGCCAATTTTATATTAGAGCATACCCGGGGAATCTTAGAAGACGAATTTTACAATAATGATCTTTTGAAATATTCCGTTCAAAAGCACATTGAAATAATAGGTGAAGCAGCGAACTTTTTGAGTGTGGAACTTCAAACGAAGCACAGTGAAGTGGACTGGAAAGGAATAATAGGAGCGAGGAACTTTTATATTCATGCGTACTTCAACATCGTATGGAAGGAAGTTTGGGAGATTGTACAAAACGATATCGAGCCACTCAAAGAGCATGTGATGACTATTATTGATGATTGGAAGGATGAAAACAGGTGAATATGATAATCACCAGCAAAAATGAATCGTAAACCATGCAGAAGCTAACCAATAGATCAGTGCAGATTAACCGGGATCCGATGACCTTCGGAGAGAAGATCTATGTGCCGGCTATACTTAAGGGTCTGAGTATTACGCTTGGGCATATCTTCAAGAAGAAAGCTACGGTAAGCTATCCGGAAGAAAAGCGTCCGTTTAGCCCCGTATTTCGTGGGCTGCATGTGCTGAACCGCGACGAGCAGGGACGCGAACGCTGCACCGCCTGCGGACTTTGTGCACTGGCTTGTCCTGCAGAAGCCATAACCATGGAAGGTGCAGAGAGAAAGCCGGGTGAAGAAAATCTTTATCGCGAAGAGAAATATGCTGCCAAATATGAGATCAATATGCTCAGATGCATCTTCTGTGGTTTTTGCGAAGAAGCATGCCCCAAAGATGCCATCTATCTGAGTGAGACCGTAATGCCTTCAAACTATTCGAGAAGAAGCATGATCTACAAAAAAGAAGACCTGCTGATTCCTCATCCTAAAAAACAAGAGAACACTCAATAATGGACCTTTTTGAGATTTTGTTTTGGTTGCTTACCATCATGGCTATTAGCTGTGCGCTGGGTGTGGTACTGAGCCGCAACCCCGTAAACAGTGTGCTTTTTCTCATCGCCACTTTCTTTTCTATTTCAGGACATTATATTCTGATGAATGCGCAGTTTCTGGCAATTGTAAATATTATTGTGTATGCGGGCGCCATCATGGTGCTCTTCCTGTTTGTGATTATGCTCATGAACCTGAATGCTGATGTAGAGCCGCAAAAAAGCCGGTTGGTACAATTTGCGGGCATCATTTCCGGGGGTATCCTTTTTCTGGTTATCCTGGCGGCCTTAAGAGATGCACGCACCCATGGTACGCTGGAGCGGGAAGCTACTGACATTGGCCTGATAAAAAATCTGGGTAAAACGCTGTTTCAAAATTATGTACTGCCTTTCGAGATCAGCAGTGTACTGTTTCTAAGTGCCATGATTGGTGCCATCGTCATCGGTAAAAAGGAAAGCGTGCATCCTGTTGTTTCAGAAAGAAATCCTCATCAAAACTAAGCGCCAAAGAAATGCCAATTCAATACTACATATTCCTGAGCATTGCACTTTTTTGCATCGGCATCATGGGTACGCTGATGCGGCGCAATGCCATCATCATTTTTATGTGCATCGAGCTCATGCTCAACGCTGTGAACCTATTGCTGGTGGCTTTTTCTAAAATGTTCAACGATCCGTCGTCGCAGATATTTGTCTTCTTCATCATGGTGGTGGCTGCCGCCGAAGTTGCAGTGGGGCTGGCGATCATTGTAATGATGTATAGAAAGGTACATTCGGTAGATATCAATATTCTTAACAGACTTAAACACTAAGCCCGGAAGGCAATGACAGACTTAGTTTATCTCATTCCTCTTTTTCCGCTCATCGGTTTTCTTATCAACGGACTGGGCTGGCGTACGATCCCTAAAAGCATAGGAGGCATTATTGGCAGCCTTGCCGTGCTGGCATCTTTTGCAGTATCGCTCGGTATCTTCTTTGAAGTGAGGAGCGGTGTATCCAAAACGGTGACGCTTTTCGACTTTATTGAAACCGGCAGCCTGCATATACCTCTCGCTTTCCAGGTAGATAGCTTGTCGGCACTCTTCCTGCTCATCATCACCGGCATTGGCTTTCTCATCCATGTATATTCTACATCCTATATGCACGATGATGAAGGCATGGTGAAGTACTTTGCCTACCTCAACCTGTTTGTGTTCTCCATGCTGTTGCTGGTGCTTGGTGCCAATTATCTGGTGATGTTCATTGGCTGGGAAGGCGTGGGCCTTTGCTCTTATCTGCTCATCGGATTTTGGTTTAAGAACCGCGATTACACCAATGCGGCTAAAAAGGCATTCGTAATGAACCGCATCGGCGACCTCGGTTTTCTGGTGGGAATGCTGTTGATCCTTTATCATTTCGGCACACTTACTTACTCCGATTTTTTCGGGCAACTACAAAATGGTAATGCCCCTGTAAGCAACTCCACTTACAACTGGATAGCTATTTGTCTGTTTATCGGTGCTATGGGTAAGTCTGCGCAGATACCCCTATATACCTGGCTGCCCGATGCCATGGCCGGACCAACGCCGGTTTCTGCATTAATACATGCTGCAACAATGGTCACGGCCGGTATCTACATGATTGCGAGAAGTAATGCCTTATACAATCTTGCACCCGCAGCGCTCCATCTGGTAGCCTGGATTGGCTGTGCTACTGCACTGCTTGCAGCAACAATAGCTATCAAACAATACGATATTAAGAAGGTGCTGGCTTATTCTACCGTCAGTCAACTCGGTTTTATGTTTATGGCGCTTGGCATGGGCGCTTACACTACTGCTGTATTTCACGTAATGACTCATGCTTTTTTCAAAGCCTTGTTATTCCTGGGCTCGGGAAGTGTCATCCACGCAATGGGTGGCGAACAGGATATTCGAAAAATGGGTGGTCTTGGCAAGCACATGAAAATCACGCAAATCACTTTTCTAATCGGCTGTTTGGCCATCGCCGGCATTCCTGGTTTTTCAGGTTTCTTTTCAAAGGATGAAATACTTGGGTCAACATTTGCCGGTAACAAAGCCATTTATGTGCTGGGGCTTATCGGCGCTATGATGACGGCGTTTTATATGTTCCGCTTATATACGCTCACCTTCACCGGCACATTCCGCGGCACGCACGAACAGGAACATCACCTGCACGAAAGCCCTGCTGCCATTACAATTCCTTTGATTATACTGGCTATACTTTCTGTTGTTGGCGGTTATGTAGGTTTGCCCGCCGTGATCAGTGAACATCATATGCTTGGATCCTTCCTCAGCTCTTCGGTAACTAACCTTGGTCTGCACGAAATGGAACATAGCACAGAGTGGATGCTTTTGGGCATATCTACCGTGGTAGCTATTGTGTTTTCAATTGCCGGATTTGCTGCCAACAGGAAACCTTCTTTTGCTCCAAACACAGGTCTATCGAAGGTGTTGGAAAACAAATGGTATGTGGATGAACTCTATGACAGCATTATTGTCCGTCCGATCACCGCTTTCTCAAATATTCTGGATCGCTTTGTAGAAAAAATGGCTATTGACGGATTGGTAAACGGCATTGGTAAAACAGTGCGATGGGGTGGAGATCGGACGCGATTGCTGCAAACAGGTCAGGTTGGTTTTTACATCTTTATGATGGTGATCGGAATGACCGTATTATTTGCTATAAGTTTTTTCTGGATCGGATAAATCCTGCACAGTATAGAAATTATGATGCTCACGTTACTCATATTTGTTCCCCTTATCGCCGGTATCTTTAGTTTTCTGGTGAAAGGCAACGGTGCCAAAGGGCTTGCTTTGGCGAGTTCACTGGCAACACTTGCTTTATCTGCCTACGTAGCTTTTGAGACAGGCAATGGACCGCTGGGCTTTTCAATGCCCTGGATACCGCAATTGGGAACGCAGTTTAGCCTGCAGGCCGATGGGATGAGCGCTATGCTCTGCCTGCTTACGGGTATTGTTATGCCGGTGGTGATTATCGCCAACTGGAACAAGGAAGTGGAACGGCCCTGGAGCTTTTACGGCCTGATGCTACTGTCTCAGGCGGGCATCACCGGTGTTTTCCTGGCCTACGATGCCCTGTTGTTTTACTTCTTTTGGGAGCTCGCGCTGATACCCGTGTATTTTTTATGTTCGCGTTGGGGTGGCGAAAGGCGCATTGCCGTTACTTTTAAGTTTTTTGTTTACACTTTTTTGGGCAGCCTTATGATGCTGGCAGGGTTGATTTACCTTGCTACTCTTACCCCCGGCGCCGACAGTTATTCCTGGGCAAACATTACCCGCGCAGGCGCTTCCCTTTCTCCGGAAAATCAAAGCTGGCTCTTCTGGCTTATTTTCATTGCCTTTGCTATCAAAATGCCCATTTTCCCTTTTCACACCTGGCAACCCGATACCTATGAACAGTCTCCCACGCCGGTTACAATTATACTAAGTGCACTCATGGTGAAGATGGGAATGTTTGCGGTGGTAAGATGGTTGTTGCCGGTTGTACCTTCCGGCGTTGCCTTCTGGACCGATACTGTGATCGTGCTTTCGGTGATCGGCATCGTATATGCTTCGCTCCTCGCTATTGTGCAAACAGACTTGAAGCGACTTGTAGCTTACTCTTCTATAGCCCATATGGGTCTTATGTGCGCGGCAGCTTTTGCCCACAGCGAAGTAGGTATGCACGGGCTTATGGTACAAATGTTCAACCATGGCATCAATATCACCGGCATGTGGCTGATCGTTAGTATGGTAGAAAATCGCTGGGGTACCCGCGATATGAGCAAGCTGGGAGGTATGGCCACTTCGGCACCCCAAATGTCTATAGCGCTGCTGATCATTGCCTTTGCCAACATCGCTCTGCCCCTGACCAACGGCTTTATTGGCGAGTTCATGTTGTTTAATGGAATTTTTCAGGGGGCATCGGCTTTTAGTATGACCTACATGGTGGTGGCGGGTGTGGGTATCATACTCGGTGCAGTATATACACTTAATATGGTGCAAAAAACGGCATTTGGTAATACGGTGCCTATGCAAGTAGCTAAAGATATGACGCTGAACGAGAGTGTAGCCATGGCCCTGATCGTGGTGCTGGTCATTTTTTTAGGTGTGTATCCTAAACCCTTACTGGAACTTACAAGCGGTATTTCAGGAGCTATTTTACCCTGATGTCCGGCAGAGAGTAACTAAAGAACTAAAATAAATAATCGGACCAATCAGCATGCTGTAACGTCCTGGTTTTGAAAATATGAAAGCAATAATTGCGGCAACTTTAATAGGAGTGATCATGATGTTCAGCAGCATCATGTTGCAAAAGAAATCTTCCATCCACACGTTGATCGTTGGGTTGTTGTTTGTGTTGCTCGGCATCAACATCTGGGAAGTGTACGATGCTCACAATGTGATGGCTAATGGTGCGCAGTCGTTCTTTAACAACATGCTGAGCCTCGATAGCTTTGCCCTTTGGTTTAATCTGCTGATGACCGGCTGCACGCTGCTATACGTCCTGCTGCTCGGTAAAGACATTGCTCGCGTAGGTTCACATGTCGGAGAGTATTTTGCCCTGATTGCTTTTATACTAGTAGGCATATACCTGCTGTCCGGTTACAACAACCTCCTCATACTTTTCATCGGTATCGAAATACTTTCCATTCCTCAGTACATTCTTGCTGGTAGCGACAAGCGCAATCTGAAAAGCAGCGAGGCCGCTCTCAAGTATTTCCTGATGGGTTCTTTTTCCACCGGCATCTTGCTGATGGGTATCACACTGCTGTATGGAGCTACGGGCACCTTTGATATTCTGGGCTTTAGAATGCTTCAGACCGATGCGCTCAATCCATTGGCCCTGGCCGGTATCATGTTCCTGATTATCGGGCTCGGCTTCAAAGTTTCGGCAGCACCGATGCACATGTGGACACCCGATGTGTATGACGGATCTCCTACACCGTTTACCGCCTTCATGAGCACCATTGTCAAGGTGGGCGTATTTGTTGCGTTTCTTCGGTTATTCCACGCGTCTTTTGGCAATCTCAGCAACCATTGGATGCTGATCATCGCCATCATTACGGCGCTCACTTTGCTTATCGGAAACCTAACCGCTGTCTTCCAGCAAAGTGTGAAACGCATGCTGGCGTACTCATCCATTGCACAGGCGGGTTTTATGCTGTTTGCCGTGCTTTCGGTGAATGCTACGGCATGGCAGGGCATTATCATCTATGCGGTAGCTTACAGCGTTGCTTCTATTGGCGTATTTGCCGTGTTGCTTAAAATGAAAGACTACACCTACGATGGTTTCAACGGCCTCGCAAGGAAGGAGCCGATGCTTGCTTTTTTTACTGCCATATTCTTGTTTTCGCTTGCCGGCATACCGCTCACCGGCGGGTTTATGGCAAAGTATTTCGTTTTGTTAGCCGCCGTGCAACAGGGTCAGGTGATGTGGTTGGTCATTTTTGCTTTATTGATGGCTGCTGTTAGCGCATTCTACTATTTCAGGGTCATCATTGCCATGTACTTTAAGCCGGGTACACCAGAGTTTAATTCTGAAATCACGGGTTATGATAAGCTGATGCTCGGCATCACTTGTCTGCTGGTCATTCTCATCGGTGTAGTTCCGCAGTTGTTTCTCAACGCATAGTCTTGCTCCTCAACGAGTGCTGCACCCGTAGAAACGGCAACAGGAGCATGCCCAATGCTCGTATTTTCCTACCTTCGCTCAAGTAGGCCGGCCGGGGTATTTTGACCGCTATTTACTCACAAGCTGTGCATTACTTTTCGGCATCAATTTAGGGTGCTGTGCTATTTTCGATGTGAACAGAAATTGTGTCAGCTATGGATATCGAACAACTGATGCCCCACGTAGAGGCGCTGATCTTTGCCAGCGAACGACCCATTACCCAGATGGAGATTACCGAAATGGTAAGCCAGGCTATGGAAGAGTCGGTTGAAGAAGAACGTATAACCACTTGCATCGAAGCGGTACGGGAAAAGTACGATGCGGAATACTATCCGTTTCATCTGAAAGAAGCGGGCGGAGGCTATCAGTTTCTTACCAAAAAAGCTTTTCACAAAACAGTGCTACAGCTCAATGGCGATAAGCATATCAAAAAGCTGTCGGCGGCAGCCATGGAAACACTCTCCATCATCGCCTATAAACAGCCCATCACAAAAGCCGAGATCGAATATATAAGGGGCGTAAGCGCAGACTATTCCATACAGAAATTGCTCGAAAAGGAATTGATTGTGATCGCCGGCAGAAATGAAGACATGGTTGGAAAGCCATTGGTGTACACCACTTCCAAAAGTTTCATGGATTACCTCGGTATCAACTCAGCGAGTGAATTACCACAGCTCAAAGACATTTCGAGCACCGAAATCGTACTACCCACCAGCGGAGCCGATGCCCATCCCGATGGTGGCGATGCGCCGCTGATGGTTCACGCCGACGGAAGTTTGCAGTCGGCAGATTAAGTGTTTTGTTTGTTGATTATACAAGTCCTGCTTCGGCGGGACTTTTTTTTCATCCATTTCGGCGCTGCCCAACGTAAATTTGTGGCCGTATGAATCAATCTGCTTTTCGCCGCTGTTCACTGATCTGTTCTTTACTGCTCCTGAGTTTCTCTACGCTTAGCCACGCTCAGAAAAAGGCAAACCGTAGGATGGTAAAACAACTACAGACCGACATCGGTTTTTTGGCTTCTGATGCTCTGGAGGGAAGACGCACCGGCAGCGTGGGTGAAAAAAAGGCCGGCGACTATCTGGCAAGCTGGTACGAAAAAAAGGGTATTGCACCGTATGGAGATGCATACAGACACCCTTTTAGCTTTGTGTATGGAAAAGAATCTACGGAAGCAACAGAGATCAGGATCGGCACACAACGGATGGCTTTGAGTGGTCAGGCTTTTCCACTGCCATTTTCTGCAAATACCCCGGCAAGAGTGATCGGAGAAATATTGCCCGACGTACTGGAACAGGGTAATATCTGGATGATCAATCTGTATGCAGATGAGGATGAGGCCCAAAACCCGCATTTCGACTACGAAAAGCAGATGTATGAAAAAGCGCGCGAAGCTCAAAAACAGGGTGCAACAGCGGTGATTTATTACGATGGATACGGCTCAAAATATCCACCACAGTTCAATCCGCATTCCGACTACGAGACGCTCGATATTCCGGTGGTGTTTGTCAATGACGGAATCTTTAATGACTATGTACGTAACCGGCAGGCGGGCGTGCAGGTCTCCATCAATGTATCGTTGAAAAAAACGGAGCGCACGGGCACCAACATTGCCGCATATATTGACAATCATGCTCCTTATACAGTCATTCTTGGTGCTCACTACGATCACCTGGGCTATGGAGAAGATGGTAACAGCCTCGATCCGAAAGCAAAAGGCTCGGCAACCCTGCCGGCCACAGAACGAACCCCTTATATTCATAATGGCGCAGACGACAATGCCAGTGGTACCGCGGGTCTGCTGGCCCTGGCGCAAAAAATTAAAGCCGGCAGGTTAAAGCATTACAATTACCTTTTTCTCAATTTCTCCGGCGAAGAGCTGGGGCTACTGGGCTCAAAGGCACTGGTTAAAGAGCTGAACATGGACAGTAGCAAAATAGCTTACATGATCAACATGGACATGATCGGACGACTTAATGATTCAACGCATGCGCTCACAGTAGGCGGCGTGGGTACTTCGCCGGTATGGGGCCAGTTTGTCAGCAAAACGAATCAAGACTTCAAGATCATCATCGACAGTTCCGGAGTAGGTCCGTCCGATCACACGTCCTTTTACCATTCAGGCATTCCGGTACTGTTCTTTTTTACCGGAATTCATCATGATTACCACAAGCCCTCAGACGATGCTGACAAGATCAATTATTTCGGAGAGGTGCAGGTACTGAACTATGCCTACAATATCATTAAGGCTCTGGACGGAAAAGGAAAACCAGCGTTTACGCCTACACGTCAGACCACGGTGGGAAAGGTTCGCTTTAAAGTGACGCTGGGGATTATGCCCGATTATTCCTATCAGGAAGAGGGCGTACGCATCGACGGTGTGAGTGATGACAGGCCGGCACAAAAGGCGGGCATGAAGGCAGGAGACATCATTGTGCAGATGGGCGAACTGAAGATTCAGGGTATGCAGAGCTACATGGAGGCACTCGGCATGTTTAAAGTCGGGGATACTACAGAGGTAACCGTGTTGCGCGAGGGCAAACCACTGAAGATGTCCGTGACCTTTTAAAGCGATCATACTTTTTTTGACACAGCCGGCAAATATTCCAATATTTGCTGGCTTCTTTTCAGCGCATATGTTCCCTAATACATTACTAATGGCTACCCCCGATTTTACCAGCGCCGGCACATGGATTAGTTTGCTGACGCTTACTTTTCTGGAAATAGTCCTCGGGGTGGACAATATCATTTTTGTATCCATTGTCTCTTCCAAACTTCCTAAGGCGCGGCAACGTTTTGCACGAAATATTGGCTTGCTTATGGCCATGGTTTTTCGGAGTTGCCTCCTGCTGGGCATCAATCTCATCATCAGCCTGAAGGAAACAGTGGTAAGCCTGCCGTTTAGTTTTCGCAAAGACGAGAGCTCGCTCGACCTTAGCTGGAAAGATTTGATCCTGCTGGCCGGTGGTCTCTTTCTGATTGTTAAAAGCACACTCGAGATCAATCATAAGCTGCAGCAGGATGCCGCAGAAAAATCCGGAACCCAAAAAACTGCTTCGTCCCTTACCGGGGTCATCATTCAGATTATGCTCGTGGATGCGGTATTTTCTTTCGACAGTATTCTCACAGCCGTAGGCCTTATTGATGACGTCATGCTGATGATCATTGCAGTGATCATTTCCATCCTCATCATGATGATGTTTGCAGGGCCGGTCACTACGATCATCAACAAACAACCCACACTCCAGATGCTGGCGTTGAGCTTTCTGGTGGTCATTGGTGTGGTGCTGGTAGCCAATGGGCTGCATGAAGAAATTAGTAAGAGCATTATCTACTCTTGCCTTGCGTTTTCCCTGGCCGTAGAAGGGCTGAATATCCGGCTGCGGAAGAAAAAGGGTTATGTACAACTCAATGATAGCGAAATAGAAGAGTAGCCAATTTTGTAATATTGGGCCAAAGAGCAAGCCATGAAAATACTTTTGAAACTGATCGTCAATGCCATTGCCGTGTTTGCTGCGGCTTATTTATTGCCCGGGGTCACGGTTGCCGGCTTCACTACCGCTATTATTGTAGCCATAGTGCTGGGCATCCTCAATCTTTTCATTAAGCCAATCCTCATCGTGCTCACCATACCCATCACCTTGTTTACCCTTGGATTATTTCTATTGGTGG
The DNA here is from genome assembly GCA_017849575.1 of Flavipsychrobacter sp. Taxonomy (GTDB): domain Bacteria; phylum Bacteroidota; class Bacteroidia; order Chitinophagales; family Chitinophagaceae; genus JAFIGV01. The sequence goes on along the minus strand of JAFIGV010000029.1, from coordinate 86,065 downwards.
TCAACGCCATTATAGTGCTGATATGCTCCAAACTCGTGAGCGGTTTCACGGTTGATGGTATCCTGTCGGCCTTACTGTTCAGTCTTGTCGTTTCTGCCATATCCGGTATTATGGAAGGTGTTGCGAAAGACAAGGACAAGTAAGCGGCCCGGCCCCGGATGCTCGTCTTTTTTTTGTAGCTTAATGTAGTTTCACCAATATGCCTAAGCTACTTTCCGGTTTATATCGTTTCCTTCCTGTACAGTTGTTGCTGCTGCACTTTAGAAAGTATCAGTTGCTTCTGGTATTCTGGATCATCATGGTGTTGACCCTGGTAGGCCGTTTTGCAGCTCATTTCGGGGCCTCGGCCTTGTTTCTGGCGCCGGAGTACCTTGGCCAGATCAATTTTCTCAGTATGTTTTTGCTGGGCAGCGCCATGGCTATCTTCGTAATGGCCTGGAATATTACCACGTTCATCATTCACAGCCATCGCATACCTTTTCTCGGGGCTACCCGGCAGGCTTTTCTGAAATACTGTATCAACAACTCGCTGCTGCCACTGAGCTTTCTCATTTTTTACTCCGTAGTCAGCATTCGTTACCAATGGTTCAATGAACATACCAGCGTCTCAAAGATCTTCCTGCTACAATGCGGCTTTTACCTTGGCTTCATCATCTTTCTGCTGCTGTCTTTTGCGTATTTCTTTCGTGTGGATCGCGACTTGCTGAAGGTTGTCATTTCACGCATCACAAATCCATCCGTTATTCGGGAGATCATACCCTACGACTCGCTCGATGTTGAATTTGATGTGGTTCGCGCAAGAACTTTTTTGTCAGAGATGATGACGGTGGAAAAAATAAGCGAACTAAAGACCTACGATGCAAGATTACTGAGCGCCGTCCTGCGCAGGCATCATCGCAACGCCATCACCGCAACCATTTTTGCGTTGGTCATCCTGCTGCTCATGGGAGCTTTTATGGAGGAGCCACACCTGAGGATACCCGCCGGTAGCGGTTTTCTGCTGCTGTTTGCCGTGATGATGGGCCTTGTAGGTGCGGTAAAATATTTTTTGAAGACCTGGGAGTTGATGGGCTGGGTGCTGATTGCCGGCTTTTTGTCGTTGCTGGTGCATTTCAGGATTTTCGACTTGCGCAGCATTGCCTATGGTCTCGACTATCATACGGAAAAGAGCCTTCGCCCGGACTATGATTATGAGTCTTTGCGAAAACTTTTTTCGCCATCCCGCTATCGCGCAGATGCCCGCGCCGGAGAAGAGCGGCTGGAGCGGTGGCTGGCTATGAGATCGGATTCTGCCACACGCAAACCTCCTCTTATTGTACTGACCGTAAGCGGCGGTGGATCTCGTTCGGCCTACTGGACGTTTCGGACCCTGAATTATCTCGACAGCTTGTCGCACGGAGGGCTTTTTGCCCATACCGCCCTGCTGACGGGCGCTTCGGGTGGTATGATCGGCGCTGCCTACTGGCGAAGTCTGCACATAGAAGCGCAACAGGGAAGGGTAGCCAATCCCTACGCACCGGTTTATCAGGATCGTATTGGCCGCGACCTGCTGAATGCCATTATTTTTTCCTTCGTGAGTGTCGATCTGATATCACCCTTCAATAAGATCGCTCTCGGGGGCTATGCCTACACCCGCGACCGGGGTTATGCCATGGAGCAGGAACTGATCAGAAATACAGAAGGCCTGCTCGATAAAAAGCTTAGTGATTTTCAACAACTGGAGCACGATGGTATGGTACCCCAACTTATTGCCAATGCTACCATCATCAACGATGGGCGGAGGCTTTTGATTTCTTCACAGCCGGTGGCCTACCTTACCCAGCCACGGTATGCACTCACCGATAGCTTTAAGCCCCCGATCGATGCCATCGATTTTGCTGCATTTTTTCGAAATCAGAATCCTTACAACCTGCGGCTTACCACTGCCCTGCGCATGAATGCCACCTTCCCTTTTATTCTTCCGGTGGTGCGTCTGCCCTCGCAGCCCGAAATGAATGTGATGGACGCAGGACTGCGCGATAATTTTGGAATAGAAGTGGCTATGCGCTATTTGCTGGTTTATAAGGATTGGCTTAAGCAGCATGTCGGCGACATCATTGTGGTGCAGGTACGCGACACCCGCGAATATGATGTCTTTCCGGCCACCTCGCAAAACACGCTCGGGTCTATGTTGTTCGATCCGCTCACAGTAATCGAGAATAAGTGGGAACCTTTTCAATCCTATGGCCAGTCTTATGCCAAGGAAATGCTGCCGGAATTAATGGATCAGGTTCACTTCCTCACATTCTCCTACATTCCTCAACAGGTCAATAAGTCTGCGGCACTGAACTTCCACCTTACCAGTACGGAGAAAAAGGACATTTATGAATCTATCTTCCATCCGCAAAACCAGGCTACGGTACGCAAATTTCTAAAGCTGCTTCGCTAAAAGCTCCCATTCAGGAACAGGTGCCAGCCACTTCTTTTTCATGAGCTTGGCACCGGTGCTTCTGTTGTAATAATAATTTGCTTTTTGCTGCAAATAGTCGGGTAGCTGAATGAGCTGGCTCAGTCGTGCTAATTCCGGCCATTCCTTGTCTGAAAAATAGGAGAAAAAGGAAGCCAGCACGGGTCTTAGCTCTTTAAGATTCCAGTAATGATAGAAATAGTTGTGTGCCGTAAGCAGGGGTCCGCGCTGCTGCAAAAAGTAAGAGAAAGCAAACTGCTCCACTACATGTTTGGGATAGCGCTGATAGACCGTATCTGTAAACTGGCAGACTTCATCGAGCAAGTCCGCATCCCGACTATGTAGCCCCAGCATGCCTGCATTCCACATTTTTACATCCGGCGGAATGTTCAGGGTTTTTCCGCCCACCACTACCTCGTTTTTCCGCAGCCAGCGCGAGAGTTTTTGAAAGACCCGGTTGTCTGAGCCGTGGACAGATCCTTCCATCACATGCATATACCGCTTTCCCTCGTCTATGCGCTGAAAAATGGTTTCAATAGCGCCGGCACAGTACATGTCGGTATCCAGATAAATGATCTTTCCCCTATGGTTACGCATCACGTCGCGCAGCACCTCGATCTTTACCCTGTGTACAAAGTTTATAGCGCCGCGCCATTGCTTTATCGTTTCCGCATTCATCTCGCGATAGGAAATGTGTAGCGTGCATTGCCGGAAAGATTCAAAAAACCGGGTATTGTCGGTATAGAGGATGATGTTGAACGGCGGTGGTGTTTCAGACCGGTACTGCCGGCTGAGGGTCAGCAAAGCAAAGGCACATTCATACAGGATGTCTGCACTACCATAGGCTTGCATTACAAGGTACGCCGCACCTTCTGCTGACGTTATTGATCCAACCATTGCCGGGGTGGGTTTTCAAGGAGTTTTTCTGCTGCTATCAAATCGGTATGCAACAAACGGTCAGTGTCCATAAAGGAAACCTGCGATCGTAGGTCCTGCCAGAGTCGTTCTATGGCCGGACTGCTCTTGCCCGGGCGGCGGAAATCAAGCGCCTGTGCGGCGGTGAGTAACTCAATCCCCAGTACGCGTTGCACATTCATCAGCACTCTGCGCAGTTTTGTAGCGGCGTTGGCTCCCATGCTTACATGGTCTTCCTGCCCGTTGCTGCTCACAATGCTGTCGGCACTGGCCGGCATGCACAACTGTTTGTTTTGGCTTACAATTGCGGCTGCGGTGTATTGCGCAATCATAAACCCGCTGTTGAGGCCGGCATTGGGTGCCAGAAAAGGCGGCAGGCCGCGCTGCCCGCTGATGAGCAGGTAGGTGCGTCTTTCGGAGATATTAGCCAGCTCGGAAGCCGCAATAGCCATAAAGTCGAGCTGAAGCGCAAGAGGCTGCCCATGAAAATTGCCACCACTCAATATGGCATCCTCATCGTGAAAAACGATAGGATTGTCGGTCACGGAGTTGATCTCTGTTTCTACCACATTCATGGCATGGCTCAGCACATCTTTACTGGCACCATGCACCTGAGGGATACACCGGAAAGAATAGGGATCCTGTACCTGCATCTTCTTTTGTTGCTGCAGTTCACTGTCCTTAAGCAAAGTACGCATCACTTCGGCTGTTTCTATCTGTCCTTTGTGCGGTCGCACACGGTGTATCGGGTGCCTGAAGGGTTCTTCCTTGGCAAGAAAGGCGTCCACACTCATGGCACTGATCAGATCCATCCACTTGCAAAGGGCATCTGCCTTCAGCAGGCTCCATACGGCATAGCTGCTCATAAATTGGGTTCCGTTCAGCAGGGCAAGACCTTCCTTGGCGGTCAGCGGTATGGCTTCCATCCCCAGCTCAGAGAGCACCTCGGCGGCCGGTCGTTTTTGTCCTTTGTAGTTCACCCATCCTTCACCAAACAAAGGCAGGCTCAGGTGTGCCAGCGGTGCAAGATCGCCCGAAGCGCCGAGCGACCCCAGCTCATAGACTACCGGGTAGATACCCAGATTGTAGAAGTCGGCCAGCCGCTGCACAATCTCTTTGCGCACACCACTATAACCCCGGCTCAGCGCATGCGCCTTCAGCAGCAGCATCCACCGCACTATGTCCTCGGGCACTTCATCACCCATACCACAGGCATGACTGCGTACCAGGTTGTGCTGCAAATCAGATAGCTCATGATCGTTGATCCGCACATCGCAGAGCGAGCCAAACCCGGTATTGATACCATACCACGTGGCCCCGCTCTCAAGAATTTTATCAAGATAAGCCCGGTTTATAACCATCCTGCTTTTCGCATCAGCAGAAAGATCGAGCGGCGAGTGGCCAAAACCGTGGAGAAAATCGAACGAAATATATTCCGGTAATAACATTTTGTGTTTCTAATGCCAGCAAAAGTAGCACATTAAGAAAGTTAATGACTACTGCGGAGCGGGGGTGGCACATTTTTACTGGCAGCATAGCGACAGTATTCACTTAACCAAAAATCTACACAATGAGGAAAATCAGCCTGAGCCTTCTGGCGCTGATGATGATCGGTTTTTCGGCATGTTCCGACAACGACGCCAACGACAGCACCGAAAGAGCAGAAAATGCAAACGAACAAAAAATGGACAATCCCAACAGCCCCGGCACACAGGCCGATGCAGACTTTGCGGTAAAGGCCGCCAACGGCGGAATGATGGAAGTACAACTGGGCCAACTGGCTCAGGACAATGCATCTTCGCCCGATGTAAAACAGTTTGGTCAGCAAATGGTTACCGACCACAGTAAAGCCAACGACGAGCTGAAAGCCCTGGCAGCGCAGAAAAACATTACCCTGCCGCAAACAGTGGGAGGCGACAAAGCTGAAAAAATCAATGAACTGCAGCAGAAGCATGGTCGTGATTTTGACGAGGCTTACATTGACTTTATGGTGAAGGACCACAAAGAAGATATCGATGAATTTCAGAATGAAGCTAACACCGGTGCCGACCCGGACATAAAAAACTGGGCGAGCGGAAAAGTGCCTACGTTGCAGCAGCACCTGGATATGGCACAGAATATCCAGAACAAGATGAAGTAGAACAGATTTCCACCATGGAAACAGAAGAACGGGCTGCACACTGCGGCCCGTTCTTATTTAGATTATACCAGCATTTGAATCAATGCCGCGATAAGGCGAACGCCTATGACGGCGAGCGCGACTCCGAAAGGAATACCTACACCCACTACAATTCCCGTTTTTTTCCATCCGTGGTATCGATCGGAGATAATATTGCTAACGATCATCTCGCCGAGAACCAAACCACCGGTATAGAGCAAAAACATGATCCATCCGCCGGCAGTGCTCACCCAATCCATATTGTATTTGCCCTCGTCAGCCCAAAATAAAAAAAGGACAAACACCATAGCAGCCATCACCGGCATCACATCGTTGTGCATCCACACACGGAGTTGTGTTTTCATAAGTACTTTTTTCTTTTAAAGACGGAAGTTAAGCGCCATTCATTGGGCCGGCAACAATCCTTCCGCGGAGATGCCTGACTGCTTATGGCTCGTTCTGGTCTTAAGGTAAAAGTTTTGCCGTGCCAAAATTGCCTTTATCGTCGTGGATAAACAACAGATAAGTGCCTTGTGCTGCACTGTTATTCCAGGCCAGCTTCAGAGGGTTTGGTCCACCGCTCGCTTCGTAGTGCGCCACAGTTTTGCCGTCCATACTCATTACCTGTATCTGGTATTTACGGTCGGTTTTAAAGTCTCCGCGCAGGTACAATGCCTCTCCCTGCAGGCTGCCACTGAAAGAAAGCGATTGCGACAGTTTCCTGATGCCTGTCGTTAACGGATCGTGCAAATAACTTACAGTTTTCATACTAAAGTTGCCGATCGAAACATCATAATGAGTAGAATCCCAGGTGAGCAGGGGTGCACTATGGTTATTGTCAAACCAGAGGTAGGTGGTAGCAAATATTTCTCCGGTGATGGGATTGGGTGCTGAGTTGAGGGTGTCTATTTCGTGGTAGGTAGTTTTGATGCGCAGCACATTGGAGTAGCTCCCATTGGGCAGAATCAGCGAGCCCCAGCCGTCGGCTTCCATCTGCAGGCTGCCATGAAGATTGTTCGTTGCGCTCAAGGTCCAAAAGGTATCGTGGGCCATATCCTGATACATGATGGGCTTTTTTGCCATGAGTATCGGGTCGGTATAGATAAGTAGGTTGCCGGAAAATGAATCCGCTATGCCCAGACGCTGCCCGGTAGTGCTCGTCTTTTCGATATAAGTGAAGTTTCCGTTGTCGTCTTTTTTGACCAGGTTAGCCGTCGGAAAATTGGTGACGAAAGGTGTAATTGAAGGGTCATCATACCTTTCCGTTGCGGAGTCCACCGTTATCAGCGCGCTAAAATCCCAAAGCTGCGCCGGGCCGGCACCCCCGGGTGCTACATTCGTCATGTCGCAGATTTTTATCCGGATTACGGTACCCACGGTGTAATCGTGCATCGTAGTGATGGTAGGCTGTGCCTGTGCTACTGCTGCCATCAACAGCAGCAAGGCGGTCGTCGTCGTTTTTTTCATTTTCATACGGTTGTAGGTTCAAAGACTATGAACGTTTACAATCTGTTGGCAGAACACTATAAAATGGAATTGGGGTGACAAAGCCTGCACGCTGCTGCGCTCTATCCAAAATGACCTTTGAATATATTTTAAGGATTTACTTTCCGCACGATCAATAAATTTGCGGCAAAGAATTATCATGATGCGTTTGCTGTTTACATTTCTTTGTGCCTGTGCCGTCAGTATTTCGGGTTTTGCTCAGCAGGGAAAGCCCGTGTTTCCCGCTCCCAAACCGGAGCAGCTTGCCTATCGCAAAAAGGGCGCACCCATACCTCCTTTTGTGCTCGAAAAGACTTTGGGAGGCACCCTTACCAACACAAACCTCAAAAAGGGCAAGCCGGTGATGATGATGATCTTCCACCCGCTTTGCGACCATTGCAACTGGGTGATTGACTCGCTGAAACAAAACCAATCTTTATTTCAAAATACGCAGCTCGTACTGGTGGCGGAAGACCGAAACAAAGAGTACATGAAGGGATTTATTGATAAAGCAGGTCTAAAGGACAATGTGTTATTCAAGAATATTGGCACCGAGCGCGGCAATCTTATTTATTACATCTATACTTACGAACTACTGCCCCAGGTGAATTTTTACGATAAAAATTATAAGTTGGTGCATTCTTTTACCGGCAAAGCTCCTTTCGATTCTCTGAAGATGTTTATTCAATAAACGTCTTTTTCGGAGCCGTAGAAAGCGGCAGCAATACAATCCAAAAAGTTTCATGATTCTTTCAGATAAACGCATACTCGAAGAGATGGCCAAAGGCACCATCAAGATTGAGCCTTACCAGCGCGAATGCCTGGGCAGCAACAGTTATGATGTGCATCTTGGCAGCACACTAGCTACGTACAAAGAACACATACTCGATGCTAAAAAGCACAATACCATAGAGCCTTTCGAAATTCCCGAAGAAGGCTTTGTGCTCTATCCGCACATCTTTTACCTCGGGGTGACGATGGAATACACCGAATCGCATGCGCATGTTCCCTTTCTGGAAGGGAAGTCGAGCACAGGGCGACTGGGTATTGATATCCACGCTACTGCGGGAAAAGGCGATGTGGGTTTTTGCGGCAACTGGACCCTGGAAATATCGGTAAAACAACCCGTAAAGGTTTATAAAGGCATGCCTATAGGTCAACTGATCTACTTCCCTGTGGATGGCGAAATAGAGGTAAAGTACAACCAGAAAGGCAATGCCAAGTACAGCCATCAGCCCAATCGCCCGGTGGAAAGTATGATGTGGAAGAACAGCTTTTAGTCAGTATGGCTTGAAGAAATAAACAGGGAGCGGAAGGATTCGCTCCTTTTTTTTGCCCGCTACTAACGCTGCCGGTGGGGTGCTCGTCTTTTTATGCATATCCGGCATGTTAATATTTTTTGACCAGAGAAAAGTAAAAAGGGAAGAGTTTCGTCTCTTCCTTTTCTTATGAAAAAAGGGGCTAAAGCCCCCGTATCCTACCGATGTCTGTATTCCTTAGTTCTTGCCTACAATGAAGACAAAAGGCTCATGAGCACGCTCCTTCATGCTGCGGTGTACCTTAGCGGGCTTGGTGATTTTCTTATACCGCTGCAAATCCAGTACTTCCATTTGCCAGGTATGCAGGCGTTGTACCGCTGCATGGCGGATAAATGCAGAAAGAAAAACGGCATTGTAAACATCCGCCGCAATGATGTTGCGCTGATAATGTAACCATACTTTATTGCTCTTCCCCCACATAAAACACGTCTTTTTAGTTAACGGTGCCTTGGTTGCCTGTAAGCTTTATTGATGTCATTTCCGCAGCCGCAGCCTTTACTTCCACTACAACTTTGTGCCAACAAAAAGGTCATCCCTGCCAGCAGCATGGTTATCATTGCTTTGATACTTCCCTTACGCTTCATAAATCCGCTACTTTTGCGCAGGCCTAAAAGTACAGATTATTTTGAGCAGAAACGCTGCAAAACACATACTTATTGCCCCGCTCGACTGGGGCCTTGGGCATACTACCCGTTGCGTGCCGATCCTGCACCGGCTCGTGGAAACAGGCCATAGACCTGTATTTGCGGGCACTGAATGGCAGCAGGACTATATCCGCAAAACACTGCCTGGCCTTGAAACTCTGCAACTTCCCGGCTATGACATCCGTTATAACCAACCCGGCGAAAGGTTTGCATTTGCCATGCTCCGGCAGGTGCCGGGTCTGCTGGCCCGGGTCAGAGCCGAGCACAATTGGTTGAAAGAACTGCTACAACGCCGTTCCTTCGATGGTGTGATTTCAGACAATCGTTATGGTTTGTTCCACAAAGGGTTGCCCAGTGTGATACTTACCCATCAGTTGCGCATACAGACCGGTATGGGCGCACGGGCAGACGGCTTGTTGCAGTCTGTTCATTACCGGATGCTGCAGCGCTTCGATCAGATATGGGTGCCGGATATAGAGGAAAATGGCGGGCTTGGGGGCAGCCTGTCCCACCCGGACCGCCTGCCGAAAAACTGCAGATATATTGGCTTGCTTTCGCAGATGGACACAGCTCCGGTCGGTGGTGCTGCACCCGGCCTCCTGGTTTTGCTTTCAGGCCCCGAACCACAGCGCACGGTGCTCTCGGACCAACTGTGGAGACAGGTCGTGCAGCGAGGGGAACGCACCTACTTTGTAGAAGGCGCCGAGGCTACACGCAGACCCGAAGATATACCCGGGCACATACAATACTTTGGACGCCTTACCCGCAAGGCCCTGCAACCCCTGCTGCAGGCGGCCACCGGGGTGTGGTGCCGCAGCGGCTATTCTACGCTGATGGACCTTATGGCCCTCGGTAAGCAGGCAGTGGTGATTCCCACGCCCGGACAGACAGAACAGGAGTATCTGGGAAGTTCGCTTCATGAAAAGGGCCTATGCTATTGCCTCTCGCAAGATCAGGTAGAGCAGGGGGCGATCTTTTCACGCATAGCCTCGTTCCCGTTTTTAAAGCCTTTTGGGAAAGATGACTTCAATCATTATCAATCTGTGCTGACACAATGGATAGACACTTGCTAAGCAATACCTTTGCGCGCTGTGAACAATAGGGTAAAAGCACATCTGGCCTTGCTGGGCGCCAATCTTTTTTACGGCGCTGGTTTTACGGTGGCCAAGCATGTGATGCCCCGTTTGGTAGGGCCTCTGGGTTTCATCTTTATACGGGTTAGCGTGGTGATGGTTTTGTTCTGGATCAGCTTTGCCGGCGGGTCTGGATTTCGCACCACCATCGCCCGCAAAGACTGGAAGATTCTCGTATTGGGCGGACTATTCGGCGTGGCCCTGAATCAGATGCTTTTCTTCGCCGGGCTCAATCTTACCTTTCCCATCCATGCGTCGCTGATCATGATGAGCACACCGCTGTTGATCACAATTATATCGTTGTTCATGCTTCGTGAGCGCATCAGCTTTCAGAAAGCGCTGGGGCTCGTTCTGGGCATCAGCGGGGCTACGTTATTGATGAGCGCAGGCAAGGAAATCACCCTTACCGGAAACTCTGCCCTTGGCGACTTGTTTATCTTTCTCAATGCTGCTGCTTACGCTATTTATCTCGTTATCATCAAGCCCTTGATGCTTCGCTACAGGCCCATCATCGTCATACGCTGGGTCTTCTTCTTTGGTTTCCTGTTTGTGCTTCCCTTCAGCCTTCCCCAGTTTCTGGAAATACCCTGGTCACTGTTTGGCTGGGCCGATTGGCTTTCGGTAGGCTTTATCGTTATCTGTGTCACCTTTTTCACCTACCTCTGGAACACTTATGCATTGCAGCATCTTTCGCCGGCCACTGCGGGTGCGTATATCTACTTGCAGCCCATCTTTGCAGCGTTTATATCAGTAGTTGCCACGGGCGAACAACTTACCTGGATAAAACTGGTAGCCACACTGCTCATTTTTGCAGGGGTGTATCTGGTCAATTTTGGAATTAAACAAAGAAGAGCTGTTGTAAAATAGCTTTCCAAAACTATGGAGCAAAACAAAGGATTTATTTTACCGGACCGGCTTCAGGAGTACGGTCGCGATATTCAGCAGCAGCAGCTCCGATACCACCACAAGCGTGTGTTGGTGAGTAAGGAGTTCACGTTTGATGCAGCCCATCATCTGCATGCGTACGAAGGCAAATGCGGAAATCTGCATGGTCATACTTATCGGGTCATATTCGGTATCTCCGGATTGACTGGCGACGAGGGTATAACCCTGGATTTTTCGGAGATAAAGGCGATATGGAATGAGCAGATCGCTCCAAAACTCGACCATCAATACTTGAATCTAAGCCTTCCTGCCATGAATACCACGGCCGAGAATATGGTGGTGTGGATCTTTGAACAGATGGAAGCATCGCTGAAAGAACATCCGCAAGAGGCGCGAACGGAGTTCGTTCGTCTATATGAAACGCCCAGTAGTTTTGCTGAAGCTCGCCGCGAATGGATGTAAGCGCTCGCATGAAAACGCTACCCCTTATTTTTGCCACAGGGTTATGAGTAAGAAAAAGCAAGGTCGCACGGATGGACTCGTGTATTCCACCAATCAGGACTATTACAACGATTTTCAGGAATCTGCTGGCGGGCAGGAAACCTTGCCGAAAGATAAACAACGCCTGCGTGTGCAGTTGGATACCCGACAACGGGCGGGAAAAGTGGTGACACTGGTGGCCAACTTTGCCGGCAGCACTGACGATCTGGAGGCGCTGGGCAAACAACTGAAAACCAAATGTGGCACCGGTGGCAGCGTAAAGGACGGGCTGATTATCATTCAGGGCGACTACAAAGAAAAAATAGTGGCCTGGCTGAAAGACTGGGGCTATACCCAAACCCGGTAAGAAGGCGCTAATGTGCTTCCAGCCAGTTGGCCCCCACACCGGCTTCAGCAACCACAGGTACTCCGTTGGGCAGCTTCATGGCCGACTGCATCCCTTCCTGAATCAGCGTTTTTGCCGCCTCCACTTCGTGCTCCGGAACATCAAACACCAGTTCATCATGCACCTGCAAAATCATGCGCGTGCCCAAACCGCTTTCTTTGAGTAACCGGTGCACCTTGATCATCGCCAGCTTAATCATGTCTGCTGCCGTGCCCTGAATGGGCATGTTGATAGCATTGCGTTCGGCATATCCCCGCACCGTCTGGTTGGATGAATTAATATCCCGTAACCAACGCTTACGTCCCATCAAGGTCTCTACATAACCCGTTTCGCGGGCAAAGTTCATCTGGTTGTCCATATACCGCTTGATGGCAGGGTATTGCCGAAAATAATTGTCGATGATCTCTTTGGCCTCAGTTCGCGAAATGTTCAGATTTTCTGCAAGTCCCCAGGCACTTTGTCCGTAGATGATGCCAAAGTTTACCGCCTTTGCTGCCCGGCGCATCTGCGGGGTGACTTCCGTCTCCGGCACCCCATACACTTTTGCAGAAGTGGCCGTATGTATGTCTTTGTTTTCCCGAAAGGATTGTATCATACTTTCATCGCCACTGATGGCTGCAATGATGCGGAGTTCGATTTGTGAGTAGTCGGCAGAGAGAAGCTTCCAGCCCTCGGCGCGGGGTACAAAAGCTTTCCGGATTTCGCGACCGCGGTCGGTACGTATGGGTATGTTCTGAAGGTTGGGGTTGGTGCTGCTCAGCCTGCCGGTCACAGCCACAGCCTGATTAAAACAGGTATGTACCCGCCCGGTTTTCGGATGGATCAGTTGGGGAAGTGCATCGATGTAAGTGCTTTTGAGCTTGGTCAGCTCGCGGTACACCAATATGTCTTCTATGATCTGATGCTTGTTGCGCAGCTTTTGCAATACATCTTCGCCGGTAGCGTACTGGCCGGTTTTTGTCTTTTTCGCACTGTCGAGTTTCATCAGCTCGAAGAGTACCTCTCCCAATTGCTTGGGCGAGCCGAGGTTGAACCGGACGCCGGCATGACCAAACACTCTCTCTTCGGCCTGCCGGATCTCAAACTCCATTTCCTTACTGTAGTCATTGAGAAATGCAACATCAATGCCTACGCCCTCATATTCCATCTCCATCAGTACGGGTACCAGCGGGTTTTCTACATTTTGCAGGATATCGCCCACCGCAGCTTGTTCCACCATGGGCGTAAAACACTGTTTGAGCTGAAGGGTAACATCTGCATCTTCTGCCGCATATTCTTTCACAAGGGCAAGATCTACCTGTCGCATGCTGATCTGATTTTTTCCTTTACCGATCAGCGTATCGATGCTTATGGGTTTGTAGTGCAGATATTTAGCACTCAGTACATCCATACTACGCTTGCCCTCGGGTTCGATAACATAATTGGCCAGCATGGTATCATAAAGCTTACCCTTCAGCGCAAAGCCATAGTGCTTCAGCAGGGTCATGTCATACTTTAGGTTTTGGCCCACCCAGGTGATGTCTTCGCGGTCAAACAGCGGACGGAAACACTCCAGCAGGGAAAGTACGTCCTCCCGGTTTTCGGGCACCGATACATAGCAGGCTTCCGATTTTTTCCAGCTAAAGCTCATACCTACCAGTTCGGCCAGCATGGCATCAATATGGGTGGTTTCCGTATCAAAAGCTATTTCCTGTTGCGTCATCATCTGCGCTACCAAAGCCTTTGCTTCGTCCATGCCGGTGACGAGTGTGTAGTGATGCGGCTGCTCCGCTATGGTGATCAGGTTTTCGGGCACCGACTCGGTTGCTATTTCACTGGCACGTTCTACTACCGCTGCCGAAGGCCGGTTATCGGAAGCAGTGGCGCCCCTGTGGATCGGATTGCCAAAAAGATCGGTAGCTATGGTGGCAGCCGCGGAGTGAGGCAGCCCGGTATCTTCACCAAGTATTCTTTTGCCCAGCGCTTTAAATTCCAGTTCGTTGAAAATTTCCTTAAGCGCTTCCCGGTTCCAGTCCTTCACCCGGAAGTCTTCTTCATGAAACTGTATAGGAACGTCCGTGATGATGGTGGCTAATTTTTTACTCATCAGGGCGTTTTCACGGCCATTCAATACTTTTTGACCCAGCGCTCCCTTTATTTTTTCAGCATTGGCTACCACGTTTTCCAGGGTTTCATATTCTGCAAGCAACTTTGCTGCGGTCTTTTCGCCCACGCCTGCTATGCCCGGTATGTTATCCACCGCATCGCCCATCAGTCCCAGCATATCAATCACCTGATGTACGGATTTTATGTTCCATTTCGCGCATACCTCTGCCGGCCCGAGAATTTCTACTGCTCCGCCCTGATAGCCCGGCTTGTAGATGAATATTTGCTCCCGCACAATCTGCCCATAATCTTTGTCCGGCGTCACCATATACACGGTATATCCCAGATCTGCTGCTTCGAGTGCCAGCGTACCAATGATATCGTCGGCTTCGTATCCATCCACTTCCAGGCAGGGAAGATTGAGCGCTTTGATGATCCGCTTGATGTCGGGTAATGCCGATATTAGGTCTTCCGGCGCTTCCTGTCGGTTGGCTTTGTAGGCCGTAAAGTCAGTATGACGTTCGGTGGCTACATCGGTGTCGAACACCACGGCCAGATGGGTAGGCTTTTCTTTATTAATCAGATCGATCAGTGTGGAAGTGAACCCAAACTGTGCATTGGTATTTCTGCCGGTGGAGGTAACCCTTGGACTACGGATGAGGGCATAATAAGCGCGGTAGATCAGCGCCAGCGCATCGAGCAGAAAAAGCTTTTTTTCAGGCATGAAGCGAAGATAGCGATTGAAGAAATGAATGCCGAGTGCACGGCGCGGCAAAAGCTGCGGTGCCGTATCGCGATGTCGACAGAATGTTTCATTTTTGCCTGGCAAACGCCATGTGTCTATGCCGCTACTTCGGGAATGGGAAAGTGATCCGTACAGCCTCGCTGCTATTTGGGAAATAGCAGAGCCCGAGCATTTTTTTGTGGAACGCACCGGCATTCAATCTGCCGTCAGCAACCCAAAGCGCCGTATGGAGCATCTGGCTGGTCGCTTTCTGTTGAAGTATCTGAAACAGGATTTTCCGTTGCTCAATATCCGGGCCGACGCACAGGATAAGCCGCGGCTGGAAGGCAACCCCTACTATTTTTCCATCTCTCATTCTTTTCCTTACGTAGCTGCTGTAGTCAGTCCGTTTGCTGAGTGCGGTATTGACATACAGGTCTGGCATCCTCGCATTCTCTCAATACAGCATAAGTTTTTATCAGAGCAGGAGCAGGCATTGTTCGGTCAGGATCCGCGGCTGGTAACGCTGGCCTGGTGCATCAAGGAGGCAGCCTATAAGTGGCAGGGCCGAAGGGGCGTGGAGTTTATTGACCATCTTCCCCTGCTGCGTTTTGATAGCCAGGGGCTGAAAGCAGAGATTTCATTGCCTCTGGCCGGTAAGGGGTTTCGGTTACAGACCTGCGGTATCCTCAGTGAAGACTTTGCCTGCGCCTGTGTCGAAAACGACAGAGCAGCGAATGCCCGCGCTTAGATTGAGCGTGGCGACGTTCTCCTGTCCCTGGGTTGTACCGACACTGGCAAAAACCTGTTCCGTTTATTACATTTGAGCGATTACCAACTCTATTTTCTCACAAGTCAATGGGAAACACACCGTGAACACACTGCATCAACGCCTTTCGCTCTTCAGCTTCTGGACAGGCACCCTATTGCTGCTATGGGCTCAATTCTTTTTCTATCCGCGCTGGCAAAAGACCAATACCGAAGCAGCTATAGCCTGGGATGTATCGGGCTATTACTGGTATTTGCCTTCTGTATTTATTTATCACGATCTGAAGGGACAGCATTTTAAAGACAGCGTGCTTCATCAATACCGTCCTTCCAATGAAGATTTCCAACAGGGTTTTCTGCATAAGAGCGGAAATTATGTAATGAAGTATTCGTCGGGGATGGCCCTGATGTACTTTCCGTTTTTTGCTGCGGCGCATCTTTATGCACCTATCGCGGGCTATCCTCCCGATGGTTTTTCACTACCTTATCAGATTGCGATCAGTTTTGGCGGACTCCTGATTAGTTTAATCGGCTTGTGGTATTTCAGAAAGTTTCTGCTTCGGTATTATTCAGATCAGGTGACGGCCTGGCTGCTTTTACTACTGGTAGCCGGAACCAATTACCTCAACTACGCAGGTATTGACACCGGCATGTCGCATACATGGTTGTTTACCTTGTATGTTTTTCTGCTGCTCAATACTGACCTTTTTTATCAAACACACAAGAGAAAATATGCCCTGCGCATCGGATTGATTGTGGGTCTCGTTACACTTACGCGTCCCACAGAAATCATTTCCGTGCTCCTGCCCTTGCTTTGGGGACTGAACAGTCTTAGTATTGGTGACATCCGGAGGCGATGGAAGTTTTTTGCGGATCATAAGGGCGCTTTGCTGTCCGCTGTGCTGATCGCTGCGGCAATCATGATGATACAAAGTGTGTACTGGAAATATGCCAGCGGCGATTGGATTGTTTATAGTTATCAGGATCAGGGCTTCAACTGGTTGCGACCGCATATCAAGCAATATCCGTTTAATTACGAGACAGGATGGATTACCTATTGCCCCATGTTGCTGCTACCCTTCGTCAGCTTGCTGCCTTTTTGGGTAAAGAAGACAAACCGAGTGGCGATCCTCAGCTTTTTTCTTATAAACTTCTACATTGTTTCTGCGTGGAATGTGTGGCAATATGGCGGCAGGGCCATGGTGCAGAGCTATCCGGTTCAGTTTTTCATTTTGGGAGCATTAATAGAACAGGCTATGCGGCGCAACTGGCTGAAGTTGATTCTTTTCCCCGTGGTCGCTTTGTTTTTATACCTGAATATCTGGGTGGTGTATCACTATCACGCCGGTCAGGTAGATCTCAGTTTTGTAACCAAAGAATTTTATTGGCGGTCACTTGGCAGATGGAAGCTTGACCCAGAAATCAATAAACTGAAAGACACGAAGGAAATCTTTACCGGTACAGCCAAAAGCAAAACACTACTTTTTTCTGAAAATTTTGAACGAGACAGCATGGTGGTTTCCGAGACAGCCATTCCGGTAATAGAAGGCAAAGGCGCTTTGCTACTTACGGCCAGTCATCAGGAAAGTCCACACTGGAAGCTGAATTTATCGCCCGGAAAAGCGGGTTGGATGCGTGTGCAGGCTACTTTTCGGATAGATCAGAAAGAATGGGACCATTGGAAACAGGCCCAACTTACCATCGTTTGCCGAAAGGCTGATCAGGAACTCAAGCGAAACATGATCAGAGTACAGCCATTTATGAATGGCTACGATACCCGCATCATTCATCTGGATGCACGTCTGCCGAGTAACTGCGATGCGGTAGAAGTATTTATCTGGAACGCGGAAAGTGGCTTGCCACTGATGGTGGACGATTTGAGCGTGTGGACTTTTGATGAATAACGGCAACCGCAAAGGGACAAAATAACGACGAGCAAAATAATATAATATAAACATTTTTAGAAAAAATCTGAAAAAACTAGTGAATAATCTCCAAAAGCTATAGTTTTGCGGAAAATCTAATTTATGTCATCCTTACGTTTTCCTGCATTACAAGAGTTGGCAGCCGAAGAGCGCAAGATCAGCCATTACAATGGTAAGCGCATTACTTCCATGTTCAACAGCAACGTATTCACCGGTCGTACCATGCGTGAGTACCTGAGCGACGAAGCCTACAAGAGCCTGATGGCCTCCATCAAGGCAGGCGAAAAGATCAACCGCAGGATGGCAGACCAGATTGCGGCGGGCATGAAAGCCTGGGCTGAAGAACGTGGTGTAACACATTTTACACATTGGTTTCAGCCGCTCACCGGCACCACAGCCGAAAAACATGATTCATTTTTTACTATAAAGAGCGACGGCACGGCTATCGAACTTTTCGACGGCGATGCGCTGATACAACAAGAGCCCGACGCTTCATCTTTTCCTAACGGTGGCATACGCGCTACCTTCGAAGCGCGCGGATATACGGCATGGGATCCTTCGTCGCCTGCTTTTATCATGGAGAGCGGCTATGGAAAGACATTATGCATTCCCACTATTTTCATTGCCTACAACGGAGAATCGCTCGACTACAAAGCGCCCTTGCTCAAATCTATTGCCGCCATCGACAAAGCTGCCGTGGATGTATGCCGTTATTTTGACAAAAATGTAGATAAGGTAACGGTTACGCTGGGTTGGGAACAGGAGTATTTTGTGGTGGACGAAAGTCTTGCCAATGCCCGTCCGGACCTTGTAATGTGCGGTCGTACGTTGATCGGTCATGCACCTGCAAAAGGTCAGCAACTGGAAGACCACTATTTCGGTTCTATCCCTGAGCGGGTATTCGCCTTCATGCAGGATTTTGAACAGGAAGCCTACAAGCTGGGGATACCGCTGCGTACACGGCACAACGAAGTAGCGCCCGGACAGTTTGAATGTGCACCCATTTTTGAAGAAGTGAACATAGCGGTAGATCATAACTCGCTGCTGATGGACATTATGAATAAGGTTGCGAAGCGCCATAAACTTAAAGTTCTGCTGCATGAGAAACCCTTTGCCGGCGTAAATGGTAGCGGAAAGCATAACAACTGGAGCATGGCTACCGACACGGGCGTAAACCTGCTGGCTCCCGGCAAAACACCACGCACCAACCTGATGTTCCTCACCTTTTTTGTGAACACCATCAAGGCGGTACATGATTATGCAGATCTGCTTCGTGCAGCTATTGCCTCTGCCAGCAACGACCATCGCCTCGGTGCCAACGAAGCTCCCCCGGCTATCATTTCTGTATTTACCGGCACTTATCTTTCTCAGGTGCTGGACGAAATTGAAGAAAGGGTAAAAGACAAGTTCAGTGAGCAGGACGAAGTAATACTGAAGCTCGACATCCATAAGCAAATACCCGAATTGCTGATGGACAATACCGACCGCAATCGCACGTCGCCTTTTGCCTTCACCGGAAATAAATTTGAATTCCGCGCCGTGGGCTCTTCAGCCAATTGTGCCTCGGCAATGACGGTGCTCAATACCATTGTAGCTGAGACTTTGAAAGGCTTTTCCAAAGACGTGGATGCGCTGATTGAAAAGGGTGAAAAGAAAGAAATAGCCATTCTGCATGTGCTGCGCAACTATATTACTCAGTCGAAAAACATCCGCTTTGAGGGCGATAACTATAGCGACGAATGGGCGGAAGAAGCTGCAAAACGCGGACTGAGCAATTTCAAAACCACGCCCGAAGCGCTGGATGCGCTGGTAACAGAAAATGCTAAGAAGGTGTTTTTCAAAAATGGCATCTACACTGAGCGCG
This sequence comes from Flavipsychrobacter sp., assembly GCA_017849575.1. GTDB lineage: Bacteria > Bacteroidota > Bacteroidia > Chitinophagales > Chitinophagaceae > JAFIGV01. The sequence continues at coordinate 66,828 of JAFIGV010000029.1, read as the reverse complement.
AACTCGAAGCAAGGCACGAGATCATGCTGGAAGAATACATCAAAAAAGTGCAAATTGAGGCGAGAATACTTGGCTACATCTGCACCAACCATATTCTGCCTTCTGCTATCAACTATCAGAATGTTTTGATCCAGAATGTAAAAGGTCTGAAGGAACTGGGACTTGGCGATGATGCCTACCGCTCTCAAATGAATTTGCTGAAAGTAGTGAGCAATCATGTTCAGGAGATCAACGACAATGTGGAAGCCATGATCGAAGCACGCAAGAATGCGAATAATGAAACCAGCTCGCACACACGCGCCAACAGCTATTGCAACAACGTGAAGCCTTTCTTCGACAAGATTCGCTACCACGCCGATAAGCTGGAACTGGTGATCGATGATAAACTGTGGCCCATACCTAAATATCGTGAGATGTTGTTCTTAAGATAAGGCAACGAAATGCAGGCTATCGAAGCCGCTCCGAAAGGGCGGCTTTTTGCGCAGTCATCGGTAAATCAGGAAGCGTCTGTGTTTTGATCGGCACAAAAAAAGCACAGGGTTAGTTTCCTGTGCTTTGAACTTTTTTTGGTGTGGATACTCTAATAGACTTCTCCGTTGGTCTTGTATCGTCTTAGTCGTTTTTCGGCACGCACCAGCTTATCGTGCACCACATTTTTTTCGTGGGGCGTCCAGTAGTCGTCGGCGTCGTATTTGGTGATCGCTTCCTTTATTTTTTCCTGCTCGTCCATGAGTTTATAATACTCGCGTTCTGTGATCTTTCCGCGCTTGTATGCCGACTTGATCACCCGCTCCTGCTGCTTCTGTTTACTCTTGAAATTTTGTGCAGATGCCTGAAATGAAATGGCCAGCAGGGCAATGAAAACTAAGTATAGCTTTTTCATGACCAGTTATTTTGTTTCAGTTTTCCGCAACAATTATGCCTAAAGTTTTATCAGTTCGTCAGTCTTACGGTCGAAGAAATGATAGTGCGTAATGGGTGCATTGTTATCCGTCACCACCTTCACTTTTACCTTATAATTCCAGTACCACTTCCAGATCTGAGAGTTGAAGAAATTTCCCTTGGTAAGGAAGGCGGCCATGATAGGATGTACATGCAATGCAAGGTGGCGGTGACCCTGATTGATAAGATACTTCAGGTCTTTCTCCATATCATCGGCAATCAGAATCGAAGGACCGATCTTTCCGGTTCCCTTGCAGGTAGGGCAAACTTCGGCCGTGCTGATGTTCAGCTCCGGTCTTAGTCGCTGCCGCGTAATCTGCATCAGCCCGAATTTGGAGATAGGCAGGATGGTGTGGCGCGCACGGTCGTTGGTCATAAAACCTTCCATGGCCTCGAGCAACTTCTTTTTGTTGTCGGGCAGCCGCATATCAATAAAGTCGATGATGATGATGCCTCCAAGGTCGCGCAGGCGCATTTGTCGTGCAATTTCCTTTGCAGCTTCCAGGTTGGTAGCCAGCGCATTATGTTCCTGAGAGGCGTCGGCGGCGCGGGTGCCGCTGTTCACATCGATTACATGCAGTGCTTCCGTATGTTCGATGATCAGGTAGGAGCCACTTTCCAGATTTACCGTTTTACCAAAAGACGATTTCACCTGTTTGCTAACGCCATACTGATCAAAAATAGCCTGGTTGGTATTGTGAAATGATACGATATCTTCCTGTTCGGGAGAAATGCGCATCACATATTCCTGCGTATCTTTTACCAGCTTACGATCGTTGATCACTATTTTTTGAAAGCTATCGTTCAGCAGATCGCGCAGAATGGAAGTCGTTTTATCCTGCTCGCTGAGAATGATCTGTGGCGCTTTGGCTCCTTTCAGGTTTTTCTGAATGTTCTCCCACATGCTCGCCAGCTCCAGCATATCCGCATGCAGCTCTGCCGTGTTCTTCCCTTCGGCCGCCGTGCGTACGATCACGCCGAAGTTTTTTGGCTTTATGGCTTCTACAATGCGCTGCAGCCTTTTCCGTTCGTCGGCAGAGTGAATCTTTCGAGAAATGGCTACTACATCGTTGAAAGGCGTCACCACCACAAATCTACCCGGAAGCGATATTTCACAGCTCAGTCTCGGTCCTTTTGAGGAAATGGGCTCTTTAAGGATTTGCACCAGCACCTCAGGTTTTCCGGAGATGACCTCTGTGATTTTTCCGCTTTTGATGATATCGGTTTCGTTGGGAAATTTTCCGAAGTCGCCACCCCAGGATGTATTGCCGTCAATGGATTGCCGGGTGAATTTGAGCAATGATTTAAAATAGGGGCTCAGATCTGTATAATGCAAAAATGCGTCCTTCTCGTAGCCTACGTCCACGAAAGCGGCATTGAGCCCGGGCATCAGCTTTTTTACTTTGCCGAGATATAGATCTCCCACTGCAAACTGATCCTGCGCATGCTCGTAATGTAGTTCTACGAGCTTTTTATCTTCCAGCAGCGCTATTTCTACGCCATCGCCGGAAGCGTTGATAATAAGTTCTTTGTTCATGCTACCGTCTTTTTTCCGTACGCTCCGGCGGGCCATCTGTTCAGGAAAGCCACGGTGCAGGCCTATGCTTGCACAATGACAAAACCTTACACCTCAAGCCATGGTCTCAAACGATGCTAAAGATGTAAGGAAATGTCTGCCAGACGAAAATTCGGAAGGCTGTATTGAGAATTGGAAAAACAGCCAGGGAATATTTTCCCCCGGAACTACTTCTTCTTATGACGGTTCTTTCTCAAACGCTTTTTACGTTTGTGTGTAGCAATTTTATGTCTTTTTCTCTTTTTACCACAAGGCATAACACAGAAATTTAAATAGTTACTTAAAATGTTTTAATATACTCGTCAACATCCTTACTAAATTCAGGATTGTTCATCACTTGTTTGGCATGCTCCAGCAGCTCAATGGCTTTTTGCCGGTCACCCTTATTTTTATAGGCTTCTGCCATTCCCAGCATCGCTTCGATATTGGTAGGGTCGGCCTTTACTACAGTTTCAAAGCGGGCTATTGCCTTATCAAACTGCCCCGATACAATGCCCTGTTGTCCCAAAATCAGGTTTGCAGGTATATTGTCCGGGTGTTTTTGGGTCACATCCCGCAGCAGCATAATGCCCTGCATGGTTTCTCCCGTTCCTATATAACACTCGGCAAGGTTTACTTTCAGGCTGTCGTTTTCCGGGTCAAGCTGTAGTGCGCGGTTAAAGCCTTCGGCAGCCATTTGCCCGCTCCAGAGCTGCACACCTTCTGATGTGGCCTTGCGGGCCTGCTCCAAAAATAATTGGGCTGCAAAATTGAGCTTTTTTTCCGAATTCTCCAACTTGCCTTCTAAAAGGAAATAATAAGCGGCTACCTGAGGCTGATGGTGCTGCAGCCACACCCTTGCCAGTGTATCAAAAACAACAGCCATACGCGAGGAATCGCTTATGGCTGCAAGTTGGTTCTCAATGGTCTTTATTTCTTCTGCAGCATGCGCGGGCAACTGCGTGCGCGCCTGCGAAAGAACAGAGTCGAAAGAGGCTGGTTGGGAGGCATGCGGGCCATTGGCTGCGCCTGCCATAGGTGCCTGAGCACCGTCTTTTTTGGGTGGCACACGGCTCACCCCGAAGTACAAGACTGCTATGAGCGCAATAGCTGCAGCGATGGTGTAATAATGAACCTTACGCAAAAACTTTGATTTTAGTGCGCAAAGGTAGCAAAATCACACGGCTGCATCGCCTGCTATTGTTCAATAAGGTCGGCTTCGCTGTGCTCAACCAGTTCGTGCTTCGATTCTTTTACGGCCTGCACAAATTCTTTTGCCGGCTTAAAAGCAGGAATGAAATGTTCGGGTATCTCTACGGCCACATTCTTTTTGATGTTGCGGCCAATCTTTGCAGCTCTCTTCTTGAGGATAAAGCTGCCAAATCCGCGTACATATACCGGTTCTCCCTCAATCAGTGAAGTTTTTACTTCTTTGAAGAATGCTTCAAGAGCCACCAGGATGTCCACTTTAGGAATTCCGGTTTTTTCAGCAATGCTGCTTACCACGTCGGCTTTTCTCATAAAGGCTTTTTTAAAATTTTAAATGAATAATACAGTGAAACAAAAAATAGTGGATCATAAACCGAAAAAGCCGGCTTAGAAACCTTTAGCTGTGGGACGGCAAAAAAACCGTACCGCGCAAAGGTATAACAACAACCAGACCATACCATAATATATTGCCAAAGCGGTCAGATTTTGTTTTTCGCACCCGGCGTTTTTTTGCTTCGCACACGCGCTATTCCGCTTGCAGCAAGTGTTTTCCGGTGTTTAACGTTTTTTGATTACTATTTCGTATTTCTAAGCTTCTGATTTAGTGCCCTTTAAGCGGCATATGCAAATAACGTGTATTTGTGGTAATATTTGCCCAAGTTGTTTCTCTGCACTCTATATATATGTGGAAACAGCGTTGCGTAAATTCCTCATTTGTTTAGGGAAAATACATCCGTTTTTCAACAAAAAATCCTTACACGGCAGGTCGTACTTTTGCCGCAAAAAATATCCGCAATGGGAGTAGTTGAAAAGCGAAGGGCCGTGGCTATCTGGCTGTTGACTGGTGTTTTCATGATCATCGTGCAGGTACTATTGGGCGGTGTCACCCGGCTCACGGGCTCCGGATTGTCTATGACCAAATGGGATCCTATCATGGGTTGGATCCCGCCGCTCAACCTGCAGCAGTGGAACAAAGCCTTCGATGGCTACAAGCATATTGCTCAGTACAAATACCTTAACGCAGACTTCACGCTCTCCGATTTTAAGTTCATATTTTTCTGGGAATGGCTGCATCGGCTGTGGGCACGCCTATTAGGTGTGGTGTTCGCCACAGGGTTCATTTATTTTTTGGTCAAAAAATATTTCGACCGCGACATGGTTGTTCCCTTCCTGATCCTTTTCCTACTCGGTGCCCTGCAGGGTGCTATCGGGTGGATTATGGTTGCGAGCGGATTGAACGATACGGATTTGTATGTAAGTCACATCAGGCTGGCGGCACACTTCATAGCGGCGCTTGTCTTGCTTTGCTATACCCTTTGGTTTGCCCTGCGGCTGCTGGTGCCGGAAGGTCGTCGCCTGCAAGACGATCGCCTGCGGCGGTTCACACTCATCGTTATCGTAGCGCTGGGCCTGCAACTTGTTTATGGTGCCTTTATGGCGGGACTTAAGGCGGCGCCCTTTGCTCCTACCTGGCCGTCTATCAATGGTGTTTATCTGCCTGCCAGCCTCGCCACCAAAAGCTGGATCAATGATCAGGTCAACGTTCAGTTTTGGCACCGGCAACTGGCTTATCTGTTGGGTACGTTGCTTATTTTTTGGTTTGCAGCCGCCACCCGCGCATCCCGGTCACAGCCGCAGGCCCTGCTTACGGCTGCCCGCTGGTATCCGCTGGCGCTGGTGCTGCTGCAAATTGTTCTGGGTATCCTCACCGTGCTGCATGCACCCAAAATGATGGCCAGCCGCTTTGGCAGCTACGAATTGCTGGCAGAAGCTCATCAGTTGGTGGCCATGTTTCTGCTGGTAGCGTTGGTGATAAATTATTACGGGCTAAAAAGGATTAGCGACTAAAATTCAACTTAATTGTCACTAAAATATTTTTGAAAACAAAAAAAAGTTTTCTTAATTTACTTCCGTTCCTTACCTTAAAGATGATACCGTATGAACTCCTCATTCGTTTCGCTGCGATCTTTCGTTTTGACTTCCGGTAGCACGCCGTTTTTGAAGCACCGAGTCCCAGTAGTTTTTAAACCAGCACTTTTTTTAACAACTCCTTGTCTTTGCCATTAAATTCCCTAAATTTATAGCCCAACTACCCACGTGGTGGCAGTTGTCTATTATAGAATCGTTAAAAAGTATTTTTTCTCCATAAAGCACAATTTATTATGAAGAACAAGTTTACCCTGAGGCTGCTAATGCTGTTGGCACTTCCCCTGTTATTTTATTTCCCTGCAAATGCTCAGTTCAACTGGGCGCAGACTGATTCCTTTCGCCACGGCGGACCCGGTGTTAACGGATCCGGTGGATCTGCAGGCTGGGGAGAAGAATTATATAATGACAACGCCCGGAATTTTACAACTATCCCTCCCTACGGCACAAGTCAAGCCGGCGAATTTACTTTTGTTAGTAATAATGGATGGATTAAATCATGGTGGGACTTTGCTGCAACGGTAGGATACATTGACAAGGTGGTTTTTTACAAAAATGACCGCCCAATGTTGAGCTGTATGATGCTTCATTGGAACGGAGCTACGTGGGATACTGTTACTATTCGGCACCATGGCGTGGAGACAGACGTTTACTATGAGACTTCAAACAATGTGGTTGATTCTTTTGACATTGTAGGTTGCAAACATCATAACCATTTGGCCAACACAAGCCCAACACCAAATGGTTCGATAGAAATTTTCCCATCAACAATAGGAAATGCTGTTGACACCATCATGTTTGTAAATATTGATGCCGGGCAAAACACAACTGCAAGTTTTAGAGAAATTCAATTTTGGAAGCGAAGTGGTTGCACGGGTGTCGGAACGGCGCAGATTGTGGCTGGCTTCGGGGACAATCCACCAACTGCCGCTCCAACAATTAATATTTGTCCGGGGTATGACGTTTATTTTCATGCTAGTTCAAATTGGACTGATACCGGTCACCGCTATCAATGGCAAATAAAAGTTCCTCCGGCAACGACTTTTTCGAACATCCCCGGCGAGATTGGGCCCGGATATGTTTTTAATAACAGTTTTAATGCTACGGTACGACTAATAGACAGTTGTGTCACCGGTGGCGGCCCTGCGTTAATAAGTAATGAAATTGCAGTAAACGTTTCGCAGAATTACTACAGCTATACCAACACTGGCTATTTGATGACTTTTGATAATGCCTGGGTTAGTAGTAGTTGTTTACCTGCACCGTTTGCTCGTGACCTGCCAGATATGTATTGGTCAAATTCCCCGCCTTATGGAACTAACACATGGAGAATTGATACCGCTAACACGGGAACGTCCGGTTGGACTAGCTCTACAGCAACCGGCAATTTTAACACGGCAAAAAACGCTGCTTGTATCCCCTATGGAGTGGTGCGCCCAGCTGCTACACGTTATGCCGCACGTCTCCATACAGCCGGCTTAAGTTTCCTGCCGGGTTCAACAGGAAATCTGGATTTGCATGTTGACTTTAGTGGTGTTACCGCAAACAAGGCGATGTATTTTTACTACACGAACACCAACCCGTTCAATTATGATTCGTTAAACGTACTGCTATCTACAAACGCAGGACAAACGTGGACCAAACTGGGAACCTTTGATACATCCGCGACATTTAAGAAAAGAATGGTGCCGATTCAGTCGAACTCTGCACAGACGATCGTACGATTCCAAGGCATAAAAGTTGGTTCGGAAAGCTCCGATATCGGACTTGATAGTGTCTTTATCGCACCACCATGTAACGGAACTCCAACTGCTGGGAATATCAAGCCACATTATGCTATGTCCAACAAAACGGTAACAGTGTGTGCTGGTGCTACGATTGACCTAACCACACTTGGGGCCACAGTGGGGGGGGATTTGATCTATGAATGGCAGCAGAATACAAATGGCGTGAGCTGGACACCAGTAAACGGTGGTATCGGATCTGATAATTTGTTTTTTGTAACGCCACCCATTTATGATACTGTACAATACCGTCTTGCTTTGAAGTGTGGAGCTAGCGGAACCGTTGTTTACTCTGATACACTTACTGTAAACATTTCAGGGAACGGTCCTAGTTACGCATCGTTACCATACAGGCAAAACTTTGAAAGTTGGGGTACAGCTTGCAGCCCTGGCGATGTTCCGCTTTCGGCAAACAACGTTATCAACTGGGCAAACGGTCAATCCAGCGGATACGTAGTGTCGAACGTACCTACTACGAGCAAGGGTAATGCATCCTGGAGAATTGAGAATAACTCAAGCACTACTTCGAATTGGAGCAATATAGGTGTAGGCCTTTATTCGCCACCATCGGCCAGCTTATTACATTCTGCACGCTTCCACTCTAACGGGGCATGGTATAATCAGAAGGGCAACCTGGATCTTCTGTTTAATGGAAGCTCCGTGAACGGTCCTAAAGAAGTTCGATTCTATTACATCAATACGGGTGGTTTTGACTCGTTGCAGGTGTATTATTCTTCTGATGCTGGTAATAACTTCGCGAAGCTGGGAGGATATAAGACAAATAATGGCTGGACCCAATATACCGTTCAGGCGCCATGCAGTACACCAAATTGTGTGATTCGATTTCAAGGATCTGGTTCCTACGGCGACCAATCCGACATCGGGCTTGACAGTGTTACGGTTACCAACCCTTGTAATGCAATGCCAAATGCGGGTACACTTTCCTTCGCCAATCCTTGCCCCGGTGCCACCTTTACGCTTAGCCTGACGGGCAATTCAAACTCGGGTGGTCTCGTGTACTATTGGGAAAAATCAACAGACAGCATTTTCTGGTCTTCAGTTTATCCTGTGGGTCAAAACGATACCACCAAGACTTTCTTTACCACTAATATTTCGCAGAACACCTGGTTCCGTGTACGGGTAAAATGTCTGTACACCGGTCAGGAGTCTATGACCGTGCGGCAGATAAAAGTTGCTGAATTCTATTATTGCTACTGTGGTGCCACCGCAACTTCCAGTGCGGGTGCTGATATCGGTAATGTAAACATCAAACGCTTGCCGGCGGGTACCAACCTCCTGAACAACGGAACGGCAACGCCACAAAACAACAACGGAACGGCTATTGGAACTTATTCCGATTTCCGTGTGGGTAACCCCAACGGCGGAGTAACACCTTTGTACAATCCTCAGCCTTCGCACTATCCCACACCGATCTATCACGATACCAGCTATACGCTGCTCGTATCTCAGATCAACAGCGGTTCATTTACGCCCTCTACCGTAACGGTATGGATCGATACCGATCGCAACGGTTTCTTCGACAACGACGAAATCTTCCTGCAGCAAACTACTTCCATCACTTCTCTGCCGCCTCAGCGTGTGGACGTGACGTTTGCCTTGCCGCCTTCTACACCGGTGGGTATTACCGGTATGCGCGTGATGCTGGAGCAGGGATCGAATGTGACGTCTGTGCCTTGCGGACCGATTGCCAATGGAGAGGTGGAGGATTATCTGATAGAAGTGCGTGATCACCCGTGTACGGGTCCGGCTTCGGCAGGTATTGTTGAGCAGAGTGATACTACGGTCTGCGTAAACTATACGGTGAAGCTTACGGACACTACCCACGCCACCAAACAATATGGCCTGAGCTATGTATGGCAATATTCACCCGACAGTAACAGTTGGGCCGACATTGCCGGGTCTGCCGGCAAGGATACGGTAAGCTCCATCATCACGGCGCAAACCTATTACCGCGTGCGCATGGTTTGTCTCGTTACCTTCGATACCGTGTACAGCAATGTGGTAAAAGTGGCCATCAACCCGCCTTATGCTTGTTATTGCTATAGCCTGGCTAATGGTGGCACAAAAGATACCAGCGATATCGGCGCCGTTACCTTTGCCAATTTCTATACCGCACCGCAAGGTCCGCATCTGCAAAACCAATGGGCGATAGAAGCGCGTACGGACTGGACCAAACTTGATACCCTGCACCTTTGGGTGGATACCACTTATCAGTTGCTGGTCTATCATACCATGAAGTCGGTGACGCACGGTGATGCCAAGATAACCCTGTTCATGGATCTTAACAGCGACCTGCAATACAACACCGGACCAGGCACCACCAATGAAAGATTGTGGACGGGATATACTACATCAACTTACTTTACGGTGATAGACAGCATCACGATTCCCCATTATGCCTTCCCCGGTGTGCTGACCGGTATGCGCATCATCCTTAACAATGATACAGGTCCCAATGTGCCTTCCGACAGCGCCTGCGGGCCGTATGTATCCGGTGAAACCGAGGACTATGTAGTGATGTTCCATGATCCGCTGCATCCATGGCCGATCAACGTAGGAGTGCAAGACCCGTCTAAGGTTTCGATCTTCAGGGTGTATCCGAATCCGACAACAGGAACGGTGAACGTGAATTTTGAGGCCACAAGAGATGTGGAGGAAGCTACGATAACCGTGACCAATGTAACAGGTCAGGTAGTGCTGCGTAAGGCCTTTGCACACCCCGGAAAATCCTTGAATGAAAGCCTCGATCTTACACATGTAGCCGCCGGCGTTTACATTGTAGAACTGAAGGCTGATGACGAACGTAAGATGAATAAACTGATCGTGCGGTAACGCAAGAATCTAACCTAAAGAAAATGGGCTGCAGACGCAGTCCATTTTTTTTGTGGGCGGGCAAAAAAGATGACAAAAATTTAACGATTTGGTTTCAGAAAGTCAAGCCGCCTACCATAAAAATTACACCCACAAGGGAGTGGAAAACTTCGTGAATCGCCGGGATTTATTGCCGGAAAAGGCTTTAGCAATTTATCCACAGACGGCTGGATAAATATTAGATGTTCGCTTCAAGGGGTTTGATATTTTCGTATGCTCTCGTTTGAGAAAATACTGCATTAACTAACTCCAAAATATACTTTTTTATGAGCGCTAAAACAAAGTCAAAAGGCAATGGCCTTTCCTTTAAGCGTCACTATACGCGTGATGGTGTAAGTCCCTATGACATGTTTGAATACGATTACCGGACATCGGTGATTCGTAATCCGAATGGTGAAAAGGTGTTTGAAATGACCGATGTGGAAGTACCCCGCCATTGGTCGCAGATAGCCACCGACATTCTGGCCCAGAAATATTTCAGAAAGGCCGGTGTGCCGCAGCCTGATGGCACTACAGGTCGCGAGACCTCCATAAAGCAGGTAGCTCACCGTCTTGCCGACTGCTGGAAAGGATGGGGAGAACGTTATGGTTATTTTGCCAGTGCAGAAGATGCCCGCGTGTTTTATGAAGAGCTGGTGTACAGCATCCTGTACCAAAGCTGCGCACCCAATTCCCCGCAATGGTTCAATACCGGTCTGTTTAGCAGCTACGGTATAGACGGTACGCCGCAGGGTCACTTTTTTGTAGATCCGGAAACCGGTAAGCTGGAGCGCTCGAAGAATGCCTATGAACGTCCTCAGCCTCATGCCTGCTTCATCCTTAGTGTAGATGATGATCTGGTGAACGAAGGTGGCATTATGGACCTTTGGGTGCGGGAAGCCCGCATTTTTAAGTACGGTTCCGGTGTGGGCACCAACTATTCCAATATCCGTGCTGAAGGTGAAAAACTGAGTGGTGGCGGCACCTCCAGCGGACTGATGAGCTTTTTGAAGATAGGGGACCGCGCTGCCGGCGCCATAAAGAGCGGTGGCACCACAAGGCGAGCTGCGAAGATGGTTTGCCTGGACCTCGACCATCCTGAGGTAATTGACTTCATAGACTGGAAAGTAGAAGAAGAGAAAAAGGTGGGCGCGCTTATTGCCGCAGGCTATGCTTCGGACTACGAAGGCGAGGCTTACCGCACCGTTTCCGGTCAGAATTCGAACAACTCCGTTCGCATTCCCAACGAGTTTTTCCGCCGTCTTACCAATAATGAAAACTGGGACATGACCGCTCGTACAGACGGACGTACCATGAAATCCATTCCCGCAAAGGAGATGTGGGAGAAGATTTCTTATGCGGCCTGGCGTTGTGCAGATCCCGGCACCCAATACGATACCACCATCAACGAATGGCATACCTGTCCGGAAGGAGGCAAGATCCGGGCTTCGAATCCATGTTCAGAATACATGTTCCTCGATAACACTGCCTGCAACCTGGCTTCACTCAACCTTCGCCGCTTCTTCAATGAGGCAGACAATAGTTTTGACGTAGGAGGCTTCGAATATATGACCCGTCTTTGGACCGTAGTGCTCGAAATTTCCGTACTCATGGCTCAGTTTCCCTCACCGGAAGTAGCTCAGCTTAGCTACGACTACAGGACACTGGGTCTGGGCTATGCCAACCTGGGATCGATGCTGATGGTCAGCGGCATTCCTTACGATAGTGAGGAGGCCCGGGCGATAGCGGGAGCCATCACGGCAATCATGAACGGTGTGGCTTATAAAACTTCTGCGGAAATGGCCCGCGCCCTCGGTGCCTTCCCCCGATACGAAGAGAACAAAAAGCACATGCTCCGCGTGATGCGCAATCACCGTGCTGCGGCTTATGATGCCAGCGAAGCCTACGAAGGACTGGAGACAAAACCGATGGGCATCAATGCGAAGTATTGTCCGGACTATTTGCTGAAAGCCGCTACCAAAGCATGGGACGACGCTGTGAAAATGGGCGAGGAATATGGTTATCGCAATGCACAGGCAACGGTGATTGCTCCTACGGGTACTATAGGCCTGGTGATGGATTGCGACACCACAGGCATAGAACCCGACTTCGCTCTGGTGAAGTTTAAAAAGCTTTCCGGTGGAGGATATTTTAAGATCATCAACCAGTCTATACCCGCTGCACTTAAGAATCTTGGATACAAAGACCATGAGATAGATGCTATTGTGAAACATGCTAAAGGACATGGCACCTTTGCGGGTGCACCTTTCATCAACCATCAGAGTCTTAGCGAAAAAGGTTTTATTGCCGAGGAACTGAAAAAGCTGGATACCGCTGTAGAAAGCGCCTTCGAAATTGGTTTTGTGTTCAACGCTTATACCCTGGGTGAGGAATGCATGCAGCGTCTGGGATACACAGCAGAACAATATTATGCACCCGACTTCAATTTGCTGGAAGAACTGGGCTTTAGCGATGAAGAAATAGACGCCGCCAATGACTATGTATGTGGTACAATGACGGTAGAAGGCGCCCCCTACCTTAAAGAGGAGCATCTGCCCGTATTTGATTGTGCAAATAAATGCGGAAAGAAAGGCCAGCGTTACATTCATCCTCACGGACACATCCGTATGATGGGAGCTACACAACCCTTTATTTCCGGCGCCATCTCCAAGACCATCAACCTGCCACATGAGGCTACGGTAGAGGAAATTAAGGATTGCTATTTCCTGAGCTGGCAATTGGGCATTAAAGCCTGTGCTTTGTACCGTGATGGTTCCAAGCTTTCGCAACCGCTAAGCAATAAGAGCGATAAGAAGAAGAAAAAAGCCGAAGAGACCGAGTCCACCATAGCCGCCGAAACAGCTTCTCAAATCGTAGATATGGGCCAGCTCACTATTAATGAACTGCTGGAAGAAGTAAACAAGCGCGTGCAGGCAAGCCCGGATACCCAACTGAAGCGCGAGCTCAGCCGGATAGTAGAACGCAAGCAACTGCCGGCGAAACGCAGGGGCTATACTTTTAAGGCAAAAGTGGGCGGCCAGCCTTTGTTCGTACGCACAGGCGAATATGGCGATGGAACATTGGGAGAGATTTTCCTCGATATGGCCAAAGAAGGAGCAACGATGCGGAGCCTGATGAACAGCTTTGCCATAGCCGTGTCCGTAGGTCTGCAGTATGGTGTACCGCTCGAAGAGTTTGTGGACAAGTTTACCTTCACCCGTTTTGAGCCTTCGGGTGTGGTGGATCATCCCAACATCAAATCATCAACATCGGTTCTCGACTTTATTTTCCGCTTGCTGGCTTATGAATATCTGGATCGTACAGACCTGGTTCATGTGCCCGACCCCGAAAGGCTAAAGCCCCAGGAAGAAGCGACGCATCAGGAACTATCTCAGGTACGGATTACCGCACCGGCACAGAAGCCCAAAGCACAGACCGCCCCTCGTCCTGTAGGAGCCGCTGCGCCGCATGCTGCAGACGTAAAGAAAATGATGGGTACCAGCGCTGACGCACCTGCATGCCGCAACTGTGGAAACATTACCTTGAGAAACGGCACCTGCTACATGTGTCCCAACTGTGGCACGACTACAGGCTGCAGTTAAAATATTAAGTAACCATTAGCCTCACAACTACAAGCCGTCTCCGCGAAGGGACGGCTTTTTTCATCCGGATTAGCCTGGCATTAAATACCGTTCTAAGTCTTCTACATATACGATACTTCCCTAACTTCAAGCCTCATTCAAACCGGTTACACCATGAAGACAAACTTACGCCTCCTCTTTTTACTCATTATTGTGTTTTCCCAAAAACCGCTGCGGGCTCAAACGCCCACGGTCGGGCTTTTTCTGAATTCACCTCAGTCCTACAACGGTTATACCTTGTTTTCCGGGTACATGGGCGATACTCTGTATCTGATCAACAACTGTGGCAAACTGGTAAAAAAATGGCACAGCAATTTTCGCTCGTCCCGCAATCCTGCTTACCTGACGCCAAACGGCGAGATCGTTTATGCCGGAAAAATATCGCAGGATTTTAACTCCGGAGCAGGGCTGCTCGAGCGTCAGGACTGGAACGGCAATGTTGTGTGGAGCTATAAGATAGCAGATACCCAGCAGTGCGCCCATCATAGCTTTATGTTGATGCCCGGGGGCAACCTGCTTGTAACGGTATGGGAAAAGAAATCGCCCGCCGAACAAATCGCTATGGGTCGCAATCCCGCTGCCGCCATAGGGCCCCTCTGGGTAGATAAGATTGTGGAGCTAAAACCTATCGGCAGCGACTCTGCCCAGATCGTCTGGGAATGGAAGCTTTGGGATCACCTTATTCAGAATCTGGACCCGCAACTTCCCAACTTTGGCGACCCGAAGATGCACCCGGAGCTAGTGGACATCAATCTGCTGCCGGGCACGCTCAACTCATGGGCGCACGTCAACAATGTAGATTACAACCCGGAGCTGGATCAGGTCATGATTAGTTGCCGCAACTTCAATGAGCTGTTTATCATCGACCATACCACCAGCACCGCAGAGGCGGCCGGACATAGCGGCGGTCATTCACAGAAAGGTGGCGATCTGCTATACCGCTGGGGTGATGCGGAAAACTATCATTTGGGAACCCCGCAAGACCAGAAGCTTTTTCATCAGCACGATGCCCACTGGATACCCGCAGGCCTTCCGGGCGCCGGCGACATTATGATCTTCAACAATGGTGAGGGTAGAAGCGGTCCAAAATACTCGACCGTAGAGATCATTCATCCACCCCTGCTTGCCGACTCCAGTTATGTGCAGCAGGCCAATGTACCCTTTGGCCCGTCTGCTTCGTACTGGACGTACCCTTCTGCACCCGACACCGCATTTTATTCACAGACACAGGGTAGCGCACAAAGAATGCCCAATGGCAATTTCCTGATCGCGGAATCGAATACCGGAGATTTTCAGGAAGTGGATGCTATGGGTGTGCTTGTATGGCGCTATGTGTCTCCGGTAAATCTGCCGAATATCAATACTCAGGGGCACCCTCCCGGCGACAATGCAGTCTTTAAGATTCGCAGATACTATGCCAGCGACAGCGCTTTCATGGGTGAAACACTCGTGGCCGGCGACCCCATCGAAATCGGCCCCTATCCTTACAACTGTACTATTGTGCCCGTGGATGTTAAGGACATAGCTGCGGAAAGCGAGTTCGCGGTGTTCCCCAACCCGGCATCTACAGAAATTTCTATAAGCTTCAGGTCCGCAACTCATCAGTCTGTTGTGCTGCGTCTTACCGATGTTTCCGGCAGGATAGTCAGGAATATAAAAATGAACGCTACGGTGGGTAACAACCGCTATGAGATGCCGCTCGAGGGTCTCCGCGCCGGAGTTTATATTTTGCAGCTCAATACCCCTTCTTCTGCAAGATTTAGAAAAGTGGTGCTGCAATGATGGGGTGCTGCAATGATTTTTTGAAGCTGTCTGAAAATGGCAGCTTTCTTTTTTTAGCTTTATATTCTTAAAAATCATTGATAATATGGGATTTATCATTCTCGGGGTAATGGCGCTGATAGCGGCCATCGTTCTTTCGAAAACCAATCCCCGCCTCACAGCCTTCACCAGGCCACTGAGGGCAGCGGCTTTTATTCTTATAGCATTGGGCATACTTGTTGCCTGCATTGTGCAGATCGACGCCGGCTACATCGGCGTGCAGAAGCTGTTTGGAAAGGTACAGTCGAACGTATTGTATAGCGGGCTGCATTTTATCAATCCCCTGGTAGATGTGGAAGACATTGACACCCGAACCCAGAACTACACGATGAGTGGGGTACATGATGAAGGCACCCAGCAGGGTGATGATGCCATACGCGTACTTACAGCCGATGGGCTTGAAGTAACGATAGACCTAACGGTGCTGTATCGCGTTATACCTTCGGATGCGCCACGCATTATCCGTGAGACAGGTATGGATTTCAGAGACAAGATCGTTCGTCCGATTTCCCGCACTTTTATACGGGATAATGCTGTGTACTACGATGCTGTGGCGTTATACTCTACTCGGCGCGATGAATTCCAATCGCGCATTTCCAAAAGCATTGAGTTAGCCTTTAAGAAACGCGGGCTTTTTCTCGAGAATCTTCTCGTTCGTAACATTACCCTTCCTGCCTCTGTGAAGAATGCCATTGAAGCCAAAATCAATGCGGAACAGGAAGCACAGAAAATGCAGTTTGTCTTGCAGAAAGAAAAGCAGGAGGCCGAGCGAAAAAGAGTAGAAGCACAGGGTATCTCCGACTATCAGCGCATCATCAACGAGAGCCTCACAGACAAGCAGCTTCAGTATGAACAGATTAAGGCGATGAGAGAGCTTGCGGCATCGGACAATGCAAAGATCATTATGCTGGGAAAAAACACTCCGGTAATTTTGGATGGTAAATGAAGACCCCAGTAACTTTTCTGACCTGCTGTGTGCTGATGATTGTTGCCGCCTGCGGCGACGGCAATAGCCGGCGCCAAAGTACAACAGCTACGGCAACTGCCGCCGCACCGGATACAACCGCGCCCCGGTATTATTACAAGCGTTTTGAAGGCACCATTGCGGGCAAGCCTGTAGTGCTGCATCTTCATAAAACAAACGACGGGTATGAGGCCATTTATTACTACCTGCACGTGGGCCAGTGGCTGACGCTCAATGTAGACAGCATAACAGGCGACACGGTAATTTTTTCGGAATATCCCTCCGGGGCGGCCTACTTCAACAACGATGCTGCAGCAACGCTCCATCTTGCTTTATCGGACCACACGGCAAAGGGTAGCTGGCACAGTGCAGACGGTAGAAAACAGTTTGCTGTGGCGCTGCAGGAACAATACCCGGCGGGGAGTGAGCAGTTTGACACGCACTACTATTTTGATTCGCTGGTCGCATTTCCGTCGGTGAAAGAATCGCCGGTGGCTACGAGCAGTTGTTACGCATTAGAAGCACACGAAAACGCCTGGCTCAATACCCAATTACACAAGATGCTGGATTTTTCTCCCGATCAGTCGCTGGCGGAGGGATTTAAACAATGGACCTCCAAATATTTTGATGAATACCGGTCAGGGCTGCCCGAAGCACCCGACTCAGTTGAGTTTATGAATTCATGGTCGTGGGGCATAGCGCGACAACTGTTCGTTCGTTACAATGAAGGGAATCTGCTCGTGCTGGAACAAGACGGGTGGGATTATTCCGGTGGTGCACACGGAAATTTCGGAAGCAGTTTTGCTTGTCTCGACCTTGAAGCTAAGAAGCAGCTCGCTTTGTCGGACTTGCTGACGGCCGATTCTGCCACCTTACAGCCTATTGTCGAAAAGTATTTTGTGCAACAATATGAACTTGCCGGGAAGCCGCTCACCGAGCTGCTCTTCGATGAGCATCTTGCGCTGACGGAAAACTTCTACATTACGGGCGCCGGCATAGGCTTTTTATACAACCCTTACGAAGTGGCTGCTTATGCTGTAGGGCAGATCAATGTTTTTGTACCCTTTACTGCCTTGCGCCCTTACCTAACGCCCTGGGCGAGGCAACGCATGCATCTGCAATAGGCGCCCGCCGGTGAAAACAACTTTGCTTTACTATGAAGAACCTGAAAATTTTTGTTGTGGTGCTGAGCCTGTTGGGTCATGATTGCCAGGGTCAAAGCATACCGCCGACCTATCCAAAAAACTATTTTCGTAATCCGCTGAACATTCCCATCCTGCTGGCGGGGAACTTTGGCGAATGCAGACCTAATCATTTTCATAGCGGTATAGACATTAAGACAAACGGAAAAGAAAATCTTCCTGTACATGCGGCGGCCGATGGCTATGTGTCCCGCATCAAGCTGGAAAAAGGTGGCTTTGGTCATGCTATCTACATTACTCATCCCAATGGCTACACCACGCTCTATGCTCATCTTAACCGGTATTTTCCTGCCCTGCAGCAATACGCAGAAGATAAGCAATACGAGCTGCAAAGCTGGGCAATAGATCTCAGTCTCCCTGCCGGCCAGTTTCCGGTAAAGAAGGGACAGCAGATAGCCTGGAGTGGAAATACAGGAGCTTCTACTGCGCCGCATCTGCACTTTGAAATAAGGGATACGAAAACAGAGCATCCGCTCAATCCGCTACTGTTTGGATTTGACGTTAAAGACGATGTAGCACCGGTGCCCCAGCAACTATCTTTTTATGCGTACGGGACCAGTATCTACGATCAGCAACCCACGCTGGTCACACTTCGGCGCGATGGAGATCATTATACCAGCACTCAGCCGGTAGTAATGCTGCCCTCCGGCGACGTGGGCATGGGTGTGCTGGTCAACGACTTTATGAATGGAAGCCACAATACCCTGAACTTCTACACAGCACAGTGGTGGCTCGACGATACTTTGATGGGGTCCATCCGGCTCGATAATATTGGCTACGATGTAACCCGGTATCTGCATGCTTATGTTGACTATAAGCTTAAGCGCGAAACAGGTAAATGGTATCAATTGCTTTTTCAACTCCCCGGCAACCAACTGGATGTGATCTATCCCTGGCTGAACAACCGCAAAGGGAGAATGAATATTGAGGATGGCAGGACACATAAAGTAAGTATAGGGCTGGTGGATGCATCGGGCAATAAGACCTCCTTAGAACTGATGGTGAAGAAAGATGGTGATCTGCAGCCCGCTGCCTGCACTAAGAAGTTCGAGGCCCGCAAACCCAATGAACTCAACGACCCCAACATCCGCTTTGGCCTGAACGATCTGAGTCTGTACGATGATTTTTGTTTTCATCTGGATGTGAGGCACGACCCTGAAAGCTTTTCCGACCGCTATGGGGTAGGCAATAGTGACGTACCGGTGCACAGCTACTTCGACCTGAACATAAAGCCCAATAAGATTGTTCCGTTCGAGCTCAGAGATAAAGTAGTGATGATGTACAGTGATGGAAAATCGGAAGACGGAACCGGTGCGACTTTCGATAATGGATGGTATCAGTCCCGGCAACGAAAGTTTGGAACTTTTTGGTTGACGGCTGATACGGTAGCACCGGTGATTATAGCGCTGCAAAAGCCGAACGCCAACCTTTCTAAAGCCAAGCAATTGCGCTTCTCGGTGAAAGAAGGCATGACCTCCGTAAAAAAATTTACAGCCTTGCTCGATGGCAACTGGCTTTGTTTTGAGCCCCGCGGACAAATCTTTTTTTACAATTTCGACGAGCACTGTAAAAAAGGGAAACACAGGCTTGTAGTAACTGCGGAAGATGAAAACGGAAACAGCCGTACGCTTGTTTATAATTTTACACGATAATTGATTGCCGTTATGAAACTCAAAAAAGGCTCTAAAGCACCAGCATTTACTGTAAAAGATCAGGATGGAAATGAGGTATCGTTGAAAGACTTTTCCGGAAAGAAAGTGGCTTTATATTTTTACCCAAAGGACAATACGCCGACATGCACCGAGCAAGCCTGCAATCTGCGCGATAACTTTTCGGCGCTGAAAAAAAAGGGCATTGTAGTACTCGGCGTGAGTGCCGATACAGAAAAAAAGCACAAAAACTTTGAAACAAAATTCTCGCTGCCTTTTCCCTTGCTTGCCGATGTAGATCATAAAATAATAGAAGCCTATGGCGTGTGGGGAGAGAAAACACTCTTTGGCAGAAAATATATGGGTATCCTGCGCACCACCTTTCTCATCAATGAACAGGGGAAAATTGATCATATCATTGACGATGTGAAGGCGAAAGACCACAGCGCTCAAATCCTCAGCGCCTGGAATTTGTAAAGCCCGTACTTTAGCGGCAGTTTTTACTCAGGCATGCGCAAGATCATCGGGCTGTTAAAGAAGTATTATCAGGAGCATTTCAGCCTGAGTTACTTTGTGCCCGTATTCCTGTTTACTGCGCTGCTTATCTTCATCAACTACAAAGTTGGTTTCGAGCGCAACTACATTACCCGCGAGGGGCACGATGGCAAACGCTTTCTGCTGTATGTAGCCATGTATTTCGTTTCTTTTGGCGGTGCCTATCTGCTTTATCTTTTCAGCAAAAAAGACCGTTGGATATTGCGTTCGTGGAAGCTTTGGGCGATGATACTTTTCACCGTACTGATTTTTTCTTTCCGCTGGTGGTTTTATCAGTACAATGCATTCGTGTATGCGCATGTTCCCATTCTGTATCAGAACATCGTAATTAAATACATCATCAACCTGTCGGGCTTCATCTGGTTATTTATTCCCTGTGCCGTCTATTGGTTTTTTGTGGATAGAAAGGAAATGCCGCTGTATGGATTTCATGCCAAAGGTGTAGTACTTCGACCATATTTTTTTCTGGTGTTGCTGATGTTGCCGCTCATTGCTGCCGCAACTACCCAAAGCGATTTTCTGGAGACCTATCCGCGGCTACTTCATACAGGTCTGCCACGTGCGGGAACAAAAAATGTGATACTCAATCTGATTTATGAACTCTGTTATTCTATAGACTTTGTCAACACCGAGTTCTTTTTCCGTGGATTTATCATTCTCGCCTTCGCGCGCTTTGCTGGTCCGCGGGTCATATTGCCCATGTGTGTTTTCTATGTAGCCATCCATTTTGAAAAGCCCCTGGGCGAAACCATCAGCTCCTTTTTTGGCGGTTGGCTGCTGGGCATTCTGGCCTATGAAACCCGCAGTATCTATGGCGGTGTGATTGTACATCTCGGCATTGCGCTGATGATGGAAGTCGTGGCACTTGCGGCACATATGATCAAGTTTGGCGTATTGCTGTAGGCATTTTCGTCGCAAATTCATGCTCCCTTTACTGTAAGGGGATTTTTTTACTTTTACCCACAATTAAGCAGATATATTTCATGGCTCACCAAATATTACAAGGAAAGAAAGGAATCATTTTCGGCGCGCTCGACGAACGTTCTATAGCCTGGAAAACGGCGCAGCGTGTGGTGGCGGAAGGCGGACAGATCGTCCTCTCGAATGCACCCATTGCCCTGCGTATGGGAAAGATCAATGAACTAGCAAAGGAATGCAATGCACAGGTGATACCTGCTGATGCCACATCGCTCACCGACCTGGAAAGCCTTTTTGAAAAGAGTATGGAAGTTCTTGGTGGCAAGCTCGATTTTGTGCTGCATTCTATAGGCATGTCGCCTAATGTGCGCAAAGGCATTGACTATACCAGCACGAACTACGATAATTTTTTAAAGACACTCGACATCTCAGCTTTGTCGCTGCATAAAGTGTTGCAAACCGCCATGAAGATGGATGCCCTCAACGAATGGTCTTCGGTGGTGGCGCTCACTTACATAGCTGCGCAGCGTACCTTTCCGGGGTATAATGACATGGCAGAGGCTAAGGCATTGATGGAAAGCATTGCCCGCAGCTTTGGCTATCATTACGGCTTCGCTAAAAAAGTCAGGGTCAACACGGTTTCACAGTCGCCCACCATCACCACTGCGGGTTCCGGCGTTTCCGGCTTCGATGCCTTCTTTCATTTTGCGGAAAAAATGTCACCGCTGGGAAATGCATCTGCGGAAGACTGTGCCAACTTCTGCACGATGATGTTCAGCGATTATACGCGCATGGTTACGATGCAGAATCTCTTCCACGATGGCGGATTTTCCTACACGGGCGTAAGCCAGGGACTGATCGAAGATTTTCAGAAGGCATTTACCCCGACAGAGGTCGGCAACTAATCCCTTTTTCAAACTGCAATAAATCTATTTGTGTTACGTTTGAGGAGTATGCAATTGAAAATGGGTATCGGCTTATTGCTGTGTGTATGCTCTGCAACAGGTGTTCGTGCGCAGGTAGTAGGCGGGCAATATGCAATGGAATTTCTGAGAATGCCCAACAGTCCGCACGTGTCGGCATTAGGCGGCATAGCCATTGCCAATCCTGATGCTGATGTTTCCTTTGCAATTCAGAACCCTGCCTTGATGCGACCGGAACTGCACAATCAGCTTGGGCTCAACTACAATAGCTACTATGCAGGCATCAATGTCATGAACCTCAATTATGGTTATCATGCAGAGAAGCTCAAGACTTCCTTTGCCTTTGGCATACAATACCTCAACTACGGCAGTTTTGAGCAAACAGATAATATAGGTAATCAGTACGGCAGCTTCAAAGCGGCAGATTATGCCATCTCGCTGGGCGCATCCCGTAGCTACAAAGAAAACTGGCGCTATGGTGCTACGCTGAAATGGGCGCACTCTTCGCTGTTCGATCAAAAGGCTTCTGCATTGCTTGCCGATGTTGGCATTGCTTATCAGGATACGGCAAGTGGTATAACCGTTGGAGCTGTGGCAAAGAATATGGGCTTCATGCTGAAGCGTTATACTTCAACGAACAGTGCCGAGCCCTTGCCCTTCGATCTGCAACTGGGCATTTCGAAAAGGTTTAAGCACCTGCCGCTGCGGCTTTCGGCTACACTGCATCATTTGTATCAATGGGATGTTCGATACAACAATCCCGCAGATATTGAAACGACGAGTCTCTTTGGCACGGCAGATACCACCGACAACAAATCTTACTTCGCAGACAAACTCTTCCGGCATTTTAATTTTTCAGCCGAGCTATCGCTGGGCAAGCGCATTACGATCATTGCCGGATACAACCACCTGCGGCGGGGCGAGCTCAGCATTAAAGACAAGCCAGCACTGGCCGGTTTCTCTTTTGGTGCAAGCATCTACCTCAATAAATTTCAAATTCATTATGCCCGATCCTACTACCATGTGTCCGGAGCATATAATGAGTTTGGTCTCAACTTCGCGCTCAATAAGCTACTCCATGTGGGTGGCGACCGGCTGCATTGGAATGCGGACTATGGTGAGCGCTGGCAATAGACCATGTTTTGAGCCATAGGCATTAAAAAATCCCGCTGACTGGCGGGATGAATTATTTTATAACGAACAACCGGAATTCTTTACATCTTCCAATCGTCAACGCTTCCTTCTTCTTCTGCCACTGTTGCCGAAACTTCGCTGCCGCCTTCGTTTTCCTGATCGTGGTTGTAAGCGTCAAAATCGAAATCAGGCATCAGGTCGGTCTTCACATAGTTTACAGTATCGGTGAGTGCATTCAGAAATTTGTTGAAATCTTCTTTGTACAAAAACATCTTGTGGCGGTCGTAGCCGTTGTCATCAAAACGTTTTTTGCTTTCTGTGATCGTGATGAAATAGTCGTTGCCACGGGTTGAGCGAACGTCGAAGAAATAGGTTCTTCTTTTACCAGCTTTTATTCTTTTGCTGTACAGACTTTCACTGTTACGGTTGTCGTTAAAATTCTTGTTGTCGTACGCCACAGTTCAGATGTTTAAATTGTTTGAGCAACAAAATTAATATTGTAAACGAGTTATCCAAATTATTTTGCTGTAAAGTGTATCTGGCTATTTCGTGTGTTTTTCATGGGTAAAATGGTCATTCCAGCACACCTTCTTTTATCTCATTCCACAATGCCTGATAGCAGGTAGCGGCATAGCTGGAAGGGGCAAAGGCGGCAACCGGCGCAAGGTGTGTTCCCATTTTTTCAATATCAGAAAGGTAGGGTATGTAGTATTCGAAAAAGCGCTTGTCTTTATAGAGTTGCTGCATCACTTCATGGTGCAGGTTTTTGCGACTGTCCACCATCGAGAAAAAGCACATCAGTTTTTCTACGCCAATATTCTTTTCTTCGAAATGATGCTTTACAATTTCGTAGGTGCGCAGTGAAAGTGGAGTGGGGATCACGGGCATCATAACCGCGTCGGAAGCATGAAAGATATTATCGGCGAGCAGCGAAAATCCCGGCGGACAATCGATGAAAATAAAGTCGTAATGCGCTTGCAGCGGGCGGAGCAGGCTGCCGATCTGCTTTTTGGAGCCGCTGTTTTCCTGCAGCAGTATATCGAGTTTGCGGGCAGAGATGTCGGCGGCAATGATGTCGAGATTTTCGTAGTGCGTGATGGTGATAGCGTCCTGCAGCGAAAGTTCGTGGGTAAACAATTTTTTGGCAGTGGATTTTGCCGGGGCATTGGCGCTAAAATAGAAGCTGGATGCACCCTGCGGATCGAGGTCCCACAGCAAGGTGCGGTAGCCATCTCTTGCCGCAAGAAAAGCGAAGTTGACGCAGGATGCGGTTTTGCCCACACCACCTTTCAGATTGTAGAGAGATGCAATAAACATGTCACTGAGTTTTTCTCGCAACGACGCTAAGAAGAGGCGACGCCACGGTGCAGAAAACTAAACTAATAAAAAATCATAAGCCCGCCCGCTCTGCCGCCGTTTCCTGTGGCTTTTGAAGGTCGCCTACGTTAAATAGCCGGTAAGCGAGTTGGGTAGCGTCGGCGGCGGTTTTGAAAGGAAATGTCTGCCGGGCAACGATCATTTTACCTGTTTCGTCGGTCACGGCATATTCCACTTTCCTTTTGATGCCACTGCCTGTAAAAATCAATATGGCGCGCGGTGCCGGCGATGCGTCTGTAAAATTGATGTTGCAGTTTTTTAGGGTTTCCATAAAGTCCTTCGGCGCATCGCCCACTACCTGCAGGTGCATATTCATTTGCAAGCCGGTAAAAGGAATGAGCTGCGGATAGTATTGATACATCCGGTAGAGCCGGTCATGTAGTTGTGCCTGATCATCTTTTTTATCTGCTATTTCTGCCTGCGCCTGCAGGGTACGGGCAATCAGCAGCCGTTCGTAGTCGGCATCCATATCGGGGTCGAGCAATACCTGATTGAGCAATCTTCCGGCTTCCTCATTATTTCCTTTTTCCATGTTGAGTCTTGCCAGAAAATACCGGAAGTATTTACGGATATATTTACGCTGGTCGGTGTTGAGTTCTTTTTGAAACTTTTTGACGAAAAAGCCCGTGCTGAAATCGCGAATGAGGTACCAGACTTCGTCCCAGCTCACGGTGCTTTCTGTTGAAAACAGTTTATAGATCACACGGTCGCGTTCGGGGTTTTGGGCAAACTGGTTGATGATCAAAAACTGCTGCATGTACTTTTCGGCAGTGTATTGCGCCATTTGTCCCAGAACCGGAATATTATACCACCAGTTTTTGTGTTCAAATTTGAGTGCCTGCAGTTTGTTGATGTCGTACATCAGTTTGAGCAGTTGCACGCTAAAGTCGTAGTGCGTTTGCCCCAGCGTAGTGCCTATATGCAGCTCTTTAAACTCTGCGGCTTTGTTCAGGTAGCGATTGGCTTCTTCAGTTTGCCCGTCGTACAGGCGGCAGCGCGCTTCGGCAATATTGTACCAGCCAAAGCCCGGCGTAGAACCATTTGCCATGATCATACCTTTCGTCAGCTCCACTCCGGCTTTTGGATTGCCTTTGTAGATATCGAGTATGGAAAGGTAATAGACCCACTCCTGCAGGCGTTTGTCGGTTTGTTTGTTTTCGCCTTCGAGCGTGTATTCCTTTTCCGCTTCGCGAAAATCGCCGCAGATGGCGCGAAAGGTAGCGTAGTTATTATGCGATGCCAGCCCGCCCTGCCGCAGCAGATTGTAGTAGTATGCAGCCGAGTCAATCCTGAAATTGTAGCTATACAGCATGGCTTTATAATGATACACAGCCAGCTTATCCTGCTGTTCGTAACCCGGTTGAAAAATGGTGCTGTTCAGGGCTTTGTCGCGATTAATTTTTCGCAGACCGCTGTCGAGGTAACGGTTGGCGAGCCGTTCATTTTCGTCAATAGAATTTTTTAGAAAGCTGTATTTACTGCTCGTATAAAAACGGTTGCGATGCACGGTCCAGCCGAGGTAATTCCAGGCGTCCATGTAGAAGTCGCGCTGAAAATTCCATTTCGTTACCCGGCGCAGCAACTGAAAAACCTTGTCGGGTTCCTCCATATTGCTGTAGCAGTTCATGAGGTAATAGGCAATGAGCGTATAGTCGAGGTGGTACTTATACTCATTGAAATAAGTCATGAGGTCGGAGGTGCGGGTGCCGAGCTGTTTTTTATAGTCGCGCTCCATTAGTCGCAGCGCGCGGGCAAGCGGTACCGAAGCATTTTTAAAACCGAGATAGTCCGCAGCATGGTTGTATTTGTAAGCGCCTTCAAACATCCAGCCCACATAATAGGTGCTGTCAATACGCTTAAACTCCCGCGAGCGGGGCAGCGCATCGTCACTGTTCACATCCACACCCATACGCTTGGCGTCAATCTCATAACGCTCTGCCACTTTTTGCGGAGCAAGAGATTGGGCGCAAATTATCTGCGGGATCAGAAAAATAATAAGAATTGAAAGTGCCTTTGTTTTATTGATCCAGCTTTCTATTCCCATAAGCGTCATATTGAATGTTGAGCGTAATTTCAAAGTTAATTGTCCGCTACTATTCAAAAGGTTAAGGTGTGGCGGTGTGCGACCCAAAATGCGTCCTGCCTTCAACGTCACAATAAATTAATATTAAGCAATTTGCCAATCTTTATTTTCGTAGAAAACCAAGGTATATGCAACACTTGTTTTTACGTGCGCTATCAGGTATGAAATTCCCGGCGCTCTTTCTTGTTGCAAATTGCGCTATTCTTTCCTGTAAAAAAGTGGTGCGCTGTTCCAATGTGCAGCATGTTAACGAGCGAGTTTATCTCATGCAAAAGTACCTCGGTGGCTACCGTCCGGGCGTGGCATGGATATATCAAAACAGAGATAAGAGCAGAACGGATAGTGTGTACCTCACAAATTTCTCTACCGGCATTACCGGGGAGAATAATAACTGTCTGAGCGGCGATGTAACAACCTTTGATATGCACAGCAACTATCTGGCTGGCGGACAAATGATGAAGGTCAGGCTGGGCTTTGACGAAAGCAGAGATCAGATTACAAACATCTTCGAGATAAAGGACGCATCAGGAAATATCGTTTGCAAGCTCAATGCAAAGAACGACGATTTTACCAGTTTTTTCAATGGCAGTACTCGTTATAGCGTACAGCAAAATTATTCACTATCGCCCAACCTGCCGCAGATTGTATTGCCGGAATATATTCGTGTGGGCAGCCTGATCTTTGCACCCGATTTTGGACTGGTACAATTTGCAGCCACGGGCACTAACGATACTTTCACGATGATAAAATTCGTTTACTTATGAGATTGCTGTGGATATTATCGCTCATTTTGCCTGCAGCAACATTGGTGTCCTGCAACAAATGCAAAAATCCGGATTTTAAGGAGCAAGCGCCGCTGATTGACGAGTATTTTGGTAATTATAAACCGGGTGCATACTGGATTTTTCTAAACAGGGATAGCACTAAGCGCGACAGTATGTGGGTAGATCAATATAAAATTAGCGATATAAGCGAGCGGCAGTTTAGTTGTGTTTCGGGTAGAGAAACTGAGTTTATTGTACATTCTTCATATCTGGCGTTAAATGAAGCTACCGAAGTACTGATTAGTATGGGAGGGAGAGATTTTGACGTGACATACATATACGGTGACTTCATATCTCTTGAAGCGACAAAAGACTCCAAGGAGTTTTCTATGCCGGGATATGAGATTCCGGTACTTGACAGTTTCAAACTGTGGCAGCAAGATTCAATAAACTATTACCAGGTAATTAACTATGGAAGTACACGTAAGATAGCACGACACATTGGCATTATTCAATATGTTTCATATAAAAATTCTAACGATACATTTTCTCTAATCAAATATTCAATGCCATGAAGTGCCAATTTCTAAGCCTTTTTTTTACGGTACTCAATTATTTTGCATCTGCGCAAGACTATGGAAATGCTCAAAACTGCTAAAAAAATAATTTTTCACACAGAGCACACAAAGAACAGAGCTACATAGAATACATAAACCCTGTGCACTCTTATCTCGGTTTGCTCTGTGAGGAATATTTACGCATGTAATTTCAGTTTTGCCAGCCGCTCCATTTCTTTATGCACAATGCCGTCCAGTGCTTTTTGTCTGCCTTCTTTATTGCGATAAATGAGCCGGTGATCAAGCACAGCACGGGCGGTGTCTTTTACATCATCCTCTATCACAAAAGTTCTTCCCTTCACCAGTGCATAGGCGCGAAGGCAGCGCAGCCAGGCAATGCCACTGCGGGTAGATGCGCCCAGGGCAATATCCTGATGATCGCGGGTGTGGCGCACTACATGGCTTACCGCCCGTACGATCTCATCGTGTATATACACCTGCGACGATTGTTGTTGTAGCTCCAGTATGTCGTTGAGGCTGAGTACCTGTTTCAGCTCCACCAGATTTTTTGCTATGTCGAGGTACTCGCGGTAGATGTTCATTTCCACTTCTTCGTCAACATAGCCAAAGTAGATCTTCATAAAAAACCGGTCGAGCTGAGCAGCAGGCAGCGGGTAAGTGCCCTCCATTTCTATAGGGTTTTGGGTGGCAATGGTAAAGAACATTTTTTCCAGCTTGAGCGTAGCATCGCTCACCGTCACCTGATGTTCCGCCATAGCTTCAAGCAGAGCACTTTGCACTTTGGGCGAGGCACGGTTGATCTCGTCTGCAAGCAGCACATTGCAAAACAGCGGTCCTTTTTTGAAAATGAATTCTTTGGTTCTATCATCGAAAATATGCGATCCTATTAAGTCCATCGGCAACAGATCTGGGGTAAACTGTATGCGCTTAAACACTACATGTTCATCGCCCTGTGTGCCACTGATGCATTGTGCAAGAGTTTTTGCCAGCACGGTTTTGCCGGTTCCGGGGTTGTCTTCCATCAGTATATGTCCACCGGCGAGCAGGCAGGTCACCACAAACTCGATCTGCTGTTTTTTGCCGCGGATCACCGTCTCTATTTGTGCAATAAGCTGCTGAATGGATTCGGTAGCATTGATTGAAAGTACATCCGTATTGCTCTCCATGTGTGTTTGATGCTTTGTACAAGTTTACTGATTTTTAGAAGCCGGAGATTTTGCGGGCTGGTAATTTTTTGTGAAAGAGCACCGACAATACCGTGGATTGGGTATTGTAAAGGAATACCATCGTAAGTAGGTTTATCTAAAAATATCGTAGCATGAAAAATCTTCTAACGATTGCATCCCTTGGTATTTCATTTAGCGCTTTGGCGCAGCCCATCATCAACAATGCAAGCAATCTCCCCGCTGTGGGTTACACCGATACGGTTTCGGTTGCCGTTTCTGCCATGTCGCCAGGTGCGGGCGGTGCCAATGTCACCTGGAATTTCAGCAGCCTCAGCCCAACAGCCGGCGGCACTTTTGAGCTGGTAAATCCGTCCGCTACACCTTATGCCGCTAATTTTTCTACCGCCACTCATGCTATTAAGCTCACGCCATTTTCGGGTACCGCTGTGTACGAATATTGGAAGGCTTCTTCCGCTGAGCTTGAAATTTTGGGGAGTAATATCTCCAGCGGTTCGGGCACGGATTACACGCCGAATCCGAAAACACTCATTCCTTTCCCTTATAGTTATGGTACGGTGCACAACGATGTTTTTCAGACGACTTCCGGCGGACCGTATAACCTTACTGTAACCTACGACGGCTATGGTACACTGATCACGCCTTTTACAACCTACACCAATGTAGTACGCTCTAAGCGCGACTTTGGCGGCAGCGACTATTACTATGAGTGGTATATCACCTCGCCCATATTAATGACCGTGGCGAGCTACGACAATAACACCGGAAAATATACTTTCCTCGGCAAAAGCATCATCAATAGCGTGGATGAATTTGGTGCTGTAAATAGCCAGCCAATAGTAAGCCCGAATCCGGTGCAGCAAAACGCCAGCATAAAAATATCCGGTACACATGCACCTGCTCTTGGTACCGTGCATATCACCGATATTTCGGGAAGATGGCTGCAACAATTAACGCTGACCAATGGCGCTGCAACTTTTAGCAGAGATCAGATGCCTGCTGGTGTGTATGTCTATTCTGTTTACGACGAGAAAAAGCAATTGGTCGCCAAAGGGGAATTTTTGGTGCAATAGCGCAACGCATTATTTTGAGAAGCGAGCCGGTGAAAGCCGGCTCGCCTATTTTACTTACTCTGCAGCCGTATAATCGGCACTATCATTTCCTCCAGCGAAATACCGCCATGCTGAAAAGTATTGCGGTAATAATTGACGTAGTAATTGTAGTTGTTGGGATAGCAGAGGAACACATCTTCTTTGGCAAAGATGAAGGTGCTGCTCACATTTGGTCTGGGCAAGCCCACCACACGCGGGTCGCGGAAGGCAAGCACATCACGGTCTTCGTACTGAAGGTTGCGTCCGTGTTTATAACGGAGATTGGTAGTAGTAGCCCGGTCGCCCACACACTTGCTCGGGGTTTTTACGCGCACGGTGCCATGGTCGGTGGTCACAAAAACCTGTATGTCTTTATCGGCAATTTTTTTGAGTGCGCGATGCAAAGGAGAGTGTTCAAACCAGCTAACAGTGAGGGAACGATAAGATACTTCATCGCTTGCCAGTTCTTTGAGCACTTCCATTTCGGTGCGGGCATGCGAAAGCATATCCACAAAATTGTACACGATCACATTCAGATCGTTGTTGAGATAGTTGTGAATATTGTCTTCAAAATTCTTCCCATCATCGTTGTTGGTGATCTTTGTGTACTGCCATTTTAGGTGATCGAGTTTAAGCTGTTTGAGCTGTCCTTCCAAAAACTTCGATTCGTGCAAATTTTTACCGCCTTCTTCATCATCATTCTTCCATTCGTTAGGATATTTTTTCTCAATATCGGCGGGCATCATACCGGCAAAAAGTGCATTGCGGCTGTACTGCGTTGCTGTGGGAAGAATGCTGTAAAACATGTCTTCTTCCAGTATCTTAAAACTGTCGGTAACAATGTGCTGTATGGCTTTCCACTGGTCGAAACGAAGGTTGTCTATCAGGATCAAAAAAGTTGACTTGCCCTGTTCGATGTACGGAGCAATTTTCTTTTTGATAAGCTGGTGCGAAAAGACGGGACCTTCCGCCTTTCCGTTGATCCACTTCTCATAGTTTTTGGAGATGTACTTGTAAAATTCTGTATTGGCTTCCGACTTCTGGCTCTGCAATACTTCCATCATTTCGGAGCTATCGCTGCGTGCCATTTCCAGTTCCCAATAAATCAGTTTCCGATAGAGTTCTTTCCATTCTTCATGGTTGGGGTTCGAGCTCAGTGCCATAAACAGGTTGCGAAACTCCTGCTGATAGGCTTGTGTCGTTTTTTCGGACACCAGCCTTCGGGTATCAATAATTTTTTTCAGCGAAAGCAACACCTGATTGGGGTTTA
Source organism: Flavipsychrobacter sp. (assembly GCA_017849575.1). Classification (GTDB taxonomy): domain Bacteria; phylum Bacteroidota; class Bacteroidia; order Chitinophagales; family Chitinophagaceae; genus JAFIGV01. The sequence continues at coordinate 35,387 of JAFIGV010000029.1, read as the reverse complement.
CAGGCTTGATGAGATAATCGGAAATCTGAGAGCCTATGGCTTCTTCCATGATGTTTTCCGCCTCATTTTTCGTTACCATCACCACGGGCAGTTGTGGTTTCATCTCCTTTATGCGCGATAAGGTTTCCAGTCCGGTCAGTCCGGGCATGCTTTCATCCAGCAGCACCACATCAACGGTTTTATCCTTCAGCAGCTCCAGCGCATCGTGTCCATTGCTTATAGAGGTGACATCATAGCCTTTATTTTTCAGAAACAAAATCTGCGACTTCAGCGAATCAATCTCGTCATCCACCCACAATATTTCTCCTTGTGTATTCATATTCTCTTCCTTTTTTGCTTGGTTAAATGCTTCTTGTATCCGATTAAAGATACAGTTATGAGGTAATATAAAACCTTCGTTTAACGCAAATTTGGCTAAGCGCTGATTTGTAAGAACGTAACAGGTAAATTACTATTGCGGGGAAGAACAAAAATCTTGTGCCTGATATGGAAGCCTCCGTTTTGATAAGACCTGCGCGCAAATCGGATTGCCCGCAAATGCTGGAACTGGTTAAAGAACTGGCTGTATATGAACGGGCTCCGGATGAAGTGACTGTGTCGCTGCAACACTTTGAGGAAAGCGGCTTTGGGGCTCAGCCGGTCTATTGGTCTTATGTAGCCGAACATGAAGGTAGGCTCATCGGTTTTGCGCTGTACTACATCCGATATTCTACCTGGAAGGGGCAGCGTATGTATCTGGAAGATATCATTGTAACGGAAAGCTGGCGCGGAAAAGGCATAGGCACGAGGCTGATGGAAGCCCTGATTGGAGAAGCAAAAGAGCGCGATTTTTCTGCTATAGTATGGCAGGTGCTGGAATGGAATGAGCCCGCCATAAAATTTTATGAGCGCTACCGTGCGCGTTTCGACAACGAATGGATCAACGTGGCGATAGACGTTTAAAAGTCCATGATGCCGCGGTTCATATACGCCGGGCACTTATACACACGAAGCTGGAAAGAAAGATTCACCATAAACATCAGGTACTGATCTTTGGTGCTGGAGTTGCCGCGTTGCTTGCCGGGTCTTCCCAGCGGATCGGAAGGATCTATTTCTATGGAGCGGTCCTGCAAATAGTAAGCAGGGTTTTGCGTTTGCGGATCATTGGGAAAATAATTGCTGCCTACATAAGTTGTACTTACATCATCAAGGTAGTCCGTCAACGTCAGCCGGTCAGCCACTTCAAACCCAATGTTCATACCCGGGCGCAACCAATATTTAAAACCTACTCCTACCGGGAAACACATGGCTACTTTGTGATAGGCACGATTGCCTGCAATAGAATTTTGTCCTTCTGTGCCTAAGGGTTTCAGATAATATTTTTTACCGTCGAGCTCGGTGAACGGATTGTAATAAAATGCGCCCACACCGCCCGTAAGGTAGGGTGTCCAGCGATTGCCCACTTCGCCGGTAGTAAACCGGAAAAAGTTGAATTCCGCCTGCACGACCGCTTCGAATACATTGCTCTGAAAACTCAGGTTGCGTTTTTGATTGTAAGGATTGCTCGAATATTTGTCGGCATATCCTACACGAGTATAGTTTACCGCGCCTTTAATAGAAATATAAGGATTGAGATGCAGCCGTACAAAGGCACCAAAAGCCGGGCGTACGAACTTGAAACCATAGTCTTCGTTAAGGTCGCCGAAATACTGAGAGCCTCCGGCAGCAATGCCATACTCCGACCCACGAAAATAGTATTGCGCCTTTGCGGAGCGTTGCAATGAAAATAGCAGAATGAGCAGAAATAATCTTTTGAGCATCAGCACTGTTGTTGTAATTTCTGGTTGCAGAACCAACGACTAAATTAGCCTAATTATTTTATCGCCGTTCACCTTAGTTGCGCCGGTCTATACCCCAATAAAGTTTTTGCCTGATGGTATTCAGGAAGTTGTGCTCGTCGGGGCGCACCAGCGAAATGGTAAAATTCTCCTTTTTTACTGCCAGTTGCACGCCGGCGGTAATGGCTTCCGTGCGGGCATCCATCGTGCAGAGATATTGTTCTGCCCTTCCTTCCACTTCAAAAGATATCACATTGTCATCCGGCACTACAATGCTGCGTGTATTGAGGTTGTGCGGAGCCACCGGGGTGATTACAAAACTGGATGTCTGCGGAAAAACAACCGGTCCGCCGCAACTCAGCGAGTAGCCAGTAGAGCCTGTGGGTGTTGCCACGATCAGCCCGTCCGCCCAATACGTGTTGAGAAATTCGCCATTGAGGTATGTGTGGATCTTGATCATGGACGAAGAATCCTTTCGGTGCAGCGTAAACTCGTTGAGCGCAAAGGGCGAGCCGTCGAACAAAGGCACACTGCTGTCGAGGTGTATCAACGTTCTTTTTTCTATGGTATAAGATCCACGCACCAGCGACAGGATTGCAGCATCTATTTCTTCCTCTGGTATGGCAGCAAGAAAGCCCAGCCTGCCCAGGTTGATGCCGATAATAGGAATGTTGGAAGCCCCGATGTAAGTGATGGTATCGAGCAGTGTACCATCGCCGCCAAGGCTGAAGAGCATGTCGGTATGTGCAGGTATATCCTTTTTACTGGTAAAAAACCGCGGACTATACTGAAAGGGCAAATGCGCGTGGATGCGTTCGTAAAAGTCTTTGAAAAAGACCATCTGGATCTGGTGTTCATACAGCTTTTGCAAAATGTGTTGCAACAGCGGGATGTTCTCCTCTTCGAACGTACGATTGTAGATGGCAACTAACACTTTGTCAAAGATAGCGGAAAAGGTAAAAGGGCAAATAGCCGCGGTGATGTTCATTGCCTTTTTGGCGTTGCGTTTTTTTGTAAAGCTGTTAAGTCGTGAATAAGTAAAGTTGTTGAAGGCACACAGTTGTCCGCTCATCAATTTCTTGAAATCAAATTGCCGAATTATCGAATTGCCTTGCCCTGTCTGGCTACACAGTAGGACGAGAGCCCAATAGTAAGTCCGCGGGCATCACCCCGTCATTGAACTCTGCTATTCCCGAAGGCTATCGGTATTAATTCTTTTTGCCTAAACAAAATGAACAATAGAAAAGAAGAGTCATCTTATCATGTTTTCTTTTCTTTTGCTGGTCCAAAAGAAAAGAAACAAAAGAAAAAGACCGCGAAAAGCGATTGCTCCGCCGCTTTCCGCATGCTAGGCGCTGTTCACTCACTTTTCTACTCACCGCCATGGCGCTGGTTTTCCTGAGCAGGGTTGGAGGGAGCTATGTAGCTAAGAACAAACACTCTACTTCGATTCAAGAACTACCGTAGTCAAAGCAGGAAAAAGGCGCCATCATGGGCTGAACGAATTGTCTCTTCCAAACATTCATTTTTTTCCATGAAGGATTGGGTATGAGCATCAGTCCGGCAGCACAGTAGCACAAAAGCTTAATAGTAAGACCGCGGGCATCACCCCGTCATTGATGCCCGCTTGATTTTTCTTGCTTCTTCTTTTGATCAAGCAAAAGAAGAAGGGGAAATGTGGGTTGTTGATTTGCATTTTTGTAAAGCTGCAAGATCGCGGATTTGGTTTTTCTTTTCTTTTGCTGGTCCAAAAGAAAAGAAACAAAAGAAAAAGACCGCGAAAAGCGATTGCTCCGCCGCTTTCCGCAGGCTAGGCGCTGTTCACTCACTTTTCTACTCACCGCCATGGCGCTGGTTTTCCTGACCAGAATTGGAGGAAGGCTTTTTAGCCAAGAACAAACGCTCTACTATCATTCAATCATCTCCATAGTCAAAGCAGGAAAAAGGCGCCATCATGGGTTGAGCAGACGCACGCTGCTCGCCTGAAGATGACAACGTACTTCCCGATCTGTTTCATCCAATTGATAGATCATCGTTCACAATACGATCCGAAAAACAACGTCATGCCGTATTTCTTTTCAAAATCCTTTTTTCGTTGATTATGTCTAAGGCTTGGAAGACCGATTTTCTCGCGATCTACATTCACTTTAGCATCATCGAAACTCGAGAAGTAGAGATAGACTTCCATTACCTTACAAATTTTGTAGGCAGCATCAGCATTAACGTTCTTTGCACTGCACAAAGACAGGTCTCCAACTGAGGAATTTCGTCTTGCGGCTCTGGTTTCAACTTCGTTTCCTGAGTCATCAAGAAATGATACTGTCACGGACGATGTGTCGGTTGCATTAATAATGCTTTCTGTTGACCATTCGTAGAATGTAGCGAAATCAGCCGGGTGCAGGTCACCTTCTTCCACAGCCGTTTTGAGCTCATCTTTAAGTAATTGATAAGTACAGCTTTGATGGTAGAAGATGATCAAACCTATATCTTCAAAACATTTATCAACGAGACGGTACGATGTGTTGTCAAGCCTGTTATTCGCTATTCCAACTTTACTGGCACCAGGATAGCCGATCTGCTTTACAATTTGTACGAATCGTTCGGTATTGCTATTGACTACCGTTTGAAAAAGCGAGTCTTTTTTTGGATAATCTTCGGGCAATTCGTGATAGAGTTGGTCTTTCTGAACCATTGCCCTAATTTCATAGCGCAGAGGGATATTGATGTGCTCAACGAAATAGCGATTTCCTTCGGTCCAATTTGCATATGCGGCACGTCGTATTTCAGGGTGCGCCTGTAAGAAAGCCTTCAAGTTGCTATCTTCTTCCACCACCGACCATTCTACACCTTTTTTAAAACATAGATCAAGGAAATACTTTAGTCGAAAAGTGTCATTGGCAAGAAGGGCGATTTGCGCTGCGATGTAGCAATCTTTGGCGAAACTTTTTGGATATTCTTTAAAAAGTGCTTCATACTCAATTACTGCCTTGCGGGAATTCCCGTCCATAAAGTCTTCTTCAATCGCAGTGATCTGCTTATGATATTCCAAATAATTCTTTTTTTGTGCAAAGACCTCTGTGTGGTGAAAGCTTAACAGCAAAAAAATAAATACGGCAAATCGGACTTTTTTGCTTTTTGATAAAACGAAGGAAATATAGGTAGCCATTGGATCATTTTTGAATTTATGGTTATTCTGATCTAGGGTCGTGACTTGGGTTGTGCGAACTTAGATAAACGAATCCTCCATATCAATCCCGAATACGGGGGATGGTTTTCAACCCCTTCGTCCCTCACCCAGCCTTAGTAATTCAGAAAAATGCGCCTCGCTGTCTCGATGAAGCTGAGCTGCCTTACACAAGCCAGCCTCCTTCCCTTGGCAAGGGAAGGTGCCCGCAGGGCGGAAGGGTTTTTACTGCAGCATCAGCAGTGATGAAGTGTGTTCGGTGATTCGTCTGCCTACCTGAAAGTATAGCCCGCTCATCAATATATTGAAATCAAATTGCCACATTGCCGAATTTTCTAATTGCCCAGCCCTTCAACAACAGAGCCGGTAAAAACCGGCTCACATTTTTTATTAATACCCCAATTAACCAAATTGTTAGATTGCTAAACTATTAAGGCAGTCACAAATCTTCGTCATTGTTTGGTATAAAGCCCGCTAAACTGCTGTATATCGTGTAATTTTGCGCAGGATTTTTACTTATGAGTGACGTTGCAACGCCCCTGGCAGCCACAAGTGCTGCACCGCTTACCGCCAAAGATTTTGCTACCGATCAGGAAGTGCGCTGGTGCCCGGGTTGTGGAGATTATTCCATTTTAAAACAGGTACAGACCGTATTGCCGCAGATCGGCATTCCGCGCGAAAATATCGTGATCATTTCCGGTATCGGATGCAGCTCGCGTTTCCCGTACTATATGAACACCTATGGCATGCACTCCATACACGGACGCGCCACTGCCATTGCCTCCGGACTAAAAGCCACGCGCCCGGAACTGAGCGTGTGGGTGGTAACCGGAGATGGCGATAGCCTGAGTATTGGTGGCAATCATACCATACACTTGCTGCGCAGAAATTTCGACATCAACATTCTGCTGTTTAATAATCAGATCTATGGACTTACGAAGGGGCAATATTCGCCCACTTCCGAGCCGCACAAAATCACCAAGTCGAGCCCGGTAGGAAGTCTGGATCATCCTTTCAATCCGCTGGCGCTGGCTATGGGTGCCGATGCCTCTTTCATTGCCCGCAGCATGGACCGCGATCCGAAGCACCTCCAGCAAATGTTGCTGCGTTCGCAGGCACATCATGGGGCGTCTTTCCTCGAAATCTATCAAAACTGCAACATCTTTAACGACGGCGCTTTTGAAATTTTTACCGAGAAGGGAACAAGAGCCGAAGAAGTACTTTATCTCGAGCAAGGGCAACCCTTATTGTATGGTGCAAATAGAGAAAAAGGCATCATGCTCGACGGTTATAAGCCACGGCTTGTAAACCTAAGTGACGGCTATAATGCCGACGATCTCTGGATACATGATGAAACAGATTTCTTTAAAGCGCAAATGCTGGTAAGGCTGTTTGACGATCCGCAGTCGGAAGGTCACTTCCCACGTCCCATGGGCGTATTTTTTCAGCGAGAACGCGCCACGTACGAAGATGCGCTCAACCTGCAGATCGAAGAGATCATATCTGTAAAAGGTAAGGGCAATCTTGACAAGTTGCTGGAAGGAAAGGAGACCTGGGTGATCGGTTAGCCGCACGCTGTTTTTTTTACTGCCCATTTTTAAACCGACCGGTGCTTTGAAAGCCCGGGAAAGGGGTTATTGATTTTCCGGAATGCAGGAAAAAAGAACTGGCAATCACTACAATAGTTAATTATTAGTAGCTATTTTAGGGACGGTTTCAAATCCTGTTTTATGTTTCACCGACCTTCCGCGGGCCTATTCATCCTTGCAGTTTGCCTTGCTATTTCTTTCCCTTTTTCTTCCACTATTGCCCAAAACACGCTACCCGATTCGAAAGTAGCGCTGACGGCCGGTATAGAACAATATGACAAGGACAATTACAAGGCGGCCATTACAGAATTTCTCAAGGTGCCTGAGGGCGACACCAACTATACGGATGTACGGTATGAACTGGCATTGGCCTACCTGGCAGATAGTGCTTTCGATAAGGCATTGCACACCGTGCGCGACGGACTGGCACTGTATCACTGCAGCAATCGTCGCGGCTTCAACCTTTTGCTGGGTCATTGTTACGATTACCTCGGCAAGACCGATAGTGCTATAGCTGTGTATCAGGCGTTGGCAAAAGAAAATCCCAATGACCATCAGCCCTTATATGAATTGGGGGTGGTCTATTTTCAGCAGAAAAAATATGACGACGCTATAGCCCTATGGCAAAAAGCGCTGCTCGTCAACCCCAACCATTTTCGCTCACATCAGATGCTGGGCTCGGCCTATTTGCTGCAGGGCCGTATGACGGAGGCATTCCTTGCGCTGGAGACCTCCCTGGCCGTGGCTAACGATGTCGCTCTGGCTCGCAAGTCCATTACCTTGCTCGACGAACTGGCCCGGCAAACAGAAACCGTAAGCCAACCTTTTAGTGCTAAGGACAAGCGTTATCAACATCCGCTTTTCGACGAAATTGACGAGATCATGCATGCCCGCCTGGCGCTCGACAAAGCCTACAAAGTGAAGTCGGTCCTCGGCGACGATAATCTCATTCGCGTGGCGTACATGGTTTCCGAAAAGCTAAACTACAAACCTTCGGATACCAACTTCGTGATGCAGTATTATGTGCCTATGTATCGTCAGGTGTTTGAAAAGGATCTGTTCGACCCCTATATCCTCTTCCTTTTTTCGGGCTTCAACATTGATGTGGTTGAAAAATATGTAAAGAAGCAGAAAGGCGATATTAAGGACATCAAGCAACTGGGCTACGATTACTACAACAGGATACTGTCAACGCGTGAGCTGAACTTTGAGAAACGCCAGAAAGCTGCGGATAAATATTATTTCGAAACAGGGTCTAATGTTTACATCTCCGGCAATTTGCAGGTGGTAGAAGGCAAACTGAGCTTCAAAGCCGGTCCGGTTAAATATTACAAGAACGGTGTACTGACCGCCGAAGGGGACTATAACAACGACAACAAAAAGAACGGCGAATGGCATTACTACTATACGAGCGGGGTGATGCGTATGAAAGAACATTATGACAACGGTAAACTGATCGGCGAAAACTTCAGATACTATGGCAGCGGCTATCCGAGCTATGCCGAAATTTACAATGCCGCCAACGAGGTAGTAGAGACCCGCGACTACGATTACTACGGCTTCCTCACCGAAAAGAACAGCTTTGAAAATTCAGTAAAAACAAGCACTTCATATTATCGCAACGGCCAGCAAAACCTGGTACTGCGCATGAAGGACGACAAACCTGTGGACGGAGCCTATACGATGCTGTATGAGAATGGTAACACACGGCGGCAGGTAAGCGTAGTGAACGGAAAACTCAGCGGCGCCTATAAAGACTTTTTTGAGAATGGTCAGGTAAAAGAAGAAGGCAATTACCGCAACGGCGACCGCGAGGGATTGATCACAACTTACAACGAAGATGGCTCGCTGCACTGGAAGCTTAACTATGGTGCCGATAAGCTGGAAGGTCCTTTTGAAGAGTACGACACGCGCGGACAACTGAAATCGAAGGGCACCTATAGAAACGGCAAAAAAACAGACATCGAAACGCTGTATCACGATAACACAGAGTACGGGTCAATTGAATATCGCAATGATAAGATTGTTGGATACAAGTTTGTAAATCCGGCCGGTAAGGTGGTAGAAAGCAAGAATGACCGCGATCTGAATTTTGTCCGACTCTACTACCCCAATGGTATGAAACGCGTGGAGGCGCCGCTAAAAGACGGTCTGTACGAGGGTAGTGTTAAGTTTTATTTCTCTACCGGGGCATTGAAGGAACGCGCGGTGTACCATGCTGATCAACCCGATGGCGTAAATTCAGAATATTACAAAAGCGGAAAACTCAACAACGAATCGGTGTATGTGGGCGGCAAGCGCACGGGCTGGTACAACGGATATTATGAAAACGGTGCACTGCGCGGCCACGGCTGGCTTATTGATGGCAAAAAGGAAGGTTTGTGGCAGTTTTTTAACTCTAATGGCACGCTCGATGAAGAATCATTTCATCTGGATGGTGAATTGAACGGCCCACGCAAACAGTTCTACAACAATGGCAAAGTCAGCTACATTGACTATTTCGACAATGGCATGCTCATCGCGGCGGAACACTTTGATACCTCAGGTGTAAGGATACGCCGGCAAGACTTTGACGGGGGCAATGGAACCTATGAGAGCTTCTGGAATAATGGGGAAAAGGCTTTTACCTGCCCTGTGAAAAACGGACTGCTGCATGGTACAATGGTCAAATATTTTTACAACGGAAGCCTCTCTGAAAAAATTGAGATGAGATTCGGAAAACGCGAAGGTCTCTATGAGGGTTTTGGTCAAAACGGTAAACTAACGGCTACCGGATTGTATGTGGATGGCGAGAAAGATGGCCGCTGGCGTTACTATTCAGAATCGGGTGCGCTCGATCGCTCTACCGGCTATAAAAATGGTGAAGAGCATGGTACGGACACTGTTTTTTATGGCAATGGCAGTTTTGTCGCTTACAATATGATCGCTGACTACAAGGATGGCGATCAGATCTACTTCGGAGACAGTGGTCATGTTGCTGTGATCCTCAGGTACAAAGATCAGGATTTGGTAGGCTACACCTATTACGACCGTGATGGAAAACTGAAACCGATCATCCCCTTAGAAAAAGGAACAGGCACCGTTACTGCGTTCTATGCAAATGGCAATAAGTCGGCAGTATTCAGCTTTGTAGAAAACCTTTTTGAAGGCATGCAGACCTTATACTTCCCCAACGGAAAGGAATCAGAAGTCCGTATGCTCAAGAACAAAGACTTTAATGGCCCTTACAAGCGTTATTTTGCCAGTGGCAAACTCATGTACGAGGCGACCTATAAAGACGATGTGCTTACCGGCAACGAGAAGTACTATAGCGCCGATGGTACCCTGGAGCGAAGCAGCGACTACTACTGGGGGCAGCTACACGGGCTGGTGCAGCGCAAAGATGCATCCTCGGGTAAAACCACTACAACACGCTACTACTGCGGCTCACCCATAGGTGAACAATAAACTGCTTACAAGATTACGGCCATGCACGGCCCGTGTAAAAAAGTGCGCATACAAACTGCAACCGATGAAAAAGTTACTGCTTTACCCCTGCTTTATTTTCTGTGCGGCTCAGGCCCATGCACAGTATTACACCATTCAGAAATGGGAAGCCCAACCTAAGGTGCATGAGGTACCCGAGGCCTTCAAAGTAGAGTCTGCGGTGTTTGTGCTGGACAGCCGCCGCATAGAGTACCGCCGCAGCGATGGCGAGACCTGGGTGTACCGTACGGTGCACCGCATTGTAAAAGTGCTTGACGAAAAAGGTATTGAGAGCTTCAACAAGATCAGCATTTCTTTTCTCTCTGAAGAAGATAAGAAGTCTATTGCCGCCCGTACCATCTTGCCAGATGGCAGTATAAAAGAAGTAACCCGCGACAAAATCAAGCTGACCAAAGATGAAGACGGGTCGCCGGCTTATGTTTTTGCTATGGAGGGCGTTGAAAAGAATGCCGAGATCGAATATCAATACACCGAACGAATGTCCTTCGCCGTGTTCGGTTCGGAGATCCATCAGTTTTCGCTGCCGGTCATGCATGCAGATCTTACGCTGTCAGCCCCCTCCAATCTACACTTTGAGCTAAAAGGCTACAATGATATGCCTGCTGCCGAAGACACCCTGATGGGCAACACGCACTATTACCACACCGAAGCCAGCAACATACCTCCACTTACGGATGAACCCTACAGCGATCTGCGCAAAAACCTGATGCGTACGGAATATCGTATCAGCTTTGTCGACGGAGAGAATGCTCAGGTGCGCCTTTTTACCTGGAATGAACTCGCCAAAAAACTGTATGAAAACAACTATGGGTTTACCGACAAAGAGAAGAAGATAGTCAGAAAATACCTGAGCTCGATAAAAGTAAATGAATCGGACAACGCGGAAACCAAAGTGCGGAAGATCGAAGACGCACTGAAATCCGGCATCAACATGAGCGAGGATATCACGGATGAGTCTTACCTCAGTTTCGATAATATTGTTGAGAAAAAGCTGACTACCGAAAAAGGGTTTATCCGGTTCTTTGTAGCCTGCCTTTCCGAAACGGGTGTAGAACACGAACTGGGCATTACCTCCAACCGCTTTCAATATCCGCTCGATGAAGATTTTGAGAATTGGAGACACCTCGATCTTTATGTATTGTATTTCCCCAGGCTCGATAAATACCTTTCCCCCTCGGGCATTTTTTACCGCATGCCTTTTGTGCCCCCTGCCATCACCGGAAATAAAGTGATCTTTTGTAAGCAAACCCGTTTGGGCGACATTGTATCTGCACGGGCTTCTATAAGGGTGGTTCCGTTGCAGCCTATCACCGTTACTTCCAATGACATTCGGGCCGATATCCGTTTTGACGACGAAATGGTACCTGTCATTGAATACCTGCATTCCTTCAGAGGCTATAGCGCCAATGGGGTGCGCGAGGCATTTGTCTATACCACTAAAGAAAAGGAAAAAGAGATTGTGCAGGATCTGGTGATGGTGGCTACCACGCCTGAGGATATCAAAACCTATAAGGTGGAGAATGTGCCTTTCGAAAACTACTACGAAAACAAGCCTCTTTTGGTGCGCGCCACGGTGAAGGCACCGCAGCTCGTAGAAAAAGCAGGCAATAAATATTTGTTTAAAGTGGGCGATGTCATCGGACGGCAGGTAGAAATGTATCAGGAAAAGGAAAGGAAGCTACCCATAGACCTGGCCTATCCGCACACGCAGGAACGCATCCTGGCAGTGGAGATACCGCAGGGCTATAAAGTGACTAACCCCGAAGCGCTGAATATGAATGTGCAGCAGAAGACCGCAACGAGCGATAGTGCTTCCGGCTTTACCTCTTCTTACAAGCTGGAGGGCAACAAACTGCTCGTGAACATTATGGAGTTCTATGCTGAAATACACCAGCCCAAATCTGAGATCGAAGACTTCAAAAAAGTCATCAATGCAGCCGCCGATTTCAATAAGATCGTGCTCGTGCTGGAAAAGAGTTGACCGCAAATTGCCGAATTGTGAAAAGCGGGGTCGTACCATGCCGGTGCAATCCCGCTTTCTTTTTTCGGTAAAAAACTATGCAGCTACGGTTGTTGTGCCGTCATAGCTGCCGTCAAAGGTCAAAAAACAGTCGGGCCTACTTTAAGTGTTGCCTACCTTTTTGACGGTTAGTGCAGAAAGGCCTTTAGGCGTGCGTTCCACTTCAAAAACGACTTTGTCGCGCTCTTTCAGAGGCTCTTCCATCCGGCTCATCAGCAGGAAAATACGTTCCTGAGTCTTAAGGTCGGTAATAAAACCATAGCCTTTCGATTCGTTGAGAAAACTGATGATACCTTTTCGAGTGGATTCCTGCTGCTCTTTATGCAGCGCTTTAATGTCAAGCTGAATGTCTTCCAGATTCACTTCCGTCTTTCTGGAGGGATCGGGCGGAGCATCTGTGAGATTGCCATTTTCATCAACATAGGCCATCATATCATCCAGGCCCTTTCCCTTGCTGTTATTGGCTTTCCGCTCCAGTCTTTTTTCCTCTTTTTCTTTTCTCTTCTTCAGTTTCTTCGTTTCCTTTTCTTTTTTACCAAATGTCTCTTTGGATCTACCCATAGTTTCTGTTGAATGTTGCTTTTTGTGGTTATTAAAATCAGTTATTTGCGTTTTATCGTTTGCGGCTACCTTGTCTCCAGCTTCCACCGGTGCGACGTGTAGCGGCAGAAGGGTGTACGGCAATGGCACCTGCAGGTATCACTACTTCCTTGTTTTTGGGCAACCGGATCAATGGAGCGGCGCCATCGGCACGATAGGGATGCACATCTACTACCGAAAGTTGTCTGCCCGTAAGCTTTTGTATCCCTTTGAGGTAGTCCACCTCTTCGGGGTCGCAAAACGACCAGGCTATACCGTCAGCACCGGCCCGGCCCGTACGACCTATCCGGTGCACGTAGGTTTCGGCAACCTCCGGCAGGTCGAAGTTGATAACATGCGAAAGAGCGTCGATATCAATGCCTCTTGCAGCAATATCGGTGGCTACCAGCACACGGGTGCTGCCCGACTTAAAATTACCCAAAGCACGCTGACGGGCTCCCTGCGACTTATCGCCGTGTATGGCTTCAGCGCCTACATTTTCGCGGCAAAGGGCCTTTGCCAGTTTGTCTGCGCCATGTTTGGTTCGGGTAAAGACGATCACATTGCGAATGTCCTTTTCCTCTTTAAGCACATGCGTCAGCAAAGCCCTTTTGTCCTTTTTTTCAACATGATAGACAAACTGCTGCACGGTGGTAGCCGCCGACGACACCGGCGTAACACTTACCGCTACCGGCTCCCGCATCATTGTAGTGGCCAGTTGTTCTACCTCTGCCGGCATGGTGGCAGAAAAAAGCAGGGTCTGACGCTGTTGTGGCAAAACCTTTATCAGTCTCTTCACGTCGTGAATAAAACCCATGTCGAGCATGCGGTCGGCCTCATCAAGCACAAAAATGCCGATTTGATCCAGTCGCACAATTTTCTGCTGAAGCAAATCCAGTAGTCGGCCGGGTGTAGCTACCAGTATGTCGGTGCCTGCCTGTAGCGCCTTAACCTGAGCACCCTGAGGCACGCCACCAAAGATAACTGTGGTGCGCAGCGAAAGATTTTTACCATAGGCGGCAAAGCAATCGCCAATCTGTATAGCGAGTTCGCGGGTGGGCGTAAGTATCAGGCATTTAATGGTTTTACTGTTTTGCCCCTTCAGCAATTGCAATATCGGCAGCGCAAAGGCGGCTGTCTTTCCGGTACCTGTTTGTGCACAGGCTATTATGTCTTTTCCTTCCAGTACTACGGGTATCGCTTTTTGCTGTATAGGAGTGGGCAAGGTGTATCCTTCGGCTGCCAGAGCGTCCAGCAATGCAGCGTCGAGACGGAGGTCTCTGAAATTCATAAAATCAATTTGAGCTGGGAAAATATCGCGAGATAAGGACGCAGCGATTAACAAGATTTGCAAAGATACGGATATTTTTTCTCATATTGTCCTGAGAAGCCGGTCTTTAGCTTTTGTTCTTACAGCCTGCAGCCGGCGCTACAAACCTTGTGAATGCCGCGCGCCTCCCGGTGTCTATACACTGCCCTGTCTCCGCAGGAGTCGAGATCCGTTTTCCCTGGACTATAGGGCTGCTATTGGGTGGCCACCCCGGCACTATCTGTCGCAGATAAAGAAGGGTGGACGAACAACCGCTGGGCCATTTCTTTATCGTGGCCATAGATGTCTTCGCGAAAGTTGAGCAAGCCGTCATTATCAACCCAGGCGGTGAAGTACGAAACATAAACCGGTATGGGCTGTTTGAGGGTTACCCATTTTTCTTTGCTCTGGTGCATGGCCTCATCTATTTTTTCATTGGTCCATTCGGGCTGATCGCGCAGCAGGTATTCGGCCAGCTTTTTGGCATCGGCCAGTCGCATACAGCCATGGCTGAATGCCCTTTTTTCGCGATTGAAGAGACTTTTGGCCGGTGTGTCATGAAAGTAAATATTATAGTTGTTGGGAAAAAGAAACTTCACCCTTCCCAGCGAGTTGGAACCACCGGGTTTTTGGCGAATAGTAGGCGTGCCACCGCCTTTGCTGGTCATTTCCATATTGTGACTGGCCAGGTAGCCGGGGTTTCGCTTCATTGCAGGCAAAATTTCCTTTTTCACGATGCTTGAAGGCACATTCCAATACGGGCTGAACACAATATATTTCAGCTCGTCGTTAAAGATCACCGTACTTGTTCCTTCCTTGCCCACAACAATGTTCATTTCAAAAGCCTCCGTATTGTTTTCGAAGACATGAATTTTAAACTCGGGAATGTTGGCTACGATACGACTTGGCGATGGTTTTTCGGGCAACCAGCGCATCCGTTCCAGGTTGATGAGAATTTGTTCTACCCGTTGTTTCACCGGTATGTTCAGTGCATCGGCGAGCGGCTGGTCTAAAATGCCATCATCTTTAAAGCCAAATCGGCGCTGTGCCTGCTGTACCGCGGGTAACAACGAACTGTCATAACGTGAGGAAGAATCGAAAGTCTTCAGGTCGCCGGAGGCAAATAGTCTTGCCTTCAATTGATAAATGGCTGTATCCTGATCGCCGGGCTTTAGCTTTTTCTTATCGGAAAGGTCGATGCGTGGCCAGCCGCCTTTGTCGGCTATGTCGTTAAAGCGTATCAGTTCTTTTTTCAGTGCCTGATACTGGGGGTTTACCGGTTCCCACTCTTCCAGCAACTGTCCTTTGTGACTTACCAGCGAGTCGAGCAAGGCAAGTGCATCTACCTTTTTGCGCGGTATAAACCATTTCAGTTCTTCCGGATCTACACGGCCGGCATAAGCTGTTTTGGCATACAGGAAGAACTGGCGTGTGAGCCCCAGCTCGGTTTGTACCAACTGGCTTTTTGAGGCGTGGTTAATAGTGTCGCCGTCCGTAAAATCCGTCATCTGCCTTGCGAGTGCCTTATCAAACAAAGAACTGTCTTTCGACATAGAAATGAAACTATTGAGAAGATTCCAGAAGGAAAGTCCGGGTTCACTCAGTCCGTTTTTATTGAACCAGGCAAACTGATAATTGCGGCTGTTGTAGAAGCTGCGCATATGCTGTGCTGTGGCTGAGTCGATGTTTTCTTTCTGAATGAAGGACTCGAGCCGCATGCTGTCGAGAAACTGGTCGTTGAAGGAATTGTCTTTATTGATGCTTTTGTCCCGCAGGGAAAAATGTTTTTTGCCGAACGATATTTTGCCATCGCTGCAACTGGTCAGCAGAAAGCAAAAGGCTAAGAGCAGCCCGGCTATACCTCTGTTCATATTTTTATGTTTCAAATTATACCTTGATTCGTGTTCATGCTACAAGAATAATTGTGCCAGCGTAGTAACCGGCTATTACTAAGTAGTTTGTGGAGTGATCCATTTCGGTATGTCCGGCTGCTCATATTGTTCCATTTTTTCCAGCAGCTCAAATACATCTTCACTTACCAGCACCATATTTCGATACACTTCCTTCAGAAAGCCCTCTTCGACCATGGTATGTAGCAAGGCGAGCAGTGGCTCATAAAAGCCATTGACGTTAAGGATGCCGATGGGTTTTGGGTGTAGCCCCAGTTGTGCCCAGGTCATCATTTCAAAAAGTTCTTCCATAGTTCCCCAGCCGCCGGGCAGTGCTATGATACCATCCGTCAGCTCGTGCATCTTCATCTTCCGTTCGTGCATGGTGTCTGTAAGTATCAGTTCGGTAAGGCCCTCGTGTGCCACCTCTTTGGTGCGTAGAAAGTGGGGAATGACGCCCAGCACAGATCCGTTGTTGTGTAACGCTCCTTCGGCCACAGCGCCCATGATGCCCACTTTAGCACCGCCATATACCAGTTGTATGCCCCGCTCGGCCAATACCGCCCCCAGCTCGTAAGCAGCCTCGCGGTAGGCTGTATGATATCCTTCAGAAGAACCGCAAAAGACAACTATGCTTTTCATCAAAATAGTTTTTACCCGTTAAAAATAGTCTTTACCCATCACTGCCATGCGATTCTTGATCGGCGCTATTGGCGGTATAGTTCTAATATTGCAATTGCTATGGGCAACCTCGCTGCTGTCAATAAATATCTTCTAAAGTACAAATGGCGACTCTTGTGGGGAATAGTTTTCGTCTCTGTTTCCAACTTTTTTGCTGCCAAACCTGCAGCCATTGTGCGCGGGGTAATTGACGATGTGCAGCAGGCTATGAGCAAGGGGCCCCTGAGTGCTTCCGCACAGGCGGCAATCATTAAAATGGTGATTGGCACAGGACTTTTACTGCTGGGCCTTGCCTTGCTCCGCGGCATCTTTATGTTCTTTATGCGGCAGACCATCATCGTCATGAGCCGGCTTATTGAGTACGATCAAAAAAATGAGATTTATCAGCATTATCAGCGGCTGCATACGCACTTTTTTAAGATGCACGCTACGGGCGACCTGATGAACCGGATTGCCGAAGATGTGAGCCGCGTGCGTATGTACACAGGTCCCAGCATCATGTATGCCACCAACCTTACCGTGCTCACCATTATCTGCGTGTGGAACATGTGGCACCAAAGCGCAAAGCTCACACTGTTTGTCGTGCTTCCGCTGCCGGTACTCGCCATTACGATCTATCTGGTGAACAAGATCATCTTTAAAAAGAGTGAACATATACAGGCGCAGCTCAGCAGCCTTACCGCCACGGCACAAGAAACCTACAGTGGCATCCGGGTGATCAAAAGCTTTGTGCAGGAGCGCACCATGATGCGGTTTTTTAACCAGGTGTCTGATGAATACCGGAAGAGCGCAATAAACCTTTCGCTGACCGAGGCCATTTATTTTCCTGCCATGACTTTCTTCATCGGGCTGAGCATGCTGTCCACGGTATTGATTGGTGGTTATCTGGCTATCAGGGGCGAAATATCTGCAGGCAATATTGCTGAGTTTGTGATTTATATCAACCTGCTCATGTTTCCTATCAGCAGCATTGGCTGGGTGGCCAGCATGGTACAAAGAGCCAGTGCTTCGCAAAAGAGGATCAACGAATTTTTGAAGACCGTTCCTGAAATAGCAGACGAAATTCCGGCAGACGGCCCGGCGCTTCAGTTAAAGGGAAATATCCATTTCGACCATGTAAGCTTTACGTATCCGCACACAGGTATCAGGGCGTTGAAAGATTTTGATCTTCAATTGCCCGCTGGCTATAAACTCGCAGTTATCGGAAAGACCGGCTCCGGAAAATCCACACTGGCACAACTCCTGCTCAGGATGTACGATCTTAAGGAAGGACAGCTCACCCTCGACGGTAAACCTGTGCGGCAATATCCCGTGCAGCAGTTGCGCCAGGCTATTGCCTATGCCCCGCAGGATACCTATCTTTTTTCGGATACGATCTACAACAATATCAAGTTTGGTAAGGACGATGCTACACGGGAAGAAGTGATGGAAGCAGCAAGGCTGGCAGACCTCGACAAAGATGTTCAACGCTTGCCACAGGCTTATGAAACGGTAGTCGGCGAAAGGGGCGTTATGCTCAGTGGCGGACAGAAGCAAAGGATCGTGCTGGCGCGTGCATTGCTCAAAGACAGCAACATTCTGATACTTGATGAATGCCTGAGCGCAGTAGATACGCAAACAGAGAAAACAATACTGACCAACCTGAGCAAGTATCTGCTGAACAAAACCGTCATCGTGATTACGCACCGGCTGTTTACCAGTTGGGATTTTGATAAGATTATTGTGCTGGACGATGGCAGAATTGCCGAACAAGGCAGGCACCAAGAACTGATGGAGCAAAACGGCCGGTATGCAAAACTCTTTCGCCACCAGACCAGCATGGCACAGCCTTAGACTTCCGGAAATATCTCGAGTACGGCATGGTGGCGATAGTCAAATATATCTTCCAGTTGTCTGCGAACAAAGACACTGTGGGCTACCGCACCTAAAAGACCAAGGGGCAAACGGTAATGAACCACATCGGTCATCAATACACCTTTGTCTGTTGGTTCGAAATGATGTTGGTGATGCCAGAGTTTGTAAGGGCCCTTACGCTGCTCGTCCACAAACATCTTTCCCTGTTGTACATGAGTAATTTCTGTCATCCAGAACAGAGGAATATGCAACAGCGGCGATACTTTGTAGGTGATGATCTGACCGGGATAGATCTCTTCGCCAACGTCTTCGGAAGTGACCGTAAAGTTCATGTAAGGAGGCGTGATGCGCGCAAGGTTTGCCGGTGTAGAAAAGAACTTCCAGACCGCATCGGGGTTTCCGTGAATGATTTGCTGCCGCCTGAGTAAGTGTATAGACATACCAAAGAAACAAAGCTGAAGTAAAAATGTTGTCACCCTAACAACGCTTTGCCCCTATCGCCAATGGCAATAAGAGCATCAACTCAAAGTTACCCTATTGCCCGTGCGGGTTTCGTAATTTTAAGTTTTGTGAACAGGCTATGAAAGGATTTATTTTTTCGAAGTATCAGCCCGAAGAGGGGAAGCCCCCCTTCCAACGGCTGATGGATATGTTTCTGGAGTTGCTGCAATATACCAATGGCGATGCGGCTGAGGCTTTGCAATGGCTTTCTCAACTCGATCAGCAATACGGGCTTACCACCGATGAGTACGGCATTGGCGATTTTATAGAAGACCTCAAACAACAAGGATATCTGCAGGAAGACGGACAAACCGGAACCATAAGTATTACCGCTAAAACAGAGCAGACCATCAGGCAGCGTTCGCTCGATGAGATCTTTGGCAAGCTGAAAAAAACCAAACAGGGCAGTCACCGTACGTTCAAATCCGGTCAGGGCGATGAGATGAATCCGGAAACAAGACCCTATGAATTTGGTGACGCGCTCGATGCAATTGATTATACCGGAAGTCTGAAAAATTCATTTATCAACCGGGGCATCGAGCAGTTTTCTATGCATCAGGACGATTTGGAAATCCACGAAATGGATTTCAAGACCCAAACGTCCACCGTGCTCATGATCGACATCTCGCACTCGATGATTCTCTATGGCGAAGATCGGATAACGCCCGCAAAAAAAGTGGCGATGGCGCTGAGCGAGCTCATCACTACCCGCTACCCCAAAGACACGCTCGACATTGTAGTGTTTGGCAATGATGCCTGGCAGATAGAAATGAAAGAACTGCCGTATCTGCAGGTAGGTCCTTATCATACCAACACGGTGGCGGGTCTGGAACTGGCGATGGATATTCTCCGCCGCCGGAAAAATCAGAACAAGCAGATCTTTATGATTACCGATGGCAAGCCCACCTGCCTGAAGATCGGAGGCAAGTATTATAAGAACAGCTTTGGCATAGACAGTAAAATTCTCAACCGCACCTTGAACCTCGCGGGTCAGCTCCGCCGGTTAAAAATCCCCGTCATCACTTTTATGATTGCCCATGATCCCTACCTGCAGCGATTTGTAAGAAATTTTACCGAAGTCAACAATGGCAAGGCCTTTTACTCCTCGCTCGATGGTCTCGGACAATACATTTTTGAAGACTACGAGCGCAACAAACGCAAACGGATGCGATAATTACACATAAATTAACTTTGGGTCTGCACGGTTGCAAGCCTTATTATGCCTATCTTCGCGCCGCAAAAAGCTGCCCCTTCCCCATAGCCCGCACGGCCGGGTTGGACGGAGAGGGGTTTTTAATTACCTCATTTTTATGCAAATCAGAAATATTGCCATCATTGCGCACGTTGACCACGGAAAGACCACGCTGGTGGACAAGATCATTCATGCCACACAGGTATTCCGCGACAATCAGGAAACCGGAGAGTTGATTCTCGACAACAATGATCTGGAGCGCGAACGCGGCATTACCATCCTTGCCAAAAACATCTCTGTTAATTATAAAGGTGTAAAGATCAACGTTATTGACACTCCGGGTCACGCCGACTTTGGCGGTGAAGTGGAGCGCGTACTTAAAATGGCCGATGGTGTATTGCTGCTGGTAGATGCCTTCGAAGGCCCCATGCCGCAGACCCGTTTTGTATTGCAAAAGGCATTAAACCTTGGCTTGCACCCTATCGTTGTGATCAACAAAGTAGATAAGCCCAACTGTCGTCCGGATGAAGTGCATGATGCGGTTTTCGAATTGTTTTTCCAGCTCGACGCAACCGAAGAGCAGCTCAACTTCCCTACGCTGTACGGATCTTCCAAGCAGGGTTGGTTCAATACCTCGCTTACCCCGCGCGAAGACATCACGCCCGTGCTCGACATGATCCTCGAAAAAGTGCCGGAGCCCAAGGTTTCGGAAGGTACGCTGCAGATGCAGATCACTTCGCTCGATTATTCCACCTTTCTGGGACGTATTGCCATTGGAAAAGTAACCCGTGGCAGCATCAGCGAAGGTCAGCCGATACAACTGTGTAAGCTCGATGGAAGCTTTCAGAAAAGCCGTGTAAAAGAGCTCTACACCTTTGAAGGCATGGGCAAAAAGAAAGTGACCTCTGTAGCTGCCGGCGATATCTGCGCAGTGGTAGGTCTCGATGATTTTCAGATTGGCGAAACCATTGCCGACTTCGAAAATCCTGAGGCGCTGGAAGTAATTTCTATTGATGAGCCTACGATGAACATGCAGTTCTCTATTAATAACTCACCGTTTTTTGGTAGAGAAGGCAAGTTTGTAACAAGTCGCAATATTCGTGATCGTCTCTATAAAGAGCTGGAAAAAAACCTGGCCCTTCGTGTACAGGATACTGATGACGCCGATAAATTTCTGGTGTATGGACGAGGCATTCTGCACCTTTCGGTATTGGTAGAAACCATGCGTCGCGAGGGTTATGAACTCACTGTGGGTCAGCCGCAGGTAATTGTAAAAGAAATCAACGGACAAAAATCCGAGCCTTATGAAACCCTGGTGGTAGATGTGCCCAGCGAGTTTTCCGGCAAAGTAATTGACCTTGTGACGCAGCGTAAGGGCGAAATGCTGATTATGGAAAGCAAGGGCGAAATGCAGCACCTTGAGTTTGAAATCCCTTCGCGTGGACTGATCGGTTTACGCTCGCAAATGCTTACCGCTACACAGGGCGAAGCTGTAATGGCGCACCGTTTCAGCGAGTACAAGGGCTGGAAAGGAACGATACCCGGGCGCAGCAATGGTGTGTTGGTGAGCAAATTTACCGGCACAACTACGGCATATTCGATAGACAAACTTCAGGATCGCGGCAGCTTTTTCGTAGATCCGGGAGAGGAGGTGTATGCAGGGCAAATACTCGCCGAGCATATTAAACCCGGCGACCTGAATGTAAACGCTATTGAAGGCAAGAAACTGACCAATATGCGTGCCAGTGGTTCGGACGGCACGGTACACATCACGCCAAAAATTCTGATGACGCTCGAAGAATGCATGGAATACATTCAGCAGGATGAGTGCATTGAAGTGACGCCGAAAAGCATCCGTCTGCGGAAAATCATGCTCGACGAAAATGATCGTGCGAAGTATGCAAAGATGCTGAAGATGGAAGCCTAAGAACTAAGTGATAATATCTGAAACGAACAAAGGCTGCCGGGAAATCTGGCAGCCTTTTTCATAACTCCTGTCATTTTCATTTCTACTGCAGAAATTGCCTTTTATTGCAAGCTTTGGCGGTGCACATTCGAATATCCTTCGAAAGCCTCGTGACAGCGTTCTTGATAAAAAATAAAAGAGCTCCTTTCAAGCACGCATAAAACACATGAAGCCGCACACCATCGGCGGCTTCATGTATCTTTTCTTTCCAAATCAAAATGATTTCAGATCAGCTTATTTTTCGAACAGCGCGCGGTAAAATAAGGTGACAAAAAAGGAAATGAGGACCAGAACATCTATGACGGCAGACTTCAATATTTTTTTATCCTTAAGGTTGCCGCGGTAAACTTGAAAAAATTTCAACGAAAAAAGCAGTACAACGATGCTTCCCAACGCTAATCTAAGCATACTAACCATTTGTTATTGCAAGTTTGTTTTTCAAATCGAATAGCTATATCTGAAAATCATAACGCCAAGCATTGCTTGTGTTTTCTGCTGACGAAATCATTCACCAATTGATTGAAAAACTGAAATAGTTTCTCGAAACATAGCGAATTAACCCGCCACTTCATTCGTTTACGACAGGTGCTACTCCTTCCTGGTACTTTTCGTGTTTATCCACGCAAACAAAACGCCCATTATAAGCGACCAGCCCAGTTTTCTGAAAAGGTATGTGTTATGCCATTGAAAATCCCGCCAAATGAAAATGTCGAAGAACAGCGATATGAGCAGAAAAATCATAGACATAAATCCGAAACGTTTCATGAAGCTTCCCATATCATCCGATTCTTAAGCGCATTACAGATCCAGTGGTCATTTTTCTTACTTTTTACCGTTCGGCTTAATAAGGATGCGGTCAACCAGCCGGTCTAAAAAATAGAACAATGTGGACAACACTAAGGCGAAAGCAAAGCCCTTGCTGAAAAATGTTCCATAGTTGCCCACTTCCTTTTGCTCCAACAAAGGAAGGATAAACCATATGCCTATGGAATAGCGGAACCAACTAAAGAATCTTTTCACAGCTACGCACTTTAGAAGCCGAAAGCGAGATAGATTAAGATCTGCTATGGCGGGAATAAGCCTTCTTTTTTTATGCTGATGACTATTGCTTCATAAAAGGCACTGTTGCTAACTCATTACCTTTTTCGTCAGTCAAAACAACCCGATAAGCACCTATTGGATAGCTATCTGTAATGATAGACATATCCGTAGTACCGGAAAGAGCATATTGGTATTGGACCTTGCCCTCAGCATCGTAAATATATAACCAGGTGCTTTCAAGATGTGCTGCACTGTTATTGACCTTGATCCGGATGAAGTTGTGAGCTGGATTAGGATAGGCTAAAATCTCAACAGAACGTTTTGTTTCCGACAGGCCGCGGGCAGCCGTACCGCCCTCAATCAATTCGTTGACCCGCTGTTGTATTGCATCCGAAATGCCTGGCGTGATATATTCTGAAAGGCAATTGGGTGAGGAGGCATCGGTGCAAAACGTCATTTCACCGACTTGAGCAGCCGAGCAGCCACTGCCCGGGCACAAGGGCGCGTGGTCATATTGTTCACGTACATTGCTTGTCCAGGAACTTCCACGAGATACCAGGTACTTTAACCCGTCATCGCGTGTGTCATAAATAGAAACTTCTACCTTAAACGAATTGCTGTTTTTGTCATGTTCAACGATACAAGTCTCGACAGAGCGGTTCTGTGCAATGGCACCCAAGCCACTGGTCAGAAATAGAGCGATAATGAAAAGAATTTTTTTCATAACGGTAAATTTTTTATCTCCCGGACTTGATGGTTTTGGGAGCGGTTAACAATAACAGAAAAGTAATAAAATACATTCATAGCTACAAATAAGTTAGTTATGCGGAATAGCCCTATCTAAAAACCAAAACTCAATGCATTGCTTGTGGTTTTTGATGTATTGGGGCCCCGCGCTAACCTGCTCTAAGGCGAAGAAAGGCGCTATCCCTACTGGTCACTCCACAACGGACTGTACAACTTAGTAACAAGTTTCTTATTGTCCTTGTGAACGATAACGACTCTAGCATCTTCCTGAATTTTACAATAAACCGCGTTTTTCCTTTCACAAAGCCTTGCGATATTTTTTATAGCCTTTTTATTGACGAAGATACCAGCGATAATCGCCCCATTTTTTGTGGATGCGACCACTTTGACCTTGTCTATGTTTTCTGCGCTGATGTCTAATATGTCCTGGATGGTATCTTGAAAACCATCGGGCATTAATATCCTATCAAATTCGATCACGTTGTTGCCCTCACCGAAATCAATCTTTTGGCTAACATGATTTACCAATATTGGATTACTGTCTGTAGAACTGAAAAAGCAGTCTTCGGTAAACTTGCCCGCCGTGTAATGTAGCAGATCAGCAGGAGTCTCCGCAGTGCCTGACTTCCGCGAGAATTTGCCGATATAGAATGATGAGTCATCACCCCCCTGCCCTATCAACCCACTTAGAGGCAAATAAAAAAAGTTGTCGGAAACACCAAATCCGGAAAAAGTACGCATTTGAAGAAATTTTCCCGCAAATCGAATTGTGTCCGGAATCTTCAAGACAAACTGATAGTCACTTAAATTTGCCGGTGACCGTAAGTTTGAAAAAATGCTTTGTAGGATGCCGATATTATACTTATAGCGTACACTTATGCTATCCTCTGTAACTGTGTCTCTTTTTGCTGTGAAAAAGTAGTAAAGCAGGTAGGAGCTTTTCTTAAATGTGGTGGCACTATAAATCTTTGAAAACGGAATGTTCGTATGGGCAGAGAACTCTCTTATTTCCTGCTGATCTACGTTGGCGTACGCTGAACAATTGAAATGTTGATAAAAGCTATCATACTGCGTTGCAGAAATATAGGATGGCAATAGCTCCGATGTGTCTGCTGTGGATCCTTCCAGAAAGCACCCCATGTTAAGTGGCGTAGAAAAGAGAAAAAGCTTGTTGTTGGCCTTTAAGAGTACGTTTCCCCAGTCGTTAAAAACGTTATATTTAAGGATTACGGTGTCTTGTAATAGAGGTGGACGAAAAACAACCCCTTTGGAAACTGAGATGAGGTTCGTAAATGAATCCACTCCATACTTGAGTTCTAAAGAAACGGTTTCGTTATCACTTACGTAGTTGATAGTTGATCTTCCCTGAGGTGCAAACTGCATACAGGCGCCCTTATCCATTACCAATGGCAAGTTTCCTAAAGCGACGCGGCTTTGATCAATGTAAAACGCGCCAGCATCATCGTTGGTGAGGAGCACCATACTGTCAGCTAAACGTAGGTTTGTGAGTTTTCTCACCGTTTCGATGGCGAGTGCCCTGCAATTGATACAGTCTGACGATGGAAGAGCTATGACGATAATTGGAGCGGATGACTGAGCTTTTAATAGCTGTGATCTTACCGGATAGTTAATTAATAATATGAAAATGAAGAGAATATACTTGCTAACCGGCATTAAATAGTAGCGAGCAAACTGCACACTACTTTTTAAAAGGGTTCTACAATTAAATACTATTATTCGTTCCATGTCGGTCAGAGTTCAAAACTTTTACCTCGTCAATTTGATATGGGCATTCGGAGGGTTTACTTACTCCCAGCAAAGTAATAAAATACATTCATAGCTGCAAATAAGTTAGTTATGCGGAAGGTGCCTTCGAAATGGTTTCGATATACGAATCTTTGCAGTCCAAAATTGAATAACAGTTGGATAGGTTGTAAGGGAACGCTTCCCAAGCAAGATTTATAGATGTCCGGTGCAATGAGGAGATCAGACTATTTGCCGAGGCTTTATATGTACCAGAGGAATTTTTTTCTTTTGCTCAGCCCTTTTTTATCAATATCAATAACAGCCACAGCAATAGTGTAGTCTTTGTATCGGTTCCCAAAGAAGTTCTCGACCAAATGCAAGCGAAAGACGAGATCATTCGCCAATTGATTGAAAAACTGAAATAACTTTTTTGACGCTAAAGAATTTTGCTTTCCGCTAATTTTGATACATGGCAGAGAAAGCATCTTTACAGTCCGTTTTTGAACAGCGTATCGTAATACTGGATGGCGCTATGGGCACCATGATACAGCGATATAAGCTGGGCGAAGCCGAATACCGCGGCGTGCGTTTTAAGAACTGGCCTTCCGACCTTAAGGGTAATAACGACCTGCTTTGTCTTACGCAGCCACAAATCATTAAGGAGATTCACCTGCAATATCTCGATGCCGGTGCCGACATTATTGAGACCAACACGTTTAATGCTCAGGCCATATCGCTGGAAGACTACCAGATGCAGTCGCTCGCCTATGAAATCAACGTAGCCGCAGCAAAAATTGCCCGGGCGGCCGCCGACGATTTTGAGCGCACACATCCCGGCACGAGCAAGTTTGTAGCGGGTGCTCTCGGTCCCATGAATAAAACGCTTTCTCTTTCGCCCGATGTGAATCAGCCCGGATACCGTGCGGTAACCTTCGATCAGGTGGCAGCGGCCTATTACGAACAAGTGAAGGGATTGGCAGATGGCGGTGTGGATGCCTTGCTGATCGAAACGATTTTTGATACGCTTAATGCTAAGGCGGCCATTTTTGCCGTGAAAAAATATTTCAGAGATCACCACATCAAGCTGCCGGTAATGATTTCCGGAACGATCACCGATGCTTCGGGCAGAACGCTGAGCGGGCAAACACTGGAAGCCTTCTATATTTCGGTAGCCCATGCCGACCCTTTGAGTATAGGCCTCAACTGCGCGCTGGGTGCAGAACAGATGCGTCCACACATCGAAGAACTCTCTCAGATAGCGGCTTGCTATGTAAGCTGCTACCCCAACGCAGGCCTGCCCAATGCCATGGGCGAGTATGATGAAACAGCGAAAATGATGGCTGAAAAAGTGGAAGAATTTGCAAAGGAAGGCTGGGTAAATCTGGTAGGCGGATGCTGTGGCACCACACCAGAGCACATCAAGGCTATTGCCGATGCGGTGAAAAAATATCAACCCAGGCAACTGCCCGAATTGGTGGGATAGCCCAGGGACGGTATCTGTCCCCCGGAAGAAAGGCTTTTTCTTTTCAAACGGATACCAGGCGAAATCCGTCTTACTATGAGCGATTTAGTTTGAATTGTTAACTTTTTTTGTAAACTTGGTAAAAATTTTTTCGATGCGGAAATATAACCAGCTGTTTATACTGGCATTATCAGTTTTTGCCACGGCTGCTGTTCAGAGTTGTAAGAAGTCTAACGGTATTGATAATAACTCGGTTATAAAAAAACCCTACGGTCTTTATGTGGGTGCTAACAAAGGTGAGCTGCTGAATACCAATGATGGTGTAAATTTCAAAACACTGTTTTTTCCCGACAATTATCCTTTCCGCTCCATTGTGACGGCGGGCCCCAACATCTTATTTGTAAAGGCAAATGCCCACCTGAGCCAAAACAATGGCATGAACTTTAACCCCACGTATAAAAACTACGTACCACCGGGCCTGGTGGCTCCCTGGCAGCCCGTAATGTACTACTCCGCATCGCACGGAAGGGTATATCTGGCCAGCACCGATCCGCTCAATAAGGGAATCGTTTTCAGCGATGATAATGGTAAAACCTGGAAGCCGGATACCTGGGATACCGCTGCTATTGGTACAGGCATTACCTCCTTCACACAACTGAACAACGGGGTGATGTTTTCTTTCGGCGACGCCAACGATTCGCTCTATATGAAAGACGGGGCTTCGGATAACTGGAGCCATTATCCTCAGACAAAGCCGCTGCCACAGGGCATGTCCTACCTCAGCCATTTCAACAACACACTGATCCTCTCCGACTATATGGGCACCGAGGGTTGTCAGTACAGCAATGACTCAGGAAAAACCTGGACAAGATATCAGGGCCTGCCTGCCACTAACAAACTGCTTTGCACACATGCACCCAGCGGTCGTGTGTTGCTGGTGGGTATGGATTCACTGGGAGTGTACCGCCTCGAGAACGGAAGTTTCAAACCTTCCAATACAGGATTGGAAACTAACACCTCTGTATATGCTATAATCGGCAAACAGGATGTGTATAAGAACGGCATTGAGAAGTTTTACATCTACATTGCTACCAGCAAAGGATTATACAGAAGCGAAGATCTCGGTTTTAGCTGGGCGCTGATGCTCGAAGGAGATTTTGGTGCAGTGTATTAATCGTCGCTGTCGTCATTTAGAAGATCATTCAGGTCGCGCCGCTGTTTTTTGGTCGGGCGACCTGTTTTGCTTAAGCGCTTGCCGGTAAAGAAACTGGCCGATAGACGCTGTTGCGATTGTCGGTCCTCATCACTGGTAAGGTCCGCATAGTGTTTTACCGCTACTTCGTAGGCTGCCCTTGTATGCAGCAATCCGGTCACTTCTATCGTCCACTTGCGCGAAGGGGTCCTGATGTCGTAGCGATCTCCCAAAGCCACTTGTTTCGAAGCTTTTACAGGGGCGCCATTCATCTTCACTTTACCGTCGTCTATGGCAGATGTGGCCTGCGTGCGCGTTTTAAAAATTCTGATGGCCCAGAGATATTTGTCAAGTCTTAGTTTTTCGTCTCCCATGGCCTGCTAATGTAACAAATCTGAATCGGTGGCTCTGAAAACCTTTGCTAATTTTACGCTTCTGTAACTATGCATACGCTTATCGTTTTTGCTTCGGGTCAGGGATCTAATGCCCGTGCTATACATGAATATTTTGGTCGGGGCCAGCAGGCTCGCATCGGTCTTATTGTTTGCAACCGTGCGGATGCCGGAGTATTAACATGGGCGCAGCATGCTGAGATACCCACATGGGTTGTAGATCGGCAGACTTTTATGAGCGAAGATTTTTTGAGACAACTCCAGACCTATCAACCATCACTCATTGTGTTAGCCGGTTTTCTATGGAAGATTCCTGATGCACTGGTAGCCATTTTCCGGAACAAAATCGTGAACATCCACCCGGCCCTGCTCCCCGACTTTGGTGGGAAGGGTATGTATGGAGCGCATGTGCACAGGGCCGTTATCGAAGCAGGTAAAAAGGAGAGCGGCATTACCATTCACTATGTCGATGAAGTGTATGATAGCGGCGACATCATTATGCAAGCCCGTTGCCCGGTTCACCCGGACGATGATGATCTGACGCTTGCCGGGCGCATTCATGGGCTGGAGCATTTTTTCTTTCCCCGCACCCTGGAGTATTTGCTGCAGACAGGCTTTGCTGCATCCGGGCAATATACAAAGGCCTCAAGCGTTTAATTCTTTACATTTGGCTAATACCGTTATGAATTTCAGATTTTCGCTCCTGCTTAGTTCCATGATCTTGTATGCCCTTGCAGGTTTTGGACAGGGAATGCCTATCGGCTACTGGCGCAGCCATCTTCCGTACAACAATGCTATTAGTGCAGCTACCAACGGTGTTACCATCTTTGCGGCTTCCGACATGAGCCTATTTACCTACAACAAAGCCAGCAACGAGATCAGCACCTACAGTAAATCGGAGGGAATGTCGGACGTGGGCATAGCTTATGTAGCTTATGATGAAGTAACAGACCAGGCAGTAATTGCGTACAAAAACGGAAACATTGACCTCTTTCGCGATAATAGCTTTTTTAACATCCCCGACATCAGGCTGAAGTCAATAACCCCTAAGAACATCAACCATATCTACACCACCGGAGGTATGGCCTATCTGAGCACCAGCTTCGGTGTGGTAGTCCTCAACCTAAGCAAACGAGAGACCCGCGAGACTTACACATTCACCCTCAATAACAAAACACTCGAAGTGCGGTCCTTCACCGCAGCAGGTACCTATTTCTATGCTGTAACCAATGCGGGCGTTTTCAGGGCAAACAAAAATGCCGCCAACCTTCAGGATCTTGCAGCCTGGAAACTGCTCGACAGTGCAACCCATCTGATCACAATAGCCAGTTCGGACAGCAGGGTCTTTGTAGCTGCTTCCGATAGTATGTTTGTCGTTTCGGGCGATACCCTTGCTTTTGTGTATCTACCGGCCTATTCTATCAATCGTATTGAGCCTTCGCCCGAAGGCCTGTTTATTGAGGAATACGATAGTCCTACGAATAAGGGCGTTGTGCGCCTGTATCAGGTAGCAACGGATGCTGTTACTGATTCTTTTGTCATAGCCGGAAAGCCGGCCAATGCCTTTCAGCTTGCCGACGGTTCTCTCTGGGTGGCAGATGCGCTAAATGGACTGTGCTACAGGACGGAAGATCAAATAGCGGCTTTCGTTAAGCCTCAGGGCCCGGCCGCCGCCGGAGCTTACGATATACTTCCCTATAATGGCGATGTATGGGTAGCCCATGGCGGCTACGACGAAAACTGGACCTATATCTACAATGGCTATTGCCTTTCGCATTACAACAACGGGAGCTGGACCACTTATACCGGTCGCAACTTTCAGCCGTTCAATCAGGCCGACTTTACCGATGTCATCGCGCTGGCCAAAGACCCGGTAGATGGTACCTTGTATGCGGCATCTTACAGAAGCGGATTATTTGAGCTGCACACCGATGGCACCTGGCAGCTCTATCGTGAAAGTCCCTATACGGAAGTGCATTTTATTGACTTTACTTCTTACCGTGTTTCGGGCCTGGCTTTCGATGACAACCGCAATCTCTGGATTACGAATTTTGGCGGTGTGAAAGAGCTGGCTGTAAAAACACCGGAAGGCAAAGGATATAAATACCGGGGCGGAGGTACACAAAGCAGTGCAGCCTACGTGTTGGTGGACGATAATAATCTGAAGTGGTACATACTGCCGGCGGGTGTAGATGGTGTAGCCGCCTACGACGAAAACTATACGCTGGATAATACCGCAGACGATCGTTACATAAAGATTTCGGCCTCGCGCTTTGGCCTCAGTTCTGTGGTAAACTGCATTGCCAAGGACCAGCAAAACGAAATATGGATCGGTACCAACGACGGTATCGGTGTAATAAGTTGTTCGCCTGATCAGGTCTTTGCCGGCAATTGTGAAATCAGGAAACCTATTGTTCAGTATGATCAGTTTGCGGGCTATCTTTTTCAAAACGAAAAGGTGAAAACCATTGCGGTGGACGGTGCTAATCGCAAATGGATTGGTACTACCAACGGCGTATGGCTGATAAGCCCGGAGGGAGATAAAATCATTTATCGCTTCACAGCAGAAAATAGTCCGTTGCCCTCCAATAACATTCAGAAAATAGCAGTGGACCCCGTTACCGGCGATGTATATATCGGCACGGCTTCCGGCCTGGTTTCGTATCGCGGTACGGCCACAGAAGGCGCTGCTGTCAATGAAACGGTAACGACATTCCCCAACCCTGTACCTTCTGGCTACTCCGGCACCATTGCCATCAAAGGTCTGGTCGAAAATGCCGATGTACGCATCACCGATATTTCCGGTCAGTTGATATACCGTACCAAAGCGCTGGGGGGCCAGGCAGTATGGAACGGCCTCGACTATACCGGTCATCGTCCGCAAAGTGGAGTGTACCTCATCTTTATCACCAACAAAGACGGCTCTCAAACGCATGTGGGCAAGATGGTTTTCATGGAGTAAGGGCTCATGCTTCAGACGACACAAGGAATAGTTTTACGATCCATTAAGTATGGCGAAACGAGTCTGATCGTATCCATGTTTACGCGCAGCTTTGGGCGGCAGTCGTATATGGTACAGGGCGTACGGTCTGCCAGGGCTCGTCAGCAAAAGGCAGCGCTCCTGCAACCCGCCACCTTGCTCGATCTGGTAAGCTATCAAAAGCCACAGAGAAGCCTGCTGCATCTGCGGGAATATCAATTGGCCCATTTCTACACTTCCGTTCAGCAGGACATTGTGAAAAACAGCATAGCGCTTTTTTCTGTTGAGCTGCTTTTAAGATTACTTCCGGAAGAAGCGCCTCTTGAAGATTTCTTCGAGTTTTGCTTTGACTATTTTGTAGCGCTCGACAAGGGAGCAGGTCACGAAGTTGCCAATTTCCCGATCTATTTTGCTTTGCAGATCACCCGGTTTTTCGGATATGATATAAAAGGCGCTTATTCTGCCCAAACCCCCTATCTGAATCTGGAAGAAGGGGGATTCTCCAATCACGTTCCGGCGGTTCCTCCGTTTGTGCACGACCATGAAGCAAAAGCAATAAGCCAGCTTCTCCACCGCCCTGTTTTTTCAGTGCAGGCTGATGTGCAGCTAAGCGCAGATAGCCGCTATCGTCTGCTGGACTGGCTGGTAGCCTATTTGCAGCAGCACACCCAGCATTTGGGGGAAATACGGTCGTTGACTGTGCTTCGTACTATTCTGCATTAGCCCTCGCATCCTACATAACGCAGTACGGCTGCACCAACTGTAAGCCATAAAATTCCCTTGATGAGAAAAAACAAAAAACCGGCGATGCCTATTCGTTTCAGCCAGCGCGAAACGTTTTTTTGACGCGCATTTTCCCTGGAGTTTTCTTGTACCGGGTCTTTCATAGCGCTGCAAATCTAAAGGATTTAGTTCTGCCCTCCTGCACGTCAGAATACGTTCAGCTTCTGCCTGCCTTCGTAGTGAAGCGGTACGGTGATAAAGAGTCCGCGCCCCGCTTTTACACTACCCTCCAGTTTCACCAGCACCTCTTTATTGAAGAGCAATTGCAGTGCATTGGGAAATACACCCTTCAGGTCCGGAATCAAGGTTACCGGCAGTAAAAAGGTATCGCGGCCGGGGACATCGAAGCTACGGCTCACAAAGGCTTTGCCGATGTAAGCATTATTGATATACAGGTTGACGTTGGCGTCTTTCAGCGTCAATCCAAAGCCGTTTGGGTTGTAGAACTGAAGGTCCATGCTGATCTCCGGCTCGTTCATATCCAGCTTGGCTAATCGAAAATTTTTAGCCTCCTGATATTGAATATCCTTCACTTCGCGCGTGGTGGCGCAAGAGCTGACAAAAATCAACAGAATCAAAAAAGCGGCAATACTCCATTTCATGAAAGGACCAATTTGTTACCCGGACACTACAATCGGGCCAAAAATAAAGTGACCTCCGCAGATCTTGCGAAGGCCACTGTGCGTTTCGAAGATTTTTATTTTTTGCGGCTGATCGCTTTCTCTGTGGACGCCATGATATGTTCTTTGGTAAGACCATATTTATCCAAAAGTTGCTTTGGTGTTCCGCTTTCGCCAAAAGTATCCATCACCGCAACATATTCGTGCGGCACGGGGCATTCGCGCGCGGCAACATTAGCAATACTATCGCCCAGTCCGCCATTGATCTGATGCTCTTCGGCAGTAACGATGCACCCTGTTTTGCGTATCGAACGGATCACCGCTTCTTCGTCCAGTGGCTTGATGGTATGTATATTGATCAATTCTACAGAAATGCCTTTTTCTGCCAATGCTTTTGCCGCTTCCACAGCAGTCCACACCAGGTGTCCACAGGCAAAAATGCTCACATCGGTCCCCTCTGCCAGCACCTGTGCTTTGCCAATCTCAAAATGCTGGTCTTCTGCTGTAAAGTTGGGCCATTTGGGGCGTCCGAATCTAAGATATACCGGACCATCATGCTCCGCAATCGCCATTGTGGCAGCCCTTGTTTGGTTGAAGTCGCAGGGAACGATAACGGTCATGCCCGGCAACATTTTCATCATGCCAATATCTTCGAGTACCTGATGTGTGGCACCGTCTTCACCAAGGGTAAGTCCTGCATGGGAGGCACAGATCTTTACATTCTTACCACTGTAGGCCACCGACTGGCGGATCTGATCGTACACGCGCGATGTTGAGAAATTGGCAAACGTAGTGGTGAAGGGAACCTTTCCGCCGATGGTCATACCCGCAGCTACACCGATCATATTTGCCTCTGCAATACCGCATTGGAAAAAGCGTTCAGGAAATTCTTTCATAAATGCATTGAGCTTGAGGGAACCGGCAAGATCTGCGGTTAGCGCAACGACATTCGGATTTTTACGTCCTGCTTCCAGAATTCCCTCACCAAATCCCGCACGGGTTTCTTTCTCATTCAACAATTGAATATCCTGTAACATATCAGCTTAATGAAGCGCAAAAGTAAGCAGGAAATTTTTTACCTGTCGGTCAATGTTCGCATGGCAGATTAGCCTTAAATCTTTACTTTTCTCAGCAATTCATCAGGCTACAGATTATGATACCATTGGGCATAGCAATACATGGCGGCGCAGGCACCATTCTCAGATCGCATATGACGCCGGAATTGCAGGCGCAATACGAGAATGCATTAAAGGAAGCATTGAACAAAGGGTATAGCCTACTGGGGCAGGGAGGAACGGCAGTAGATGCTGTGGCTGCTGCGGTGATGGTTTTGGAAGATTTTCCGTTGTTTAATGCAGGAAAAGGTTCGGTCTTCAACCATATAGGAAAGCATGAAATGGATGCAGCAATTATGGACGGAAGCGATCTGTCGGCGGGCGCTGTAGCGGGAATATGCGGCGTACGGAATCCGATTGCTTTGGCAAAGCTCGTGATGCAACGTAGTGAACATGTAATGCTTTTTGGAAAAGGTGCGGAAGATTTTGCACTGCAGCAGAAATTGCCGGTTGAGGAGGAGACCTATTTTTTCAATGAACAACGTTTTCAGCAATGGCAGGAGGCATTGGCAGAAGACCGTGTGTCGCTGGATCATAACGATAAAAAATTTGGAACAGTTGGCGCGGTGGCTTTAGACGCCAGCGGAAATCTCGCGGCAGCCACGAGCACCGGGGGTATGACCAATAAAAAATTCGGGCGCGTGGGCGACAGTCCGATCATAGGCGCAGGCACCTATGCCAGCAACACCAGTTGTGCAGTGTCTTGTACCGGTCATGGAGAATTGTTTATCCGCACGGTGATGGGTCATGATATTTCATGCCTAATGGAGTATAAAGGCTTAAGCCTGCACGAAGCCTGCGATGTATTGGTGCACGATAAGCTGGTGAAAATAGGCGGTGAAGGCGGATTGGTAGCTATAGACCGACACGGAAATATAGCCATGCCATTTAATAGCGAAGGAATGTACCGCGGTTTTAAAAACAGTGATGGAAAAATGCAGGTTGCGATCTATAAGGAATAGACTTTGGGAATTGATGGATGTTGGCAAGCGGACGCTTGCAAATGGGAAGTCTGAGCGGGACGCTCAGACTAGTTTTGAACTTTGGGTCCTGTGTTCTATTAAGATGTCGCTCCGATGGAGCTCAATGGACGTTGGATAATTTTGATCTATTAAGATGTCGCTCCGATGGAGCTCAATGGACGTTGGATAATTTTGATCTATTAAGATGTCGCTCCTACGGAGCTCAATGGACTTTGGACGATTTGGTCTATTAAGATGTCGCTCCGATGGAGCTCAATGG
>JAFIGV010000028.1 GCA_017849575.1 Flavipsychrobacter sp. | reverse complement strand
GGCTGCTGATGCGAAACCGAGGATGGCTGTTGCTGCGATGATGATCTTTTTCATGACTGTTTGTTTTGTTTGTGTTTTGTTGTTTTGTTGTTTGATGATGCAAAGATGAAACCGTGCACAAGGCTGTGCAAACAAAGCGAGTTCGTTAACGCAGCCTTTGCAGGCGGTTAACAATTTATTCACAACCCACCCCTCTGCGCCTCTGTCGAATATCATTGTCAATCAATGTTTCCGCAATTGGGATACTTTTCATCCTGATCATGTGCGGTTTGCCTGTGGAAAAAAATTCAAATTATTTTTTTAAAAACCTGACGATAATCCTTATTTTAATGAAAATATTTTTTTATGAACGACTTGCATTACGCGCTGATCGCGTTAGTTCCCGTAGTCATTCTAGTTGCAGTGGTCGCTTATTATTTCAGACAGTGGCAAAGAAGTAAGGGCCGCGGATAACGCCCGCAATCGATTTACATGTACACCCTTCTCTTTTCAGTTATTGAACGACCGGATAGATCGTCTTAGCTTCTTCACCTCAAAAAAGCCTGTCCTGACTATTTTTGTTGATGTTTTCGAAATCGGAAGCCTCAGAACTACGTCATGAATTCTGGACGAAATTTGGCCAATACATGCGGCCTGTTCCCTCTGCCGGCGAAACCAAAATTAACTGGGTAAATTACAAGACCGGAGTGCCCCATATCCGCTTCAGCATGGATGCCGATGCGCGCCGCGCCACGATTGGCCTGTGCTTTTCTCATCCTCCTTCCGTGCGGGAACTCTTTACCGAACAAATGGCGGAGCTGAGCGGCATGTTTAAACAAATAGCGGGTTCTGACTGGCAATGGAATGCTCCAGCCAACAATAAGGGACCGCACCCTACCTGCCTTCAAAAAACTCTTGAGCCTGTAAGCGTGTTTCGAAAGACGGACTGGCCGGAGATGATTGCATTTTTCAAAGACAATATCATTGCCTTAGATGCATTTTGGACAGAGGTGCGACCCGTATTCGAAATGTTGGGTTGATGTGTTTTCAAATTTGCTTGCTACCCCTTCGCTGTATTATTTTGCAAACGTGCAAAAAGCAGCGGTAACGGACATTCTTTCGAGATTCAGACACGCAGATAAATACGAAACCTTTTACGAGGTGTTACCCGCTATTATCTACAGCACGGATGACCAGAAGATGCTGGTATCCGGAATTCTTGATCGTTGCACAGACAGACTACTGGACTATTGGCGCAGCACGACCCGCCCACTCAAAAAAGAGATTCGACAAATACTGATTGAATGCATGGACGAACTGACGATCGCACCTCTTCGTCCTGCCGACCGGGAGTTTGGCTATTTGCTCGGCTGGTACCTTGCCGAAAAAGTGGACATCAATCTAAAAAAGGGCACAGAGAAAAAAATATGGGGCTACTGGGAGATTGACAAGAACGTAGTTGCTGCCCCCAGGCGCCCTCGCATTGCACCGGCTGTAAAAAGAAACAAGAAGAAGCCCACGGCAGAGGAAGATCAGCGTGCCCCTAACTCAATCACCTCACCGTTCTGAATAGCCGATCCGTCAATTTGTAAACGTACCAGCGTACGTATTTTGTGCCAGCCTTGTCTGCCTGCAGCACCGGGATTGATATGCAGGCATTGCAAGCTCTCGTCGAACATCACTTTCAGAATGTGGGAATGACCGGAGATAAACAGTCGGCTCTTATGTTTTCTGATCTGCTCTTTTATTCCCGGAGCGTACTTTCCCGGGTAGCCGCCGATGTGCACCATGAAGACAGGCACAGCTTCGCAGAGGAAATGTTGCTTTTCTGGCACATGCCGGAGGTCGGGGCCATCAATATTGCCCGATACCGCACGGAGTGGACGGAAGCCTTCTAATTGCTGCGCAACACCGGGCGAGCCGAAGTCGCCTGCATGCCACACTTCATCGCAAGGTTCAAAGTGCCGAAACACGTTCTCATCGAGGTAGCCATGGGTATCCGAAATAATGCCGATGGTAGTCATTTTTTTACTGAGCGATCTTTAGGTAAAATTAATCATTAGGTTGCCCGGCTGCGATGGCTAAAAATCAAAAAGATCGCGACCCCGTGCCGCGATCCTTTTGTGTCAACAGAAGTAAATGAGCCATCTGCCTTGCTCATGGCTTGCCCTCATCCGTTTCTTCGTTCCGATTTCTTGCTTTCTTCCTTTTTCTTTTTCAGGAGGCCTCGTATTTCTTCATCCAGTTGTTCATCCCTTCTACTCACCCATTTCCTGGTCTCCTGATGCTGGTCTCTTTGTCCTGTGGCTTGCTCGTTTGCACTTCTGTTGCTCATCATATCCGTTCATTCATTCATTTCCATCCAGGGAGTAAAAAAACCTGTGCCATCAACACAGCCGCAGTCTAAATAAAAAATGAAAAATCCGGCTACTGCTCCCGGCATAAAGTTTTTAGCTGAGCAGGCTTAGCCATGAAAGCTCCGAAAACAAGCATGGACCGAAGAAAACTCCGCGCTATAACCGCCGATCCTGCGAAGGCTGCAGCGTTTGCAAAACTCAGATATGTGAGCGACCAGGAGCCGGGCATCAGCCGCTATGAAGCCGGAGGTAAGTTTATCTACAAAAAGGGAAACCGGGAGATCACAGACCTGAAAACACTTTCACGGATCAAAAGTCTGGCAATACCGCCCGCCTGGCAAAAGGTTTGGATCTGCCTTTCGGAAAAGGGACATCTGCAGGCAACCGGTTATGATGCCCGCGACAGAAAACAATATCGATATCACAACGACTGGAGCCAATTGCGCAACCACACCAAATTTTTTAGGCTGCATGACTTCGGAAACGCGCTACCCTGCATGCGGCAACAGCTTCGCAAAGATCTGTCGCAACGAGGTCTTCCGCAGGAAAAAGTGCTGGCTGCAGTAGTATCTCTGATGCAAAGCACCTGTATACGCGTGGGGAACTATGCCTACGAAAGACTGAACGGATCTTATGGGCTTACTACACTAAAAGACCAGCATGTAGCGATACAGGGACAGAAGATGTTGTTCCGATTCAAGGGGAAAAAAGGCGTTTATCATGACATAAGCCTGAAGAGCAAAAAGCTGGCACGGATCGTACAAGCCTGCAAAGACATTCCCGGTAAAGAACTGTTTCAATATTACGATGATGAAGGAAGACACAAAAGTGTGGACAGCGGAATGGTGAATCATTACATCCGAACCATCAGCGGAGGCAACTTCACAGCCAAAGATTTTCGTACCTGGGCGGGCACCCTTCATGCGCTGAAAGCTTTGCTGGAACTCGGTATCGCCGAAAAAGAAGGAGTGTTGAAAAAGAACATTCTGACGATGTATGACCGCGTAGCGAAAGCGCTGAACAATACCCGGGCCGTGTGTCGGAAATACTATGTACATCCGGTGCTTGTGGCATTATACGAACAGAGGCAATTAACCCGGATCATAGAACAAATACCGCCCTGCAGCGCCGACACTGATCTTGAACCTGAGGAACAAATGCTTCTGAAGATTTTACAAAAACACAGCAGCATCACCCTGGTGACGGCGGCGTAAGCCCCATGTCAGGACACTGACCCAAAAGAACGATGTTGCAGCACACTATGCTCTACATATCGGAGAATGTAAGTATTGAGTGTATCTTCTTCGCCGAACAAGATCTGCACGCGAATAGGAAGTACCAGCACGGGAGCACCGAGCCCGTCAAGTTTATCCCGCATTAAATGCAGCCGTGTTGCATCTTTTTCCGTGGTTACGATCACCTTATCCGGTGCATCCCATTGCTTTACTGCCTCATGAATTTCTTCCATGTCTTTGCTGAGAAAGTAATGATGATCGGGATAGGCCAGCACATGTACCGAAGCGGCCCGGCTTTCCAGATAGGACACGAGGGGTGCAGGATTAGCGATGCAGCAAACCAGCACGACGTTTTTGCCCCGGAGATCTGCCCTTTCGCCCGTAAGAAACCTGTAGGGCTCGTCGTAGGCAATAGAGGAGAAAAACACCTGTTGGTGCGGCTGCACAACGATCTTCTTACGGATATCTTCAGCACCTGCGGCCGTCAGATCTGCGGGGCATTTGGATACGATGATCACATCGGCGCGCTTGTAGGCCTTCCTCCCTTCGCGCAGACGACCATAGGGCAAAATATAATCTTCATAAAAAGGCTTTGCGTAATCGGTGATGAGCATATTGATACCTGCTTTTACCGAGCGGTGCTGGTAGGCATCGTCGAGCAAGACAACGTCCACATCGTCTCTTTTTTGCAGCAAGGTGGGAATACCCGTAATCCGTTCTTCGGCGACGCTGACCACGGCATCGGGAAACTTCATGTGATATTGCATGGGTTCATCGCCTATCCTCAGCGCGTTGGCCTGTTCGTCAGCGAGCAGGAAGCCCTGCGTGCGGCGTTTATAGCCCCGGCTCATTGTGGCCACTTTGTATTGATATTGCAGTAGCCTGATTAAATATTCCACATGCGGTGTTTTGCCGGTGCCCCCTACCGAAAGATTGCCCACCGAGATAACCGGCACACTGAATTCGATAGAAGAGAAAAAGCCCGTGTCATACAGCCGGTTGCGCAGCCATACCACAAAACCGTAGATCAGGGCAAAAGGATAGAGCAATATGCGCACTACAGAAAAAACATAATACAGCGCGTTTCGTTGAGACATCAGTAAACGTTGTTATTTTATGTGCGAAGGTCAGGAAATAAGTCCGGCATGTGCCAGAGCATATTCGAGTACTTTTTCCTGTTCATGAAAAGCTTTATACCGGGCAAGGCCCAGCAGCTCAATGGCATAGTGTATCAGCAATTGTTTGTCTTCGGGCACAGGCTGCTGTTGCTGCAGGCATACGAATGCACCGGCTTCCAGCAGACAACGTTCCGGAATAAGGCCAATGACCTCGCTTCCTTCCGGCGCAACATCAATTTGTTGTGCCAGCGCGCTGCAGGCTTCCCAGGCCTTGAGCGGTGAACTCTGCCGGTAGTCGAGCAGATTGAGCGATACTTGTGCGCAGTCGTAATCGGCCATATACCAGCCAATGGCCCTTACCCGGGGCAACACACCCGGTATTTTTCGTGGCTTCTCGCTACTGATATCCCAGAATCCGCGCTCCCGTATGCGTTCAGCAATGTAGTTGGCCTTCGAGACATCGTTGGTGTTTAGCCCAATGTTGAAGGCTACCAGAATCTCTCGTACGCCGATGACCGTGGCACCGGTAGCGGGGTTGAATGCTGCGCCGTAGTCGGGCTTCCACTCGGGCTTTTTTATTTTCTCCGCAAAACCCTCGTATTGGCCTTTGCGGATATCGGGTAGCGCGCGCCGGTGTTCGTGGCGAGCGGAATATTCGTAGAGATAAACAGGTATGCCCGGGCCTGTAGCCACACGTTCTGCTAAAGCGATTGCGTATTCATTGGCCTCGTCCATAGACATGTTGTAGAGCGGCACTAAGGGACATACATCTGTGGCACCGATGCGCGGATGCACACCTTCCTGGCCCCGCATATCAATCAGTTCCGCCGCCTTCGATATGGCCCGGAAAGCCGCCTCTGTCACGGATTCCGGCGCGCCGGCAAAAGTCATTACCGTTCGGTTTGCCGACGGGCTGCTATCTATATGCAGCAAACGGACACCCGCTACGCCGCGTATAGCATCGGCAATGGCCCCAATCTTCACCGCGTCGCGGCCTTCGCTGAAGTTGGGCACACACTCCATTATTTTGTGCGTCGTATTCATCGGTATAAATGTAGCATAGTTACCTTATATCCGGTTGTGTCTTATCTTGCCTTTCTTTTTGAAAATCAGGAACAAAATCATCCGGGCCTATGCCTCACGATCTGGCCAGCACGCTGCACACACTTGCTCCGCTTACCGTAGAAGAGGCAGCAGAGATACGCTCTTGTTTTGAACCGATGCAGCTACCGAGGGGTAGATTTTTTCTTAAGGAAGGACAGGTGAGCGAGCGCATTGGATATGTACAGCAAGGGCTGGTGCGCTACTTTGTTCACAAGGCAGACGACGAAGCAACTTTTG
Organism: Flavipsychrobacter sp.; assembly: GCA_017849575.1. Taxonomy (GTDB): domain Bacteria; phylum Bacteroidota; class Bacteroidia; order Chitinophagales; family Chitinophagaceae; genus JAFIGV01. The sequence goes on along the minus strand of JAFIGV010000028.1, from coordinate 20,511 downwards.
AATTCACGGCGGAAGGCGATTTCATTGCCGACTATCAGAGCTTTAACAGCAGGCAGTCCAGCATACAAAACATTGAAGCCATTGAAGACTGCATACTCCTGACCATCGGCTATGAACAGGTGCAGCACATCTTCAGACACACAAAGCACGGCAATCTGATAGGCCGCCTCATCCTCGAGCATCGTTTTGATGTGATGGTGAGCCGCCTGCTTTCGTTGTATATGCATGCGCCGGGGCAGAGATACCAGCATTTCATCAGCAACTATGCTTCGTTGGCGCAGCGTATTCCTCAGTACCATATTGCCTCTTTTGTGGGCGTAAAGCCACAGTCGCTCAGCCGGATGCGCAAACGTTGGAGCCAGAAAATTAGTTAACCCGGGTTAATCGCCCTTTGCTGTTGGGCCGGGTACATTTGGATCAGAAAAAACAAGCAAATGAACACGACAACCAAAAGGCTGACCTGTGCTTTACTGATCCTAAGTTCGCTTTGCGTATATCTTGAATGGGGAACGAACAACAGTACCTACCTCATTGCTGCAGAAGCAGAAGTGATCCGGAGACTTTTTACACAGCCTCAATCCGCGCTGCACCCCTTTACCATCATACCGCTGGCAGGTCAGTTGCTTTTAGCCATCAATATCCTGTTGACCCCACCGAGACGATGGCTGTTTCGGCTGGGCGCTGCAAGCGTGGGCATACTGGTACTGTTCATCTTCATCATCGGGTTGATCGGTCTCAACTTCAAGATCGCCTTACTTTCCTTACCCTTTCTATTCTGCGCAACTGTAGCACTACTGCGGTGGAAGAAAACAAAACCTAATGAAAAATTGTAGTATGAGGGCGCTGATGACTAATGGTGGGATTCAAAAAAATCTATAATGGAGCACACAGGTACGGGGTCGAACGGGTTAGTACCGGACCGCATTTTCTTTTCCCTGTTCAAGGCACTACTTTTCGTTTCACTTAGCGTGGCAGCTTGAGTATTTTATAGGACTTCTGAATGTCTTTACCGGAGATGTAGAGTAAGTAGATGCCCGGAGAAAGGTCGCCAAGCACTATGGTATCTTCCATAGATTTTGTTAGATGGTGCCTGAGAACAAGCTTGCCGGTAAGGTCAAACAGACTGACCCATACATCCGGATTCTCCAGCCAACCATACCAAATATTGATTGCATTGTTGCAAGGATTTGGAAACAAAACAAATTCCTTCTGCCCCGATTCTACAAAGCCGGTACCGCTTCGCGAATACATAATTTTATTATCACTTCTAAAGAGATACATGTACTGCTTATCGGCAATGACTTTTTGATAATGATAACCGGAATCGTCATTTTGATATACCAATTGGGGATGGCGAAGCGAGGCAAGCGTTGCCGCATAAATGTTGTTTCCCCGTAAGAAATAATAAAGCTGATCATAACGGTTATAGAAAAGGAATGTCAGGTCTTCGACGTCAACCGTATCCCATTGTTCAATATAACCTCTACTAAAAAGGGTGGTATTATAGCTCTTCCAAAACACACAATCGCCGGCTGCCCAAAAACTACTTTTTGTGTAGGGTGGGACTGTATGCAAAGCTTTGATGCTCCAACTTTGCCCATTATCAACAGATATAAACACAGAATCTTTTTCAGAGCGGAGGGCATAGGTGTAGCCGTTCTGGGTTTGAAACAAATGAGAAGTGTACCAATAATTAACCGGGTGCTGAAGGGTAGTGACAAAGTAATAGTTCAGACCAAGATCTGGTGAGACGAAAATGCTGTCCGTATTTTTAGAGAAACGGGAGCAAATGCCTTTAATGGCTAGGATGCTATCCCCACCAAGATTGACATGCAGGCAATTGCTACAACAGGTTTTTATCGGCGTGAATGCCGGATGGTTCTGGTCGGCAACGATCAGTGCGGAATTCTTGTCATTATTTGAAGTAAACTCTTCCGACGGTTGAAACGTTGACGTTCTGCAGTCAGACCAGAATTCATTCTCGTACCTGGCATAGACATCATTTAGTTGGGCTACCAATCGTCCTCCACTGTCGGTAAAAATATCAAACACCTTTTCTTCTCCAATCTTATCGGGGTATTTCCAATGTCGTAGCATCGTATCAGCGACTATCGAACTTCCTGGCAAAGACATAAAGTAGCATTGGCCGTTTTTCTCAATATGTGAAGGAGAAATACAACCTTCTGTTGACAACATATTCCATGAGGCGCCTTCGTTGTCTGAAAAATAAATGTGCGCCTGACCGATCGCAACTATCCGGTTTCCGAAAACCCTGACTTCAATAATTGTAGTGTCGCCCTGCATCAAGGGGGCCAACGATGTCCATGATTTTCCGGTATCGTAAGAGGCAAGTAAAGGTGCGCGATACAAACAAGAAAATATCTTTCCGTCTAGTTGGCATGCACTGTTATCGAAATATATTGCGTAGTTATCCAGATTTACATAACCGTCTCTATGCAAGGCAGCATTGACGTTGTGGTATGAAACTTCCCACCAGTTACTTCCATCCACGCTTCGAAATATTCGTCCCAGGTAAAAGTATGACCCATAGATTTCTAAATACTGACCGTTTGTCTGCAGGTAAGTTATGCTATTCACCTTAAGGTAATTATTCGGACTGCCATATTGATAAACCACCGGAAGACCTTGCGACAGGTCAGTCCATGTTTCTCCATCGTCAACTGAGCGTAGAAGCATGCCTGTGTCTCTGCGATAGGCATACAATTCTCCGTTATACCGCCGGACAAGCCTGCAGTTTACTGGAAACATTTTAGATGTAGGATACCAGCTTATCCCGTCTTTTGACTTGACAAACCGTGTCTGGGTGCCATTTACCAATACGGTCCAGAGAGAGTCGTGCAAATCCGTTATAACGTCCGCCGTGCCTGGAAATTTCTCAGGGTGTGGAAGCTCAAAAAAATGTAAGCTCAACCGGCCATTCTGCGCATATACAGGAAGATGTAGCAGGATGCAACCCAGAATTAGAAAAAGTGGTTTGAGATTCTCAGTCAAGCCCTTCGCCATAAAATGAATTTTGGGGGAATGATGTAATATGTCTGCCCACGGCGATGCAACGAAGGTTTCTGGCAGTTTCTGAAACCTTCTCATAGTTCACTATGGAATAATCAGCTTTTCATGAAAATATCTGTTTTGAATTTTAAGACTTAAAACATACAATCCCTCAGGGTGACCAGCGAGGTCAATCCATACGGATTCAGAGTCTGGTTGAAGGCTTGAAATAAGCATACCGTTTACCGTTCTGATTTCGAGTTGTTGAATTTTGTCCGGAGCGATAATTGAAATATTCCCCATAGGTTGGTAATAAATCCGCACTGAACCTTCTGACCCTGTCTCTTCAACGTCTGTTATAGAGCTTACCTTTCTGATTCGGTAATTTAGTTTGTCTGCTATATAAAGATTGTTTTGCTTGTCGGGGAAAGCACAAACTGGGGCGTACAGATAAGCATCAAGCGCCGGGCCCCCATCGCCATTATAGCCCCCTCCACCCTTTACACCGGCTACCCTCGTAATAATCCCACTAACAGCATCTATCCTTCGCACATACCCATCGCAGAGGTAAAGATTGTTGTTAGTGTCCATCCTGATTTTCGAAGAGGCGTAGGTTTGTGCCAACGTTGCAGATCCACCATCACCCTCCGGAAAGGGGATGCCGTTTCCGCAATAAGTCGAAAGGACGTTGGCTGTACTGATTTTTCCTATTCGACGGTTGCCAGCGTCTGAAAAGTAAACATTTCCGTTTCCATCAACACATATGCCAGTCAGGACGCCTAATTCAACTTCGGTAGCAAGGTAACCGTTGCTCCAGATGCCGCTCACCCCATTACCTGCAATAGTGCTGATAATTCCCGTCTGTGCATCTACTTTACGTATTACATATCGCTCATCAGCTATGTAAAGGTTGCCGGCTGTATCTAATGCTATGTCGTTGGGAAATCTAAGCTGGGCACTCGTTGCCAGTCCTCCATCGCCGGAATAGCCCGCCGTCCAGTTGCCCGCTACTTTGCTAATGATGCCTGTGGTCTTATCTACTTTCCGAACTACATGGTTGCCATTGTCTGCTATATACAGGTTGCCATTCTTGTCAAAAGCAAGGGCTGATGCACCGCAAAACCGCGCCTGGCTGAAGGGAATACCATCACCTCCTGTACAACAAAGGCACGAAGGATCGCCGGCAAGCGTACTGATAATACCCGTTGCCCCGCTCACCTTCAATATGGTCAGGTCGGTAGCGATATAAATATTACCCGTATCATCTACCAGCACATCATTGGGCGCATCTATGTAAGCATTCACTGCCAGCGAACCATCTCCCCCATTGCCGCCGCCGGCTACTGTAGTAATAATGCCCTGAGCGGAAACTTGTAAAGACAGGGAAAGAACGAAAGGAAATAATAGCAGGCTACGCATCGGGGACTGAGCTTTTTACTCTTTATAAAATTAACAAATTGTATTAGCAATCCATTTGTTCCATGTTTTACCCTGGTCAGCTTCGTTTTGGTGAGGTACGCAGGAGCGGATCAGCGTGCAAGTAGCCAACAATGGATCAGCAGAGTCGAAGCCCTCTGTTTCTCCCTTCACTTTCCGTTCTTTGCATCGAAAAGTTTTCGAATCAGCAAAGCTTTAAATCAATACGCACTACTCATGTCCTGGATCAATCACCCGGTAAGGTTGCAAGGGCAACTCGTTTCCTTAGTGCCTTTGCAAAAAGACCATCTGCCCGACCTTATTGAAGCGGGAAGGGACGCCGCCGTCTGGGAATTTCTCCCCGTAGATGGCAGCAAACCGGGCAATATGTCGGCATACATTCACGATGCTATTCTAAAGCGGGTTAGTGGTGAACAGTATCCTTTTACCGTAATCGAAAATGCGAGCGGAAAAGCGATAGGCAGCACTCGTCTGTTCGATATTTTTCCGGAACACAAAAAGCTCGAGATCGGCTGGACCTGGTACGATAAACGCTACTGGGGCAAAGGCTATAACACAGAATGTAAACTACTGCTGCTCACCTATTGCTTCGAAACGCTGCAGACCAACCGGGTGCAGATTAAAACGAGAACGACCAACATTCGCTCTCAAAAAGCTATAGAAAAAATTGGCGCTAAGCTGGAAGGCATCCTGCGCAAAGACCGCATTATGCCCGATGGCTTGGTGCGCGACACCGTGGTGTACAGCATCATCAACGATGAATGGCTTTCGGTAAAAACCCGGCTGCAAGACCTGTTGCAACAAGATTTTTTGCGGCGCTGATATCGGGCATTCTTTCTTCAGACAAAAAAAGTATAAATTTAAAGTACACTTTCATTAAGGTTGAAAGCGGGGATTTCCATTTGTTTAGTCTTTAAATTTTTTGCTCATTGGAACCAACCAATATCAACAACCCCGAGTATTTCCACAAGGTGGTAGATTGCCAGTATGCTTGTCCTGCCCATACACCGGTACCCGAATATATAAGGCTGATTGCCGAGGGTCGTTATAGCGAGGCGTATATGATCAACTGGGATTCGAACGTGTTTCCGGGTGTGCTTGGGCGCACCTGCGATCGCCCGTGCGAGCCTGCCTGCCGGCGTGGGCGCGTGGAAGAAGAACCGGTGGCGATATGCCGACTAAAACGTGTAGCTGCAGATAATAAGGATGATGTAAAAAAGTATATGCCGCAAGGACCTTTTGCGCCCAACGGTAAAAAGATTGCACTCATCGGCGCGGGTCCGGCATCGCTCACGGTGGCAAGAGACCTTGCATCGTTGGGCTATGAAATTCACCTGTACGACGAACAGAAACTGGGTGGTGGTTTTATGCGGAGTCAGATCCCATCTTTCCGTCTCCCCGAAACGGTGCTGAATGAAGAAGTGAACTATATTCTTGACCTGGGCATTCACAAGCATTTCAACCAATATGTTTCTTCGTTGAAAGAACTGCTGGCTAAAGATTATGATGCAGTTTTTGTAGGATCTGGCGCGCCAAAGGGAAGAGACCTTTCAGACCTTCCGGGAAGAAAAGAAGGTGATACCAATATTCACATCGGTATCAACTGGTTGGCAAGTGTGGCTTTTGAACACACGGGAAAAATCGGCAAGAAAGTGCTGGTGCTCGGGGGTGGAAATACGGCTATGGATTGCTGCCGTACCGCAAGAAGATTGGGAGGTGAAGAAGTGAAGGTGGTAGTGCGCAGCCCCTTTGCAGAAATGAAAGCTTCGCCCTGGGAAAAAGAAGATGCGCTGCATGAAGACATACCGATTATTGACAATCATGTCCCCAAATCCTTTGTGATCAAAGAGGGAAAGCTTGCCGGGATGACCTTTGAAAAAGTGGCGCCGGTGTATCACGACGGAAAAAGAAAGCTGGTACCCACCGGCGAACCGGAAGTGTTTTTTGAAGCAGATGATGTGCTGGTAGCCATTGGTCAGGAAAACAGCTTTCCGTGGTTAGAGCGCGACCTTGGCATTGACTTCGACAAATGGGATATGCCCGTTGTGGACGAGCTGACTTTTGCTTCTACAAATCCGAAAGTATTTTTTGGCGGCGATGCTGCCTTTGGTCCTAAGAATGTAATCACTGCCGTGGCGCATGGGCATCAGGCTGCCGTTTCCATTCATTTGTTTTGCGAAGGACTGGATATAAAAATAGACCGCCCCTCGCCTATGGTAAACCTGCATAGCATGAAAATGGGCATACACGAATGGAGCTATGACAACTTCGTAGTGACAGACGAACGCTATGTGGTGCCGCAGGCGGAAAAAAAGCTGACGCTGGCAGATCGGAAAAAGGAGGTAGAACTGGGCTTCGACCGTTTGCATGGTTTTAAAGAAGCACAGCGCTGTCTGAATTGTGACGTGCAAACCGTCTTCACCGAAAATAAGTGTATAGAATGCGATGCCTGCGTGGATATTTGTCCCACATCCTGCATTACGTTTACAAGCAACGAACCGGACGAAGGCGCACTGCGGCAAAAGCTGAAAGTGCCCGCCATGAACCTCACGCAAGACCTCTACGTTTCCGATCTATTGCCTACGAAACGCGTAATGGTGAAGGATGAAAATGTTTGCCTTCATTGCGGACTATGTGCGGAACGCTGCCCCACCGCAGCATGGGACATGAAACAATTTTATTACAACGTAACAAAGGCACCCAATGCCTGCGGACAAAAACAAGCTTCAGTAGTGGCGTAATTCCTTGCGCTGCACTTAAAAAATTATATCTACCGACAGTATGGTCAACGATTTTGTAATAAGGTTTGCCAATGTAAATGGCACCGGATCAGCAAGTGCAAACTTTCTCTTTACCAAGTCTATTTTCCGGATGGGTGTACCCGTGACCCCGAAAAATATTTTTCCTTCCAACATTCAGGGATTACCCACATGGTATGAGGTGCGCGTGAGTGAAAAAGGCTGGCTGGGAAGGCGAGAGGGCATTGACTTCATGGTATGTGTGAACCCGCAAAGTATGGCGAAGGACGTAGCAAGCGTGAAAGCCGGTGGCTACTTTATGTACGACAGCACCAAGATGCTACATGAAGAATTTATCCGTCCGGACATAAACTACATCGGCATTCCGCTGATGGACATGTGCAACAAAGAATTCACCGATCCGCGCCAGCGTCAGTTGTTTAAAAACATCATCTACGTGGGCGCATTGTCGGCGCTGCTGGATATTGAATTTCAGGTGTTGGTGGATTTGCTGAACGAACAATTTAAAGGAAAGGAAAAGCTTATTGCACCCAATGTAAAAGCCTTGCAAATGGGTGTTGACTTTGTGAAGGCAAATTTTCAATACCCGCTCGCTATGCGTGTGGAGCGGCGCAATCTTGTGGGCGATTGGATCATGGTGGATGGCAATACGGCATGTGGACTCGGCGCGGTGTATGGCGGCGCTACGGTTTGCGCCTGGTATCCCATCACGCCTTCCACTTCGGTGGCGGAAGCTTTCAACGATTACGCCGAGGAATTCAGAATAGACCCGGAAACCGGTAGAAAAAACTATGGCATTGTACAGGCAGAAGATGAACTGGCGGCAATGGGCATGGTCATTGGTGCAAGCTGGAATGGTGCGCGAGCCTTTACAGCCACCAGCGGACCGGGCGTATCGCTGATGAATGAATTTATTGGTCTCGCATACTTTGCAGAAGTGCCGGCGGTGCTGATTGATGTGCAGCGAGCTGGACCATCTACAGGCATGCCAACGCGTACGCAGCAAAGCGATGTGCTGGAAGCTGCCTACGCATCGCATGGAGATACGAAACATGTGCTGCTGTTTCCTTCCACACCGAAGGAGTGTTTTGAGATGACTGCCGATGCCTTTGATCTTGCAGAAGAATTGCAGACACCGGTCATCCTACTCACCGACCTCGACCTGGGCATGAACGACCATATGTCGCCGCCTTTTCAATGGAAGGATGATAGAAAATACAAGCGTGGAAAGGTGCTGACAGCAGAACAACTCGAACACATGGAACGCTTTGGTCGTTACCTTGATGTGGATGGTGATGGAATTCCTTACCGCACTTATCCCGGCACGCACCCTACCAAAGGATCGTTCTTCACAAGAGGTACGTCCAGAGATGAATATGCGGTATATACGGAAGACGCAGCAGCATACAAGAGAAATGTGGACCGGCTTTCTAAAAAATGGGAAACAGCAAAAACCATGGTTCCCTGTCCTGAACGTTACCAACAAAACGACCAACAACCCTACGGAGTTATATTTTTCGGCACTTCGAAATATGCTGCAGAAGAAGCCATCGCCCTGCTGGCAGAAAAAGGCATTTTGCTGGATGCCATCCGCCTGCGTGCATTTCCTTTTTGCGAGGATGTTGTCAGCTTTGTCAACAACCATGAAAAAGTATTCGTCATCGAACAAAACCGCGATGCACAACTGCGCAGCCTGATGATGATAGAATTCAATGCGGATGCACAAAAGCTCATTCCGATCCTCAACTATGATGGCATGCCTATTACCGCCGATCAGATCATTGAAAAAATGACAGCGTCATTATCTGAAAAGACAAAAGCAAACCAACACACAACGCTCAACGCCTAAAACTTACTGACCGTGACATATGTTCGTCCCGCCTTCCGGCACCCGCAGTTACCCAAGAATAAACTAGGCTATACCATCAGCTATTATGAAGGAGCACTTTCAACCTTGTGCGCCGGCTGTGGGCACGACTCCATCAGCGCAGGCATTGTGCAAGCCTGCTATGAGCTGAACATTGAACCACACAAGGTGGCAAAGCTCTCGGGCATTGGTTGCTCGTCGAAAACGCCGGCATACTTCCTCAGCAATTCTCATGGATTTAATTCTGTACATGGAAGAATGCCCTCGGTGGCTACCGGCGCCAACCTTGCCAACCGCAATCTGCTTTACCTCGGCATTTCCGGCGATGGTGATAGTGCTTCTATCGGCATGGGACAGTTTGCCCATGTGGTGCGCAGAAATCTAAACATGGTCTATATCGTGATGAACAATGGTTGCTACGGACTTACAAAGGGGCAAGACAGCGCCACCGCCGATGAAGGCTCGAAAAACAAATCGGGCAATGTAAATTTATTTCATTCCATAGACCTTGCCAGCCTTGCGATTGAGCTCGGAGCATCGTTTGTAGCCCAAAGTTTTTCAGGAGATAAAACGCAACTTGTTCCGCTCATCAAAGCTGCCATGTCGCACCCGGGTTTTGCACTCATCAATGTGATTTCTCCCTGCGTTACCTTCAATAACAATCCGGGTTCTACAAAGTCTTATCAGTTTGTACGCGAGCATACGGCCATGACCAGCAAGATGGATTTTGTGCCGGAGATGGAAACGATCAGCACCCATTATGATGAAGGTTCTTTTGCCACGGTGAACATGCACGATGGTACGGCTTTGCTGCTGCACAAACTCGAAAAACACTGGAATCCTGAAGATCGGCTATCGGCTATGACGGCATTAAAGAAAGCAGGAGCGCGAAATGAAGTGCTCACCGGCTTGCTGTTTATCGAACCCGAGACTTCCGATCTGCACGAAATACTCAACACAACGGAAACACCTCTCAACCAACTGACAGAAGGAGTGCTTTGTCCGGGCAGTGAAAAACTTTCTGCCCTCAATGCGGGCTTCCGGTAAAGAAAGATGGGCTGAACAAAAAACAAGACAGGGGTATGCCCATGCTGCCCCTGTCTTTGCATTCTACCGTTGAGACTCTTTATCAGCTTTGTTTGTATCCCTATTGCCCTGTGCCCTCGGTGCCCCCGATACACTTTGCTGCCCCGATGCAATACCGTCGGAAGCGGCCATCGGAATATCCTGTTGCGACACACGGATGCGATTCTCCACGTTACGCACTCCGGAAACCGACTCCGCAATATCTTCGGCTCTACGCTTAGAAAAACGATCGGGCACAGTACCCCTTAGTTCTACCTCGCCTTCCTTCACGCTTACCTCCACATCTGTTGCATCTACCCAGCCATCTTCGCTCATGCGGTCGCTGATGTCTTCGTGTATTCTGCTGTCGGAACGTTTGTAATTTTTGGGTCCGCGGCCCCGAAATTCACCCTTGTCCATTCTGCGGCGGCGGTCGGCGTCCTCATCGCCAAACCAGCTCGATACTTCATCTTTTGCCTTATCAAACCAATCGCGGTTGTCATGCTCCCACCTTCTTCCATAGTCACTATCAAAACGTCCACTGTAGCTGCTGTAGCGGCGATCGGGATCATAACCACCGCCCCGCCTTGAATGCGCATAACTTGGTCCACCCCACTCGCTGGCATAACCCTGATCGTTTGGAAATCTTCCATATTCCCCACCAAAATTGCTGCCGTAGCCTCCGCGATTGTAAGCATAATTGCTGCCCACGCCCAGATCGTTGGGATGATACGCTTCGCGCATATAGGAGCGTTGGTTGGCCGGGCGCCAGGCATGACGACGATCTATATCATCGTAGTCGAGGCTATTATACTTACCATAGCGCTGTTGCCCACCGCGCCGGTTCATTCCAAAATCGAAATCACGATCATAATTGCTACCGGTGAAATTTCCCTGATAATAATCTGCAGGGAAGTAGCGCTCGTCCCGGTAAGGATTTTCTACGCTCGATCCATAACTGCTAAAGCCCCGATTCACACTATCGTCGTAAGGTTTGCCATATCGGTCGCGCGAATGGGTCTCGTAACTTCCCTGAGAATAGCCACGATACCTGCCATTATTTTCCTCATCGCGTTCATTCGTTCTGTAAGGATTGTAGTCTGCCATTTTTGTTGCTTTTTGTGAAACATTAAATCGCAGAAAAGGCTACAAAACTGTGCCGTTGACAGGGCAGCACCAACTACAGGCTCCGTGTTTAACGAGGCTTTGCAACAACTTTCTGTAGGCAGGGCTATTTGACCCTCAGTTAAAGGATTTTAAAAAAAAATGCGCCAACCGGCAGGACAACAATAAGTAACTCTTGTCAATAAACCGAGTTACAAGTCAAGCCCCGATAAAGCATTCTCTGGCATTTTCTTACAGGTTGAAGTCTTTGAGTGATAAATCCCTAAAATGGCCGTTGCGCTGGATGCGGGCCTTGACCTCTTCAAGCTCTTTGATAGTCGGCAATATCTGATTTAAATGTCTGCGGATATATTCGAGGCGCTGCACTTCAGAAAAAAGGCAGAGTAGCTCATATTCCTGTTGTCGTGATAATCCAACAAAATGAGCTACTTCATAGGAGATAGCTTCCTGTTTATGTGCCGGAAATTTCTCTTCGACATTTAGCAAAGTATAAAGCCGCTTTACTTCTTCGTAAATGATGCGGGCAATATCGCTTTCGCCATGCTGCATGGTATTGGCGGGAAAATCGGCAATAGCGCCCTGAAACAATTTTTCAGGAATTGACTTCACGACTTCGAGCACCCGGAATACCGCTTTGCCACGGGTTCTTATATCCATCTCACCATTGTCATATTCCTTTACCAGTTCGGTAATTTCCATCTGCGTACCGTATTCCTGCATTTGTCCGTTCAGTACAGCAGGGATGCCAAAAGCTTTGTTTTCTTTAAGGCATTCTCTGATCATCTGCTTATATCGGGGTTCAAAAATGTGCAGGTTGAGCATTTCGCCGGGATAAACGACGATATCGAGTGGGAAAATGGGCAAAAAGTTAATCATAATAAAATCCTGAAATTCGTCGGTTAACACTGCAGCTTCGCGTCATCCTGCCTCATGGCATGGCGCTGCCACAGCAGGAAGAACAAATATACGAACACGCCAAATTGGATTTCGAGCAGAGGCTCTACCAGCAAAGGAAGGAGCAAAGCGAGCCAGGTAGCAAAAAAGAAAAAACCCGATCTGCTCCGCCTGATCCGGAACAAAGGATAGAAGACCCAGACCGTAAATAGCAGCATTGCGGGCAGCCCACAGCCCAGCGCTACGGCAAGAAACTGATTGTGCGGTATCAGCCTTTGCTCTTCGGGCACCTGAGGATAATACCGGGTATAGCCCGCCTTCATACTGTCGAGCATCTCGCCCGCGCCCACCCCTTGTAGCGGATGTTTTTGGATAAGTTTCAGGGCAAGATCGTAAGACATGTACCTGCCCAGGTCGCTGTAGTCGCCGGAGATATTGCCTTCACGATACATTTGCAGCGTGTAATTAAAATGTTCTAATCTGTTGCGCAAGGTGGGTATAAAATGTACGGAGGCCGCGGCAGCCAGTGTAAAACCCAGCAACAAGGAAATGCCCGCCCACCTGTACCTGCGACGGAACGCCATATAAACGCTCCAGGCGCCCACAAAAAGGTAAAAAGCTACAAGGCCGCTCCGCACGGCCAGCACATGCAGCATGACAATATGTAATAAGGTGGCGATCGCCAAAAGATATCGAATCAACCGACGCCTCACTGTTGGCAGCAGGTAGATATTCCAGATAATGCTGAGCGCCATTACGAGGCTGAAGATGATATGGTCGTTCTCGATGAGGGTCGGCAATACGTTTGAATAATCATAACCAGCTACATATTTTACCGGATCGCTGAATAGAAAATACAGACTGTACACCGATCCGCCCAGCACAAGAACATTCAGTGCAAGGCTGTAGAGCAACCGGTGCCTTTGCGAAAAGCCGGGTAAAAAAGCAAAAGCCAGCGGCAGCAATAAAACAGGGAGTTTCACCTCGCAGCGGGTGCTCCAATAATGCATGTCTGTACTCCAGAAACCCGAGAAAAAATAGCAGGCTACCCACAATACACCCGTCATCCACCAGCGCTGCTTCAGCCAGCGCGCAGGCGATATCCCCCAAAGACCCACCACCCCCAGGAGCATTACAGACAGGGAAAGCACCGCCCTCGACCACAAAAGTCCGGCAAACGTACCCGCCACTGCTATCAATACCAGCAGCGTCTTGTTTACATTAGCACGAAGAAAATTACTTTTGTTCACCAGGAGTTTTCTGATTGTAAGAAACGGTAGAAACTAATATTTAGTGCTGGACAAGATAAAACAATTGCTCAACGACATTGCCATAGGCCGGCAAAAAGCATTGGCTCGCGCCATCACGGTGGTAGAAAATGAACTTCCGGGATATGACGTACTCCTCCGGAATCTTCCGCAGGCGCCGGGTGCAAAAATTGTGGGAATTACCGGCCCGCCGGGCGCGGGAAAAAGTACCCTGGTGAATGCCTTGCTCGGGCACTGGATGGCAGAACATAAAAAAGTAGCAGTATTAGCGGTAGATCCCTCCTCGCCCTTCAACTATGGGGCACTGCTTGGCGACCGTATCCGCATGGCCGAATTCTACAATCATCCTGATGTGTTCATTCGGTCTCTGGCCAGCCGGGGCGCACTTGGCGGACTGAGCGCCAAGATATTGGAGATTGCCGATGTGATTACCCATGCCCCATTCGACTATGTGCTGATTGAAACCGTGGGTGTAGGACAAAGCGAAGTGGAGATAGCAGGACTGGCGGACTGCACCATAGTGGCTCTGGTGCCTGAAGCTGGCGACGAGGTGCAAACCTGGAAGGCCGGACTGATGGAAATAGCGGACATCTTTGTGGTGAACAAAGCCGACCGCGATCTGGCCGACAGTCTCTACCGAAATCTACGGATTCTGGCCCATGAAAAGTCGGATGCCGAGGCAGAAATCCCCGTTTTGAAGACAATTGCCACCAATAATGTGGGCATTGCGGAATTAGCCTCTGCCATTGCTGCCCATCTTTCAGGCCAACATTCCCGGAAAGAAAAAAAGTTGCAACTCCTCACCGAAAAAGCCTGGCACCTGATGGTAGCCCGCCGCATGCAGGACATCTCCCGAACGGAGCTTAGAAACAGAATAGCACAAGGTATAGAGACTGAGGGCTTTAACCTCTATGCAGCGGTAGAACGGTGGGCCGACGGCAATAACTAACCGATAACCTCGCAATAACAAGCCGTAAACCCCTTAGGAATACCCTTTGCGTAAATTTGTGGTAAGAAACACCTAACGGAAAAAAGGTGGAATAATTGTTATAGCTTTGATAAAATACGTCTATTTTGTATTTTGTAATGGGCAGTCGGCAGAAGCAGCTGGCACCCCATCAAGGCCTGGAAAAAAATTGAAGTAACTAACCAAAGCTGTTCGAAAGGCATTTATGAGTCATATACCGCCATACGTATTGTATATAGCCATACCGATCATTGCAGCGTTAGCGTGCGGTTTTTCGATTCCCAAGATCATCCTGCTGGCAAAGAAAAAGAAGCTCTTTGACCTGCCGGATAATCACAGGAAAATACATAAGGAGGTGGTTCCTAACCTCGGCGGCGTTGGCATCTTCTTCTCCTTCATTATCATTGCCTCCATTTTCATCCATTTCGAAACTTTCCATGCCTGGAATTTCCTGGTTGCCGCTTCTACCATATTATTTGTGGTCGGTATCAAGGACGATATCATTAGTCTCAGTCCTTCTAAAAAATTCACCGCACAGGTACTCGCGGCGGTCATCACTGTTTACCTTGCCGACATACGCCTGTTTTCGCTTCACGGCATTATGGGAATATATGTGATGCCGGGATGGCTGAGTATTTCCTTTTCCATTGTGGGCTGCGTTTTCATCACCAATGCCTTCAACCTTATTGACGGCATAGACGGACTGGCGGGCACTATCGGTATGTTTTGCTCGTTTGCGCTGGGCACCTGTCTGGCCATACAGGGCAATTATAGCGCAGCTTATGTGGCTTTCGCACTTATGGGATCGCTTATCGGTTTTTTGCGTTTTAATTATGCGCCTGCTAAAATATTTATGGGTGATAGTGGCTCCCTTTTTATCGGATTTACGATTTCTGTGCTGTCTATCATATTTATCAACTCGTTTCATGAGCAAAACAATGCATTGCAGCCCTTCATACACAGCTCGAAAGGATCGTTGATCTTCGCGCTGTCAGTTCTGTTCATTCCGGTTTTCGATTCCTTCCGGGTGTTTGTGACGCGCATTGCCAAGGGACATTCGCCTTTCAAAGCCGACAGAACGCATTTGCACCATTTTCTTCTTGACCTGGGTTTCAGCCATTCCAATACCGTCACTACGCTGGTTACTGCCAATCTGCTCATTATTTCCGTCTCATTGCTCGTGCAGGATTTAGATCCAAATGCTGCAATTGCTGCCATACTTACACTCACCTTTGCGCTCTTTGCCATTCTGTATTATATGCGGAAGGTAAGGCTGGCCCGGACCGAAGTGATTCGCAGCAAACTGGGTCATAACGGAAACAACCCGAACGGCACTAAGATAGCAGAGAAAGGTACCGTGCTCGTCAATGCCAAAGCGGTGGCGCTTGAAGCCAACATCCCTTCTATTTCCGAAGGTTCCTAAAAAATTTTAGAGGTCGTTGACGGAGAATGAACCATCCTCATACCGATAAAGGTATAGATGTGTATTCTCGTTGTAGAGAATTTCCTGATCTTTATCGAACCGGAGTTTTACAACAAACTTAGTGAAGGCCGTTGCGTTGTTGTCTGCCTGGCGCGGATTGTAAATTGTGCCATAGTTTTTCAACAGATATGCGTACCAATACAACACTTCGTATCCTCTGAACACCATCTCTGCCATGCGACTCCCGAACTGCCGGCGATGTGCGGACATCAGCGCCGCTGCCGCTCCAGTCGTCATATCATAATGAAAAGGTGAAGTAAAATTGATGCCGAGGTTAGGATAATATCCGGTCTTTCGCAAGCCACTTAAAAACTTCCAAGAGGGCATACCGAGGATCTCAAAACGATAATCCGGAAAGTAGGCCGACAACGCAGTGAGCAAAGAATCTGCATAGTTGTTATCAAGAATGGGAATATAGACAAGATTGGTTTGGGTAGAATCAAAGAATCGCTCTAACTGCAATTTTTGCAGGGTAAATGACCAGGCAATTTTTTGAAAGGGCTCCTTCATTCCGCCTTCAATCAGGGTATAGGCGGCAGAATCCACAGCGCTGCCCGTACGATAGATGAGTACGGGCTTCTTTTTAACACCAAGGCTTTCTCCCAGCTTCAAGATGGCATCGCAGTGCGCCTCCAGCGTAGGTTGCAACATGGTGAAATACAGATTGTCCTTTACGCCTGCATCTGCGGGAGAAACAACCGAGATAAAGTTGATCTTCTTTTTTTTGGCAAAGTCTGCAACCACCGGAATTTGCTGAGACTGCAACATGCCAATGATCAGGTCGGACTCGTCGAGCATATCGCCCCTCACCATTTCCTCAGGACTAAGACCTTTCTGGGTAATATCGTGAAAGTAAACGCTCATATTGTATCCCAGGCGGGTGAGCGTGTCGGCGGCGAGTTTTGCACCTTCGTAAAAGCTGATCCCCGGAAGCACCTTGTCGGGCAAGCGGTCTTTATAAACCGCCTTTTCATCCTTTACAAGCTCATCAAGATATACCGGTGCAAGGATGTCAATGCGGTATCGCATTTTTATCTGGGATGCAGGATATTCAACAGTTACATGTTTCTTCTTTACGGGCGTCGTCAGGGGCTTCTTGCTCTTTTCGCCCGGACGAACGTTTCTGGGCCGGGGTTTTCTTTTTTGTTCTTTGTGAAACCAATCCTTCCAGAACTGGGCCTGGCTTTGCTGTGGCCAGAGACAAACAGCCAGAAATAATAAAGAAGAAAGTATTCTAAAACGCATAGCCTAACCGCAAAATATTATTCCCACTCAATGGTAGCCGGTGGTTTTGAACTGATGTCGTACACCACCCGGTTAATACCACGAACCTTGTTGATGATATCATTAGAAACCCGCGCCAGGAAATCGTATGGCAGATGTGCCCAGTCTGCAGTCATTCCATCTACGGAGGTAACAGCACGCAGCGCTACCGTATATTCATAAGTGCGTTCGTCGCCCATCACTCCTACACTTTGCACAGGCAGCAAAATGGTGCCGGCCTGCCATACTTCGTGATACAACCCGCTGTCGCGCAGATGCTGAATATAAATGGCATCAGCCTCCTGAAGCATGGCTACCTTATCGGCGGTAACAGCTCCGAGAATCCGTATGCCGAGGCCAGGTCCCGGAAAGGGATGGCGCGCAATAAAGATATCGTCAATACCGAGCTCTCTCCCCACTTTTCTCACCTCGTCCTTAAACAGAAATCGCAGGGGTTCCACCAGCTCCATATGCATGGTTTCCGGCAGTCCACCCACATTGTGGTGTGACTTGATGGTAGCTGAAGGACCGTGAACGGACACCGACTCGATCACATCCGGATAAATGGTGCCCTGACCAAGAAAGCTGACATCTTTGAGAAGGTCGGCTTCATCATGAAACACGTCAATAAAAAGACCGCCAATTATTTTTCGCTTTTGCTCGGGATCAGAGACATCGGCAAGGGCCGAATAGAAACGCTGACGTGCATCCACGCCTTTAACGTTGAGGCCAAGGTGTTGATAGCCCTCCATCACTTGCTCGAATTCATTTTTTCGCAGCAATCCATTGTCCACAAAAATGCAGTAGAGCTGGTCGCCGATGGCTCTGTGAATAAGCGTTGCCGCCACGGTAGAATCCACTCCTCCGCTTAGCGCCATCACCACTTTCCTTTGTCCTACCTCCGCTCTGATCCGTTCCACGGTATCATGCACAAAGGTAGCGGGTGTCCAGTCCTGCCGGCAGCTACAGATGTCCAGCACAAAGTTCTTGAGCATCTGTGCCCCGTCAACGCTGTGCGTTACCTCGGGGTGAAACTGAAGCGCATAAACCGGATGCACACTATAACCCGGAGCTGCCTTGTAGGCTGCAACCGGAATAGCATCCGTGCCAGCCAGCACTTCAAAGCCCTCAGGCAACCTCTTGATGGTATCGGAATGACTCATCCAAACCTGGCTTCCATTTGGAACGGTCGCAAAAAGCGGATCGTGACCGGTGAACTGCAGATGAGCCCTTCCATATTCACGATGCGTAGATTGGCCAACTTCCCCTCCCGCCAGGGATGCTATAAGCTGTGCCCCGTAGCAAAGGCCCAAAACAGGCAACTGATCGGCAATAGCCTGCACATTCGGTTTGGGCGCCTGAGGATCATTTACCGAATAAGGACTTCCCGAAAGGATGACGCCCTTGAGCGAAGGATCGTATTGCACCGGCCGGGTGCAGGGTTGTATTTCACAATAGACATTAAGCTCACGTACACGCCGGGCAATAAGCTGTGTAAACTGCGAGCCGAAATCGAGAATGAGAATTTTATCGTTCATTGAAGTAAATAGTAGAAACCTGTGCTGAAAAAGACTATGTCTGCCAACTGCATCTTGTAAGGTCAGGCCTGTGCTGTAGGAGTGCCGAAGTTGAACGGCATGTTGATCTGCTCCTGATCTTTTATCGGTCCATGCTGCGCTTCGAAGCGCTTTACATTTTCCACCATTGCCCTCATCAATCGCTTGGCATGCACCGGCGTCATTACGATTCGCGATTTCACTTTCGCCTTTGGCACATTAGGCATCACATTCACGAAATCAACAACAAACTCGGCAAACGAATGTGTGATGATGGCAAGATTTGCATATTCGCCATCTGCCATCTCTTCTGTGAGTTCTATATTGAGCTGCTGTTCTGTACCCTGTTGTTCTGGTTGCATGCGAAAAATTTTTTAGGTTGCGAAAATACGCATATTGACCTAAAGGCCGGAGCTAATCTTTGCCGTACCCTGCCATGCGCTGTGCCTATTTTCACTTAGCTTTGACCCATGCCGAGAAGTTATATAGTGCTGGCTGCCATAGTGCTGCTGGCCGCCTGCAGGCCGGAAACTTATACACCAAAACCACGTGGCTATGCGCGAACAGAATTTCCCGAACATAGCTACAAAAGCTTTGACGAGCCGGGGTTTCCCTATACATTCGAATATCCGACGTACGCCAGAATCATCAAAGACACCCTGTTTTTCGGACAAAAGCCCGAAAATCCTTATTGGATCAACATAGACTTTCCCAGCATTGGTGGAACAATCTACCTATCCTACAAAACTATTGGACCAGGGCAATCTTTTGGCAGACTCATCGAAGACGCTCATGAAATGTCGTTTATGGCCCATAGCAAAAGAGCAGACTATATCAGCGATGCAACCTTTGGTTATACGGACAGAAATGTCTTTGGCATTTTGTATGAAGTGGGAGGAAATGCAGCGTCAGCCCATCAGTTTGTGATCACAGACTCGACTCATCATTTTGTCCGGGGAGCACTTTATTTCGATGTATCTCCCAATGCAGATTCCCTGAAGCCGGCCAATGATTTTTTGAAAAAGGATATTTATCATCTTATCGAAAGCTGGCATTGGAAAAACCAGTAAAATAAGTGACTACTTTCCGGATAGCATGCCGTTGAATGCTGAATAGGCAAGCCGGAGACAAGTGCACAGGTCGTTGTAGCGTTCAGCCAAGCGACTTGCTCAGCAAAATAAGCTGCTGTGCTTCTCTCAAAGACGCGAGTGGTATGTGCCGTAGGCATGACGAATGCGGGCCTTGGGTAAAAAGCCGTTAAGAAGTTGGAGTTCTGGAGCGTTAAGCAATGAAGATGGTGCATAGCGTTAAGCCGTTGGTGACTGCAAGGTTGGGAACTGCAAAAGTGCCTCATAGTAAGCTTATTCTTCATTGTAGCGGAAGAAATTCAACTTTAGGCTTTTTATCCCAGCCCTTGATTTTTCTTGCTTCTTCCTTTTGATCAAGCAAAAGAAGAAGAGGAAATGAAGGCGTTGATTTGTTGATTTGTTTTGTCTGTGGGTGTGGAGATTTCATTTTTAAGATTTTGATAGTCATGACACACCCCTGCCCGGCGCCAGGCCACCGCACGTCCCCTCTCAAGAGGGGAGGTCGTGGAGCCCGGAACTTCATTCAACATTGGGAAATTGCCGAATTGTCTCATTGTCTCATTGTCTCATTATTTTCAAATTCTCAAATTTTCAAATCTTCAAATCAAAAAAGATTGCTTCGTCGGTCGTACCTCCCTCCTCGCAATGAACTGTGTTTAAAACCAAAAAAATTCAGGTTGTTTGATAGGTTGTTTCTTTGGTTGCAATGGCAAAAGCTTGTTTGATCAAT
>JAFIGV010000027.1 GCA_017849575.1 Flavipsychrobacter sp. | reverse complement strand
TAACGGTATTGAACGGGATAGAAACCGTAGCGCCATTAGCACTGTTGTTGCCGGTGAAGGTAATTTCGAGGGCATTGCTCAGGGCCAGTTGCACGGTTTGCTGTGCGGTACCCGATGCATTGCTGCTGTTGATCTGTGCGTGGGCTGCTGATGCGAAACCGAGGATGGCTGTTGCTGCGATGATAATCTTTTTCATGACTGGTTTGTTTTGTTTGTTTGATGATGCAAAGATGAAACCGCGCACAAGGCTGTGCAAACAAAGCACGCTCGTTAACGCTGTCTTTACAGGCGGTTAACAAGGTGTTTACAAACCCGCTTTTATCGACGTTTTAAGGGTATGACGAAGTAGAGCAGCACGGAAAGTAAAAACCCGATGTTTGCCGCTGCGGACAACAACGACCCATACTTCCAGTGGTGACCATCGGCCACAAGCCCCGCGAGGGATGCGGCAGCGAAAAAAGTGATTAGAAAAATGTAAAGGATCTTGTTACGCCTCATGGCTTGATAGCGGGCGTATGCTTGCTAAGCCCGTGGAAATCAACATCACAAAAATAGCTTGGGAATGCATGAAACAAGCGGGAAATTATTTAATAATTAAATGTTGGGCGATACATAGGAAATGATTAGGATTTTTTGTAGTAAAGTCTGAAAATTAATGTACATCGAAGGATTTTAATACTATTTTTGCCCTCTCATTTGTAAAAATAAAGAACTCTTCTATGCAGGAATTTGGTAATAAAAACCCATCGGCAAATCTCGCGGATCTGGGTCTTAACGTAGCAGTTGCTCATTGGAATCTTTCCCCCGAAGAACTGGTAAACAAAACGATTGAACTGGGCCAGGGCGAATTGAATGATACCGGCGCTCTTTGTGTCAGCACCGGGAAATTTACCGGCCGTTCTCCAAAAGATAAATTCACCGTAAAGGATGCCATCACCGAAAACAGCGTAAGCTGGGGCGAACCCAACTTCCCGATGTCTTCCGAAGACTTTGACGGTTTATACAAAGAAGTGTGCGCCTATCTTGAGGGCAAGGAAGTGTGGGTACGTGATGCTTATGCCTGTGCCGATCCTCAATATCGCCTCAACATCCGCGTAGTGAACGAAGCTCCATGGGCTAATCTTTTCTGCAACGATCTTTTTCTGCGTCCTACAGCAGAAGAAATAACTACTCAAAATCCCGACTGGCTGATCCTTCAGGCGCCGGGCTATATTGCTACTCCGGGCACATTTGGCACACGTGCCGATGGTAAAGGAAACTTTACGGCTGTAAACTTTACCCGCCGTATCATCCTTATAGGTGGCAGCGCCTATACCGGCGAAATGAAAAAAGGCATTTTCGGCGTACTCAATTTTGTATTGCCGCACAACCACAGCGTACTGAGCATGCACTGCTCTGCCAACGAAGGTAAAAACGGTGATGTGGCTTTGTTCTTTGGTCTTTCCGGCACAGGAAAAACAACACTTTCTGCAGATCCTAACCGCGCACTCATCGGCGACGACGAACACGGATGGGCACACGGATCGGTGTTTAACTTCGAAGGGGGTTGCTATGCCAAGGTTATTGACCTTTCTGCTGAAAAAGAACCTCAGATCTACGCCGCCATTAAGCCCAATGCGCTGCTCGAAAACATTGTCTTTAAAGCAGGCACCAAAACGGTAGATTATGCGGATGGCAGCGTTACGGAAAATACCCGTGCGGCGTATCCCATATATCACATCCCCAATGCCAAGGAACCTTCTTACGGCGGCGATCCTAAAAATATCTTCTTCCTCACCTGCGATGCATTCGGCATTCTGCCTCCTATCAGCAAGCTGACAAAGGCACAGGCTATGTACCATTTTATTTCTGGCTACACCGCAAAAGTGGCAGGTACAGAAGTGGGTGTTACAGAACCGCAGACTACTTTCTCAGCATGTTTCGGTCGTGTATTTCTTCCCCTGCACCCTACAAAGTATGCGGAGCTGCTGGGTAAAAAACTCGAAGAACATAGTGATGTGAATGTATGGCTCATCAACACCGGCTGGAGCGGCGGCGCTTATGGTGTAGGTAGCCGTATGAGTCTTAAATATACCCGCGCCATGATCACGGCAGCTATGAATGGTGAACTGAACAATGTGGAGTACGCTGCACATCCTGTATTTGGCGTATTGGTACCTCAGACTTGTCCGAATGTGCCCAATGAAATTCTGAATCCACGCGATACCTGGAATGATAAAGAAGCTTACGATAAGAAAGCAAATGAACTGGCTGGCTTGTTTGTAAAGAACTTCTCCAAATATGCAGATCAGGCAAATGATGAAATTCTCAGCGCTGCCCCCAAAGTAATGGAGACCGCATAGGGATTAGCATAAACTATTTATAGAAAGCCTCGCAAAACCTGCGGGGCTTTTTTGTGCTTTTTAGTTTCATGGCCTCCAAAAAAAACTGCCCGGGGTTTGACAATGCCGGGAAATTTGTAAAGCAATAGTGCATTAACTTTAATAAGTAATGATGAAAAATCTATTGCTAATCTTACTGCTGTGTATGGGGATCAAAGCCCCTGCACAGCAGTATTTTAATGTGAGAAATCCTCTTCATTCTTTCACTTCTATTCTTACCTCTGTTATCCCTTACAACGATAAATACTATTGTACCGGCCCGTGCATTGACAGCGTCAATTACGTTGGAAGTGGGCAAGCCCTACTTATTAGCGGGATTAAGTTTGCAGTTTTTGATCAATATGGGAACAAACTGCAGGATACTGTGTATCAGGAAAACTATAAAAACTTTGATCCGTGGAGCAATAACCTCCAAATAATGTCGAATAATTCTCTGCTACTGGCGTCGGAGGAATTTGATACTGGCGGTGTACAGAAGGTACTACTTGTTAGATTTGATACCACGGGAAAGATGCTCTGGAAAAAATCTTTTGATAAAAATTTCTGCACTTCATTCAACGACTACTGGATCAAAATAGTGGATATGAAACCAGCCGAAAACGGCAACTTGCTCTTACTATCCCGAATCTCCTGCCGTGCATCAGCCAACGCTCTACAGCTAGATATGAAACTAACCAAGCTGGATGCTGGTTTCAATATTATCTGGGAAAAGCAATATGGTGTAAGCAATATGGACGACGGGGGATGGAAGCTGTTGGTAGAACCTGATGGCTACCTGATTGCCGGGGGGCGAAACAATATTTCGCAGGTACAGAAAAACTTTACGTTACGTGCCCTGCTGATGAAGACAGACACTGCCGGCAATGTGCAATGGGAGTGGCTAAGCGATCCTGCCAAAAAAACATTTGAAGCAAAAGACGTGATTCGCACACAGGACGGTGGCTATGTCTATTGCGGACAGGGGAGCGGTGTAGAGCATCTGAGCGCCGATGGAAGCTACGGCACCTTGTACTTTAGAGGATGGGTAGAGAAACTGGACAGTAACCGTAATGTACTGTGGAATCACACGTACAATCGCTATCTGGGTCAAACGGAATTTAAAAAAATCATCGAGGCGCCTAATGGTAACCTTTATCTTTTTGGCAACAAATACCTGCCTGACAGCATTGGGCCCAATAATTGGGAGCCGCATACACGCGGATGGTTTATGACCCTGAGTCCAAACGGAGACAGCCTGCGTGAGCGTATCTATAGTAATGTAAACAGCTGCGACGACAAAAACCTTTTCTATGATGCTCAACAAACAGACGATGGCGGCTTCGTGATGTGCGGAGAGTCGCAAGACAATTGCTATCCTTACACACCACCCACTCAGCGCGGCTGGCTGGTAAAAGTGGATAGCAATGGCTGCCTTGGTCCCGGAGACCCGCAGTGCTGGCCTACTTCCGTGCCTCAAATAACTGCGCTCCCTGGCATTACCGTGCATCCCAACCCCGTGCATGACCAGTGGTGGGTAACCAATCCTGCTGCACAGCCCATAGATATTTCTATACTCGATCTTACCGGAAGGGTGTTAATTAAAACAAGTTCAGCAGCCGCAGAAGTGCCGCTCAACCTCGGGCATCTCGCGCCGGCCATCTACCTCTACCGCATACAAAACAAACAGGGAGCGCTGCTACAAGGAAAAATACTAAAGGAGTGATGCCTCCCGCAGTCGCTGTGTCTTTTTAAAAAACGTTAAAAGCTCCGTGCGCCTGTTTCTTTTTTTGCAACAGTATCTACTTTTGAAAGCAAACAAAATAGCAATGGAGCAAACAGCTTCTTCCGTGGACATACGCGAACTCAATGAACGAATACATCAGCAAAGCGCCTTTATTGACCTGCTGCTTATGGAGCTCAATAAAACACTGGTGGGGCAAAAGCATATGGTAGAACGGCTGATGATCGGTTTGCTGGCCAATGGACATGTGCTGCTGGAAGGCGTGCCGGGACTGGCCAAAACCCTGGCCATAAAGTCGCTGGCCTCGGCTATACATGCCCGTTTTGCACGCATTCAGTTTACGCCCGACCTGCTACCCGCTGATGTTTTAGGTACGATGGTGTACAATCCGCAGGCTCATGAATTTGCCGTGCGCAAAGGGCCCATCTTTGCCAACTTCATATTGGCAGATGAGATCAACCGGGCACCTGCAAAAGTGCAGAGTGCGCTGCTGGAAGCCATGCAGGAAAGACAAGTGACCATTGGCGACTATACCTACAAACTGGAAGAACCTTTTCTGGTGCTGGCCACTCAAAATCCTATTGAGCAGGAGGGCACTTATGAACTACCCGAAGCCC
Organism: Flavipsychrobacter sp.; assembly: GCA_017849575.1. Taxonomy (GTDB): domain Bacteria; phylum Bacteroidota; class Bacteroidia; order Chitinophagales; family Chitinophagaceae; genus JAFIGV01. The sequence goes on along the minus strand of JAFIGV010000027.1, from coordinate 225,611 downwards.
AGGTGGATCGCTTTATGCTGAAAGTGGTGATCTCTTACCCGAAAAAAGAAGAGGAAAGACAAATCATCCGGCATAACCTCAATCCGGCAGGGATGGCCTCCATCAACGCCGTGGTGACTCCAAAAGATATTCTCAATGCAAGACATCTTGTGCGCGAGGTCTATATGGACGAAAAGATTGAGCAATACATCCTCGATATTGTTTTTGCCACTCGCTTTCCGGAGGAGTATAAACTGTCAAAACTGAAACCGCTGATAAGTTATGGCGCGTCTCCGCGGGCCAGCATCAGTCTGGCACTGGCAGCAAAAGCATATGCCTTCATCAAACGCAGAGGCTATGTAATACCGGAAGATATCCGGGCCGTCTGTCATGATGTATTGCGGCACCGCATAGGCATCACTTATGAGGCAGAAGCTGAGAACGTGTCGAGCGAGCAGATCATCAATGAAATTCTGAACGTGGTAGAAGTGCCCTGATCTTTAAAAAAGCAAAGGTTTCCAATACCGAAAGACCTGTACGTTTCCGAAAAGCGCACAGGTCTTTTCTTTGCCCGCAAATCCGGTCTATATTTGCCCGGTAAAAATCAATGCAATGCTTCCGATTTATTTGTTCAGACAGGAAAAAGAAAGAGTGATAGAAGGACTCAGGAAAAAAAACTTCAAAGACCTCGATCTTGTTGAAAAAATCATTTCCGTAGATGAACAACGCAGGCAGGTGCAGGTGGAAAGTGATACTTTAGCCGCAACCATCAATACCGCTTCAAAAAAGATTGGGCAACTCATGGCGCAGGGCCAGAAAGCTGAAGCCGACCTGCACAAAGCCGAAGTATCGCAAAGCAAAGAAAAAGCGAAGGAGCAGGTGCAGCGCCTAAACGAGCTGGAAGCAGAACTGAACGATCTGATCGTGCGGCTACCCAACCTACCGCATGCCTCGGTGCCTGTGGGCAAAACACCCGAAGAAAATGAAATAGTACGCAGCGGTGGCCAACGCCCCGATCTTTCCGCACAGAAAAAAGCCCATTGGGACCTTGCCGCTCAATACGAATTGATCGACTTCGAACTGGGTAATAAAATTACGGGCAGCGGGTTTCCGGTCTATACGGGCCGAGGGGCAAGGCTTCAGAGAGCACTGATCAGCTATTTCCTCGACTACAATACACAGGCAGGATATAAAGAGTTTTACCCGCCCTACATGGTAAACGAAACCACAGCCTATGGCACCGGCCAACTGCCCGATAAGGAAGGACAGATGTATCATGTCGCCGCAGATGGGTTCTATCTGATCCCTACTGCCGAAGTGCCGGTAACCAATGTGTATCGTGATGTGATCATTGCCGAGGCAGATCTACCCGTAAAAATGACCGCATACAGTCCTTGCTTTCGCCGGGAGGCGGGATCGTATGGCAAGGATGTACGGGGCCTGAACCGCGTGCATCAGTTCGACAAAGTGGAGATTGTGCAGTTGGTACATCCGGAACAGAGCTATGCCGTGCTGGAACAAATGGTGCTGCATGTAGAGCAATTGCTGCAGTCGCTCGGGCTGGAATACCGTATCCTGAGGCTTTGTGGCGGCGACATGAGTTTTACCTCCGCCCTCACGTACGATTTTGAAGTGTATAGCGCAGCACAGGAACGCTGGCTGGAAGTGAGCTCTGTGTCGAACTTCGAAAATTTTCAGACCAACAGAATGAAAATCCGTTTCAGGGACGGCTCCGGCAAAACACAGCTTGTTCATTCCCTCAATGGCAGCTCGCTGGCGCTGCCGCGCATCATGGCCTGCCTGCTCGAAAATCATCAGACGCCCGGGGGTATAAAGATTCCCGCGGCCTTGCAACCTTACTTTGGGGCTGATGCCATTGCATGATTCGGTATGCAGACTGCGGCTTCCCGGCCGGCCTTTGAATAATCTTTATTTTTGAAACATTATGATACAGAGAAAACAAACACTATGGCTGTTCATCGCTTCGCTGCTCAGTGTGACGCTGCTGCTGAACTGGTACACAGGCTGGGTTTATAAAGCTGACATGGCACAGGGTTTTGGCATGGTGGTGCAAAAACTGACCGTATTACAACACTATCCTTCCCTGATACTGGCAGTAATGATGATTGCCCTGCCAGTCGTGGCCGTATTTCGGTACAAAGACAGAAAACAACAGAGAGGCCTGTCCTTGTTTTCCATTCTTGCTTCGATAAGTTTTATAGGTGTGAATCTGATGCGCATCAACCATTTTAACGAAACCACCGCACCGGCCCCGCAAAATGGAAGTTATCAGGCGGGCATGGTGGTGCCGGTATTCGTCATCCTGTTTTTGATCCTGGCCATAAGAGGCATCAGCCGGGATGAGAAGCTGGTAAAAAGTATGGATCGCCTGCGGTAGCCGGCCCTATGCCTCCTGCACTACGCTGCGGCTAAGGCTCCAGGCTTCTGGTTTGTCGGCAAACAAAGCCTTCGTTTTGCTCCAGGTGTCCTTAAACAAGGGAGAAAAACGGTAATGATTGAGGTGGGCTTCGCTTTGCCAGATGCTGTACGTGAAAAATATATGGCTGTTGTGTGTATCCTGCCAGAGCTCCAGGTGCTGACAGCCCTCAAAGTGCCGGATTTGTTGCTTACGCTCCTCAAACAACGACAGGAAGTTTTCGACTTCGCCGGCCCGGAATTGCATCCTGACGATACGAACGATCATTCGAAGAAGATTTTTATGGTATTGTAAATAAGATGCTGATCCTGATGCAACCGCATTCCAAAAAGACTGGCAGCTTTACCGCGGTTAATGGCAATCTCAAGGTAACCCGTGCCGTTGAAACGACATAGCTTTTCGCCTTCACGTACGTCACTGTAATGGTTGCTGATGGTGTCAATCTCTTCATTGCGCATGAACTGAACCCTGAATTTGCGTCCTTGTCTCATTTCTTCAAACTGCTGACGGGTAAAGTTGACCACTACGTTTTCAAAACGGTCAATGTGGATGACATGACACTCTACATAGGCATGTTCCACCAGGGGCAACCACCGCGCCGGCACCTTTCTGAGCGCACAGGGCTCGAAGTCTAAAACGGACTGTTCCTGCAGACGCACCACAACCTTCGCCGCGGTGTGCAGCCAGTCGGAAAAAGTATGTTCCTTTTCCAAATCGAGGCAGTTCCACACCTCAGTATATTCGGAGCCTAAGGCCAGGGCCAGCACACCATTGTCGGGGGCCAGAAAATAATGATCGTCCTTCCGGCAAAGCAGCATCCTCGGCTGCTTTTCTGAAAACAGATCGTAGAAAATGACGTGTACGCTGCCCGGAGGAAAATGCCTGTAGGAAGCAGCAAGTATATAGGCTGCCTGATGAAGATGAAAAGGCGCCACCATATGGCTTATGTCTATCACCGGCACGTTGGGCAAATATTGCAGCAACACACCCCTAACGGCGGCCACAGACGCATCCGACAGCCCAAAGTCTGAGAGTAGTGTAATACAATTCATAAGCCCCGACAAATGTAGCAGACCCATGCCGCACTGCAAAGTGAAAACACCGGCGCAGCCGGCACAACACAGCGGCACAAAGGGAAATATTTTTGAAGAAAGATCGTTATAGCTTCACTTAATTAACTTTACGCATCAACCGGAGATATCCATGCGGACGCAAAGCTTTTTCATTTTTTTTCTCTTCGTACTCTCGACCCTGCTGAGTGCCTCCTGCAAAAAGGAAACGCTGCTGTCGTCGGGCGGCGAACTGCGCTTTTCTACCGATACGGTAAACTTCGATACGGTCTTTACCTCACTGGGTAGCTTTACCGTACAGCTTAAAATCTTTAACCCGCAGGACCAAAAAGTAGTGATCAGCTCTGTACGACTGGCAAACGGGGGCGCTTCTTACTTCCACCTCAATGTAAACGGAATCAGTGGCAATAATGTGGGCGATATAGAGGTGGCAGCAAATGACAGCATCTATGTGTTTGCTACGGTAAACATTGACCCTAACAATGATACCATTCCCTTCATTGTAGAAGACCGGCTGATCGCAACACTTAATGGCAACGAATTTTCGGTCCCTTTTTATGCTTTTGGGCAAAATGCATACTACCTGCGCGATAGTCTGATCTCAGAGAATACAACCTGGAAAACGGACAAGCCCTACGTCATTCTGCACAGTGCGGGCATAGACTATGGCAAAACCCTTACCGTCCCTGCCGGTTGCAGAATCTATATGCATGCCGACTCTCGGCTGATCGTTTTGGGCACCTTGCATGCGCTGGGCACCAAAAAGGACAGCATTATCTTTCAGGGCGACCGCCTCGACAGGGGTTATTTCGGCAACGAGGGGTACCCCGGCGAGTGGGGCGGCATTTACTTCGACAGCGCCAGCACCGACAACAAGATGGATTGGTGTGTACTCAAAAACTGCGGCAACAATGCAGGCGGCGGCCTTCCCTTTGCCCTCGAAAGCTATAAGGCCCCGCTCACACTACGCCATACCCTGATCCAAAACTCGCTGGGATACGGCATTCTGAGCTTCGGCGGAAGTATTGTAGCAGAAAACTGCCTGATCCACGACTGCGGCGCTCAGGCACTCGTTACCTTTCAGGGGGGATATTATCGCTTCTATAACTGCGACTTCATCAATTATTTTACGAAAAAGGTTGCGCATACTGACGAACCCACCGTAGCCGTGCTCAATTATTTTCCCGTGAGCAATGAGCAGCTTATAGCAGGAGATCTTGATGCGGTTTTCACCAATTGCCTGGTCTATGGCTCGCTGGAAAATGAACTGTACGTTTATAAAACTGAGACGGCCAGTTATAAGGCTGTATTCAATAATTGTCTGCTGAAACATAGCCAGCCGAATAAACCCGGCTTCACCGATCCAGAGCTGCAGATGAATAACTGTCTGCTGAATACAGAACCAGGGTTTGCAGATGCTGAAAAGCAAAACTACCGCTCTAAAGAAGGGTCGCCGCTCATTGATGCCGGCATGGCCGTAAGCATTGGCAATGACCTTGATGATAACCCCAGAATTCAGGGTACGGCCATAGATGTGGGTTGTTATGAATTTCAACCTTAAGCGGCAACACGCGAAGCCTTAAGGCTGTCAAGAAAACGCGGCAAAGCGAGGCGAAACCAGGCTGTAAAATCTTCGGGTCGCTCGCGAAGCCAGTCCTGAACTTTGTCGAGTGCTACGAACTGCAACTCCTCCACTTCCTCCGGATCCGTCTGAAATGACCCGGAATATTCACCGACATACACATGGTCGTACTCATTTTCGATAAGACCATTGCCTACAACCGCACGATAACGAAACTGAAACAACGGCGTGAGCGAACAGGTGATGCCCAGCTCCTGCTGCATGCGTCTTTGGGCTGCGCCGGCTGTGCTCTCTCCGGGATAGGGGTGCGAACAGCAAGCATTGCTCCATAGGCCGCCGGAGTGATACTTGGACTGTGCGCGTCGCTGCAGCAACATTTCCTCATGCTCGTTGAGGATAAAAACGCTGAACGCGCGATGCAGCAGGCCAAGCTCGTGCGCAGCCATCTTCTCCATAGTACCCAGCCATTCATTTTTTTCGTTCACCAGTATTACATGGTCTTTTCGTGCCGACATGTTGCAGATTGTTGTTTAACGGTCAAGTTGTTGGGTAAGCATTTTCCTTGCAAAGTGTATCCGGCTTTTCACTGTTCCCAGCGGTTCGCTGAGTAACTCCGATATCTCCTGATATTTATAACCGGTGTAGTAAAGTTCGAAAGATAGTCGAAATACTGGGGGAAGCTCGTCCATTGCCTTCCGGATCTCTGCCATGCGCAGACGACTCCAGCCATGGTTATCCACCGGTTGGGCGTTCATCAGATAGTATTCCGAAGCTTCCTCATTGGCTACCTTCGAAAATTTTTTGTTCCGCCGGTAGCTGTTGATGAAAATGTTTCGCATGATGGTGTAGAGCCAGGCTTTAAGGTTGGTGCCAAACTGATATTTATCTCTGTTCAGTAAGGCCCTGAGCATAGTTTCCTGAAACAAATCGCGGGCATCTTCGTAATTATTGGTCAGCGAAATAGCATAAGGATGCAAAAAATCGCTGTGCCTTGACACCACATAATTAAAATCCGCAGTCGTCATTTTGTTTAGTGTTTAGTAGGTCAAACTTAAACACTATATCCGCGCAGCGCTATTTATTTTGTTTATAGTTGGTATAGTCAGCATTAAACAAAACACCATGATCGCCAGGAGTGCCCCTTATGAGCATGGACCCGGAAGCGATCAGAGCGCCAGAAATGCGTCCTTTACTTCGGTGAGGTTGTAGAGAAAAATCATGTTGGCGGGCGGCTGAAACTTCTTGGCGCGAAGCATGCTGCCGGAAACGAATACGGTGGCTCCTTCAAACTGCCGGGAGACTTTTTGCAGATATCTCACCGCATCGAACTCTTCGGCTATAGAAGTAAGGTGCAGATACACGAAGCGTGGCCGCAGAGAATGGAACACATAGGCGGCTTCTTTGAGCGGCGAATTAGGGCCAAGGTAAATCGGGTTTTTGTGATATTTACGCAAGAGGTAATGTACATACAACAAGCCCAGATCATGAATTTCGCCCTCGGGTAAAAACAGGAGAATGGAGGGTCCTTCATCTCCCTGCTTGGGAGGAAGGCCTTCGATGGCCACGGCTATCTTTCGATAAATGACATTGCTGATCAGGTGTTCCTGAGCGGGATAGATACGGTCGGAAAGCCACATCAGTCCAATCTTTTCCAGGAACTGAAAAATCAACTGCTCTACTGCTGCTTCCACACCGTTGCGACGGATATATTGATCTATCAACTGTTCGAAAAGGTCGATATTCAGTTCCAGCGTAGCTTCCAGCAGCTCATTGACCAGGGCCTGCAGGCGGAAATCTTTGTCGCCCACTTTGCCAATAAGACTGTTCATCTCGTCGTGATTCATCTGGTGGATACGACTGATCTTGTAGCCATAACTATTGAGCAGCGCCACCCTGAGAGCCAGTTTCAGATCATCCGCATCGTAATACCGGATGTTGGTGGGGGTGCGCTTGGGCTGAAGAATGCCGTAACGCTGCTCCCATATGCGAATGGTGTGGGCCTTAATGCCTGTGAGGTTCTCAATATCTTTGATACTGAAACGATTCATTTCTGCTCTTAAAGTTTCGGGCACGACTCCTGATTTTCCCGTTATAACAGCTTAGCCGTGAAAATGTTGAAAGGGCTTGCCAAATGGCAGGGTCAAATATATTGCCTTTTCTACTGGAAAACTATGGATGATAACGCTAAGGCTTCCGCCTCTACCCTTGCGCTCGTCGGTAAAGAAATTGTTGTTCCCGGTGTTCGGGTAAGTTTCGTAAACCGCTGATGCCGATGCGCTGTGCAGAGGTTAGCTCACAATAGTGCCGACCTTTTTGCCTGAAACCACATCGAGCAGGTTGCCCGCACGGTGCATATCGAACACGATGATGGGCAGGTTGTTTTCCTGACAAAGCGTGAAGGCCGTCATGTCCATTACTTTCAGCCCCTGAGTGATCACCTCATTAAAGCTTAGCTGCTCATATCGTTTTGCGTTCGGATCTTTTTCCGGATCGGCACTATAGATACCATCTACGCGCGTGCCTTTCAGAATCACGGCTGCATTGATCTCAATAGCCCGGAGTGAACCTGCGGTATCTGTGGTAAAGTATGGGTTACCGGTGCCTGCCCCGAAGATTACTACACGGCCCTTTTCGAGGTGACGAATGGCACGGCGGCGAATGTAGGGTTCGGCAACCTGCTCCATCTTTATGGCGCTTTGCAGCCGTGTTTTTACGCCGATCTTTTCGAGAGCGGCCTGCAGCGCCATTCCGTTGATCACGGTGGCGAGCATGCCCATGTAGTCGCCCTGCGCGCGTTCAATGCCGGTTTCGGCTTCGTTCATTCCGCGGTAAATATTGCCGCCGCCAATGACTACCGCCACCTGTACGCCAAGGTCGGTGATGGCTTTGATATCCGTCGCATAAGCTTCCAGCATTTTAGGGTCAAGACCAAAGGTCCGGTCGCCCATTAACGACTCACCGGAAAGCTTTAACAGAACACGATTATATTTTGGCAGCATGGAAAAGAGGATTGAAGATTTGCGAGTGCAAAGAAAGAAAAAAGTTGCGGCATTTGCCATGGGATTTGGTCATCAAAATGCGGCCCAATCAGTATTTTAGCCCTTGTGAAACGATTACTGCAGCTCATATCCTATGCTGGTTTCCTTGGGTTGCTGCTGCTATCCCTGCTGTTCTACAAAGAAAGGGTCATCTTTTCAGATATGGCTTTCTACCTGTACGGCATGGCAAGAGATAGCTCCTTTGCCATTTTTCATGATCGGTTTATAGCCGCCCTGCCGCAAATTCCGGTGGTAACGGCCATCCATATGCAGGCTACGCTAAAGACATTGTCGCTTGTGTTTTCATCTTCATTGGTGCTTTACTCCCTCATCATGTTTGCTATAGCCGGCCTGGCCGACCGTAGTGCGCAATGGGCGCTGTGCCTGTTTCTTTGCTCTGTGTTGATGACCACGCAGATCTTCTACTGGCCGCTGTCGGAACTCATGCTCGGTGAAAGCCTGATGCTGGTGTATTTTGCGGCATTGCTGCGCTTTCTACCCCACAGATCCCTTGCTTTAGTACTGTCACTGCTCTTTCTTCCTACACTGCTTTTTGCCCATCCGCTTATTGTGCTGCCGCTCAGCTTTACAGTAATTTTTCTTGTGCAGGACGGACGACTGAACAAGCGGCAGGCCCTGACGCTGGCTGTGCTTACTTTGTTGATTTTGCTGATAAAATACAGCTTGTTCCGCGACCCCTATGATAAAGGATCGCTTGGAGGCTTACGCAATTTCATCCGCCTTTTTCCCGACTATTTCCGACTGTACGCCAATAGCCATTTTCTAAAAAAAGCATTTACGGACTACGCAGGCTGGACTGTGTTGCTGATCCTTTGCCTGGTTCACTACTACAAGACAAAGCGCTGGGAAAGGCTCGCCCTCGTGGCCGGCTATTCGCTCGCATCGCTGGGTTTTATCCATGTGTGCTTTCCCGATGCCCGAACGCCTGACTTTTATCGCGAGAATCTTTATCAGGTCTTGCCGGTCTATGTTGTGCTGCCCTTTGTGTTCGACGTATTGCCGGGGGAGAGAAACAAACTGAGACCCGTAGCCATCATTGGACTTATCACCTTCTTTGCCTGGGCCAGAATATTTACAGCACACTACCCGTTTACCCAAAGGGTGGCCTGGCTGCGTACGTACCTGACACAACATCCGGCGGAGAAAAGGATAGACGAAGAGACAGAGACTACCCGCAGGGCGCTACAACTTACCTGGGCCACCCCCTACGAATTCTGGCTTCTTTCTACCCTCGAAAACGACCGATCGGCTTCGCTGATGATCATAGACAGCCTTCAGCACATTCCGGCTTACGGGGGCGAAGGCAATGTATTCGTGCAACGGTTTGCAGTAGATGCCTATAGCGTATTGCCACAGCCCTACTTCCGCTTTAACGATACCCTCAGCGCCTATCATATCTATAAGCATCGCGAATCAAAGCAAGCCATAGAATTGAATACATTTGAGTAGTAAACTTCACGCAGCAATTGTTGACACTTTGAAAACTCCACGAACAGTAAAAGGTTGGCCCTACGCGCTGACCGTGCTTTTAGGGGCAGTCCTTTTTTTATTACCCGCGTTGTATAACGGATATCCACTGGTCAACTCCGACGATGGCACCTATATCTGGTCGGGCTTTCGAATGCAGCAACCGGGCGATCGCCCTATTACTTACGGGCTTTTCCTTCGATTCTTCAGTTTAAATGGTGTTTCGTTTTGGATTCCCGCGTTTGTACAAGCGCTCATCATAAGTTGGCTGATTGTAAAGTTGATTCAACGTTTAGTTGGTGGACGAAGATTGTTCGCAAATGCGTTGACTGTTTTCATCGTTCTTTCGCTGACCTCACTTTCCTGGACTGTAAGTGAAATTATTCCCGATATCTGGACCGGAATAGCTTTGCTATCTGCAGTTCTTATTTTCCTCAATCGGGAAACAAGGTTAGTGAAGTTTTTTTTATTACTCATTTACTTCTGCGCGGTAGCCACCCATCTTTCCAACATCCTCATATTTACCGGCGTTTTTCTGGTGCTGATGTTAGCTAAGTCATTTGTAAAAGATGAAATGATACGGAAGGGATTTTGGATCAATATTCTTTTGCTGCTGGGTGCAAGCTGGCTCACGGTTCCTGTGATCGGAAGGGCTTCGCAAAAATCTCAGCATGTCTTTTTGATGGCTTCTATGCTGGAAAAGGGGGTGCTAAAAAAATACCTTGATGAAAATTGCGACCAAAAGAATTATCAGCTCTGCAGGTTCAAAGAGTCATTGCCAACGGATCCCAATGTTTTTATTTGGGATCAGAATAGCCCGTTGTACCAGCAAGGAGGCTGGGATGCAACTAAAGAGGATTATGATTTGATACTGCATGATATCTACACTTCGCCAAAATATTTATTCCTGTTTTTGCAAAAGTCGCTCGAGGGTGCCTGGCGACAAATATTCGAGTGTCACCTTGCAGAAGGAAATTACCCCTTCCCCGCGGGTACCCATGTGGACGCTGCAGTGCAGGAATCAGCGCCCGGCGATACCACCATGTACCGCAACGCATGGCAGCAGCAACATAATATTGTGGAGCGCATCGATGCTATGAATAATATCAATTACGTTGTCCTGATAGGAGCTGCATTATTACTACTCTACGTATGGATAAAGGGAAAGCTTCGCGGGACGCCGGCCTTAATATCGGGCATGCTCACATCAGGCTATCTTTTTAATGTGCTGGTGTGTGCGACCTTTGCGCAGGTAAATGCAAGATATGGAAGCCGCCTGAGCTGGGTGTTTCCGCTGGCTTTCCTGCTATGCTGGTTTTATGGTTCGACAAAAAGAAAAAACAATGAGCAGTCCATCACTGCGCAATAACACGGCGCTCGCCTATTCAGGCTTTGCAGTTATTTTTCTTTTTTTCTGCTACACGTACTTCGAAAAGGCGTTGTTTCTGCCGCCAATGTTCATTCACTCGTGGGCGCAGGCCGACCGTCTGGCGCTGGCCATATCCTTTTACGATAATGGCATGAACTTCTTCAAACCGGCTACACTCGCACAGTTTTCTAAAGAAGGGGTGGTGGGCGTTGAGTTTCCCATACAAGCCTACATCGCTGCAGCCATCGCAAAACTTGCTGGTCGCGAGCACATCAGTGTTATATTCAAATCCCTCGATTGCTTTTTGACGGGCCTCGGATTATCGTTTCTGTTCTTAACCGTTTACAAGCGTAGTAAGAATTTTGTCCTGTCTCTGGCAGTCCCTGTGTTCATTTTCTGCTCACCTGTTTTTATCTATTACACCTGCAGCTACCTCCCCGATCCTGCAGCGGTATCGCTGGCGTTCGTCGGCTTCTATTTTATTGCCAACTACTTTGAACAAAAGAAGACCCGCGACCTTTTCTATGCAGCGCTCTGGCTCACCATCGGCACTATGATGAAGATGTCGCTCATCACTTACCTCGCTGGATTTTTCGGGGTGGTGTTTATCGAGAAGATTCGGGCGCGCGATTTTGCGCTTTCCGGAAAAAATATCCGTACCGCACTGATTGTCGTGTTGAGCTGCGCCATGATCGTAGCTAACTACCTGCAAATACAACATCTCAATAAGGCATACGATTCAGATCTTTTTCTGAGTACAACACACCCCTTCAAAAACTGGGATGCGTTTAACAGCTATATAGAATCCGGTTTTAAAACGCTATGGCTGCGCGAGTATTTTGAATTGCCTCAGTATTTGTTTCTGGCAGCCCTGGCAGCACCGGGTGTCTATCTTATCAAAAAACTACCCTGGCAATACGGGCTGTTGCTCATCTTTTACTATGTCTTTGCGGCCATCATTTTCTGGCTTATGGGAGAAAATCTTCCTGTCCATGATTACTATTTCATTGCGATCTGGATGCCCTTCTTTGGATTTCTTTTGCTGGAGTCCGTATTGGCGCTGAACTCGGTGCTCGGCACATCATTGGCCGTCCGGCTGCTCAACGTTGCGCTGGTGGCCTCCATGCTCATCATGTTTTTCTTTGCAGACTTTCATACCTACCGAAGGTTCTCCGACTACTATCCTCCGCACAGCGAATTCTACCGCACAGCCTGGATGGAGAATGGCAAAAAGGTGGTGGACCGCCTGATACCAAAGTCAGAGCAGATCGTTGTTCTGGAGGAAGATGCTCCCAATCTTTCTCTGGTTTACTTCGACCGGAAAGGACATGTGCTGAGCGAAGGCCGCTGGTGGCATAGTAAGGGTTATCTGGTGGACTATATGCGGGACCATGATCTGCAGTATCTGGTGGTGGACAAGGGAAAGCGCGATATGCTGTTAGGCAAAGACAGTCTTACCTTCGCTTCCTTCCAAAAACTTAACGACGATGAGCAGGTGCAGGTATATCGGCTCCATACTAAGCCATAAGCTTTTTTGTCAGGCCAACTCAGGATTTTCAGTCGCCGGCGCCCGAAAGCTATGTAGCAGCAAGCCTGCCGTGACGGCTACAGGAAGCAAAAACAGGTATTTGTAGGGTATCTGTACAAAGGCATAAAATACGGAGAGATAAATCTTCAGCGAGAACAACAGATAGGTATGGAGCGTGGTTTTTCTACGTAGGCGCAGGTAAAGAAGTAAGAGTCCGAAGACCGTCAGCAGGCAGGCCACCAAATGGATTTTGCGCACGACGTTCACCGTCTCTTCTACCGGTAGCGGACGTGTGGCATCAAAGATCCATTTTGAAAAACCCATTCCATTTCCCAAATGCCAGAAACCGCCCTGCTCCGCATTTTTCCATTCGGCTATAGTGGCCTGGGTGTAGTAGTCATACCCTTTTTTGAAAAGATCAGGATCAACGCGCAGGTAGGGCAAGGCATAAAACAGCAGGATAAACAGCACCATCACCGCAGCCATCCAAAAAGCCTGTACCGACTTACCGTTCATCATATACAGCACCATCAGTAATGGCACCCAGAAAACTAGGCTGTAGCGGGACAACAAACACATAGAGATCGAAACGGCCAGTAAAAAACTCTTGTGCTTTGACAGGCTTATAGCAACGAGCAGATAGTAAGCAGCCACCAGCGACTCCACCAGATAGCTAATCATCACATCATCATCTTTCGCCATCATGATCCACAATGCAAGCGGCCAGGTGGCTACAAATAGCTTGTACAAGACATTGCTGAACCCATAAGCCTGATTAAAGCTGCTCAGGGCCAGATAAAGAGCAACGAGCCAGTAACAACCCAACGAAACCCATCGATAGTCGATTTGTAGTAGGTCCGCAAGACTGTAGGGCATCCAGGTAAAAGGCAGGTAGGTAGGAAAAATCGAATAGTTCGGAAACTGCATGATGGTATAGGGCATTTCGCCCGCCAGAAACCGCTTAACGAAAAATATGATGGTTGGGATAACGTCCGAACTACCGGTATCATACATAGACACGGGTCTAAGCCGGATGATCCTGCCCATTTTATAAAACATCGCCGCGCTGAGCAGCAAAAAAGCAAACACCACCAGCAGGTTAGCGTACTTTGGTAGGGGTTTGTATGCCTTTGGCTTTCGCGCTACTGCCAAAAACAAAAAACAAAGTAGAAGAGAATTGGCCAGCAAAATAACGGGGCTCCAATACGGGCCCGCCCATCCGGAAAAGAAAGTGATAAGCAGTCCCTCAAAGAGTGCTGACAGGATTAGAAAGATTTTCATTTCGTAAAAACCCAAAAAGTCCGGGAAGGACTCTTTGGGGATCGGTTATATGGGATTCAAAAGTTTTAGCCAACTTCTTGGGTACGCGGGCCAACCTTCATTAATTCAAAGCTACATCACGACAAGATCAAACCTGATTCACGAAGGGTTACACCAGCAAACGACTTAGGCAAACGGCATTTTCACTACCTGCGCTTTCACTGCCTTGTCGCGGATCATGACAAATACATCGCTGCCTTCCTGTGCAAAGTCTTTGCGGATATAAGCCATGCCAATAGCCTTGCCCAGGCTTGGTGCCTGTGTGCCGGAAGTAACATAGCCTATTTCTTCGCCTTCTGCATTCTGAATTTTATAGTCGTGGCGGGGAATGCCTTTGTCTATCATCTCGATGCCCACAAGCTTGCGCTTGATGCCTTCCGCTTTTTGCTGTTCTAAAATAGACTTTGCAGTAAAGTCTTTCGAAAATTTAGTGATCCAGCCCAGTCCTGCTTCGAGTGGAGAAGTACGGTCGTCAATGTCATTACCATAGAGGCAATAACCCATTTCGAGGCGGAGGGTATCGCGGGCACCAAGACCTATCGGCTTGAGACCCTTTGGCGTACCCACCCTGAAAATCTCATCCCATATCTTTTCGGCGCTATCACCCTTGTCTTCAAAGTATATTTCTACGCCGCCCGATCCGGTATAACCTGTTGCGCTGATGATCACATTATCCACTCCGGCAAAGGTTCCTTGCACAAAAGTGTAGTATTTGAGGTTGCTCAGGTCCATGTCGGTAAGCTGCTGCATGTATTCTACAGCTTTTGGCCCCTGCACCGCCAGCAATGCAGTCTTGTCCGAGATATTGGTCATCTCCACGCCATCTGTATTGCGATCGCTGATCCAGTTCCAGTCTTTTTCAATATTCGAAGCATTCACCACCAGCATGTATTCCTCATTCTCCTTCAGGCAATAGACAATCAGATCGTCCACAATACCGCCCTGCTCATTGGGCAGACAGGAGTATTGCGCCTTGCCTGCTGTAAGCTTGCTGGCATCATTGCTGGTAACGCGTTGAATGAGGTCGAGCGCTTTAGGTCCGCGCAATATGAATTCGCCCATATGACTTACATCAAAAACGCCCGCATTCTGCCTTACGGTATGGTGCTCCTCGTTGATGCCGCTGTAAGAAATCGGCATATTGTAGCCTGCAAATTCAGCCATTTTGGCTCCGAGCGCAACGTGTTTTGCTGTAAAAGGCGTGTTCTTCATCTATGGTTTTTTTGAAAAATGAGTGGCGCAAAAATAAGTCAGAAACCTAACAGTTTCCGATAAAAAAACAATGGGATAATGCAGTAAAATCATTGACAGGCGTCATCCCGGGAGGCAGGTGCCGCCGGTAATTTTGAAGGGTACAAAACAACAACACGATGCAGAAAATAAGCATTAAACATGTGACCAACGAGCACAATGACTGGCTGCGCGCACTGGACTTTTACAAACAGGAAATCAAAACCCTGAAGGACAGGCTTACAGAAATTGCAGGAAAGAATACCGGAGCAGATGCTGCGAAAGGTGTAGAGCATTACGAAAATCAGTTTTCTATACAGCGCAACAATATTGACGAACTGGCGCACCGCATACGCGAAAACGTAAAAGATCTCAGCCGTCAGGCAGAAGCAAAGGGCGGCTATGTGGATGGCGAACTTTCCGACCAACATCACAATCTTAGAGATGCCTATATAACGGAAGAGAAAACCGTAAATGAACTGCGACATGAGTTTAACCGCTTTGCGATAGAGTGGATGTAGTCTGAAGTGATAGCGTGCTACCGGCCCTGCAACAATGCGATTGCAGGGCTTTGTCGTTTTTACTGCTGCTTTGCCCTATTTTTATCCTAGTCATTATGAATCATCTTCCGGAACTGATCAGAGACCTTGGGCTGATACTCTTTGTGGCCGGAGTGACCACGTTACTTTTTAGAAAATTAAAACAGCCGCTGGTGCTGGGGTATATCCTTGCCGGCTTTTTGGTGAGCCCCAACTTCACTCTGATGCCCTCCGTAGCCGATGCTGCAGACATTCGCATCTGGGCGGAGATCGGGGTTATATTTCTGCTTTTTACACTGGGGCTGGAGTTTAGTTTCAAAAAGCTGATCCGCATTGGCGGCACGGCCTCTGTCACCGCGCTCGTGGAAGTATCGGCAATGTTGCTGGTGGGCTTTTCTCTGGGTAAGGCTATGGGCTGGCAACTCATGGACTGCATTTTTCTCGGCGGCATATTGTCCATATCTTCTACCACCATCATCCTGCGCGCCTTCGACGAACTTGGTGTAAAAAGCAAGCGCTTTGCCAACCTGGTTTTTGGTGTGCTGATCATCGAAGACCTCGTAGCCGTAGTATTGCTCGTGTTGCTTTCCACTATTGCCGTCAGCCGGCAGATTGAGGGAGGCAATATGCTCTTTTCCATTCTGAAGCTTTCCTTCTTTCTCATGCTTTGGTTTGTGGCCGGCATCTTTTTTCTCCCCACCTTTTTGCGACGCACACAAAAACTACTGAGCGACGAGACGATGCTGATCATGTCTATCGGTCTTTGTCTTATGATGGTGATCCTGGCCTCCAATGCAGGTTTTTCTCCGGCGCTTGGTGCCTTCATTATGGGTTCTATCCTTGCAGAAACCACACAGGCAGAGCGTATTGAGCATCTTGTAAAACCAGTGAAGGATCTCTTCGGTGCCGTGTTCTTTGTGTCGGTAGGCATGCTTATTGACATCCGCGTGCTGGCCAACTACGGGCTTCCCGTAGCCATCATTACGGTGGTCTTCATTCTGTTTAAGACCTTCAATGTAGCCCTGGGAGCGGTCATATCCGGGCAGCCGCTCAAGGTAGCCCTGCAGGCCGGCATGAGCCAGGCGCAGATCGGTGAGTTTTCATTTATCATCGCCACGCTGGGGCTTACGCTCAAGGTCACCTCAGGCTTTCTATATCCCGTGGCTGTGGCCGTGTCCGCCATCACCACCTTCACTACGCCCTACATGATACGCGGGTCGGGGGCCTTTTACTTTTGGGTGGAAAACAAATTGCCTCTGCGCTGGACTAAGGCGCTGAAGCGCTACAGTGCCGGCACTCAAACCATCACGCAGGCCAGCGATTGGCAACTGGTCATCCGTGCATTCTTCTCGCATGTTTTGCTGTTTAGCCTCATCATCCTCGGTGTCAACCTGCTGTTCTCGAGCTATGTGCAACCCCTTGTGCTGCGACTTATGGACGATGTGCAGGCAGCAAACCTCGTTGCGGCCACGCTCTGCTTTGCCAGTATTGCTCCCTTTTTATGGGCGCTGGTCACGCGCAAATTTCAGACGGCGGCCTTTGCCAGTCTATGGGCCAATAAGCGCTTTCGCGCGCCACTCATTTTCTTCAGGGTGGTTCGTGGGGCACTGGCCATTGTGTATGTCAGCATCTTTTTGCTCAGCTTCTTTTCATTTTCGGTAGCCCTGGCGGGCTTGCTCATATTGGTGGCTACAGGCCTCATTTTTACAAGGCGGATCCATGCGTTTTATATCCGGCTGGAGACCCGGTTTTTCAACAATTTTCACGATCGCGAGCGGGAACAAGCCGCAAAAAATCGTGTGGAGCTTGCACCTTGGGATGCACACATTGCTCAGTTTCGTCTGGAAATCGGAACACCGGTAACCGGCATGACCCTCGAAGAAATGGCCATTCGCGAACGTTTTGGCGTCAATATCGCTATGATACGACGCGGAGAACATTATACCATCAATGCCCCCAGCCGGTTCGAGCGGGTTTATCCCGGCGATGTGCTGTTTGTGATCGGCACGGATGAACAGCTCGACCAACTGCGCCGTTATATTGAGCCCACAGGCGATACACTTGTGGAAAGCGAAGGGCCCGAAAAGATTGTGCTCAAAAAGATTGTGGTAAAGAACGGTTCCTTTTTGTGTAAAAAATCTATACGCGAAAGCGGCATTCGCGAACGCACCAATGGACTTGTAGTGGGACTGGAACGAAACAACCGCCGCCGCCTGAACCCGGAAAGCAGTGTGGTGCTTGAAGAGAATGACCTGCTTTGGGTGGTGGGTGAGGAAAAGCTCATAGACCAGGTTTTGCGCTAAGCACAAAATCTGCCACAGAAGTTTCCGCTGAGATTGGCGACCCGGTCCGGACTGCCCGGATAGCGACAGTACACAGGTTTTTGATTTTTGGCGCCGGAAGCCGGAGATTTGCGGCATGGAAAATTTTGAAGAACGGTGGAAAACAGTGGAGCTGCAATTGCAGGAGCGGTTTGAAAAACTACCCGACATGGAAGCCATCCTCTTTCTCATTGGCATCAACGAGCTGGGGCAAATGCCGCAGAGAAAAAAATGGAGCAAGGAGCAGAAACAGGACCTGATGCATATAGCGGTATGCAAACTGCTGAGCCAGCGCGGCTTTTATGAATTTGCCGGCAATGACTCTGAGGGCTGGCCTCACTATGTGGAAGTGAAACCGGTGGCTGAATCCGGCCTGCAATCGCAGGAAAGACTGCTGAAAGAATGCATTGTTGAATACTTTGAAGCATAAAAAAACCTCCGTGTGTGACGGAGGTTTTTTATTGAAAGAGCTAAAAACACTCGAAACTATTTAGCAATCGTAAGACGCTCAGTTAGATTGCCTGCTTCGGTCTGGATTTTTACGTTGTAAAGTCCGGCTGGAAGGTTTGCAACTGAAAGTTGAATGTTATGCTTTCCTGAAGCAAGAGTCTGGCTACCGCCATCAACCACTAGTCTTCCCACCATGTCATAAATCTGAACAGAAACGTCAGAAGATTTTAGCAATTCAATGGAAAGTGTAGCAGCGTCTTTTGCTGGATTTGGATAAACGGCAACACTGTTATTAGCAACGATGTCTTTAATGTCAGTGGTATTGGTGATTTTGAAATTGTCTAAGAAACCAAAGTTTCCATAGTCAGATGTCAACTTAAATTTGATGTAGAGATTATTGCTCTTGTAATTGTTCAGAGAAACACCCTCGTGTCTCCAATCAGAACTCGAAGCTGGTATAAACTGTCCGGATCCAACTGCACTATGTGTTGACAAGGTAGCACCTTGTTTTGACCACAGAGAAGTCCAGGTTGCACCGCAATCCTTAGAAACAAATAATTCAAGTTTGTCAGCGCTGCCGGTTCCAGAAGTCACATATTGCGCATGTGCCATATCCCATTCAAATGATGAATTGGCAACGTTCGCATTATCATAGTTACCTAAAAGGATTTCAGAAGTTGTACCAGGTCCGAGATCATAAAAATCTGCAACGACACATTTTGTTCCTTGTCCGTTTGTGCCGGTGATGGTAGTAGAACCAGTGCCATCAGCCCAGAAAAATCCATTAGCATCATCCACGACATACTTTGCAGGCATTGCTGAGGTACTTTCAAAATCTTGCGAAACTGGTACAGTGCTCGAAGACGTTTGAGTGATGATACTAACGCCCGACATTGAACGTGAATTATTCGCCAGATTTATGTCACCTGTAGCGGTTACAGTAAAACTATCAATCGTTTGACTTCCTGTTGGTGTGAACGCCGGCATTGTTACACTGCCTACGCCATATGTTGGCAAAGATCCAGTCCAGGTTTGAGTGCCAACTAAGCTGGCACCGCTATACATTTTCACAGTTGCACTTGTTAGTGTGTTTTGGCTATAATTCAAAAATTTCAGCGTGGGGTTTGCACTACACAAGAAAGTATTGCTGCCGTAATAATTAACTGCCTTTACATCAGTACCGGTAGGCGGGGCATAGCTTGGACACTCAGCATTGATATAGTTTAGCCACCAGCTTTCTTGTCCCATTGCTGAGCCATAACCGGCTGTTGACATTGCTACAAGACGATCGCGGCAAATGACAGTAAAGGATGGGAAACCTCCATACAAATAAGTAGAATTTAGGGCAGTGGTGTCAATGATTGGATAATTGGAGCCAGTCACCCAGTCGCCCTGAGAATAGTTTGCATGTGTACTTCCAGTACTTGTTCCATATAATTGTGCAGTTGTATTGGTTGACTCACCCTCAATGAAAATCACCTTTACCTTACCCGGAGTAATGGTTCCGTTAGTACCGTAATGACTAACCAGATTGTCAAAAACCCCACTTTGGTGTGCACTCCAGCATGGCCCACACCATGCAGCGGATACATCAATTATCACTGCGTATCCGGAATCTAAATAATTGTACAAATGGTGAGTAACTCCGTTGATGTCTTTCAAGGTAAAATCCGGAGCAACCGAACCAACTGGCAATTGAGCCTGAGCGCCTGTTGTTACTGACGCTAATGCCATAGCGAGTAATAATTTTTTCATTCTTCGTTTTTTTATAGTGTCAAAAAAGGAACGCACAAGTTAACGGAATTTCAACAAAAAGTGAATACATGCGCTGCTTTAATAGTTAGAATTTAATTAATATCGAAGCAGTTTACACCTATTCACAACTAAAAAAATAAAAGAGACTGTCTCGAAAATTTGAGACAGTCTCTTCATTTTGTCAGCTTAACGATGCTGGGCTTACTTAATCACGGTCAATTTCACTGTTTCCATCTTTCCCTCTGTGGTTATGTTGACATTATAAACACCACTGGCTAAAGCCGATGTTGGAATTGAAACGGTATGATTTCCAGATGAGATGCTTTCGGTGTTGGACCAAACGGATAGTCCAAGGACATTTACAACGTTAATGTTAACCTGTGCAGCTTTCTCAAGATTGAAGCTCAGATTTGTCTGATCCTTTGCCGGATTGGGATAAAGCTTAGCATCCGTTACCGAAACAAGTTGTTTAACGTCGGTCGGCCATACAGTACTTGCACTGTTAAGGACCTGACCATCGGAACCACGGATAAGTAATACAGCAACACGCAGTTCATTCTTAACCCATGTGGGATCAAGCGGAACGTTTGTGAAGCTGTACGTGTAGTTTGTGTTTGCAGTCATTGATGCAGGGAGTGCACCGGATTGACCTGATGGTGAAGGGTGGGCGAGCCGGGCTACGAATTCATAACTCATTTGAGCAGCAGGAATCGGGTTTGGAGAAGTCTGCCAATTGTGACCTGCTCCGGTCAACGCAATGTTATTAGATGTGTAGCTATAATAATTCGATTGATTATATCCGCTTGCTGTTCCATGAACGTTGTCTTCGGTAAGTACCAAAGCCAGACGGTAATCGCCACTCATATCAATCGCAGGCTTCACGGTAACGGTCGTACTGAGATTGTTTCCGGAAATTATAGGCTTCGTAAAGCTTACGTCTGCAAAACCAAAATAGTTTTTCTCTGCATTATAAGCCAGGAACATTTCTGAAGGATCAATGATCTCTCTGCGATCTACTACCACCGAAGGATAGCCTGAAAATCCGGGTGTCGCACCGATAAGGTTGTCGTACGCCGTCACTACCATAGGATCAGCATTGTGAACAGCTATCAGAGTTGTTTGTACTGGATGCACTTTATACATGGAATCCATGTAAACCGCACCACGTGGACACCAACCACACCAGGTACCGGTTGCTTCTTCAAAAACGAGCTTTTTAGCTGGCATGAACGACACACCGACAACCTGTGTGTTCAACGTATCGTTAGTATGGTTTGCGTCACCTGTCTTTTCGGCCCAAACCTTTATTGGAAAGTTACCAACTGAAGCTATGTTAAATGGCGTAGTAAAGCTAAAATTAGCTTGTCCAAATGCCGGAATATTTCCACTCAATGTTTGGCTGATTACAGTACCTGTTCCCTGACGATACTTTACGGTATAGGAAGTAATGTTGGTGGATCCTTTGTTTTCAACCACCCCGCTGAGGGTAACGTTGGAACCAACAGCACCATAGGCGAGCGGAGAACCTTGTGCAGGAGCTACACTTACGAGCGCAATATCGTTTGCAGGCACGATCTGCGTTTGAACGTTATCTATTCGAAATGCCCCCTGCTGTGTATTGTGATTGCGGAAGGCAACTTTTATAGATTGTCCGTTAAATGCAGCTAAGGATGCACCATGCAATCCGTAAGGAGTGGCAGAGTAAGAGGTCGTTGGACCGTCATAAATCTTAGTTGTGAATGAAGAAGGAGTTGCTCCGCCGGAAGTGGAGACCCAGACCTGTACACTATCGTTGTAGTTTGAGCCTGTGCTTTCCCAATCTTCCCAGGTGATGAGCATGTTCGCATTGTTCACAGAGAAAGAGGGCGTTATTAGCCATCGGTCCGCTGTGCCCGCAGGTGTAAAATTCGACGCCGTCAACATCGCAGAATCTCCGGTGGCACGCAGCCGCTTCATCCAGCCCTGCGCAGTAAGCGTAGTTGGGATGGGTGCTGCAAAAATGCTGGAGACAGTGTTATTGTCAACTTTTATCATAGTCCAGCCTGCAGGCATCCCTGCACCGTTGAAGGTCTCAAGCGCCAGCTGGGCCTTAGCATTAGTTAGCCCGGCAAATGCGCACAAGGCAAGTAGATACTTCTTCATTTTTATTTCAAATTTAGAATCGTCTAAGTTAAATAAATTTTTTTTACGGGAACATGACTGAAAGGGGGATTTTTTCGATGCAAACCTATAAATCCAATTTTTCGCGGCATGTCAGAATCCTCAGTTTCAGGGTGGAATAACCTGGTAGTACTTTGATTTTAAAAATTGTCTCATTCGCGAAACCGGCCTAACGCTTTTTTATCACAAAACCGCGTAAACTGCTAGTTACGCGGCTTGAATTTAAATACTTAAGGTTCTATTATGTGACGGCAACTAATGCACTACCGACAACTTCTCTACTGCAACACCGTTCTTAGTATCGGTCATGATAAGGGTGTAGTAACCTGAGGGCAGCTCATTCGTCGCCATATTGACATGGTTAGCTCCTGCGGTGCCATTCACCACTTTACGGGCTACAAGCGCTCCTTGCATATCTACAATAGACACGGTAATGTCATCGGCGTTAGCCAGGTTGTAATCAATATTAACCGATTTGTCGGCGGGATTGGGGAATACACCCAATGCAGAAATATTGCTGACCACATCGTTCACATCCAATGCATTTACTTTCATCAGATTTGCACCCTGATAGATAGTTTTATCACTGGCTTGCACCCAGGCCACTACCCGTAGGTTGGCGAAATTTTCTACCGAATGCTCGATAGCATGATTAATCTTCGAGGTATCCAGACCATTAGAGGGCAGCCTATAGTTTCCGTTGAATGTGTACGTGAAAGTCATGGAATCCATAACGTTGATCGTATGTGTATTCAGAGTCGTGCCGTTTTGATTGGGGATCATCTTCTTGGCTACATTAAAGAATTCCGTCTCTCCATTCGACTTTACATTATTCACCGTTCTGGTCTCTACGATCACAATGTACAAGCGTGTGTTAGCAGCAGCAGCAGCAGTAGTGAGCGGTGTAAATTTGATCTTTCCGGTAATGGTCTTGCCTGATTGGGTAAAAGCTCCTGAGAGGCGATATTGTGCGGCCACAGCCTTGGCAGAAGTGTACAGCGCGTTGGTAAAAGACTGCGCATTTTGATCCCAGCCACCATCTATTTCCATCCGGGGAATGGAGTTGATAGAATAGAAGCCTCTTCTGGACTGTGTTTCCGCCGTGCAGTAAGGATCGCCCGTTCCGGGGAAGTTTTGCTGGAATTTTACAGACACATATTCCGTTGCGGGCTTAGGGCCCACCACCCCTTCATACACCGCGTTGCCCGGCTTGCACGGACCGCAGGTAGAACTTGTAAATACTTCAAAAACGGGAACACGCGGCTCCGGTAGCTGAGCCATAGCATGCAGGCTCAGGGCAAGTGCATTTAAGACGAGAAAAGTTTTCTTCATGTTTTAACAATTTTCTTTGAAAGTGAATTTTGTAAAATAATAAATCAGCCTCTTGAATCCAAGAAAAAAGAACAGTTTTTGAAAATGATGGATGTGCTGTACTATCTTTGTCCGGCGAACATTTTTCGCACGGGGTGCCTGAAACACTTAGGGCTGAGATCATACCCGCTGAACCTGGACCGGGTAATGCCGGTTAGGGAATAGCAAATCAGCTATATATGGCAGTGATGTTTGGCAACGGCAACGTTTGCTGTTCGATACCTTGCTGCTTTGGCGCACCGGCTAAACCAAAAAAATTTGATTAGCCATGTGTACATGCAAACCTTTTATTTTTCTTTTACCGCTCCTCGCGGGAATCACCGCTCAGGCTCAGCAACCTGCCAAAGACAGCATCGGGCAGCAAAATCTGCAACCGGTAGAGATACGTTCGCTGCGGGCCGGATCGGAGGCGCCTTTTGCCAAAATCGAATTGAGTAAGCAGGACCTGGAAAAACTGAACCTGGGTCAGGACCTGCCCTATCTGCTTCAATACACGCCTTCTGCAGTAGTCACTTCCGATGCGGGGGCCGGCGTAGGCTACACGGGTTTGCGCATACGGGGCACGGATGGCACCCGTATCAATGTTACGCTCAATGGCATTCCCGTAAATGATGCAGAATCGCAGGGCGCCTTCTTCGTTGACTTTCCGGATGTAGCCAGCTCGGCAGGCTCTGTGCAGGTGCAGCGCGGTGTGGGCACCAGCACCAACGGCGCAGGAGCTTTTGGCGCCACCATCAGCATCAGTACGCTCGACCAGATGAAGCGGGCAGGCGGCTCCGGTAGTTTTAGCCTGGGCTCATTCAACACGCGGAAATATACTTTTAAGGCCGGTACAGGACTATTGAAAAACGGTCTTCAGTTCGATGTGCGGCTTTCCGGCATCGGATCAGATGGGTATATCGATCGTTCGGCTTCCCGGCTACGGTCGCTGCAGCTTATAGCCGGATGGAAAATTTCGGAACAATCTTCTCTGCGCTTTTTGCTGATGACGGGTGCCGAAAAAACAGGCCAGGCCTGGAACGGCGTGCCGGAAGACTCTTTACAAACCCACCGGACGTACAATGAACTGGGCAAGAAAACAGATGGTTCGTTTTATGACGATCAGACCGACAACTACCAGCAAAATTATTATCAACTCTTCTTCGACAAGCGCTTCGGTACCCGCTGGACCGCCAATGTGGCTTTGTTCCTCACCGCGGGCAAGGGATACTATCAGGAGTACAAAACCGGCGAGGCCTATTCTGACTACGGTCTTGCGCCCTTTGTAGCCGGGGCAGACACCGTGAGACAAACTGATCTGATACGACAGCTCTGGCTGGACAACAACCACTACGGTGCCGTGTTTTCGCTGCTCTACGAAAAGCCCGGAACAAAAATCAGCTTCGGCGGCGGAATGGCCCGATATGAAGGAAATCATTTTGGCTATATCACCTGGGCACAACTGAATGTGCCGGACAACTACCGCTGGTACCGGCTCGATGCCGAAAAAACCGATGCGAATCTGTACCTGAAAGCACAACACACTGTGGGTAAGCTGATCCTATTCGGAGACCTGCAGGCACGTATTGTTCAATACCAGATCAACGGATTTCGTAAAAACCCGGACCTCAAACCCGAAGCGAACTACACTTTTTTTAACCCGAAAGTAGGTATCACCTGGATGCTGCGTAATACGAATGCGGAACGCCAAAAAGCTTATCTCTCCTTTGCCGTAGCTAATAAAGAACCCAACCGCGACGATTTTGAAGCCTCGCCGTCATCATTACCCCGGCCAGAGCGTTTGTACGACGTAGAGGCAGGTTATGAATGGAACAGACGCAAGTGGAGCGTGGCTGCAAATCTGTACTATATGTCTTATAAAGACCAGTTGGTGCTCACAGGCAAGATCAATGACGTGGGAGCTTATACCCGAACCAATGTGCCGGCCAGCTACCGCACAGGAGTGGAACTGACGGCTGCCGCCCGGCCAGCTTCCTGGCTTAGCCTGCAGGGCAATGCTACCTATGCGCAAAACAAGATCAAAGATGCAGTAGAGTATATTGACAACTGGGACGATGGCACACAGCAGGTAGTGAACCACGGCAACACCGACATTGCCTTTTCTCCAGCACTCATTGCAGCGGGCAGCTTCATAATCGCACCCTACCAAAATGAACAGCACGCCCAAAGGCTGGAACTGGAGTGGCACAGCAAATATGTAAGCAGGCAGTACCTCGACAATACGTCTAATGTAGCGCGGTCCATTGACCCATACAGCGTGAGCGATCTTCGTCTGAGGTACCATTTTTCCCTGCGACCATTCAACGAAGTGACGGCCACTTTTGCTGTTCTGAACGTGCTCGACAAAAAGTATGAGAGTAATGGCTACACTTACAGCTATATAAACGGAGGTATGCTCAGTGCGCTGAACTACTACTATCCTCAGGCTGGTCGAAACTGGATGGTGGGGCTGACCATGAATTGGTAAAATATAGTGATGCCGCACCAGGATTTTCGGTGCCAACTGCCATTTTATCATTGGTAAGCAATTTGATGATACCTCACACAATTCATTTAGTATGTTAGGTTATTATTTGCTTGCCGGCATTATGTTTCTGGTGGGGGCGGCAGTAAGCTCACGGCTCAAAAGCAAGTTTAAAGAGTATGGCGAGATACCGCTCAGCTCAGGCATGAGTGGCAGCGAAGTGGCCAAAAAAATGTTGCTCGACAATGGTATCCACGATGTACAGGTAGTATCTACACCGGGGTTTCTCAGCGATCATTACAACCCGGCCACCCGGACGGTCAATCTGAGCCCGGATGTTTTCTCGGGTCGTAGCATTTCAGCGGCCGCCGTAGCGGCGCACGAATGCGGACATGCCGTTCAACACGCCCGCTCGTACAGCATGTTGCAACTGCGCAGCAATCTGGTACCCATCGTACAGATCAGTACCAGTCTTTCGCAATGGGTGATCCTGGCGGGCATTGGCTGGATGGGCTTTGGCGGCGGCAATCAGACGCTGTTGCTCATCGGCATTGCGCTGTTTGCCGTGTCCACACTTTTTTCATTGATTACCCTGCCGGTAGAATACGATGCAAGCGCCCGAGCGCTGCGGTGGATGGAAACAGCACAGGTGGCCCGCGGTGCCGAACACGACAAAGCTGCAGACGCACTGAAGTGGGCTGCCCGCACCTATGTGGTGGCCGCCGTGGCCTCTGTTGCAACGCTCATCTACTACCTGATGATCTTCCTCAACCGGCGCGATGATTAGTTGCCGGGAATAGAAGTATTTTTGACCTCCTAAAAACAAAAAATGAAAATTGAGCAATTATATACAAGCTGCCTGAGCGAAGCTGCTTACTTCATCAGCAGTGAGGGCGAAGCCGCAGTAGTGGACCCTCTGCGCGATGTAGAGGTGTACCTCAAAATGGCCGAAGAACAAGGTGTGAAGATCAAGTACATCTTCGAGACCCATTTTCATGCAGACTTTGTGAGCGGGCATCTGGAGCTTTCTAAAAAAACCGGTGCGCCGATCATTTACGGCCCGCAGACCCAGGCGGGTTTTCCTATACACATGGCTAAAGACCATGAGGAATTTGCACTGGGCAACATCCGTATCAAAGCCCTCCATACACCGGGCCATACGCTGGAAAGCACCTGCTACCTGCTGAGCGACGAAGAGCAAAAACCCTACTGCATCTTTACCGGCGATACACTTTTTGTGGGAGATGTGGGCAGGCCCGACCTATTCAGCGGCAACCTGACCAAAGAAGAACTGGCAGGCATGCTTTACGATTCGCTCAATGAAAAGATAAAAACTTTGCCGGATCATGTGATTGTTTATCCGGCTCATGGTCCCGGTTCTTCCTGCGGCAAAAACCTGGGACCGGAAACCTCCAGCAGCATCGGTGCTCAGAAAGCCGGCAATTATGCCTTGCAGGATATGAGCCGTGAAGAATTTATTGAGACGGTAACCCGTGGCCTTTCTGCACCGCCGGCCTATTTTCCAGTAAATGCAAAGATCAACAAACAAGGCTATGACAGCCTCGACAGTGTGTTGAATACAGCCGAAGCTTTGACGGTAGAAGCCTTTCGCGAAAAAGCACGCAACGGAGCATGGATTCTGGATACGCGCGATGCCACCGTGTTTACCTCGGGATTCATTCCCGGCGCCATAAGCATCGGACTGGATGGCCGCTACGCCGAATGGGCAGGAAGTCTTTTACCTTTCGATCAGCCGCTGATCCTGGTGACGGAGGCGGGACGAGAAAAAGAAAGCGTTATCCGGCTGGCAAGGGTGGGTATAGACAGCGTGCAGGGCTACCTGCAGGGTGGCTTCGCAGCATGGAAAGATGCCGGTGAACCGATCGATATGATCATCGATATAGAAGCCGATGAACTGGCCATGGACATACCGCACGACAGCCGCCTTGAAATCATTGACGTACGCAAAGAATCTGAATTTGAAGCCGGACATGTAAAAGGTGCACAGAATATTCCGTTAAGTACCATGAACGATGTACTGACCCTTGCCCATATTGACGACGAAAAAAATCTGTACATCCATTGTGCCGGCGGATATCGTTCTGTCATAGCGGCATCACTCCTGAAAAAACAAGGCTACCACAACCTGAGAAATGTACTGGGAGGCTTTGGCAAAATAAAGCAGATTAAAGGCATGCCGTTGGTCTATCCGGATAAGCAAACCGCCTGAGAACATCTTTTGAGAAAAACGGGACAGAAGCGCCATTGCTATCTGTCCCTTTTTTTATGACGACCGAACTGAGGACAGCTCGGGCAAAGGATATAAAAAAATAACCGCAAATCCTGGAAAGGTTCTGCGGTTTATGACCCACTATGTGCACTGTATTAACCTAAAAACAAAGTCTTAATACATCACAAATATCTATCGGCATTTGTATCTGCCCTATGACTTTTGTCACAAAGCAATATGACCGTCGTCATGCAAAGGCAGTTGTTGAGCTTGTTGGCATTTGGAGCGCTGATGTTACTGTCGCCTTGTACCTTTGCTGAAATTTTTTGAGGAAGGAGCCGTGTCAGACGTTATACAGTTATTATCCGATCATCTTGCTAACCAGATAGCCGCCGGCGAAGTTATCCAGCGGCCCGCCTCGGCTGTGAAGGAACTGCTCGAAAACGCAGTGGACGCCGGCGCCACAGATATTCAGTTGGTGATCAAAGATGCGGGTAAGGAGCTGATACAGGTGATAGACAATGGAAAAGGCATGAGCCCAACCGATGCCCGGATGAGTTTTGAGCGGCACGCCACTTCAAAGATCAGAAGTATTGAAGATCTGTTTTCCATCCGCACCATGGGTTTTCGGGGCGAGGCGCTTGCCTCAATAGCTGCCGTAGCCCAGGTGGAAATGAAAACCAAACCAGAACATGCGGAGCTAGGCAGCCGCATCTGCATTGAAGGCACTGAGGTGAAGCTCCAGGAGCCCTGCGCCACTGCCACGGGCACAAACATCCTCGTAAAAAACCTGTTTTTTAACGTACCGGCGCGGCGGCATTTTCTGAAAAGTAACACTACCGAGCTAAGGCATATCATTGACGAATTCACCCGTGTAGCGCTCGCCAACCCTGGTGTAGGCTTCCGGCTTCGTAATAACAATACCGAGCAGTTTCATCTGGAACCTGGCAATATGAAAACCCGCATTGTGGGACTGCTGGGTAATGCCTATGAAAAAAATCTGGTGCCAGCCGAACAACAAACAGACCTGCTGACCATCAACGGATTTATTGGCAAGCCCGAGGCGGCAACAAGAACCAGGGGCATGCAGTTTTTCTTCATCAACAACCGCTTTATCCGCAATGCTTATTTGCACCATGCGGTAGCTGCGGCCTACGAAGGATTGATAGAAAAGGAGTCTTTTCCCTTCTATGTATTGTTTCTTGAAACAGACCCCGGGCGGGTAGATGTAAACGTACATCCGACCAAACAGGAGGTGAAGTTTGATGATGAAAAAATGATGTATGCCTATCTGAACGCTGCTGTAAAACACTCGCTGGCACGGTATAACATTGCACCTTCGCTCGATTTTTCCCTGAACAGAGAGATTACGCAGCTTGAGTCTGTCAACCGGCCGCAAACCGACGAACAGGTAACGCAGACCCAGCGCAACTATCTCTTCAATGCCTTTGCCCATAAAAATCAGGCGCATTTTATAGATCGAAACGATGGACTTCAGCGATGGAAAGAACTCTATGCTATAGCCCATCAACCGGCTGCGGGAAGTCCGTCTGCACCGGAACAATCCCGTGGGGATAACCTGCTGGATCAGGCTTTTGAACACAAACCAGGAAACGGGGCCGGCATACTGCTGGTGCAGGGGTCGTTGCTGGTCACAACGGTAAAGAGCGGCTTAATGGTCATTCACATCCGCCGTGCCCAGGAAAGAATATGGTACGAACGATTGCTGCAGGAGTGGAACAACGGTCAGACGCCATCACAGCAATTACTGTTTCCCGTCACCTATGAATTGCCGCCACACGATGCGCTGCTGCTTTCCGGCGTTTTGCAAGACCTGTCGCGCATCGGGTTCGACATTGCTCCGTTTGGAGCAAACACGTTCGTTGTGCAAGGTGTACCCGCAGCCCTCCCATCGGGCGAAGAAAAAAACGTGTTGGATGAGGTTATTGATCAGTTGCGACACGAAGCGCCCGATGCCGTGGCACAGCGGCCCGACCGCCTGCTGATGCAATTGGCCAAGAGGCTCTCGAGAAACAAGCATGCCCTGCAACAACCCGAAGGACAGCAGGCCCTTATTGACGAACTTTTTGCCTGCACGCAGCCGGAATATGCGCCCGACGGCAAACGAATATTTTCGATGCTACGCAAGGAAGCCCTCGATGATTTGCTGGGTTGACCGATATCAGGAGCCGCGTCTTTTTTTATTTTTCTAATTTGCGCCACTATTCAAGATCGCCACACAAGCATGTCTTCATTAAAATTTTATCCACTTAAAGTAAAAGAAGTAAGACCGGAAACCTCAGACTGCGTGTCTGTGTCGCTGGAAGTACCAGAAGAGCTGAAGGAAGTCTTTCGTTTCGCTCCGGGTCAGTATCTCACCTTCAAAAAGCACATGGATGATAAAGAGCTGCGCCGATCCTATTCCATTTGCTGCAGCCCCAATGATCATGAATTGCGGGTGGCGATCAAAAAAGTAGAACAGGGACGATTTTCCAGCTACGCAAATGCCGGGCTAAAAGCCGGTGATGAGCTTGAGGTGATGCCCCCCATGGGGAAGTTTTCTCCAAGACCTTCAGAAAAAATCAACAAAAGATATCTTGCTTTTGCAGCCGGAAGCGGCATTACGCCGATCATGAGCATCATGAAAACCGTGCTGGAAAACGAGCCCCAGAGTGAATTTACGCTGGTCTATGGCAATAAAAACCGCAACACGATCATCTTCCGCGAAGCTATAGAGGCGCTGAAGAACCGCTTTATGCAAAGACTAAGGGTGTATCATATCCTAAGCCGCGAAAAGATGGATGTTGACCTTTTCAACGGGCGCATTGACGCCGAAAAAGTGTCGGCACTCGCGGGCACGCTGATTGATATCGATACAACCGACGAGGTGTTTATTTGCGGGCCGGAGCAAATGCTGCTGTCGGTACGGGAGCAGTTGAAAACGCTCGGCATGGACGAGCATCATATTCACATCGAACTATTTACCTCACCCGACGAGCCCAAGGCAACCCATGAGCACTGGGTGCAGGAACACAGCAGCGACAATGATGCAACGAGCCAGGTAAGCGTACGGCTGGATGGAGTGATGTTTGACATGGAGCTTTCCTACAAAGGAGATAGCATTCTCGATGCCGCACTGAAACATGGAGCCGATCTGCCCTATGCCTGCAAGGGCGGTGTTTGCAGCACCTGCCGGGCCAAAGTGGTGGAAGGCGAGGTAGAGATGGAAGTAAACTACGCGCTCGAAAAAGACGAAGTACAGGCGGGGTATGTACTCACCTGCCAGTCGCATCCGAAAACGGCGCGTGTATTTATAGACTTCGACGCCAGATAATTTTTCAGATCACCAGTCGCGCCGGCGCATTTGCTTTTTTGCGGATTCCAGTCGTTTAGATTCCAGTCGCCGCTCTTTTACCGCGCGGGAAATTTTGGTTGGCTTTCTGGGCCTGGGCTTGTGAATGGCCAGGGCTACCAGATCCCTCAGCTTTTGCAAAGCCAGCGTCTTGTTCTCCAGTTGCGAGCGTGTTTCGCTGCATCGCACAATCAGATAGCCCTCTTTATTGATCCGGTTTTTCAGTTTGTCTTCGATACGTTCGCGGGTGTCGGCGTCGAAACATCGCGTGGCGGAAACCTGCCACCAGGCCTCGGCCATAGTTTCTACTTTATTGACATGCTGCCCGCCACTGCCTCCACTGCGGGCGGTGCGGTAAAAAACTTCGTGTTCCAGATCAGGCATCCTGCTTTTTCTTACTCGTAGGCCGGGCTTCTGCCTTCACCGACCTGTCGAGCATGAAGGTCTTGCGCCGCGTGCCATGCAGCAAAGTTATGTAGAGCAAGTCGTGTGGCAAGTTTTTTACACCGAGTGTTGCGCGCTTGTCATTGACCATCCGCGCTACCAGCTCCTGACCATAGGCATCGGTGATCCGCAGGGCGATCCTCATTTTTTGTGGCAGGTTGGAAAAGCGAAGTAAAGAGTCGGTTGCATCGAGGGTAATGCTTTCGAAGACCCTTGCATCATTTGAAACTGTAGGAGTGATGGGCTCAGCAGCAACGCTATCGTCCATATAACCGCTCAGGTCGTTGAGTCCTGAACCGGTGTTGCTAAAGGAACTCTGAGCGAATGCTGGTGTGGCAAAAAGAATGGCAACGGCAATTGGTAAAAACTTTTTCATAGTGGTTGTTTGATAAAATGAACTCATCACTGCAGTGCAAGGGACTGCTCTTTCGCTGGCAAAGTTACCTGATTGCACCCCACACAGGAGTCACCCCTGTATGGGGGATTTTTCTTCCTGCAGGTTTTTCTTAGAAGGAAATGAGCGGGTGATAAAAATTAAATAGTCTCACGTACTTTTTCGCGGGTGAGGTCATCCACCTCATGTATCATTTCATCAAGCTTTTGAGATTGCTCTTTGATACTGCTGATGATCTCTGCATTCATCGGATCGCTCGGGTCGGCATGGTTGAAAATTTCTGCAAGACCCAGAATAGTGGCCACGGGGCTTCGCATGCGGTGCGATTGTACCCAGGCAATTTTTTTAAGGCGCTTGTTCTGCTGCTCTATCCTTTGCAGGTGCATCCTGATCTCTGTAACGTCCTGTAGGGTTCCCTTTATGGCAATGGCCTGTCCCGCAGCGTTGCGCAGCACCTCACCTTTCACCAGCACATGCTTTATCACCATCCTGTCGGTCAGCACCCGGAAATAAAACTGCCTGAAGTGTTCGGCCCGAAGGTTTTTCTGTATGCAGTCTTCGATAAAACGGATATCTGCCGGATGAACCTGCGCGGCAAGCATTTCGTAAGAGGGCACACAGCCTGGCGGCAACCCCATGATCTCACAAGCCATTTCCGATAGTTCCACATGCTTTCGGAAAATATCCCAGGATCCATACCCGAGGCGAGCCGTGCGTTCTGCCTCCAGCAGGCGTTCGTTGCGGAGTTTCAATTCCTGTTCGGTCTGTATGCGCTTGTCTATTTCTTCCTGCAGCGCCAGCGGCGACTTAAGCGCAGTAGCGGTGGGCAGTATGCGGAACAGGTAGTAAATGGTTATCCAACTTACGATGCCGGTAGCCAGGCGCATCAGCGCACTCACTCGGAACAGGGGTACCCAGAACATGACCGCATCTACGAGATAAGTAAGCCCGCTGATCAGTAAAAAAATGGCGAACAGGATGTACACTCCATTGAAGTTGATTTTCTTTCCGCGCCGGCGGAGATAGGAGAAAATAAGAGCCGGTATTACAAAGTATGCACTCCACACCAGCAAATCGCTTAGAATGTGCAACCAGCCATGAAAGCTGGTCCAGTTGCCGCTCTTCCAGAAGGAATGAAAATCCGAGTATGTAAAAAGACTGCTTAAAAATTCGATTACCTGGTCCATAAATCAGTATGGTGTTTAGTGGTGAAACCATACTCCTTTCTCTAAAAAAAACCTATATACAGACGCGAAGGTAATAGCGCCCCGAATTTACAAAAGAAATCGCAGCACTGTTAACGAACGTTTCGCAAGCACTTGGGAAGACGATAACAAAAACTAAGAAAACAGGTGATACACCAGCAGGGCGCTAAGCCAGGCAAGCCCAAGCATGTAAACAAATTGTATAACCGGGACCTTCCAGCTTCTGGTTTCGCGTTTTACGACGACCAGGGTGCTCATGCACTGCAGGGCAAAGACATAAAAGACCAGTAAGGAAAGGCCGGTTGCCAGTGTATATACTGGCGTGCCATCTTCTCGCTTTGCATCCCGCATTTTTTCACGCAGGGTAAGTTCTGCATCGTCTTTTCCAACACTGTAGAGCGTGGCCATGGTGCCGACAAAAACCTCGCGGGCGGCGAAAGAAGTAATCAAAGCAATGCCGATCTTCCAGTCGAAACCCAAAGGCCGGATGGCCGGTTCGATAGCATGACCCATTCTGCCGGCAAAGGAATGTTCGAGCATGGCTGCTTTTCGGGCCACCACAATCTCATCCGCCTGTGCAGGGTTAGCCTTCAGCGCCATTTCGTATTGCTTTTCTACTGCCTTCATATCCGACAAGGGACCAAAGGAAGCCAGCAGCCATAGTAACAGCGATATCACCATAATTACTTTTCCGGCGTCGGAAACAAATACCCTGGCTTTTTCGAGCATGGTAATGCCCACATTCTTCCATCGCGGCGACCGGTACACCGGCAACTCCATGAGGAAGAAGGTGCGGTCTTTCACCTTTACAATAAAGTTGAGCACCCATGCTACCAGCAGCGCCATAAAAAAGCCGAGCAGATAAAGGCCCATAAGCACGAGCCCCTTAAGATTGAAGATCAGCAGGCTTTTGTCGGGTACCACCAAGCCTATGAGTATTGTATAAACCGGTAGTCTTGCCGAGCAACTCATCAGCGGAGTCACCATAATGGTGATCAGCCGTTCTTTTCTGTTCTGTATGGTTCGCGAGGCCATGATTGCGGGTACCGCGCAGGCCATTCCACTGATCAGAGGCATCACAGAGCGTCCGTTCAGACCCACACTTCGCATCAGCCTGTCGGTGAGAAAACTGATACGAGCCATATATCCGCTGTCTTCCAGTATGGTAATAAAACCAAACAGGATCATGATCTGCGGTATAAAAACTGCAATGCCACTAATACCGGCAAGCACGCCATTGATCAGCAGGTCTTTAAAAAAGTTTCCGGGCAGGGCATGGTCCAGCGTTTCGCTCAGTAGCTGAAAGCCTTGTTCCACCCAGTTCATGGGGTATTCAGCAAGCCAAAAAATACTTTGAAATAACAGAAACAATACGAACAGCAGGATCAGGTTGCCATAGAGCGGATGAAGCAATAATTTGTCAATCCTTTCGCTGCGGATCGTCTTTTTCAGCGGATGTTCTTCAGCCACACATTGCTGCATGATCTGCGCAATTTTCTTGTATCGCTGCATGATCTCCTCTGCCTGCACCCTCGACTTATGAAAGTGGTTCACATCAAGGAATGCGGCGATGCGGATACGCTGAGCAGCGTTGAGGTAGCCAAGTTCCAGATAATTGCAGCACACATGCAAGGCCTGATAACTACTCTGCGCATGGGCTATTTCCTGCACCTCTTCGATCCACGCCCCGGTGAGACCTTCTACGCTGATGAAACTGCTTCGTGCTGCCGGCGCGGGATGAGCGTGCAGCGTTCCTATGGCTTTTTTGAGCTGTGCCATACCCTTGTTTTTGCGGGGATTGATGGCCACCACAGGCACGCCCATCATTCTTTCCAAACCATCTACGTCAATCATGATCCCCTTGCGCCGCGCTATATCGTTCATGGTCAGTGCTATGAGCACCGGAATGTTCAGGTCCATGATCTGCGAGCAGAACAACAGATTACGCTTTAGGTTGGCAGCATCTGCGATGACGATGATAAGATCCGGTCGGTCGGGGCCTGAGGCATTGAGCAAAACCTCATAAGTCACCTGTTCATCGGCGCTTTTGGGATAAAGACTGTAAGTGCCCGGAAGATCTATAATATGCGCAACCAGATCGGCATGAATGCGCGAGGTGCCGGTTTTCTTGTCCACGGTGACGCCAGGGAAATTGCCCACCTTCTGGTTTAATCCGGTCAGGACATTAAACAGAGAACTTTTTCCGCTGTTAGGATTTCCGACGAGTGCTATCTTATACGGCCGCTGCATGAACAGGGCGCAAAGTTACCAAATAGATGATGTGTGCTGAAAGGTATGTTCCTGCCAGCGTTCTAATTTTCCGGATCTTGTAACTGGGCTAACGGATGAGGGTCAGGTTGCCCCGTATTTGCTTTCGGGAGTGGGTATGACTGGAATTGTATTCCAGTAAAAAAACATAGACACCGAGGTCTGCCTTGACTCCACCCTGATCGCCATGCCATCCTTTGCGCACATCTGTGCTGGAAAAAACAAGTTCGCCCCAGCGGTTATAGATCCTAAGCAGATAGTTATAAACATCACAACGCACAATCGGCACAAATACATCATTCTTGTTGTCGTTGTTAGGACTGAAAGCCGTGGGGACAACCAGACATTCGTCGCAGGGTGTAACTTCTACAAAGGCCGAGTCTGTAGCGCTGCCGCAGGGGTTAGACAGCGTGACCGCATACCAGCCGGTTTGCCGGGGACGGATACAACATACGTCTTCACCCGTATTCCATCGGTATTGAACATCGGGGATACTTTCGCCCAGCAGCGTATCCGCTTCATCACAAAAGGAGAACCAATCGCCGATAGATGCACTGGGGGTGTATCGAATGGTGACGTCCACCGGCACCCTCGGACTTTGGCAGTGGCCAACAGTCTGCGACACAAAAAAACGTTGTACGCCGGTCTGGCTGGTTTCAATATAAGGCTGCACGGCAAAACCCGTTGAAATGCCCGGAAACCACCATGTAAGTCTGCTGCCGGAAACATTAAGTTTAGGAGGCGCTGCAAACTGGCAAACAGTGGTATCGTGCACCACCGGTGGCGGAGTAGGGTCTTGTATGGCTACAGATATGGTATCCACCTGCACGCCACAGGTGTCTGAAATGGTCAGGATATAAGTGCCGCTTTGGCTAACGGTGATATCAGGGGTAGTAGCACCCGTATTCCACAGATAAGATGCATAAGGATGGTTGGCACCGATGTGCATGGGTTGAGAAAGGCAGTTGAAAGTATCAGGACCGAGGCTCAAAACCTTGGTGGCTGCATAACGAATGTGAAAAGTATCGGCAATCAACTGACAACCTTGTCGCGCCGTACACCAATACAGTCCAGTATCGTTTGCCGTGATCTGCGCCGCGGTAGCGCCATTTTGCCAGAGATACGAAGAAGCTAAAGGATTGCCCTGCAGCAGGATGCCCAGCCCTCCGGTTTTGCAGACAAAGGTATCGGCACTGCGCAGTATCGTGTCTGCGCTGGTCATTTCCACCACTGAAACATCGTCAATAAACAAGTAGTTCCAGAACGTCTGTGCAAGGTTTGGCGTCTGCGGCCATATCTGTTGGAAGGCGGGTGGGTTTGCGTTCTTAAAAGTTCCCAGTGTGAGCCATTCTTCGCCTCCACTGGCCGTGTAAACGCCTTCTACGACATACCATTTGCTTGTGTCCGCAAAATAAACACCGGGCGTGCTTCGTACAGAATAGGGTAGAGAAAGATTATTGTGCAGGGTATCTATCTGCCGTTGTTTTGAAAAATTGATTCCAATTTCATCGATAGCGATATAGTTGAAATGGAAGGATGGCGAAATAGTGGGACTGACAAAAAAGCGGACACAGTATTGGCTACCTGCTTTAAGCGGTTGCAGCAGCCTTGCCTGCAGATATTCACGATAATCGTAAATCAGTGACCCGCCCTGCCATTGTCCCTGAAAAGCGATAATGCCCGCATAAGCGCTGCCCGACGTTGCCTGCTGATACCCAAACAGTGTATTGGGCACCTGAAGCTGGCTGGCCGGGGTAGCACAGCCAGCCAGATAATCGGGAGAAGAGAGCAGTACCGGATTGCTCCAGGAGAGCACGGTGGGAAAGTAGGTCAGATCGTTGCTAAAGGGCATTGCCGCAAGATTGACAGGGCAGTTATTGTAAAGCTCAAAGTCCGGATTAGGCACAAGGTTTTGTGCCCGGGGTGAAAATCCCGAAAGAAGGGTAAGGCAAAAAGAGCAAAAAGCGGCCAGCTTCATAAAGTGGCGGTTGTTTTGAAAGGTACTAGTATAAGACCCTTTCATAGGTACAGCGGTTGGGGCTAAAAGGCTGTAAACCTAAAGTCTTTTTGAAATACATACCGCGAATACCTGCCCCTAAATATCAGAAACTCGCTTCCAATTTTCGTGCTGTAGTAGGTTTCAGGAGCCACTTCATAATGCATGAGTCTGGGATCGTCAAAGCAAAGGAAATAGTTTTTGGTGTGGTCCATCTGCCATTTGTTCCGCACTACCATGGCAACGCCTTCTTTTTGGTTGGAGCGCAGATCTTTTAGAAGGAGATAAAGCCGAAAATAAAACAAAGGAATGGCCGTGCCCAAAATGATAAGCAGAAAAAAGCAGAGGAGCGTATAAAACATGTCTCTGTGAGTAAAAACATGGCCGAACATCTCGAAGTTGTAGGATTTTCCCGCTTTGGTATTCAACTGGCTTGCATCCATTTGCGCGTACGGCACAAGCAGCCGGCCGAGAAAGAGAAAAAAGAAAGCATAGCCCCCGGAAAAAACGCGCAACCTGATGCGGAACATATGGCGCAGATGGTCTCGTTCCTCCGCGCTTAGCGGAAATAGCCTTTGCATTGCAGGGCTGATATTTTCAATAAATGTAAAAAAGCGACAGAAATTTTCTGCCGCCTTTCTACCATAACCATTCAAAAAGCTATTCTGTTGCCGCCGACTCTTTCTTACGTTGTTTGTCTATCGTGAAGAAAATCTTTTTGTCTTCTTCGCTATAGTCTGCGGTTACTTTGTCTCCCTGTTTTATATTTTG
Organism: Flavipsychrobacter sp.; assembly: GCA_017849575.1. Lineage (GTDB taxonomy): Bacteria > Bacteroidota > Bacteroidia > Chitinophagales > Chitinophagaceae > JAFIGV01. Next base: position 186,850 of record JAFIGV010000027.1, on the reverse strand, counting down.
ACCCAAAATTTCTTCTGCCAGCGGGTCTTCGAGATATTTCTGTATGGCGCGGTGCAAGGGCCGTGCACCAAACTGTTGATCGTAACCTTTTTCGGAGATGAATTTTTTTGCGCTGTCGGTAAGCTCCAAAGTGAAACCCAGGGTGTTCAAACGCTTCATCACATCTTTCATAATGATATCTATGATGAGGTTGATATGCTCCTGACCCAAGGCATTGAAGATCACTACATCGTCAATACGATTCAGAAACTCCGGCGAGAAAGTGCGTTTGAGCGCTTTTTCGATAATGCCGCGCGACACATCTTCAGATGCATTTTGCGTAGCAGATGTGGCAAATCCCACTCCGGTACCGAAATCCTTCAACTGGCGAACGCCAATGTTGGAGGTCATGATGATCAGGGTATTCTTAAAATCCACTTTCCGGCCCAGCCCATCGGTAAGCTGTCCATCATCAAGGACCTGCAGCAAAATATTGAAAATATCGGGATGCGCTTTTTCGATTTCGTCGAGCAGCACTACAGAGTAGGGCTTACGGCGTACTTTTTCGGTAAGCTGTCCGCCTTCTTCGTAACCCACATAACCCGGAGGTGCGCCAATGAGGCGGGAGAGCGAAAATTTCTCCATGTACTCACTCATATCCACCCGTATCAGTGCATCATCACTATCGAACATGTAGCGGGCTAGCGCACGCGCAAGTTCTGTTTTGCCGACGCCCGTAGGTCCGAGGAAGATGAAGGAACCAATTGGCTTTTTAGGGTCCTTCAGCCCTACACGATTGCGCTGAATGGCTTTGACCACTTTGGTTATCGCTTCGTCCTGCCCTACGACGGCACCTTTCAGGTCGTCGCCCATTCTTCTCAGCTTTTCGCTTTCAGCTTCTACCATTCTCATGACCGGTATGCCCGTCATCATGCTTACCACTTCGGCAATATCTTCTTCGTGTATAGGGTATCGCTTATTTTTTGCTTCTTCTTCCCATTCTGCCTTAGCACGCTCCAGTTCTTCACCCAGTCTTTTTTCCTTATCCCGAAGGGCGGCTGCCTCTTCGAAGCGCTGGCTTTTTACTACCTTATTCTTCTCTTGTTTTATGTCCTCAATTTTCTTTTCGAGGTCGAGTATATTCTGCGGCACGTTGATGTTCTTGAGGTGTACTCTTGCACCTACTTCGTCCATTACATCTATAGCCTTATCCGGCAGCAGACGGTCGGTCATGTACCGGTCGCTGAGCTTTACGCAGGCCTCTATGGCATCTTCGCTATAGGCCACATTATGAAACTCTTCGTATTTCGACTGGATGTTTGTGAGTATTGTGATGGTTTCATCCACACTCGGCGGATCCACCATTACTTTTTGAAACCTGCGGTCCAGAGCGCCATCCTTTTCGATGTACATACGATATTCATCGAGGGTTGAAGCGCCAATGCATTGCAGATCGCCGCGGGCCAATGCGGGCTTAAAGATGTTGGAAGCATCGAGCGAACCCGAGGCACCGCCCGCACCGACGATTGTATGTATCTCGTCGATGAATAAGATGACATCGCGGTTTTTTTCGAGCTCATTCATGATCGCTTTCATACGCTCTTCAAACTGTCCGCGATATTTGGTACCGGCTACCAGTGCAGCGAGGTCGAGGCTGATCACACGTTTATCAAAAAGCACACGCGACACTTTGCGTTGTACGATTCTCAGCGCCAGTCCCTCTACGATAGCCGTTTTACCCACGCCTGGCTCGCCGATAAGAATGGGGTTATTTTTCTTTCTTCTGGAAAGAATCTGAGACACCCTTTCTATCTCTTCTTCGCGGCCAACGATGGGGTCTAAATTCCCCATTTCCGCAAGCTTGGTGATATCGCGCCCAAAGTTATCGAGTACAGGAGTTTTAGATTTAGTGTTACCAACGGGACGGCGTTGTTGAAATTTTCTGCTTTCGTCGTCATCTTCGAACTCTTCGCCCGGATCGCCGCCATAGTCTGCCGAGGGGCTTTCGCCCTGCATGATGGCCAGCTCATTCTTAAAACGCTCATAATCCACTTCAAACTGATGCAGAATCTGCGTAGCTACGTTTTCTTTGTTTTTGAGAATGGACAGCATCAAATGCTCTGTCTCAACGGTCTGGCTTTTTAACGCCTTGGCCTCAAGCACGGTGATGCGTATCACCTTTTCGGCCTGTTTGGTCAGTGGCAGACTGTTGATATTGGCAAGCGGCTTATTATTCTTGTCTTTGATGGCCAGCTCCAGCTCCTTCCGCAAATCGAAAAGGTCCACATTCATGTTTTGGAGTACACGTACTGCCAGTCCTTCGCCTTCCCGGATCATGCCGAGCAGCAGGTGTTCCGTTCCTATGAAATCATTACCGAGGCGCAAAGCTTCCTCGCGGCTGTAGGAAATGATTTCTTTAACCTTTGGTGAGAAATTAGAATCCATTATTCCGTTCCTTGTTTTTAGTGCAAATAAAGTTAACCATTTCGAGGGTCGGTGCGTATTGTGTTTGGTTATGTAAGCATTAGAGCTCTATACTGTTTCCGTGCCTGCTTTCCATTAAAAATACAAAAGAAAGAATTGCAGAGAAGTGGTATTTTGACGCTGAATTTGCCAATTGGCGAAACACTCACGCACCATCTCGCTTTTATGGAATTCAAAATTGATACCAAACCAACTTACAGCATCGTTACGCCGGTTACCAATCTTGTAGATGCTAATTTGACAGCAGCCCTTCGCCAAAAATGGAAAGAACTCGCCGAAACAGGCAGTCGGAACCTTATTGTGGACCTGCACAATTGCATGGACGCAAACACAGACGGGCCAGATGCGCTGATAGCGCTGCATGACGAGGTTTATGCCGCAAACGAATCTCTGGTATTTACCCATCTGCAAACCGCAGTGCAGGAAGCACTAAAGCAGCAAGAGGCAGACCTGAGCCTGAACCTTGCGCCGACGCTCAATGAGGCGATTGATATTGTGAGCATGGAAATTTTGGAGCGTGACTTGTTTAGCGAAGAGTCTTAAAGGCGCGGAGCTACTATATGCTAACACGATGAAAGTAACTATACTTGGAAACAACTCAGCATTGCCCGCCTTCGGGAGGCACCCCACGGCGCAGGTAGTGTCCGTATACGGCAGCGACATCCTTATTGATTGCGGCGAAGGCACACAGATACAAATGCAGCGCTACGGATTAAGATGGCGCAAGATGCAGCATATTTTCATCAGCCATTTGCACGGAGATCATTATTTCGGGCTTCCCGGACTGATCAACAGCATGAGCCTGCTCGGACGTACGCTGCCGCTGCATGTATATGGCCCGCCGGCACTGGAGAGCATACTGCAGCAAATACTTGAGGTGGCCGACACGGTATTGTGTTACCCCTACACTTTCCATCCGCTGCGCGAAAATGAGAGCGAACTGCTGGTGGACAATGATTCTTTTTCGGTGCGGAGTTTCCCCGTTATGCACCGCATTGCCTGCCATGGCTTTTTGATAGAGCGGAAGACAAAAGGGCGCAAACTGCTGCCCGAGCAATGCAGGGCGCATGAAATCCCCGCCTATTTTTATGACCGGCTCAAGCATGGAGAGGATTACGAAACCGCCGACGGCAGGATTATAAAAAATGAATGGGTGACTGAAGACGGTCCTCAAAGCAAACGCTATGCCTACTGTGCGGATACCTTATTCACGGAAACTTTTTTGCAGCATATACAAGGCGCGGATACGATATATCACGAATGTACCTACCTTGAAGCCGATGCCATAAAGGCTGCTACCCGGTTTCACAGCACTGCCCGCCAGGCTGCCACTATAGCAAAACTGGCAGGCGCCCGGCAGTTGTTGCTGGGTCATTTCTCATCAAAATATAAGGAACTGGAAGCTTTTAGAGATGAGGCCGCAGAAATTTTTCCGAATGTCTTCACCACGCTTGAGGGAACAGCTTACGAAATATAAGGGTCATTCATCCTCAGCGCCGGAATCAAGAATTTCGTCGAGCATCTGTATCTTTTTTGTGGGCACATCCGTTTCGACAAACTTTACTTCGTACTCGGTTTTATCGCTGGCAGAGGCATAGGAGCCCGTGTAATGCTTACCGTCCAGCTTCAGTTCCATACCTCCGAGATCTTCCGAAAAAAGCCAGTTGCCATCATGGGTGCGCGACACCTCCATCAATACATACTCATCCTGATCACCAAATTTGAACAGGGCCTCCCATGAGCAGGCTATTTCCGGACAATTGCCTTTCACATAGCGCACATAGAGCTGCACGGTGATCTCGTTATCAAACTTGCCTACATAGAATTTTCTATCCACTATTTCCTTAAGCCTTGGCATTTTGTTATCGGCATCTTCGTCGAAGGCAGGAGCAGCTTGTTTTGAGGTATCCGCAAGGCCCAGTTCTTTGAGACGTTCCTTTTTACGCTCCATTGCGAGCGCCTGCTGGTATTCTTCTTTGTTGGAAGCTCTGAAGATCCGCGAGAGTTCTCCGCCATACCAGAGGCCATTTACTTCCATAATATCGAATATGGTAAAGGCATAAGTTTTGCGGCTGAGCATATCTTTCACGAACACGTATCCCAAAAACCGAAGCTGTGAAATCTTCTCGGTGATCAGGTCTCTACCCCGGCGAAGCTTTTCCAATTCATAGCGAATAAACACAAGCTGATCCCAATGCACGCCCAACGCATTGCCCCGGCGCAGAAAGTCTTCAAAGCCTTTTTCTGCCTCAGCTCTGATAGAGGAATCAAACAAGAGATGCGCGTTGTAATCGTCCTTAAGGTGCACCATCCGCCGGTAGTCGTCCGAATTCCGGTCGGCATATTGCAATACCCAGCTTTCTATGGTGTCGGTTTGCGGAAACAGATCTATATACGAGCGGCTGTCTTTAGTCTGTAGGCTACGCATCAGGCTCTCAATGAGTTCTCCCTCCGATTTTACCTGCGCCAAAAGACGGCCCTGGGTAGAAAAAAACAGCAAGAGGACAATGAGAAGATTGCGCACAAGCTGAAAATACGCAAATCACAGTATTCCGGCAAAGGAATTTGCTCAGCCGATCTTGAGACCGTTGGCTACTTTCCGGCCGGGGTGCAGAAGTACTACGCCCTCCCTGGCCCCAATGATGCCCAGCACCAGGCATTCGGAAATGAAGGGGCCGATTCTTTTGGGAGGAAAATTGACTACGGCAATCACCTGTTGCCCGACAAGCTCCTGCGTGCTGTACAGCTCCGTGATCTGGGCCGAGGATCGTTTAATGCCTAACCGACCAAAATCTATCTCGAGTTTAAAAGCGGCTTTTTTAGCCTTGGGGAAAACTTCGGCTTTGATAATGGTGCCCGTGCGCATATCCACTTTCTCAAAATCTTCCCAGCTTAGCATGATCAGGAACTCATTTCTTTGACATCGGAGGCTATGGTGAGGCGGCCCGCTGTTTTGGCCTTGATTTCGTCGATGCTTACGCCCGGCGCATATTCGAGGCAGACAAAACCATTTTCTGTAACATCAAAAACCCCCAGATCGGAAACCACTTTTTTTACGCAACGAAGGCCGGTGATGGGTAGTGAACACCTGGGCAGCAATTTAGAATTGCCCGCTTTATCCGTGTGCTGCATCGCTACGATAATGTTTTTTGCTGCCGCTACAAGATCCATGGCACCGCCCATACCCTTTACCATTTTACCCGGAATTTTCCAGTTGGCAATATCTCCATTGTCGGCTACTTCCATAGCTCCCAACACAGTAAGGTCAACCTTGCCAGCGCGAATCATGCCAAAGCTCATCGCACTGTCGAAAATGGCGGAACCCGGTAGTGTGGTAATCGTTTGTTTACCTGCATTGATCAGGTCGGCATCCTCTTCACCTTCGAAAGGGAAAGGCCCCATACCGAGCAAGCCGTTTTCGCTTTGCAACACCACACTCACCCCATCGGGTATGTAGTTGGCCACCAGCGTGGGTATTCCGATGCCGAGGTTTACATAATAGCCGTCCTGCAGCTCTCGGGCAATACGTTGCGCAATTTGTTCTTTATTAAGAGGCATGATTAGTTTCTTTTTCTCGTTGTGCGTTGTTCAATTCTTTTTTCGTAGTTCGAGCCCTGAAAGATGCGATGCACATAAATGCCGGGCACATGGATAAAATTAGGATCGAGCTCGCCGGGCTGCACCAGTTCTTCTACTTCTGCAATGGTTATCTTTCCGGCCATAGCCATCAGCGGATTGAAATTCCTTGCCGTGTCTTTAAAGATCAGGTTGCCCATGGTATCGCCCTTCCAGGCTTTTACTATGGCAAAGTCGGAATCGAAAGCATATTCCAGCAGATAATCTTTTCCCTTAAAGTTTCGGGTCTCCTTACCTTCTGCCACTTCGGTACCTACCCCTGCCAGCAGATACACGGCAGGCATGCCATAGCCCGAAGCCATGCAACGAGTAGCCAGTGTTCCCTGTGGGAGCAGTTCCACCTCCAGCTCACCACTCAACAACTGACGCTCGAATTCAGCATTTTCGCCCACATAGGAAGAGATCATTTTTTTGACCTGCCGGCTCTGCAACATCAGCCCGATACCGAAATCGTCGACACCGGCATTGTTGGAAATACAGGTAAGGTTTTGAATGCCTTTTTTTACAATAGCGGTAATACAGTTCTCCGGAATGCCGCACAAACCAAAACCTCCGAGCATGAGCGTAGCGCCCGATTCAATATCTTTTATGGCTTCGTCTGCGTTGGCAACTACTTTATTCATTTGAAAAGTTTGAGCGAAAATAATAGTTCTGTAAAAAACAACAGTTTAATCTTCCTTATGAGAAACCGGGCTTTCGGCCGGCCCTATGGTTGGAGCGGTAGCATTCCCATGCGTGCGGTGGCAGGCTGTGCGATTTTTATTGCATTTTTACGGTATGAACTGGTCTTCGCTTTTCAGCTCCAGGCGGACGGGAGACAGCCTGCGCAAAGATGCTAACCCGGACAGGGTACGTACCTCATTTTTGCGCGACTACGACCGGATCATTTTTTCTTCCGCTTTCCGGCGGTTGCAAAACAAGACCCAGGTTTTCCCATTACCGGGTGCGGTTTTTGTCCACAACCGGCTTACCCACAGCCTTGAGGTAGCGTCTGTTGGCCGCTCGCTGGGCAAGGCCGTCGGAGAACAGATTGCTGAAAAATACCCGCACGAAGGCGAGCTTTTCAGAGATTTTTACCGGCACGAACTACAGTCGGTGATTGCTGCCGCCTGCCTGGCTCACGACATCGGCAACCCACCCTTTGGCCACTCGGGCGAAGATGCGATCCGGCATTTTTTTACCGGCGCCGATGGGGTTGCGAGACAGGCCATACATGCAGGGCTTACGGAAAATCAACGCAGAGATTTTGAACTTTTTGAAGGAAATTCCAACGCCTTTCGCGTGCTAACCCACAGCTTTAATGAACCGCAGCAGGGTGGGTACAAACTTACTTATGCCACACTCGCAGCCATTGTAAAATATCCCTGCAGTTCTTTAGAAGGATTTGATAAAAAGAGCGGCTGGATCGCAACCAAAAAATCCGGCTTCTTCGATAGCGAGATACCGGTTTTTGAAGACATTGCTGCATGCTTTGGGATGCCGAAAAAAGAAAGCGCTAAACAAGTATATGCCCGCCACCCTTTCGTTTACCTTACCGAAGCTGCCGACGATATCTGCTACCGCATCATCGATCTGGAAGACGCCCACCGGCTGCATATTGTAACGCTAAAACAGTTGCTGGAGTTATTCCTTCCTTTTTTTGAACAAGAACAGGGGTATAATGCGCTGAGCCGTGTAGAGCAGACGCTGAGCCAGATCAATGACGACAATCAGAAGGTGCAGTTCCTAAGGGCAAAATGGATCGGGCTGATGGTAGAAAAGCTTTCAGCAGTGTTTATGAAGATGGAACAGTCCTTGCTTGAAGGAAGCCTGGAGACCGACCTGTTGAAGTGCCTTTCGGCGAATGATCAGCGGCTAATTGGCCTTATAAATGATTTTTCAGTGAAGCATATTTATAATTACCGTTCGGTGCTGGAAATAGAACTGGCAGGTTTTACCGTTATCGGTGGTCTGCTGCAGGAGTTTGTACAAGCCGTTTGTTCTCCATTAAATGCACGAACCGAAAAATTGCTGCAACTCATTCCCGCACAATTTGTACTCAGCCGTAAAGAAAAGCATCTCTATAGCGATATACAATCGGTGGTGGATTTTATTTCCGGCATGACAGACTTGTATGCTATCGACCTTTATCGGAAGATAACGGGCATCAACATACCGGAGTTACGATAATAATCATAAGAAATACCCACACATGACACACCCCAGGCACCTGCGCATTGAAGATTATGACTACCCCCTGCCCGACGAAAGTATTGCCCGTTTTCCGCTGGATCAACGCGACGCTTCCCGGCTGTTGCAATACAAAGACGGCCACCTGACGGAACATCGGTACGATCAGATCGACCAGCTACTTGATCCGGGCGATCTTATCCTATTCAATGAAACGCGGGTCATACATGCGCGGCTTTTGTTTGTAAAATCCACCGGCGGCACTATAGAGGTCTTTTGCCTGGAGCCGCACCGCCAATATGCAGATATACAAACGGCCATGCAGCAAAAGGGGGAGGTGTGGTGGACATGTATGATTGGCGGCGCCAGTAAGTGGAAACATGGGGCGACACTCAGCCATACTTATGATCATTTTTGTCTGTCGGCCACTATTGTGGAAAGGCATGCCGGGTCGTTTACCGTTGCATTGAGTTGGGATGACCCCACCTTAACTTTTGCAGAAGTATTGCACGAAGCAGGACGGGTGCCCCTTCCTCCCTACCTGCACCGCGAAGCCGGGCAAGCCGACGAAGAACGCTACCAGACCATATATGCGAAAGAAGAAGGCAGCGTGGCAGCACCTACAGCGGGCCTTCATTTTACGCAGGAAGTGATGGAACGTCTGAGCGTGCGCGGTGTGACCAAAGGTTTTGTAACCCTGCATGTGGGCGCGGGAACCTTTAAGCCGGTAAAGACCGAAACCATGGCGGAGCATGAGATGCATGCAGAATGGATAGACGTATCGCTCACTCTGATAGAGAAACTCATAGCCCGAGAAGGCAAAAGGATCATTGCCGTGGGCACTACTTCGCTCAGAACCCTTGAGTCGTTGTACTGGATGGGAGTAAAACTGCTGAATCATGTCGTTCCCGATTTTCAAAACATAGCGGTTTCGCAATGGGAACCGTATGAGCTGCAGGACCGGGCGCCGGCTCTGACCCATGCCTTGCAGGCACTGGCCGACTGGATGCTGCACAACCACAGGACAAGACTGATCACCAGAACCCAGATACTCATCGCTCCGGGTTATGAGTTTAAGGTTGCCACCGGTCTGGTGACCAACTTTCATCAGCCCAGATCAACGCTGTTGCTGCTCATTGCCGCGTGGACAGGCGACGACTGGAGAAAAATTTATGATTACGCCTTGAGTCATCAGTTCCGCTTTTTAAGCTACGGCGATGGAAGCCTGCTCTGGCGACGGGTTAATTAATCCTTACTTTCAGGTTAAGCTTTTTGCGATTCCTTAGCTTTGCAATCCTCAGATCATGACTACGAACGAATTTATTGCAGCAGCACTTAAAGAAGATATGGGCACCGGCGATGTATCAACGCTGGCCAGCATTGACCCGTCTGCTGCAGGAAGGGCGGTATTGAAAATAAAGGAAACGGGCATTCTGGCTGGTGTAGCACTGGCGCAGGATATCTTTAAATACCTGGAGCCCGATGCCAGCTTTGTGATACATAAAAAAGACGGCGATGCTGTGACCGCAGGTGAAACTGCCTTCGAGGTAAGCGCCCGGGTACATACCATCTTGCAGGCGGAACGGCTAACCCTCAACTGCATGCAACGCATGAGCGGCATTGCCACGCTCACCCACCGCTATGTGCAAAAGATTGCCGCTTATCCTACAAAAATTCTGGACACCAGAAAGACCACACCACTTTTTCGCGCCTTCGAAAAAGAAGCGGTAACCATAGGCGGCGGTATGAACCACCGGATGGGGCTTTATGATATGGTGATGCTGAAGGATAATCACATCGACTTCTGCGGCGGAATAGAAAAAGCTATTGAAAAGACACGGCAATACCTGCGGCAACACAACCTTGATCTCAAAATAGAAGTTGAAACCCGAAGCCTGAATGATGTGCAGCGCGTGCTCAACGCAGGTGGTGCAGACAGGATCATGCTGGACAACTACACACCCGAAATGCTTGCAGAGGCCGTAAGCATGATTGCAGGTCAGGCTGAGACCGAAGCAAGTGGGGGCATCCATCTCGACAACATTGTTTCTTACGCAGCGACCGGTGTTGATTTTATTTCTGTGGGAGCGATTATCCACCACGCAGTAAGCATGGACCTGAGCCTAAAAGCGCAGCTCGCTTAATGATGAAGCACCTTGTATTCATCATCAACCCAAGGTCGGGTGTGGACCGGGAAAAGGCCATACAGCACGCTATCGACAAAGAACTCCATCACGATACTTTTTCCTATGAAATAGTACACACCCAATATGCACGGCATGGCACTGAGCTGGCGAAAACAGCCGCAGACAAAGGCGCCTATGCCGTGGTGGCCGTAGGCGGTGACGGATCTGTAAACGACATTGTAAAGGGCCTGATGGGAACAGACACCCGCCTGGCCATTGTACCCAAGGGTTCAGGCAATGGTATGGCCAGAACCCTGAAAATACCACTGACACCCGAAAGGGCGATTCAGGTCATCAACCAGGACCGCAGCATTCCTATAGATGTAGGCTTTGCCAATGAACACGCTTTTGTCAGCAATGCCGGTGTAGCCTTCGATGCACTCATTTCAAAAAAGTTTGCCCGGAGTCTGCGGAGGGGGATAACCGTGTATAGCTGGCTGGTAACCAAGCACATGTGGACATACAAGGAATGGGACTGGGATATTGTTATTGACGGAGTGCAAAGCCGTGAGCGCGCCTTTATCATCAACGTTGCCAACGGTACACAGTTTGGTTACGACTTTAAAATAGCACCGGGGGCCAGCTACAGTGACGGTTTGCTCGATGTGGTCATCATCAGGAAATTCCCGAAGATATTGGGTGGGCTCATGGCTCTGCGGCTATGGCGCGGCACCATTCTCAGCAGTGCCTTTGTAAAGCATATTCTGGCGCGGGAAGTAACCGTAAGGCATCCGGGGCTTACCCTCATGCAGACGGACGGAGATGCGCATCCCTGCAAAGAATCCGTGCGCTTCTACTTAAAACCCGGCAGTTTACAGGTGCTGGTGCCATAAAATAGCGGAAGGGTTAACAACTAAACCAAACAATAAATATCTTTAGCAGTATTTTTCAGAGCGGGCAGGCTGATGATTTGCCCGTCTGCTAACATCTTTATAACTAACATCGTCTGTACAATTTGAAAAACAGCATTGACATGAGAAAATATACGCGCTCGCTAACCCTTTTTCTAATGGCAGCATCAGTATGGTTTGCTTCCTGCAACAAAGAGAGTAACAGTTCTGGCGTTTTGCCACCAACCGATAGCTCGGGCACCAAACAGATACTCGGTAATCTTTTTGCAGGCACTCGTACCATCACCGCCCGGCAAGATCTGCAGGTGAACGCAGGTGCGCTTCAGGTGGTTTATGGCAGTAAGAACACCCGGCTTATTTTTTACCCTAACTCATTCAGAGACAAGAACGGCATGCCGGTGACCTCTGGACAAATCCAACTTAAACTCACAGAGATGTACACCCCGGGAGAAGTGATCGGCAACCGCTCCAGCACTGTAGCATTGGGCAGATTGCTGATGAGTGGCGGACAGGTGCATCTTAAAGCCTACCGCAGCGGACAGGAAGTATTTCCTACCACCTACGGCATAGGCTTCGTAGCCAGCAGCACGCCGGCATTTCCACCTATGGCGCTATTTTACGGCAACAATAACAACGGCGACTCTGTAGTGACCTGGGCGCAATCGGCACCGAATGCGGGCACCCTTGTGTACAATCAATTTGTAGATACCACCAATGGTGTGGCCTATTACATGTTTGATTCCTGTACCAGCTTTAATTGGATCAACTGCGATTACTTTATGAACAACAGCGGGCAGTTGCTCACCAACATCAATCTGGTAAGCAAAGACACTTTGGGACTCAACAAGACCAACACCATGGTATTTCTTGTTTTTCCAAGCATGAACGCTGTGAGTTATATGCAAATGTTCACGGACAGCTCCAGAAAATGGAGTCTGACCAATAACTATCAAATTCCCGTCAATGCTAACTTCCATGCCGTATCGCTGTCGCTACGCAATGGTATATATTATTATGCCGAGCTTAAGAATCTTACGGCCACTTTCAATATGATGGACACCCTGCGCCCGGTATCTAAAACACTGCCGGAAGTCATTACGGCACTGGGTGCTCTGTAAGGAATTACCCAGTTAAAGAACGCCTCCTGAAAACAGGGGGCATTTTTTTAGCCCATCTGTGGCAAGGAGGTATCTGCATTCGCGATATTCTTTTGCTAATTTTACACACTTCAAAACCTGTTGTAACGAATATGATCTCATTGGGTGGAAAAACGCTCGATCTCGCTGCGTTTGAGCAGATTGTGCTGCAGCACGAACGCATGGACATAACGCCGGAAACGCTTGCGGACGTGGAAGACTGCTTCGATTTTCTTAAAAAATTCTCGGGCGATAAACTGATCTATGGCATCAATACCGGCTTTGGCCCTATGGCACAATACCGTATTAACGATGAAGATCGTGTTGCCCTGCAGTACAACCTGATCCGGTCGCACAGTAGCGGTATGGGCGCCCTGCTTACCGAGCAGCAATGCCGGGCAACCCTGCTTGCAAGGCTTAATACCATGTTGCTGGGCTACTCGGGCATTCACATCAACCTCATCAACCTCATGACTGCCTTGCTCAATGCCGGCGCATATCCTGCCATCTACACTCACGGCGGCGTAGGTGCCAGCGGCGATCTGGTACAGCTCGCTCACCTTGCGTTAGGGTTGATCGGTGAAGGAAATTTCTGGTATCAGGGTGCGGTGGTTCCGGCAAAAAAAGTATTTGAAAGTCTGAACTTAAAACCGCTCGACATCCACATACGGGAAGGACTGGGTCTGCTCAATGGAACCTCTGCCATGACGGGTATTGGTGCCATCAATGTGCTGCATGCCCGCAAACTCATGACCGGACAGATTCTTTTTTCGCTGATGGTCAATGAGATTATGGAAGCCTATGACGATCATTTTTCAGAAGAGCTCAATTCGGTGAAACGCCATCCGGGTCAGCAGATGGTAGCCATGGCGATGCGCGCTATATCGAAAAAGAGCGGGTTGCTCCGCAAGCGTCACGAACACCTCTACGACAAAAAAGTAACAGAGGAAGTGCTGGAGGATAAAGTGCAGGAATACTACTCGCTGCGCTGCGTGCCGCAGATATTAGGACCAGTGTATGATACCATCGAGCATACCGCGAGGGTGATCACTGACGAACTGAATTCGGTTAATGACAATCCGATCATAGACCGAAAACACCAAAACATTTTTCACGGAGGAAACTTCCACGGCGACTATGTAGCCCTGGAAATGGACAAGCTGAAGATTGCAGTGACCAAACTTTCCATGCTGGCTGAACGGCAGCTCAACTTTTTGCTCAATCATCATCTCAATAAAAAACTGCCACCATTTATTAACATGGGTAGGCTGGGACTCAACTTCGGAATTCAGGGCATGCAATATCCGGCAGTATCCAACGTAGCAGAAAACCAGACATTGAGCAACCCCATGTACATCCACAGCATCAGCAACAACAACGACAATCAGGACATCGTAAGTATGGGTTGCAATGCTGCGCAGATGTGTGCCCGCGTGATTGAAAATTCGTTTGAAGTTTTATCGGTTCATGCAACGGCTATCATTCAGGCGATCACGCTGAAAGGATATCAGGATCGGTTGTCGCCGGCTACGAAGTGGATGTTTGACCATATCAGCGCACTTTCTCCAGCGTTTACAGAAGATGAACCCTCGTCAGAAAGGCTTTATAAAGTAAAACAGTGGCTCATGGAAACAGAAGTAGGTGCCAACATGAAAAACCTGCTGGGATTTGATAGCTGGCAGTTGATACAGAGTTAGATTTATTACAAGTCTTTGCTTACAAAAGGAATTGACGAGGTTTTAAAAAGGTAGATTTTAAAAGGCTGCAAAGGCGGTTTTGAATCCTTATAGCATGCGGAAAAAAGGAGTCGGTTGGACGAATACGGTTAAAAAAATTACAAGCCGGAACTTTTAACTTTGACTAAAAGAAAAACGAAATGAAGCAAGTGACATTGGAAGTGCCCGATAAAAAGCTTCCGTTTTTTATGGAGCTTCTTAGAAATCTTGGACTGGAAAGTAAAGTAACGGTAACAGAAGGCAGCGAAAAAAAAGCAAGGAACGGATAGAACAGGACGTTCTGGAAGCGATAAAAAAGGTTAAGTTATCAAAGCAAGGAAAAATCAAACTCAAGTCATTGGACACGTTTTTGAATGAACTTTAAAATACTTCTCTCCAGACGATTTGAACGGGAAGCCAAAGCGTTGACCAAAAAGTATCCGTCGTTAAAAGAAGAACTTGCTGGCTTACTTAATGAGTTGAAGGACGGACCCGACAAAGAACCCATCGAGCTCCTCAGCAATATTGAATTGTAGCTTCTTTGGGAGTTGTAAAAACCCCGTATAGCTGCTCCGAATGGCATTGAGGTGGGGATGCCCAATAGAAAAACAAAGATGAACGGTGCCATCGCCACTCCCGCTTTATAGCAGCAACTGCGCCGGGACAACAAAAAAAATACGAACAAAAAAACATGAAATACGCACTCGTAACAGGAGGATCAAGAGGAATAGGTCGCGCAGTATGTGTGAAGCTGGCTGAGCTTGGCTATTCCGTTTTGATTAATTACAAAGGCAATGTTGAAGCTGCTGAAGAAACAGCAAGACTGGTACGCGAAAAAGCTGTGGAAGCCAGTTTGCTGAACTTTAATGTGGCGGACAAAGATGATGTGCAAAAAGTATTGGGAGGATGGATGGAAGCGCACAAAGAAGATCTGATTGAGGTGTTGGTCAATAATGCAGGCATCCGGCAGGATACACTGATGATGTCTATGACCGATGAACAGTGGGGCAGTGTGCTGGACACCAGTTTGCAGGGAATGTATCATGTAACCAAGGCAGTGCTGAACCCGATGCTGATGAACCGCTATGGGCGCATCATCAACATGGTATCGCTAAGCGGACTGAAGGGAATGCCGGGGCAGGTAAACTATTCGGCAGCAAAGGCGGGAATGATAGGCGCTACAAAGGCGCTGGCGCAGGAAATAGCCAAACGAAACATAACCGTAAACGCTATTGCACCGGGCTTTGTAAAGACCGACATGACAGAAGAACTGAATGAAAAAGAACTCGCGAAAATGATACCCATGCAACGCTTTGGCGAAGCGCAGGAAGTGGCAGACCTGGTGGGCTTTCTGGCGTCGAAGCAATCGTCGTATATTACAGGTCAGGTGATCTCGATAAACGGGGGGTTATATACTTAGGAAACTCAGTGTAAAATTAACTCCAGCGATACGTGGCGTCGAATGCAGTAATTTAGAAAAACAATTTAATATGCTAACTACTATAAAAGGCGTGTATGACCACGGTAAAATTATACTCTCAGAAGAGCCACAAGTACATGAAAAGACAGAGGTTATTGTAACTTTTTTGGAGCGTACTCCCGATAGTCAAGTTCGCAAACTAGGAATTTTGAAAGGAAAAATTTTGGTTCCGGATGACTTTGATGAGCCATTGGACGATTTAAACGAATATATGTCCTGATGAAGTACCTTTTGGACACCCATATTCTACTCTGGGCATTAAGCGCTCCTGAAAAGCTTTCCGGAAAGCATGAGGATATTTTAAAAAATCGCGAAAATGAGTTATGGATCAGCCAGTTTTCCTACCTCGAAATTGCCATTAAGATCAATTTGAAAAAGCTACCGCAGTTCGATCTTACATTCACAGAATTTACGGAAAGTGTTACCCGGGCTGGCTTTAGTGCACTAGTAATACAGACCAGTCACATCGAACAGTATTGCCAATTACCCTTGTTTACAGATCATCGCGACCCGTTTGACCGTTTTTTAATCGCAACAGCAAAGGCGGAAAACATGCCCCTACTTACTGTTGATCAGAAATTTCATCTTTACCGACATCTTGTTGAAATAGTCTAATACATGAGCAGAGTAGTCATTACCGGACTCGGAATTTATTCTTCACTGGGAAAGAACAAAGAAGAAGTAACGAAGTCTTTGTTTGAAGGGAAATCGGGCATTATTCTCGACCCGAAGCGCAAAGAAATGGGCTACCGATCAGGGCTTACCGGCTTTGTAGAGCGCCCGCAGCTCAAGGGGTTGCTCGACAGGCGCGCAAGAATCATGATGCCGGAGCATGCAGAGTTTGCCTATATGGCTACCATAGAAGCGATGGCGCAGGCGGGTATGACCACCGAATTTTTTGAGCACAATGAAACCGGCATTATCTACGGCAATGATAGTTGCGCGCAGCCGGTAATAGAAGCCATAGACCTGATACGCGAAAAGAAAGATACCATGATGGTGGGCTCGGGCTCTGTATTTCAGGTGCTCAACTCAACGGTGACGATGAACCTTGCCACTATTTTCAAACTGCGGGGTGTAAACTTTACCATAAGTGCAGCATGTGCCAGCGGCTCACATTCCATCGGGCTCGGCTACATGTTTATCAAGCAGGGCTTGCAGGAACGTGTTCTCTGTGGCGGTGCGCAGGAAGTGAATATCTATTCTATGCCCAACTTCGATGCGCTGGGTACATTTTCTACCCGCGAGGATGAACCCACAAAGGCATCCCGCCCTTTCGACCGCGACCGCGACGGACTGGTACCCGGTGGTGGTGCGGCTACTGTGATCCTGGAAAGTCTGGAAAGTGCACAGGCGCGCGGAGCCACTATTTTGGCTGAAGTGCTGGGATATGGCTTTTCATCCAACGGGCAGCATATTTCCAACCCCAGCAGCGACGGACAAGTAGTATCTATATCCCGGGCGCTGAAGGATGCCGCTGTGGATCCCAACCTGATTCAATACATCAATGCACATGCTACTTCGACGCCTGCCGGAGATGGTAGTGAAGCAGACGCTATCTACAAAGTGTTTGGCGGACAAGTGCCGGTGAGCTCAACAAAATCTATGACCGGACATGAATGCTGGATGGCTGGCGCCAGCGAAATAGTTTACTCTATGCTGATGATGCAAAACAACTTTGTGGCTCCGAATATCAACTTTGAGCATCCCGACGAACATTCAGCCAAGATCAATATTGTCCCCGAAACTTTGCAAAAGGAGTTTGACATTTTTCTGTCCAATTCCTTCGGTTTTGGAGGTACAAATTCGAGCCTGGTGGTGAAAAAATGGAAAGAATGATATAATATTAGGCTTTAAATACAAAAGCCTTATGCGCAAACTATTCATTCTATCTGTAGGATTGGTCATGCTCGCTGCATGCAAAAAAGACAGTTCATCAGATGGGCTCAAAGAACGGGCTCTTACATCCGGCACCTGGAAACTACTTAACGGTTACACCCAAGTTTACCTTCGGGATAGTTTCATCATTTCCCGGGATGACATCGCTGGAATGGACTCCTGCGAACAAGACAATCTTTTTTATTTCAAATCCGATCATGGCACGGTGGAAGACCCGAACATAAAAAGATGTTGGGATGATACCGGATTGGTTTGGCTGGGCGGCACCTGGCAGTTTGCCGGAGGTGAAAGCCAACTCACCTACAAGTTCACGTTAAGTCCTTTTATTCCAACCGTAACGGCAGACATCCTGAAACTTGATGAGCAAACACTGACACTTCAATACAAGTGGGACGTGGACACGTTCTCGTTTATCACTACGAAGATGTACCAAAACGTAGGCGTTTCCAGATACAAGCAATAGAATTTACTTTCCACCAATAACCTTTTCAAAAAAAAATGTTCATGAAAAAACTATTAACACTGTCAATCGCCATCGCACTGTTCGCATCCTGTAAAAAAGACAGTTCTACGCCGGCCGGATCAAAGGAATCCATTCTAACTTCCAAAAAATGGGAAATTACAGCCTCAACAACAAGTATTGATTATGGTAATGGACTTGTGATTCCCTACGACCTATATGCGGTTATGCCCGCTTGCCAGCAAGACAACATTTACAGTTTCCTCTCCGATCATACTACACTCTCGGACGAAGGCGCCACAAAATGCAGCCCGGCAGACCCGCAACAAACAGCCGGCGGTAGCTGGCAACTCATCAATAATGAAACCCAACTGAAAAGCGATTTTACCAACAATCCTTCCATTCAATCGCTTACCGCCGACATACTTCAGTTGGACAACAACACGTTGAAGATAAAATACGTTACAACGATCAACGGACCAACTTCTGAAACGACTACAACCTATACGAGCGTGCCGTGAGCAGCGAGATAAGTAGTAAGTCGAGATCAAAAATGCTTTGGTAGTACCAGAGCATTTTTTTATTATCGGAGAGAAATTGCTCAGCCTTGAAGAAAACTATTCTCTTATTCTTTTTGCTGTGTGCCCTGCGGGCTACGGTGGCGGCACAAACCGAAAAACGATGGATCAAACATCAGATAGCCACTCTTGCCGGCACCACCATGCACGGACGAGGATATGTAGATAAAGGTGTAGAAAAAGCAGCAAGGTACATCGGTCGCAAATACCGCGAATTCGGACTGCTCCCCTTTACCGCAGACAGCACATACTTTCAGGATTTTAGTTTTCCGGTCAATACCTTCCCCGGAGCTATGTCGCTGAAGTTACAGCGCAAAGCAATGAAGCCCGGCGAAGACTTTATTGTCAATGCAGCCAGCGCAAGCTATTTCACCGATAAAATCCGGGTGCAAAAAATTGACCTTTCGGAGGTAAAAGACAGCCTTGGTTGGAACAACATCAAAAAAGACTTTCGCTATAGCCGGGCTTATCTGCTCGAGCACTATGACACTCTTGCAAATTATCTCCACTTCAATTCACGAAGCTTTGCCCAAAGCCTTCCCATGGGATTGTTTATCATTCCACGACATGGAAAAATTACCTGGACGGTAGCTACAGATACTACAGCGGCAACCATCTTTTATGTTGAAGACACGGTGATGCCACGTAGAATAAGAAAGCTGGCAGCACAGGTGCAACATCGTTTTGTAGCCTCCCATACCTGCCACAATGTGCTGGGATTTATACCCGGAACCGAACACCCCGACAGCTTTTTAGTATTCAGTGCACACTTTGACCATCTCGGCGAAATGGGAAAAAATATTGTTTTCCCCGGCGCGCACGACAATGCGAGTGGCACTGCGCTAATGCTTTATCTCGGCCATTATTTTGCAGCGCATCCACAACCTTACAGCATCGCTTTCATGGCGTTTAGCGGTGAGGAGGCAGGGCTGATTGGTTCCGACTATTACACCCGCCATCCCGTTTTTCCCCTCAATACTATTCGGCTTGTCATCAACCTTGACATGACAGGCGACGCTACCAATGGCATTACAGTAGTGAATGCTGTGGAACAGAAAAAAGCATTTTCATTGTTGAAAGAACTCAATGAGAAAGGCGCATACCTTCCGGAGATAAAAGAAAGAAGTCAAAGCCGTAATAGCGACCACTATCATTTCAGCGAAAAAGGAGTGCCGGCGATATTTATATACGGCAATGGCACCAAACCCTATTACCACGATGTGTTTGATAAAGCACAGGAAATATCGCTTGAGCATATTGATGATCTTGCGAGGCTGCTCATAGAATTTGTATTGGCGATATAGCTCAGCAAATTTCACCCAAAGCCTCACCTGCCGCGAAAGCCGTAGGTTTTTTACTTTTAATGCAAATTCCTTGGAAATGAAAAAAATCAGCGGCATTGCCCTTGCAGTGGCTCTTGCATTTTCATCGTGCAGCAACCACGAGAAAACGCAGCAGGACGCGCAGAAATTTATTGACGACTATACCACACAGTATGTGAAGCTCTATACCAATTCGAGCGAAGCACAGTGGAAGGCAAACATCGAAATAAAAGAAGGCGACAGCACCAACTCGATCAATGCGCAGAAAGCGGATGAAGCCATGGCAGCTTTTACAGGCAGCAAAGAAAATATAGAGCAAGCCAAAAAATTTCTGGAGCAAAAAGATCAGCTCACCGACCTGCAGAAAAAGCAACTCGACCTAATTCTTTATGCCGCAGCCAACAATCCACAAACTATTGCCGACGTGGTGAAACAGCGCATCAAAGCTGAGACCGAGCAAACCCAAAAACTTTATGGGTATCAATACAGCCTTAATGGCAGCAAGGTGAGCACTAACGATATTGACGACATCTTAAAACGCGAGTCGAACGTGGACAAGCGCCTCGCAGCGTGGAATGCAAGCAAAGAAGTGGGCAAGACTCTGAAACCCGGGCTGGTGCAACTCCGCGATTTGCGCAATAAAACGGTGCAGGAATTAGGGTACAACGACTACTTCTCCTATCAGGTGTCGGACTACAACATGAAGACCGACGAGATGATGCAGACCATGGACAAGCTGATGAGCGAACTGTATCCGCTCTATCGCGAGTTGCATACATGGATGCGTTATGAACTGGCAAAAAAATATGGCGCTAAAGATGTGCCCGACTACCTTCCCGCACATTGGCTGCCCAACCGCTGGGGACAAGACTGGAGCAGTGCGGTAAATGTGCAAGGCATAGACCTTGATAAAGTGCTCAGCACAAAATCGAAAGAATGGATTGTGCACGAAGGCGAAAAACTGTACACAAGCATTGGATTCCCTTCGCTGCCGCAAACTTTCTGGGAGCGCTCCAGCCTTTATCCTTATCCTGCCGACAGCAATGTGAAGAAAAACAACCACGCCTCTGCCTGGCATATGGACCTTAACCACGATGTTCGTAGCCTGATGAGCATAGAGCCCAATGCCGAGTGGTGGGAAACTGCTAACCATGAGTTAGGACACATTTTTTACTACCTCACATATACCAACCCCGATGTGCCACCCCTGCTGCGCGGAGGTGCTAACCGTGCTTATCATGAAGCCATTGGCACCATGATGGGACTTGCTGCCATGCAGAAGCCCTACCTGGTAGGTCGCGGGTTGATAGACGCCCAGGTGCAGACCGACAGCATCCAATCATTGATGAAAGAAGCACTCAATTCGGTAGTGTTCATGTTCTTTTCCTGCGGCACCATGAGCAACTTTGAAAAAGCGCTCTATGTGGACAATCTACCCGCCGATCAATTCAATGCCAAATGGTGGGAGCTTGCTAAAAAGTATCAGGGCATTGTGCCGCCATCAGACCGTGGAGAAGACTACTGCGATGCGGCTACAAAAACACATATCAATGATGATCCTGCACAGTACTATGACTATGCACTGTCTTATGTGATTCTTTATCAGTTGCACAACCATATTGCCAAGAACATTCTGCATCAGGATCCGCGCGCTACAAATTATTACGGACAAAAAGGAATTGGCGACTTCCTGCGCAAGATCATGTATCCCGGTGCCTCGAAAGACTGGCGTGTAGTGCTGAAAGAATCAACCGGCGACGAGCTCAATGCCAATGCGATGCTCGAGTATTTTCAACCTTTGGTGGATTGGTTGAAACAACAAAACAACGGTAGAAAATACACACTGCCGGAGCGGATGTAGGATTTTGAATTTCTGATGATTAAGGCATACCGAGTGAATCAGTATGCCTTTTTGCTTTATTTCGATTCTTAATTACATTTGAAGGCTTCAAAACAGGTACTATTTGCAGATACTTTTACCAGGTTAATTTCCGTGGCGAATGATATTTTTGCTTTAACACTATCTTTTAAAGCATGAATGTGAATGTTGTTTGTTGTTACAGCAAATTGCTGTTGCGACACAGTTTATCAAAAGGAACAGCGTGATGTTGAATTATTTTTTTAGATGTTTCGTTTTCGGAGCAATGCTTGTATTGGTTTGCCCTGCTTACGCGCAAACCCAGAAACTGCAGGACCTAAGCTCGATGCATGTAGATGACATGACCGATGCACAGGTCAGGGCATTTATGAAGCAGGTAGAATCGTCGGGGCTTGGGGAAGGCCAGTTGGAGCAGGTAGCGATAGCACGCGGAATGGATGCCCGTGAAATTGAAAAGCTGAGGCTAAGAGTTGAGAAGCTAAAAAAACAAAGTACACCAAGCTCAGTTAAACAACAGCCAGGCCGGAAAGTAAATAAGGTTCCCGGCGAAGAAGAAAATCCCATTTCTGAACAGAACACAACAAAATCGGGGATCACGCCGCGCGAGGAAGAACTACGTAATAAGATTTTTGGCGCCTCCCTTTTTGCGAATACGAATCTAACCTTTGAGCCCAACCTCCGGCTGGCCACACCACCCGACTATGAACTTGGTCCCGACGATCAGATACTCATTGACATTTACGGTTATTCCGAAGCGAGCTATCAACTGACGGTATCTCCGGAGGGAACGATCAATATACCCATGGTTGGCGTAGTGCCCGTTAGCGGAGCTACGATGGAGCAGGCAAGTGCCCGCATCCGCTCGAGGCTTTCTAAAATATACAATGGCATTGGCAATGGTACCACCTCTGTAAGCATTTCTTTAGGAAACATCAGAAGCATCAGGGTAGTACTTACCGGCGAACTTATGAAGCCGGGCACCTATACCTTGCCTTCTGTTGCTACGGTCTTTAATGCACTGTATGCCTCTGGCGGCCCGTCCCTCAACGGCTCTTTCCGCGTAATTCAGATTGTGAGAGGGGGTACGGTGGTCGCCGCGCTCGATGTATATGATTTTCTGCTGTATGGCAGTTTGAAGAACAATATCCGGCTGCAGGATCAGGATGTGATACGAGTGCCCACCTATAGAACAAGGGTGGAAATATCGGGCGAAGTAAAACGACCGGGCGTGTATGAAATGGTGAACGGAGAAAGCCTCAAAGACCTGATCAGCTTTGCAGGCGATTTCAATGAACGTGCCTACCGTGCAAGGATAAAAGTGCTGAAAAACACAGAAACAGAGCGTAAGATTGAAGATATTACCGCCGGAAATTATGATGATTACAAACCTGCTACCGGTGATCAATATTTTGTGGAGCCAATTTTAGATCGGTTCGAAAATCGGGTGCAGATTAATGGTGCTGTGTTTCGGCCGGGGGCCTTTGAACTGACGGAAGGGATGACGCTAAGTCAATTAATAAAAAAAGCAGAAGGGCTGAAAGAAGATGCATTTCCCAACAGAGGATATATTACCCGAATAAAAAACAACCTGACTACCGAACTCATCTCCTTCAGCCCGGTGGATATCATTTCAGGAAAGGAAGCTGATATACCATTGCGGCGCGAAGATGTAATATCTATACCTTCAATCTTCGACCTGAAGGAAGAATATGTATTGACGATAGACGGTGAAGTGCGGAAGCCGGGTACATTTCCCTATTCGGAAAACACGAACCTTGAAGAACTGATCATAAAAGCCGGTGGATTGAGAGAAGGCGCTACCGCCAGAAGAGTTGAAATTTCGCGTAGAGTGACCCATGCCAATCCGCTTTCTGACAGCACCGCAACGGCACAGGTATTCTATGTTGAGATCGACCGCAGCCTGAAACAAGCAAGCGAATTCATTCTCAAACCTTTTGACATTGTGTCCGTACGTCCCGCGCCCGGCTATCAGATACAGAAAGTGGTGCGTATAGAAGGCGAGGTATTGTATCCGGGCCTGTACACGATAACTAATAAGAACGAGCGCATTTCTGACCTGATAAAAAGAGCCGGCGGGCTTACTTCTTTTGCCTACGAGGAGGGTGCATCGCTCAAAAGACCCGGTCGAAAGGTCTTTCAATCGGATATTGAAAGAGAACAAAACAAACTACAGCAATTCGAATCACTCCAGAAAGCCACCAACGATTCTGCCGAAGTAAATCTCAGTGATATAGGCACCCGAAACGATTTTGTCGGTATAGACCTGCCTCAAATATTGAAGCGACCGCATAAGACATCGGATTTGATACTCGAAGATGGCGACATCGTAAGTATTCCTAAAGAACTTCAAACCGTACGGGTGAGTGGCGAGGTATTGTCGCCCACATCCATCTTGTTTTCGGCAAACAAAAGTTTTAGAAAGTGTATCCGGGCCAGCGGAGGCTTTTCGCCGAAAGCTATGAAAAGGCATTCGTACATTGTGTATGCAAATGGTTCAGTAGCAAGCACTAAGCGGTTTTTATTTTTCAGCAACTATCCAAAAGTGCAACCCGGTGCGGAGATATTTGTACCTGTGAAAGAGGAGCGAAAGAACAGGTTGAGTACAAGTGAGATCGTGGCGATCACTACCGGCCTGGCAACCATTGCCACATTAATATTCACTGTTCTAAGATAGCATTGTGAAGATAACGGAAAATGAAAATGTATTAAAAGATGAGATCAGCCTTCGGGAAGTTGTCCTGAAGCTGAAAGCCTGGATAAGATTTTTGAACGAAAGGCGAAAAATCATCATTCTTGTTACATTGATCGGTGCTGCATTGGGCTTGCTGGCCTCATTGCTTTCGCAGGCGGAGTATAAAGGTCAGCTCACCTTTGTACTGGAGAATGACGGTAAATCGAAAAATGGTGTAACAAGTATCGCCGCGCAGTTCGGTCTTAGCCTTGGCGGTGCCAGTGGCGGCGTATTTCAGGGAGATGAGAATATGATGGCGCTCGTACAATCCAAATTAATGGTAACACGTGCCCTGCTGTCTGAAGATCCTTATGCTCCGGGCAGCCTTTTGGTAGATCGCTTCATTGCGTTAAATGACCTGAAAGATAGCTGGAGCGATAATGCAAAACTCAAAGGACTGAATTTTCATGCCGATGCTGAAAACCACAGCCGGGTAGAGGATAGCCTGCTGACTGTATTTCACGATTGGATATTGAAACGCAATTTGCAGGTAGATCAACCCAATAAGAAAAACGACATTATTGAGATAACTGCCGTTAGCCCCGATCCTTATTTTTCTAAAGCATTTCCGGAGAAACTGCTGGAAAATGTAACCCGATTTTACATCGAAAGCCAGACAAAAAGGTCCAAAGAAAATGTTGATATCTTGAGGCATCAGGTCGATTCCATCCGGACACTTTTAAACAATGCACTATCCGGCGCGGCCGTGTATGGCGACGAAAATCCAAATCTAAATCCGGCTTTCCAGCGACTAAAAGTGGCCTCGCAAAAGAAACTCGTGGACGTGGAAATGAACAAAGCGATTCTCGAAGAACTGGTTAAGCAACTTGGGCTTGCAGAGATAACGCTGCGAAAAGAAACGCCACTTGTACAGGTGATCGATACGCCCACCATTCCGATAAAGCCTCAAAAACTTGGAAAAGCCAAAGGCATTTTAATCGGGGCAGTGTTGAGTGGACTATTCATTGTGATCTACCTGACCCTGGCGCGACTGTTTAAAGCAATAATGAGTGATAAAGCAATAAAATAACTCTCTTTCATGTCGATACTTGCAGCGAAAAATATTCTTATTACCGGCGGCACCGGATCATTCGGAAAAGCATTTGTTAAGAAAATCATCGAAGACTATCCTGATGTAAATAAGCTCATCGTGTACTCGAGAGATGAGTTGAAACAATAT
Source organism: Flavipsychrobacter sp. (assembly GCA_017849575.1). Taxonomy (GTDB): domain Bacteria; phylum Bacteroidota; class Bacteroidia; order Chitinophagales; family Chitinophagaceae; genus JAFIGV01. The sequence goes on along the minus strand of JAFIGV010000027.1, from coordinate 161,144 downwards.
GAAATGGCTCAGGAGTTTCCGGATAGTAAGTACCCGTTTATGCGCTACTTCATAGGTGATGTACGGAATGGAGAAAGACTGAAACGTGCTTGCGAGGACGTAAACATCATTATCCACGCAGCAGCACTCAAACATGTGCCTATTGCGGAGTACAATCCCATGGAGTGTATCATGACCAACATTATGGGTGCGGAAAATGTGATCAATGCGGCGATAAGCTGTGGCATTAACGACGTCATAGCTTTATCAACCGACAAGGCAGCGGCGCCAATAAATTTGTACGGTGCCACCAAACTCTGTTCCGACAAACTGTTTGTAGCAGCCAATAATGTCCGGGGAAAACGTTCACTAAAATTTTCTGTAGTACGCTACGGTAACGTGATGGGATCCCGCGGTTCGGTGATTCCCTTCTTTCTAAGCAGAAGGCATACCGGTGTATTACCCATTACGGATGAGCGCATGACACGGTTTAACATCTCGCTGGAAGATGGCGTAAACATGGTCTTGTGGGCGCTCCAAAATCATTGGGGCGGCGAAATATTTGTTCCCAAAATACCTTCATACCGCATTACCGATGTGGCAGAGGCAATTTGCCCTGACTGCAAAAAAGAAGTGGTAGGCATTCGCCCCGGAGAAAAAATACACGAGGAGATGATCACGGTAGCCGATTCGTTTTCCACTTTTGATCTGGGTCAATACTATGCAATATTACCGCAGCAGCCGCTTTGGGACCTTACTTCCTACCTGGCCCGCTTTGGCGCAGAGCGGGTGCCGCAGGGCTTTAACAACAATTCGGGCGAGAATACGGAGTGGCTCTCTGTAGAAGATATCAGAGCCCTGATTGTAAAACATGTTGATGCTGAATTTAAAATAAATGAAGTTGCATGATGGGCATACCATATGGCAGACAAAACATCACCCAGGAAGATATTGAAGCGGTAGTTCAAACGCTTACCTCCGCCTTTTTAACGCAGGGTCCGAAAGTAGCTGAGTTCGAAGAAAAATTTGCTGCCTATATCGGGGCTAAATACGCGGTTGCAGTTACGAATGGTACAGCGGCTTTGCATTTGTCTGCAATGGCGCTCAATGTGCAAAAAGGTACGCGGGTTATTACTACACCCATCACCTTTGCCGCTTCTGCCAATTGTATCCTCTACTGCGGAGGCACGGTCGAGTTTTGTGATGTGGATGCACAAACCGGACTCATTGATCTTGACAAGCTCGAAAAAATGCTGGATGCCCAACCAAGGGGCTATTATTCAGGTGTTATTCCCGTCGATTTTGCCGGCTATCCTGTAAACCTTGAGCGGGTCAGATCTTTGGCGGATAAACATGGTCTGTGGATCATAGAAGATGCCTGCCATGCACCCGGTGGCTATTTCACCGACAGCAATCAGGTGAAACAAAACTGTGGCAATGGCAACTTTGCCGAACTCGCAATTTTCTCATTTCATCCGGTAAAGCATATTGCAACCGGAGAAGGTGGAATGATTACCACCAACGATGAAACACTATATCGCAAGCTGTTAATGCTGCGCACCCATGGCATTACGAAAGATCCGGCACTGCTGCAGGAAAACCACGGTGGCTGGTACTACGAAATGCAGGCGCTCGGATATAACTACAGAATCTCGGACATACTCTGCGCTTTAGGTATTTCACAGCTACAGCGTGCAGACGAAGGTTTGGCACGCCGTCTGGAGATAGCCCGGAAATATGATGCGGCTTTTGCATCAGGTCCCGTCAGGCCGCTGACACCTGTGGGAACAGCCTCCCTTCTTGAAAACGGCGTAAAGCATGCACATCACCTATACGTAGTTCTGGTGGAGCACAGAAAACAACTTTATGATTACTTAAAGGGGCAGGATATTTTCGCCCAGATCCACTATATACCTGTGCACACATTGCCCTACTATCAAAACCTTGGCTATGCAAAGGGAAGTATGCCGGTTGCAGAAAGGTACTATGAGCGTTGCATCAGCCTGCCCATGTACCCATCCCTGAGCGCTGAGGAAGTCGATACGGTGATTGAAAAAGTACAAGACTTTATTACCCATGTCTAAACGGATTATTTTGGATTCGCCAAGGCTGTACTTTCGGCCTGTCGATTCCACCTACTGCACAGATACTTATCTAAACTGGCTCAACGATGCCGAAGTGACCCGGTATATGGAAATATTTGAACCCTATACGAAGGATCAGCTCATGGATTTTCTCAATAAAGCCGAAAGCAATGAAGACCTTCTTTTCTGGGCGATTCACATCAAAGACAGTGGCAAGCATATAGGCAATATAAAAATCGACCCGGTCAATCGCAGACACCGTCATGCCGAACTCGGGCTCATGATTGGCGACAGGCAGGAATGGGGAAAAGGGTACGCAACCGAGGCAACCAAAAAAATTGTTCGGTATTGCTTTGAGCAGGAACACTTGCACAAAATAACGCTGGGTGTGTTAGCAGATAACGTGCAGGCAATAAAGTTGTACGAAAAAGTGGGCTTTGAAAAAGAAGGCGTCTATAAAGAACATGTAATTTTTGAAAACGAATTTTGCTCGGTCATCCGAATGGCAATCTTTTCCCCCGAAGAAAATCATGGTAGCTGAAAAACTCATCTTAGGCACTGTACAGTTCGGCCTCAACTATGGCATCAATAACAGCACCGGAAAACCTGCCAAAGCCGAAATATTTGACATCCTGAACTATGCAAGCGAACACGGTATTAATGAACTGGATTGTGCCCGTGCCTATGGTGATGCGCAAACGATCATAGGCGATTTCTTACAGCAGAGCAACGTACATTTTCTTCTGAATAGTAAATTTCATACGCAGGGAGAATCAATTTCCGAACAAGCGAAGCAGACTTTAAAGGACCTTCAGACAAAGCAGATAAACACTTATTTTTTTCATGACGTTCAGGATTTGTATAGCGACAAGGAAAAAACGCTCCGGTCACTCCTTGCCCTTAAAGACGCCGGCCTGATCGTCAAAATCGGAGTTTCGGTGTATAGCAATGAAGAGATTAGCTACTGCGCCGATATAGAAGCGATCGATGTAATTCAGGCGCCGTTCAATCTGCTCGACAATGCAAACAAGCGGCAGGAAAGTTTTAAACGGGTGAAGGATCGCTACAAGGAACTGCAGGTGCGGTCCGTTTTTTTGCAGGGGCTTTTTGCGAAGCAGGCAGCCACTTTGCCGGATAAACTGGCACCCCTTGCCCCCTACATTGACCAGGTTTACGAGCATTGCAAAAATTCCAACATTCCGGTAATGACCATGGCTTTGGTTTATGCCCTGCAAATGCCACTGGTGGACAAGGTGCTTATCGGCGTGGAAACAATGGAACAATTGAAACAAAACATAGAGGCGGCCAACACTATTCTGGAGGAGTCGGTCATCAATTTTATCCATCAAATTAACGTTGAAGACGAGGCGCTTCTTTATCCCTACAACTGGACATGAAAATCTTAGCAGTAACACAAGCAAGGTATGGATCCAGCCGGCTACCTGGTAAAATACTGTTGCAAGCAGTAAATGAGCTTACTTTTCTGGACATCCATCTGGAGAGGGTAAAAAAATCTGAAAGAATAGACAAACTGATCGTAGCCACTACGCATGAGCCGGAAGCCGACCAGATTGCTGCTGTTTCTGCAACACATGGTTGCGATGTTTTTAGGGGCTCAACTACAGATGTGCTGGAAAGGTATTATCTCGCAGCCGCCCCACACAAACCTGATCTGGTAGTCCGCATCACATCCGACTGTCCGCTGATTGATGCAACACTGATAGACAAATGCATTGAAAAACTACTGGATCAAAGCCTTGACTATGTAACCAATTCCGGACCCAGCGCTCATTTTCCGGATGGGATGGATGTAGAAGTGATGACCTTTGAAGCCTTGAAAAATGCTTTCGAACATGCGAAAGACGCCTATTGTCGGGAACATGTTACACCTTACATTGCAGAAAACCTGGGGGGCGATAATCACCGTCGTTTTGCCACTTCCATGCTTACATCTGAAAGTGACTATTCGAATGTACGGCTTACCCTCGACTACCCTGAAGACGCTGCACTCCTGAAACGATTGCTGCAGGAAATGGGATGGCTGGCTGGCTGGAAGGAGTATGCACAACAAGTACTCAATGACCCGGCACTTTTTCAAATCAATAATTTCAGAAATCAAAATCTCCACAATGAATAACCAAAGCTTCAGAAGAAAGATCCATGATCTGATACCAGGCGGTGCGCATACATACTCCAAAGGAGATGACCAGTTTCCATCTAATGCCCCCGCAGCTATAGCTTATGGTAAAGGGGCCCATGTGTGGGACGTAGAAGGAAACAAATACCTCGATTGTGGAATGGGGCTTACCTCCGTAAGTCTGGGGCATGCCTACGAACCTGTACTTCAGAAAGTCATTGATCAGCTCTACAAAGGAATAAACTTCCAGCGCCCCGCTACGATTGAAATGGAAATGGCGGAGAAGTTCCTCTCGCTTGTGCCGCAGCATCAAATGATCAAATTTGCAAAAAACGGATCTACTGTTACCACCGCAGCAGTAAAACTGGCGCGCGCATACACCGGAAGAAAGCTGGTTGCTTTCCCTGCGGAACATCCGTTTTATTCTTATGACGACTGGTTTATTGGCAAGACCGCCTGCAACAAAGGCGTTCCCGATGAAATATCTGCACTTACGGTAACCTTCAACGCATGCAATATTGATTCGCTTCGAGCGCTTTTTGAAAAGTATCCGGGGCAGATAGCCTGCGTTATAACAGAACCGGAAAAAATAACCTGCGATGAAACTTGCGCGTGCCATGGAAAGCCGGGTGAATTTCTTAAACAAGCAATCAGCCTTTCGCACGAACAGGGTGCAGTCTTCATTTTAGATGAAATGGTAACGGGTTTTAAGACAGACCTGCCAGGTTCTATGAAGAAATTCGGAATAGAACCCGACCTCGCCACCTGGGGAAAAGGAATAGCAAACGGATTTTCATTTTGCGCTCTTACCGGTAAAAGGGAAATTATGGAGCTGGGGGGCATTCGGAATGTCGGTGCGGAAAAAGTATTTCTCATCTCAACCACTCACGGCGCAGAAACCCATTCGCTTGCAGCGGGAATAGCCACAATTGATGAGTTTCTGACGAAAAACGTAATAAGTCACAACCAGAAGATAGGGGAAGACTTGATTGCTGCAGCGAATGAAACGATAGCCAGCCACGCACTAAACGAATATGTGCAGGTATTGGCGGGTAACTGGATGCCGGTTTTTATGTTTCGCGATGCAGAGAAAAATGTTTCCGCAGCATACCGTACACTTGCCATGCAGGAAATGATCCGGCGGGGAATTTTATTTCAAGGCGTCTTTGTGCCCTGCTTCAGTCATAGTGCGGAAGATATCCATCAATTCATAACAGCATTTTCGGAGAGCCTGGAAGTATATAAAGCTGCGCTTCAGCAAGGTGTAGCAGGTTATTTGTCGGGCGAAATCGTAAAACCGGTCTTCCGGCGGTTTCTATAATGCAGCAAAAAACAAAAATTTTCTTCAGGGCTTCTGCCGATAGTATTGTCGGCTGGGGACACTTATTTCGAATTATAGCCCTAAGCCAGCTTATAGATAACGATTATTCAAAAATATTAGTTGCCGGTGCGCTGCCATTCAGCGCTTCTTCGCCCGAGCTTTCCGGCTTTGAAAAAGTATATACCGGCGACGATGCCTTTTGTCTCTCGCTTGCAGGCAGCGGCGATGTGGTAGTTGTGGATGATTACAAGGTTTCCAACGATTTTTTTCTTAAACTGCGCGCACATGGCGTCCATTCTGTTTATATCGACGACCTGATGCGTAGCGATCTTGACGTAGATGCGATCATCAACCACGCGCCGGGCGTCAGCCGAGCGCACTATGTGCTCCCAGCCGAGCGGCCTACCCAACTTTACCTTGGGCTTGAATACGCTCTGCTTCGAAAAGAATTTTATGAACACCTGAATACGGAATCTTCCCACTCAAATCAATCCTTGTTCATCTGCTTCGGCGGATCAAACAATACTGCGGTCAGAGAGGGTATTCGTAAAATGTTACCCTCATTCGATGGTTTTGATGAGGTTTTCTGGATTGATCCGACGGTTGACAAAAGAAACGAAACCCGTAATCTGAGGATCATGCCCCAGTTAAATGTAAATGAACTGATAGCTGTAATGAAGCGCTGCAGCTATGCTTTGGTGTCTGCAAGCACAATAGCTGTCGAGTGCTTTTTTATGCACATGAAGCTTCTTTTAGTTCAGACTGCGGCAAATCAAAAGTATATTTATGAGGGGCTGGGTCAATATCCACAGGTTTGCGGCATGGGCACCACAGACGATTTTATACAGATACCGGAAAGAGTACACACAGGCATAAGGGACCTCAAGTCTGCCATCGTTAGCACCCCCGGGCTTTCCACAAAAAAGATCAACGAAATTTTTAAGAAAATCACCCCATGATAAAAATTGAAAATAAGGTTATCGGTGAAGGCAACCCTTGCTTTATTGCTGCAGAAGTAGGAATAAATCACAACGGAGACATGGATCTGGCAATAAGAACCATTGACGCTGCCATTGCCAGTGGCGCTGACGCGGTGAAGTTTCAAAACTATTATACTGAAGACTTTGTTCTGGACAAAACACTTAGCTATACCTACATTTCACAAGGCACATCCGTCACAGAGTCGCAATATGATATGTTCAAGCGCTATGAACTGAACCTTGAGCAACTGGAAATGCTTAAGCGCCATTGTGATAAAAAAGGTGTGGTGTTCTTTAGTACCCCCACAAGTGAGCGAGGTCTCGACGACCTCAAAAAGATTGGAGTTTCGCTGCTAAAAAATGGCTCCGACTTTTTGGTCAATACCTCGTTCATAAAAAAGATGGCGTACACCGGAATTCCTACAATCATCTCTACGGGCATGGCTCATGTTGCCGAAATCGATGAAGCGGTGCGTGCTTTTGAAGAAGCCGGTGGTAAAGACTTGCTGTTGTTGCATTGCACCTCTTCGTATCCTACACCCGATGACGATATTCATCTCAACAAAATAACATCGCTAAGGTCGGCTTTTGGGTATCCCGTTGGTTTTAGTGATCATACCTGGGGCGCGGAAGCTGCCATAGGCTCTGTTGTGCTTGGTGCAGTGTTTATCGAAAAGCACTTTACCCTCGACAATAGTCTGCCCGGTCCGGATCACCGGTTCTCGTCCGATCCGAAAGAGTTTGGCAATTTGGTTGCTGCCGTAAGAAAAATAGAAAGAGCGCTGGGTTCAGCCAAGCTGGGACCAACAGCCTCAGAAAAACTAACGCTTAAGGATTTCAGGCTTTCCTGCGCGGTAAACAAAGATCTGGAGGCCGGGCATACCATCCGCGAAGACGACCTCATATTTTTGAGACCCGCCACAGGTATTCATCCCTCGTTTGCCAATCACATCATCGGTAACAAAACAAGGGTGGCACTTAGCAAAGGAGATTTTATTCAACTGGGCTCAATGAACTTTGATGACTGAACTGACACTGATACCGCTGGCGCAGGCACACACGGATCTCATTTTCCAATGGCGAAACGATCCGTACCTCATAGCTCTTGGTTCAAGCAATCGACCGGTGGAACGGGAGGAACATGTAGCCTGGATAACTAATGCGATAGACAACCCGGACCGAAAAATTTTCATCATTCAATCAGATGGCGTTGCAGTCGGTCAGTTGCGTTTTGATCGGAACGAAAACCCCGCCCACTGTGTCGTATCTATCTACATCCTGCAGCAGGTGTCCGGACGAGGGATTGGTGTGCAGGCGCTGGAGCAAGGGTGTGCGCTGATAAAGACGATATGGCAGGAGCTGGATAAGATCGTAGCCTACATACTCAAGTCTAACAAGATAAGTCAGAAGGCATTTCTCAAAGCAGGCTTCCGTTACGATACCGAAATTGCCGGAGATGAAAAACATGAGATTTTCAGTCTGCGTCCGGGCGAGGCGATCAGCCATAGTAAAATATGCTTTGACGGCGACGAAATTGAAGCCGTAACGACGACAATAAAATCCGGCTACTGGGCACAGGGGTCGCGGGTAAAGCTGTTGGAAGATACTCTGACAAACATCACCGGTGCCGCCCATGCTGTAGCCGTAAGTTCCGGATTATCGGCGCTAAGAATCGCGCTGCTGGCGGTGGGTGTACAGCCAGGCGACGAAGTGATCGTACCCGCTTATTCATGCGTTGCCCTGGCAAATGCGGTGCTTGCCGTCCATGCAATACCGGTTGCTGCAGACATTTCACTTTCCGGATTCAACATCACTAAAGAAGAAGCGGAGAAACACATCAGCGACAAAACGCGGGCAATAATAGCGGTGCATACCTTCGGCGCATTAGCTCCGATTGCATCCTTGAAAACACTTGGGCTGCCGGTGATCGAAGACTGTGCGCATGCGCTTGGCATATCCACAGAGCAGGGTGCAGCGGGGAGTTTAGGCGATGTAGCCATATGCTCCTTTTATGCCACCAAACTTGTGGGCGGCGGCGAGGGGGGCGCTGTTTTAACGAATAGCCAAAATATTGCAGCAGCGGCTTTGGACCTCCGGGATTATACCGATAAAGCGGCTTCAGCCATACATCTAAATGAGAAGATGAGCGATATTCACGCCGCGGTTTCGCAGGTGCAACTGCAAAAACTGCCTTTTTTCATTAAAAAAAGAAAGGGTATTGCCGAGCACTACCATGCTGCGTTTAGCAAGTACCGGAGTATATCGCTGCAGCAAAACAATGAACTGTATTACCGGTTTGTGCTGCGATTTGAGCGGGACGTAGAAGATTTGCTGTCAGTTTTGGAAGACCATGGCATTGCAGCGAGAAGACCGGTAGAACTATGGACCGGAGAAGAAACCCGCAATTGCTTTCCCCGATCATTCACTGCATTTCAGTGCAACCTATCTTTGCCCATCTATCCTTGTCTTACAGAAAACCAGCAGAACCACATCATTAAGACGGTGCAAAAAATCATTTCAACAACAAACTGATGGATACAATTTTCAAAACAATAGACGAGTATTACGATAAGCTGGTTAAGACCTATGGGCACGACCCCAAAGCCTGCGACTATGGGCACACCCAATCGCAGCAAATAAAATTTCGCGTGCTGTCTTCCTGCACCGATTTTAAGGACAAGTCCGTCTTAGATATTGGTTGCGGTTTTGCTGACTATTACGATTTTCTAAGCCAAAAATTTGATAGTGTCGCCTACCATGGCGTCGATATTTCAACCGCTATGATCGGTGAAGCCAGGAAACTTCATCCCGAACTAAGCCTCGAGGTAAAAAATGTCTTCGAATCCAAGCCCTCAGAAACCTACGATATTGTAACCGCCAATGGAATTTTCTACCTTTTGGGTGCAGACGCATGGGAGCTGATGAAGCAGTTTATCAACAGAATGTTTGAAATGGCAAATGTAGTCGTAGCCTTCAATTCTCTAAGTAGCTGGGCTACCGACAAAGAACCACACGAGTTTTACGCCGATCCTGCAGCCACACTCGCTTATTGCCGGACACTTTCGCCCTGGGTGCAGCTTCGACATGATTATCACTCACGCGATTTTTCCATTTTCCTGTACAAAAATCAAAATCAAAATTGATCGTTTCCATCAACCAACCTGCGTTTGTTCCCTGGCTGGGGTACTTTCATAGAATCATGAAGTCTGATCTTCATATTGTGCTCGACCATGTACAGTTTGAAAAAAATAGCTTTACCAATAGAAATAGGATCAGGACACCGGATGGTAGCCTGTGGCTGACCGTACCCCTAAAAACATCCGGCAAGTTTGGCGATCTTGCGATCAATAAAGTTGAAATTTTCAACGACGGAAAATGGCAAAAAAAAATAACCGAATCCGTCAAACAGTTTTATAAAAAGTCGCCCTACTTTAATCTGTACTTTTCCGAATTTGAACACATTTTGCATCAGCCTTATGATCTGATGTGCGAACCGCTCCAGGCTACGAATCAGTATTTTTTAGACCATCTGCATATTGATACACCACTGCAATACAGCAGTAAGATGCAGTGCACCGGTGCGAAGGCAGATCTGGTGGTGAACTTATGCCAACAGACGGGCTGCACGACCTATGTGTCTGGTCCTCTGGGCCGCAATTATCTTGAGGAGCAGAAATTCGAAGATCTCGGCATTAAGGTTATCTATCACGACTTCAACCATCCGGTCTATCGGCAAATGCATGAGCCATTTATACCTTATCTTTCTACCTTAGACCTTATGTTTAACGAAGGACCTGCGAGCGGGGACATTTTGAAAAGCATCCCTTTACATGATAGAGTCATTAAGCAATAAAAGGATCATGGTGGTGGTAGCCCACCCGGACGATGAGCTGCTGGGACCCGGCGCATCTATGCACAGACTGATTTCCCGGCATCATGTTGCCACACATCTGGTCATTCTGGGTGAAGGCATCACTTCGCGTTCGGACCATCGCGATGTAACCCAATGGCAAAGCGAACTTGCCATTCACCGTAAAAATATTGACGACGCAAAAAATGCAATTGGTTATCACTCCGTTAGTGTTTATGATTTTCCGGATAACAGATTTGACACTGTTGCCCTGCTCGACATTATTAAAGTGATCGAAAAGGAAAAAAATAACTTTCAGCCAGATGTAATTTTTACGCACCACGGCGGCGACGTAAATATCGATCATCAGCGAACTTTCGAGGCAGTGATGACGGCATGCAGACCACTCGAAACCGAAAAGGTAAAGACAATCGTAACCTTTGAAACACATTCCGGTACAGAATGGCGAGCCTCAACCGATCCACGACATTTTATTCCGAACTGCTATATTTCCGTAACGGAGGAAGATGTGCAGGCAAAAATCAAGGGTATGGAATGCTACGAATTCGAAAAGCGAAAATACCCTCATCCACGCTCTGCCGAAGCGTTAAAAATTGCTGCCCAGCGCTGCGGAATTATCGTAGGCACGGAGCTTGCCGAAGCCTTCTGTATTGTGAGGACGATCAATTAATTACCTACATTTATAGCAGCCTTGAGAAAAGCGACGACTGAAAAGTGAAGCAATGAGAATACTATTTCTTGAAAATCGGTACAGTACATATCTATGGGATGCCATTGCTCATGAGCTGGAAAACAACGGACATGAGATATACTGGATCGTTCAAAACAGGGAGTTTACACCCAAAACCGGCAAAATCTTCCAGTTAGACATCACCGACAATGGCGCAGGAGGCGAGGAAAGGGTGTACGATGCCGAAATTGATAAGGTAATACGTGCAGATCGGGGACTGAACTACTTCGGGGTTAAATCACACGATCACTTGTTTTCGATAAAGCGCCAAATCGCAGATATTGTAAACAGCATTCAGCCACAGGTAGGTTTCGGAGAGTGTACACTGCATCACGAAATGATTGCAATGCAAACCCTGCGCAGAATAGGCGTTCCTTATCTTTTTCCTACTTCCTGCAGGTATCCGCTCCACCGTTTTAGCTTTTATCTCTATGACAGGCTGATGCCTTTTGCCGGCTCCCAGGAAACTGTTCCGTATCAGGAGGCGCTTGATGCGGCCCATGCCATTGCAGAAAGACGAATGAAACCGGCGTATATGAACTTATTTTTCGACAACAAGCCTGGCGTTGCAAGGCAGTTGACAGATAAGGTCAAGATATTGCGGGGATATATAAATGGCGAGCGATACAATACGCCAAGCCCGATTCAGAAGTTCCGCATGAAGCATACGGTTAAACGCAACACAAAAAAGTGGGACAGCATCGCCTCCTATACCCTGCCTGAAGATGGATCATTTATTTTGCTCTATCCTATGCATATGCAGCCGGAAACTTCGGTGGACGTCTGGGCAACTGAATTTTCGCGTCAGCATCAGGTGATACAACAGCTATTAGCGCACTCCGGCAATTATGTAAAAATTGCGATAAAGCCCAATCCCACATCCAATCTCGAAATAAGTGAAGACCTAATCAATATTGCGGAAAACAATGATCGGATCATTCCGTTGCATCATTCGGTAAAGATGGAGGAGCTTTTGGATGCCACTGACCTGGTTGTTACCATTACCGGTACCATAGGACTGGAATGTGCATTTGCCAACAAGCCCGTCATAACGCTTATTCATAGCTTTCTGAACCACCCGAGGAACTGTCTTTTTCTTGACAAGTACGAAAAACTGGGATCCATTATTCAAAGTGTGAGGAATGGCAGTTTTCCTACCCTCACCGAAACAGAAAAAGCAGAATTCTATATCTATTTAAACAAGATCAGCTATTCGGGCAGCATTTCCTGCACCTACTGGCAAAGTGATGTTACTCATCCCAAAAACCTTAGAAATCTGACGAACGCTTTCACGTCCGTAATTAACACAATTCGTAGTGGGGAGATAAAAAGTACGTCTCCGGAAAAAGTGAATTGATTTTTGTTACGGCTGCTGTAGAAAAATGGCGTCTTAAGATCGATAAATTTGCGGCATTGTATAACTATAAATTTATTGACCGGATACAGCCAGCAAAGGTGGCGATTGGAGGCCTATGCTTCTATCTTGCTGTTTTTTTGCTCACGCCCGCGCACGTGAGTATTCATCTAAGCGTTTTCCCTTTCATCTACATCCTGCTTTGCTATGTTTCTTTTATTGCCGGTACGGTAGTCATTCGTTTTAAAAAGAAAGATACCCGGCCGAATCTTTTTCCGGAACAATACAATGCAGCCTTTTACCTCAGCCTTATTCTGGCAGTTGCAGGCATCGCCCTTCGCCTTTATGACAGAATCCACACACGCGGGGCAAGTTTTGCAATGAATATGTATGAAAACCGTTCAGCGCTCGACGAGCAATCGTCCGGCTCGCTTTCGGCCTTAGCTTCCGTGCTCTTTCCACTGGTTTACTTCAATTATTTCTGGATGCAATTTTCCGGGCAGAAGTCCAGATTTCTCCGCGGGGCGTGCACGCTTATGTTCTTTTATCCTATTTTGGATGCGCTGCTTATCGGTTCGCGTTTCCCGATCTTTCACAACATCATTATGTATTTTCTAATACGGAGAATCAACAATAAAAAAAAGCTAACAGCAAGGCAGGTGATCACCCTGGGAATCAGTGCCGTATTGCTGGTTTTCCTGCTGGCAAGGCTTATTGAAGAGCGCCTGGCTTTTGGCAATGGCGATTTTGATTTTGACTTTACCTATGTATTGCATATTTCGGACTATAACTTTACTTTCTCGGTAGATCGGTGGTATGAAGAATTCATCAATTCCGGTCCGAATACCTGGAGAACCATAAAGTTTTTGTATCTGCACATTGGGCAATACATCAGTCATGGCATTTTCGAGTTCAACTATCTCTGGCAGCACTACAACCTACAAGGTGAACACTATTGGGGGGGACAGCATTTCTATAATTTTTTAAGAGTGTTACCACTGGTCAATCTCGATGCCGTAAATGAACAGATTTTGTTTCCGCGACCTGGAGTTTACGTAAGTTTTTTTGGCGATGTTTTCGTTGATTTTGGATGGTTGGGGCTGCTATTTATGTTTGGCTGGGGAGTGCTGAATAAGTACTTGTGGACAAAGGTTGCTCATGGAAAAGTTTTGTGGGTGCCCATGTATCTGTTCGTAGTATTTATTGTCTTTTTTATGCCTACAGTAAATCTTATTGTGAGCGGAATGGGCATTATCTTTCTGACCTCGCTGTCTGTACCGCTTATTTTCCATCATTTTAAAAAAATCATTTGGACAGTTATAAAACCATCTGTTTCAGATAATGGTCTGGAAGGCATTTGATAAGAAATTTATTTTCAAGAACCTGATTGTTTTTACGCTGAGCAAATCCTGTGTTTTTATTGCTCCGATTATACTATCCAATGTTTTGGATCTCCCTACCTATGGCTGGCTGGAGTATGGACTGGGTGTAGCAGGCATTGTGGCAATGATTGTCAGTGGCGGGTTTCCTGCGTCGTACCCCTATTTTCAGTTAAAAGAACGCCGGAAGTACAATTTTGCGGCCTTTCTCATTCATTTTCTGGTGCTTTCGTTCTTCTCAGTTGCCTACTTTTTGCTCAGTCGTTTCCATCTGCTAAGTCAGGGTATGATATGGAGTTTGTGCCTTTCCCTCATTATCTCCAACATATACATCATCTCTACGGTTTACAAAACACACGAGCGACCCACAATTGCCGTAGTCACCGATAGTGTATTGTATATTTATCTGCTCCTGCTCTGTCTTGTCTTTTATTTTTTTCCGCATTTGCGGCCATCGTTGATTTTATTTCTTGATTTGCTGCTGGCCCTGATCTTCGTCCATGTCTATGTTTCATTCCGATCGCATTTTCGCCTCTCTTATGCTTTGATAGGGCAGTATAAAAACATTCTGAAGTATGGCATTCCGCTCATTGTCAATTCTCTGATGGTGGTATTGCTGACCACCGCGGGCAGACTTCTGGTGAAAGGCTTTCTTTCGGAAGAGGCCGTGGGCATTTACTCATTCTATTTCCGTATCTCCGGCAGCATTGTCATTCTGCAACAGTTTGTCAATATCCTCTTCTACAAGAAGCTGTTCGTGGCCGATAAAGGAAAAATTGATCGCTACCTGTCGGCTTTTTTCCTGCTGCTCGTGGTCATCAATACGATCTGTTATTTCGCGCTGCCTGTACTTCTTAAGCCCTATCTAAAATTATTTTCAGATTACGAGCATTATCGAAATCTGCACTGGCTGCTTACGGTGCAGATCGTAATGTGGATGGCAGTTTCCTTTAACGAAGGCTTTATCGTTCGTGAAAATTTGTCTTTATATTTTACCAGGCAGCTATTTATCCTGTTAGCATCCTTTATTACAGCAATAGTGGTGCTTAAATATTTTGTCAATTTCGATCTGCTCACGGTTACCTTCTTTCATCTCACGGTGCTTTTTATCGGCTACTTGCTTCAGGTGCATCTGCTCCATACACGACAATGGCAGTTGCGAAAGTTTCGATTGCTCAACATAATTTTCTACGCATCTGGATTGGCTGTATTTTGTATCACGCTGATAAATAAATAGTGATTATACCCACACGATCGTCGTTTTATCCAACATCCTGGGGTCAGGAATTGCATTCGCTACAAATTCTTATTCTATCTTTACGTGCTTTGCAAAAGCGTCATTTTTTTTGTTGTTAGTTTTCGACAAAAAAAGTTGTACGCCCCGATTCGATAGCAACCAATAATGAAGGTTCTTCAACTTACAAAAAACTACCCTCCTCAGTTTGGCGGGATTGAATCTGTGACATTCGACATGACCGAAGGACTTAACGACGCCGGAATACCTTGCGACGTTATGTGCTCAAGCGTGTCTGCCAGAACCAGTATCGAAAAGAAAGGTTCCTACACCATATTCCGGATGGCTACGCTCCGCAATATTGCAGCTACTTCCATCTCTCCGGCTATTATCAGCAAACTACGCATTATTCAATCTGACTATGATATAGTTCAGTTACACTTTCCCAATCCAATGGTAGCGCTTGCCCTGCTGTTTGTTTCGCCAAAAATGAAGGTTGTGGTGCATTGGCACAGCGATATCATCCGCCAACGTTTTATCTATCCACTTTTCCGTCCGTTGGAGCGCTGGGTACTCAAGCGCGCAGATGCTATCGTGGCCACTTCTGAAAATTATATTAGCGGCTCTTTACCATTAAAGAGTTTTCGCGAAAAAACAATAAGCATTCCCTTAGGAATATCTACCGAAAGGCTCGTATCCAACCCGCTGACCGTGACGGAGATACGCAGGAAATGGGCGAACAAAAAGATCGTCTTCAGCCTGGGCAGACTAGTGTATTACAAAGGGTTTGAACACCTTATTGCGGCAAGCGAACATATTTCCGACGATACTGTCGTTTTGATCGCCGGCGCCGGTGAACTAAAAGAAAAGTTAGAGAAGGAAATACAAGAACGGCAGCTACAGGACAAGGTAATATTACTGGGCAGAATTTCTGACGAAGTATTAGGCTCTTATTATGAAGCCTGCGATGTCTTTTGCCTACCCTCTGTAAAAAGATCTGAGGCATTTGGGGTAGTTCAGCTCGAAGCCATGTATTTCGGCAAACCCATCGTTGCAACGGAAATAAGTGGCTCAGGAGTGAGCTGGGTAAATCTGCATGGCATCACCGGTTATAACGTACCCACACAAAACCCGGCGGCGCTCGCATCAGCATTAACCAGTGTGGTGGATAACCCGGAGCTCGCAAAACGATTGGGAGAAAATGCCCGAAAACGATTTGAGCAGAACTTTACCCGTGCGCACATGGTGAATGCGTTTATTGACTTATACCGTCGCTTATTGAACAGCTCAAAATAGCCCCACGTAAATCTTTCCCTCACTGCACCTTCACAAACACCCTTTGTGCCGTACCGTAGCCCGGCGCTCTTAGTGCGTAGGTATAGCTTGTATCATCGGGTCCTATCTGCAAGGCTCCGTTTACACCATAGATCTCTGTGCCGAGCGACTCAGAGAGCTGGGGTCCGAAGTCTATGGTAGAATCATCAAGCACCGCAAAATATCCTGCATCATTCAGTCCTGCGCCGCCCATGTCGTCGGTCATATAGAGCCCACGTGCCACGCGCTCAAGATTCACCACTACGCCATTGGCCGTGCGCTCATAACTGCCGCTTAGGTCCACAGCATCCGCATAATCAGTCACCGCTATGTAGCGACCCGCATTGCTGGTGTAGCCGTAAGAATTGGTATAGCTATACTGCATATAGTAGAGCCCGGGCGTATTTACATCCAGCGAACTGTAGTCGGCCATGATATCCGCAGACGAACCGTTGGTTGGGTCGGAGACATGAGCCCCCGGGTCGCTGTAGCTCTCGCCGGTATGAAGGCTCACATATTTATCGCCCTTCAGTTCAATAGCCGGGTAAGCGATATCCACGACTTTCGATACATCATTCTCTTTTTTACACCCCAATGCCATTCCCGTGGTCAGCAGGGCCGCAAATAATATCGTTCTCATTTTTTAGCTTTTTTTCGTTTTGGTTTAATTCTAATCTTTTGCGTCCCACCACACTTTGTCCTTCACTGTCTTCTGGCCCGGAAAGTTTGCGTTTCTGGTAAGTTCAGTATTCGGATAAAGGAATCGTTGCGGGAAAATGTTTCCGATGATAGACGTTTTTGATACGGTAAAGAACGTAGGATAGCCCGTGCGTCGCCATTCTGTCCAGGCTTCGAAGCCCTGATTACCCGTCATGGAAAACCATTTTTGGGTAATGATATGCTGCACCTTTTCTTCCGTTCCGCCGCCAGTGGGATACATGCCCCAGTAGGCGCCGGAGACATAATCGCTATAGGCTGAGGAATCCGTATTGTCAACCAGTCCGTAGGACAGGAAGTTGGCAAAAATGCCACGGTAGAAGAGTTCTTCATCCATGCCGGCATCGCCCCATCCGCGAGCCGCGGCTTCGGATTGTAAAAACAGGCTCTCATAACCCGTGAGCAATTTTACAGGGGCCTCTGCTGAGGCTGCGCTCGTAGCTCTTGCACCTGTTACCGGCGAGGGGTACGAAACCGGCGTGTTGGTGGGTGCATTATAATTTCCCTGAGCCAGACCTACTACCGAGCTGCCCGACTTTAGAAAAAAGACCAGGGCCCGCGGATCGTTGTTTGCATTCATAGAATCTACCACCGTTGCACTAGCCACCAGATTTTGTGTTCTGCTCAGGCCCACTTCTTCCGAGTAAAGAGGGTTTTGATTTCCGGGTGTGGAAGTGTAATTGATCTGTGCGTCTTCCCCTTCTTCCAAAAAGCCTTCGCCCGAGGCATAAAGAGCTGCAATGCCCGCCTGTGCCTGCGCCGGATTTTTATAAGCAAGCCGCAGGTAAACACGAAGTTTAAGGGTATTGGCAAACTTTTTCCACAAATCCATATCGCCGCCAAATATCAGATCGTCGGCGCCGGGCTGAGATGGGTCGGTGGGATCAATAAGTGCGGTACCTTGCTCGATAAGACCGATGATACCATTATACACCACTTCCTGCGGATCGAAATGTGGATCAGTAATTCCTCCGTTGTCCTGGCTTCCTTTGATGGCTTCCGTGAAGGGTACATCGCCCCAGGCATCGGTGATCATCTGGAAACTATAGGCCTGCAACAGGCGCGAAATGGCAGCATACTGCTTGTTGTTGGTAGCCAGGGCAATACTGTCCAGGCTTTTTAGATCAGTAAGTGCCTGATTATAAAACAGGCCCCATACCCGATCATAACTGTTAGCACCGGGTTGGTATTGCTCCAGTGTTTTGTATTGGCTGGATGTGGTGGCCTGTGTCCAGAACTGTGCCCAAATGCCGCCGTTGATCTGAAAATCCACTCCCATGGCCGACCCGATCGTAGCCTCGGCAGAAGGTAACAGCAACTGCGGAGTGACCGTACGGGCAACATTGGGATTATCGTTCACATCAAGGTATTTCCGGCAACCGGTGCCGGCAAACAGCAAACCCAGGGTTGCTGCCGCTATCATTGAATGTTTGATCTTCATCGTCATTGTTTTTTTACTTAGAATGATACTCTGAGGCGTACACCAAAATTCCTGAGCGAAGGCCTTGAGGTAAAGTCAAAACCTTGTTCGTTGCTCGCGCCACCGGAGTTTACTTCCGGATCTACATATTTATTGTCTGCAGCGGTCCAAATGGCCAGATTAGTGCCGTATAAACCAACAGACACACTACCAAAGGGCAGGCGCCGCAACATGTTCTGAGGTACGGTATAGTCAAGGCTTGCCTCCTGCAGCTTCACGTAGCTGGCATCTATCACGTGCTGTCCGGCTGGTATCACGGCGGTGTAGTAATCATAGGGCTCATATTCTGTAGTGTTGGTTACATAGTTGCCATCGTAGCCTACGTACACCGAATTGGGAAATACCTGTGCTGCCCTGTTTTCAGTCTCTTGTGCTGCACCTACAAAGTCGAGGATGTCTTTGGTGCGGGAATAAAACACTCCTCCTTGCTTGGTGTTAAACAGTACATTGAGACGAAATCCTTTGTAAGAAAGCGAGGTGCCCCAGGATGCTATAAACCTGGGTTGGTAAGTGCCTTTATAAACTGTGCCGGTAGTGAGCTGAGGCAGGCCGGTTGCACTGTCCACAATCACACGTCCGTCGGAAGTGGTTTGTATATCCTGCGCATAGAATGCGCCAAAGGGCTTGCCCACAGCAGCGTAGATGCCCATGCCACTAAATCCGCCAAGCAACAATTGCGACTGTCCTTCACTAAGACTGACTACCTCATTGCGATTGCGCGTGTAGGTGCCGAAAAGTTCCCAACGGAAACCGCTTGCACTATTCACCGGTGTGGCGCGCAGCTCTATCTCAAAACCTTTGTTTTGTACTTCACCCACATTGATCACTCGCGAAGTGTAGCCCGAACTGGGCGCGATGGGCACCTGCACGATCGCATCTATTGATCGGCTGGTATAATAGGCCATATTCAGCGTAATGCGGTCGCGAAGCAAACCCAGATTTACACCCGCTTCATAATTATTCGTTCTCTCGAGTCTCAGGTCTTCATTGCCCAATGCATTACCGAGTGTGTAGCCCGGCACACTGTTGAAGGGAAAACGAACAGTACCAAAGCCGGACTCGATAACATTGGCTGTATATCCGGGCTGATTGTTCTGATAAGCGTTCGCTCCATTACCTACCGAGGCCGCGCTCACGTATATCTTTCCGTAGTTAAGAATCTGATCGGTAATCTTGCTGCCGCGCAGAGACTCCGTAAAAATATAGGAAAGGTTGGCACTCGGGTAGAAGAAAGACCAGTTACCAGGCTTTAGGGTTGAATTCCAGTCGTTACGTCCGGTCAATTCAAGGTTGAGGGTTCGATTATAGTTCAGCGAAGCACTTCCGTATAAGGCCACTATACGCGTCTGTTGAGTGGTGTTTGCAGCAGTAAGAGGTCCTGTGGCATTCCCCAGATTATAGTATTCCGGTATTACCAGTCCATTGGTCTTGGGGTCAATTTCCACGCTGTTGGAACGGTTGGTGTTCGATTGAAGATTGCCCCCGGCCAGGATGTTCACCGAGAACTTGTCGCTCAGTTTCTTATTGTATTGCGCTATAAGATCGTCATAAAAGTTCACACTGTTGGATGTGCCTTCATAATAACCCCCGTTGAGGCTATGAGGCAAGCCGTCATAGAAACCATCGAACGGCTGAGAGTTGAGATAAGGTTGTTTGATGAATGTCCGGTCTGCTATGACATCGCCGCCAAACCGGTTATAGATATTCCAGTTATCATTTGGTTTGAAACCGATAGTAAACTGCCCCAGCACGCGATCGGTATAGTTGCGGTTGTCAAAGTTGTCTGCCACCCAGTAGGGGTTGAGGGTATAAGCGCCGTAATAACCATAGCGCTTCACGCCGGTAGCATCGGTATAGCTCATGCTGTTGAACACATTGCTCAGATCCTTCAATTCTGTAATGGGGATATCTCTGGGCGTTTGTAACACATTGTCATATACAGATCCGTCTGCCTGCCCCTGGGCTTCCACTCTTGAGGCAATGTTGAGATAATTAAGATTCACCGAAGCGTAAAACTTATTATTAAACTGAGTGGAACCATTGAAGCGGATACTATATTTGTCGTAGTAGGTATTGGGGATTACACCTTTGTTATTGAGCGTATTTAGGGAAAGATAGAACGAAGAATTTTCGTTGCTGTTTCCCAGCGACACGTTGTTTTCCCAGGTATGCCCGGTCTTGAAAAAATTGCGGACATTGTCTGACAGTGCGCTGTAAGGCTTCACCCTTTGCTGTCCGTTGATTTCCTGACCCCAGGGGCGTGTCTTTCCGTCAAAAGCTTCTCCCCAGCTAAAATTCTCGCGGCGGTCGTGTGTAATGTCAAAAACATTGCCCTGAC
Organism: Flavipsychrobacter sp.; assembly: GCA_017849575.1. Lineage (GTDB taxonomy): Bacteria > Bacteroidota > Bacteroidia > Chitinophagales > Chitinophagaceae > JAFIGV01. Next base: position 140,226 of record JAFIGV010000027.1, on the reverse strand, counting down.
CATAGGTATTTTGAAATTCGGGCAGTTTAAGTACACTGTGCCAGGTGTAGCTGGTGTTGTAAGTGATCTGCGTTTTATTGGGACCTTTTCCTTTTGCTCTACCCGATTTGGTAGTAATCATCACAGCACCGGCTGCACCTTGTGAACCATATAGCGCTGCCGCTGCCGGACCTTTTAAAACGGTGATGGACTCAATGTCTTCAGGGTTAATGTCGTTGCCCCGGTTTCCAAAATCAACCTGCTCCAGACTGCTTAGAGGATCCAGCAAGCGGCTCGAGTTATTCATGATCACGCCGTCCACCACCAGCAAAGCATTATTGTTGGTTTGAAAAGATTTTTCACCCCGTATTACAATCCGCGATGATCCGCCAGGCCCACCCGTCGAGCTGGTTATATTCACCCCGGCAGTTTTACCCTGAATAGCGGAAATGGCACTTACATTATTTCCGTTGTTCAGCTCGTCAGAGTTCAGCGTAGTAGCCGAGTAACCAATCTCTCGCTTTTCCCTTCGCACTCCAAGCGCTGTTACTACGGCTCCCTGCAGTTCCTGTGCCGAGGGAGACATCCGGATGGTAATATTATCCGCCGTCACCGTCACGGTTTTGGTAGTGTATCCAATGGATTGTACGAGCAGCGTCGTCCGGCCTTCGGGTAGCTGCAGCGTAAAGTTTCCGTCCACATCACTTACCGTACCCGACTTCGTGCCTTGAATCGTAATACCAGCACCCGGTAGCCCTTGTCCGTTTTCGTCGAGTACCTTTCCCTTCACCTCACGAGATTGCGCTAAAGCCGGCACCTGGCTGAAAAGCAACAGTGAAAAAAATAAAAAGATAAAGTTTTTCATATCCGCCTTCTGTTTTTAGCCTTTCTTAAAAGCTGTTTAACAATGATTTTTTATCAAACAAAAATGTACTCTGTCCCTCAAACTTATATAACTCATAACCTATTGTCAATCACTCATTTGGGTGATTTTAGCGCCCAAAGGCCTCATTTGTTTGTCCGAAAGCGGTTTTCGAAACCAAAAGTTTCCACAACTGGGTCCGGGTGATAAATGAATTGTTAAAAACCATGCCCATGGCACCGGCAAAAAGTACAGATATTCGCCCCCTTCCGGCCTCTGCTGTAAGAATTTTTGACAGTATTTGTATTGTTTACCAATTAGTTATAGAAGCGAGTAAAAAATTCTTAATGATTTTTTTGGCGGGTTGATTGGGCAGAAATACCTTTGCAGTCCTTAAAAAATCGAGCTGCATCCTGTTGCCCCTCACGCAACTATACTGTGGCTTCCACATTTAAGTGTAAAAACATCAATAAAGGAAATGAGACACCTTAGTTTTAAAACACAGTCTGCCAACGAAAAAATCGTGAAGCGCGACTGGTACGTGGCAGACGCTACCAATCAAACACTAGGTCGGATGACCTCAAAAATTGCAAGCATTCTGCGTGGCAAAAACAAGACTTATTACACCCCCCACTTCGACTGCGGCGACTATGTGATCGTTGTAAATTCAGGTAAGGTGGTGCTAACCGGCAATAAGCTGGAAGACAAAGAATACCTGACTTATTCCGGCTACCCCGGTGGTCAGAAATCTGCTACAGCAAAGATTATGATCAACCATCGCCCCAACGTGGTGATTGAGCGCGCTGTAAAAGGTATGCTTCCAAAAAATCGCCTGGGACGTGCTATGGCCAAGAAACTGTTCGTGTACGAAACTGCAGAACATCCCCATAAGGCACAACAACCTAAAGAACTCAAGTTCTAAGACAATCAACAAATTTTTAAAGAAAAAGCATTCTACAATAAATGGAAAAGCAAAAAAATGCCGTTGGTCGCCGTAAGGAAGCTGTAGCTCGTATTTATCTGAGCAAAGGCACCGGCAACATCACGGTAAATGGTAAAGAGTATAAAAACTACTTTCCGCTGATGTACCTGCAAAACCAGGTAGAGCTTCCGCTCAAGACTATTGACGGTCTTACCACCTACGATATAGTGGTGAACGTAACCGGCGGTGGACCCAAAGGACAGGCAGAAGCAATTAAAATGGGCCTCGCCCGTGTGCTGTGTGAAGTAAACCCCGAGTTTCGCCCGGCACTGAAAAAAGAAGGCCTGATGACACGCGACCCGCGTTCTGTAGAACGTAAGAAATTCGGTAAGCGTAAAGCGCGTCGTAGCTTCCAGTTCTCTAAACGTTAAAAGCCCCCTCCCGCCTCCCCCGCAAGGGGAGGAGTTGGAGAAGTGCTCGATAATTATTCGATTATTAACAACACTGCCAAACCACCTCCCCTCCCACGGAGGGGTTGGGGGAGGCTCAAAGAAAAAATTACAATGGAAGAAAATAAAAGCTTGCACCAGCAATTACTCGAAGCTGGTGTGCATTTCGGTCACCTGAAGAAAAAGTGGAACCCAAAGATGCTTCCGTACATCTTTGCCGAAAAAAATGGCATCCACATCATTGATCTGAATAAAACGATAGAAGGACTCGACGAAGCGGCTGCAGCACTGAAGTCTATCGCCAAAAGCGGTAAAAAGATCATGTTCGTTGCCACCAAAAAGCAGGCTAAGGAAATCGTAGCAGAAGCAGCGGCCAAAGTAAATATGCCTTTCGTTACTGAGCGCTGGCTGGGTGGTATGCTCACCAACTTCCAGACCATCCGCAAGAGCGTGAAGAAAATGCAGAGCATTGAGAAAATGCTTGGCGACGGTACGCTGGATAGCGTAACCAAAAAAGAGCGTCTTACCCTTAGCCGTAGCAAAGAGAAAATGGAGAAGGTGCTCGGAGGTATTGCCAACATGAGCCGCACTCCTGCAGCTTTGTTTATCGTTGATATCAGCCACGAGCATATTGCACTGGCAGAAGCCAAACGCCTCGGCATCACTACCCTGGCCATGGTAGATACGAACAGCGACCCCAGCAAGGTAGATTTTGCAGTGCCTTCAAACGACGATGCAACAAAATCAATCGCCATCATCACCAACTACCTTACTGCCGCCATTATGGAAGGCCTGCAGGAGCGTAGCGAAGTGAAAGAAGAGGAAGCTGAAGAAGGAAGCGAAAGAATGCGTGGACTCGACATTACTGACGAGGACGATGCTAAAGACAAAGGTGAGCGTAGTGCCGGCGGCGGACGTGGTCGCGGCGGCGCTGGCGGAGGACGCGGACGCAGCGGCGGTGCCGGTGCAGGACGTGGCCGCCAGGGTGCAGGCGCAGCAAAACGCTAATTTCACAGACCATATATATTTTCCCAAAGCTCCGTTTCCCACGGGGCTTTGTTGTTTTCAGCAGTCTACCGCTACCCGGCCTTTTGCTCCAATAGCAGCGCCTGCAACTTATGCTTACCTCAATCCGGTGCGGCCACTTAAAGGATAACGGCACAAGAAAAATCGACTTCTCTATCGCCACGGCCGTGCTCATCTGTGTAAACTATTGAGCGGCGCGCCCTCCAAAATTCCTCCATACGCCATATCCGCCCCATACAATCGTTTATGCATGGATCAATTCATCATGGTATAGTTGTTTCGCCAGGAATACGCGAAACAGAAAAACGAAAAAGTTATGGAAAAAATGCAATCGAAAACCGGTCTGCTCGTGGGAGTCTTTCACGATCGCGACAACGCTGAAAAAGCCTACGATCAGCTCCGTGAAAAAGGCTATGAAGAACAAGAGATCAACGTCCTGATGTCGAGCGAAACACGAGAACGACATTTCAAAAAAACTGACGGACATGCGGATAGTGAGATGGGCAATAAGGCTGCAGAAGGGGCAGGCATTGGCTCTGCTATCGGGGGTACCCTGGGCGCTATCGTGGGTGCAGTAGCCGCCATTGGCACCAATCTTTTGCTTCCCGGTCTGGGGCTTGTAGTGGCAGGTCCGTTTGCCGCGGCATTTGCCGGAGCCGGCGCTGGTGGCCTCACCGGCGGCATCGTTGGGGCGCTGGTTGGCGCGGGCATTCCCGAAGAAAAGGCAAAGATCTACAACGAAGCTTTGAAGAACGGACGAATACTGCTCTCCGTAGCACCACACTCTGTTGAGGAAGGCCGCGAGATAGCTGAAAACTGGAAAAAGCTCAAGGCTGAGGATGTGTCTGCCTGATATTCACTTTCAAAACCCGGACTTATGAAATATATACTTCTGGCAGGGACGCTCATGCTAACAGCCTCCTGCGCCAATACAAATAAAGACCGCAACGTAACAGGAGATGAGGATACGATGGTACTTCAGCAAAAAGACAATCTCTCCGACAGTAAAATAGACAGAACCAACTGGAACGATGTTGATTTTACCTCGCCAATTGTCTCCTACGAAGAAGTGAAGGATCCCGACATTGTGGTGAGAGCAAAGGACACCGAAAAAGATGATCGTGCACGGTCGGGGTACACCATCTATGAATTCGATCAGGACATCCTTTTCGATCTCGATAAATCAGACCTCAACAGTAGCGGAAAGGACAAGCTTCAGAAAATTGCGACGTCAATCAAGCAGCGTTATCCGTATGGCCGAATCCTTCTTTATGGATTTACCGATTCCATTTATACCCGTGCTTACAATAAAGAATTGAGCCGTGAGCGTGCAGCTACGGTAAAGGATTACCTCAGTTCACAGGGTATCGACGGAGACAGAATAGAAATATTTGCCGAAGGACAGACTGACCCCGTAGCAACAAATGCTACCGCACGAGGCAGGCAAAAAAACCGGCGTGTAGAGATCGTAGTGCGACAGTAAGCCCTTTTTTACTGCCCAAGCATAGCATCGCGGGCAAGGCCTGTACCCGGCTCCCTGGTTTCCTGCAAAGCTCCGGAACGCATCCGGGGCTTTTCATTATCGATGGCGGGCCTGCTAAAGAGCGCACACTTTGTCTCCTGGTCTCGGTGCCAGCGTGCCCGGCCGAAAGATGATTAGGGTTGCTATTCCCCAAAGGGTTATGAGCATTCCCATATAGCCTGCCATTTTTTGATCCGGATAATTTCCGGTAAACGCAATGTCTATCGTTGCATGAAATATAGCGCAGATCAGTATGCTGCCACGCGATGCATTGAACAGCCAGGTGAGCAAAATGCTTCCCGTCAGCAAACTAAACAGCCAGCCGGAAGTGCCACCCCAGCCCATAGCCATGTAGCCCGGACGATAGAAAAAAAGAGGCCAGTGCCAGAGCGCCCAAAATAAGGTGAGCATTACACTTGCCAGCAAAGCACTGAAACGCCGTTGCAAACGGGGCAAGGCAAAACCACGCCAACCGGCTTCTTCTCCCCACCCGAAAAAGAGCATATTGTAAAGAAACAGCTCTGCAATGCTGAAGCCGGGAAATTCTTTTCCTGAAAACATAAGCCGGTAATCCATTGCCGCTCCGTCAAAATAGCGACTCATGAACATTGCGGCTAAGGCCAGCAGAAAAGGTGCAAACAATGCAATCAGAAAATAGAGCAACGGACGGACCTGCACACAACGCGCAGCCAGGCTTCGAACACCCGCCGGGCCCTGATACCATCCGGTGCAGATGAACGATGCCAGCAAGGGCCCGAGCCCGCCCAGGGCATGATGAAAAGGCAGTGTGGGTAAGTGCGGCAAACCCAATGCCGGTCCGTAAAGTGGCAACCAGATTATCCAGCTTATCAGATAGGCAAGCAGGAAAAACGTAAACAACTGTCTCATCTCCGAAGATTACAGCGGCAAGCTAATGTGCTGGTTTACAATTGCCAAAAAGGAAATATAAACTTAACAAAGTACCCTGCCGGAAGGGGCCACATTCGACCCGGCAACGCTACAAGGGCCTTAGCGACTAATGTAACCGCCAATGACAGGCAACACTTCTCCGGTGATGTAGCTGGAACAATGCGACGATGCCAGAAACACATAAGCTGGCGCTATTTCTTCGGGCTGTGCCGGCCGGCCCATGGGCGACGTTTTACCAAAGTCGGCTATTTCCTCAGCACTGCTATCTGAAGGGTTTAAGGGTGTCCACACCGGCCCCGGCGCTACTGCGTTTACCCGAATGTCTTTGGGTATAAGCAGTGTTCCCAGCGCGCGAGTAAAGGCATGAATGCCGCCTTTGGTCAGGGAGTAGTCGGGAAGATCTTTATGTCCCGTCAAGCCGGTTACAGAGCCGGTATTGATAATAGCACTACCCGGCTTCATGTGTTCTACTGCCGCCTGTACCATGTGAAAATATCCGTACAGATTTGTCTTGACCGTACAGTCGAAATGATCTTCACTCAGTGCGGGCAGATCAGGTACATGGAGTTGAAAGGCAGCATTGTTAACCAATACATCCAGCCCACCCAGGATACGTATGGTTTCGCTCACAACGTAGCGACAGCAATCCGGATCGGTTACATCGCCCGGGATGAGCAGGCATTTTCTACCCTCTTTTTCCACCAGAGTGCCGGTCTTGCGAGCGTCTTCGTGTTCATTGAGATACACAATCGCCACATCCGCCCCTTCGCGGGCAAACAGTAGTGCTACCGAACGTCCGATACCGGAATCACCACCGGTGATCAATGCAACTTTGCCTGCTAACTTTTCTGATCCCTTATAGAAAGGAGCATCATACATTGGCTCAACGTCGAGGTTGTGTTCATTGCCCGGTTTCTCAAGGTGCTGCCGGGCAACAGGGGGCTCGGGGTAAGGCCTCGCGCCCGCTTGCATAGCGCCTTCCGAAGATAGGCCGCTTTCCAGATTTTCGATAACATCCTGAAGGGCTGCTTGCCGCTGCGCTGCACGCTCGCCTGCCGCTTTGTATTGCTCTGCTGTGGTCATGGACTACTTCGATTTTTTTACCCATAAGCCTCAAAAATTCCCTGCCATTACAGGCTCACCGGCGCCGCCTCATAAAAAAAGCGCCGGGACCCATATGTCCCGGCGCTTCCAGTATCAGTGAAACACTGCTGCCGTTCAATGCTAAAATCCAATACGGCCATCACTCGGCGGCAGATCGTAAGCGCCGTTGTTAGTGTTTAGATTTCTCAATTTGTTTTTTCGTACCCCACCGTTCGTCATGGTATTCTTGCCCTCATATACTGCGCCGGGTTCGTCATAAGTTACACGAATTCTGCTGCGATAACGGGCGTTTCCCCGGTTGCTGTACCCCATGTGCACATAGGTATTCTGCATGCCAAAGCCGGCAATCTCTTCACTTCGGCCGGGCTGCTGACCTTCTGCGGCGGCGGCGCTGCATACCTCATAATGATTGCCCACCAGGCACACCGGATAATTTTTAGCAAACTTGCTGTGCGCCGAGCTTTGGGCATCGGCTTCCGTGGCATATAGCCCCAGCACGATCAGTGCTATCCCAATCTTTTTCATAGTCCTTTAGTTTTTATCTCCGTTAATCATGTTCTCCTTTACCCTAAATAAAACACCATACCGTTAGCTTCGATGTTGTCCCAACAATACGTTAAACCCACGCTACCGCTGCCGGCTCTCCGCAGGGTCCGCAGCGTGCCACACAGGAATACCTCCATTGTAGAGGGTGGGATTAGGCAGAGGGGGTTGCTGATTCATTTGCCGATTAATAGGGTTGCTGTTGCCTGGCTTCGTGTAGCGACCATTACTAACCGGTATAGGTTGACGAATCATGTTGTCCTTATTGTAGAATGCACTGTTGTTTATAAACATCACCCTACCCTGATCGGCATAACTGTAGTTGAGGTCGGCCCGTATGTCGAAAGTGTTGGGTGCATCGGGCACAACCACAGGTTCGCGGTTCGCCTGTGCCTGAGCGGTAGCCGCGCACGCAACAATTGCAATGAGTATACTGAACATCTGTTTCATATGCTGAGTGTTTTTGTTCTTACTTCATAGCAATCAAGATCATACCGCCGCAAAGAAAAAGCCGCAGTTTCCCGCAGCTTTTCTATAATCTTTAACCCTTGGTATGGGTTATTTCCAGAGGTGAGGATCGGTCATGGTTCCCGAACCACATCCTATACAATTACCGTTATTCTTTGACGTATCATAAGGTATGGATCGATAGGGCAGATCATCGCGGGATATTTCATCCCATTTACGATTGTTGTCGTGGAGTTGCTGTTCGGTCTGATTGTTCATTTGCCGATAACCCTGATAAGGCTGCACACGGTTCATATTCAGGTTGTCGTTCTCTTCCTGCTGAAGGGTCTGCGTACCCGTATTTAATTCCACATTTCTCTGCGCGGGGGTTGCTCCACGCTGTTCGTTCTCATACATCTGCCGGGTCTGCATGTTCGAATAATAAGTTCTGTTCGTTTGCGCCGCTGCATTTATCGATAAGGACCCGAACACAGCGAGCATTAAAATCATCTGTTTCATAGTTCCAATTTTTTTTCTGTTTCAATAAGTTGAAAAACTGTACCGTCAGCACGAGGTCTCAGGCCGATGAATGTTAAAAAATACCTTACCCCTATAAGGCTATCGAATTTCTCAAGGGGGGCATGCGCCAAAAGCCTGCATTAATTAAGTATTTTTGCTCTTCAGAAATTTTTGAAATTATGTTGAAGACCGGTAACACCATCGTGAGCATATATACCGAGATGACTCCCAATCCGGAGACCATGAAATTTGTTGCTAACAAATTATTGTATCCCGGCAAGAGCATTGATTTTCAGGATGAGGCCAGCGCTACGCCTTCTCCGCTCGCTAAAGAACTTTTTGCATTTCCGTTTATACGCAGCGTATTCATTGCAAGCAATTTTGTAACCCTTACCAAAACGCAGGAAACACAATGGGACGAAGTGATTCCGACCATCCGCGAATTTTTAAAAACCTACCTGCAGGATGGTAAAGTGGTGATCAACGAAGATGAGATTGTGGCGAAGCCCGTAGCATCCAACGATGTGCATGCGGACGATAGTGATGTAGTGAAACGCATCAAAGAACTGCTGGAAAACTATGTGAAACCGGCAGTGGAAATGGACGGTGGAGCCATTAGTTTCCGCGGCTATGAAGATGGCACCGTAAAGCTGATGATGCAAGGCTCCTGTTCGGGTTGCCCCTCTTCTATGATTACTTTGAAAGCAGGCATCGAAGGCATGATGAAACGCATGATACCTGAAGTGAAAGAGGTAGTGGCTGAAGCGGAATAGTTACTTCCCAAAATATATCCCGGAGAGCAATCGTTGACGCGGTTGCTCTTTTTGCTTTTTAAGGCAACATTTTTATGCCTCCTTTGTTTACAAAGCTTCTATGTCGCAGGCAGTAACAGTTTTCTGGTTTCGCAGGGATCTTCGTATTGATGACAACGCCGGTTTGTACTACGCACTACGCACAGGCTATCCGGTGGTGCCCGTTTTTATCTATGATTCACAGATACTGGAAGACCTTGAAGACAAGAACGACAAACGCCTGAGCTTTATCCGCGACGCCCTTTATGCCGTTCAGCAACAACTCGAAAAACAAGGCAGTACTCTGCATATTCTACAAGGTACCCCCCGCGATTGTTTCAAAAAAATACTCGAAGATTATACCGTAGTGCACGTGTTTACTAACGAGGATTATGAACCTTATGCCCTGCAACGCGACCGCGAAATCGCTGAGATGCTTTTGCAACAAGGTATAGGCTTCCAGGCGTTCAAAGACCAGGTGATCTTTGCAAAAAACGAAATTCTGAAGGACGACGGCACACCCTACACGGTGTACACGCCCTACAGTAAGAAATGGAAACAGTCGCTTGATGATTTTTTTCTAAAACCCTATCCTACCGGTAAGTATTGCGATCGCTTTTTCAAGCAGCCCGCCAAAAGGTTTCCCGGTCTGCAAAGTATCGGTTTTGAAGAAGCCCCCTACGTAGCAGTGGCGCCGGAGCTCAACGAGGAAATTGCGAAAGACTATCACAAAACCCGCAATACCCCTGCCCAAAAAGGAACCACAGAACTCAGCGTCCATCTTCGCTTTGGCACCGTGAGCATCAGGAAAATTGCTGCCCGCGCAAGGCTGCTCAATGAAACTTTGCTGGGCGAGCTGATCTGGAGAGATTTCTTTTCCGGCATTCTATATCATTTTCCGCATACGGTCTCTGCCTCCTTCAAGCCGGCTTACGACAATATTCGGTGGCGCTACGCAGAAAAAGAATTCGAACGCTGGTGTGCGGGAAAAACCGGCTACCCAATTGTGGACGCGGGCATGCGGCAGCTCAACGAAACAGGGTGGATGCACAACCGTGTAAGAATGGTTACTGCCAGCTTTTTGTGCAAACATCTGCTCATAGACTGGCGCTGGGGCGAAGCTTACTTTGCTAAAAAACTCCTGGACTATGATATGTCGCAAAACATCGGCAACTGGCAGTGGGTAGCAGGCAGTGGTGTTGATGCCGCTCCTTATTTCCGAATTTTCAATCCTGTCACACAACAGGAGAAATTTGATCCTGATTTGGAGTATGTAAAAAACTGGGTGCCGGAGTATGGCACCGCTACGTATCCTAAGCCCATGGTAGATCATGCAGAAGCGCGCGAACGTTGCCTGCAGGCTTACAAAGCCGCCGTGTCGACCTGATTTTTTTAGCCGCCCCAGCCTTCCCGATCCAGGCTTCGGTATTGAATGGCTTCTGCCAGATGTTCCGGGCGTATGTCTTCGCTATCCGACAAGTCCGCTATGGTGCGCGACACCTTCAGAATTCGGTCGTAAGCACGTGCAGACAAATTGAGCCGGTCCATAGCGGCCTTTAGCAGGTTTTGCCCCACCGCGCTGATCTGACATATCTCTTTAAGCATTTTGCTGCTCATCTGTGCATTGGCATATATGCCGGAGCTTTCTCCGAAACGCGCCACCTGCCGTTCTCTTGCTTTGATCACCCGGTCGCGTATCTCATGGCTGCCCTCACTCAAACGCTGTGAAGACAGCTCACTAAATGCTACAGGAGTCACTTCCACATGAAGGTCTATACGGTCAAGCAGTGGTCCTGAAATTTTGTTCAGGTAGCGCTGCACCATTACCGGTGAGCAGGAACATTCCTTTTCCGGATGATTGAAATAACCGCAGGGGCAGGGGTTCATAGAAGCTATGAGCATGAAGCTCGCCGGGAAATCTATGGTGACCTTGGCCCGCGATATGGAGACCCTGCGTTCTTCCATGGGTTGGCGCATCACTTCAAGCACCGTTCTTTTAAACTCCGGCAGCTCATCGAGAAAAAGCACACCATTGTGCGCCAGCGATATTTCTCCGGGCTGAGGTATGCCGCCGCCGCCCACAAGGGCTACATCGCTAATAGTGTGGTGTGGCGAACGAAAAGGTCTTTTGGAAATAAGCGAAGTGTTGGTTCCGAGCTTTCCTGCTACAGAATGGATCTTGGTTGTCTCCAGCGCTTCGTGCAGGCTCAAAGGCGGCAGGATGGTAGGAATTCTTTTAGCCAGCATAGTTTTGCCGGCGCCTGGGGGTCCGATAAGAATGGCATTGTGCCCCCCGGCAGCGGCGATCTCAAGCGCACGTTTCACATTTTCCTGCCCCTTTACATCGCTGAAGTCAAATTCAAAATCATATTGCGACTGAAAAAACTCTTCGCGGGTGTTCACATTCAGCGGCTCAAGGTCTTGCCTTCCTTCAAAAAAAGCGATGACCTCGCGAATGTGGGTAACACCATATACCCTAAGGTTGTTGACCATGGCTGCTTCTCTGGCATTTTGACGAGGCAGTATCAGTCCTTCAAAATGCTCGGCACGTGCCTGAATAGCTATGGGCAAGGCACCCTTTATGGGTTGGAGGGATCCATCGAGCGAGAGCTCACCCATGATGACGAATTTGCTCAGATCCTCATGTGGGAGCTGCTCTGATGCAGCAAGCATCCCGATGGCGATAGGCAGATCGTAGGCAGCACCTGCCTTGCGGATGTCGGCAGGCGCCATATTCACGACCATGCGCATCCGCGGACGTTCGAAACCACTGTTTTTTATGGCGGAGGTGATGCGTTCCAGGCTCTCTTTCACGGCGCTGTCTGGCAAACCCACGATCACATTCGGTGGCATGCCGCCGGGTGTATCCACTTCGATAGTTATGGTAATGGCGTCTACGCCCTGCACGGCGCTGCCATATACTTTCACAAGCATGTTATAAAAGTAAAGAGCGTAAAGTCAAAATTCAAAAAGACTTAGTCGGGAAAGCCGCCTGACGCGCCGCCGGCTTTTTAAAAATGCACTAACGGCTAATGGCGGTGAGTGTTTACTTTTGAGCCGTAACATTGTTTCACTCATGAGTACCGTTCATTATCAGGTAGAAAATCAGGTAGCTTATCTTACGCTCAACCGTCCGGAGAAGTTCAACAGCTTTAACCGCGAAATGGCGCTCAGTCTGCAGGATTTGCTCGATAAGGCTGCCGGCGACGACTCCGTGCGCTGTATTTACCTCACCGGCAGCGGCAAAGGCTTCTGTGCCGGACAGGATCTTGCAGAGGCTTCCGATCCTGAAACGATTGATTTTGCGCGTGTAGTGGCGGAGCATTACAATCCGGTCGTTCACCGCCTTAGAAAAATTGAAAAGCCCATCATAGCAGCAGTAAACGGTGTGGCCGCCGGTGCAGGGGCCAATATAGCGTTAGCCTGCGATATTGTCCTTGCCAGCGAAAGCGCTTCGTTCATACAGGCATTCAGCAAAATAGGATTGATACCCGATAGTGGCGGAACCTACTTTCTGCCACGACTGGTGGGGATGCAGCGTGCGGCAGCGCTGATGATGACGGCAGACAAGGTGACGGCCCGTGAGGCGGAAGCCATGGGCATGATCTACAAAGCCTTTGCCGATGATGTTTTTGAAATGGAAAGCAAGAAAATGGCTGCGCACCTGGCCCAGATGCCTACGAAGGGCTTAGGGCTTACCAAGCGCCTGCTCAATGCCAGCTACGTCCATACGCTGGAGCAACAACTGGAAAGCGAAAAACAGGTACAGGTACAAGCGGGCATGAGCCATGATTTCAAAGAAGGGGTAGCTGCATTTCTGGAAAAAAGAAAACCTGAATTTAAAGGGCGGTAACGAAGTATTTTCAGGTCCAGAATTTAGAAAACCGTTAAGCCGGAAGTCGTTTATATTTGTTAGGTGAGCTTTGTCTATCCGCTTTTTTTGCTGGCGGGTGTTTCCCTCAGCATTCCCATATTGATTCATCTTTTTAACCTTCGCCGGTATAAGACGATCTTCTTCCCGCATACCCGATTTTTAAAAGACATACAACTCCACTCCCGCAAGCAATCGCAAATCCGCTATAAATGGCTGCTGGCTCTGCGTTTGTTATTCCTGACCTTACTGATCCTGGCCTTCGCACAACCCTTTTTGCGTAGCAGCATACCAGCGGCAGCGCCCGGAAAGCTCCAGCTCATGTACCTCGACAATTCGGGCTCCATGTCGTTGAAAAAAGGCACACGTACTTTGCTGGATATTGCCCGCGATGCACTACGGCAGCAACTGAAGGCGGCAGCGCCGGATACGCGTTTTCTGCTGGCCACCAACGACAAGCCGGTATCTTATCAGCCCATGAGCCGGGAAAAAATGCTGGAGGCCGTAGAGGCGGTCAACCCGAGCGCGGTGTCGAAAAGCGGAGAACAGATATTTGCCGAAATATCGTCCCTACTGGAAGCCCAGGGCGGTGAGTCGGCCGATATTTATTATTATTCTGACTTTCAGAAAAACAGTTTCCCATCGCGCCCCGATCTTCCGACCACGGGAAGTATTCGGTTTCATGGCATGCCGGTAAGGCCAGCCTCGCCAGCTAATATCTTCATCGACACGGCCTTTCTCGCTACGCCGGTATTACAACCTGGTCAGGACAACCGGATTATTGTGAAGACAAAGTTGGTAGGAGCAGCGCCCAAAGAATCTCCCGTATTGCAGCTCTCTGTAAACGGCCAAACAAAAAGCGCAACCTCGGTGGCCTTTGACGATGCACAGGAACAGGTTGATACGCTTTCCTTTCGGGTGAATGAAACAGGATGGCAAAAAATATTGCTGACCATCAATGATGCCGCCGTCCGTTTTGACGATAGTTTCCGCATCACGGCCCGAAGCGCAACCAATCTTTCGGTGCTGGTCTTAAATGAGGGAAGCGTAAACCCCTATCTGCAGGCCGCTCTTCGTTCATACAACGGTTTTCTTTCCACCCAGTTGCCCCTTGGCCCTGTAGTGGACTGGAAGCCCTACAACCTGGTCATCATCAACGGAATCACCCGACTAACGGCAAAGCTCTCTGAGCAGATACTGCAAGCACTCGATCAGGGTCAGAGCGTCTGCATTTTTCCGGGGAAGACAGACAATATAGGAGCGTTGAATGAAGGCCTGGGTACCATAGCCGGGATACGGTTTGAAAAAAGAGATACATCCGTGCAGACCGCTACGAACCTACAGCAAGGCAGCGAACTGGTGCGCGAAATATTTGAACGCATACCTGATAATGTGCAACTGCCCACGGCAAGCTGGCACTACAGCACAAGTGCAGCACTGGCGGCCAACCAGCAATCTGTGCTCAGTTTCAGAAACGGAGAAGCTTTGTTTGCACAGTTTACTCCTTCGAGGGGAAAACTGTACCTGCTCACTACCGACCTGATGAGCGGTAATTTTGCCGGCAGTTATTTCTTTGTGCCTTTTATTTATGGGATGACCACACAGTCGCGGAGTAGTGATGTGTTTGCACTCACTGCAGGAAATCTTCGTCCGGTATTTTTGCCGGTCAGTAACGACGGAGAGCGCAATATGGTGCATATAACAAAAGGGCCTATGGATATGATACCTCCGCAACGTCCCAGCGGTGCCGGGCTCAACGTGTATCTTGCCGGAATGATAAGCGAACCCGGGTTTTACAATCTTGTTTCGACCGGCCGTGATACAGTAGCTGTTGCGCTCAACCCAAACCGGGCGGAATCCTACCTTGCACTTTGGGACCTGGAGACGCTGAAACAAAATTGGAAAGCACCCTATATCTACTGGCAAAAACCCGGCGACGATGCTGCAGGAGAACAGGCAGTAAGCTCCTTCCCGCTTTGGAAAGTTTGTGCTATTTTAGCCCTGTTTATGCTGGCGGCAGAAACATTTCTGCTGGCCGGTAATTTTGGCAAAAAAACAGTCGCTCCCCGTTGATGTCCGTGCTTATTCGCCAGGCAAAGATTGTAGATCCTCAATCTGATTTTCACAACAAAGTCGTGGACATCCTTATTCAAGACGGTGTTATTGAAGCCATTGGAGATGGTATTGAGCAAGAGGGCGCTTCGGTGATATCCGGAGACGGGCTCTGCATCAGCCAGGGGTTTGTAGATGTTTTTGCAGACTATTGCGAGCCAGGTTTTGAACATAAAGAAACCATAGCCAGCGGGCTGAATGCCGCAGCAGCGGGGGGATACACCGATGTCATGCTTGCGCCCAATACGCACCCACCCGTGTCGGGAAAATCAGCCGTACAGTTTGTTTTGCAAAAAGCCAGAGGAAACGCCGTGCGGCTACATCCGCTGGGCAGCATTACCCAATCTCTGGAAGGAAAAGCCCTGGCGGAAATGCTGGACATGCATCACCACGGGGCACTCGCCTTTACCGACGGATGGAAACCTGTGCAACATGCCGGTCTTTTTTTGAAAGCCCTCGAGTATGTAAAGTCATTTGAGGGAATATTGCTGCAAATACCGCTCGACCTTTCTTTGTCGGCGGGAGGGCTCATGCACGAAGGAAGCATCTCTACAAGACTCGGAATGGCCGGCATACCAGAGCTGGCAGAAACCACGCTCTTACACCGCGATATCGAGCTGCTGCGTTATACGGATTCCCGACTGCATATCACCGGCCTCTCTACCGCTGCAGGCGTGGGTCTGGTACGAGATGCAAAAAAATCCGGACTAGATATAAGCTGTTCCGTTACGCCTTATCACCTTGTCCTTACCGACGAGGCGCTGACCGGCTACGACAGTGCCTATAAAGTGATGCCTGTGCTGAGAACCGAGACCGACCGACGCGCACTGATAGAAGGGCTTCAGGACGGCACCATAGATTGTATTGCCACGCACCATCGCCCACAGGACTGGGACGCTAAAACAAAAGAGTTTGAGTATGCTGCTGATGGTATGAACCTGCAGGAAATAGCTTTTAGCGTGGTGTATGATGCACTGGCCGGCAAAGTGAGCACGGAAAGGCTGGTTGATGCTTTTTCACTGAACGCCCGAAAAATATTTGGCCTTCAAACAACGCCGGTAGCTAAAGGTGCCGGTAGTTTTACGATCTTTAGCACGGCGACGGAAACGGAAGTAAACCCGAAAAAATGGAAGTCGCTATCGGCAAACCATCCTTATAACGGAAAGAAATTAAAGGGGTCGATTGTTGCCATCGCCTCAAACGGTCAATTCATCACAAACCAATAAATATGGAAAAGAAACAAACACACATGATGTATGGATTCGTAACCGGAATCATAATGATTGTTTTCAACGTTATTCTCTACGTCTCCGGGCTCGCTTTTGAAACCTGGTCGCAATGGATAGCGTATATCCCTTTTTTGGTTGGCCTCATCTTAAATGCTATGGCTTACGCTAAAGCAAATGATAATTATGTAACCTTCGGAAATGTCTGGAGCAGTGGTTTTAAAGCCTCGTCAATCATTACCATCGTACTCCTGGCCTGGGCTATCCTTTCCCTGTTTATTTTCCCCGACATGCGGGAGAAAGGTCTGGAAATCGCACAGGAACGCATGGCACAGCAGGGCCTTTCCGATGAGCAGATCGAACAGGCAGTGACGATGACCAACAAATTTTTTATTCCTGCGTTGATCGGGGGTACCTTGATCTCGACTTTGTTTATGGGTGCGATATTTTCTGCTATTGCCGCCATCTTCCCTAAAAAGAAAGGCGACGGTGCACCTCCCCCAACACTATCCTAAATTGTCGCGCTTCTTTCCATGCAGTCAACTGACATTTCCATCATTATACCCCTCTTTAACGAAGAGGAGTCGCTGCCTGAACTGGCCGACTGGATAGAACGTGTGTGTGCGGAACACGGCTATAGTCATGAAGTGATCATGATAGACGACGGGAGCACAGACGATAGCTGGAAAGTGGTTCAGGAGCTTTCGGAGCAATACGCCGCGGTAAAGGGCATCAAGTTTCAGCGCAACTACGGCAAAAGTGCCGCGCTCAACGAGGGCTTCAAGGCTGCCCGGGGCAATGTGGTGATTACCATGGATGCGGACCTGCAGGACAGCCCGGACGAAATACCGGAGCTCTATCGGATGATAGCGGTGGAAGGCTATGATCTGGTAAGTGGCTGGAAGAAAGTACGCCATGACAATGCGCTGACTAAAAATCTGCCCAGCAAACTGTATAATGCGGTGAACCGCCGTATATCGGGCATTAGGCTGCACGATATGAACTGCGGGCTGAAGTCCTACAACAAAAAAGTAGTGAAAAGCATAGAGGTATATGGTGAGATGCACCGCTTCATTCCTGTGCTGGCCAAGTGGGCAGGGTTTAGGAAAATAGGCGAAAAAGTGGTGGTACACCGCGCCAGAAAATACGGAGTGTCTAAGTTTGGATGGGAGCGGTTCATTAACGGTTTTCTCGACCTGCTTTCCGTTCAGTTCATGGGGCGGTTTGGAAAAAAACCCATGCACTTTTTCGGCACCTTAGGAACGCTTACCTTTCTATTGGGCTTTCTGCTGACCATATATCTTGTCGTCCTCCGTTTTATTGACGACGGTGTGTTCCTGACCAACCGGCCACCCTTTTATCTTGCCCTTACCACCATGATCATCGGCACCCAATTTTTTCTTACCGGCTTTGTGGCCGAGCTGGTATCGCGCAATGCAGCCGACAGAAACCATTATCTTATAGAAGAGAAGATTGGCCTCAATTAACATTACTTTGTTGGTTGTTCGCCGGCGGTTTCTCGCCGTTTTCGGGCAATTTTGCGCCACATTTCTATCAGGCATGTACACTTTGAGAACACTATTTACATTTATGCTGCTCGCTGGTCTTTCGCAGGCGGCCTTTGCTCAGCAAAAGCCCGGACGCATCAGCGGCCAGATTGTTGATGCTGCCAGTAAACCCGTGGCCTATGCCACCCTCACCTTGCTGAAAGAAGACTCTACCGTAGTGAGCGGCGACCTGAGCCGGGAAAATGGTTCATTTGTCATAGAAGAGACCGGATTCGGAAGATTTATACTGCGTATCAACATCATCGGCTTTAAGGAGCGTTACGTTGGAGATATTACCGTCACACCGGCGCAACCCGACAAACAGTTGGGCAAAGTATCCATAAGTACCAGCAGTCAGTCGCTTGAAGAAGTGCAGATCACCGCCGAAAAATCTCTGATGGAGCTAAGCGTGGATAAGAAGGTTTTTAACGTAGAAAAGAACCTGACCTCAAGCGGAGGCAGCGCCCTGGATGCGATGAAAAATGTGCCCTCGCTTAGTGTAGATGTAGATGGCGATATTGTGCTGCGCGGAAAGGAGGCCACGGTGCTCATTGATGGAAAACCCGCCACCCTTTTGGCCGGCGACGTAGGCACGGCATTGCAAAGCTTGCCTGCTTCCAGCATACAAAGTGTAGAAGTCATCACGAATCCGTCGGCTAAATATGATGCGCAGGGCATGGCCGGCATTATCAACATCATCACCAAAAAAGACAACCGGTTTGGCATCAATGGCAGCCTTTCGGCGGGCGCAGGCACGCGCGATAAATACAACGGCTCGCTGGCCCTGAACGCGCGCAATGAAAAGTGGAACTTTTTCCTGAATTCTAACTACCGTCGCAACCGCAATTATCAGCGCACCTCCAATGAGAGAAGGTTGGCAGACGGAGCACTGACGAGTGCCAGCTATGAAGATAATCTGAGAACCTTTGGCGGATGGTTCAATACCCTTGGTGCAGAATATCAGATCAACAGCAAAAACACAGTGTCGCTGACACAAAATGTGAATAGTATGCTTTGGGGACACGATGGAGATACGCGCTACACTTACAACCGTGGCGATATTGTTGACTCGTCAACCGTGCGCAGCTCCAGCAATCTGGGGAGCCCGCTCAGCAGTTCTACCGCACTCGATTTCAAACACAAAGGAAAAAAACCCGCACAGGAAGTTACAGCCAATATCACCTTTGCGAAGACCTGGGTGACCCGCAATCAGGAGTTTTTCTCCAGCCGTTATGATGCACTTTCACAACCGATGGGTGGCACGGTGACCCAGCGCGCACCGGGCAGCGGCAGTAACACAAGCCTCAACAGCCAGGCCGATTTTACCACACCTTTTGCCGGAAAAGACGGCAGGCTCGATGCCGGGTGGAAATCACAACTCTATTGGTTTCAGAGCAATAACAACGCAACGATAGACAGCGGCAACGGGCCCCGGCCGGACGCTACCCTGCAAAATGATTATGACTACAACCAACAAGTGCATGCTGCCTATATGAGCTATAGAAATCAGGCTGGCAATTTTGGCTATCAGGCAGGCCTGCGGCTGGAATACTCGCGCTACGAAGGCACTTCGTCACTGCTCAAAGATGGAGCATCCTACAGCAATGAGTTCCTCAATCTCTTTCCCTCAGCTTACCTTTCTTACAAACTACCCGCCGATCAGTCTGTTTACCTCAGCTATACCAGGCGCACAGACAGGCCCTCGTTCTTTCAGATGATGCCCTATATAGATGTCTCCAACCCTATGGATACAGGCTCCGGCAATCCGGCTCTGGTACCAGAGTTCATTCACAATACAGAGCTCAACTACAGCAAACAGTTCAGCAAGGGCCACATGGTCATTGCCAGTCTTTATTATCAGTACACCCAAAACCTTATCGACCGCATCAAAACATTTTATCCCGACGGTACAAGTTTTACCCGGCCGCAAAACCTGAATAAAGGTATTACCTATGGCGTAGAGCTCACCGCCCGTGCCAATATCCTGCCGATCTGGAACGCTACGCTCAATTTCAATTTTTTTAAGAATGAAATCTATGGTGCTACGGCCACTTCATCGCTCAACAACAACGGCAGCAGTTGGTTTACCAAATTAAACACCGACCTACGTCTGCCCTACAACTTTTCTGTGCAAGTAAGCGGCAATTATGAAGCG
The DNA here is from genome assembly GCA_017849575.1 of Flavipsychrobacter sp. GTDB lineage: Bacteria > Bacteroidota > Bacteroidia > Chitinophagales > Chitinophagaceae > JAFIGV01. The sequence goes on along the minus strand of JAFIGV010000027.1, from coordinate 120,242 downwards.
CCCAAAGTGGCCGCACAGGGCCGGGTAGAAGAAGTCTATTGGCTGGATGTGGCTTTTCGAAAAAACCTGCTGAAAAATAAGGCAAGCATTGTCCTCAATATTTCCGATATTTTCAATACCAGAAAGTACACCACGAATTATGAATTGGCACAGGCCTTTCAGACCATTTATCGCGATAGAGAAACACGGATAGGCAATATTACCTTTACCTGGCGATTCGGTAAGTCTGAGACAAAGCCGGGCGGACGCAGGGGGAAAGACCAGGGAACGACACCATCTGTGAAGGACCGCGACAACCTGAAGCAGGGTGAAGGCGAGGGATATTAAAGTGGTATCATTTTTGGTTGAGGCAAAACCAATTATATTTTATGAACAAACTAAAAACAATAATCCTCGGTTTGCTGCTGTTCAGCGGACCCGCACAGGCCCAGTCGCTGGAGCAATTATTAAACCAGGTATTTGGCGGCAGCCAGTCGGGCAGCAGCAACAACAACAGCAATAACAACAACGGAAGTACGAACAACGGGAATGGTTTTTCACTAAACAACCTGAGCAATAATGAAATTGTTTCAGGTTTGCGACAAGCGCTTGAAGTGGCGTCGAAAAATGCAGCCGGAAAACTAAATGTACAGAACGGCTTTTTTGGAAATGCCCTGATAAAGGTGATGATGCCCCCCGAAGCCAAAAAAGTAGAAAACGCACTAAGGCAGGTGGGCATGGGCGAACTCGTAGATCGAACCATACTGTCGATGAACCGTGCAGCGGAAGATGCGGCGGGCAAGGCAGCACCTATCTTTATCAATGCCATTACGACCATGAGTATCCAGGACGGTCTCAACATTCTGAAAGGCGGAAACGGTGCAGCAACAAACTACCTCAGAAGCAGAACCACCGGCGCCCTGACCAATGCCTTCCGTCCGGTGATACAAAACTCGCTGAACAAGCTGAATGTAGCCAACCTTTGGAGTCAGTTATTTACATTCTACAATAATCTACCGACCACCTTCAATAAGATCAACCCCGACCTGACCGCTTATGTTACCGAACGCGCACTCAATGGCCTGTTTGTAACCATAGCCGATGAGGAAAACAAGATCCGCACAAACCCTACAGCACGGGTTACGGATTTGCTCCAAAAAGTGTTTGGCGCACGGTAGTACACCTTACCGATTTCTATAAATAAGAAAACGGTATATTGCATATCTGATTTGAAGAACGATCATTGTTCCGGTTTCATTAATGGATGAGGTTATGACAAACGAAGTTACCCCTGCCGATACCCTTCGCGTTTGGTGGGAAAATGCCGATTTTAAAGGGAAAGAATTCTGCTCGCTGAATGAACATGGTGAACTGATGCTACAGGCCAATGCACAACATGCAGAACGCAGCCTGGGCACACTTACCCCCGATAATAGTTCAGCGCTAATCAATGCACTGCTCGATAAGTTTCCGGAAGTGGAAGGCCGGGTGGCAGAGCTACAAACCGAATGGGACGCCGCCGACGACAGGCTGAAGCTACTGGGCAAAGTATCGCGACTGAAAGAATATCTGCTGCATGCCAATGCCATTGGCAACTTTGCCTTGCTGCTGGAAAAAGTAAAAGACTGGGAAAAAAGCCTGGACGAGCTGGTGGAGGAAAACCACCGACAGAAAAAAGCCGTGCTGGAGCAAATAGAAACCGTCGCTTCCGAAAGCGAAAACTGGAAAGAAACCACCCAGCAATTGAAAGATCTGGAGCAGCAGTGGAAGCAAATCGGCTTTGTCGATAAACATCGCAATGAAGAGTTGTGGAGCAGGCTGGAGCAGGCAAAAAATAAATTTTACGAAAGAAAGCGGCAACATCAGGAGGATAGCGAAAAAGAGATGATGCACAACCTCGATCTCAAACTGGAGATTGTGGAAAAAGCAGAAGCACTGGCCCAATCAGAAGACTGGAAACAAACGACCGAAGTATTTAAGCAGCTCATGGATGAATGGAAGGCTGCCGGACACACATGGAATGATAAAAACGAAGAACTGTGGAGCCGTTTTATCCTTTCTAAAAATGGTTTCTTTGAACGGAAAAACGCACACTTCGAGGCCATAAAGGCTGAGCAGGAACAGAACTACACCCTAAAGCTGGCCTTGCTGGAAAGAGCCGAGGCGCTGAAAGATAGCCGGGACTGGACCAAGACCACAAATGCCTATGCGGCTTTGATGGAAGAATGGAAAGCGATAGGCAGAGTGCCGCTTGAAAAAGCCGACGAAATATGGAACAGACTAAACGCCGCCAAAGAGGTATTCTTCAACAACAAACGCCAGCATACCCAAAACCTAAGGGTGGCGCTGGAAGATAATTATGCACAAAAGCTGGCCCTGGCCAAGCGGGCCGAAGAAGTAAAAAACTCCAATCAGTGGCGCGAGGCTACAGAGGAGATGAATGAGCTGTTTACCGAATGGAAAAAAATAGGACCGGTGCCCCGGGAATATGGTGACGAACTGTGGGAGCAGTTTATTGCCGCACGCAAGTACTTCTTCAATCGGAAAGATGCCGACCGGGAACGACGCAAACAGCATTTTGAAAAGAAACTGAAGCAGAAGGAAGAGCGTGCCCGGAGTTTTTTACACGAACTGGAACATGAGCTAAGTGAAGAAAGAGAAAAACTGGCCGACTTCAACGAGGCGCTGCAAAATGTAACTCCCGGCAACAAGGAAAAAGAACTGCGCGCCCACCTTACTAAACTCATCAAGGGATGCGAGCAACGCATAGCGCATAAGGAGTCGCTGATAGCCGACCTTCACAAAAATGAAAACAAGGAAGCTGGCCCGGCTGCCTCGCCCGATGAGGAGAATTCGTAAATAAAATGATCGAATATTTTTTTACGCCAGCGCGAATAACCTCCGCGGGCTTTTTTTATGCAACATTTTTAACAAATCAGAGCCGTTTCCGGCATTGCATTTGAACATAACCAAAGGAACATGGAAATGCGATAAATGTTGTGTTTGTTTTGGTGATGTGAAAGCCGTGCCTGTTAAGGCCGGCTTTTTTTGTCATACCATTTCCGGCTCATCAATATCTTCCTTCCCAGACTTGCTGAGCTCATATTGCCTCGAGAAGTTGCACCAGCGGCAGTCTTCTTCATTGCAACCTTGCTCAAATTCGTGGTTCATAATACTGTCGTACACCTGCTTTATCTGTTGTCTCACTGTGGTTACATCGTGGGCGCCGATCGGAACGGTAAAACGCACAAATTCATCTTTCGAGTTCTTCTCTATAAAATCAAACATCCCGGCGGTCATCGTCCACTCGCGCGCAGCAGGAAAATTATCTAAAAGCAATTTGTAAAACACCATTTGCCGCCAGTAGTCGCCGCCATTCGGGTTGCCTTCGGAGGGAGGATGCAGCTCCTTCCGTGAGGCATATTCCGGGTTGCCCGTTTTGTAATCCACCACCACACAATTTTTTCCGTCGAATTCTATCTTGTCGAGCTTGCCTTTAATAGGCACGCCATTTACCACCACTGTTCCGATATTATACTCCGATAGGGTTACTTTATTGAAGGAATCGAGATAATGCTGGTAGTACTCCGTAATGATGCGGGCGCCGAGTTCCATGCGACGCTCAAACTGCAGCTCGGTGAAGGAGCCTTCTTCACGACGCATCTTATAGCGGAAAGACCCGAGTACATCTTCCAAAGGCGGAAACGCACGCTGCGCATCAGCGGTCATTTTCTTAAACATCTGCTCCAGAGCATAGTGCACCGCTATACCGAAGGAAAGCGAATCCGACTTTGCTTCCGGCACACGAAGGATATACTCGTAATAAAAAGCAACCGGACAGCGCAGATATTTATTCATGGCAGATACGCTCAGCACAAACTGCTCCAGCCGCCTGGCGATCAGTTCTTTTTTTGCCAGTGTAATGTTCACGGCCGGCGCGGGCAGCAGCGAAGCTCCAATATGCTGCACAATCGCTTCGTTGTCGAGCGCAAGATTTTCGACTATGGTCAATGCCTTTACTTCATCTAGAAATCTTGAACCCTCCAGCTCCTTGTCTTTATTGTCTTTAGCGGCAAACGAAAGGTAAAGATGTTTTTTTGCCCGGGTCATCGCCACGTAAAGCAGTCTGCGCGCTACTTCCTCATTGTTCTTATTCTCCTCCTCAGAATCGAGCAGGTTGATCAGAGAATCGGGCAGTGTGAAACCCCGGCTGCCGCCCGATTTCGACTCCCAGAAGTTTTTGGTAAGCCCGGTGACAAAGACATGTTCAAACTCATGACCCTTTGCGCTAAAGGCAGTATAAAAGCGCACACCATGCTCTTGCTTCACCACCTTCTGAATGGGGATGCTGATCTTTTCCATCAGCATCTGATCAATCATTTCCAGCAACGAAGAAAGTGTGAGCCTTGGGTTTTTAGCCGCTTCTTCTTTGATAAAATCAAAAAACGTATTCAATACCTGCATATCCCAAACGGTGTTTTCGCCGCGCAGCAAAAAGGCAACGATACCGCTATCGTACAGGATGTTCTCCAAAAGCATGGGCAGCGTGAGCAATGGCATTTCGCGAAGCCATTTTTCCAGATTTTCGCCGAGTTTTGAGAGTGCAGCCGGCTTATCAAGCTCCAGCGTTTGCAGCAGCAGCGCATCCTGAAGCAAGTGTCGCCAGTGCTTGTATTTACGGTCTTTCGACTGAAGGTAAAGGCTCAGGGAAGCGACATCAATGGGTACCGCTGCGAAAAATGGCGCGTGCATGAGCCGGAACAAGAGATCTTCGCCGGAGAACGACACTTGAAGCTCAAGTTGCAGATAACGAAAAATGTCGAGCAACTGCGTTACCAATGGAAGTTCCAGAATATTGACCGGGCGTTTTACCCAGTAAGGAATACCTTTTTTCTCCAAAAGAGAAATGATATTGGCTGCCTGCCGGTGCTGCGCATACAACACAGCAACATTGCTTAGCGAAACACCGCTGCGCTGCAAATCTTCTATCTGCGCCACAATGTCTGCCTCTTCGTGCAACTGATTGAAATAGCTGCGCACCGCCGGCGGACTGCAGGATTCACGGGCAAAGCGCTCATGTGCCGACAGGATGTTTTTGTCGAGGCTGAGTTCATCCAACTGATGGATAAGCCTTTGCTGATTGTGGCGAATAGTGGCGGCCGCGGCATCGAGGATCAATTGCGATGACCGGTAATTTTCCTTCAGCACAATTACTTTGATGGAATCCTTATAGCGTTCGTAAAAGTCGAGGATGTTTTGTATTCGTGCGCCTTGAAATTCAAAAATGGATTGATCATCATCGCCTACGATAAAGAGGTTGGGATCTGCCCAATAGCTGGCGAGCATCGTGAGTAGTTCGCTCTGCGCGCCGCTCGTGTCCTGAAACTCGTCGGCAAGAATGAACTGAAAACGCTCCTGCTGGCGCTGTAGAAATTCGGGATTTTCTTTGAATGCCTTGAGCACCCAAAGGATCATGTCATTGAAATCGTAACGACCGCTGTCGCGCATTCTTCGGTCGTATTCCGTAAAGAGTTTGGCTGCAGCGCGCGTCCGTTCCAGCCTGTCACTATCTTTTTTGATTTCGGCGGTTTTGGGGTCGCCGGGCTGTATGCCTTTTTTACTATTGGCTTTTTTGTATTGATATTTACTTCTGTTGGGAAAATCGCTGATTGTAAAATCAATGTCTTCACAAACCCGCTCTACGGTCCAGTCTTCCGATTTCATCATATCGAAAAGTGTAGCAAGGTTTTTAGCATCGTAAAAAAGATCGCCTTTCAGCCGGCGCAGCAAATGCCCTTCGGGAAGGGTTTTGATCATGTCGTAGATCAGGTTCATTCGCTCCAGGTCGGATATGGGCATCAGATCGCGCAAGCCAAAATATTCCGGATTCGACTGTATGATAGAATTACAAAACGCGTGAAAGGTGTAGATGTGCAGCTTGTGCGCGTCTTCACCAATGATCTGCAACAGCCTGCGACGCATGGCTATGGTACCTTCGTCGGTAAAGGTTAGGCAGAGAATTTCGTAGGGTTTAATCTGTGCATCGCTACGCAGCAAATTAGCTATGCGCATGGCAAGCACTTCTGTTTTTCCCGTGCCGGGCCCGGCAATAACCATTACCGGTCCATAAACCGTGTTGACCGCTTCTTTTTGAGCTGCGTTCAACTTTTGATAGCGCTCCTGAAAAAGGGTTTCGTTGATACTCATCGAAAGAAATTTGTAGTGAGTTGAAGGTACGGATTGTTAGGATTTCGTTTGAGCGGGATGCCCGGCACCCTCAGGCTTTTCAACCAATCGTTCCTGCTTTTTCGTTTCGATTAATTGCTGCCGATTTCGGGTTCCGTTTCTACCTGCGGTTTTTTTCTTTTCCACCGCAAAGTAATTTTTCTTGGATCGATGAGTTTATGATGCTGGAGATAATGCACCACCTGCTCTTCCAGCCAATGATGCAAGGGCAGTAAAATGCCGATCAGTACAATTTTTATGGCCATCACTTTCCAGGGTTCGCCGTGGGTGATATGGTGGATCTGATTGTCGGCGAGCAGAATGATAAATTCAAAAAAGAAGATAAAGGCAAAAAAGCCCATTGCCTTGATAAACCAGCGATGCACTTTGAATGAACCCAGCATAGCGAGAATAATAAAGCTGGAAAACACACCGATCGCCAGGCCCATGTATTGCAGATTGTGTCTTCTTCGTGTTTTCTCTTCATCGGCAGCCAGAGCAATTTCCTTTTGCTTTTCTTCAAACTCCACCTCATTTTTTAAGATGGCTTCTGCTTTGTTGAGGGCTGTTGCACTATCAGAGTATTTTTTTTCTAACTGTGCATATTGGTAGGCTTCTTTATAATGACCCAGAAGATAATGCACCGTGTCAAGGTAATGAGCAACGTCTGCCTTAAAGGGAAGATAGGAAGATAGCTCTGCGGAAGTCATGGCACTGTCGAACTGCTGCAAGGCAGGCTGCAACTTTCCGCTGCGAAATAGAAACTCCCCGAAACGTTTGTGTAGATTGGTTTTATTGTCCACATCGTGGGGCCGCTCTCTGGCGAGTGCAACTGTAGCTTTCTGATAATAAAGGAAGGCCGAATCGAAGTGTCCGTGCACTTCTGAAAAATAAGCCTGCAATCGAAGGTAGTTAAAGTCATTTTTGGCGCGCAGCCGGGCGAGCTCTTCAGGATAATCTTCCTCATAAAGCTCCGATAACGCTTTTAACTGGTTATCCTTAATCAGGTAGTAGCGGTAGATGGAAAAAACATTGTCTTTCAGAGATTGGAATTGATGAGCGTTAGCATAGCTCACGATTTTTTGAAAAATACGCCTGGCTTCATGTTCTTCGTGGTTGTCGAACAGGATAAGCATGTAGTCCTTCAGCAGTCCGGAATAATCGAAGGAATCCACCGGATGTTCGCTGGTGACCAGGCTTATCTGTCGCGTCTTGTACGCCCTGGCCTTGGGAAGGTTGTTGAGCGAATGATAAAAATCAGACAGCCGCCCGTAGCCCTGGTATTTCAGCAATCGATCGTCAAGTTCCTCCGCCATCACAAGTGCCTCAGTGTACTGAAAAAAAGCATCGACCTTTCTGTTTTGTCTTTCCGTGCACAAACCGAGGTACAATAGTGCATCCGCCATTAATCCGGGTTGGCGGGTAAGGCTGGCAATCTTGTAGGCCTTTTCCATGTAAGAGGATGCAACACGATAATTTTTTGCAGCACCCGCCACTATCGCAAGAGCCTTGTAGCCACTATAGCGCCATCGATTATCGTTGTGCGCGGTAGCAAGCTCATTGAGTTGTTTTGCCTTTTCATCTACCTCCTGCAGGTCGGTAATCTCCTCTTCTTTGTAAACTTTGTTTTCGAAATAGCTTATGAGCAGAGCAATCGTGAGGCTGTCGGTGCCGGCAAGCGAAGAAGATCCGATTGCCAGGGTGAGGAGGCTGTCGCGCAAACGGGGTTGCTGCGCATAACACCGGTTGATATCTCCGATAAGTTCTGATTTTTTATCAACTCCTGTAGCCTTCAGATATTGGTGCCAAAGCGTTACACGGTCTTTTGCCTCAACTCCTTCCCAGGGCAAAGACACAAGGCATAGCAATATGTAAAAAAATCTTTTGAGCATAAATGAAGCAGGAATATTAAATCTACAATTTATAAATGACTATATTGGTAGTACCTTAGTGAAACAAGGCAGAGCCAACCCGCACATCAGGAAAATTCACCGCCTTTCTACCCACATATTTTTTCGTTCTAAAACAAAAAACTATTGCATTATGGCCAAAAAACTATTGTTACCATGGGTTGCACTGTTCCTGGCGCTCCCCTCGCTGGGGCAAAGCAGTAACCTGCCAGAGATTTCCGCTCATGAGTTAGAGGAGATGTCGGCAAAATTTTCATCAACCTATCCCGATGCTTTTGCCACTGCATACCGCATTGATGGCACCACCATAAAAACAATGCTGCAGGAAGGTGCGGGTTCGGTGCAGGTGGTCAATGGCATTACCGGCAGCGGCGACCGGGTGATTTTGTTGGTGCCTTCAAACAAAGGCGGCCAGATCTACATCGAATACCAGACTAATCTTTGTCCGCCGGTGTGCGATGTAAACGGTGCACCCGCTATAAAGATTTCCGGTGCAGATGCGGAACGCTATATGGCCAACTTCACTAAGGCGAACCCTAAAGCGCCCATGAACTCCTTCCTTATCAGCGGCGAAATGGTTAACCTGATGGGCTATGGCTACAACTTCCGTTGTTACTGTATCGTCGATAAGGGGTCTTTACAGATGGCCTTTACCCGTGTGGATGGCGGCGGTCGGAGTATAGACCAGAATATCTATGTCTCTTCCACGCTATGTCCGCCGGTTTGCGACTAAATAAGATGTTCAGTACAATAGCAAACAGCCCCGGATCAGTGACCCGGGGCTTTTATACTTTGTATTTTTTGCAGAGGAAAATTATCCTACAGCTACACGCTTAAATTCTGTAACAGTTACGTCTCCGGCGCTTTTCAGATAGTCGGCAACAGACTTACCCGCATCTTTTACAAAAGGCTGTGCCAGCAGGGTGTTTTCTTTAAAGAAAGCGCCCAGCTTACCTTCTGCGATCTTGGCGATCATATCCTGAGGCTTGCCCGCCATCTTGGGATCATTTTGCATGGTTTCCATCACAATAGCACGCTCTCTTTCTATCACTTCAGGCGCTACGCTGTCTGCATTTAAGGCTACAGGATTCATCGCAGCGATCTGCATGGCTACATCCTTACCAGCTTCTTCAGCCTCCTTGCTCATACCTACCAACACACCAATGCGGTTGGCACCGTGGATATATGCGGCCACATAAGGCGCTTCCACTCTTTCAAACGCTACGATGCCTATCTTCTCACCGATGGCAGCCAGTTTATCATTGATCAGATCCGAAACCTTAGCGCCATTGATAGATACTTCGTTCAGCTCATCTGCAGATTTTACATTATTGTCCACGGCAGCATCAGCGATGCTTTGGGTAAAGGCAACAAAATCAGCGTTCTTCGATACGAAATCGGTTTCACAGCTTACGCATACGATAAAGCCCGTTTTTTTATCGGCAGAAGTCTTAGCGATCACCACACCTTCTTTAGCCTCGCGGTCGCTGCGTTTTGCCGCTACCTTCTGACCTTGTTTGCGCAACCAGTCGATAGCAGCTTCAAAGTCACCGCTTGTTTCGGTCAATGCCTTACGACAGTCCATCATACCGGCGCCGGTCTGCTGACGCAGCTTATTAATTTCCGCTGCAGATATTGCTACGCTCATGTTTATAACTTTTAATTTTTGAGTTTAAATTTTTTTGATGCGCGAAATTCGGGAATTATGCGCAAAGGGACAAGTTTCAATTTACTCATGTGCCCATGAGTCAATGTGCCAGAGGCGAATAACAGAGCATTATCGCCCGGCAACGTGCAGATGACTTCGCTAAATTGTGTTTCAATTGTACACTCCGGGAGGGTTTTAGCCTGCGCTGAGGATCACGAAGGTGCCGCAGGAAACGTGCGCAAGCAGGGGAGTAAAAACCTGTCCCCCTCTGGAGGGGGGTACGGTGGGTAATGTGCGCGAGCGCGGGAGGAAAAAAGAAAGCACAACCTGTCCCCCTCCGGGAGGGGGCGTGTGCGGGAGTGTGCGTGAGCGGGGGAGGAAAAAGGAAAACCTGTCCCCCTCCGGGAGGGGGCGTGTGCGGGAGGGTGCGTGAGCGGGGGAGGAAAAAGGAAACACCACCTGTCCCCCTCTGGGAGGGGGCGTGTGTGGGTAGTGTGCGCCAGCGGGGGAGGAAAAAGGAAAACCTGTCCCCCTCCGGGAGGATTTAGCCTGCCCTGAGCAGCGAATGGTGCCGGAGGTAACGTGCGCTAACGGGGGAGGAGAAAACTATAACGTCCTCCCCCTCCAAAGGGGGACAGACCAAGCGGGAAGAAAAAACTGTCCCCCTCACTGAGGGGGTGTGCGGGGGATAACGTGCGCGAGCGGGGGAGGAAAAAGGAAAACCTGTCCCCCTCCGGGAGGGGGCATGTGTGGGTAGTGTGCGCCAGCGGGGGAGGATGAAAGAAGACATAACCCGAACGGGAAAAGCAATATCTGAAAGTAAATCTCACAGCAATGAATCATAACTACAACCGAAAACTCAAACCCCTTGCCCGTAGCCTCCGGACAAACGGTACCAAAGCAGAAGCCTGTTTGTGGAAATATGTATTGAAGGCTGGCATGATGAAAGGCTATAACTTTAAAAGGCAACGACCTGTTCTTAACTACATTGCCGACTTCTTCTGTGCTGATCTGAAGCTTATTATCGAGTTAGACGGATCTACGCATAGCTTAGAGGAAGTTGCTGAGAAGGATGAAAAGAAGGACGCTGACCTAAAGGCGTCGGGCTACAACGTACTACGTTTTACGGACAAGGAGGTGCTTGAACAGATTGGAGGAGTTGCTAACGCTATTGAACAATGGATTGAGGCGCGGGAACCAGAAGGAGGAGTTGATTAACGTCCTCCCCCTGCCAACACAAAAGGCTTACACACATCCCCCTCCAAAGGGGGCAGACCAAGCGGAAGTAACAACTATCCCCTCCGGGAGGTATTAGCCCGCCCTGAGCAGCGCGAAGGGTGCGGTGGGAGACGTGCACAAGCGGGGGAAGAAAAACCTGCCCCCCTCCGGGAGGGGGTGCGGTGGATAACGTGCGCGAGCGGGGGAGGAGAAAACTATAACGTCCTCCCCCCTGCCAACACACAAGGCTTACACACATCCCCCTCCAAAGGGGGCAGACCAAGCGGAAGTAACAACTATCCCCTCCGGGAGGGATTAGCCTGCCCCGAGCCGCTAAGGGTGCCGCAGGTAACGTGCGCGAGCGATGCTCTTTCACTGTTGATTTTTTGCCAGATGCATGTAAAACGCTTGCAATTCAAACACAATGTCAATATCTTTCGATACAATAATCACTATAAATGCCAGCCCAGCCATCCTTTGCCGATGAATTAGATCAGATCGCGCGGTATATAAAGAGCAATGACAATGAAGATGCAAAGCGCCCTCTGCTTTATCCATTGTTTGCTAAGCTTTTTAAAGAAAAATTTAGAATAGAAAGTAAGGCTGCGGGTGCGGACGTTTACATTGAAGGGCAGCTGATTGTAGAAAGCAAAAGTGAATATAGCCAATGGGTAGAAGGATTTTATCAAGCACTACACTACTCGCGGAAGTTTGGACTGGCTTACAATACCATTATGGTGATTGCCCACAACTTCTGCGGTGTCTGGAAGCTAAAAGACCTGCCTGAATATGCAGTGATTCTTTCAAAGACCATCGAAGCACAAAAAGCACCTAATGTTGCAGGAAGGGAAAACGCCAGGAAAACTCCAGTTCCCGCACGTAACGAGATCATCAAAGCTGCGCAATATTGGCTCATTCCGTCCGACTTTAAAGACGACGCATTTACAGGGGGCAAAAGTTATACGATAGAAAGCCATGAAATACTGAAACTGCTAAGGAACCTTGACAGCGACAGGTTGCAAGTGAATAAGCACAATTTCATTCTGGTCATTGAACGGTTGAAGAGTATGTTTCATTCGCCCATCGAAGCGGTACATGCTTTCTATACCATGATTCCCTATTGGGACATTACTTCTCATGCCTCCACTAACGAGCATGGTGAAGTGCGCATCACCGGATTTAGTGGTAAACGATTCTCTGATGCCATACCGGTTCCTACAAAACACTTGAAAGAGTTTGAGCGATTTGTAGAAACGCAGTACATCTTTACCAACGAAGGATCAGGGCTCACGGTTGATTATTACTTCAGTCGCTTTGATGAAGTGCTGGCGAAGATTGACCCTGAATATGTAAAACAGCATGGCATCTTTTTTACCGATGCCAATCTTTCCCGCTTTGCACTTTGGTTTGCGAAGCATCATTTCCCCGGCAACATCAATGAAGACTACATCGTCTTTGACCCGGCGGGCGGAAGCGGCAACTTAGTAAGTAGCTGGCGCGGAAAGCTGAAGCACAAAATTGTATCGGAACTACAACCCGACCTGCTGCGCATCATTGAGCGGCGTATGCGTGCCGACCCGTTTCATCTCGATACCGGGTTTACCATTATCCCCAAGACTTCTGAAAATAAAGGGCTAAACTTCCTCGACCGTAACGCTGCCGATTACATGGCAGAGCTAACGAAGGAACTGCAACTGAAAAACATTAAGCTCGATAAGCCCATTGCCTTTCTGCTCAACCCGCCCTACAAGAACACCGATGAAAATGTGAAAGCGCGGGAAGACAAGGAAGCGGAATATGGGATTGATGAAAGTATACTGGAACTTACTGGTAGTGATGCCGGCAAAGAACGTTACCTGGGCTTCCTCGGGCAGATCATGAACATTGCACAATGGCAGCACAGCAACAACGATGCGCTGAGACCCGTGGTGATGATCTTTACGCCGACAAGCTGGCTGATACCGCGACCTACTTACGCAGCCTTTCGCAAGAAATGGGATGCACAGTTTAAGTACCACAGCGGCTTTATCGTAACGAGCAATGAATTCTTTAAGCTGGATGGCAAATGGCCGCTGGCGTTTACGATATGGGTGCATGAACCGGAAGAGGAAAGAGAAAACAAAGTGGCGGTATATGACCTTACAGGATTAAAGCGCTCTAACCTCGATATAGACTGGGGAGCGGAAGATGAGAAAGTGGATAAGAGTGCGAAGCGCAAAATTCAAAACGAACTACTTATTAAGTTGGACAATAGCCGCGGAGACATTCGCCGATTATTACCAATGATCTATCGCGGGGATAAGTTAATTCAACAACCGAGATACGATTTTAGTCATTCAAAAAAAGAAGGTGATTATAACAATCTCGTAAGCGGATTCCCTCTTTCAGATCAAAAGAATCACTTTGAACTAAAGCGAAAATGTGGCACTGTTGACGGTGAGTATATCGGCTTCATGGACAACAATACACCCGTTAGAGTCAGCCAAGACTCTTGTCAAAGAATGTCCTCTTCTCCAGATAGAGTCTGGTTTCAACTTCGTCCAACCTTTATCGATGTAAATCTTACGAAAGTGCAGGCGGGACCTGCAGATAAATATGCATACTGCGCTTACGATCTTAAGTCAATGAAGTCATGTTGCACATGGCTCGCAATCACTAAAGTTGTCAACGGTATTTACCCTGTATGGGCAAACCAATATGACATTTGGGTACCCAACATCCCAAAGAAACTGGCTGACTACTGGCATTCGCTATGCTTTGCATTTGTGCTGGCAGAAAACCGGTGTGTGGTCATTAGGTTTGAAGCAAACAATCCCGTGCCCGGTGCGCCCGAAGTGTATGTGGACAACCCGCTTTGCCCCGCCAACAAAGAAAGCTTTTGGTGTACCACACTCGATGCGGCAATCGTCAGCAAACCTGATACGGCAAAGAAGTTGGTTGATGCGGTAAAAGCCCTGTACAAACACTGGAACCACAACTACACCAAAGGTCAAGTGCTGCAACATGTGGGCTTAGAGAACGAGCCTTATTTCAAATACTTCGATTATCCCGATTTCCTCACACCATACAGCGGCTTAATCCAAATCCGCAAGTACGCCGAAATCCATCAGGCTACCGACCTCTTCGAATACTTCGAAGACATCAGCCGGAATGTGAAACTGGTAAAAGCGGAATTGTATAGAGTGCTGGTGGAGGAGAGTGGGTATTTTAAATGAAAATTCTCTGGCGATTATGGCGAAGCTCAAAAAGACGGTAAAGAAAAACAGCGCGTCTAAAAAGAAGACGGCTACCGCAAAAAAGATAAGCAAGTCGTTAACCTCTGGAAATGCCTACAAAATTTGTCAACGTTGTTATGCTGAAAACGCTCTCAGCGTAACCGTTTGTAAGAATTGCGGCAAGGATAAGTTTGCACCTGAGTTCATTAAGAAAATTGAAAAGGTTATCGGAAATACTTACGCACAAGTAACACTTCCAAAAGATAGCGAAGAAAAACGCATCACGCTTTACAAATGGTGGCCGGGTGGTAGTACATCTTTTAACATCAATAATTTGGAGCAGTGGGAAAAGATTATAGCTGTGACGCATGAAAAGCTTCTTCCCTTCCTTGGCTGGGAATCTAAAGCGGAAATAGTAAGCCAGATTTCATCAAGTGGAAACCAGGTTTCTGATCTACAAATACAAAAGCTCACCAAGAATTACCCTGAGCTCATCAGAAAAGTTCTGCAGGAAATAGATGTCACTAAATGGGAAGATAGTACCTATGCTGACTTAGCTGAAATTCTTCGCGAAATTTCTGAGCTACTGTCAAAAACAGATTCTGGATTTCGGAAGGCCTTTGTGGATGTTGTACACCATTTGCCTAAGCAAGGGAAAAGAGCGGTGGAAGACTTAGCTGAGCTTTTGAAAACCTGGTCTCTCAAGCAGCTCACCTCTATATCAAATCAAGTTATCGAAAGAATTCAAACTATAGAATTATTTAAAGATCGCGTACTAGACGATGCTACATATGAGATAAGAGGGGCTGACTCTATTCATCGAATTTTGGAACGGGCCATGTGGATCATAGATGAACGGTATTGGTTGTTACACAGTAATGAAACCTTACGTAAAATCGTTGGCGATGAAGTTGTAAAGCAAAACAAGGGAAATGAAAAAAAACGCCCGGATTTTGTTTGTGGCTCAGTAGGCGAGAAGTTAATCATTGTTGAATTGAAACGACCCTCTCATTCGTTAGAAATTGGTGATCTTAATCAACTTGAAAATTATCTTTCAATCATTGAACAGAAGCACAGCGGAAAAAGTTTTGAATGCTTTTTGATTGGAAAAACAATAAGCGAGGAACTTGAACGTAAGAAGAAATATAGAGGCAGTCAGTTTAAAGTACGGACATTCAGCGACCTCATTGATGACACTGAGAAAAGATACAAGGAGTTTCTAAAAGCACTACAAGCTTAAATTAAACTTATGCATTTGACAGTTAGAATGGCATGGCACGATAACAACTGGAACGGCAAAGTTTGCTGCAATCCAGAGGGTAACACCTATTGCACAGGAGCTCATTCATTGCTTTCCGGCAGGATAGAAAAGAAGAAAAATACTTCTTTAGAACAAACACTGAAGGAGCAATACGTGAAAGGTAACTTTGCGCCATCGAGCGTACCTCCTTGCTATTGGAGCATAAATGCATTTAGCGATCAAGATTTTCCAGTTGAACATCACCATGCTTTTAATTGGGTACCTTACGTTATCAACGACATGACTAAAAAATACTCAGTCATTACTTGGCCATACAAACTGTCTTTTGTTCACAGCGAGAAGAAGCAGAAAATTCACGGAAATTATTGGCCTGACCTAGATGAAAGAATCCACAATTACATCAACAAATTCAAGCCAAAGGAATCCATCATCTTCTTTTATGCCAATTACGACAATCCCGTTTCGGCTGATGATATGCGGTATTTGTTGCTGGGTTGTTCTGAAATAAGTGAACTGCCCGTGCCCAAACACTTCCCGTTTACAAAAGAAGAGTTAGAAGAAACGAGAGGTTCTGGTGTAACAATGTCCAACTTCCCCACCATGAACTGGATGTTGCAATTTACCCACGACCCCGATACTGCGGTGCTGTTGCCTTATCGTGAATATATCCGTTTTGTAGAGCAAAACCCGGGCAGTGAACAACTGCTTCAGGACGTTAAGGTCATCATAGAAGAAGAATCACTGATTCGTGCTTTCAAATATGTGAGCATGGATATGGATGACGACAAATGTTTGTATCTGCTTTACAAACTTCGCAAGTCCATCAAAAAAGCACAGGAACACAATCAGCAGGTGTTGAAGTCTGATTTGAAAGAAGAAGAAAGGCGAATAAATAGCTTGATTGAAAAGGTTTGGATGAAAAGAGGCGCGTATCCGTCTCTGCCCTTTGTGTTGAACAATTTTGTGCAGGATTTGAATGTAGCTAAATCCATAGCTGCTGTCCTGCTACCCTTGCTGAGCAATAAATACGACCTGATACAATTTTTTAAAGATGTATTGGATGAAAACATTCCTGAAGAACTAAATGAATTTGAAGATGAATTGCTGGAAATAAGCAGTAACAGGATATTTAAGAAACATCACCCGTCCTTTGCCAAGCTCTCCTTGTTTGTATTAACCGAAAATCAGGTTGGTAAAATCATTGCCAACAAAGAACTACTGAAGGAAATAGAAACCAATCCCTATGCCTTGTATGAGGAATATGCAGCCGATGAAGATGATTTGGATATCCCTGACATGCAGGATGAGCCCATTGATGTGTTCAAGATAGACATGGGCATGATTCCCGATAAAAAATACGTTGACCGCCACCGTAAACTTCAAAATCTGGTTGAAGATAGCCCGGAACGGGTTCGTTCAGTAGTGATGAATTATTTGTGGCATATTGGAGAAAGCGGGCATTGTTATGATTCGGTAAATGCAATCCTGAAAGACCTGTATGAGCATCCGTTGATTTACAAAAACGAAATCAAGTTGGATGAAGATGCTTTGTTGAAGTTAGAAGATGATTACCGAAACCATTTTGTTCAGAAGCTTTTTATCAAGGAAACCAAAGAAAACAAATACCTGTATTTGCAAGTGGTGAAAAAGTCGGAAGAGATGATAGAGCAACTCATCAGGAAACTCACTGCCAAGAAAAACACACCTAAAAAGCAAATTGATATTGATGTGCATATTCAGCACAGCCTTGCTGAACTAAAAGACATTGTAAAAACCCCGGAACAGAAAGAACTTTTTACCGCAGAAAGAAAACGACTCTACAAAAACATTTTCGGCAACTCGTTTTATTTGCTCACCGGAAAACCCGGTGCCGGCAAAACCTATGAAACCAGTAAAATCATAGAGCATCTGCACAACATTGGCGAAGAGGTGCTGGTGCTTGCCCCTACCGGCAAGGCCGCTTTACGCCTGACGGAAAACATTAAGAAATACACTTCACTCACCAACATAGAAGCCAAGACCATTGACAAATACATTTTTGAAAGCAAATTCGGCTGGTGTTATGAAGCTTGGGACGGAACCCTGGAAATAGATGAAGATGACAAGCTGACGGTTGAGAATCTGGTGGTAGATGAATCTTCGATGCTTGACCTGAGCAAGTTTACCATCCTGCTTTCCATTATCAAGTTCACCGATAAATATCCCAAACGTGTTATATTGGTAGGTGATGAAAACCAATTGCCGCCAATCGGTTTTGGCAAACCTTTTCACGACATTATACAACACGTTCAGAACAACCAACAGTTGCTGGAAGCCCATTACATCAACCTGAAATCCAATTGCCGTCAGGAGAATGACGAAAATATTCTGAAACTGGCGGATGCATTTACAGACAAAACCCGGTGCTACGAAGAAGCATTCAACATTATTGACAGTGGCGAAGGGCAAAAGAGCAAAGGCTTGTTTGTATATAAATGGAAAAACAAGGCAGAACTCAATTCAAAGATGGCAGATGCCTTTGAAGAAGTTTTTAAAATGGATTTGGAACCTTCCAAAGAAGTAAGAAGTGATTTCCAAAAACTGAATGCATTGTTTGGCTTGTATGACAATGGCTATGTAAACAACCAGGATTTCAAATTCAGGGAAACACTGGAAATAGAAAACCTGCAACTGCTCTCACCTTACCGCACCGGGTATTTCGGCACATTGGGTCTAAATAAAGAAGTGCAGGGTAAATACAGAAAGAAGAATGAGAATGAAAAAGTAGATAAGTTTTTCCATCATGCCGATAAAATCATCAGGTTGTATAACTGGTATGTGGGCAGGGGTGAAAGCCGCAGATTAAAGTTATCCAACGGATCTACTGGATTAATTACTGTAAAGTCAAACGGGTATAAGAAGGAGGAAAGAAAGTATTACTTCCGGGATACAGATCGCCCGATGGACTATGTGGACGGTGAAGAAAATTTTGACCTAGCTTATGCGATCACAGTACACAAGTCCCAAGGAAGTGATTTTAGGAATGTCTTTCTTGTTGTACCACAAAAGCAATCGCTGCTTTCAAAGGAATTGCTATACACTGCTTTAACCCGTTCAAAATATCGTTTGTTCATTTTTGTGCAGGATACCGATGAAAACCTGTTGATGATTGCAAAGAACAATTCGCATTTGGTCAATCGGAATACATCCATTTACTCAGAACCCGTTGACAAGAAAGCGAAGTTTGTGCCCGAGTTTGGCGTTACAGTTTCATCAAAGGTTGAGTTTATCATTTATGAAGCACTTATGAAAAGCGGCTTGAAGTTTAAATATGAAGCACCGCTGAAATTGAAGAACCTACCTTATACCATTCACCCTGACTTTACCATATACCTGCGTGACGGTAAAGAAATTTACTTAGAGCATTTAGGAATGTTGGACACCCGAAAATATTTTAATGACTGGCAGGAACGCAAAAAGAATTATTACGAACACGGCCTCGTAGATTCACTTATAACAACTGATGATTTGAATGGCATCAACAAAGAAAAATTAGCAGAATTATTTGAACACATCAGAGAATCAGACCTGAGAAAGACACCGGATAATAAATTTTCGAACCATCACTACCAGTTGTATTAAGTTCATCATCGGTGAAGACGTTTTTGGCATATTTCGATCTCTTAGGTTACAAGAACTTCATTGAAAATAATACCGATGAGCATATAGCCCCGCTCGGCGTAGCTTCCAATGCATTGCTTTGCCATATACACTCACAGCCAAAAATCAAACTAACTTTACACCATGCGTGTTTACCCCAATATCAATCCTGCTTTGCTTGGCGATGCGGCTGCGTCTGCCGGTGAAGGAGTATGGGTAAAGTTTCCGCAGTTGCAGGAGTGGATAAAGGGGGAGAAGAAGCCCACCGTGCATCAGCTTGCAGAGTTTGCCAAAGCGGTGCATGTGCCTTTTGGTTTTTTCTTTTTGCAGGAGCTCCCTAAAAAAGAAAACAAGCTGCCGCTCTTCCGCACCGGCAGTCAACAACCGGAGTTTAACTACAGCTACGCCCTCAGCGAAACGATAGATACCATACAGCAGCGTCAGGACTGGCTTGTTGACTATCTGCGCAGTGAATATGAGGAAGCGCTGCCCTTTGTGGGCAGGTTTTCTGAGACGGATAATTATAAAGCTATTGCCGATGACATCCGGCAGGTGCTGCAGTTGCCGCTCAACTGGTCTCAGTTTTTGCCCGATAAAGAAGCCGCGCTGAAGTACGTGATCAACAAGGCAGAAGCCGCAGGCATTTTCGTAGCGGTGAATGGTGTGCTCGGCAATTCTAACAAAAGCCTCAACCCTGCTGAGTTCAAAGGTTTTGTACTCAGCAACAAGTGGGCACCTTATATTTTTATCAATGGCAAAGATTATCCAGCGGCAAGGATATTCACCTTTATGCACGAGCTGGCACATATCTGGCTTGATCGCTCCGCTGCTTTAGACATTGAACAACTGATGCCCGCGAGCACGGAGGTTGAAAAGTTGTGCGATGCAGTGGCTGCAGAACTGCTGGTAGCAGAACAAGTGTTGCTGGAGGAATGGAAGAAAGTGAGTGATAGGGCGAATCACCTCGACGTGCTTGAACGATTCTTTAAAGTGAGCAAAGTGGTGATAGCCCGCCGACTGCTGGACCTAGGTATCTACACAAAGCCACAGTTCTTCAGGTTTTACAACGAGTACAAAATTTACTGGGATGCGCGGAGTAATGAAGAAGGTGGAGGAGGTAGTTTTTACAACAATCAACCTTATCGTGTAGGAGTTAGGTTCTTCGAAACGGTGAGCCGTGCAGCAGAATCCGGCAAGCTGCTTTATACCGATGCCTACAAACTGACCAACTTGTACGGTTCTACCTTCTACAAGTTCAAAACCCATCTGGAAAGTTGATGGCAGCACAGACTTTTATCATAGATACGAGTTGCCTCACAACTGCCTACAGGGTTTATTATCCTTTTGATATTGCTCCCAGCTTTTGGAATTTTATGAAAGACCGATTTATGGAGGGCACCTTCATTTTAACCAACAAAGTGTTGTTTGAAATAGATCGTGGTAAGGATGATCTCTGGGATTGGTGTCACGCTGAAATACCCCGCCACCTGATACTCGACTGTCACAGCGATGAAGCGATTATGAGCCACTATGGGAACATCATGCTTTGGGGAAACAACCATCCGCAGTACAACTCGCTTGCTAAGCAAACTTTTTCAGACTTTGAGAACGCAGATCCATTCGCTGTAGCTGCAGCGATGCAACTCAATGCTACAGTAGTAAGCCAGGAAGTTTCAGCGCCAGAATCTGTGAAGAATATAAAGCTGCCGGATGTTTGTACGCAGTTTGGTGTTGGGCATATAGATACCTTTAAGCTCCTTCGGCAGAGGGGTTTTTCGATGTAATCAAGAATTTTTTATACTCGGAAATTATTTAAGTAAAGGTCATACTCCGCCTTGTTTCGTGTCCGCACGAACCCCGCTAGACGTAATCTAAACCCCCACCTTATCCGTCAGCCCCTTACGTCGTAGCGGTAACCAAATTCAGAACTGCAAAAACGAAGTCAAAGCCTTCATTCCGCCAAGTCGAAGTCCGGAGGATTCGCCTACCAATAATTGTAGTACAGGGTTGAAGTATTACCCCCCAAAAAGTCTATTAAATAGCAAAGCCCCGGAAGTTCCGGGGCTTTGCAGTATGTAGATAATCTGTGTTAATGATTAGCGTTTTGCAGCGCCTGTACCCTGACGACCACGGCCTCCGCCGGGTCCGCCTGTGCGACCCCGTTTAGAAAGTTAATGGCTGGTCTGCTTAAATCTTGATCCGAGTTGCCCTACTGTAGCCGCAGCGATGAAACCAAGCCCCACCATCTTAACTCCCATGCACCCGATGCTGCGAAAAGTACCAAGCTCCCTGACGTTTGCCAGCAGTTTGGGGCTTTGCCCTTAAACACCATCACCCTACTACGCCCGTTAGGCTTTTCCAGGTAAAATCAGGAAATTCACATCATGGTTCCCATTCCTTTTTTCTACGAGTCAGTTAATAGAAATGCAATTGTCATCAAACCTAAGCGGCCTTTTTTTGATTGGCTAAAAGGTCTCTATCCCCGGCGCGAATTGGTGCTGACGAAAGACGAAGCTAATGTCTATCTGATCAGGGAGTATGACAGCAACGAACAGATAGCTGCCTGGACTAGCCGGAATTTTGATCGGTTTTTTCAAAATGAACTGAACGACTGGCACACCGACGAACAGGACTGGCCGCAACAGCGTACATTCTCAATGTTTAAAGAGTGGTTCGATTTCGAGATACATTCTATGGTGCTCGATATGGAGGAAAAACTCCCGCTTAATCATTTTTAGCTCCGGGCGTTACCACCCGCGGCCTTGCTAAGCCAAATTGACGAGTTTGCAGATTTACAGCTATAAAAAATCGGCAAAACACCAACCGCACAAATTGCTTCCTGCTTCATTCCTCGCAATCGCAATGACGCCGCCCACGGTAATTGGATTTGAGGATGGCCCGGCGCGAAAAACAGTCAATCTGCAATCAACAACTTTACGATTTTACAAATCCACAGTTTTACGATTTTACAACTTTACAAATCAACACATAAACACATCAACAAATTAAAATCTACTCCGCCGGCCGCACCCACTTCTTTTCGTTCAGATGGAAAACGTTCACCTCTATACCATACTTGTTGCGTAGGTATTCTGCCAGTTGCAGGGCACTGAACACCGAGCGATGCTGCCCACCGGTGCAGCCAAAAGACACGCTCAGATGGTCGAAGCCTCGTTGCAGATAATCTTCTACATTGAGTGAGACCAGCGCATACACATGCTCCAGAAAATCAGGCATTCGGGTTTCCTGCATCAAAAACTGCTGCACTGCACTGTCCAGGCCTGTTAGCTGTTTATAGGCCGCGTAGCGACCCGGATTGAGCAATCCCCGGCAGTCAAAGACATAGCCACCGCCATGGCTGCTCTTATCTTTGGGAATGCCGCTTTTGTACGAAAAACTATTGACGGTAACCACCAGCTTTTTTTCTTCTTTGAAAACGGGGGGTTCGAAACGGGATTGTACATCTGCGCTGCTGATTTTTTCGAGCAGGGTGCGCATTTCGGGGTAAGCCGGCAATTGCGGATGCTGTGCCAGGAAGAGTTCAAGGTTTTTCAGCGCGGGGGCGATGCTGCTGGTGAAGTGTGTCTTTTTCTCCAGCAAGCCTCTGAAGCCGTAAGCGCCCAATACCTGCAGCAGCCGGAGCAGCACAAACTGTGCATAGCCTTTGCGGAAGTGTATCTCGTCGATGCGCGAAATGGGCAAGGCGTTCAATGCCGTTACATATCCGTTGAGCAGGTCTTCTTTCCAGGCCTCGGGTAGCTGGGCCCGCGCCTGCCACAGCAGCGAGGCAATATCATACTGTGGCGGCCCTTGCATGGCACCCTGAAAGTCTATAAAGTAAACCTTGCCTTCGTGCACCATGATGTTTCGGCTCTGGAAGTCGCGGAACATAAGCATTTGCGGCTGAATGCGGCCCAGCTCGCGGCTCAGTTGTTCCATTTCGTCCATCAGGAGATTCTTATTGTAGGTGATCTTGAGGAGGTCGGCAAAGTAATATTTGAAATAAAGCAGGTCGGCCATGATGGCTTTCTCGTCGAACTGACGGGTAGAAAAGCATTGGTCGAAGTTGGTCTCGCGGCCGGCTATCCACTGCAATTTTGCCAATTGAGCCAGCGCTTTATGAAAGTAAGCACGCACATGGTCCGTCTGGCCTTCTTCCATCAGCATGCTGAATAGAGAAGTATCGCCGAGGTCTTGTTGCAGATAGCACCTTCTGTCTTTACTGATCTTATAGATTTCCGGAGTGCTGATCTCGTGTTTTTTAAACAGCTCTGTGAAGTAATAGTAGGTGTTGTTCTCTGCAATATTTGCATTGTAAGTGCCAATGGCCGTGGTGGTGCCTTCGCGCAGCCGGTAGTACCGCCGGTCGGAGCCGGAAACGGGCAGCATATTTACTTCAGAAGGCGGAAAGCCAAAATGCTCCTCAAAGAGCTTTTCAAGGGCGGCAATAATTTGTGCCGAGGTTCTGGCAGTGGTCATAATTTCTTAGGGGTTTCAAATAAGAGGAGCTTTACGTTTGCATTTGCAAAGTCTTCCCACCCGCCGTTTTCAACGTTGGCAGCTACAAAGCTACAAGTGGGCATATTGTCAACATAAAAATTGGGGATAAGCTGATTGGCAAACTCAGTCAGACCGGGGTTGTGGGCTACAATAAATACCAGATTTACATGGGCAGGCAGGCTGATGATTATGTCAAGCAGCACCGAGGGCGAGCCATGGTAGAGCTTTTCCTGATATTCTATTTGTTCTGCGGAATAGTGCAGTTCCCTTGCCAATAGCTCGGCCGTTTGCGCGGTTCTTTTTGCAGGGCTCGCAAGAATGAGGTCAGGAAATAGCTTAAGGTCGCTCATCCTTTTTCCTATCCTCGGTGCATCATGTTCTCCACGTTCATTAAGTGGCCGATCGAAATCGCTGTTCAGGGGGGCTGTCCAGCTAGACTTGGCGTGCCTTATCAATACTAAAGTCTTCTTCACCTGTTTTATTTGTTGTAGTACCTCAATGCTAAATGTTCACCGTCGAACATCGCATAACTATTGAAACGTATCCAATCGCCAAGATTCAAATAGAGACTATTTTCCGGTAACGGGTATTCGATGGCTATATGTCTGTGGCCAAAAATGAAATAGTCAAAATGCTCATGCTTTAACTTTTGAAGACAAAATTGTACCAGCCATTCCTTTTCCGGACCCAGAAAAGGGTCTTCCTCCACACTGTGTTTTGGCCCCATCCTGCTAAACCACCCGGCTATTCCCACTCCGGTATCCGGGTGAATGCGCCGGTAAAGCCACTGAGACAGGGGGCTGCGCAATACCTTCTTTAGCATTTTATAGCCATGGTCGCCGGGGCCGAGGCCATCGCCGTGAGCAATAAAAAACTTTTTACCGCGGTACACACGTTCCACCGGATGGTGATGTACGGGTATATTAAGCTCGTCTTCAAAATAGCCACGCATCCACAAATCGTGGTTGCCGGTAAAAGCCTCTATGGGAAGACCACCGTCAGCGAGTTCTGCCAACTTGCCCAAAAATCTCGTGTAGCCTTTGGGTACTACATTCTTGTATTCAAACCAGGTATCGAAAAGATCCCCCACTAAAAAGAGTCGACCGGCATCGGCAGCTATCTCATCCAGCCACCTGCAAATTAATTTTTCGCGTTCTTTGCTCGTAGCCCTGTCGGGGATACCAAGATGAAAATCGGATGCGAAGTAAATTTTCTTGCCTGTTGGTAGATCCATACGTCGCGAGTGGTTTGCAAGTTAGCGTAAAAAAAGCCAACTGCAGACAATAGAGAGGCACAAACAGCCCATTGTGTGGCACCATTCTTAAGCGATAGTTCCACAAACGAGATCATAACATGAATGGTGTTGATATCCTGCTCTGCATCGTTATGCTGCTGGCTGTACTGGGCGGCATACGGCGGGGATTCCTTTTCAGCTTTTTCGATCTTGTGGCCTGGATCGGTGCCTTGCTGCTCACCTTCTGGCTATATCCTTACGCCGCAAAGTCCCTGGAGAAATTTATGGACCCGGAGAGTCTCTGGCTGCTGCCGCTTGCTTTTTTTCTGAGCTTTCTGGTGCTTCGGCTGCTCACGGCCGGGTTTGTGGCGTGGCTGCTGGGGGCTTTGCCAGGCAATGTTCATCAGCATGCGGCCAACAAAGCAGCGGGGGCAATTCCCGGCATCCTGAACGGACTGATATACACCGCCCTTCTGGCCACCTTTCTGGTACTCGTTCCGCTATGGCCCGGCTTAGCCCGCTCCGCCCGAAACAGTGTGCTGGCTCAGCAGCTCAGCACCCCGCTTGCGCGTATTGAAGATGCTCTGGCACCCGCTCTCGACGAAACGTTAAGGCGTAGCCTGGGCGGCATGAACGTGGCGCCGGAGTCAGAAAAATCGGTTAAGCTTCCCTTTACGGTTAAGGAGACGGAGCCAAGGCCGGAGCTTGAGCAAAAGATGTTAACACTAATCAATGAGGAGCGCAGCAAAGAAGGCCTGCCTTCGCTGGAAGCAGATACAGCTTTGCGTAGCCTGGCTCGTGCTTATGGCAAAGAAATGTTCAGAAGAGGATATTTTTCGCACTACACACCCGAAGGGAAGGGGCCATTTGACCGTATGAATGAGGCTGGCATTCATTTTCTCACAGCGGGTGAAAATCTCTCCCTGGCTCGAACGCTGATGATGGCCCATATCGGACTGATGCACTCAACTGGTCATCGCGCCAACATACTGCAACCGTCGTTTGGCAGGGTTGGCATCGGGGTGATAGACGGTGGTATCTATGGACTGATGATCTGCCAGGAGTTTCGTAACTAATAACTGCGCAGCCAGTCCTGATATTTTGTGGCCAACGCATCAAAGCGGCTACGCAAATTTCTCTTCAGTTCTTTTTGATCGTTGCGACAGGCTGCACAACGATACAGCAGCTCTACCGGCCCGGCTTCCGGCGCACAAATTGTGCCCGCCCGCAATACGGGTCCGCGCCATTCATTCTTCAGGTACTGATGTTTGTAATTTATCTGAAGCAGTGAGATGCGCGTCTTTCGGTTCTTAACTTCGATCCGTACGGTGCCCTCAAGTTGCAACTGCTCGATGCACTGTGCGGAAGCGGGCTCATAGTCCCAGCTCAGCGGAAGCTCAATACGATTTTGCTCCGGAAAGGCTTGGGCATCGAGGCTTACCACCAGAGCATAGTCGAGGGCGCGGTCAAACACTTCCTGCTCGCTGTTGGCATTGGTTACCAAAAAAACTCTCCGAAAGACCAGCGATTTGTGGGGAATGCTAAGTTCGCCAGTGGCAGCTTTGCCCGCACTTCGGCCATAAAACACCGCCTTGCGCAGTTCCGAAACGGGCAACAATTCCACATCTATCTGGGCCAGGCACCGACAGGAAAAAATACCGGCTACAAGGGTTGCGATCAGGTATTTCATAACTCTTGCTTTTTGCAAAAAGTCATCAATACCGTGCCTTACACCACTACTACTTCATAAAAATCTGCAGGATCAAAATATTTCCGGGCGAGCGCCTGCAAGTCGTTTGCCGTAATGCTTTTGTAGATACGGATGTTTCGGTTGAAGTGTTCTTCACCCAGACCATTTAAGATCAGTGTGCGCCAGCGGTGGATGATTTGAAAAGGACCGTCGAGATCACCCAGCAGATTGCCCAGCAAATAATTTTTTACCAACAAAAGTTCTTCTTCCGGTGCCGTTTCTTCACAAAGCTTTTTCATTTCGTGGTAAATCTCAGCTACAGCGGGTTCTATCACATCGCGCCCCACTTCTGTATGAATGGTTAGCGCGCCGCCATGTACATAGGGTGCCACTGAGCTGTAAATGCCGTAGGTAAAACCTTTTTCTTCGCGGATATTGCTCATGAGCCTCGAGCCGAAGTAGCCGCCAAACAAAGTGTTCAACACTACCATTGGCGCAAAATCTTCGTGATGGCGGTTTGGAAAAAGTCTTCCGATTCGTATAGCGCCCTGCACTCCGTTTTCATCATTGATGATCCTATGCTTCTTTTCTGAGGGTGCCGGAGCCGAAAACATGGTTTCTGTGGCTGCAGAGGGGGCAGTGGTGGCCTTTCCAAAAATCTGGTCCAGAAGCTGCACATCAGTTTCCTGCACTTTGCCGGCTATGAAAATCCGGGCCTTGCTGAGGTCGAGATGCCGGGTGTAAAACTGAATAAGATCCTGACGGGTGAGCGCTTCTATTTTTTCCTTTTTTGAAAAGCGACCATAGGGGTGAAACTCACCAAAAAGTAGCGCGTCTATCTTCTGGTTTGCTACAAATTCGCATTGGCGCAGGCTCACCAGCAGACGCTGAATGCTGTTTTGCTGATAAAGCTGCAGTTCTTCTTCAGGAAAGCTTGCTTCGGTGAGTAGTTCGTAAACAAGTGGCAACAGCCGGGGCAAATGCTTATTGAGCGCATATAGGGTAACGGCGGTAAAGTCATTGCCGGCCTGCACTTTGAGGTTGGCCCCGTAAAATTCAAAGGCTTCGTGAATTTCATGTGCGGTTTTCTGTGCGGTTCCGTTCTTCAGCAGTGCGGCTACGGCCTGTGCTACGGCTGGTTTATCCTCATACCAGAGCCCTGCCGGAAAAATCCAATCCACTTCTACCACATCCTGCACGCCGGCATTGAGCCAGTACAGCGGCATACCATTGCCCAGTTGTACGGTGTTAACCGGAGGCAATTTATATTCGAATTCAACGGCATCGTGTATCGGCGGTGGTGTAGTTCTGTCAAGCATGCTCAATATTTTCCTGGGTGTGCAAATGTATGGGTGTGCAATAAACCTATTCTTTAATGAAAAGCGCTCTTAGTTCTCCTGCGTCTTCCGGCTTCATCTTTCCACCAAGGATCAGGCGTACCTGCCTTCTGCGCAAAGCTCCATCAAACATCTTTTTTTCTTCGTCGGTTTCCGGCAGCAGCTCCGGCACCTTTCTGGGACGGCCATGCGGATCAAGCGCCACAAAGGTGAAATAGGCTTCGTTGGTGAGATACTTGAACTGAGCATGAAGGTCTTCGCCCCATACCCGCAAAAACACTTCCATAGAGGTATGAAAAGAGCGGGTAACCCGACTTTCGATGGTAAGGAGATTGCCGAGCTTGATCGGGTTGGCAAAAGACACATTATCTACCGAAGCGGTGACTACCGGGCAGTTGCAGTGCTTCATTGCCGATATTGCGCCGGCAATGTCCATCATATGCATCAGCCTTCCTCCCATCAGGTTGCCCAGGGTGTTGGTATCGTTGGGCAACACCAGTTCACTCATCACATTGTACGTATCCTTGGGATGCTTAGTGAGTTTCATCATAAAGCTTTTATAAACCGGGCAAAGTTAGCCGTATAATCATAGTATGGAGGTATAGTTTTTCATGCTCCCTGAAAAACAAAAACTATGGACAGAAAGGATTTTGAAAAAGAACAGGACAACAAACAGAACGCCGGCACAAACCCCACACATCAGGAACACAGCCGCGGCGGCAACGATCTGCACAATCCGCTGACCGGCGAAGACCGGAAATCGGAAGAAGAGATAAGCCGCGAGATTGATGCGAACGAAGAGAACAGCGGCTTTCCTCCCGGAGGTGGCCAGCCGTTTACCAGCTAAAAAACAAAGCCCGGATCCATACGTCCGGGCTTAAGATTTTTTATCGGCTAAGGTGCATACTTCTTTCCTTGTATAGCGTGCGGAACCAGGGGTCGCGCAGGTTTTTAATAAACCGTATCGCTTCACCAGTACTCTTCATTTCCGGACCAAGCTCCTTGTTCACTTTCGGAAATTTATTAAATGAGAACACCGGTTCTTTTACTGCAAAGCCTTCCAGCTTTTGCTCAATATGGAAGTCTTTGAGTTTCTTTTCGCCCAACATTACTTTGGTGGCAATATTCAGATAAGGCACACCATAGGCTTTTGCAATAAATGGTGTAGTGCGGCTGGCACGGGGATTGGCTTCTATCACATACACTTTTCCGTCTTTGATCGCATATTGAATATTGATCAGACCGCGAATGTCGAGCGCAAAGGCAATCTTACGGGCAATATCTGCCATCTCTTCCACCACAAGGGGTGGAAGGTTGAACACAGGCAGCACCGAATGGCTGTCGCCGCTGTGAATACCTGCGGGTTCAATATGCTCCATAATGCCCATGATGTGCACTTCGTCGCCATCGCAAATAGCATCAATCTCCGCCTCCTGACAGCGATCGAGGAAATGGTCAATGAGAATCTTATTGCCGGGCAGATGTTTTAGCAACGAAACCACACTCTTCTCCAGCTCATCGTCATTGATCACAATGCGCATACGCTGTCCGCCCAATACATAAGAAGGACGCACCAACACGGGATATCCTACTTCGTTAGCGACTTCTATAGCTTCGTCGGTGGTGAAAGCAGTGCCGTAGCGCGGGTAGGGAATGTCGAGCTCTTTCAGCATATCACTGAAGCATCCACGATCTTCGGCAATATCCATATTATCGAAAGAGGTGCCGATGATGCGAATGCCTTTTTCGTGCAGGCGCTTGGCAAGTTTCAGTGCCGTTTGTCCGCCCAGCTGAACGATAACACCGTAAGGTTGTTCATGCTCGATGATCTCCCAGAGATGTTCCCAATACACCGGCTCGAAGTAGAGCTTGTCGGCGATATCAAAATCGGTGGAAACCGTCTCCGGATTGCAGTTGACCATGATGGCTTCGTAGCCGCATTCTTTGGCTGCAAGTAAGCCATGGGTACAACAATAATCGAACTCAATGCCCTGGCCAATGCGATTAGGTCCCGAGCCGAGCACGATGATTTTCTTTTTGTCGTGGAGTTTGCTTTCGTTAAAAAGCAAATCGCCTTTTGTCTCTTCGGCAGTGGCAGTTGGCTCAAAGCTGCTGTAGAAATATGGTGTTTTGGCTTCGAACTCTGCGCTGCAGGTATCCACCATCTTAAATACGCGGCGGATGCCCAATTGCTTGCGGTGTTCGTACACTTCATCGGCAGTTACATCTTTCACCAGGTCGGCGATCTGCTCGTCGCTAAAGCCCATTTGTTTGGCTTCGCAAAGTATTTCGCGTGGCACTTTGTCCAGATGCTTGTATTCCTTGATCTTGTTTTCGAGGTTTACAATGTCTTGTATCTGGTATAGAAACCAGCGGTCAATATGCGTCAGTTCACGCAGGGTCTTTATCGATACTCCGGCAGCAAGTGCTTCTTTGATGCGGAAGATACGATCCCACTGCGGACGGTTGAAGGTTTCGAGCAATTCTTCGGGGCGCAAGCGGCTGGTGCTGATAAAGGAGAGTCCGGTGGCATTGTTCTCGAGGCTCTGACAGGCTTTCTGCAAAGCTTCCGGAAATGTTCTGCCAATGGCCATTACCTCTCCTACACTTTTCATCTGGAAGCCCAGGGTATCGTCGGCACCTTTGAACCTATCGAAGTTCCAGCGGGGCATTTTTACAATCACGTAGTCGAGCGCAGGTTCAAAAAACGCTGAGGTGGTTTGAATGATGGGATTTTTCAGCTCGTCGAGTGTATAGCCAATAGCCAGCTTTGCGGCTATCTTGGCGATGGGGTAGCCTGTGGCTTTGGAAGCAAGCGCAGAAGAGCGGCTTACCCGCGGATTGATCTCGATAGCGATGATCTCTTCTGTCTGCGGATTGAGTGCAAACTGCACATTACACCCCCCGGCAAAATTCCCCAGGTCGCGCATCATTTTTTGCGCTGTATTGCGCATGAGCTGAAACGCCGTATCGCTCAGCGTCATCGCCGGTGCTACTGTAATACTGTCGCCGGTATGGATGCCCATCGGGTCGAAGTTTTCCACCGTACAGATGATCACCACATTATCGTTAGCATCGCGCAGCAATTCAAGCTCAAACTCCTTCCAGCCAATCACTGCCTTTTCTACCAGCACCTCGTGTATGGGCGATGCGGTAAGTGCGCGGTCGAGTGCAGCTTCGAGATCTTCTTTTTTAAAGACCAGTCCGCCACCGGTACCCCCCAGCGTAAAGGATGGGCGCAGCACGCAAGGCAAACCGATTTCCTGAGCAAACTCTTTACCTTCCAGCAGCGAGTTGGCGGTTCTTGCTTCCGCCACAGGCACGCCTATTTCTATCATCCACTGTCGGAATTGTTCACGGTCTTCCGCCTTGTCAATGGCTTTGATGTCCACACCGATCAGACGTACGTTGAATTTCTGCCAGATGCCCAGTTCATCTACTTCTTTGGCAAGATTGAGAGCGGTCTGCCCGCCCATTGTGGGCAGTACAGCATCGATTTCATTCTCTTCCAATATCTGCTCGATGCTCTCTACGGTGAGGGGCAACAGATACACCTTGTCGGCAACGATCTGATCCGTCATGATCGTTGCGGGATTGGAGTTGATGAGAATAACCTTGATCCCCTCTTCGCGCAGACTTCGTGCGGCCTGAGATCCGGAGTAGTCAAATTCGCAGGCCTGTCCGATAATGATGGGACCGGACCCGATGATCAGTACACTTTTTATGGAATTGTCGCGTGGCATATGCTAAGTCAAAAGTCGTAAGTAGAAAGTCGTAAGTCGCAGGACTTGACACAGCGATGAGCCGATGCAAAAATCGGGCTCAGCGCCCGAGGCGCGAAAGTAGCTCAAAAAATGATTTTAGAGCACTAAGGAAATTCTATATTGTGATTTAATTTGTTACCAAATTACCAAAATGAATCTTAGAATTTTGATATTCATCTCAATGCTGGGCTTTCAGGCATGTGAGGGAGATAAAACAACATCCATTAGAGAAAGTCAAGAGTCGTACAATGAAATTAAATTGCAAACCAAACAGTTAGAGTTATCTCCTATAAGTGCCGCTTTTGAAAAAAGAAGAAATCACATTGCCTTTAATAGCAGTTTTGAAATAAAAAATAATTCGCAAAACAAATATACTCATATAGAGGTGTATGCTTTCTTACTTTTAGTTTTCAACAACGATGACACTTTATTTATACCAACCCCATTGTTTCGTGAAAGCCTAGAGGAAATGCTCGACGGTCTTTTAAGAAGACCTGCAGTAAGTAGTGAACTTTCAAGTATATCTCGAAATACTCCTTGGTTACCAAGTCAAAAATTGTCCTTTAGAATTCTAATACCTCGAGATGATGATGACTATTCAATGGTAAGAGATTTGAATAATAATCTATTTGAAAGAACTCCAGATTTCGCAACCGTCGTTATCCAATATAAAGCAATTGGAGTAGATGACGAGATAAATGAGATAGAGCAAGTTGACATTGCCGATATTTGGCGAGAATATCAAGAAATGCTCGGTTTACGTTAAAACTTTTTTATGATAGGTAATTTTAGCTTTAGTTTGACTCGCAATGGCAATTTACTTGGCGAGTTCAAGAATAATACTCCGTTTTTCACAGAAAGTGCTGATAGAATTGCAGGTAGTCCAGAAGGGTTTATTGGCAAATATTTCGCCACATGGCAAGAGAACCACCATCCGAGAAGTGCTATTTTGGAAATTACCAAATTGGGTACCAAGTCCTTAAAGTTAACTTGGCGTGAAAATAATGAAATTACGTTTGAAGGAGTTGGTGAAATCAATGATGAATCCATACTCTTTGGCGAGTATTCATATGTTGGGAAAGCGTAAAAAATAATCTCCCATTACGTTTATCAGCCTGTTTTTTCGCAACTTTGCGATAGTTTTTTCAAATTTTAGCGCCGATTAGGACTTTATATGGGATTGTTCAGCTTCTTAACGCAAGAAATAGCCATTGATCTTGGCACTGCAAATACACTAATTATTCATAACGACCAGGTAGTAGTTGACGAACCCTCTATCGTAGCCATAGACCGCGTAACCAACAAGATAGTTGCGGTTGGGAAGAAGGCTATGATGATGCATGAGAAAACGCATGAAAATCTCAAAACCATCCGGCCACTTAAAGACGGTGTAATCGCAGACTTTAACGCAGCAGAAGGAATGCTGCGCGAAATGATCAAACTGGTCTATCCGAAAAAGCCATTGTTCCCGCCGAGTTGGAGAATGGTTATCTGTATTCCTTCGTCCATTACCGAAGTGGAAAAACGTGCTGTACGCGACAGCGCAGAGCAGGCGGGCGCCAAGGAAGTGTATATGATACACGAACCTATGGCGGCAGCACTCGGTATTGGTATTGATGTAGAAGAACCCACCGGTAATATGATCATTGATATAGGAGGTGGAACCACCGGAATATCTGTAATTGCGCTAGCCGGTATCGTCTGCGATCAATCGATCCGTATTGCGGGAGATGAATTCACTGCCGACATTATGGAGGCCATGCGGCGTTATCATTCGCTGATGATAGGGGAGCGCACGGCAGAGCAGATTAAAATACATGTGGGCTCTGCACTGAAAGATCTCGATACTCCGCCGGATGATATTGCTGTAAATGGTCGCGACCTTGTGACGGGCATACCGAAACAGATTATGGTATCGTATCAGGAGGTGGCAGAAGCGCTGGACAAATCGATCTTTAAGATTGAGGAAGCCATCTTAAAAGCTTTGGAAAGCACGCCGCCAGAACTTGCAGCGGATATTTATCGCCGCGGACTCTACCTTACCGGTGGTGGTGCCTTGCTGCGCGGATTGGATAAACGCATATCGCACAAGATCAAGCTACCCGTGCATGTAGCCGACGATCCGTTGCGTGCGGTGGTACGCGGAACGGGCATGGCGCTGAAAAACATCGCCAAGATGCAGCCCTTCCTGATGAAATGATAGTGAAACACAGCGGTGCAGGTCACCCTGTTTTTTTTATATAAACCGTTCAACTTTTCTGCCAAGCCAAACAGAAAAAAGCCGTTGCGTAATTTCATTCTATTCGTCCGCCGATTCTTCAATCTCATACTTTTTCTGGCTCTGGAAATTGTGTGCTTTGTATTGATTGCCCGCACCAATATGCTGCAGGGCAATGACGTACTGAGCTCTGCCAATGCCGTTTCCGGGATCATCTACAAAAAACGAGAGGATGTGGTGTATTACTTCGGCCTCAAAAGACTCAACGACAGCCTCATCAGCGAAAACATAAGGCTGCGATCGGCACTGGCGGCCTATGGCAGTTATGATACGTTTCGCGATGAAGTGGTGCGGCGGCCGCTGGAAGGAAACGACTCTGTGAAAGTGGTGCAATATGCAAACTATATTTATCGGCAGGCAAGAGTGATCAACAACTCGGTAACCTCTGAAAACAATTACATCACCATTAACCGTGGCAGCGATGATGGCATACGGCGGAAGATGGCCGTGCTTTCCGGCACAGGAGTGGTGGGCGAGGTGATCAGCGTTTCCAGCCATTACGCCAGCATTCTTTCTGTGCTGAACGTAAAAAGAAAGCTGAGTGCGAAGCTCAAAGACGGCACCATGGGCTCGGTGATGTGGGAAGAAGGCCGGCCGGATGTGCTGATACTCGAAGACATTCCCAAAGAAATAAAAGTGTTTCGCGGCGACAGTGTGTTTACCACCAGTTATTCTTTTTTTCCGGCCAATTTATTGATCGGTACGGTGGAGCGGCGGCGTATAAACAAGAAGAACAACATACAGATCCTATACCTGAAAAGTGCTACCAACTTCCGGAATCTTCAGTATGTGTATGTGGTGGAAAACACGATGCTTGACGAACGTACCCGTCTTGAGGACTCTACAACAAAAGACAAATGAGTGATCTGCTAAAGAATTTTTTTCGCTTTTGTATCGTCATTCTTATTCAGGTGCTTATTCTGAATAAGATCACTTTGCGCTGGTGGTCGCAGCCTACCGGCTTTCCTGTCTTCATTCCCTACATCTATCCTTTGTTCATTTTGCTGCTGCCTTTCGAAACACCCGTATGGGCGCTGCTGCTTACCGGATTTGCCCTGGGCCTTACCATGGATGTGTTCATGAACACAGCAGGTATGCATGCCTGTGCTACGGTGCTGATAGCCTATCTGCGCACCAATGTGCTCAATGCCTTACTTCCAAAAAATCTGTCTGAATATCCCAATCAATCGCCGGGAGTAAAAAACATCGGCTGGATGCCCTTTCTGGTGTACAGTTCCTTTCTCATCGTCCTTCATCACGCCGTGTTTTTTTCCATAGAGCTCTGGAGTTTTTCGAACTTCGGCTATCTTTTGCTTAAGATTCTTGCCTCCAGCATTACGTCTTTGCTGTTCGTCATTGCCTATCTGCTGCTGTTTACGCGACAAACTGCCTTGCGGAGTTAGCGCCTACCATTGTTCTCCGCGCTGACTCAGGTTGACCTGCTTCCATTGCAAGCCGTCCTGATAGAGCAGGGTCATATTGGGAGGAGTGCGCTTTAGCTTCAGCAAGTATTCGTGGCCGGGGTCCGTCAGCTCTAATGTGTACAAATCATTTTCGTAGCCCGACGCGCCGATGTAATTATAGAGCCACCAGGTACCCCATTGGTTGAGGGTAACTTTTAGCGTAGCACTGTCTAACACCGTGACATGAGCGCCATCCCATAAATGCTGCATGTTGTATGACGATACTTCGTATAACCGTCCTCGTATCGTGTCGTGTTCAAAAAGCTGGAGCTGCTTGTTGAATTCGTTCAGCGTATTAGCCGGCATAATACGGATGTCTTTGAAATAGCTCGGAAGGTTGAGCAAGAGTAAAGTGTCGCTCGAAGTGTAGTGAAAGTTGTGCAGTATGCCCTCGCGCACCTGAGTAGATCTTCTCCAGTCCACCGACCGCTGCACCGTATGAAAAAGAAAAAACAAGAAATAAAAGCCGAACAAAAACATGCGCAGCTTTTTGTTGCGGACCAGGGCAAACAACAACAAAACCACGAGCATGTAAAGAAAGATGCCCGGCTGATAACATCGCCTGCTGTTGTATAGGGCAAAGAGGTCGTCGAAATAAATGGGCACCACCAATACCAGAGAAAGCAGGGTAGCGATGAGGAGAAAAGTTGCGAGTCGCCCGTAGGCTTTGAGCTTTTTAAAAAAGATGAGACCCGCAGCAGTCAGCACTAACAACAAACTGGTGAGGCCGTAATACACCGGGGGCTGCGATAACCATTCGTACAAAGCCAATCTGGCTTTCACTTCCCAAAAACCGCTGAGTAATAGCAGGGTAGCAAGATATTTACCCACGCGCGGCAGCATTTCGCTCAATTTGGGGTCGAAGGTAGAAGTGACCCCATAGTGTGCAATCCAGCTTCCATACACAAAGCGAAACAGCAGCAGGTGCAATAAGAAAATTGCGACCAGCGGAACGAAGATCTGGAGCAGGGCTTTGTTGCGACGAGCACTATCTATGATACCGCTCCAATAGTAACCCAGCACAAGCCCAAACACCAGTGCGGGCGTGATGTAGAATATCTCCAGCGTAAAAATGCTGATGAAAAAAAGTGCAAGCGCATAGCCGATATACTGACGGCGCCCGGTATGGAGATATTGCAGGGTCCAGATGCAGATGGCAAGCTGCATGATAATGCCTGTAAAATAATGGTAGCCGCCCTTCCAGACGGTGACCTCCGTAATGTTGGGATTGAAGAGAAACAGTACGGTGCTGCCGAGGGCAAGGGTAGTGGCAGCGGTAAGCCTGAAGTCGGAGAACAGTTTTCTGAAAAATGTGAAGATGGTAAGGCCTGTGGCAGCGTGCATGCCGGTGATGAGGATGAACCAGGGCAAAGGATGTACACCAAACATTTTGATGAAAGCATACAACTGCAGTTGGGTGATCTGATAAAAACTTTTTACTTCAGCATTGCTCCGGTTAACAAAATCCCAAAAGGAAATATCGTCAATGAAAAAGTACATGCCGAGGAAATCGCCCATAAAACCAGCTTTGTAAGCAGGCAGATAGACCAGTGCAATACTGCACCACAGCGCGAGGAAGAGCCACAGCGGCCGGTTACATAGCTGGGCGAGCATGGTTCGGAGGCGATTCATGAATGTTGTTGAGACTGTTTACAAGTTACGCAGATCTGCAGTGTTAATCATAGCTGCTTAGGGCGCCATACATTTCATCATGCTTTCCCAGAGCCGGTCGGCCGCTTTTTCCCAGGTAAACTTCTCGACCTGACGAGGTGCAGCGGCGATGAGTTTTGCCCTCAGGGCCTCATCTTTATACAGCAGTTCCATCTTCTGTGCTATATCTTCTGCGCTATGGGGATTTACCAGCAAGGCAGCATCGCCACCTACTTCCGGCATAGAAGAAGTGTTGCTCACTATGGCCGGCACATTGCACTGCAGGGCTTCAAGAATGGGGATTCCAAAGCCCTCGAACAAAGAAGCATAGACCAGCGCATAGGCACTTCCCGTCACTCTGGCAAGCTCGTTGACATCCAGATAACCGGCCCATTTTACCTCGTCCTTGAAAGGCATGGTCAGGCGCATTTCTTCAATCTCTTTGTAATTCCAGGCCAGTCTGCCCACAATGACCAGCTTCATATTACTGCGTTGCCGTTTCTTAAACAGTACAAAGGCCTTAAGCAGGTTCAGAATATTCTTTCGGGGGTGAAGCGCCCCGGCAAACACAAAATATTCGCAGCCGTCGGCGTACTGCTTTTTCACGGCTTCCTTTTCTTCCCAGCGCAAAGGTTTGTATTCCTCGTGGGCGCCATTGTAGGAAACGTCAATTTTCTCCGGCGAAATCTTGTAGCGTGCCGCAATATCGCTTTTTGAAAATTCTGAGACCGTTACGATACGACGGGCTTTTTGGGCATAGCGGGGTGAATACTTCTGGTAGAAATATTTATGACTTGCTTTCAGATGCTCGGGATAGTGCTCGAAGGCCAGGTCGTGCATCACCACACAGGAGGGCAGCTTTGTGCTGAGCGACATCAGACCATCGGGCGAGAGAAACATATCGGCTTTGTACTTGCGTAGAAAGTACGGTATGCGCAGCTCGAACCAGATATAGAACAGCACCGGGTGTCTGGCTGGCGGACCGAACACCACAGGCGTGACATTGCGGGCAAACACAAAGTCTTCATCGTAAGGACGATCGAAGAAAAAGATAAAATCATGTTCGGGATGACGCAGTACGATCCGCTTCAGGGTTTCGTGCGTGAACCAGCCGATCCCTTCGAGTTTCCCCTTGAGAAGAAGTCTTGTATTGACGGCTATTCGCATTGGCGGCAAAAATATAATTTTACGCCCTTACCGCTCCTTAAAAATAAGAACCAGGGCATGCGCCGCTTTTTCGCCAAAAATCTCCTCTTCGTGCTTGCTGTCAACCTATTGGTGAAGCCCGCATGGATATTTCTGATCGACCGTACGGTTCAGAATAAAGTAGGACATGCTCCCTATGGTATCTATCAGGCGCTGATGAACCTCGGACTGATCTTTCAGATCCTGCTGGACTTTGGCATCAATAACTACAACAGCCGGTCGCTGGCGCAAAACCCCAGAATGATCCGGGTACTTTTTCCGGCTATGCTTTCTGCCCGGCTGCTGCTGAGCTTTTTCTATCTCATCATTGTCAGCATGATCGGGTTAGCGATAGGCTACCGTGGCTGGCAAATCGGTATGCTCCTGGGCATTTTGCTGATTCAAACCGCCAATTCGCTGATGCAGTTTGTTCGCAGCAATGTCAGCGGTCTTCACCGTTTTAAGGCCGATGGCATTCTGTCGGTGGCAGATCGTCTTTTGGTCATTTTGTTTTGCGGCTTTTTGTTTCTTTATCCGGCCACTGCCCGGCACTTCAGGATCGAGTGGTTTGTGGCGGTGCAGGTACTGAGCTACAGCATTGCTATTGTTGCCGGACTTATCGTCCTCAAGCGTATTTCGAAGGTTCGGCTGCATTTTACACTGGATACACGCAGGATATTATCCATCGTTCGTCAAAGCCTGCCCTATGCCACGCTTATTTTTCTGATGTCGGTATATACACGGTCCGATGCCATGCTCATCGAGCGCCTTTCGGGGCAGGACGGCAGTGAGCAGGCGGGCATTTATGCCTCGGCCTACCGTCTGCTGGATGTGGGGAATATGTTTGGACTGATGTTCGCCACGATGCTGCTACCCATTTTTGGACGGTTGCTTGCGGAACGAAAAACCGTACAGCCCATTGTGCAGCTTTGTGTGAATCTGCTATTGCCGGTTTCGCTGTTGGTGACAGTAACCGCTATTTATTTTCGGTCGGAGATTATGGAGCTGCTGTACCGCCATACCACGCAGGAAAGCATCACGGTCTTTGCCTTTCTGATGATCGCGTTTCCCGCATTTAGTTTGTCGAATGTGTATTCTACACTGCTCACCGCCAATGGCGATCTGAAACTGCTGAACCGTATAGCCCTTGTTGGAGTCGTCATCAATCTTTCGCTCAACTTCATACTCATCCCCAGGTATTTTGCCATAGGCGCTGCTGTTTCCGCCTGCCTTACTCAAAGTATCCTTGCCCTTTGTTTCATTATTTTCGCACAGCGCCAAACCCAGCTTCACCGCAATGCGCGTTGGATATTTTCTTTTGTATTTTTCTTCTTTCTCATCATCGCCTTTGGCTTTGGTGTGCGGCAACTGCCCATAGGCTGGCAGGCACAGGTTTTACTACTCTTCCTTACCGGTGTGAGTACTGTATTCCTGTTTAGATTTGTAAGCTTGAAGTCGTTGAAAAAATTACTGGAACGGAACTAATATCGGGGAGCGTTAGGCAATCGTCTATGATGAAAAACTGAGACAATCAAGATGTGGTCTTTCGATTCATCAAATAAGAAGAACACTGAAAATGGATACCTTTTTAGAATAACTTCCCGAGTATTATTGTGAACTATTCTGTACTGGCGAGGCTGCTGAGTAAGTTGGAAAATTGCTTCTTCTCCTGCAACTTGAAAACCATCTGCGGCGTGAGTACTTCTTTTCAAATACCAAAGAAATGCCTCTTCATATTCAATAGCTGCTATAGGATCGAAGCTGTATGAATACATTTTAAGCCCGTCTATTTCTCAAATACTCAAGTCTTTTTCTCAGTTCTTCAGCACTGACTGTCCGCGCGCCATTATAGTAATTTGCAATCCTGTTTTCCAACTCCCTCCGGAAATCGTCATCCATCTCAACGGGGTCAATCTCATTTTGAAAAAGAGTATAGATTGCTACCACGCGCTCATCATCCAAGGTAGAAACAAACTGCTGCAACTTGCTTCTCATGCTTTTCGTGTCCATATCAGGTTGGTTACATTTCAAATTTACCAAATAAACCTATTCCACCTTTACCCTGACCCCTTCGCTATGACTGGAAAACTCCGGTGCGTACATGCACTGTATGGTTGCTATGCCATTGGAGAAAGATCCTTTCTGCTGCACGAAAACAGGATACTCAAAAACGTATTTTCCCTTCGGCAAACGGTCGAAAAAGAAATTGGTAGAAAGATCTTTCGTGCTTTCATAATAACCCAATCCGCCCTGCCATTTATAACCACTCAAGACATTTATCGGTTCAAAAGCAGCCGCCCGCATATCTTTCAGGTGTACGTATTCCATATCTCTGTCCACAACAATCTCAATGCGCACCACCAGCTTATCGCCCACCGACAGTGGCTGTGTGGCTGTGATGGGTTGCAACTGCGGACCGCGATCGGTATTGCGCTCTGCAAACAATTGCTTCCTGATTTCAAGAGGGGTTTTTGCTGAAGATATTTTGTCCATATCCTCAAAATATTGCCAATACACTGCTCCCCAGGAAGGTAGTGTTGAAGACGAATTTTTGTGGGTAGGTTCCGTCGTAACGGTGATATCGCCAAGGGAACTATTCACCTCTGTTGCCGCCAGTCGTACCTTAAAATAGCCCGTTCCGGCTTCTGTTTGATCTCCCTGATTGCTGTACAAATTGTCTCCTAATTGCAGACTCACCTTAGGCTGATGTTCCAGCCAGTCGGTACCGCTGAGTAAAAGTGCATAGCAGGCATCGGCAGTGGCTTTTGTGGTTTCCCAGCTATTGGTTTGTTTGTTTTTCAGCAGCCAGCGTTTCATTTCATCTACAGCGGCTTTGTCCTGCGCTACCTCGCCAAAACATTCTATCAGCAACGACTGCGCTTCAATAGCGGCATCGTACCACCAATAGCTATTGCCATTTTTCATCCAGTACATGCCCAGCTCTTCTTTGTGTATTGCTGTTTCTCTCAGCGATTGGATGATGTTGCCCGGTGTTTGTTTGTCATCGAGCCGGTGCAGCGCCAGTGCTATCATCCCTTTCATGTAAGGATTAAATGCTGACCAATAGGCTGCCGCCTGGGTTTTGTAAAAGCTAAAGGCTTTATCAGAAATCTCCTTTTTCGTTTCCCTAAAAAAGCTGCGCATATACAAGTACTGAATTTCTGAATAACCAATATGCTGTTGATCAAGCTTCACTTTATTGCGCACCATTTCGTCGTAGTCGTGCTGCATTTCACGGTCGAGGTAAGGCAGGGCTTGTTGCGCAATCTGCCGGGCGTCGCTGTTCAATTTTACGCCCAGATGTTGCAGTCGTCCCAAGCCGGTGATGATGTACTGTGTAATAAAACGATCGGAGCGCATGCCCTTGAACCAGGAGAAACCACCTTCCGGCAATTGCATATCCCGCAGCTTTTTCAACGAGGCATTGAGTTCGCGGGAAAGCTTGTAGCTATCGAAAAGCTTTGCGATATTTTCCCGTTGTTCCTTTTCTGTCTTTGCCTGCAACACCCAGGGCGTTTCTTCCAGCAATGCCGATTTGAGTTCTTCATTCATTTCCAGCGGTGAACGGAAACTCGACACTGCCGATTCCATTCTCCACTTTTCAAATATGGCTTTCACCTTTGGCGCCTGACTGATGATGTGTTCGGCAAGCGCATTCGCATAAAAGCGATTAAACGTTTGCTCGGCACACTCGTAGGGATATTCCATCAAATAGGGTAAGGATTGCACAGCATACCAGGCAGGATTTGCCGTGTACTCCAGCGTAAGCGATTGGTGCACGAGCGATTTGCTGCTGTCGGCGTGTTTGAGCTTGTCGAAGCTGAAAGTCTTGTTGCCATACCCGTTCATCCAAAGCGGAAGTGTCTCGGTCACGAGCATGCGATTGGTTACCACCGGCAATGTATTTTCTTCACCATCGGTAAAGTTGCCGCTGCGTGCTGTAATGCGCACAACAACGGGATTGTACAAGCTCTCCGGCACATGCAGTTTCCAATTGACGGAGGTGCTCTGTTCTTTCGACACTGAAAAATTTCTTGTGTTGTTGCTGATACGGAAGGGCAGCAGCAAGGGTTGCATAGTGGCGGCATCGAGCAACTCGATCATGGCGTTGCCGGAAAGTTCTTTATCGCTCAGATTACTGATCTTGGCACTGAGTTCTATTTCATCGCCCTGCCGCATAAAGCGCGGAAGATTGGGCATCACCATCAGGTCTTTCTGAGTTTTGATCTTTCCCTCCAAGATACCTGTGCTTAACTCTTTGGTATGAGCAAAAGCCATCAGCCTCCATTCTGTCAGCGCCTCCGGCATGGTAAATTCCAGACGAATATTTCCCTCGGCATCGGTTTTTAACTGCGGAAAAAAGAATGCGGTTTCCTGAAGGTTTTTGCGGGGGGGAATACTTTGTTGTGGAGTAGTTTGATCAGGTTTCTTGGACAAAGCGTAGGAAGCTGAAACTGATTGTGCTTCATCAAAAGATTTCAAGCGAGCCGTAGGAACATCTGCGATGCTTTCTGCAGTCGTCATTTCCTCGCTCAAAACTCCATTCGCCAAAAGAGGAGCTTTATACTTGCGCAGAATTACGTCGTCACCGTTGTAGCTATTGTAAAAAAATAGGTTCGGAAAACCAGTGAAGACAAAATGTGTGTACTCCTTTTGGTATTGCGGCAGTTGGGAATTGGCAAAACCGCGAATTGTTCCTGACTTGCCGGTTTGGAATCCCAACCCATTCCAATGCTCCCAATAGCTCAGCACAGGAAACAAGTTGCCGATATTCCATTGGTGCGGCTTAAATGCATCGAGAGAGGCATCGTACAAAGTGGCGACCATTTCTGCAGCAAGCTTTTCCTTTTTGTTGCCACGCACCACCATCGTCCAGGTTTCTTTTTCGCCCGGCTGCAGCTTATCGCGGTGGGTTTCCCAGCTTATGTCGAGATCCTTATTGCTCCAGGGCACATTGATGCGCACCTGCTCCTGATAGTACCGGTTCTCTTTCACCGTGGCGTACTGAAGCATCATGCCGCCGCGGTCTTCTTCACGAAGCGTTTTTGTCCAGGTTTCACTACCATTCCTAAGGTCCAGTTGCTTTGTTTCCCGGCTCGCATCCATCATCACTTCCTGCCTTATCAAATGCAGTTGTTCATAGCCGCTTAGTGCCAGCACCTTTGCCTCTTCGCCGGGCTGCAGCGTCAGCGATTGGGGTAATACCACCAGTGCTTCCGGCGTTTTTCCTCCCTGCCGCGCTCCATAGAGCTGCACAAATTTTTTCTCTGTAATCTTCTTGCCGTTTTTATCGGTTGCTTCAATTTCTACCGCGTACCAACCATTTTCCTTCCAAACACTTTCAGGCAAGGCTACTATTCCATCGGCGGTGGTGGTCAGATTTTTTTGAAACAGAGTCGCTTTCACCGACATGTTTGCCGGTTCGTTTTCGTTCCGATAAACATCATTTGGAAAGTACTTTTTGAAGGTCAGACTGTCCATCACAAACTGATCGGGCATTTGCCAGAGGCGCTTGCGCAGTACACCGGAGGGGTCTTCGAGTTTCCGGACCGTCAACGAAACGGTTGTTGCCACAAACTGATCATTCAGGTTGCGGGAAGAAATGCGGAGCGTATCGAGCTCGGCTGCCTTTGCCCGCTCCGGCACATCAACAGACAATTGAAGTGACGTATAGCCCACGCTCACAACACTGCTGCCCGTGCGGGTTTCGCCATTAATGTCCGTTACATCTGCCGTGATGGTATAAGTAAATACCGGCAGTGAAGCAGCCGCAACCGACGCGTCCGGAATGGCTTTGAAGTTGATCTTGAAATTGCCTTTGTTATCCGTGCTGACGGTTCCTTCTGCTATTTCCATTTCGGGCGACTGTGGAAAGCCCCATCTCCAGGCACACCACCAATAAGGAAAGCGCGCATTGCGTAC
This sequence comes from Flavipsychrobacter sp., assembly GCA_017849575.1. Taxonomy (GTDB): domain Bacteria; phylum Bacteroidota; class Bacteroidia; order Chitinophagales; family Chitinophagaceae; genus JAFIGV01. Next base: position 76,124 of record JAFIGV010000027.1, on the reverse strand, counting down.
CACCCGATATTTTACGGTAGCGCCATCCACCACATTTCCAGCATACGCGGTTGCCTTTCCCTGCACCGAAATCATATCATTAAGCGCGTAGGCATCTTTCAGGGTATCGAACGCCACGTAAAATTTAGGTCGCTTGTATTCTTCTACCGAAATGTAGGTGCTGCCGCTGCTGTTGGCAATGCGCATATTGCCTGTCAGCAAACCCTGTGGCGCCGTGAAGATGCCCGAGATAGACCCGAATTCGTTGCTGAGAAAATGTTTGCTGTCAATTTTTTGACCGTTAGCGTCAAAGAAGGTCACTTCTGTGTTTTCATTGGCAATAACAGTATTCTTTTTCCCTCCGTTTTCTGCTCGAAGCATAATGGCTTTGAAGTGAATCGTTTGTCCCGGGCGATAAATTGAGCGGTCGGTAAAAAAGAAGGTGCGGGTCTGCGGCTCGTCTTCCACGCCGGCTTCCTGTCCGTTGAAATATCCCGTAAGCATGACCGTATCCTCACCGGAAATTATCTTCAGGGCGCTGCTTTGTTCTTCATCTTTTGGATAAGTAAATTGCCCTTGCTGATCCGTTTTTTTGGTGCTGGTCTGTACCAGATCATAGCCCCTGATGTTGTCGTTGTACCGCTGCCGGAAAAAAATCACCGTTGCTTTTGAGAGCGGAATTCCGGACTTTCTATGTAAGGCAAAACCCTTGTCGCCGGCATTGATTGCACTGATCGAGGATACCTGAAGCAGGGCATAGCTGATCGCATTATTTTCTTTAGAAAATTTTTGATCGGCGCTGATGAGAATCGCATAAGTTCCTGCCTTCAGTTCATCCAGTTTTACCTCAGTGCTATGTTCTGCAAAATCTTCTGCTCCGGGGAGTTCGCTGCTAAAGCTTATCAATGCAGGCATCTTCAAAAGTTCCGCATCAAAATCGCGGGTGTAGCCACGGTAGGAGCCGATGTAGCGATTGTCGGCATTGTTCAGTCTGACGATTCTAAACCAAGCCTTTGAAATGTTTTTGTAACTCACTAAAACTTTGGAAGGTTCATCGGGCAGCACTACTTCTTCTGCGGTGAGCGATAAACTTTTACTTTGAATAGTCTGCAGGAGTTGCTTTGCTAAAATGCCGCCTTCGCTTTCGGGGTACTGACGGATAATGGCTTGCAATTGCGCTACGATCTCCGGATAGTTTGCTTCTTTATTGCCCGGCTGCGGCTTGCCCGTGTAAGGCTGCATTTCCGGCATCATCAGCGCAACCTTTCGGCACGCTGCAAGGGCAGAAAGCGGATGATGGTTATACTTTTCTTTCAGTTGCTGCAACGCATCGCTGTAGCGTTTTTTCTTGTCGGGCAGTACTGAATGATCATAGGCAAATTTCAAACGAAAGAGATCGGCATCTATAAGCGCGTCTTTCTGAGCATCGTTCTGGTGCAATCGTAGCAAATCCTGATAAAGCTGTAATGCATGCCATTGCAGCGAAACAGAATCTTTTGTGAGGAAACGATGTTGCACAAATTCATGAGCGGGTGCGAATATTTCCGGATCAGAAAGTGTAAAGGCAAATGCCGGTTTGGTGAGATCCTTTTCATCGCTTTCAAAAAATTCGAGCGCGCGAAAAGCCAGCAGGTCGAAGAGGGTGGGTCGGAGATTTTTTGTATTGACGCCTTTGTACAATATCGGTTCGTAAGCATCTATGTTGATCTGTCTCAAGTCTTCTGCACGCGACAAAGAAGCGAGATATAGCGCTGAGCTTTTCTGTACGAATCGGTCAGTATCCCATTGTTCAAAATCTGCGATCTCTGTGCTGTTGCTCACCCGTGTACGATCCAGTATCTGCCAGCGGTTTTGCTGATAATAATTCCAGTAGAGCTGGGCTTCTATGCTTTGCCAGATGGCATTGTTCGGAAACTTTTCTTTTGCGGCATGATCCGAAGCCTTGGAAATCGCGTCTTTAAAGGCTTCTTCATTTCGCTGAAAATCGGCGCCTATCAGGTAGATTTCGGCTTTCATCATCTGCACCTGCTGATCCTTTTGCTTCGCCTTTTCATATACGGCAGAAACAATTTTTGCTGCACTTTCGGGAAGTCCCTTTTGCAGCAGAGAATCGGCGCGTTTCCATTCGCGCTCGTAACGTTCATTGTGGTCTTGTGCCGACATAGGGAGAGAAAATAAAACAGCGAAAAAAAGCAGAAGATTAAATTTCATAATCGCGAGACGTATGCATCAAAGTTAATAATGACAAAACTGTCCGTTTTCCACAAACGGTCATATTAAAATGACTAACGGAAACAAAAAAGCTGCCAAAACCGGCAGCCTTAATAGTTTTGAGTGTACAGATCGCTTTTATTTCCTCACACCGCTCCATGTTCCACCCACCGAAAGTGAGTCTGCTGCCCAGGTGCCGCTTGCATTGTTGCCGGTGATCTGACCCATAAAGCTGGCGGTGATGCCGGATAAACTGTAGGTCGCTTCGATATGCCCGGAGTCGGAAACCGTGCCGGTGATGGCAAAGGGATAAGTGGGTGCAAGATTGGATGCCGCTGTGCCGGTAAACTTTCCATCATCGGTAATGTCTGCCTGCCAGGTGCCCGCATCGGTGCCGGTGTAGGTGCCGGTCCAGTGACCTGAATAGGCAAAACTCTTATCATCCGATTTCTTGCAGGAAAATGCAAAAATGAGCATAGCAATAGCCACGAGGGTGGCGAGGAGTGTTTTCATAGCATTGATGTTGAAGGTTATCGGATGAAGATATAAGAATCGATATCTTTTTTAGTGATTTTTTTGTCGGAGAGAATAATCAGCCTTTCTACCACATTGCGCAGTTCGCGTATGTTGCCGGTCCAGTTGTAGTCCTGCAGGGCTTTTACCGCATCTTTATCTATTTCTTTGGGTGTTTGTTTGTATTCTTCGCTGATGTCTTTCAAAAAATGACTGATGAGCGAAGGAATATCGTCGCGGCGCTCGTTAAGCGAAGGCACATGGATAAGAATAACGCCGAGCCGGTGATACAGATCGAGCCGGAACCTTTTGGCTTCCACTTCTTCCATCAGGTTTTTGTTGGTAGCCGCCACTACCCGCACATCCACCTTTATTTCTTTTTCGCCGCCCACTCTTGTAATCTTCCCTTCCTGCAATGCCCGCAGCACTTTAGCCTGCGCATCGAGGCTCATGTCGCCTATCTCATCCATAAAGAGGGTTCCGCCGCTTGCCTGTTCAAACTTGCCGATGCGCTGTTTGATGGCAGAAGTAAAAGAGCCTTTTTCGTGACCAAAAAGTTCGCTCTCTATCAGTTCGGAAGGTATGGCTGCACAGTTCACCTCAATAAGCGGCGCTGCACTTCGGTTGCTCAGTTCGTGGATGCGTCTTGCCACAAGTTCTTTTCCCACGCCGTTTTCACCGGTGATCAGCACCCGCGCATCGGTAGGCGCCACTTTTTCGATGGTCTCTTTTATCTTCTGCATGGGTTCCGACTCACCAATCATCTCGCTGGCTTTCGATACCCGCTTGCGCAGTTGCTTGGTTTCTGCCACTAAGGATTTTTTATCCATGGCGTTGCGCACCGTTATCAGCAGGCGGTTGAGGTCGGGCGGCTTGGAGATATAGTCGAAGGCTCCCTTCTTCACAGCATCTACGGCAGTCTCAATGGTTCCATGTCCTGAGATGACGATAAACGGAATATCCGGCTTCAGCTCCTGTGCTTTTTGCAGAACTTCTATACCATCCACCTTTGGCATTTTGATATCGCAAATGATACAATCCCAGGTGCTTTCTTCTATCTTCTTTACACCTTCCGCACCGTCGGCAGCTTCTTCTACCTTAAAACCTTCGAAGGTCAGAATTTCATGGAGCGCCTTACGGATCGCTTTTTCATCGTCTATTACCAATATCGTCTGAGCCATATGCTTGCTGTTTTCTAAAGCTGAGGGAAAATTTTTTTGTGAGGAACTGTTATTTGACTTTGCCCTTCACATACTTCACCGTTTTCACAAATTTTCCAAACTGGTCATATTCCTTCCAGGCACCTTCTTTTTCTCCATGTTCATATTTTCCCTCTGCCTTCAGGTTACCATTTTCATAAAATTCTTTCCAGAGGCCTGTTTGCTCATTGTCCTTATACACGCCAAATTCATTCACTTTCCCGTTCTTATAATAAGAGGCCACCTCGCCGTCTATGGTGCCGTTTCGGTAATTGTATTCCGCGGCTTTTTCACCGTCTTCGTAGTACCAGGTGCTTTTTCCATCGCGCAGGCCGTGGTTATAATGCGCTTCTTCCTGTGGTTTGCCCGTGTTGTAATGTTTGCTGTAGCCGCCATGTTTTTGTCCTTCGGAGTAAAAAGCCTCTTCAGAAATAAAACTGCTGCCGGGCTGATATACTCTGCGCGGACCTTCGAGCAAATCGTTCACAAAATGTTCCACCATTTCGGTATAGCCCTGCTGGCTTATCTGCATATGAACACCATTTCTTTTACCGTTGAGATAATTGATGATAAAATGGGGATAACCATTATCCCAGTAGGTGATCCATGTTCCCTGCGCCACTCCCTTTTCATTATAGCCTTCCGAAAGTACGATACCGTTTCTGCGTACCTGAAAAAACTCCCAGCCATGGGCGTCCTGCCTGCGCAGTGTATCGTAGGGCTGTGCCTGAGCTACCTGAAAAAAGCTGCATGCGATCAGGGTCATCAGAAAAAAATGAAACCGTTTCATGTGTGTGCTGTATTTTTTTGCGCTGGCCAATTTAAGATGATTTAAACTGAACTGTATGCATAGACAGTGATTTTTAGCAAATCAATAGAACAAATGTTGCGCCCGCCGGGAAGCCGGTAACTTGCAGCAAAACTCACTTATGGCAAAGACGGTATTACACACGGCTGGCTCTCGCGGGCATATGGATCACGGCTGGCTGAACACCTACCACAGTTTCTCCTTCGCGGGCTGGCACGATCCGGAGCGGGTTCATTTTGGCGTTCTTCGGGTGCTCAATGACGACTATGTGAAGGCGGGCTTTGGCTTCGGTAAACATCCGCATGATAATATGGAGATTATCACCATAGTGCTGAAGGGGGCGCTGGAACATCAGGACAGCATGGGTCACACGCAGGCCATAAGGCCGGGTGAAGTGCAGGTGATGAGTGCGGGAAGCGGAATTTTCCATAGCGAATACAACCATAGCAGAGATGAAGACGTACATCTGCTGCAGATCTGGATTTTTCCGGATAAGAAGAACGTAACACCTCGGTACGACCAGCAGATGTTTGATATTGAAAAGAGAAAGAACCAATGGCAAATGCTGGTATCGCCCATAGATACGGCAGACGAAGGACTAAAAATTCATCAGAATGCCTGGATCTACCGTTCGTCGGTTGACAAAGAAATCACGCTCAGCCTGCAACCGCATTCGGCCCATCACGGCTTTTATGTTTTCACTATTGAGGGTCGGCTGGAAGTGGAAGGACAGGAGCTGAGAGCAAGAGATGCCCTCGGAATATGGCAGACGCCCCAGATCAATATTTCGGCACGAGAGCCAGGCGAGGTGCTGGTGCTGGAAGTGCCTATGCTCCCCTAATCTCTTTTGGCTATTCTTTTGTTCGTGCCATTACTGTAATTTTCATCCATATTTATCGGGTATGAAAGACGTCACCAAGCACTATAGCAATGCAGACATCACCGTAGTCTGGAAGCCCTCGCTGTGTGCCCATTCCACCCTGTGCTGGAAGGGACTTTCGAGTGTTTTCAATCCCAGAATGCGTCCCTGGATCAGGATAGATGGTGCATGGACCGAAGAAATTATTGCCCAGGTGGAAAAATGTCCGTCGGGGGCTTTAAGCTATTATCGTAATGATAAACCTTTATTGCCCGATGAAAAAGACGAGGCAGAGACAACTATTCAGGTTTCAAAAAACGGGCCGCTCATGGTCTATGGCAATGTGTGTGTAAAACATGCCGATGGTACGGAGAGTAAAAACAAGCGGGTCACGGCCTTTTGCCGTTGTGGTCATTCAGGCAATAAGCCTTTTTGCGATGGCACGCACGTAAAGATCGGTTTTAAAGATGAATAGGCTCTGTTTTGGATCAGCTCGAAAAGATGAATTGGCTGCAGGAGCGACTGAAGCAACCGCTTCCCGGAGCCTTAGCACACGAAAAAATGATGGCAAGGGTGCGGGAAATGCCCGAAAAGATTCCTGACAATGCCCGGGCCAGCGCTGTGATGAGCTTGCTCTTTCCTAAAGACGATGGCCTGAATGTGCTGCTGATACAGCGTACGGAAGATGGCCGGGCCCACAGCGGGCAGATCAGCTTCCCCGGCGGGCGGCAAGACCCCGGCGATGCAGACCTCCGCGCTACAGCTCTTCGCGAAGCTCAGGAAGAAGTAGGCATTGTATCGCGCGAGGTGACGATCATCGGGGCCTTATCGGCATTATATATTCCGGTCAGTAATTTTTTGGTCTATCCCTTTGTGGCCTTCGCTCGAAAAGCTCCTGTCTATAACATCAGTACGGATGAGGTGGCCAGAGTGATTGAAATGCCGGTGTCCGATTTGTTCGGCGCCGAAAGAAAGACCGTGGCTACGGTGACTTCCCCCGCAGACCGTAGCTTCCGCCGCGAGGTGCGGGCCTACAGAATTGATGATCAGCGGGTGATCTGGGGTGCTACGGCTATGATCCTGTCTGAGCTGGAAATGCTGGTAGCCGAAGGGCCATTTTAAGCTTTCTCTTTTTTCGGAACCGTTCTGAAAATTACGTCCCACAACACTGAGCTCACCCCAAATCCCTTGTTTTCTTCTTTATAATGGTGCAAATGGTGGTTTCGCCACAAAGCTTTAAGAAAGCGTGGCGGAGCAAAAGCATGGATAGCGTAGTGCATAGAACCATACATCATGTAGCCAAAGACAAAGCCGGGGAAAAAAGCTAATGCATACCAACCCATAGCGGCATACATCAACAGGAAGATAAGAGAGGCAATGATCAGGCTGGGAACCGGGGGCATGAAAAGTCTTTCCTTATCGCGGGGATATTCGTGGTGTACGCCATGCAGCGTGTAGATAAACTTTCTGGCTCTTTCGCTCTCGGCCATAAAATGGAACAGATAACGATGCATCACATATTCGAAAAGGCTCCAGAATAAGGCCCCACCGGCAAACAGCAGCACCTCCGACCCTACAGAAAGGCCCTTATACGCAGCGCCATAATATAGCATCAGGGCAATGATGGGTACATAAATGCTATAGATGACCAGAGGATGTGTTTTGGTCATCATTTCCATATAATCGCTTTTAAAAAGCCGCGCCTGTCCTTTATTCTTAATCTTATCGAAATGCATACATGTGGTCGGGTAGAGACAAGGGCAAATTTATAAGAATCCCTCGGTATTCCGTTTTAAGACTGTGTTTCCTCGGGTTCGTCTTCCGTGAGCCATTCGGTATCAATCTTTTTTTGCTTTGCCTTGTCGATCCACAAAAGTAATGCCGGCTGCAGCGTGAGGTTGGTGATCATGGCCATAAACAGGGTAAGCGAGGTGAGATATCCCAGCGACTTGGTACCATCGAACTGAGAGAGCGCAAAAACGCCGAATCCGGCTATGAGAATTAAAGAGGTGTAGATGATGCTGAGGCCGGTATCGTGTATGGTGCGTTTCACGGTCGCTGCAATATTATCGTCGTGCCTGGAAAGCTCTTGCTTGAAGTTGACGAGGAAACGAATGGTAACATCTATGGTAATACCGAGCGCTACACTAAAGACCAATACAGTAGAGGGTTTGATGGGAATACCCGCCCAGCCCATGATGCCCGCCGTAATGAGCAGCGGTACAATATTGATGATCACCGAAATAAGCAGAATGCGCCAGGAACGGAACAGGAAGATCATGCAACCGAAAATCATGATAAAGGCCAGCACAAGGCTGTCGCGCAGACTGTTGATGATGAATTTGCTGCCCTCGAGGAACACAATGCTGGTGCCGGTAAAGGTGACATCATACCGCGAACTGTCGAAAAGCCGAAATACCCTGGGACGAATACTGTCGAGAATGACCGGAAGCCGCTTGCTTCCTACGTCGGCCATGCTTACACTGATGCGGGTTTTTTGCCGGGTGCTGTCGAGAAATGCAGCAATCAGCTTATTGAACATGCTGTTCTTATCGCCTCTGGATCGTAAATAGGGTTGAATGAATGCTGCGTCAAACAGGTTGGGTACGGTATAGCTGGTGCTATCCCCATCATAATAAGCCTGCCGCGCAAATTTGATTCCTTCTACAATAGACAATGAGTGGCCAATCTCCGGAAATCGCTGCAGATAATCCGAGAGCTTGTCCATCTTTTCCAGCACCGGCAGCGACACGGCTCCGTTTTTTCGCCGGGTGTCAATCACGATTTCGAGGGGCATTACCCCCTTGAAGTTGCGTTCGAAAAACTTCAGATCCTGAAACACCACATCTTCTTTGGGCAAATCATCCACGATATGGCCCACCGTATTGAGCCGCAGAATACCTGCTACAGAAACGATACAAATGATGATGGTAAAGGCATAAATCCAGGGGCGATGACCAAATACCCAGTTGGTGATGATATCGAGCAGGTTGTTCATCCATCGACTCTCAAGGTAGCTGGTATGCCGGCCCTTAGGCGGGGCCAAAAAGCTAAACAGGGCCGGGATGAAAATCAGCGAAATGACAAAGATGGCCATGATGTTGATACCCGCAACCAGACCAAACTCTTTTAAAATGGCGCTTTTTGTAAAATAGAAAACCCCAAATCCGATGGCCGCCGTAAGATTGGTAAACAGCGTGACGATCCCCATACGGTCCACCATGCGCAGCAGGCCCTTCATTTTATTGCCATGTTTGCTGTATTCCGCATGGTACTTATTGAGCAGATAGACACAGTTGGGAATGCCGATCACTACAATAAGCGGGGGTATCAGCGCAGTGAGCAAGGTGATCTTGTACCCCAGCAAGGTGATGGTGCCGAGCGACCATACCACGCCGACGGCTACGACGAGCATACTGGCCAACACCGCCATAAACGACCGGAAAAACAAGGCGAGTATAATAGCGGTGAGCACAAAAGACATGATAAGGAACAACTTCATCTCGCTCTGCACCTGTGTAGCCATAATGGTGCGGATGAGCGGCAGACCAGAATAGTGAAATTGCACCTGTGCCTTCCGGGCAAATTCGTCGCTTGCGCCCACAATCTCTTTCACCACGCCTGTCCGGTTCTTGGAGTTAAGCACGTGCTTGTCTATGCGCACCGCCATCAGGTAAGTATGTGTCTGCGGATTGTAGAGAAAGCCCTTGTAAAAGGGCAGGTTGCTAAATATCTCCTGAAAGCGCCCGGGTTGGTCCGGTCCGGAAATGTCGGTTATTTTCAGCACCTGCAGCCTGCCTGAGTTTGTGTCCTTCACCAGATTTATGGCGCCCGGCACGCTGAGTACATTTTCTACTGCCTTAATCTTCTCAATTTTTTGAACGAGCGCTGCATATCCTTTAAAAAACTCTGGCTGAAAAAAGTCCTGGGTTTGAACCCCAATGACCATCAGGTTGCCGTCTTCGCCAAACTGCTTCCGGAATTGCTGATAGGCGACATACTTAGGATTATCGGTGGGGATGGCATTGGTAAACTCATAGCTCAGTTCTACCCGCGACGCAAAATATCCCATAAGGGCTGTGGCCAAAAGCAACAACACGAGCAGCGAAACCCGGAATTTGATAATAAATGCTGCTATGCGGTGCCACATGGATTTGAGAATGTGGGCGCAAAAGTATGGGTTTCTGATTAGGATGACAACGAAAGTGCAGCGACCGCTGTCATTGGTATTGCTTTAATACGGTACAAACCAAAGATGTTACCCCTTAGGCGCTTCTCCTGTAGTGTCTGTAAATTTCCCGTTATTCTTCGCCGGAACGCGTCACAAATTAATAAAAAGAAGCGTCGCAAAGTGGGCTAAAACTATAATACTCTTCCTTAGATCAATAGTTAACCGAGGATTTGTTGGACAAATTGTTTGATAAAGTATCCTTAGGTCAGTAATGGATCTGCTGCTCCTCCATCATTTCCGGCATGGGCCTGAACTCATATTGCTGATTGCGCAGCTGGGGTTCAAAGCCCGCCTGCTTGATGGCATCTTGTATCCCTTGGGCGGTGAAACGATGCGGCGCGCCGGCAGCACTCACCACATTTTCTTCGATCATAATAGAGCCAAAATCATTGGCGCCCGCATGGAGGCAAAGTTGCGCCACCGGCTTGCCAACGGTGAGCCAGCTCGCCTGGATGTTTTTAATGTTGGGCAACATGATCCGGCTCATCGCGATCATCCGTATGTACTCTTCTGCTGTCGTCAGGTTTTTCGTTCCTCTTATGCGCTGCAGCAGCGTATCCACATCCTGGAAGGTCCAGGGTATAAAGGCAATAAATCCTTTGGCTCCTTCCGGCTTTTTGGCCTGCACTTCCCGAATCTTTACCAGGTGCTCGAATCGTTCATAAATCGTTTCTACATGCCCAAACATCATAGTCGCAGTAGTTGTGAGTCCAACCTTGTGGGCTTCGTGCATAATGTCCAGCCATTCCTGCGCTCCGCATTTGCCTTTGGAGATCAGGCGCCGCACACGGTCGTTGAGTATTTCCGCGCCGGGTCCGGGCATACTGTCCATTCCCGCTTCTTTGAGCGCCACCAGCGCTTCGTGGTGGCTCACTCCGGAGACTTTACAAATATGGGCTACTTCGGGCGGCCCGAGGGTGTGCAATTTTAAGTTGGGAAACATTTGTTTCAACGAGCGAAACAAATCGGTATAATAGTCGAGGCCGAGCTCGGGGTGATGCCCGCCCTGCAACAGAAGCTGTTCGCCACCATAGCGAAAGGTTTCTTCAATTTTTACCCGGTAGGTTTCTAGATCGGTGACATAGCTTTCGGGATGACCCGGTATTCTATAGAAATTGCAGAATTTGCAGTTGGCCACACACACATTGGTGGTGTTCATATTGCGGTCTATAATCCAGGTCACTTTTCCATGCGGCACTTGCTTTTTTCTGAGCTCGTTGGCTACAAACATCAGATCCGGTAACGATGCTTGTTCAAAGAGGTAAATACCTTCTTCAATACTCAGCATATCGAATCGCAAAGCCCGTTCATATAGTTCATCCAGTTGCATGTCCTTTCGTTAGGCTGGCAAATTTAGCGCAAAAAGCCATGGGTTTTGTTGTAGTATCCTTTGTTTTAAAGTCGGTTAACCTTATTTGGCAAAAGCATACTATCTTGTTGGTATGAGTCAATTGGATCTCTTTGGAAACTTATTACCACCTGTAGAGCCGCAGAAAAAGACTGCACCGCCCCGGAAGTCCACTGCAAAAGCTGCACCGGCCGCGCAGGCAGAGGAGCTATCGGAAAAACAGAGGCCCCGCAAACAGCAAAAAAAGGAGGGCATAGCCTTGAGCGTGCTGGAAAACTGGGTGCCGGAGAAGCAATACTATAGCATCGGTGAAGTGGCGAAGCTGTTTAACGTTAACAATTCACATATTCGGTTCTGGACCAATGAATTTGAGTTAAGGGTGCGGACCAACAAGAAAGGCGACCGACTCTATGGTGGCGAACAGATCGAGGATCTTAAAATCATTTACCATCTGGTGCGCGAACGGGGTTTTACTCTGGCGGGAGCAAAAAGTAAACTTAAAGCCGAGAAAAATCGGGTAGAGGCAAGCCTCAACCTCAAATCCTCCCTGCAACAGTTGAAAAAACAACTACAGCAATTGAAAAAACATCTTGAAGAATGACCGTACGAATTGCCTTTTTGTCTTTATTCTTTCTGTTTATGAATTCTATGGTGTTGGGGCAACAATATGCCCTGCAGACGGATCCGGATGGTGCAGCCGATATGCTTACCGGCTCATTTTCTTTCGAGGTTCTGGATCATAATTTTACCTGGCTGACGGAGGGATATGAAGCCTACCACCCCGATACTGCGGTGATCGCGTCTCTAAAAAGCGAATTGAAAAATTGCTCGGTGGTCATTGTTTTAGGTACCTGGTGCGACGACTCCCGGTTACTGCTGCCAAAGTTCTACAAGGTGCTGGTGGCGGCTGAGTTTCCCATGGGTAACGTTACCCTTATTGGTGTGGACCGAAAAAAGGAAACCATCACAGGCATAGAAAAGACCTATCGGGCCACAAGGGTTCCCACAATCATTCTTTTTCGGGGAGTTAAGGAACTGGGGCGAATTGAAGAAAGCGTTCAAAATTCCGCAGAACTCGACTTATTGGAGCTTGCCTCAGGCGGAAATTAATTGAGTTTAAAAGGAGCTATAAGCTGAAATTCCGGAATACTTACTGTGATCAGCTTTTTACTGTGAATATTCTCCATCTGATACGAACCAAACATTTTACCGATCTCACTTCTCAGATTCGCTGCAGAGGTGTACTGGTAATTTTCTCCCGGTGCTATGATGGGTTGCTGTCCTACCACTCCGTCGCCTTCTACTTCCCTGTACGAGCCGTTGCTATCCACAATATGCCAATGGCGGCGTAGAAGCTTTACCGGTACAGCGCTAAGGTTTTCTATTGTAATGCGATAGGCAAACAAAAACTCGGAGCTCACCGGGTTGGACTGAACGGGTTGATAAAAGGTTTCAACGGTTACGCTCACTCCTTCGGTCACCTGTTGTACCATGATCTGTTCGTGTTTATGTAAATTTAGTGATTCTCAGTTTTTACATCATCAATAGCCCGTCATTATTTCTTTGAGCATTTCCGTGATCACGTCTGTTTCAAATCCTTTCTGATGGAGATACTGAAAAACCTTTTGCTTTCGCTTATATACATGCTTTTCTGTGCGCAGCTCATTCCACTTTTTCTCCATCAATTTCGCGGCGGTACGCAAGTATTCTTCGTCGTCTATTTCTGCCAGCCCTTTTCGGATGCAGTAGTCTGAAATGTTCAGTTGCTTGAGCTGAAAGACAATCTTCTTTCTTCCCCAGTGTTTCTGCCCGAATCTTGTTCGAACAAAAGAGCAGGTAAACCTTTGTTCGTTCAAAAGGTCTTTCTCAATGAGTTCGGCGATATACCCGTCAACATCCTTGTACGGACATCCCAGCGAAAAAAGCTTGTCTCGCACCTGACTATGGCATCGCTCCTGATAATTGCAGTAGTGGTATATAGCTTCGCGTACATCCATGCCACAGTACTTATTTACCGGCCCATATACACCATCAGTATCTGAACATCACTTGGATTTACTCCGCTGATACGACTAGCTTGTCCAAGCGTCCGGGGTTTTATTCGGGTCAGCTTTTGGCGGGCTTCGGTGCTGAGGGAACTAAGTTTATGATAATCAAAAGTTTCCGGTATCATAAGGTCTTCGAGCGTGGCCATTTTTTTAACCAGTTCCTTTTCCTTTTCTATGTAAACATCATACTTCAGTTGTATAGCGGCCTGTTCCCAAACCAGGGGATCGAAGTTTGACTTCCTTTGACGGAGCGCTGGCAGCGCGTCCAGCAAAGCATTTATTTCCACCTCGGGCCGGAGGAGCAGTTTGGCCGCGCGCGTCTTTTCCGATAAAGGGCTGGCCGATACCGATTCCAGATATCCGGCAATCTCTGATGGTTCGACAGGAAGCTGAGCCAGCATAGTTTTGCAACTTTCTACATCTTCCTGTTTCTTTTTGTAGAGCTGATATCGCTCGTCTGAGGCAAGACCTATCTGATACCCGAGTTCTGTCAGCCTTAGGTCCGCATTATCCTGTCGTAATAACGTTCGGAATTCTGCCCGGCTGGTAAACATCCGGTAGGGTTCGTCCGTGCCTTTATTGATCAGATCGTCTATCAACACACCAATGTAAGCCTCGTTTCTTTTTAATATCACTGGCTCTTCTTGCTTTACCTTTCGATGGGCGTTAATTCCAGCCATAAGCCCCTGACAAGCAGCCTCTTCATAGCCAGTTGTGCCGTTGATCTGTCCGGCAAAGAAAAGATTCTGAATCAGTTTTGTTTCGAGCGTAAAATCGAGCTGCGTGGGTGGAAAATAGTCGTACTCGATGGCATATCCGGGGCGAAACATTTTACATTGCTCGAATCCCGGAACCGTGCGAAGCGCTGCGTATTGCACCGACTCGGGTAGCGAAGTGCTAAAACCATTCACGTAAATCTCTACCGTATCCCAACCTTCGGGCTCTACAAAGAGCTGATGACGGTCTTTATCGGCAAAACGACTGATTTTATCTTCAATGCTGGGACAATATCGTGGGCCGCTGCCTTTTATCCTACCCTGATACATGGGTGATTGCTCAAATCCGGTTTTAAGGATTTCATGCACTTCAGGACTTGTATAAGTAATCCAGCAGTTTCTTTGCTCCTGAGGGGCTATTTTCTGAACTGGCAGATAGGAAAATCCGACAATCTCTTCATCGCCATATTGTATCTCCATCTTCCCGTAGTTCAGACTTCTTCCGTCCACCCGGGGCGGGGTTCCTGTTTTTAACCTGTCACTTTCGAAACCGAGAGAAAGTAATTGCTCTGTAATTCCCGTAGCCTTATTCTCCGAAATACGACCTCCTCCAAATTGCTTTTCGCCGATATGGATCACTCCGTTCAGGAAAGTGCCACTTGTGAGCACCACTGCCCGGGCCGAAATCTCGTGACCCATCGCTGTACGCACCCCAGTGACTGTTCCACGTGAAACAATGAGACTTATCACAGTATCCTGCCAAATATCCACCGTGGACTTCTCCAGAGAGGCGCGCCAGAGCTGAGCGAACAGATTCCTATCATTTTGAGTCCGTGGACTCCACATTCCAGGACCCTTCGACTTATTCAGCATACGAAACTGAATCATGCTCTTGTCACTAACGATACCACTGTTACCTCCGAGGGCATCAATTTCTCTAACAATTTGTCCTTTGGCTATTCCACCCATAGCAGGATTGCAGCTCATTTGCGCTATCGTCTGCATGTTCATCGTAACCAACAAAACATTGGATCCCATCTTTGCTGCGGCAAGGGCTGCTTCACAACCCGCATGACCTGCCCCCGCGACAATTATATCGTACTCCTGAAACATTATTATCTAATGAAACAATTCCAAAAACGTTCCACGTGAAACAAACCCAAAGAACCTGAGAACTATTAGGCGCGCTTCACGAAAACAATAAGAAAAAACTATAACCCAAATTTCCTGCTCAACTCGAGCATCCTATCGATTGGCCTCCGCGCAGCAATCCGTAATGCCTCGTCCAAAATAATTTCCGGCTGTTCGTATTTCAAACACAAGTAGAGTTTCTCCAAAGTGTTCAACTTCATATGCGGGCAATCGTTACAGGCGCAGGCATTATCGGGCGGTGCAGGAATAAAAGTCTTCAGCGGAGCTTTTTGCTGCATCTGATGTAAAATGCCCGCCTCTGTAGCCACAATAAAACTGTTTGCCTCGTCTTCTACAGCATATTTTATCAACTGCGTGGTAGAACCTATAAAATCCGCCAACCGCAACACCGCTTCCTCACATTCGGGGTGAGCAATAAACTTAGCTTCCGGATGCCGCTCTTTCAGCTTTGTAATCTTCTCCAGAGAAAAGATTTCATGAACCATACACGCTCCATTCCATAAAACCATGTCGCGGCCTGTGACCTTATTAATATACGCACCTAAATTCTTATCCGGGGCGAAAATTATTTTTTGATCAAGCGGCAAGCTTTCCACGATCTGCCGGGCGTTCGATGACGTGCAGATAATATCACTAAGAGCTTTAATACCAGCAGAACAATTTATATATGAAATAACAATATGATCGGGATGCTTTTCTTTAAAAGCTTTAAAAATCGGCGGTGGGCAGCTATCACTCAAAGAACATCCTGCCTTAAGATCCGGAAGCAACACCTTTTTGCCCGGATTAAGCATCTTGGCAGTTTCTGCCATAAAATGAACCCCTGCAAATACGATCATGTCTGCCGAAGTCTTTTCCGCCTGCTGCGCTAAGCCCAGGCTATCGCCGATATAGTCAGCTATATCCTGAATATCCGGCTCCTGATAGTAGTGCGCCAGAATGATCGCATTCTTTTCCCTCTTCAATTGTTCGATTGCTTCAAACAGGTCGAGGGTCGGATCTACTGCAAGATCCAAATACCCAACTTCATTCAGTTTCGCCTTAGCCGCAGCGATGTTCACATCCATATTAATAAGAATAAAAAGCTTTTAAAAAAAAGACTATTACCATTAGCTGTGTGAACTTGGGGAAAGAAAAAGCCAATTCACATTGCAAATGTACCGGAAGATAATCATACCCGTAAAACCGAGAGGCTATACACATGTTGGCTTACAGTAAAGACGGTCAATCCACACAAAAATGTGAGTAAGTGGAAAACAGCGCGAAGGATAAAATACCGGATGTGAATTCGGGACGAGCTGTGAAGAACTCTTCATGAAGATCTAATTTTTTGATAACGATAAAATCATTTTGAGTGCATACCACCGGTAAAAGCAGATTTTACAGTTTCTTTCCCGGGGTTTTCCACAGCAGGCGGAATGTGTACTGTGCCTTATAAATCAGTATGGTGTATGCTTTCCCCTATAAAATAGCTTTGTTATCTCATTTTTTCCGATAAATTTGCCATCCTTACAAAATTAACACACAACCTATTATGGCTGTAATTCAGAAAATCAGGGATAAATACGCAAAACTTGCTGGTTTTATCATCGCTTTGGCACTTGTGGGTTTTATACTTATGGATGCTGCGAGCGGACGTTTCGGAGACCTTTTTCGCAATGATAGCAGTATAGCAAAAGTAAACGGCGAGAAGATAGATTATAAGGAATATGCCGAGCGCATACAGGAATATGAAACGCTCTATTCGCTATTGAACAACAACGTGACAATAGACGATAACACTCGTGCACAGATTCACGATCAGATTCTGCGCGAAATGATCTTCGAAAAGCTAATCAGCGAACAGGCCGACGATTTGGGTTTGACTATTACCAAGGAAGAAGAAAAGGAAATGATCTCCGGCGCTATGCCCGATCCGCTGGTGATGCAATTTCCCTATTTCAAAAATCAGGAGACCGGCCAGTTCGATCCTAATTATCTGATGCAGTTTGAATCAAACAAACTCGACTTGTCCAATCCTCAGGCGCAAAAGGCTATGGAACAATGGCAGATGCTGAAGAACTATATCCGCCGCACCCGCCTTACGCAGAAATATACAGCAATGTTTACCGCAGCGGCCTATACACCGGATTTTATCATGCAGCGTCAGCTTCAGGATCAAAACTATATGGCCAGCATCAGCTACGTAAAAGTTCCCTTCACTACCGTTAACGATAATGAAGTGAAGGTGACAGACGAAGACCTGAAATCTTACATGGAAAAACATAGCGCGCAGTATAAGATAGATGATCCTACACGTAGCATTGAATACGTTTCTTTCGATGTGAAGCCATCGGCAGAAGACACCGCACAAGTGCTCAATGCCATCACCGGACTTAAAGCAGACCTGGCGACAACAAATGATGCTGAAAGTTTTGTCAACCGCAATTCAGACGATCAGTACCGTGATCTTTTTCTGACGAAGAAATCGTTCATGTCAGCTTATTCCGATTCAATCATGGCCTTGCCCGAAGGCGCAGTATTCGGACCTTACTTTGAAAACAATACCTACAAAATTGTAAAGGTGCTTGAGAAGAGAAGTTTGCCGGATTCTGTAAAGGCAAGTCATATCCTTATCGCTACACAGAACCGCACCGACAGTGCCGCGAAAAAAACGGCCGACAGTCTGCTGGCAGCCATTAAGTCGGGAGCTAATTTCGATACGCTGGCTACAAAGTTTTCTGACGATCCGGGAAGCAAGACAAAAGGAGGCGACCTGGGATATTTCCCATATGGCGCTATGGTTCCCGAATTCAATGAAGCCACCTTCATGGGCCAAACCGGCGATCTGAAAGTGGTAAAGACACAGTTTGGCTACCATATCATCAAGGTGCAGGATCAGAAAAATTTTGGGCCTGCCGTAAAGCTTGCCACAATCTCCAAAGCGCTGGCGCCAAGTTCTGAAACAGAAAATGCCGCTTATGCCAAGGCTAACGAGTTTGCCGGCAGAAACGCTAATGGAAAATCTTTTGATGATGCGGTAAAAGCACAAGGACTTAATAAACTTCAGGCGCAAAATGTAAAGGTGAACGACTTTATGATTCCCGGTGTCGGCTCTTCAAGAGAGATCATCCGCTGGATGTATGATGCTAAACAAGGCGACGTATCTCCGGTGTTCAATACCGACGGACGCTACCTCGTTGCAAAACTGACCGATGTACAGGACAAAGGTTTGATGAAACTCGACGCATCGAACAGGCCCATGCTTGAGTCTTTGGTAAAGGCCGACAAAAAAGCGGAACTCATAGCCAACAAATACAAGTCGTCTGCTTCGCTGGATGCTATAGCTCAGGCCACTGCACAACCCCTTCAAAACGCAGATTCCTTCAATGCAGCAAGCGGTTATGTTCCCAATCTTGGCTACGAACCTAAGGTGGTAGGCTATTCCTTCTTCGAAGGTTTGAAGCCAAATACTAAGTCTCCGGCTATTAAAGGTCAGGACGGTGTTTTCTATATCGCATTGAAAGAGCGTTTCCGCAAGCCCGATGCGCAGGACCCCATGCAAATGCAGCAAATGCAGATGCAAAACATGCAACTGAGAAATGCAATGGGCAGTATGTTGCAGGAGTCTATGAAGCGTAATGCAGAGATCAAGTACAACGCAAAAAATCTCTATTAGAATTTCTTAACCGCATATTTCAAAAAGCAGCTTCCTACGGGAGGCTGTTTTCTTTTATAGCCGCTCGAACTCCGTAATTTTGCGGCAAACGGAAACGGTATATGGAGACGATTGTGAATAAAGTAGCGGAAAGCGGAATCATTACCCTCGACCTGACAACCTACCTGCCACAGGATGCGGAAATGCAATATTTCGATCTGAAACCTTTTTTGTTTCGCGAAATGATCCTCCGCGAAAAAGATTACCGTGCAGCCCTGCAAAACTACGACTGGGAATCTCATCGGGATAAACATGTAGCTATAAGCTGCAGTGTGGATGCCATTATACCTGTATGGGCTTACATGCTGGCCGCCAGCTATCTTCAGCCCGTGGCGCGCAGTGTCTTCTTCGGCAAGCCGGAAGACATGAAGACCGCCCTGCTGCTTGCGGGCATTGAGGCTATCGATCCCAAAGAATTTGAGGAAAAAAGAGTAGTGATAAAAGGCTGTGGCGAAGTACATGTGCCCGATGCCGCCTATGTAGCCGTTACAGCAAGGCTCCGCCCGGTTGTAAAATCGCTTATGTATGGCGAACCTTGTTCCACGGTGCCCATCTTCAAAAGAAGATAGATCACTTTGACTTTCGCACAATGATATTCTCTGCCACCTTCTGAGAAAGACTCAATATCTTGCTCTTGTCTTTTTTAGCGATCATGCTCGCATCGTACGGAAGGCGCTCCTGTGCAAAAAGCCGGGTGCCGATCTGAAGGCTCAGCTTCTCTAATTGCTGCAAAAATGATGAGCTCGAGTCTTTTACCGCCACTATTTCGTACCAGGCTCCTGTCTCTACATCGCTAAGCAACAGTGTAGAAGAAAATGGAAGTATGCCCTGTGCATCGGGTATCGGGTCTCCATGCGGATCGAACCTGGGATAGCCCAGATGCTGGTCAAGCCGATCGATTAACTTCTGAGAATGGATGTGCTCCAGTTGCTCGGCGACCTCATGCACTTCGTCCCACGAAAAATTAAGTTTATCATGCAGAAAGGTTTCCCACAACCGATGTTTGCGCACAATTTGCAAGGCATGGGCCGTGCCGCCGTCGCTAAGCCTTAGCCTTTTATAGCGTTCGTAATGCACCAGCGATTTTTCAGAAAGTTTTTTAAGCATGTCCGTTACGGTAGCCGGCCTGGTCTGCATGCGCTCGGCAATTTCATTCACCGACACCTCTCCCGATTCACTATGCTGCTGAATGCTGTAGATAGCCTTCAGATAATTTTCCTCTGTAAAACTGAGCTGGAGCATTGCTGGTAAAATTACAAGGAATGACTACGCAAAACTTCGCAAAATTCTTCTGGCGCTCCGGATCATATTTAGGGCATTCAGGCAAAATTCCTTAGTTTCGTTCTATTCCCTAACCAAAGCTGCCGGGTTTTCATGATGTTACAATGTAAAGGTGTTGTACGTAGCTTACTGTTATTGTTTTTTCTTTGCTCAGGAACGCTTGTTTCTTTTGCCCAGTTGCCCGATGCTGCGCCGGGTAAAAAAGCGGTTAGCCCTATCCGCAATCTGAAAGTGCTGAGCGAAGAGCCCGACGGGAAGGGGAACATTGTTCGGGTGGTGCAATATACGCAGGGCCTGATGCGTATCACCGAAACTACGATAACGCCCCGGGTACTGCCTGTAGGTTCTCACTACCTGAAATTCAATCCCGACACGCTGATCAAAGATTCTGTACGACTGGTAGTAGATAAATCCCGTCGTTGTTTGCTGGTGGTGTACCGGAGGCATGTGCTACGGGCCTATAAAGCCACTTTTGGGCCGAACCCTTTGAGCGACAAGTGTATGGAAGGAGATCGTTGTACGCCCGAAGGAGAATTTAAAATTACCAGTCTTAATCCGCGGTCGAAGTACAATAAGTTTATGTTGCTCAACTATCCCAACGATAAGTCGCGGGCGAAATTCAATAAACTGAAGGAGTCCGGCATCATACCAAAAACGGCAAGAATAGGCGGCGATATCGGCATTCATGGCATCTGGGCCGGTGGCGACGATATGATAGAACTGGGTGTGGGATGGACCGATGGCTGTGTAGCACTTAAGAATAAGGACATTGAAGAACTTTACTCCATCTGCGGCGTAGGCACTACGGTCGTTATTGTGCGCGAGCATAAGACCAAAGTGCTCGGCGCTAAGTTGTAATCCTGCCGATAAAGCGAGCATACTCATCGCGCCAACCATTCCATTGCGGATCACTACCAAGAGAAAAATTATGAAAAACGGTTGTGAGGCAGCTTCCCGTTGCCCTGAGGTACCCTGCCATGGCGTCGAGCTTGCTGAAAGCCTCTTCAGGTTTTAGTTTCATTTCAAAATGAGCGGTGCTATCCATAAAACAAAAAGGATAGATCCGCAGGGTTGTGCTGGTTTCCTGCTCCAGGTCAAACCAAAGGAACGACCGGCCCGTGCCCGCCCGGAATCCGGCTGCTGCTCCAAACCCCATAGACCAGTCTTCGGAAATACCCCGTTGCTGCAGAAAGCGATAACTCTCCGGAAGCCGCCACCGCAAATAGTGCTGCCTCGATCGTATGTTCCTTTGGCCGGTTATCGATTCCAGCGTTTTCGTTTCTGCAGAAAATATTGTTTCGTTGTGGGAATAATAAGAAGGATGCAGCGCTACATGGCCCTGCCGGTTCAGGTCGGCGATAAGCCGCTTCATGGCCGGGTGCCCGGGCAAATTGTTTTTGTCATAACGGGTAGTTTTTCCGGCGACAAGAACAAAATACTGGGGTAAAATACTTTGCTCCCGATGCAGGTGCTCAAGCCAATTGAAGCAATCGAAAGGGTCAGGTCGAAGACCGGATAAAACAAGCAATTGCTGCACTCCGGCAGCGGGCCGGGTAAAAAGATTTTTGGCCCATGTTCCCACGGTTCTTTTTATCGATTTGTAACGCCAGGAAAAGGCAATATCAATATCGTAGGTAGCTTTGAAGCTGAAAGCCTGTTTGCGGGTAGCCACACCCTTTGCCTCCAGCAGATTGCTGAAGGCCGCTATCCACTCATCCACCAGTGGCCGCTCCAGCCAGCCCTGTTGTTGTAGAAAGCTTTCCGACACAGGAAACCGGTTGTGCTTATCTGCGGCAAACGGCAGGTGTTCTTCATAGCGGGAAAGGAGATAAAAAACAGCGGAAAAAATATCGAAGGGCATACTGTATCCGCCTTTGCTATCGGCAAAAAGTACGGGAATGCCCTGCCAATGTGCGGTAGCAATTGCCGGTCTTGAGATGCCTTGTTCAAACAATAGTCCGCAATCGGGGATGCACACCGAACCTTCATCCCGGGTACCATACCGCATTACTACAGCGCCGGGTTCTATTCCTTCGCCGGGCTGCACAACTTGATAAGCCACCCCCAGCACCTCGCCCAGCATCCAGTCCAAGGTATAGATCAGCCGGGCACTGCTTTTCTCGCTGTAGATATAAAGCATGAATCAATAAATGTAGGCTAAGCTTTCTCTTTCCAAAGCTGATTGAACGACTTTTTGGCAAAGTTTAGTTTGCCCCGGTGTTCGCCCCAGGATTTTTTGAAGACTTTGTTCACCAACATATTCTTCATACCCGCAGGTGCACTATTCATCAGAGTACGGCTAAGCATCGCCCGTTTCCACAGTTTCCATCCAAAATCTTCACTGCGCTCGTTTAGATCCTGACGCCTGGCGATATGCCGGTTTTCGAGCAGCATTTCATGAATGTTGATCTTTACCGGGCACACTTCGGTACAATTGCCGCAGAGGCTGGAAGCATAGCTAAGATGTTTGTATTCTTCCATGCCTTTCAGGTGCGGGGTGATGACCGACCCTATGGGACCGCTGTAAGTAGCGCCATAGGCGTGTCCACCAATGTTCTTATACACCGGACATGCATTGAGGCAACTTCCGCAGCGAATGCAATACATGCTTTCACGTACCTCGGGTGTCTGCAGCAGATTGGTTCTCCCGTTGTCCAGCAGAATCACATACATTTCTTCGGGTCCGTCGGTTTCGCCGGGCTGCCTCGGACCGGTAAAAATGGTATTGTACACGGTCACGTTCTGCCCGGTGCCATAGGTGGCAAGTAGCGGCCAGAAGGTCTGAAGATCTTCGAGTGCGGGTAGCATTTTCTCTATCCCTACGATGGCGATATGCGTTTTCGGAAAGGCTGTGGAGAGCCTGCCGTTTCCTTCATTTTCCGTCACACATACTGCACCCGTATCCGCGATCAGAAAGTTGCCGCCGGTGATGCCCACCTCCGAACTGATATATTTCTCCCGGAGGTTTCTCCGCGCAATTTGTGTGAGTTCGGACGGAGAAAGATTGGGTGGCACACCGAGCTTGTTGTGAAAAAGCTTGGCTACATCTTCCTTGCTTTTGTGCATGGCCGGTGTAACGATATGATAGGGTGCCTCACCGTCGAGCTGCTGAATGTATTCACCGAGGTCTGTTTCTACCGATTCGATGCCATGTTCCGCGAGGTAGTCATTGAGATGAATCTCTTCCGTCACCATGCTCTTACTCTTCACCACCCGGCGTGCCTGTTTCGCCTGGCATATCTGCAATACAGCCTCCAGCGCCTCTTTGGCATCTTCTGCCCAAATCACCTTTCCTCCGCGTGCGGTAAAATTTTTCTCAAACTCAATGAGGTATTTATCCAGATTTTCTATCGCATCCCACTTCACGTTTTTTGCCCGGCGGCGAGCAAGATCCAGATTGGAAAATTGCTGTTTGCCCTTCACTACCGTGTCCGCATATTTCTGAATGTTGAAGGCCAGCTTCCTCTTATGCTCGAGGTCATTGGCTTTCACTTCGCTTTTGGCCAGGAAGGTAGTTTGATTGTCCGTCATTGCAAGAGGTGTTATGCAAACCTAATGAAAATGTAGGTAGCACACTGCTGATCGTTTTCTTCATATGATTACTTTTAGAGAGCGCTTTATGAAAAATGCATTTTCGCTCGCAGCATGTTGGCTGATTCTTTTGGTGTATGTGAACTACCGGGTGGATACCCTGCCTCGTGAACGACCTTTGGTTGTAACGAGCTGGGATGCCTTCGGATATTATATGTATCTGCCTGCGGGCCTGATTTATCACGATTTCACAAGGCTAAATTGGCTGGATACCGCTGACGCACGGTATCATTTGACAGGCGGCGATGGCTGGCAGGCCATTAAGCTCGACGATGGTCGCTATACTTTCAAATATCTTGGCGGCGTGGCGATCATGCAGTTACCGCTTTTTCTGGCGGGGCATCTCGTCGCATACCTCACGGGTGCACCTGCGGATGGTTTTTCGCCGCCTTATCAATATGCGATTTCTTTCGGAGCACTCCTTTATTGTTTTCTGGCTTTATTACTCCTCCGGCGTTTTCTTCTCGGCTATTTCTCCGACGTTGTCACGGGCTGCACTTTGCTTTTGCTGGCACTGGCTTCCAACCTGATGCAGTATGCTGCTGGAGATAACGGCCTTAGTCATGTGTACCTGTTTGTACTGTACGTCCTGATCCTTCGGGCTACTTCATCGTGGCATAGGAAGCCTGCACTGTTTAGTGCGGCAGCGATCGGGTATATCATTGGTCTTGCAACCATGAGCCGACCAACAGAAGCAATCATGCTCTTCATACCGCTGCTCTGGCATACCCATACCCCACAGGCAGCCCGTGCCAAGTGGAAAGCTGTAAACGACCATCGGTCTCATCTTATGATCACCCTTCTCTTCGGGTTCATCGGAATATTGCCTCAACTCATTTACTGGAAAGCCACTACAGGGAGCTTCATCTACGATGTGGGTAGCAAGTGGGTGTTTCTCAATCCCTGGTTCCGGGTGCTTTTGGGTTGGGAAAAGGGATGGTTTATCTATACCCCGGTGGCTGTGCTTTTTGTCGCCGGATTATTTTTTGTCAAAAAGTTCGAGTTCAAAAACGCCGTCATTTGGTTTTGCCTGTTCAATATCTGGATTATTATAGCCTGGGATGAATGGCGATATGGCGGTTCTTATTCCACACGGGCATTGGTACAAAGCTATCCGGTGTTTGCTCTTCCGCTTGCTGCCCTCAGTAGCCGAGCATTGGCTTCCCGCTGGCGAATCCCTTTTATTGCGGTGGGTCTCTACCTGATTGGTGTCAACATTTTTCAGACCTATCAATACAGTAAAACAATCCTGCACTACGACGACATGAACAGGAAATATTATAGCCGGATCTACCTCAACCCCGATCCTTCACCGCTGGATATCAGCCTGCTCGACGTGGAAGACATGCCACCTAAAACTACAGACGGGCTTCATCCTACCCTATTGTACCGCCTCGATCGGCAAACACCCTTATCTGCTCCTGCAGGAGAAAAACTGCCCCTATGGGATACTGCTTTGGGAGCAAAGACCGGCACCACCTGGATAGAAGTACAAGCCAGGATATTAGCTCCGGGACATTTGTGGCATTCCTTTCTTGCCGCATCGCTGACGCAGGGCGATTCCAGCAGATCGGCAAGAGTAAGACTGTACAGCCCCATCAGCAACAACGACTCCGTAAATGAATACAGGTTTTTTATGCGTTTGCCCTTTTCCGCGCCCCGGCTCGAGGTGTACCTGACTACCGACTACGGCTTCCGTGGCGAGATTCGGTCACTGACTATAACAAGGTGGGATAAAAAGCCGGCGCCTTAAAAGCCAAAAGCCAGTCCAAACTCTGCCAGCTCTGCCTGCGTTTTGTGGGTCTTCAGCAATATGGCAAAGGCACACTCTTTTACCAGGCCTCTTTCCTGTTGCAAGAGGTAAAAATTTGCTCCCAGCTTTTCGTAATAAGGATCGTTGGTCAATGATGCCTGTTTCAGATATACACCCAGTTGCAGGTGAATGCCTACCCTTCCAAACAAAAACTCATTACCTATAAAGACGCTGCTTTTCCAGCTATGTTGTTTTTCGCGGCCCGGCTCCACTTCATTATTGCGCAAAAACGCATAGATCTCTCCGTGGTAAGAATAATCCACGCCGGCAAACATTTTATTTTTACCCGCGTAGCGACGGCTTGCGTAGGCAGATACCAGATAGACAGGATACAGCGGTCCGTTGGGCGTGCTTCCCTCTTTTGCTGCAAAGCCCAGCCTTACCTGCGCCAGCCAGCGACTGCGTAGGGCGGGCAGTGTCCTATAGATCCTTTTAGGATGGGAGCTGACAGGATAGTACCGAAAACCGATACGGCCACCCCAAAGGTTGATGCCGAGATTAGGTGTGCGGATTGAGGCATTGCTGATATGCGAAAACGCCCCCCCCAGTTGCACACTCCAGTGTGGGCTGATCGAATAGCGAAGATCGGTAGCGAAGCAGGTGTAGTTGTTGAGGTGGCTGCCAATGGCATTGTTCAGTGTATCCCACACCGGTGCCCGCTCATAATGACGGGTAACGTAGCCAAACCCGAAACCCAGCCGAAAGGTCCACTCCAACTTTTTACCCCGCACCAGAGGAAGCTGCAGCAAAGGAAAGGCAGAAAAACACTTGCCGTACACACTGTCCACACCATAGTCCGTGTAGGCCACTCCCACACCTACCAGCGGAAAGTTTCTTCGTTGCTGCCATTCTTTTTTCCCCAGGTTTGCTGCACAAAGCACAACTCTGCAGCGCCCGCATACTGCGGCAAGGGGCCCTTAAAGTTTTCGGTATGCTTGTATATCTGTCCAAGCATCAGGTTGCCCTCGATGGCAAACCCGCTGCCGCGTACATCGCTCTGGCAAACAGCCATAGCCGGTGCGGCCAGCAACAGGAACACAAGCAAAAAGCGCATAGCTGCAAAAATTACAACAAAACCGTTCATGGACAATTAATCCTGCTGCTGTAAAAAGTACAGTACATTTGTCTATCTGTTTTCTTCATGCGTCGGTTTGCGGCTGTTGTTATTCGTTCATTTCTGCAGGGTTTGCTCATCTTAAGTCCCATTGCGCTCACTGCCTATGTGATCTATGTGGTATTTGATGGTGTGGATAGTCTTGTGCCCTGGGTGCCCCGGGGTATTGGTTTTCTCATCATCATTACGGTAGTCACCTTTATTGGCTACATGGGTACACGGTTTTTTGTAGGCCGTATGCTTTTCGATGCGTTCGATTACCTGCTCGAGCATATTCCGGGTATCCGATTCATTTATTCTTCCATCAAGGATGTGATGGATTCTTTTGTAGGCGATAAAAAGCGTTTCAATAAGCCGGTGTGGGTATGTACCAACCTTCATCCGGAAGTATGGCGCATTGGTTTTATGACCCAGAAAGATCTGGCCTACCTCGGCATGAACGGGAAGGTGGCCGTTTATCTACCCCATTCTTATGCCATATCCGGTTATGTGATCATAGTAGAAGCGAAAAACGTAAAAGCGGTGACCAAGATGAACGCCGCCGAAGCGATGAAGTTTGCCGTGAGCGGAGGTATTACCACTACCGATGAAGAGAAAAGTCTTCAGCATGATAAAAAGATCAGAAGATCGTAAACTGAATTTTGGCGCCGGCCCGGCATCGATACCGGAGGAGGTATTGCAGGAAGCCAGTGAAGCCATCTTAGACTACAATGCCAGCGGGCTTTCGGTGTTAGAAATACCGCACAGAGGAAAGCTGTTTGACAATATTCTGGACGAAAGCAAACAACTGGTGCGGGAGCTGTGCGCACTCAGCAGCGACTATGAGATTCTCTGGCTGCACGGAGGCGGCAGACTTCAGTTCAGTATGATACCGATGAACTTTTTAGGTGCCGGCGGTGCGGCATACATAGACAGCGGTCATTGGGCACAGGAGGCCATAGCCTATGCGGGCTACTATGGTGAGCCAAAGGTCATCGCATCATCAGCGGGAGAGCGATATGCCTCCCTTCCGGAATGGCCTGCATCAATCGATCCATCCTTATCCTACCTGCACTTTACCACCAACAATACGATTTACGGAACACAGTGGCCAGACATTCCCCTGTCGCCCGTACCCCTGATTGCAGATATGAGCAGCGACATGCTCAGCACACAGCGTTCCTATAGCAACAGCGCCATGTTTTATGCCGTAGCTCAAAAAAATCTGGGCGCCGCAGGCACTACCCTGGTGGTCCTTCACAAAGACATGCTGGCCCGCACGGCCCGCCGTGTGCCGCCTATGCTAAACTATGAAGCACAGGTGCGCACAAACTCAGTGCTGAATACACCACCCGTTTTTGCCATCTACACCGCACTGCTCATGCTACGCTGGACCAAAAGAAAGGGAATTGACATCATCCAAAAGGATAATGAAAAGAAGGCCAGCATACTATATGCGGAAATAGATCGCAATAGTCTGTTTGCAGCCGTTGTTGACCGGCCCGATCATCGAAGCAAGATGAACGTATGTTTCCGGGCAAAAAATCCGGAAAATGAACAACTATTTTCAGACTTTTGCACCCAAAATAATATTACGGGTATCGACGGACATCGCACCGTCGGGGGGTTCAGGGTTTCGCTATATAACGCCATCACGATACAACAAGTGGAACGCCTCATAACCCTGATGCAGGCATTTGAAGACGACCATAAAAAAGATTGAAAGACAACATCAAAACCAATATAATGGCTAAGATCATTCCCTTTAAGGGCCTAAGACCAAAGAAAAGCATTGCACCGCAACTGGCCACACTGCCCTATGATGTAGTGAGTGTGGACGAAGCCCGGCAATACCGGAAAGACCCCTACCATTTTTACCATGTAACCCGCTCTGAAATAGACTTGCCGGAAGGCGTGGATGTACACAGTCTGCAGGTATATGAAAAGGCGAAAGAAAACCTGGACCAACTGATCGCCGACAAGATCATGATTCAGGATGACGAGCCGAGCTACTATATCTATGAGCTGGTGATGGAAGGACGTTCGCAGACCGGGCTCATCTGTGGTTCTTCTCTCGACGATTACTATTCGGGTGTAATCAAAAAACACGAGTTCACCCGTCCTGAAAAGGAACTCGACCGCATCAATCATATCAAAACTACAAGAGCGCAAACAGGCATTGTCTTTTTGGCCTATAATGACCACGAAGGTGTGCAACGCATTATAGAAGACTGGAAAAAGGCCCATAATCCTACCTATGATTTTGTGGCGGAAGATGGTATCCGGCACATTTTCTGGGTAGTGGATGACTATGCAAAAGTGGCGAGCATTTCCAGGCTTTTTGAAGAGGAGGTGCCTGCTACCTACATTGCCGATGGTCACCACCGCGCGGCCTCTGCCGGCAAAGTTTGTAAGGAAATGCGTGAAGCGGGTATGTCCATTACCGGCGACGAATCTTTCAATTATTTCATCACCGCTATTTTTCCTGCAAGCCAGTTGAAAATACTGGATTACAACCGTGTGGTAAAAGATCTCAACGATCTTTCGCCAGAGCAGTTTGTATCGGCATTGAGCGAAGATTTTGTGGTGGAAAAGATAAGCGGACAAAAAATGAAACCTGCACAACCGCACGACTTTGGTATGTATCTCGACGGTGCGTGGTATAAGCTCAGCGCAAAGGCCGGTTCTTTTACTACCGATCCTATCGGGGTGCTGGATGTAACCATCCTGCAGGATAATGTGCTCTCAAAGCTGTTGAGCATTCACGATCCCCGCACAGACAAAAGAGTGGAGTTTGTAGGAGGTATCCGCGGGCTGGCAGAACTGGAACGGCGAGTGAACAGTGGAGAGATGGCGGCCGCCTTTGCCTGCTATCCCGTAAGCATCCAGCAACTTTTTGACATTGCCGACAGTGGAAATGTAATGCCGCCCAAAAGCACCTGGTTCGAGCCGAAACTCAGAGACGGACTGGTGGTGTACTTGATTTGATGAAAAATGAAAATAATGAGGGCAATCAAAAAGGAAATGTTCAAACGATGAAACCCAATATTTTTCTCGATAAAAGCTTCATATTTTCAGTGGGAGAAGTTGGTTTTTGACCTTGGTTAAACAGTGACCGAAGGACTTCATAAGTAGCAATCAGTTTTTGTACGCGGTACATCAACAGGTGCACATGCGGAAGAGGCTGATGGGAGCATCAGTAAGGAAGAGTTTATTGCGAAGCTTTAAACTGCTTATAAAGAGGCTCGTGAGACAAAATATTGGCTAAGACTTCTGGTTGCAACGACAAATACCGCCGCGGAAATGGCCCTTAGGTTTCTGGGGTTGTGCGAAGAGTCGATGAGAATTTTGGTTGCGATATTGAAATCGTCCAAACAAGAATAATTTTCAGCTTTTCTTACTTCCTTAT
Source organism: Flavipsychrobacter sp. (assembly GCA_017849575.1). Classification (GTDB taxonomy): domain Bacteria; phylum Bacteroidota; class Bacteroidia; order Chitinophagales; family Chitinophagaceae; genus JAFIGV01. Next base: position 46,176 of record JAFIGV010000027.1, on the reverse strand, counting down.
TTCTTAACTTTTTCATTTTTAAATCCAGTTTATGCAGTATAGAAGAATGGGCAAAACGGGCTTACAACTCAGCGTACTTTCCTATGGGTCGTGGGTCACTTTTGCCAAGCAGATTCAGGACGATATTTCTGACCGGCTGATGAGCATCGCCTACTACAACGGTATCAATTTTTTCGACAATGCCGAAGTGTATTCCCGCGGTGAGTCGGAGAAGATGATGGGACGCGTGCTGAAAAAGAAAGACTGGGAACGCTCTTCCTATGTAGTGTCGAGCAAAGTTTTTTTTGGCTGGAGAGGAGAGGCGAACAAGCCCAACCAAACAGGTTTAAGCCGCAAGCATATCACCGAAGCCTGCCACGAAGCTCTACAGCGTTTTCAACTCGACTATCTTGATCTGTTCTTTTGCCACCGTCCGGACAAGAATACTCCTATTGAAGAAGTGGTGCGCACCATGAACACCCTTATCCAACAGGGTAAAATCCTGTATTGGGGTACCAGCGAATGGAGCGGTGCGGAGATAGTAGAGGCGCATATGGTAGCGCGGCAGCTCGGACTTGAACCTCCGGCAATGGAACAGCCGCAGTACAATCTTTTCGAGCGTTATAAGATGGAAGTAGATTACTACACCATCTTTAAAAACCTGGGCATGGGCACTACGATATGGAGTCCGCTGGCATCGGGTTTACTCACAGGAAAGTATAATGACGGTATTCCAGCAGACTCAAGGCTGGCGCTGGAAGGATTTGAGTGGCTCAAAGACCGCACACTGAGCGAGCAGCGATTGGAGCGTGTGAAGGAACTCGGTACACTTGCTCAGGAACTCGGCACCTCATTGGCAACGCTTGCTATAGCCTGGTGTATTGCCCACCCAAATGTGACCACTGCCATACTGGGTGCCACCAAAGAAACACAGCTCACAGAAAACCTGAAAGCACTGGACGTGCTGCCCCAACTGACGGCAGAAGTGATGGACCGGATAGACGAGATCATGCAAACCAGGCCAACGCCACCGCAATATTGATCCGTACAGAAGCTCTTGAAAAGGAGCTTTTTTTTGCGTACATATTGGCACAAGCTTTTAGGCTTAGCAGTAATGGCTACTAAAATTGGTAATTACTTCCGCCTGCTCAAAGAAGCTGCGAGCGAATTTGCTTCCGATAATGTGGTGAAACTCAGCGCCTCGCTGGCGTACTACACCATTTTCTCTATTGGTCCGCTGATACTCGTGATCATTTCCCTGGTCGGATTGTTTTTTGAGAAAGAGCGGATAACGGGAAATATCTACGCTCAACTGACCAGCTTTATTGGAAGAGACGGCGCTGACCAGATTCTGAGCATCATCCGGCAGATGCAGGAGCAAAATGCGGCTGCAAAATTCAGTATTATCGGCGTGGCGTTGCTTGTCTTCGGCGCTACCAGCGTGTTTGCCGACATACAGGATTCGATCAACTACATCTGGTCCATTCGCGCCAAACCCAGAAAGGGCTGGCTTAAGTTCCTCAAAAACAGATTGCTATCCTTCTCCCTCATCGTAGGTGTGGGCTTTTTATTAATCGTTTCTCTGCTGGTCAACGCCCTTACGGACATGCTTACGGACCGGCTGCAGGCACTCTTTATTGACGAGGCGGTGTTGCTCTTTAAGATCATCAATATCCTGATCTTGTTTTTGGTCACTTCGCTATTGTTTGCAGTTATCTATAAAGTATTGCCTGATGCATCCATCCGGTGGAAAGATGCCATGTTCGGAGCTACCTTCACTGCACTTTTGTTCATGATTGGCCGCTTCATGATTGGTGTTTACCTGAGCCAGTCGAACATCGCCAACACTTACGGGGCAGCCGCTTCCGTAATTATCATTTTATCCTGGGTGTATTACTCCTCCATTATTCTCTACTTTGGCGCGGAGTTTACCAAGGTGTATGCGCTACACATGGGCAAGGGCATAAGACCCTACGATAACGCTGTGTTTATCATCAAGAGAGAGGCAAAGGAATTGCCGGGGGCTTAGAAAACTCAGGGCTATAAAAGTTATTTTTGGTTTCTATGGCTTGGGCAAAGAAATATGATCCTTCATTGCACCATCGCCGCTCGATCCGGCTTTCAGATTATGACTATTCTCAGTGTGGGCTTTACTTCGTAACCCTTTGTTGCAATAATCGGAAGTGCTTGTTCGGCGATGTAGCCAACGGAGTCATGCAACTTAACGATGCCGGAAGAATAGCCTATGATCACCTGAATGTCCTTTCCGAAAAGTACCCGGGCAGGGTTGTGGTTCATGAGTTCGTAGTCATGCCCAACCACCTTCACGTGATCCTTGAAATCATAGACACCGCAAGCTCTCTGAAAATCAGTGACCCTGTGCTTGTTGGGGCGATTCATGAATCGCCCTTACATGAGTCGCCCTTACATGAATCGCCTTCACGTGAATCGCCCCTGAGTGACGGATTACTTTCAATACCCAATAGACGAGATCAGCGAAGAAAGATGCTTCTATCAAAAATTATCGGCCGGTATAAGATGAATACAGCAAAACAGATCAATCTTCAACAGGGCACTTCGGGACAAGCCGTTTGGCAACGGGATTATTTTGAGCACATTATCAGAAACGAAAAGTCATTTAGGGCCATAACGGAGTACATCCGTAAAAACCCAACCCAATGGAGCGGCGACCGGTTCTATCAAAAGCATTAACATCTTTACCGGTTCTTTTTCTACACCCCCACCATCAAGGGCATCAGCAACATCATCAGCTCTTCGTTTTCTGCCTTGTCGGTAGGGCGGAAGATGCCTGCACGTGTGGGCGTACTCAGGTCTATCTGTAGTTCTTCACCGTCCAGATTGTTTACCATTTCAATCATCAGCTTGGCGTTGAAGGCTATCTTCATATCCTCGCCGGTGTATTGGCAGCTCAGCGTTTCTTTTCCTTCATAAGAGAAGTCTATGTCCTGAGCGCTGAGTTGTAAAGAGTTCCCGTTGATGTCAAGCACCACCTGATTTGTGGTCTTGTTGGCAAAGATGCCTACCCGACGCAGGGCGCTCACAAAATCCGTACGGTTTACTGTCAGTTTGTAAGGATTATCCGCCGGTATCACCGCTTTGTAGTCCGGAAAACGGGCATCTATGAGCCGGCAGCTCATGCTTAGCGTAGCACTGCTTACAAAGAGGTGACTATTATTATAAGCCAGTTGCAACTGTGTATCGTCTGCCGGCAACGTGCTCCGTAATTGTTGCAGCGGCTTTTTGGGAACTACAAAACCATCGGTTGCGGGGCAGCTTATGTCCGTGCGTCGAAACTGAACCAGGCGATGCGCATCGGTCGATACCCAGGTAATGCCTTCGGTATCCAGCTCAAAGTAAACGCCGGTCATGGCCGGGCGCAGGGTGTCGTTACTTACGGCAAAAAGCGTTTTGTTGATGCTTTCGATCAGCGAGATCGCGCTCATGTTGAAATTTGTCGTTTCCTCGGGCGCCGGCTCTTTCGGGAAATCATCCGCTTTTTCCCCACCTATTTTGTACTTACCTACAGACGAACTCATTTCTATACTGAGATCCTGTTCGTGAATGGTAAAAGTGATGGGCTGTTCGGGCAGGTTTTTGAGATACTCCATCAATATTTTTGAAGGAATGCAGATACGACCGTCGCCCTGTGCCTCATTCACGTCCAGTTGCACGCGCATCATCGTTTCCAGGTCGGTTGCCGTCAGCGTCAGTGTGTTTCCTTTCAGCTCAAATAAAAAGTCTTCCAACACAGAAAGAACGGTATTGGCACTGATCACACCACTGATCTGTTGCAGGTTTTTCAACAATCCTGTAGAAGTTACGATAAAACGCATTGGTACAATTGGTTTGCCAACAAAGATAGTTGATTAGCTATATCAAGCATATCCCTGTGGAAATCTGTTTTAATGCTGTGGGGTCGCTGCAAAACCCTGCATCGAAACGGTCTTTGATGCGGCTGTTTGGAAGCGTTTTGTAAATTTACTTTTCACAAAATCATCTTTGCAGCCATCGGAAACATGGGAATGAACTGGTTGAACAAACTATTCGGAAAACGTACGGAAGAGCCACAAGACGCTGCAATCCACCAGACTAACGCTACGCACTCTGCTAACGCAACATCTGTTTTTGAAGGCCTTGAAGGTATTCGCTTTGGCCGCTATAGTGATAATAATAAAAGCAAGAGCAAAACCCAGAGCTGGTACATTGCCGAAGACCGCTTTAAAGAAAAAAATCACATGGCCTTTCTGGATGCCTTTTTCGACTACCTAACGGATGAGGCTGAGCAAAATATTGTACTCGAAAAGCAGGCTGGCGTGTACCGGTTCACCTTGTATCAGGGTTCTAAAAAAGTACATGGCACTATTGAGGGCGATAAGATACTGGCCAGCTCGCCCCTGGCAGTAATGGAAGAGCCCGGCACAGCTATCATGCGCCGCTTGCTCGAAATGAATTACTCGCTGTACTACAGCCACTGTGCCCTCGACGAAGGAAACACCTTGTGTATGGTCTTTTTGGCCGATGTTCCTACCACCAATCCAAGTAAATTGTACTATGGTCTGCGCGAGCTGGCTACAAAAGCCGACCGGCAAGATGATTTGCTCCTGAGCGATTTCAGCGCGCTGAGGCCCACCGATACGGACCATATACAGCCGCTGCCCGATAAAGAGTTGACCACCAAATATCATTTTTTCAAAAAATGGATCGGCGATGCGCTCAGTCGTGTTTCCGATCTAAATCAGGATAGCTTTTCGGGTGCAATAGCCTATCTGCTGCTTACGGTTATTTACAGAATAGATTTTTTTATGCAGCCCGAGTCGAAATTGCTCTCCGAACTCGAAAAGATCAACGGGTATTACTGGGAGAAGAAGGATGAAATTGCGCTGGTGGAACGTAATCAGATGATGAAGGAAGGGCTCAGAAAATTATTGGAGTTTTCGTTCGAAGATTTTTCCCGAAGCCTTTACCGTTCGCGAAGCACATTTTCTACCGTAGCTCCGCCCAAGCCCGAAAAGGTTCGGGATCACATCATTAGTGCAAACAAAGATTCTGCCTGGTATGTAGAAAACAAGTATCCCGATATTGCCCTGGTCATCAATGAGTATGGCGCGTTGTACAATCAGTTTATTTACAGTATGCCCAAAGTACAGACCGACCTTATTCAGCTTTACATGGCCGTTTTACATGCCGACTATTTCGAGGCCCTGGGTATGAAACAAAATCTTTATCACCGGCAGGAGCAAAAGTTTGAAGCTGAAAAGATTACCCGGGCCATAGACCAGATCATAACAGAAAACACTGAGAAATATAAATCGCTGCGTTGGGATCATAACCGTATTTCCTTCGACAGTCTTTATGCATTTGGTGTCGATTTTACAGATCAGCTTTCGGCATTGAACCTCGAAACTAAAAGAGAAACATGAGCATTCATGATGTGATAGAACGGTTCCAGAGCACCGTAGTACAGATAGCAACCAAAACGGCCACCGGCACAGGTTTCTATCTTGTGGATTATGACTTGATCGTGACCAATAACCATGTAGTAAAGGACAATAGAAAGGTTACCCTGAAAGGAAGGACTTTCGATAAACGCCTGGCGGAGGTACTTTTCACCGACGAACGCTATGATCTCGCCTTTCTGAAACCGCCCGTGGATATGCACGGGTTGCCCGCCCTGAAACTGGGCGACTATACCTTGCTCAAAGACGGCGATACAGTCATAGCGATCGGGCATCCTTACGGACTCAACTATACCGCCACGCAGGGCGTCATCTCCCGTGTAGATCGTGTGCAGCAAGGTCTGAAGTATATACAGATCGATGCGGCCATCAACCCCGGCAACAGTGGAGGCCCGTTGATCAATACAGGTGGTGATGTGGTGGGTGTAAACACTTTTATCATCAAGGGCGGCGACAATCTGGGTTTTGCACTGCCGGTTAGCTACCTGAAGCAGGCGCTCGATGAGTATAAGCCCATAAGTGGTGCAGTTGCCATGCGCTGTCCCAACTGCAGCACACTGGTTACGGAACAGACACTCGAGGCAGGTAAGTACTGTCCTAACTGCGGCACTGAGATAGATTTTCCGTTTAAAGACGAAGTGGAAGAAGAGCCCATTTCGGGTATTGCGAAAACGATTGAGGATATACTGGACACCCTGGGATATAACAAAGAACTGGCGCGGACGGGTCAGAATAAATGGGAGGTGGAAGAAGGCTCCGCCAAAATTAGAATTACCTACAATCCTGAAAATTTTTTCATTATCAGCGATGCCTTTTTGTGCCAGTTGCCCCGGCAGGGCATACGCGAATTATACACTTACCTGCTTCGGGAAAACTACAAACTGCAGGGAAAGTTTTTCTCGCTGCACGAGGGCGATGTGGTTCTCAGCAGCCTTATTTATGATCTCGACATTAACCTCGATAGCGGCCGGCAGATGTTTAAAGATCTTTTTGAGAAAGCCGATTATTACGATACGATTCTTATAGATCAGTTTAGCTGCATCCCCATGCTTGAGGAGCGCTAAAAAGTGAAGCGGGCGGATTGGTTAACATTCCGCCCGCCGCTGTTTATTTCTCGGTGGCCACTTCGATTTTTTCCTGCTGCTGCCTGGGATTGTGTAAGGCAGTCAGGGCAAACTGTGTTCCCATCACTGCCAGCAGAACTACTGTAAAGACAAGCGTGTTGGTACGGGTTTCTTCTTTGCGCATGCCATTGAAGAAGAACACCGGAACAAAGACAAAAAACGCAAACAACAAGGTGCTGAACCAGATGATGCGTGCACCCGGCCAGTGCATCAGCAAAAACAGCATGGAAACAAAATAGCCGCTGCCCGTTAGGATGCCGGTGACCAACGCCCACTTCCCCGAAGATTTTTTGAGCTCGCTGCTCTTGACCACCGCCAGTAGTGGCAAAAATACAAAGCTGACACAAGCGATACCGCAAACCAAGAGCACGTTGGCACCCGGCCAATGGGCTATTTTGAAAAGCGAACCCAATAAAAGTGCTCCTACCGTAAAAGCGCCACTGTACAACATCATTTTTTTCATTGCATAATAGTTTTGAAACGTTAACAAAAGGGTTTTTTCTTCTTCTATCTCCTTCAGGTTCTTTCGGTAGAACTTCCGGATAACCGAATGATAGCATGTTCCGAAGTCGCCGTATTCTTCCAGCTCCTGTTCGATGATACAACATACATGGTCAAGCAGATCCTGCTGCAGGCTTTCATCTCCTATACCGCGCGCTTGTATATCGTGGAGAATATAATCTACTTGTTCGTCAGTAAGCAGGTACATCAGGCATTGCGGGTTTTGAGATCAAGAAGCGAGGTAAGGGTATTGATAAAATCGGTAAGCTCGCTGATGCGTTCTTTACTTTTGGAAGTGCCCACCGGGCTGAGACTGTAGTATTTGCGCATACGCTTACCTATGTATTCTACTTCTGTTTTCAGCAGCCCTTCTTGCTCCAGCGCATGAAGTGTAGGATAGAGTGCCCCTTCCGTGAGCTGGATTTTTTCGCCGGTGAGTTCTTTCACTCTTTGGGTGATCTCATAGCCATACATTTTACCATGGTCACGAAGTAGCTTTAGTACAATAGTCTTCAGGGTTCCCTTTATTAATTCTGATGAAAAAATCATTTCATTTTGTTTGCCTAAGACAAATATACATAAGATTCTTAGGCAAACAAATTATTTTTTCCCGGGGCTGAGTTTTTAAGGTTAACGGCAAAAGCCTTTTCTTTGATCTTCGTACCAAAGGCGAAAGCAATAACGATATGAGTCTTCAGGACAAGCTCAAGAATTTTCTTAACAACAAATCATCTCAGGCAATGGAAGAGGGAAAAAAATTTTTGGAAGAGAACGGCGCCCGCGCGGAAGTAACGACCACCGCATCGGGTCTTCAATACGAAGTGCTGCAGGAGGGTAATGGTCAAAAGCCAACCGGACCCGCAAGCCGCGTAACTGTGCACTACGAAGGAAAGCTGATCAACGGACAAGTGTTTGATAGTTCGTACAAAAGAAATCAGCCGGCAACATTTGGTCTCAATCAGGTGATCAGCGGATGGACAGAAGGCGTTCAGTTGATGCCGCAGGGTTCTAAATACAGGTTCTATATACCGTCAGAACTTGGCTATGGCGCGAGAGGTGCAGGTTCCATTCCGCCACATTCAACATTGATATTTGATGTGGAATTGCTGCAAACGAACTAAAAAACAAAGGCTGCTTCTCCGGCAGCCTTTGTTTTTTACTATTGCCTCGTCGTTTGCTATGTACACTTCAAAAATTAACTTTAGCATACTATCTGAAGGGTATTATTTCAGACAAACAGGCCGACAGGGTTCACTATTACGACGCTTCAATGAGCAGAAGGACATCTAAACTGAATCCCTCAGGTTATTCTTTCAACGCTCCATAAATAATGCAAAATTCAGAAGGAATACACATTCGTAAAACTACGGTTCGCAAGCGGATGAGGGCGAGAGAGTACGTTATCTGGTGTGACGAAAGTGACAAAGAAGGAAAGCATTATTGTAATTTTTATGGCGGTGTACTCGTCCGTAGTACTGATTTGAAGGAAGTTCAGCAGTCCATAGGGAAGATATGCCGGACGCTTCATTTCCGAGACGAAATAAAATGGCAGAAAGTATCTGAACACTATCTTGACAAGTATATACAAGTAATGGATGTCTTCTTTGATCTTGTTGCCGCTGACAAGGTCAAAATTCGTATCATGTTCAGGCAAAAGGCCTTTGTGGCAAGGCACCTGAGTGAACAGCATGTTAGGGATGAGTACTTTATTTTGTACTACCTGTTCATTAGGCATGCCTTCGGACTTGCACATAGTAATTCATTTGCTGAACCTTTGTACCTGCGGCTGTATTTTGACCTTCTGCCCGATACCTTAGCTAAACGTCAGATCTTCAAAGAGTATATCAAAAGTCTGCAGGTGAAGCGTGAATTTCAGCAAGCAAATATCAAAATACGCAAGCAAGACATCACCGAAGTTGATTCTCGTCGTCATAGAGTATTACAGATGTTGGATGTGGTTTTAGGCGCAATGTGTTTTCGACTAAATAACAAGCACAAAGCATTATTGCCCGGACAGCGAAGGCGTGGTAATCGAACAAAGGCTAAAGAAAAACTGTATAAACATATCTTGAAACGAATACGCGAAATTTATCCGGGTTTTAATATCGGTGTGAACACCGCGGCCGGAGAACTTCAGGATCGCTGGCAACATTCTTACCGACATTGGAATTTTAGGCCACGTGACCACGAAATCGATGAAACGCATTTCAAATAAAAATGCTCCGCTTCCGCTACATAAATTTCCTAAGTGGCACTTAGGCGTTCGCGAACTACAGAGCATTTTCGATGTAAAATTATAAAGTTTCCTTTAAAAGGAAAGCCATCTCAGCCTTACCAACTAATTGATCAAAAAATCTGGTAGTGTAGAATTACTATTTATCTACAGCAGTGTCTTTACTTTTTCAATTACTGCGCGAAGGTCACCCGTGCTTTGTCCGCCCGCGGTGGCCAGAGTTTTTTGTCCGCCGCCACCGCCTTTTATCAGCGGCGCTACATGCTCTTTGATGATCTTTCCGGCATCAAGTCCTTTTGCGGCCACTACTTTTTCATCAATGCCGAGCGCTACAAAGGGTTTGCCGTCAATGTTGGTGCAGAGCACAACGACATGATCGTTGATATGGTGCTTCATATCCAGGCAGAGTTTTTTCAGCGCATCGGCAGAGCTTACTTCTACCACATCGCCTACAAAAGCTACATCATTGATTATTTCGTCTTTCTGTAAAAGTTCATTGCGCAGCGCCACGAGCTGACGCGCTTCCAGCATTTCTACGTGCTTTTCGAGGGTTGCTTTATCGTCCTGCAGTTTCTCAATGGCTTTCAGCAAGTCTTTCGGATTTTTCAGCGCTTCCTTTGCCTGATCGAGCAGTTCAAAGCGATCGTTCACAAAGTCTTCACAAGCTTTTCCGCTCACGGCTTCTATACGGCGCACGCCGGCAGCCACTGCCGTTTCGTGTTTGATCTTGAATAAGCCAAGCTGACCCGTGGCGCCCACATGGGTTCCACCACAAAGCTCAATAGAATAATCGGGATCCATGATCACTACCCGCACGCGGTCGCCATACTTTTCGCCAAACAGTGCCATTGCCCCCATGCCCACTGCCTCTTCCTTCGACATTTCGCGGATGACCACCTCTATGTTCTCCCGAATTTTTTCATTAACGAGTGCTTCAATTTGCGCGAGTTCTTCATCGGTCACCTTGGCAAAATGAGAAAAGTCGAAGCGCAGATGCTCCTCATTTACCAGCGAGCCTTTCTGTGCCACATGGGTTCCCAATACCGTTCTCAAAGCCGCATGCAGCAGGTGCGTGGCGCTGTGATGCACCGCAGTATGGATTCTTTTCCCGGCATCTACTTTGGCAAGTACCGGAGCTGAAGGATCGGAAGGCAATACTTCTGCAAAATGAACAATCAGGTCATTCTCCTTTTTGGTATCGGTGATCTGAATGCTTTCATTGGGAAAAATCAGTTCGCCGGTATCGCCTGCCTGTCCGCCGCCTTCCGCATAAAACGGGGTGATGTCGAGTATAAACTGATAGCTTTCTTTCCCTTTGTTCTTCACTTTGCGGTATTTCATCACCGAAGCCTGCGCCTCAAGATTGTCGTAACCCACAAAACGATTGCTGCCTTCCTGCAGTACTACCCAGTCGTCGGTATCCAGGGCAGTGGCCGCACGTGAGCGCTCCTTTTGTTGCTTCATTTCGGCTTCAAAAGCAGCTTCATCTACCTGCAAGTTATTTTCGGTGCCAATAAGCCGGGTGAGGTCTATGGGAAATCCGTACGTATCGTACAATTCGAAAGCAGCCTTGCCATTGATCGTGGCGCTTTGTGCATTGCGGGTATCGGTTATAATTTCATCAATCTTCTTCAAGCCCTTGTCCAGTGTTCTCAAAAAAGCATCTTCTTCTTCTTTTACCACCTTGCACACCAGATCAATTTGATGCTGCAGCTCCGGAAAAACATGTTCGAACTGTTTTCCGAGTACAGGCATTAGCTGATGGAGCAAGGGTTGTTTATAATCGAGATAAGAATAGTAGTAACGAACAGCGCGCCGCAAGATGCGACGTATCACATAGCCCGCTCCTGTGTTGGAAGGAAGCTGACCATCGGCAATGGTAAAACCTATAGCGCGGATATGATCGGCGATGACGCGAAAGGCCACATCTTCCTTAGCATCGGTACCAGCATATTTTTTGCCGGTTAGCTTTTCTGTTGCTTCTATGGTTCCGGAAAAAAGATCGGTGTCGTAGTTACTTGTCTTGCCCTGCAGCACACGCACCAGCCTTTCGAGACCCATGCCCGTATCCACATGTTTACTGGGCAATTCTTCCAGCGAGCCATCTTTTTTTCGGTTGTACTGGATGAACACATTGTTCCAGATCTCGATCACTTGCGGATGATCTTTATTGACCAGATCGCGACCGGGAAGTGCGGCAATTTCTTCCTCGGAGCGCAGGTCCACATGTATTTCGCTGCAAGGTCCGCAAGGTCCTACATCGCCCATTTCCCAAAAATTATCCTTTTTGTTGCCATAGACAATATGGTCTTCTGCCACCAGAGTTTTCCATTTTTCGAGGGCAATGCTGGAAGCCGGCAAGCCTTCTTTTTCGTCGCCTTCAAACACGGTTACGTAGAGCTTGTCTTTGGGTATCTTATACACTTCTGTCAGCAGCTCCCAGCTCCATTCTATTGCCTCATGCTTAAAGTAATCACCAAAGCTCCAGTTGCCCAGCATTTCGAACATGGTGTGGTGATAGGTATCCACGCCCACCTCTTCAAGGTCATTGTGCTTTCCGCTTACCCGCAAACATTTTTGAGTATCGGCAACGCGCGGGTATTCAGGTTTTTTATTTCCCAGAAAGTAATCTTTAAACTGGTTCATGCCCGCATTTGTGAAGAGCAGTGTAGGATCGTTCTTTACTACGATAGGCGCAGAGGGCACAATATGATGTCCTTTCGATTTGAAAAAGTCGAGAAACTGCTGGCGTATTTCGTTTGCAGAAAGCATGTCGGTAATTGATAATTGAGGAGCAAAGATAAATCAGGGGCACAACAACAAAAGAGGACTTCTGAAAAGCGCTGCAAATAAAAAATGGAGGGTAGAAACCGCTCCATCTTTCCTAACTCATCTATGCCTGGTCTGCCTATAGAACCAATACTTGTTGTTGATGAAGGGTTTGAGTGCCACGGAAAACCCGCAGGTAATAAATGCCTGGCGTTTCGGGTTTTGGGACAATGGCTGTACCGCTATTTATCTGTGGGGCAGCAATCGTTTTGCTGACTACTGCTGTGCCATAGATGTTGTACATCACCAGGGTGCAGTCATCAACCAAGGTTGTGCCCGAAAGGATTTTAATGCCACCTGCCGTCACCACACATTTCAGTTGGCTTTCATTTTGGTGCGATGTAACACTGATGGTATTAAAAAAGGTCTCCGTTCCCCCAATATCCGTTTGCCTGAGCCGGTAAAAGTTCATTGCCCGCGGCGCCCGGTCTAAAAAACTGTAATGATGATCCTGACCTTCCCCCTTTCTTGCTTCCACTTGTCCGATGGGAAGGAAATACTTGCCATCCTCACTGCGCTCTATAGTGTAATGATGGTTATTTTTTTCTTCGGCGGCACTCCATTCCAATGCAATGCCATCCTTGCCTTCAGTACCTCTGAAATACAGAAAAGTCACAGCCAGCGGGTTCGGGTTAACGGACAGAGAGGTATTGACTACGTCGTCGCCGGATGCGTCGGTGCTTCCGTCCACTGTATTCAGCGCTATCCAAAAATCTACGGTGCCGGCGGCTGCACTTGGTGGCGCCGTCCAGGGAATATTGAGTTGGGTAATGGTCTTGGATAGTTTGGTAGTATGCTCCAGGTAGTTGTGCCCCGAAAGAAAAATATTTGTGGTATTGGCGGGTAGCGTACCCCAGTTATTATAATTTGTACTTGCCAGCCCTGTAGCGCAGGTCAACTGGAAGCCAAAACCCCCGGAAGCAGGAAGCGCGGGGCTCGCACTTCGTGTAATGCGTACGGTATAGCTCGCACCCGGGGTATAAACGCTAACGGGGGTAGCGCCGGAGTAGAGTTGCAGGGAAACTGATGGAGACCACGAGCCTCCGAAATGACAATTGTTGCAGGTGCCAGCATCAAATGGCGCGCCGGTAACATTGGCAGAAAAAGTGCCCGCAGGTCCTGTTGCCGATTGGATGCTGAGATAACCAAAAGCAACCACAGCCGGAAGCAACAAATAGTTTTTGTATAGTTTTTTCATATGCACATAGTTTTTAGCTTCAAAAAAATTACCGCAGTTACTGTAGATATTAGAATCATATCTGATGAAAACGGAATAATGACATCCGATGTCTGCTTATTGTCATTCGGCCTGTTTTTGAAAACAAAACAATGTCGGTTGCCAGTTTTGCGGTAGGTTTGCGCAACTGAGCGGTTTATACATGTTTGCAGGTAAGATTCCATTGTCCATACTGTTGATCCTTTGTGTGTTTGGGGCCATGGCCCAGCCCAAAAAGCCCGGGATTTATAAGCAACCCAGGATCCTGATTCTGCTTGACGGCTCGAGCAGTATGGTCAATGAATGGACCAAGGGAAAGACACGATTTGATGCCGCAGGCGAGATCGTGCTGAAGCTGATGGACAGTATTTACCGCTTCAACGATCAGGTGGAGTTCTCATTAAGGGTGTACGGACATCAGTATGATGTACCTGAGAATAATTGCGGAGATACACGTCGTGAGGTGATGTTCTCAAAAAACAATTATACGCAGATGTCCCTACGGCTTTCCAGCCTTCATCCGCGTGGAGTATCGCCCATTGCTTATTCATTGGAACAAGCAGCCGAAAGCGACTTTACCGACGAAAGAGACTATGCCTATAGCCTGGTTTTGATCACCGATGGCGGTGAAAGCTGCGGAGGTAATATTTGCTCCGTCGTACAATCTTTACTGGAAAAGAAAATAGAGTTCAAACCCTATATCATCAGTCTAGTTGATTACGCACCTTTAAAGGAGCAGTACAAATGCCTGGGCAATTATCTGATGGCTTCGAAACCTTCGGAGGTAACCGGCACGGTGTCTGCTATTGCCGATGCTTACCGGAAGGTATTGGCTATACCGATCGCGAAAAGCAAACTGCCCGAACAAACCAGAATACCCGCTCCCAGTGTGCAGAAAATATCGGTGCCGCCGGTCCGTGTGCCTGTTTCGAGGCCGGAGACTACTGCCGTGCAGCAGCCGGTTATTACCCCTGCCCCCGAAAAACGCGCGCCTGAACCAGTGGCTGCTCCACCCTCGTCTTCCAAAATCAAAGTTGAGTCGTCTTTTTTTGCCAGGGAGAAGTATTCACGGGTAAAAAGCCTTGGTCTTGACCGCGTTCATTATACGCTGTTCTGGTCAACGACCACGCCCAAAAAGCGTGCGGTGCCTAAGATGGAACTGCCGGCAAAAGAGACTGAGCCGCCCGCGCCAAAGCCCGCCGTGCCGGAGAAGACCACCACCGCTCCCCCAAGGCCGAAACCGACAACCATAGCCAAAGTACCAACCATACAGCCACAGGCCAAAGAGGCGGCTTTTACTGTGAAGACGGAACCCGCTAAAGAAACGACCATCGAAGTGCTGTTTACCGACGGGAAAGGAAAATATTATACAACCACACCGCCCGTCGAGTTGCTCGATGCCGCCACGGGCGCTACGATTAAGAAATTTTACCGGACAGTAGATGCTAACGGACAACCCGACCCGCAACCCCTGATGCCCGGAAATTATATTCTCAGGATTGGCAGCAATGGCAACTTTAAGACGAAGGCTGTAAGCATTAATGGTGCAACCCGAAATGTAGTCACCATAGTAGTTACCCGAGGTACGCTCATCTTCAGATACGACGAAAACTACACCCGCCCGGTATCTGAGTTTATGGCTTCAGTACGCAAAACATTCGAGGCAGGAACTAATGTGGTTCAAAAATGTACCGAGCAACGTGAATACGAGCCCGGCAACTATCATGTGGAGATCAACACCCTGCCCATGATGATACGTAATATAGATCTGGAATTTGGTTGGTCTTACACCATAGACATTCCTGAACCAGGCTGGATACAGTTTACCAATACCAATGCCAAGGGTCGCATTACGCTTTGGTCTGTGCTGGGCGATCAGTTTGCAAAATTCTACGCGCTCGAAATTAGCGGCAATCCACAAACCCAAAAGGTGAAGCTGCTGCCCGGCTATTACGAAGTGCACTGGAAAGAGAATACCGGCAGACCTTATGAGCCGGAGAAAATTGAGAAATTCTTCGTGCGTAGCAATCAGACCACTGAGCTGGAAATAAAATAACTTTCAACCGCATGCTTAGAGAAATAGACCTGCGCGATATAGATACAAGTGCACCAGAATATCCTCAGCTATTGCAGTTCAGAAATAAACTACTGCGTCAGCCCTTGGGCCTCGATATTTTTCAGGAAGACCTTTCAGACGACGCAGCAGATTTTATCATCATAGCTCTTCACAACGACCATATTATTGGCTGTGTGATGTTGCATCCGGTGGATAATGACACCGTGAAGCTCAGACAGATGGCCGTTGCAGAGCCCTTTCAGCATAAAGGCTTAGGCCGTATTCTGGTGACAGCCGCCGAGGAGACTGCCTGGGAGCATGGTTTTAGAAACATTACGCTTCATGCAAGAATGCCGGCCAGCGGCTTTTATGAAAAACTGGGCTACAAGACCTTTGGTCATGAGTTTATCGAAGTGACCCTTCCCCATATCGCCATGAAGAAAGCGCTGATTTGAAACATTGCAAAGGAAATAGCGGCTATCAAATCGGGCTTTTCTCCGGCAGCGCATCACTGCCTGCGGCCTGGAATGATTTTCTTCCCCGGGAACATTTTTTGCGGTCTTCGCACTTGCGCTTATACGAAGAGATCGGCAATGATGATGTTGATTTTCTCTACCTGACGGTAAGCAACGACTGCGGTCTGGTGGGGCTCGCCTATTTTCAGATACTCCACATCCGCCATAAACATCTCGACTCAGACAAGCTGAAAGGTTGGCAAAAGCCGGGCTGGAGCCTATTTACAGGCTGGTGCCAGCCCAAACTGCTGGTAGCGGGTCATCTTTTTCGCCATGATATATGTTCCTTTTACTGGAAAGATGGCATGGCGCACTATGAGGCCTATAAAGCGTACCGCACCGCCATAGACTTTGCCCTGCAGCACAGTGGCGCAAGTGCCGCACTGGTGAAAGATGTGAACGAAACGCTGATACCTTATTTCCAGCATTACGCTCCTCAGTTCCTGATGCTCAGCAACGATATCTCCATGGAAATGCTATTGCCCGACGACTGGAATCATATCGATGACTATGAGCGGGCGCTGAAACATAAATATGCCCAGCGATTTCGAAAAGTACGGCAGCCCTGGAGCCATCTTCGGGTTGAGGAATTGTCGGCTGCAGATTCCGAACGACAAAAAGGAGCGCTTTACCGATTGTATCATCAGGTTATAGTGCGACAACAGGTAAGGCTGGGCCTGCTCAACGAGAACTTTCTACCCGTTCTCCATGCACACAACGAGCATCTGAAAATCTGGATGGTCTATGAAGGCGAAAATCCGGTGGCCTTTTTTAGCGCATGGACCCGCGGGCGCGTTTTCGACATGTTTTATATCGGTCTCGACTATGCCGAAAATGAACGGCTGCAGCTTTACTTCAACATTTTGTTCTTCTCTGTGGAGCAGGCTATTGCACTGAAAAAGGAGAAACTGGTTCTGGGGCGTACGGCGCTTGAAGCCAAGGCAAGGATCGGGTGCACGCCTAAATACCTATCGACCTATGTGTACATAAAAAATCCAATCGTGCGTGGTATTGTGATGCGTATGCAGCAACAGGTGAGCAGCAGGGAAGGAGAGTGGGAAAACCGGCATCCCTTCAAAAAATAAAGCGGCTGAAAGAATCAACCGCTTGTAAAAATCTTGCTGTAAAAAAAGATTGCCCTTACACGTCTATACGTGCATATTTCGCGTGGCTTTCAATAAATTCTCTGCGCGGAGCAACCTCATCACCCATCAACATGGAGAACACCCGGTCTGCCTCGGCAGCGCTGTCTATGGTTACTCGCTTCAATGTGCGTGTAGCAGGATTCATCGTGGTATCCCAAAGCTGCTCTGCGTTCATTTCACCAAGACCTTTGTATCGCTGCACATTTACACTGTCTTCTTTCCCATGGCCGAGCTTTTCTATCCATCCTTTTCGCTCCTCTTCGTTCCATGCATACGCCTGATCTTTTCCTTTTTTTACGAGGTATAGCGGTGGCTGTGCGAGATACACATAGCCCTGTTCTACCAGTTCTTTCATATAGCGGAAGAAGAAGGTGAGAATGAGTGTGGCAATATGTGAGCCATCCACGTCCGCATCGGTCATAATGATGATCTTGTGGTAGCGGAGCTTTGCAAGATTCAACGCCTTTGGGTCGTCGGCGGTACCAACGGTTACGCCCAAAGCCGTGAACATGTTCTTGATTTCCTCGTTTTCGTAAATCTTATATTCCTGTGCTTTTTCTACATTGAGGATTTTACCGCGCAGTGGAAGGATAGCCTGAAAGGATCGGTCGCGGCCCTGCTTGGCGGTGCCGCCCGCAGAATCTCCCTCCACGAGGTACAGCTCACAATTTTCCGGGTCGCGGTCGGAGCAATCCGCCAGCTTGCCGGGCATACCCCCACCGGTCAACACGCTTTTACGTTGCACCATCTCGCGGGCCTTGCGTGCTGCAGCTCTCGCCTGTGCCGCAAGGATCACTTTATCAATGATCAGCTTGGCTTCCTTAGGATGTTCTTCCAGATAGGCTTCCAGCACACGGCTCACCGACACGTCCACCACGCCCATCACATCATTGTTTCCAAGCTTGGTTTTGGTCTGTCCTTCAAACTGTGGCTCCGGAACTTTCACGGATATAATTGCGCTCAGACCTTCGCGAAAGTCGTCGCCGGTAATTTCCACTTTGGCTTTTTCAAACAATTTGTTTTTATCGCCATAGGCTTTGAACACCCTTGTAATGGAGCGGCGAAAACCTGCAACGTGCGTGCCCCCTTCGATGGTGTTAATATTGTTTACGTAAGAGAAAATATGCTCGTTGTAGGAAGTGTTGTAAGAAAGTGCTACATCTACCGCTACATTGGAGTCTTTGTCGTAAGCTTCTACGTAGATAGGTTGTGCCAGCAAGGGGTCGCGTTTTCCGCTTCGGTCCAGCATCTGAACAAATTCGATGATACCGCCTTCGCTATAGAATTCTTCCCGTTCTTTGCCTTCGGCGCCATCCACCTGTTCGCGTTCATCAATAAGGATGATGCGGATTCCTTTATTCAGGTAGGAAAGTTCACGAAGACGGCCCGCCAGAATTTCGCGGTTATAGACCGTGTCTTTAAAGATGGAATCGTCGGGCGTAAAATGCTGTAAGGTTCCCCTTTCCTCTGTAGTGCCAATTTCGCGAACCGGATATTGAGGAATACCCATTTTGTACTCCTGCTCAAAGATTTTTCCTTCTCTGAACACCGTAGTATGCATGTGCTTACTCAGCGCATTAACGCAGGAAACCCCAACGCCATGTAATCCGCCGGAAACCTTGTACGAATCTTTGTCGAATTTACCACCGGCATGCAGCACGGTCATGACCACCTCCAGCGCCGATCGTCCTTCCTTTGGGTGCATACCTGTGGGTATGCCGCGACCATCGTCCCGAACACTGATAGAGTTGTCGCCATGTATGGTCACTGTAATGTTTTTACAATGTCCGGCAAGTGCTTCGTCAATAGAGTTGTCCACAACTTCATACACCAGATGATGAAGTCCCTTTACGCCAATATCTCCGATGTACATGGCCGGGCGTTTGCGTACGGCTTCTAATCCTTCCAATACCTGAATACTACCTGCGTCGTAATTCTGCGCCGGTACGTTCATAACTTCTTGTTCTGTGCTCATAAGTTTGTGCTCCGGAGCCGTAATTTTTAGTGTGGGAGTGCCTGAAAGCGCCACCTCCGGAAACATGGCAAAAGCTTGAAAAATAAAGCTTCAGGACTATCTGCAAAAATAACGAAAAAATGCCTTGTAAGCAAGCAAAACCGCAGCACAGAGCCTAACGCTTTTCAACAGAGAGAAGGAGCAACTGTGCATAATTTCACCCGGCTGTCTGCCGTATAGAAAAGCTTATTTTTATCCCGATGAAGAATGCCTTTGCTTTGGTCGCACTCGTCCTTCTAATGAGCGTTGTCTCTGCCCGTGCCCAGCCACACACCTTCCGTGGTTACATGGGGGTGGAAGGTGGCACTGCCTATAGCTATAAATTGGTTTTTGATGACTCTTCGGGATATATACGCGGCTATGCTTATACCTACATAGAAGAGGGAAAGGAGGTTAAGGCTACCATATCCGGCAGGCTTGATCGTCAGCAGAAGAATCTCTTTTTTCAGGAAACCTCTATTGTTTATAACCATGGTTTCGAAGCAAGCACAACGATGTGCCTGGTGAAGGCTACCCTTAGTCTGAAAAAAAGTAGCGATGGAAGCGACATTTTTTCCGGGCCGATAACCAGCAGTGATGCCGGAAATGTGTTTTGTGGCCAGGGCACCATTTCGTTTCCTGTTAACGAAGCCGTGAAGAGATTGTTGAATCAACCTTCTGCAATTCCGGCGCCGGCGCCCAAACTCAAGAAGCCTGTCCGGGTGGTTTATGACACAGCAAGACCACCCTTAGCTGTGGTGTCCCAGAAAAAAGAAAAGGAAGCCGCGGAACAAATAACGGAAGGTACCAACAAGGCCATTGTGTGGCAGAGCGACACCTTAAAACTAGCGGTATGGGATGGTGGCCGCGAAGACGGTGACCGCGTAACCATAAGCTGCAATGAGCATATATTGCTGAAAGACTACGAGATTAAAGTGCAGCCCGTTTCCCGCATCATGCTGCTTCCGCCGGGGACAACAGTCATTACCATACAGGCTGTCAATGAAGGAAATGAGCCGCCCAATACAGCAAACCTTGTGCTGACGGACGGCCTTATCCAACATAAGTTTGTGGCCTACAATACTATCGGTAAGAAGGCCATCATCCGGCTGGTAAAGTCAAACCGATGAATTTGGCTTAGTCTGTATGTACATCGCGACGAATGGTAGTGCGATGAATATCCGTCCTGCCCGTCCTGTTGCCGCGTAGGAGCGCTACCAGCAAAAGAATGAAAACAAGCGCGCCGACGGCCCATACCCAGGGCTCTGTAAACCATTGATGCGTGGTGGTGGTGGTGGTCTTTGTGACGGAGACTACACGGCCCTCCTTGTCCCCGCTTCCTGAGGCATCCTGCGCCATCGCGCCGGCTGTTTGTAACAAGGCAAAGAACAACAGCGAAAGAGAATATACCAGATTTTCTGTTTTCCGTTTCATACGTATGGGAGTTTTGGTCGATAAAATGCCGTTTAAAAAATATGCCATTGTGCGCCCGAACAGGAAAATGGATTGGGTAAATGCGCACAACAGTCTATTACCTTTGCGCTTATGGGCATCGTGTTTCGCCAATCTGTAAAAGCCTCCTTCGTCACCTTTACTGGTGCGGCATTGGGCGCGCTTTCCATTTATCTTGGTGCCCGGTACATACATAAGCAAGAGCTCGGATTTGTTCGTAATACATTGCCGGAACAAGCCATTTTGGTCGCCCAGATCTTTTCGTTAGGGCTTCTTTCCACCATGATGGTATATGTGCATAAGTATCCTGCTGGCGACAAAAGGAGGAACCTGCTGCTGGCACTCAATCTCGTGGTGCCCTTTTTATTGACATTGATTGGTTTGCCTTTCTATTTTGTCTTTAAGCGCTCCATTGTTTCCACCTATCAACCCGACGACCAGCCTTTGGTAGCGCAGTTTTATGGCTTGCTTCCCGTCCTCAGTCTGTTCTTTGTGTTGCTGATTTTCTTTGAGCAATACCTGATTTCTCAGATGAAGGTTGCAGCCGCCACCTTTATGAGAGAAGTGGTTTTACGGCTTCTTACCATTGGACTTATTCTTTTGTTTGCCCTGCATGTTATAGACTATGGAATGCTGGTGTATGGCAGCGTACTCGTATTTGCCATTCCGGTGGCAGTTTTGATGGTTATGTCGCTCAAGACAAAGGGCTTTGCGTTAAGCCGCGACTGGCGCGCCTTTAATTCGTCAGAGCGAAAAGAGCTGGCCAGTTTCACCTGGTATCATTTCCTGCTTTCTATTTCTGTGAATTTTATGGGAAAGCTCGATATTATTTTGCTTGCGGTATGGTCGAGTCTGGAAGACGCAGCGGTGTATGGTATCGCTGTATATATCATTTCTTTTTTGCAGGTCCCGTTCCGTGCTATGCTCAATGCTTCTTTCCCCATTCTCACCAAAGCTGTTCATGACGAGGACACGGAAAAAGTGCGGGATGTTTATCTGCGTTCTTCCTTAAATATTTTAATCGCCAGCATTGGGCTCACCGTTGTCATCTGCTGCAACCTCGGGAATGCAGTCGCTATGCTCCGCAAAGGTTTTGAGGCCGTATCCGCCATCGTGCTCATTTTAACCGCAGGAAAATTGTTTGATTATTCAACAGGGATGAACGATCAGATGCTGAGTATCACTAACTACTACAAATTTAATTTCAGAATCTCGGTCCTTATGGTAGCGTTGTTGCTACTGCTCAACTACTGGCTCATTCCAAAATATGCCTACTACGGAGCGGCCATTGCAACCAGCGTCACCCTCATTATATTCAATGTTTCCAAGCTTATCTTTTTAAAAATTAAGCTCAATCTTCAACCCTATTCCCGCAATAGCTTGCTGGTATTCGTAGCAGGAGGTGGGGCTGCACTGGCAGGTTATTTCTTTCCCTTTGTGATGCATCCCATCATCGATGCAGGCATAAGAAGCATAGTGATCCTGTTGGTTTATCTTGCTTTGCTCATCCTGTTAAAACCATCGAAGGACCTTAATAGTTACCTCGCTTCGATCCGTCAGAATAAGCGTCTTTTTTAGACCGTAGTGGTTTTACCTAAAAACTTTATTTTTGCTCCCCTTCAAAGTATTGTATGGATTACAGAGAAATAGTTTCGGTAACGGGTATCGGTGGCCTTTTTCAACTGATGGCAACGAAAAGCGACGGCGCTATCGTTAAAGATCTTGCGGACAAGACCACTCGTTTCATACCGGCAAGGCTACATAATGTTACGCCCTTAGAGAGTATTGAGGTATATACCACGGGCGACAATGTGCGTTTGCATGAGGTGTTTGAAAAAATGAAAGAGAATGAAAATGTTGCCCTGCCCGATCCTAAGAAGGCAGACAACAACACGATAAAAGCCTACTTCAAGCAAGTATTTCCTGAGTTTGATGACGAACGCGTGTACGTAAGCGACATGAAGAAGATGCTGAAATGGTATGAGATACTGAAGAAAAACGAGTTGCTGAATTTTGATTTCTACAAGCAGCAGGAAGAGTCTGGTGCGGAAGCGCCGGCCCACGAAGCCGTGGTAGCCGCAGAAGTAGAAAGCACAGAAGAAAAGCCTAAGAAACGCAGCAAAAAAGCCGCCGATACAGAGGGCGAAACGGAGGAAGAAAAGCCCAAGAAAACTGCCCGCAAAAAGAAGGCAGCCGATGAAGATGCCGCAAGTGTAGAAAAGCCGGCAAAAAAAGCCGCTAAGAAGAAAACGTCTGAAGAATAGAACACAGGCAGTTTATTTTTTTACAGGGCTGGTCTTCATGATCAGCCTTTTTTGCTTACCCCGGCGTTTAGGCTATTTTTGTTTTATCCATTCGCAACTTCAACGAAGCTGAACATGCGCACTGCTCTTTGTACTTTTTTATTTCTTTTTCTACAGCTATGCACCCGGGCGCAATCTCCCAAAAGAGAATTTCGCGCGGCCTGGGTGGCAACGGTGTCCAATATAGATTATCCTTCAAAGCCTGGCCTGCCTGCGGTACAACAACAACAGGAGTTTATAGACAGGCTCGAGCAGCTAAAATACCTGGGCTGCAATGCGGTGATCATACAGATCCGCCCGGCTGCAGACGCTTTCTACAATTCTGATTTTGAGCCCTGGAGCCGTTTTCTTACCGGCAGACAGGGCCAGCCTCCCTTTCCTTACTACGACCCGCTTAAGTTCATGATAGAACAGGCGCATATGCGTAATATGGAATTCCATGCCTGGTTCAACCCCTTCCGGGCACTTACGGACAGCAAAAAAAATCCCAATCCGTCATCGCATGTCACCCGCAAACACCCCGACTGGTTAGTGCATTACGATGGTAAGTCACTGCTCAACCCCGGAATTCCTGAGGCAAGAGAGTATGTGTTGCGCGTGATTATGGATGTGGTGAAGCGATACGATATCGACGCGGTACACCTCGACGATTATTTTTACCCCTATCGTGTAGCCGGCAGAGAATTTGGCGACGCCAAAGCCTATCACTTGTATGGTCAGGAATATCCGGATCGAAATGAATGGCGCCGTCACAATGTAAACCTGTTTGTATCGGCACTCAACGCCAACATAAAAAAGCAAAAGCCCTGGGTTAAGTTGGGCATCAGCCCCTTTGGCGTGTGGAGAAATCAGAGCAAAGATCCGGAAGGTTCTGCGACCCAGGGCGGACAAACCAATTACGATGATCTGTATGCCGACATTCTGCTCTGGCTGCGCAAAGGATGGATCGACTATTGCGTACCCCAACTCTACTGGGAACACAAACATCGGCTGGTGGCCTTTGAGGTATTAATGCCCTGGTGGGATACGCATGGCTATGGCCGGCATGTGTACTATGGCCTTGGGGTGTATAGAATGCTGGGAAGGCCGAGAGGAGCCTGGGAAGGAACCCACGAACTGATGTGGCAGGTAAAGGATATCCGGGAGCTTGCAGAACACCCGGGCTATGCATTTTACAGCTCGTCGAACTTTGATAAGATCGCCGCACCCATTGCCGACAGTATCCACCGTTTCAACCGCTTTGTGGCTTTTCCGCCGGCTATGAAGTGGCTCGACAGCACACCGCCATCGCCGCCTATTGTGCGTTCCATTCCGTCGGCGCAGGGCACCCTTCTGAAGTGGGACCCGATAAATCCTAAAAAGGAAATCCAGCGCTATGCCGTATATCGCTTTATCAACGACGAGCCGGTGAATCTGGAACGTAATGACCGGATAATCAACTTTTCGTCCAACCTGGAATATCTCGACCCGGAGGCTAACAAATACAGGAAATGCACCTATGTGGTGACTGCTTTTGACCGGCTTTGGAACGAGAGTGCGCCCAGTAATATGACCCAAACCGGCACTGCTCCTTAGGCCAGGCGCGGGACGCAACAAGACTTTGCCTAACTTCATAGCTAAAAGCCCGCACGATGTTAACACGCCGACCTGCACTTTTACTTCTGTTGCTCTCCACCACAATTGCCTGCAACAGAAGCGACAACAATAATGATGATATGGCTGGTAAAGGAGGCAAGGCCACGCTCAAGGTCATGCCCGCCCACCACGAAAAGCAAATTGACAGTTGTACTGTGTACATCAAATACAACACGAGAGACGCCCCGGCGACTTACGATGATTCGGTGAAGACGCAGATTGCAGGTGGTGTGCCAACGGCCACTTTCACCGAATTGAAAAAAGGAGATTACTATCTGTACGGCCGCGGCTGGGACAAGGATATCCAACAGGTGGTGACCGGCGGCATTCCGGTAACCATAACTCAGGAGGCCGTGGTGCCTGTAAATCTGCCGGTTTCTGAACAGCACTAAGTGGGTGCCGCGCGTACTTTTTTACAATCTAACAAAATAGATGATATACGCAACCGTTCCGACGGCGTTGTGGATGGGTTGTGTATTTTGACGTTGAGTTAACAGCACGCAAAAAAAGCGGCATGTTATTTTATTTACTTTTGAAGCAAACCATGCGCTATGTTTGATGATGACTATTACGACGATGAAGGAAGCCCGCTGGAAGACCTGCTCAGAAGGTACGAACAGGTAAAAAACGGAGAGTCGGTAGGAATGATGGATGAGGAGGAGTTTGAGCGGGTGATCGAATACTACTTTCAGAACAGCAATGAAGAACAAGCATTGCTTGCCTGCGAAATCGCCAATACTTATTATCCCTTTTCTTCTTCGGTACTCCTGCTTAAAGCCGAAATACTAACACAGTCACAGAAATTTGGTCAGGCGCTAAAAGTGCTCGACGAAATGGAGCAATATGATCAGCACAACCTTGACGCCGTACTGCTGCGATCTGATGTGTTGCTGAGCCAGTTTAAATTTGATCAGGCGGCTGCCTTGCTGGAGCAGCGTCTCTCAGAGTTCAGCGGCAAGGACCGGATAGAGTTACTGCTGGAGCTTTCTGATGTGTATGACGAAAGTGAGGAGTATGACGCTGTGTTTGATACGCTGAAGCGCATTGTAAGCCTTGATAAAAGAAACGACGAAGCGCTGCAAAAGCTCTGTTTCTGGGCCGATTTTACCGATAGAAATGAAGAAAGTGTAGCGTTGCATACTGCCTTAACGGAAGAAGATCCCTACAATACGCTGGCATGGTTCAACCTTGGTGCCGCCTATCAGGGGTTGAAACTCTATGAGAAAGCAATTGATGCCTACGAGTTTTGCGTAGCGATAGATGAGAAATTTGAATTTGCCTACCGCAATATGGCAGACGCCTATATGAGGATGAAGTGGTATGAAAAGGCGCTTGAGGTGCTGGAAAAGCATCTTGAAATTGCCAAAGCTGAAGATGTGATTTTCGAGGCCATGGGCTATTGCTGGGAGAAAAAGAAAAACTTCCCCAAGGCTCGTTACTATTATCGGCAGGCGTCTCAGCTCAGTCCGCAGGACGACAGTATTTTTTATAAGATCGGAGAGACCTATGCGCGGGAAAAGCA
Source organism: Flavipsychrobacter sp. (assembly GCA_017849575.1). Taxonomy (GTDB): domain Bacteria; phylum Bacteroidota; class Bacteroidia; order Chitinophagales; family Chitinophagaceae; genus JAFIGV01. Next base: position 20,196 of record JAFIGV010000027.1, on the reverse strand, counting down.
ATGGGAAAAAGCCGTCAAATCTTACTCGGTAGCGCTGCACCTCAATAAGGACAACGCATCTTATTACATGGCTATTGGCAATTGCCTTATGGAGATGGATGCCAAAAGCGAAGCTCTGGTGTGCTACCTCAATGCTGTGCGACTCAAGCCGGGGAACAAAACAACATGGGTGGCGCTGATACGCGGTTTATACCTTGCCGGATACTACGAAGAAGCGCGGACCCAACTCGAAGTAGCCCGTGTCAACTGCGGCGACAAAGCCGATTTCAAATATTATCAGGCGGCAATTTTACTTGAGCTCGGAAAATCGAAGGAAGCCATGCTGCAACTCGAAAAGGCGCTGAAAGACGTTCCATCAAAACTGAAACTGTTTACCGAACTGAATCCGGAATACCTCCGGCGCACGGCTGTGTCTGAGCTCATAGCGCGCTACAAGAAAAAGTAGAGAAAGAAGTGCTTACCAAAGCCTTATAGTTTTCGAACTTTTTTCAAGTCGATCAGATTCATAGGATTGGCCGAAAAACCCATAATGCCGGGTTGTGTAAAGTGAAGCATTCTGTCATAGAAAAGGGGTATTACAGGGGCATAACTCGTTACAAGGCTATCCATTTGGCGATACATACGCTGCCGAATACTGTCGGGCTGGTTCATGCTGGCATCATAGAGTGAGTCGAAAGTTGCATTTCGAAAGCGAGTATAGTTGGGGGGAGCCGGAAAGCGACTGTTGAAAAATGCAAGAAAGGTCTCAGCATCGGGGTAGTCTGCAATCCATTGTCCGCGAAAAGCGGTAGCCTCAGACTTACTCATCTGCTGGCGAAGTATGTTTGCCTGAATGATCTCTACGCGGGCTTGTATGCCTACATCCCGAAGTTGTGTGGCCACAAAGTTTACGATGTCTGCCCAGTTATCCGGGGTCAAAATGGTAAAGCTGCCCAACCCCTCACCTTTGGGATGACCTGCTCTGGCCAGCAGTTCCAGCGCTCGTTGAGGATTATATGGGTATCCGTAGCCGGCAGCACTGTCATAGGCGGGCATTCCTTTCGGTATAAATCCCTGCAGTGCCGGGGTTACGGCGCCATTCTTAAAATACCGCACTATTTTTTCGCGGTCAATGGCATAGTTTATTGCCTGGCGGACAAGCCTGTTGCCCGTGGGGGCATTTGCTGCTGCCGGCAGTGTTGTGTCGGTAAGCAAGCCTATGTATTCGGTGTTGAGGTAGGGCCTTTTTGTAAGCACGATGCGGTGCTGGTATTCCTTCTTCAATTCACCGTTTTTTGTCAGCACCAGATCTTTAAAGGAGCCGTCAATATTATTCACAAAGTCAATTTCTCCCTGCAGGAAAAGAAAAAATTCTGTGGCCTTACTATCGACAAAGCCAATCTGCACAGCTTGCAAATAAGGCAGCCGCCTTCCATGTTCATCTTTTTCCCAATAGTTAGGATTACGTTTCAACACCATTGTATTTCCCTCATCCCAGTAGTGGAGGTAGAAAGGGCCTGTGCCCAAAGGATGCTGGCCAAACTCTTTGCCCCAGCGCTCTACTGCTTCCCGCGCCACCACGCTGCAGTAAGGCATGGTCAGAATTTCGGGTAGCGGGCGAAAAGGTGCGGTGAGATTAATTTGAACGGTAGTATCGTCTAGCGCCACAAAAGCATTCTTTTCTGCTACGCGCCCGTTAAAAATCCACGCGCCGGTAGATGCAGTGGCGGGGTCGATAAGCCTTTCGAAACTATAGACTACATCCTGTGCCGTCATCCTGCGTCCGCGGCCGTCCGGGAAAACTTCACTGTTCTGAAAAAATACATCGGGTCTTAAATAAAAGCGGTAGTGTAGCCCGTCGTCACTGACCTCCCATCGGTAGGCTAAGGAAGGAACTACCTCCAGATTCTCATTTGTTTCTACCAGGGTATTATACACCATGTGGTCGGTCCACATGTTATACAGGTTGCGTGCAAAAGCAGGATCAATACTTTCTACGGTGCCTGCTGAGTAGTTGAGATGGAATGTGTTTCGGTCGTCGCCCCGCCGATCACCACAAGCGGCGCAACATACCCAGAGGGCAAGGCCGCAGAAAACCTGAAGACAACGCAGCGAAAGCACCCTGCAAATTAATTGAATGACTTTAATTTTGACCGAAAGAAGCACTATGTCCGTAAAGCTGTCCGTTAATATCAACAAAATTGCAACGCTTAGAAACAGCAGGGGTGGGAAGGCGCCCGATGTGTTGCAAGCAGCTATAGACTGTCAGGAATTTGGAGCCGATGGCATTACGGTGCATCCCCGTCCTGACGAAAGACACATCCGGTATAGCGATGTCAGAGCAATCGCTCCCATTATCCGAACAGAGTTTAACATAGAAGGAAACCCGAAAGAAGACAAATTTGTGGCTTTGGTGCTGGAGGTACAACCCGCACAAGTGACCCTTGTGCCCGACGAACCCGGGCAGCTTACTTCTAACCACGGCTGGGATACCCGGCGCGAGGAACGTTATCTGAGAGATATTATTGACGTGTTTCGGCAAGCGGGCATCCGGGTATCGATTTTTGTAGATCCCGACGACACGATGGTGGCCGGTGCTGCGGCTACAGGAACCGATCGCGTAGAGCTTTATACGGAAGACTATGCTCGAAATTTTTCAAAAAGTCCCCGGGAAGCTGTTGCTGCTTATGCGAGCGCTGCAAAAGTTGCAGGTCTTCATCAAATAGGTCTGAATGCAGGTCATGATCTGGACCTGAAAAATCTTTCTTTTTTTGCGGCTTCTGTGCCGGGTCTGCTTGAGGTTTCTATAGGACATGCGCTGATTAGTGATGCCCTTTATTACGGGCTCGAAAACACTATTCAGATGTACCGACGCCAACTCTTAGGTACATAGCCGGTTTGGGTTTGTTAATGATTCGTGAACGCGATGTTAAGGGCGTTAACAAAATCTGTTTCCTCAAACGCTTTAGTTATTTTCCACTTGCCCTGAAATGCAAACAAAGTTATCTTTAAAATAAATGATTAGTTTTTAGCACTCTATCAGTTAGATTGACTAATTTCGGGCGCAAGAGGGAGAAGCTGGTAATTACAATCTAAGTTTTATTTGATGGGAGGATGGGGTAGCATTCTGTTGCTATCGCCTTGAAGAGGACAGGCAAATCTATTTTATTCGAAATAATCGCTGGTAATGAAAAAAGGTTTATACGCCTTGCTGTGTATATATGTGGCAGTGCTATGTCCGCTTATTTTGAGCGCTCAGGTGACCGCAAATTTTACAACGAATATTGTGTCGGGATGTGCGCCGATTCTGGTAAACTTTACAGATCAGAGTACGGGTAATCCTACGAGCTGGAATTGGGATCTGGGCAACGGCACCGTAACCAATCTGCAATCGCCTTCCACGCTTTATATTCTTCCCGGCACCTATACCGTAACACTTACGGTCAGCGACGGCACTACCTCGGATACAAAAACCATTACTAACTACATCACGGTCATCCCTTCGCCGGCGCCCAACTTCACCGCGAGCGATTCCGGAGCATTTTGTCCGCCAAAAGCCATCCAGTTTACGAACTTATCTGTTGCCAATTCGCCCGGTAATGCTACCTATTTCTGGGACTTTGGCGATGGTGTAACCTCTTCGCAAGCCAACCCTTTGCATATTTATAACTCAGCGGGAAACTACACGGTGACCCTGAATATGACCAACAGTGCCGGGTGTAGTAAGATCTTTTCAAAACCCTTTTTTGTACAGATCTATCCGCGTCCGGTAGCCAACTTTACTGCTGTCAATAATAACTCGTGCTCCTATCCGGTCAACGTCTCCTTCACCAGTACTTCTACCGGCGGCAGTTCCTACCAGTGGAATTTTGGAGACGGCGGCACGTCTACCAGTGTAAATCCGTCTCATAACTACGTAACTCCGGGCTCTTACACCGTAAGTCTGATTGTGACCAATGGTAATGGCTGTAAGGATACCATGATCAAGCCGGTGTTTGTGAATATCGGAGTACTCAACCCGGCATTTACAAAATCTGCCAGTACTGCCTGTACGGGCGAAAACATTTCTTTTACGAATATTTCAACCCCAGGGGTTGGCGTGAGCACCTGGCATTTCGGAGACGGTACAACCGGCAGTGGCACCAGCACTACCCATGCTTACGCTGCTGCAGGCACCTATAATGCAACCCTGGTTGTGAATTATGGTGGATGTATAGACTCAACGACGCAGACGGTTACCATCAATCAGGGACCGATCATCAACTTCTCCGCTTCCAATACATTAGGTTGCACCGTTCCGTTCACCACCACCTTTACAAACACAACGACGGGCGCCACGGGCTATCTCTGGCTATTCGGTGACGGATCAACCTCTACACAGGCCAATCCTACGCATTCCTATCTCTCCTACGGCAGCTACCACGTAACCCTGATTGCCTACGGAGCAAATGGCTGCAACGACACACTGGTAAAGTACGGCTATCTTGCCACCGTACCCGGGCAGTTGAATCTGACGCCAGTGACCAACACGGGCTGCGTTCCTGCTACATTTACCTTTAGTGTTACGCCGAACCCGAGTAATACAATGAGCAGTTATACATGGGATTTCGGAGATGGAAACGTTGTCACCAACACCTCTGCTACAGTATCGCACACTTACGCCACACCCGGCAACTATAACGTTACGGTGACCGCGGTAAGTACCGGCGGCTGTGGATACACCAGCAATACCGCGACGGTACAAGTTGGTGCACTTCCGCAAGTTGGCTTTACGGTACAGTCGTCTGCCTGCCCCAGCGAAACGGTACCCTTTACCAACACATCCAATTCAGGAAACACTTCCGCCTATACTTATACCTGGAAATTTGGTGATGGCTCACAGAGCAATGATGTGAATCCGAACCATATCTATTATTCGCAGGGTACCTATACCATTACCTTAATCGCCAACAACAATGGTTGTATAGATTCGGTTACGCAGCAAATCATTATTTATCCTCCCATGGCTCTGTTCAACGTAGCCTATTCCTGTACCAACCGGCTCGAAGTGCAATATTTCAACAACTCGACAGGAGGGGCCATTTTCAAGTGGGATTTTGGGGATGGAGATACTTCCAACCTCCAGTTTCCTGCACCGCATGTCTATCCGGCTTATGGATCGTACACCACTATACTGTATGTAATCAATTTACCTTCCGGTTGCCTGGCCATCAATAGCGTACCGATATTATTGTTTGACCTGGATGCACAGTTCAGGGCTGACGATACAGTGGTGTGTAAGAACGATCCCGTAGTGTTTACAGCAGATTCATCTCAATATTATTCTGATTATATCTGGGATTTCGGCGATGGCACCACGCTTACCACTTCCAGTTACACCACCACGCATGCCTATGCTTCAAATGGTCTATTCACGGTTAAGCTTATCGTAAAGGATATGCGAGGGTGCTACGATACACTCATAAAGCCCAACTACATTATGGTGAGCGGACCTACCGCAAATTTTGCCGGCTTGCCTGTGAGTGGCTGTGCCCCGCTGACGGTTAACTTTACAGACTCGTCCGTGGGTGGAGGTGTGCCGCTCACGTCGTGGAAATGGTATTTCGGTGACGGTGCTACGAGCACCTCTGCTACTTCACCGGTCAGCCACACCTACGCAAAAGGGATTTATACCGTGAGCCTGAAAGTCACCAATGCTAATGGCTGCAGCGATTCTTTTTCAAGAGTCAATTATATCAACTCGATAAAACCTACTGCATCGTTTACAGCAAACCCAACTACGGTTTGTCCGCACGATACTGTTTACTTTACCAACAACTCGCAAGGTAGCAACCTGACATACTACTGGGACTTTGGTGATGGAACCACCGGAACGGCACAGAATCCGGCACATGCGTATGCGCTCACCGGCACCTATACGGTAATGTTGGCCGTAAGCGACGGACAATGTGTGGATACCTTAGTCAGGACGGCCTATATCAATGTGGGCGGACTTAATGTGAGCTTCACCGCAAGCGATACATTTTCATCCTGTCCGCCGCTTACCGTAAATTTTGTCAACACCTCCACGAGTGGCTACAACTTTGTCTGGAGTTTCGGAAATGGCAATGTCTCTTCCCTTGATACACCCTCAACTTTCTACGGCACCAACGGCGTATATACCGTAATGCTTGCGGGTCAGAACGGCGTATGTTATGATACGATGTATAAAACCATCACGGTGATCGGGCCAAGCGGAACGTTCTCCTATGCACCGCTTACCGGCTGCGCGCCACTTACCATTTCCCTGTCCTCGACCAACACCAACACGCAGCAGTTGATTTGGGATATGAACAACGGTGTGACGCTTACCACTACTGCTTCATCTACGACCTATACATACACCCAACCCGGAAAGTATATACCAAAATTACTTCTGAGTGATGGAAACACCTGTATTATCCCGATCATCGGACTCGATACCGTTGTGGTTAACAGTATTAAAGGGAATTTCTCTTTCTCGCCGGCAAGTATTTGCTCCTCTGGCACCATACAATTTACGGACACGACCACCTTTAATTCCGGCGGTACAGTAACGCGTAACTGGACTTTTGGAGATGGCGGAACAAGTACGGCGCATAATCCGTCGCATAACTATACCACACCAGGGAACTATTCGGTAAGGCTCATTCTGAGTTCGAACCTGGGTTGCTCCGACACCATCACTAAGGTGGTGCACATATTGCCGCCGCCACCTATTGCCGCTACAGGCGGAGCCGGGATTTGCATCGGAGACACAGCTTCATTGCAGCTACAGGCTACCGGAGGTATCAGCTACTCCTGGGCACCGTCGTCAGGTCTCAGTTGTAGCAACTGCGCCAATCCTGTTGCCCATCCTTCATCAACTACTGTCTATACGGTGACGGGTACCGACACGAACGGCTGTACGGCCACTGCACAAACAACGGTTACGATACATCCGCTCCCTACGATACAAACGGGCCCAAATCCTTCTATATGTGCGGGAGCCAATGTACAGTTGGCAGTAAGTGGCGCTACAAGCTATAGTTGGTCGCCCTCAGGTACTTTGTCTTGTCAAAACTGTAACAACCCGATAGCCAGCCCAACAGCTACCACAACTTATACGGTCATCGGCACTTCCGCTTTGGGTTGCTCTGATAGTGCCCAGGTAACGGTCAATGTAAACAACCTTCCCAATATAACGGCCACGACGTCTAAACCTGCTATGTGTATTGGAGATACGGCCACATTAACTGCCGCCGGTGCCACGTCCTATAGCTGGTCTCCGGCTACAGGCCTGTCCTGTGCCAACTGCGCACAACCCGTGGCCAATCCCACTTCTACAACCGTATATACCGTCACTGGTGTAGGTGCCGGAGGTTGCTCCGACACGGCTATGGTATCGGTTACCGTTCATCCGCTGCCGGTACTTACAGTGCCTTCGCAGTCTATTTGTTATGGTTTTAGCGTACAGATGCAGGCAGCGGGCGCAGCGAGCTATGTTTGGACACCATCCGGCAGCCTCACATGCGTGGGTTGTTCCAATCCTATAGCTAGTCCGCTTACCACTACCACGTACACCATTACCGGTACCAGCGCAGCGGGCTGTGTCAATTCTACACAGGCCACAGTGACGGTCAACGCTCCGCCGGTCATTTCCGTGAGCAACGATCAAACTATATGTCTTGGCGATGCCGTATCGCTCCAGGCTTCGGGTGCCAACAGTTACTCATGGTCGCCAGCCACAGGCCTTTCCTGTACGATTTGCCCCAACCCATCTGCCAGCCCTTCCGCAACAACCACCTATACAGTCATCGGAGCCGATGCTAACGGTTGTAAGGATACAGGCCAGGTTAAGGTGACTGTAAATCCGCTTCCTGTAGTAGATGCCGGCCCTGACGCCATGATCTGCCGCCTGAATTCAACACAGTTGCAGGCTACCGGTGCATTGTCCTATAGCTGGTCGCCCTCAGCATCCCTTTCCTGCAGTCAGTGCGCTAACCCCGTAGCTACGCCATCCATCAATACGGTGTACACGGTGACGGGAACGGATGCTAACGGATGCGTCAATACGGATAACGTTTCTGTTGGGCTACACCCGGACGCCCAGATCGTGGCAAATGGCGATACCACACTTTGCGAAGGTCAGAGACTTCAACTATCGGTAACCGGTGGTGTTTCATACACCTGGCATCCCTCTTCCGGTCTCTCTTGCGTCACCTGTAGTAACCCGCTCGTGCAACCCTCCAACAGTACGATTTATACGGTGGTGGGCGTAGACATTAATGGCTGCCTTGATTCTGACCAGGTGAATGTACACGTGATCCTGCGAGAACCTTTTACCTATAGCGCAGATGCTACCATTTGTGAAGGACAATCCGTGGAATTGTTTACAGGTGGAGGTCAAGACTATAGCTGGTCGCCGCCCGCAGGTCTCAACAATCCAAACATTAGCCACCCGGTTGCAACACCCACCCACACCACAACCTACACCGTGATTATAAAACAAGGCTCCTGTTTTGTGGATACAGGTAAGATTACCGTTACCGTAAACCCCAAACCGACAGTGGATGCAGGGCCCGACCAAACCATTATTGCCGGCGCCTCTGCCAACCTGAATGCTACCAGCACTTTCACGGACTATTGGGAATGGTCGCCGGGAGCATTCCTGAATTGTACAGACTGCTCGAGTCCTGTGGCTACACCGCACCAAACCACCACTTTCAAAGTAAAAGCTTCTAACCGTTTTGGTTGCGAAGCCGAGGATGAGGTAACTATTTTTCTGGCCTGCGACAATAGTCAGGTATTCGTGCCTAACACCTTTACGCCGAACGGCGATGGTAATAATGACCGGTTCTTCCCTTCCGGCTCAGGCCTTAACATCATCAATTCCCTGCGCGTGTATAGCCGTTGGGGAGAAATGTTGTACCAGGCACAAAATATCAGTCCCAACGATGACTTAAAGGGTTGGGATGGCACGTACAAAGGCGAGGAACTAAAACCTGACGTTTATGTTTACATCATAGAAGTGACATGCTTCAACGGTACACATATGCAGATGAAGGGAGACATTTCACTGATCCGATAATTCAAAAAAGCAGCCGATATGAAAAGACTTTTATTGATAGCAGTGGCGGGCTGTGCTTTCTTGCTGAATGGGCATGCTGTAGCGCAGGACATTCACTTTTCGCAGTTTTATGAAAATGCCATTCTGAGAAATCCGGCCCTTACCGGAATTTTCAGCGGCGACTACAAAGCCGGTATTAACTACCGCCGGCAATGGAGTAACATTTCTGTTCCCTTTCAAACGGTGCTGGCATCGGTAGAAAGTCGTATTACGGTGAATGAGGAGACCGGCGATAACTTCAGCTTCGGACTTACTGCAACCTACGATAAAGCAGGAAGCATCAATTTCAACAGCTTTCAGATTTATCCGGCAGTGAATTACAACAAGGCCCTGGAAGACAAACATCAGTCCTATGTATCGGTCGGGTTTACCGCCGGCTATATCCAGCGTTCCATCGACCCGACGAAAATGACATTTTCTTCGCAGTATGTGGGGGGCTCGTTCAATTCTTCCAATGGTTCTAATGAAAACATTACCACCACAAAGAATACTTACTTCGATCTTGGCGCGGGTTTGAGCTTCAATAGTTCTGCAGGCGAGTATAATCAGGTGAATTATTATCTCGGTGTGGCTGCTTTCCATCTTAACAAGCCCAAGGCCGCCTTTGCCAGCGACCAGTCTTTTTTGCGGCTCGATACCAAGTGGAACGGTAACCTGGGCGTGCAATATCTTGTAGACGAAGCCTATGCCATTACGATGCATGCCAACTACTCAAGGCAAGGTACTTATCAGGAAACCATATTCGGATGTCTGGGTAGCTGGCGCAATATGGATGCGGCTTCAAGGACTCTTTTTACATTTTATGCAGGCCTTTTTTATCGAATGAATGATGCCTGGATTCCTACGGTAAAACTGGATTACAAGAGCTACTCCTTCACGGTATCTTACGACATCAATACTTCCACGCTGAAGCGAGCCAGCAACGGTATGGGCGGCACTGAAATTTCAATTTTCTCACGTGGGGTGTTATCCAAGGGTCCCTGGGCGCAGGATAAAAATAAATGCCCTCGCTTTGAGTCTATGCTACTGCCTACGTTTCAATAGTCAGGCCTATGGACACAAAAGAAATGCACCGCGCCGCGGTGCATTTCTTTTGTGCAGGAAATATTCTATAACCTTTGTTCTCCTTCCTGGAAATATTCGTAGGCTTTTTTCAGGCCCTCTTTCAGATGAGTCTGATGCTTCCACCCCAGGCTGTGCAGGCGAGAGGTGTCCATGAGTTTTCGCGGTGTACCATCGGGCTTGCCCGTATCGAAAACTATATTGCCTTCGAATCCCACCACCTCTTTTACAAGGCCGGCCAGGTCTTTTATGGTCACTTCTTCACCCGTACCGATGTTCATAAACAGGCGGTCGTTGTAATGTTTCATGAGGAAAAGGCATCCGTCGGCAAGGTCGTCCACAAACATAAACTCGCGGAGTGGTGTACCCGTGCCCCAGATCTCCACCTCGTTCTTTCCCTGAGTTTTAGCCTCATGAAACTTGCGGATCAAAGCCGGAATAACGTGTGAATTCTGAAGGTGGTAATTATCTCCCTTACCGAACAAATTGGTGGGCATTGCCGCAATGAAATTGCATCCATACTGGTCGCGATAAGCTTCGCAGAGTTTAATGCCCGCAATTTTTGCAATGGCGTAAGGTTCATTGGTTTGTTCCAAAAGGCCGGTAAGCAGGTCGTCTTCCTTCATCGGCTGTGGCGCCATCTTCGGATAGATGCAAGAGCTGCCCAGGAACAGCAGTTTTTTGACATCGTTTTTATAAGCAGCATGGATCACATTCAGTTCCATAGCCAGGTTGTCATAAAGAAATTCCGCGCGATAGGTGTTGTTGGCCACAATGCCACCCACTTTTGCGGCGGCAAGAAAAACGAACTCGGGCTTTTCCTCAGCAAAGAAAGCATGTACAGCCTGCTGATCGCGCAGATCCAACTCTTTCGATCCGCGCAACACCAGATTCTCATAACCCTCTTCCCGAAGCTTGCGGACTATTGCCGAGCCCACCATGCCGTTGTGGCCGGCTACATATATCTTACTATTTTGCTCCATGCTATTCGTACTGGTTTAAGGTTCTGTACCCTGATTCCTTCAGCAACAAGTCTTTTCTAAACAACTCGATATCGGCTTCCACCATTTCGCGGGCTAATTCATCGAGGCTGTATTTTGCCTTCCATCCCAGTTTCTGTTGTGCTTTTGTCGGATCGCCCAGCAACAAGTCCACTTCTGTAGGCCGGAAATAACGCTGATCCACTTCTACGATTACATCTCCTACAGACACTTTTACGTCTGGGTTAGTTACCGCGGTAACAATTCCTTTCTCATTTATGCCTTCGCCCTCAAAGCCAAGCTCTACACCCGCGTGGCTAAAGGCAAGACGCACAAAATCGCGCACGGTGGTGGTGACACCCGTGGCGATAACAAAATCTTCTGCCTCCTGTTGTTGCAGGATCAACCACATGGCTTCCACATAATCTTTGGCATGTCCCCAGTCGCGCTTGGCGTCCAGGTTGCCGAGGTAAAGTTTTTTCTTCAGGCCCAGCACCAGTTCGGCTACTCCACGGGTGATCTTACGCGTCACAAAGGTTTCGCCGCGCAGGGGGCTCTCGTGGTTAAATAGTATTCCGTTGCAGGCATACATTCCATAGGCTTCACGATAATTGACTGTAATCCAGTAGCCATAGAGCTTTGCAACAGCATAAGGAGACCTGGGGTAGAAAGGAGTAGTTTCCGACTGAGGTACGGCCTGCACTAATCCGTAAAGTTCGGACGTAGAAGCCTGGTAGATCCTTGTCTTCTTTTCGAGGCCTAAAATGCGTACCGCTTCCAGAATGCGCAGCGTGCCAATTCCATCAACCTGAGCGGCATATTCGGGTTCTTCAAAACTTACCTGAACATGGCTCATAGCGCCAAGGTTATAAATTTCATCAGGCTGCACCTGTTGTATGATCCGAATGATATTGGTAGAGTCAGAGAGATCTCCATAGTGCAGGATCATTTTTAAATACTTCTCATGGGGGTCCTGATACAGGTGGTCTATGCGCTGGGTATTGATCAGTGATGCACGACGCTTAATGCCGTGTACTTCGTAACCCTTCTCGAGCAGCAGTTCCGTTAGGTAAGCGCCGTCCTGACCGGTAATACCTGTAATTAAAGCCTTCTTCATGGACTGAAAAAATTTGGGCAAAAGTAATGTTGTTCTGACACTTTCATAGTATAATAAGCGCTCGGATAGAAAAAATCTGATTGTTGCGGCAACCGGGTTTACAGGCTATAGAGTAAATGCAGCCTTCTGAAAACACAGACACAGATCACCAAGCCTGAAGGCCAAATTGCCTACCTTTGCGCAGCTCCGCCAAAAACGGAATTTTTATCAGGTTATTTTATTCATGTTTTATGTCTGTTCCTACACAGGTTGTCGAAGATGTAGTCATCAAATTTGCAGGTGATAGTGGCGATGGGATGCAGCTTACGGGCTCGCAGTTTACAAACAATACAGCGCTGATTGGTAATGATCTCTCTACTTTTCCGGATTTCCCGGCAGAGATACGTGCGCCTCAGGGCACTGTACCCGGCGTGAGTGGTTATCAGCTTCATTTTTCAAGCCACAGAGTGTTTACGCCGGGCGATGTATGCGACGTGCTGGTGGCCATGAATGCTGCAGCACTAAAGGTAAACCTGAAGTCGTTGAAGCCGGGCGGAATGATCATTGCCAATACAGATGGTTTCGATACAAAAAATCTCAGGCTTTCTAATTATCCGGAGGGTGTAAATCCGCTGGAAGACGGCTCGCTTACCGGTTATGAGCTATATAAACTTGATATAACCAAGCTTACCCGGGAGGCACTTAAAGAGGTGCAACTTGGAACGAAAGAAAAGGATCGTGCAAAGAACATGTTCGTGCTGGGCTTTCTCTATTGGCTTTATAACCGGGAATTGGCCAACACAATCAACTTCCTTGAAGAAAAGTTTGGAAAGCGGGCTGAAATTCTGGAAGCAAACACAAAAGCCCTCAAAGCCGGTTATCATTATGGAGAAACTGTTGAAGCCTTCACTACCCGCTACAAGGTGGAAAAGGCAAAGCTGCCCCCGGGCAAATATCGCGGCATAACGGGCAATACGGCCCTGGCATACGGCCTCATAGCCGCGGCCGAAAAATCAGGCCTTTCTCTTTTTCTGGGTACCTACCCCATCACGCCGGCCTCCGATATACTTCATGAGCTTTCGCGCTACAAAAACTTCGGTATCCGCACTTTTCAGGCCGAAGATGAAATTGCTGGTATCACAGCGGCTATCGGCGCTTCTTACGGCGGCAGCCTTGGCGTTACTACTACTTCGGGACCGGGCATGGCGCTCAAAACCGAAGCAATGGGTCTGGCACTTATGCTGGAGATACCCCTCGTAATTATCAACATTCAGAGAGGAGGGCCCTCAACGGGTCTTCCTACCAAGACAGAGCAAAGCGACCTGCTGCAGGCCTACTACGGCCGCAATGGGGAAAGCCCGATGCCAGTGGTATCGGCGAGCACACCGAGCGACTGCTTTGATGCCGTGTACGAAGCTGTGCGGATTGCGGTGCAGCACATGACACCTGTAATACTGCTTAGTGACGGATATATTGCCAATGGTGCAGAGCCCTGGCGTTTTCCCAAGAGCTCCGACCTCCAACCTATACCTGTACATTTTAAGACCGGGCTTAATGAAGGCGAAGAAAATTTCCTCCCCTACCTGCGCGATGAGAAACTGGTGCGTCCCTGGGCAGTGCCCGGTACACCTGGCCTCGAGCATCGCATAGGAGGGCTTGAGAAGGAAGACATTACCGGAAATGTGTCTTATGATCCTGAAAACCACCAGCATATGGTAAAAACCCGCGAAGCTAAGGTGGACAAAGTGGCTGATGATATTCCTTTACAGACACTGGACAGTGGCCCCGCTAACGGAGATGTATTGGTGCTGGGCTGGGGCTCTACCTACGGCTCCATCAAAAGCGCAGTAATGGAATTGCAGGCACAGGGAAAAGCTGTGGCCCATGCTCACCTGCGGCATCTTCGTCCTTTTCCGAAGAACCTGGGCGACCTACTGAAAAATTATAAACAGGTGTTGATACCGGAGATCAACAATGGACAGCTTATAAAGATCATCCGCGACAAGTACCTGATCGATGCAAAGGGATATAACAAAATCAAAGGTACCCCGATTACGAGGTCTGAGCTGGTATCGGCGATCAGCCAACTATTGTAAGGGATACGAATGTTGAAGATAGAACCTGATGGAATGGGTCCGCGTTTGCCGGACCTTTTTTGTTAGATCTGCTTACACTTTTACGTCGAGGCTCTCGAACGTAGAATTTTTTGAAATGAACTCCGGCACGATTTCCTTCATCAGCGCTACTGTTTCAAACGTGTAGTGCTTGCTGGCGCTTTGTATCAGTTGTTCGATCTTTTCGTTCACTGCATGAAAATCATATTCCATTACCTTGGCAATAAGAATTTTTTCATGGTAGGTAGGCAGTGTATTTTCTTTATTACTCAACAGCTCTTCATATAGTTTTTCACCCGGACGCAACCCCGTGAACACGATGTCAATATCCGCGCCGGGTTGTCTTCCGGAAAGGCGGATCATTTTTTCGGCAAGGTCAACCACGCGTACAGGATTGCCCATGTCGAAGACAAATATTTCGCCACCCATACCCATTACGCCCGCCTCTATCACCAACTGGCAGGCCTCGGGGATGGTCATAAAATAGCGTGTAATTTCCGGATGGGTGACGGTGAGGGGTCCGCCGCGCTCAATCTGCTTTTTGAACCTCGGAATTACAGAGCCATTGCTGCCCAATACATTGCCAAAACGTGTGGTAATGAACATGGTAGGTCTGGTTCCCTTTTTCATCAGAGCCTCTTCCGAAGGATAAAGATGTTTGAAAAGACTTTGAATAAGTATCTCTGAAATGCGCTTGGAGGCACCCATTACATTGGTCGGGTTCACCGCCTTGTCGGTAGAGATCATCACAAACTTCTCCACCCCATAGCTTACTGAAAGTTCGGCCAGTACACGTGTGCCGAGTACGTTGTTCAAAATAGCAACCGAAGGATTCTCTTCCATCAGCGGCACATGTTTGTAAGCAGCCGCATGAAAAACGATATCAGGATTATACACCTCAAAGAGATGGTCCATCCGCACTTTGTCGCAAATATCTCCGATGTAGGGTTTAATGGGTGCGTTCGAGTAGTTCTCCTGAATCTCGAGGCAGAGCTCATGCAGCGGGCTTTCCGCCTTGTCGCAGAGCACAATCAGGGCGGGTTTGAACTTTATAAGCTGCCGCACCATTTCGCTGCCTATAGAACCGGCTGCCCCGGTCACCAGCACCTTCTTTCCCTTTAGTGCGTAGAAAATATTCTCGTTATGGATCTGAATAACTTCACGTTCCAGCAGGTCTTCGATGTTGATGTCTTTAAGTTGTTCCGAGCCTAGTTTGCCCTTCAGCCATTGGGAGATCGGAGGAACCTGTTGCACCCGGATGCCGTGCAGCAGGGCCATATCCACAATGAGGTTAAGCTTCTGCACAGCAATTTCCTTATTGGCGATGATGATGAGTTTCACTTCTTCATCCACCAGTTTTTTGAAAGTCGCATCATTGAGATCGTAGATGGGCAGGCCTTCCATGATCTTTCCGTGGTTGTTGGCTTTATCATCCACAAAAGCAACTACCTGCATCTGGCTTTGAGGATAGTCGTTGATCACTCTTTTAGTAAGCAACCCCTGCTCGCTCGTATCGTACACCACCGCTCTTGCCCGGTTCTTCAAAAGGTTTTCTGTAAAAAACAGTCGGTATAGGTGCCTTACCACCATGCGGTAGCCAATAAGACCAGAGCTTACAATGAAAAAATTAATCAGAATAGTAGCCCTCGATAAAAAGAAAACACCCTTCTGGTAATAAATGAAACCAATGACAAAGTAGATGATGCTTGAAATGGTGGTGATGGCCAGAAGGCGGAAGGTGTCGCGAATAGTAGTATACCGAACAATGCCCGCATAAGACTTGAACCCATAGAACAAACCTGCATTGATGGTGAGGGCCAGTGCCAGCGCAAAACTGAAGTTCTGGAAAGCCTGCTCAACATGAAAGTTAAACCGGAGAATTTGGGATACCAGTAATGCAACCCCTACGCCGGTCAGGTCTAATAAAAAGATAAGCCATCTTGGCAGGGTCTTGAATTTGTCTGGCATGTGAACTTCTTTAAAAAAATGAAGTCAGAGGGTCGTTCTTACGTAATCAGCAACAAAAATAATATGCGAATCCCGAATAATAAAGTTGTAGGAAAATTTAATTTCATGATAATGTACACGTTTTGGATGAGCCTGTTTGTTATGAGATGTAGCCATATTTGATTAGTTTCGTCTCGAAGCATTTACACTGTTCCTTTTATGCAGCCCAACTCGGTAGCAGCCCAGCTCAGGAGATCATTCCTTCTGATCAACGCTACCATCATCGTTTTTTTGTGCCTATACGTTTTTCAGGCCTTTCAGTTATACCGGCGTGCCGGCCAGTCAGAACTATGGGTAAACCGTACCAACGATGTTTTGCAGCAAATAAAATCTACTCAGACCGGGGTGCGCGACATAGAGGTGGCTCTGCAGGGATATTTGCTCACCGGCCTTGACAATTATAAAAAGACGCTGGTAGAGAAGGCGGATAAAACGATAAAGCGCACCACCTACCTTATAGATATCACCAAGGAAAACGGTGGCCAGTACCAAAGAGCGGTAACGCTACACGACCTTATCGTACAAAAAAAATCGACAGCCTTACTGCTCATCAAACAAATGGAAGAAGGGCGAATGAAACCGTCGGACCCGGACATAAAAATACTGATGAACGAAGGCAACAAGGAAATTGACGAACTACTTTCTGTAATGGAAAGCACACAGTCAGAGATGCTTGCCAGCCGAACCAGCGAAAATAAGTCCTACAGCCGCAGCCGGATTTCTTTTTCAGTCATCAGCTTTTTTCTGATCTCCGCATTTCTAAGCCTTGCGCTATACAAAGTAAGGCAAAGCATTACCCGAAAATCTCTTGCCGAAGAACAAGCCCGGAAAAAAGAAGCCAGATACAGGGCGCTTGTTGAAAATGCCGGGGTGACAACATTGATTGTGGACGAAAGTGGCGTGGTGCGCTTTGTCAGTAAAAATATTGCTACGCTGGCTGGCTACAGCGCAGAAGAAGTGCTGGAGCGCCCCTTTCATGCCCGTGTGGTGCGCGAATACAGGCCGGTGCTGCACCATGCGCTTTTTGATGCAGGCCCTCAGGCCCAGCAAAACACTTCTGCTGAAATCCAGATCATTACCGCCGATGGTCAACACAAATGGGTGATGTGCCGCATTTTTCCTGCAAGCCGTGAAACCGAACAAAGGGAATGGCAGGTGGTGCTTTGGGATATTGAAGAAGAGAAACAAAGAGCCCTGGAGATAGAGGCACTTGAAGCTGAAAATCGTAACCGCCTTAAGATCATTCAGGAAATTATTGACAATGTGCCGTCCGTGCTGTACATCAAAAATGTAGAGGGCACCTATCTGATCGTCAATAAAAAGACGGAAGAGGTGTTCCGGACGCCGGCCGCAGAACTTATCGGCCGCACAAACGAACAGATACCCAGACACACGCCGGACCGGCTAGCACTCTATCGAGAGACCGACGAATATGTGGTGCAGCATGCACGGCTGGCGGAGCTCGAAGAAACGATCTATGAAGATGGTGTGTATCTGCACTACTGGGTCGTGAAGTTTCCCCTGCTCGATGAAAAAGGAAAGGTTCAATACGTAGGCGTCATGGCTACAGACATCACCGAGCGGAAAGCCACGGAGATAAAGCTGATAGAGTCGCGTCAGGAAGCCGAGAATGCAAAAGCAGCGCAGGAGTCTTTTCTGGCCAACATGAGTCATGAGATACGTACACCGATGAATGGCATTATCGGTATGGCTAATCTTTTGATGAGCACGGATCTCAACGACGAGCAAAAAGATTTTACTGAAAGTATCCACGAATCGGCCCAAAGCCTGCTTTCTATAATCAACGATCTGCTCGATTTTTCTAAGATAAAATCGGGCAAGTTTGAGTTTGAATCCATCCCGTTTGCGCCGCGGGAAAGTATCCGGAAAGCAATTTATCCGCTACACTTCAAGGCAGATGAAAAAATGATCAAGCTCAATCTGGTGATAGACGGTAATGTGCCGGAGATACTGTTGGGCGATCCTTTGCGCCTGCAGCAAATCGTCATCAACCTGGCCGGAAATGCTTTGAAATTTACTACGCAGGGACAGGTGGAAGTGAAGTTAACGGCGGAAAAAATCGCGGCCGGAAAGGTGTCGCTGAATGTAGCAGTAAAGGATACAGGAATTGGCATCCCGCACGATAAGCTGGGGCAAATTTTTGAAAGCTTCTCTCAGAGCAAGGCCGAAGATGCACGGAAGTATGGCGGCACCGGTCTTGGGCTTGCCATCGTAAAACAACTCGTGGAGCTACAAGGCGGAGTGATCATGGTAAGCAGCACGCCGGGCAAGGGCTCTGTGTTTACCTTCTCCATACCCTATGAGGTGGCCGACGGCAGGCAGGGTGTTGTGGAACGCGACAGAGAGAACGATGCAGCAAGTTATTCACTGACGGGGTTAAGGATATTGGTGGCAGAAGACAACCTGATCAATCAAAAGGTGGTCAAAAATACGCTGGAGCGGCAAGGTGTGATCCTAACCATCGCCAGCAACGGACAGGAAGCTATTCAACAAGTGAAGCGGGGTGGGTTCGACCTGATTCTTATGGACATTCAGATGCCCGAGGTAGATGGTTACAAGGCAACACG
Organism: Flavipsychrobacter sp.; assembly: GCA_017849575.1. Lineage (GTDB taxonomy): Bacteria > Bacteroidota > Bacteroidia > Chitinophagales > Chitinophagaceae > JAFIGV01. The sequence continues at coordinate 1,243 of JAFIGV010000027.1, read as the reverse complement.
CTACCTGCGGCAGGTAATGAAATGTACACTGCCCATCATAGCCATGACGGCCGATGCACTAAAGGGTGAGGAGGATAAATGCAAGGAAGCAGGTATGGACGGATATATTTCAAAGCCTTTTGAACCGGATCAACTCTACCGGATCATAGCAGAGAAAACAGGAATCGTTTCCGCGCATAATTCCGGTCCGGCCAACACAGAGTCGTTGCCGGCACCCGATCAGCTTGTGGACTTCAGCTTTCTGAAAGAGCTGGCCGGAGCTGACCACAAGTATTTTCATGATGTGCTGGAGATCTTTATCAGTACCATGCCGGATGGTTTGCAGCAACTGGCCTCGCTGGCCGAGGCGGGCGACGATATGGATGCACTCGCAAAGCAGGCACATTTCCTGAAATCAAGCGTCGGCGTGGTAAAGGTCGCTGATATGTTCGACCAACTGGCACGGGTAGAGCACCTGGCACGGGAACGGGCATCTCTCATGAGCATCCGGTCTCTGGTGGAGTCGTTGCAGGCTCTTTATGAAAAAGCACATCCACTGGTACTGCGCGAATGGGAAAAGCACAAAACGCGGCAGGCATAAAAAAGCAGCAACGAAAAGCTGCTGCTAAAAGTAGTTGGGTTACTGCTGCACTAAAATGAAAAGATGTGGTGTGTGTGTGTGTCCGTAACAGACTGTCTGTAGTTGGAAACAAGGCTGTGTTCCGGATCAATGAAAAAGAGTTTCTCACCGTCCCGCAGCCGGATACCAATGCTGATCAGCTTTCCATTGTCCACATTGAGGAACGCTTCAGAATCCAAGCCTTTTTTTGCCTTTAGAGAATATTCCTGACCTTCTACGATCACAACATCATGATCAATAGTGATCAGCCCCTGCTCGGCTTCCGTGGTCAGATATTCAGCATCGTCCTCAGTCCGGTCTATCCTTGTGGTGCGGATAAACGGATAAGTGGTGCGCTGACTGCTCAGCATTCGGTAAAGTACAATGGCTAAAACAACAGTAACAGAAAGTAAAAAATATTGCATAGGCATTCTCTCTTTACGCGAAAGATAGCCATTTTATTTTTAATCTTTAAATAGAACAGCCTGATTTTACACAAAAATGAAAAAGCCCCGTTTCCGGAGCTTTTGTATGCTGTTTTCTCTTGAGTTTTATTGCTGTGTAGCGGTATAAACTACATCGGTAGAATAAGTGCCGGCAGGGAATGCGAAGCCCGGAGTAGCCTTATACTTTACCGTAAAGTTT
>JAFIGV010000026.1 GCA_017849575.1 Flavipsychrobacter sp. | reverse complement strand
CGTGGGGTTGGGTGATTTCGATTTTTAGTTTTTGGATTTTTTAAAAACACACCCCTGCCGCGCACAAGGGCTGCTGCACGTCCCCTCTCGAGAGGGGAGGTCGTGGGGTTGGGTGATTTCGATTTTTGTGTTTGGAATTTTTAAAAACACACCCCTGCTCACGCACAAGGGCTGCTGCACGTCCCCTCTACAGAGGGGACGTCGTGGAGTTTATTTTTCGCCAGGGTTTGGCCTTACTACGATGTTCCTGCTGCAAGTTTATGCAATGGAAATGTTTCTTTGATTTTGATCCTGCCGTCCACTTCCTGCAGCGTGGCACATTCAATTTTTGGATCGTGTTCGAAGAAAAGTACCCAGTTGTTGGTTACGGCTTCCCGTAGCAGTTTTCGTTTTTCATTGAGCGTATCCAGCGGGCGCATATCATAGGCCATTACCCAGGGCATCGAAACGTGAGCGGCGCTCGGAATCAGATCGGCACAGTACAACAGGGTGGTGCCGTTGTAATTGATCAGCGGCAGCATCATAGCATCGGTATGTCCGTTCACCACATGCACCCGTATGTCACTGATCCATTCACCGCCTTCTGAAGCGTCCACAAACCGAAGCAGGCCTTCCTGCTCCCGGAGCGGCATAAAATTCTCCTTCAAAAAAGAGGCTTTTTCGCGTTCGTTCGGTGTGGCAGCGCTTGTCCAGTGTGCTTCATTACTCCAGTACACCGCATTCGGAAAAGCGGGAACCAGTTGCTCTCCGCTGCGTTTTACGGCGCCTCCGCAATGGTCGAAATGCAAATGCGTCAGAAAGACATCGGTAATATCCTCGGGTGCGAAGCCATTTTTAGCCAGGTTTTTTTCAATACTATCATCGCCATGCGGAAAATAATGCCCAAAAAATTTTTCATCCTGCTTATCTCCCATGCCCGTATCGATCAAAATGCGATGATTACCCTGTTCTATGAGCATGCAGCGCATTGCCCAGGTACACATATTGTTTTCGTCGGCAGGATTGGCCTTGTTCCACATACTTTTGGGCACCACGCCATGCATGGCTCCACCATCGAGTTTGAAGTATCCTGCATTGATTGAAAAGAGTCGCATAAAATCAGATCACTGAGTTTTGTAAATGTTGGCTTTTTGCCTTTGCCAGGGCAAGATACAAAATGACCATTCCTGCCACAAAGAAACCGATGAGGGCGAGGATGCTGTTGCGCATCGATCCGGTAATTTCTTCTATAAAGCCAAAAGAAAACATCCCGATCACGATGGCAATTTTTTCGGTCACATCGTAAAAGCTGAAAAAAGATGCGGTATCTTTTGTTTCGGGCATCAGCTTGGCATAGGTGGAGCGGCTCAGCGACTGAATGCCACCCATTACCAGTCCTACAACGGTGGCAACGATGTAAAACTGCGTAGCGGTGGTGATAAAATAGGCATACACGCAAATGAGCATCCAGACAATCACAACAAAAAGCAGCACACGCAGATTGCCAAAACGCTCCGACAGCTTTGCCATCAGATAGGCCCCGGCAATGGCTACCAGTTGTATGATCAGAATGGTGCTGATGAGTTGTGGTGTCTCCAGTTTGAGTTCTTTACTTCCAAAAAATGTTGCGGCCAGCATTACTGTTTGCACGCCCATGCTATAGAAAAAAAATGCTCCGAGATAGGTGCGCAATACCGGAAGTTTTTTGAGCTGATGCCATACTTTTTTGAGTTCATGAAAGCCATTGACCAGAATATTGTGTTCGGGATGTTGTTCCTGAGGCTTTCGGTTGGGAAGTACGGTTAGCGGAATATGTGCGAAGGCAAACCACCAGATGCCCACGAGTAAGAATGCAAATCGCGAAGCATCGCCCTCGTTGTAGATGCCCAGCCAGTGAAAGGCTGAAGGATTGAAGACAAAAACAAAACAAAGCAATTGCAGCAACACACTTCCTACATAGCCATAGGCAAAACCTTGTGCACTCACGCGGTCCCGGTCGGCTTCGACCGCTATCTCCGGTAGAAATGCATTGTAAAAAACAAGGCTGCCGCAATAACCGATGGCGGCAACGGCAAAGAAAACAATGCCTGCTTCGAGCGTATCGGCTTTGAAAAAGTATAATCCTGCACAAGCCAGAGAACCCATGTAACAAAACAGGCGCATAAAGGCTTTTTTATTGCCTTTGTAATCGGCAATGGAGGAAAGTATGGGTGAAATAATGGCAATGATCAGATAGGCGGCTGCCAGTGCGTAGTCGGACAAGGCTGTGTTGGTAACTGTGGCGCCAAAGAAATGCACCTTGTCGTTTACGATTTTTTCTCCCTGCTTTTGGGTGGTAATAGCGGTGTAGTAGGCAGGAAAAATGGTGGAAGTGATCACCAGATTGTAAGCGCTGTTTGCCCAGTCGTACATAGACCAGGCACGGTGTATTTTTTTTGTCGAACCGGCAGACATAATGCACTAAAGATAAACTTTGATTCGTGCTTTTTGCAGTCTTGCTCAAAGAGTGTGGACCTCCGATCTGCCCGGTTTCCCGGTTGCTTTTTTCATATTTCGGTATTGTGTACAAAACCGCTACATTTGCCTCCGCATGGGTTTCCGTCATGGACGGAATGAAAAGGGAATCAGGTGCAAATCCTGAACATTACCCGATGCTGTAAGCTTCTTCTACAATCTTTTGTTCTGCTATGCCACTGCTTTTTTGAAGCGGGAAGGCGCAAAAGATGAAGCGAGTCAGAAGACCTGCCTTTGCAAACATCCGGCAAATAGCCGGTATTACTCAGTTGCTTTCGGGAATAAAAGCACAGGTAAGATAAGGCAGATCCCGCTTTCTCTTTCCGGAACATTTTCTCATGGCAGCAGACAAAATTGTACTCAAAACCAATGTCTATATGCGTAAAACAATACTCCTGCTTTTTGTCCTTTTGGCCGCTTTCCGGCTTCCGGCTCAGAATTTGGTCGCCAGCTTTGATACTTTGACGCTTCCGGGTGCCAACAGCTTTTACCTCAACAGCAGTGCGCAGCTTACGGACCTTGGTTTCAATGACGCTTACGTTCACTTCCCTTATTATTATGATACTTCATGGGGGGGATTCTGGAGTCATGGTTTTTCTTACTCCAACATCACAGACTCCGTCACCAGCGGACCCGCCAACCAATATGCCGCTAAGCCGGCAGGTGGTTATAACAGTTCGCCCAACTATGTGGTCGTTAATGGCAGCAGCAACATGCTGTCTCTGCTCCCTGCGCCCATGCCCTTATCGGGCGGCCAAAGGGTGCTACAGGGATGCTATGTCACCAATTCGACCTACGCGTATAACAGTATGCGCGATGGCGATGCGATCGGCAAAAAGTTTGGAGGAGCTTCTGGTACCGAACCCGACTGGTTCAAGCTGACCGTAAGAGGTTTTGCCAATGGCGTTTTCACGTCTAATACAGTTGAGTTTTATCTTGCCGATTTCCGGGATACGGCATTGTCCAATCACTACATTGTTCAAGACTGGCAGTGGCTCGACCTTAGTCCGCTCGGTGCTGTAGATAGTGTCAAGTTTGAACTTAGCTCTTCCGATGTGGGTCAATGGGGCATGAACACACCAGCTTATTTCTGTATGGACGATTTTACCACGGTGGCGCCCACGGACGTGACAGACACGCAGGAGCTGATCGCAGCCGTTTACCCCAATCCGGCAAAGGATGCTGTGTTTGTGCGTTTGAAACAAAGCGGAAACACAACGTTGCGCCTTATGGACCTTATGGGCAGAGTGCTACAGGAAATGCAGGTATCCACCTCATCTCAATTTCGCTTTCTCTTGCAAGACCTTGCAGCGGGTACCTATTTGCTACAGGTGATCCATAATGGTAGAACAGAAACGACCCGTCTCTTCAAACAATGACCCGACTCACAATTATTCCGATAGTTATTAGTTGTTGCTTTTCCGTTGTTGCACCAGCGCAATATGCTCCGCAGGCGGGTATTGCCGGCAGCAATGCCATCAGTGCCACAGATCCTGCGATAGTAGGCTGGGCGACGAGTTGCCGTGTGCAGCGCGGCTATCAGGATATAGCGCAAAAATCGCTGGGCTATGTTTCCTCCGGAGATAGCAGCCTGGCTGTAGGTAGCGTTGATAATTTTGTAGTCAGTCTCGGCGATAGTGGTGTTGCCACATTATATTTTGCAAATCCGGTTTCAGACGGGCCCGGTGCTGATTTTGCAGTTTTTGAAAACGGTTTTCTTAATCCTGCCTATGCGGAGGAAGCATTTCTGGAGCTGGCCTTCGTAGAAGTAAGTTCCGACGGAATTCATTTTTTTCGCTTTCCGTCCACTTCGCTCACGCAGACTACCCAGCAGATATCCAGCGTTATGGGGCAGAATTATATGAACGCAAGATTGCTGCACAACCTCGCCGGCAAGTACGTCAGCAATTACGGCACTCCTTTCGATCTTCAGGAGCTTGCCAATACACCCGGGCTCGACATCTCTCATATTACCCACGTGCGTGTGGTAGATGTGGTCGGCTCTGTTTTAGAATATGCCAGCTTCGATGCTTCGGGCAATAAAATCAACGATCCTTATCCTACCAGTTTTCCAACGGGCGGGTTTGATCTCGATGCGGTTGCGGTTCTGCACCAGGCATATCCAACAAGCCTTAGCCCTATATCCGAACCCACTGCGAAGATTTTCCCGAATCCCGCGCAGGATCAACTGAAGATTACCACGCAGGCCGTAGTGAGCTTGTCGGTCATGAATGTAGAAGGTCAGATCCTGCTGCGAAGTAATTGCGACGGAGCGCTTGAGATCGATATCAGCGGCTGGAAACCGGCCGTATATTTTATTCGTTTTACCGATGAAAATGGAAAAGCTTGGACCGAGCGTATCATAAAATTATAAGCTGTCTGCTGCTGGTATTACTATGTAATGCAGGCTGCAATAAGGAAGATAATACAGAGAAAGCTCCGCCAGTCGCGAACAGCTCGCAGGTGTTTATACTCTGCGAAGGAAGCTACGGCAGCGGAAATGCATCCTTTAGTATTTACGACGCGAAAGAAGATAGTGTTTACCTCGATGTGTACAAGTCTGTCAACGGCGCGCCGCTTGGAGATGTGCTCCAAAGTCTTCAAAAAATTGACAGTGCCTATTATCTGTGCATCAACAACTCGGATAAAGTATTGGTGCTCGATCTGTCTTTTCGCTTGTTGTCGGCAATCAATGTGCCCAAGCCCAGGTATATTCTTCCGGTCGGCATGGGTAAGGCGTATATTTCTTCGCTCTATAACGACAAAATATTCGTACTGAACACAGGGTCGCATACGCTATCAGGCTCTGTCACCCTCGCTGGAAAAAATACGGAAGGGATGACTCTTTTGGGAGGAAAGGCCTACATAGCCTGCTGGGATACTGCTGTCAACAAAGTATTTGTTGTTAATACAGCAGACGATCATCTGGACGACAGTTTGTTACTGCCGGGGCGCGCTCCATCAGAAATTCTGGTGGATCACGAGGACAAACTTTGGGTGCTTTCCGGGAATGTTACCAAGGGTTGCACGGCACATCTCACACAACTCGATCCAAAGACCGGGGCGGTTCTGCACGACTTTGTCTTTTCCGGCTCGTCAGATCCGGTGAAGCCAGTCCTGAATGCGGCAAAAGACAGTATCTATTTTATTAAGGTTGATTACGCCGCTCAAAGCGCAGACAACGGTGTTTTTCGAATGTCCACTTCGGCACCGGTGCTTCCGGCTTCACCTTTTATCGCGGCACAATCCGGTCAGTATTTCTGGGCGTTGGGACTCGATCCGGCCAGCGGCAATATCTACGTAGGCGACCCTGCGGGCTTTATTCAAAACAGTGTGATATCGGTCTATGGCACAGACGGCCATAAGAAGAAAAGTTTTAAGGTGGGTGCCGGTGTAGGACACTTTTATTTTAACCGTTGATGCAGGGGGGGCGATACATCATCTTTTTGAGCAGCACGCTGTTCTTGCTTTTGCCAGGATTCTTTGGGGTGGCTCAAAACCTGACGGATACCTTGCAAGCGGTGGAGGTAAGCAGCGAAAAGCTCATAGCACCCGACGATAAACTGAACTATTTTTCAAGCGGACAAAAAATTACAGCTTTCGATAGTGCAACGCTGCAACAGTATCGACTACAGGCCACCGCACAACTTCTTTCCCAGCAAACGCCGGTGTTCGTAAAATCTTACGGCTTTAACGGTCTGGCTACTTTGAATATCCGAGGGTCTTCGGCAGCACAGTCTTTGCTTTTGTGGAATGGCGTTCCGATCAACAATGCTGCGCTGGGCATAGCAGATGTGTCTTCCCTTCCTGTTGCTCTATTCGATCAGGTGCAACTGGTGTATGGCAGCTCCTCCTCCCTGATGGGAAGCGGCAATGTAGGCGGGGCACTGCTGCTGTCTTCCGGCGACTTATTTCGCAAGGCTGTCCCTAAATGGGAATTGGGAATCGGCACGGGTAGCTTTGGTCAGTTTCAGGCGGCGGCGAAAACTTTGTTACAAAAAGGGAAACTTCGCTTTGCAACTACAGGGTTTGTTCAAACCGCGCAGAATAATTTTGAGTTCCGGAATTATTATGATGAACACCAGCACAACGACCATGCGCACCTGAAGGGTGTTTCATTACAGCAACAGATCGGTTTTGCTCCGAACAACAAAGACAAGCTCCGGTTGATAGGCTGGTACCAATACTACGACCGACAGATACCCGCCGCGCGTTTCGAGTCTTACTCCGAAAAACAGCGTCGTGACGCTTCCTGGAGAATTTTTGGCGACTGGAATCGTCGTACCGACCATCAACATAGCTATCTGCGGTTAGCATTCATTCAAGATTTCTTTCGTTATGATGATGATACGATTGGTGTGCACAGCAGTAACCGGACAACACAGTTGTTTTTTGAAGCGGGCTGGCAGAGAAGTCTGGGTCTTCGTCATCGGCTGTTGTTATTCACTCCGGTTAATATTTCCTGGATGGAGGGAGACACGCTACCGCATCAGCAAGGCAGATATGGACTGGCGGCGGCTTACCACTACCATGATCTCCGCAATAAATTTTCTCTGAGTCTTTCTTTGCGAGAAGAGCTCATTCAGGCGCAATCTGTTTTTCTTCCCGGCGTGGGGGTCAGTTATAGAATGACGAAACTGGTTGGACTGAGGGCAGGCTGGCAAAGAACTTATCGCGCCCCCACATTAAACGAGCTGTATTACCGTCCTGGTGGAAATGAAGATCTGGAGCCAGAGCAGGGGTGGAGCCTTGATGTGGGCTATACTGCCGATCTGAAACTCAGCCAACACCTTTCGCTGCGTCATGATGTTTCGGTGTACGATCGCGTCATCAACAACTGGATCATCTGGATGGGCGGTGCTATCTGGACCCCACACAATCTGGCAACCGTGGAAAGCCGGGGTGTGGAAACAGAAAATATTCTGGCAGGTCAGTGGCAAAACACAGGCTGCCAGCTTTCTGCAAATGCGGGTTATACTGTAGCACATACCACGGCGAGCATCATCCCAAACGATGGAAGCCTGGGTAAACAGATACCCTACACACCCTATGGAAACCTTCGGTTGAACGCCCGCTTTCACTACCGGAATTTCATTGCAGGCTATCACTTCAGTTATGTAGGCAAGCGCTTCATTAATACCGACGAATCCGGAGCAATTCCGGCCTATCAGATTAGCAATGTCGAACTCGGTTATAGCTTACGTTTCGATCACGATCAGTTCAACTTGTCTGCACAGCTCAATAATGTTTTTGACGAGCAATATGAGGTAGTCAATGCACGCCCGATGCCGGGCAGAAACTGGATGTTGAGTCTCAGTTGGAAGCATTTTTGACGACGATTTCTTTAGACGGTTTCTGATCTGTGGCTGTAACAAATCTCTGACCAGAACGATCTATTTTTACTAAAAATGCCAACTATGAAAAATCTGTACGCCTGTATGCTGTGCTGCATCCTCGCTTTTTATGCCACGGCGCAGCCTTCTGATAGTTACCTGATGGGTATCATGAACAATGGCAAAATGAAAGGTGCTTCTTTTGTGGCGGTAAAAGAAGGGAAGCGCATCTATCACAAAAACCTGGGAATTGCTAACCTGTCTAATAACCAACCGGTTGATGATCAGACCATTTTCATGCAGGCCTCGGTCTCGAAAACCATGATCGCCACCGCCATCATGCAACTCTGGGAAAAGGGGAAAATTGATCTTGATATAGATGTTAATCACTACCTGCCTTTTTCGGTTCGTACACCATCCTTCCCCAACGATTCGATCACTGCCCGGATGTTGCTTACACATACTGCTGCCATACAGGACGAATGGAACACGATGGGCGGACTTTATGTAAGCGGCGATTCACCGGTCAGCCTCGATTCCTTCATGAAAAACTATCTTGTTCCCACAGGCATATTTTATAGCGCTGCTAATTTTTATAGCTACCCACCTGGTACGCAATATAATTACAGCAACATAGGTTCCACCCTTGCGGCCTACCTCGTAGAGCGCATCACCGGCGATCCGTTCAGCCATTATTGCGACACGGCAATTTTTCAGAAAATATGCATGAACAGTACTTCTTTTCTACTGTCAGGAATAAGCGATACTACGCGTATTGCCCGTCCCTATACTTTTTATAACGGCGCTTATCTCGATGTGGGATTGTATGGGTATCCCGACTATCCCGATGGACAATTGCGCACCACCGCCACAGACCTTGCAAGGTTTATGACCATGTATTTGCAGTACGGTGTGTATGAAGGCAGCCGTGTGCTCGATAGCGCTACGGTAGCTTTTATATTGCAGCAACAAACACCCGTTGATCCTGCGCAGGGCATCATCTTCTACCGCGCTACCGCGGGCAATGGTGATTATTTGTGGGGGCACAATGGCGGAGACGTCGGTGTCAACACTGCCCTGTATTTCAATCCTGTTAAAAAAGCCGGTGCTATCGCCCTTACCAACGGAGATGGTGCCAGTTCAGCCAACGCCGATATCATGGTTAACGCCCTATACACCTGGGCAGTTAACGCCACCCCTTCCGCTACAGACACCTTTCCGCCCTGCCTGAGTACCACATTGCCGGCACTGCCCGTACTGTCCCGGGAGATTGAGGTCTTTCCGAATCCAACAAGGGGTAGTTTTTTTGTGAATGTGCCGTCATCGGGTGTCATCCATATCTATGACCTCCAGGGTAAAACGATAATGAACACTTCCTTGCCCGTCGGCAGGACTGAAATAAGTCTCCCTCAATCCTGCAGCCCGGGACTGTATATGATCAACTTTACGGACAAGTCCGGAGTCAGGATGAGCAGTCGTTTGCAGTATATGCAGCGATAGTTTTGATTAATGTCAAGGCGTGAAAAAGGGCTGATCGTCATAGACCAGCCCTCAGGTATTTTTGATGATCCATCTCATCAGTGCGGCAGAGGAGATTCGAACTCCCACGCCCGTTAAAGGCGCTACCACCTCAAAGTAGTGCGTCTACCAGTTTCGCCACCGCCGCAGGTCTTTGAAGGAGTGCAAATGTAAACGGCAAAAATGAAAAATCAAAAAAGCTTTGAAGATTCCGTCTGTCCCCCTTTGGAGGGGGCGTGCGGTGGCACTGTGCGGAAGCGGGGGAGGTGATTTCTAAACCACAATCCTTCTACGAGATTCTCAGCCGTGCGGACGTTTATCTCATGAGTCACTTCTGATCTGTCCCCTTTTGGAGGGGGCGTGCGGTGGCACTGTGCGGAAGCGGGGGAGGTGATTTCTAAACCACAATCCTTCTACGAGATTCTCAGCCGTGCGGACGTTTATCTCATGAGTCACTTCTGATCTGTCCCCCT
>JAFIGV010000025.1 GCA_017849575.1 Flavipsychrobacter sp. | reverse complement strand
CAGCACTGAAAACTCGAAGAAGGGTACAGCTATTGTTTGAGTGTTACGCATTGTCGTTCTGCTACCCGTTTCAGTAGGATGTCCATCAGTCGGTGATGAGCGAACCCAGGCTTTAGCCTTGGGCGCAAAGGCAATCTAATCCGGCTTTAGCCGAAGCGATGCAGCACTGAAAACTCGGAGAGGGATTAAGCTGTTGTTTGAGTGTTACGCATTGTTTTTCTGCTACCCGTTTCAGAAGGGTTTCCATCAGTCGGTGATGTGCGAACCCAGGCTTCAGCCTTGGACGCAGAGGCAATCTAATCCGGCTTTAGCCGAAGGGATACAACACTGAAAACTCGAAGAAGGGTATAGCTGTTGTTTGAGTGATACGATTGTTGTTCTGCTAACCGTTTCAGTAGGATGTCCATCAGTCGGTGGTGAGCGAACCCAGGCTTCAGCCTTGGACGCAGAGGCAACCACATCCGGCTTAAGCCGAAGCGATTCAGCATTGAAAACTCGGAGAGGGATTTAGCTAGTGTTTGAGTGTTACGCATTGTCGTGCTGCTACCCGTTTCAGTAGGATGTCCATCAGTCGGTGATGAGCCAACCCCAGGCTTTAGCCTTGGGTTCACAGATCGATCTAATCCGGCTTTAGCCGAAGCGATACTGCACTGAAAACTCGAAGAAGGGTATAGCTAGTGTTTGAGTGTTACGCATTGTCGTTCTGCTGCTCGTTTCAGTAGGATGTCAATCAGTCGGTGATGAGCGAACCCCAGGCTTTAGCCTTGGGCGCAGAGGCAATCTAATCCGGCTTTAGCCGAAGTGATACAGCATTGAAAACCCGAAGAAGGGTATAGCTAGTGTTTGAGTGTTACGCATTGTCGTTCTGCTACCCGTTTCCATAGGATGTCCATCAGTCGGTGATGAGCGAACCCAGGCTTTAGCCTTGGACGCACAGGCAATCTAATCCGGCTTTACCCAAAGCGATACAGCACTGAAAACTCGAAGAAGGGTACAGCTATTGTTTGAGTGTTACGCATTGTCGTTCTGCTGCTCGTTTCAGTAGGATGTCCATCAGTCGGTGATGAGCGAACCCCCAGGCTTTAGCCTTGGGCGCAAAGGCAATCTAATCCGGCTTTAGCCAAAGCGATACAGCGCTGAAAACTCGAAGAAGGGTATAGCTGTTGTTTGAGTGCTACGTATTTGTTGTTCCGCTACTCGTGTCAGTAGGATGTGCATCCGTCGGTGGTGGGCGAACCCCAGGCTTTAGCCTTGGGCTCCAAAAACAATCTTATCCGGCTTTAGCCAAAGCTATAACTTTGCAAAAATCTAAACAGGTTTTGCCTTCAGTTGAAACAAGTGTATCAATAGACTTGAATGGCTAAACCCAAATAGTAACAGTCGAAAGAAAGTTTAACTCCAAATGAGCAACAAGAAAATACAAGTAGGAAATATTAGCTGCGGCGCCGATGAGCTTTTTTTGATCTCCGGTCCATGTGTGATCGAAGACGAAATGGTGATGATGAAAACCGCGGAGATGCTGAAAGAAGTAGGTGAACGCCTCAATATTCAGGTCATCTACAAGTCCTCATTTTGCAAAGACAATCGCAGTAGTCTGAAGTATTATGATGGTCCGGGTCTCGATGCGGGCATCAAAATGTTAGCCAAGGTGAAGGAACAGTTTGGCTTTCCGGTTCTTACCGATATACATTACCCCGATCAGGCAGCGCCTGCAGCGGAGGTGTGCGATGTGCTTCAGATTCCCGCTTACCTCTGTATGCAGTCCGGACTGCTGAAGGCGGCAGCCGCTACAGGTAAGGTCATCAACATCAAACACGGACAATTCCTAGCTCCCGAAAACATGAAACATCCAGTAGGCAAATGTGTAGATGCCGGCAATGATCAGATCATCCTTACCGAGCGTGGTTACACGATGGGCTACAACGACCTTGTGGTGGATCCGCGAAGCTTTTATCATATGGGTATGCTGGGCTATCCCGTTGTTTTCGACATCACACACTCCATTCGCAAATATGGTATTCCCAGTGCCGATTCAAAAGGTGGTGCACGCGAGTTTTTACCGGTGCTGAGCAGGGCTGGTGTTGCATCTGGAGTGGACGGGGTATTTATCGAAACCCACCCCGAGCCTGAAAAAGCACTCTGCGATGCCGCAAGTCAACTGTGCGTTTACGATCTCGAAGAGTTTATGAAGCCGGTGCTGGAACTGCATGCTATTGAAGTGAAGTATAGGAAGTAGAGGCGTGCTAAAGTGAAGGACACTTTTTTATCGCCACATCGCAGTCTGCTTCTATCGTTTCAATGATCTTGTCAATGTTCACAGACGTTCTGTTATCGGAAAAGGGTTCGGCATAGAGATTTGCCAGTCTGTTGATGGTGAGAAATGCGGTACTTAATACTGCCATAATCGGGATAGACAGAAATTCGAATCCGCTGTCCTCACCACCCAGATCAATGTCACCAATGAGGAACGGAATGAGCAGGACATAAAATCCAACAACGATTTTGGTAAACGCTGAATATATCTTCAAAAAGGCAGTGTTTTTTATTCGCTCTGCTTTGCCCTGCACGTCGTAAAATCGGTTGATATGCTGCATGAGATCCGACTTTTCAAATGGGGCATTTTGCGAAAAACTATGTTCTATGCTTATCGTCATGGCTATCAGTATTTCGTTGGAGATTTTTTGATCGGTATTTACCGCATGGGCTTTTAGTAAGTCCAGATTTTCTGCGTCGAAGCCGGGGTGGAAGTTGTTGTGCATTTCATTTTTTAATTGCTTGATGTACAACTTGCAAAGGCGTATGAGTTCTACACCGCGCTGTATGCCTCGTTCATCAGTGCTACTAACGTTTTTCGGATTGTTGAAATAGGCAACCACCTTCACCACAAAACTTCGGGAGGTATTGGTGAGTTCTCCAAAGATTTTCCTTGCTTCCCACCATCGGTCGTAGGCGGAGTTCATTCTGAAGCCTAAGAAAAAGGCGACGGCAAGTCCAAAGACGGAAACTACCTGACCTGGAATTTTATAGATATGGTCGCCAAAATGCTCTTCTACCGCAAGTATGATGATGGTGTATAAAGTGGTTAGTGCCAGATAAGGAGCTGCAATTCTCAGAAGACTGAAAAATCCCTGTTTTTCTGTTTTGACCATTTTCGAAAATTTTTACTTGTTCCGCCGCCCGCGATCCTTTCGTTTCCACTTCTGTAGGTTGCTATTCAATTAGTCCTCGGTTTTGTATGTCGTTTAAGACCTGGCAACAACTGGCGGCGGCGAAAGATTATTTAAGGTATTGCGTTATGATAGGCTGTAGCAGGTTTATTATCATCAAATTGTGTGATTTTAATCCTTCTTGTTTTGTGCTTTGTTTATCATGTTGCGGCTACTTTTGTCTTTCTACTTTCTACTTTCTACTTTTGACAACGTTTTTACTCAAAACATTATATGGAATTATATCTCGATTCTGCCAATCTTAAGGAGATTGAAGAGGGTTTTAAACTGGGCTTTCTCAATGGGCTTACCACCACGCCAACCTTTATGCAGCGTGAAGGAATTACTGACATTGACGGAACCATAGTGAAGCTGTCGAAAATGGTGCCTGTGCTTCAGATCGAAGCTTTGGGCAATACTGCCGAAGAGGTGGTAAAGGAAGCAAAACGCCAGCTTGACCTTGGTCTTGATCCTGCACGTACCGTTTTTAAGATTCCGGTTTCTCTGGAAGGTACAAGAGCTTGCTATTTGCTCCGCAAAGAAGGGTTGCTCGTCAATGTGCATTTGGTTTATACACTGCAACAGGCATACATGGCTATGCATGCAGGTGCCACCTATGTTTGTCCGCTGGTAGGTCGCCTGCAAGATCAGGGGCATGATGCACTGACGCTTGTAGAACAATGTGTAAACGCCGTTTATCAATATGGTTACAACACCAAGATCATGTTCTCATCTGTACGCCACGCAGAGCATGTTCGCAATGCGATCAACATCGGTGTTCATACCATCACAGTGCCGCTCAAAGTATTGAAAGGACTTACCGAAAATAATTTTACAACAGTAGGTACGGAGCAATTCCTTCAGGATACAAGGCTTATGACTGTGCGGGTGAAAGAAGCTGCAAACGCAGTGAACCCCTTAGTGCAGGCAGATATGAACCTGAAAGACGCTATTGTAAAAATGACCGAATTTGGTTTTGGCGCAGTAACGGTGGTGGATAGCGAGGGCAATCTGAAAGGTGTTTTCACCGATGGCGATATCCGCCGTTTGCTCCAAAGCGAAGGCGAGCACATCTTGGGTAAAAAGATGGGCGATATGGAGTACAAGGCGCCCATCAGCATTGATGCCAACGCACTGCTCAACGAAGCCCACGGAATTTTTAAGAAGACTAACGTGGATACATTGCTGATCCTCGAAAATGGCAAACCGATCGGTATGCTCGATATTCAGGATCTTGAGTCACTATAGAAACATCCCTTGAGTAAATCATAAGAGAAAAGGCTGCCGCGTGGTAGCCTTTTCTTCTTTGTTATTACTTTCTGTCTGATTTTTTCCTGGGCACTTTTTCACCTTCTTCTCTCGCTTCCGATAAGCCGATCGCCACCGCTTGCTTAGGATCGGTTACTTTTTTACCCGAGCCGCTTTTCAATTTTCCTTCCTTCATTTCATGCATCACCTTTTCTACTTTTTCTGATGCGCCTTTCGAATACTTGCGTGACATAATAGTTCAATTTTGGGTTCTATAGTTCGTCTGTAAAATCAGGCCGCCGCAAAGGGAAATGGCACTATTCTTTTAAAAGTTATCCTAAAGAATCGGGTATGGCAAAGTACAGAGTTGAATTCATCAATAAGCAATTGCAGCAGGTCGTTGCTACCGGCGATAATGAAACCGTCAGCGACCATTTTACCGAAGAAACAACAGGCGAACAGCTTTCTGCCATCATCGAAGCAGAAAATGAAACGGAAGCCAGAGAAAAGGCCTTGCGCCTGCAGGAAGAACTCCGGACGCGGCAAACGAAACCTGAGGTGGAGCAGAGGAATAAGGAGCATTGAGCCCATCCCCAAAAAAAGCCAAAGGCCCCCGCGACCGGGAGCCTTTGTGTTATAGTCAGAAAGAAGATCCTTGGTTATTGTTGGGTAGCGGTATACACTACATCTATTGAATAGGTACCGGCAGGGTAGGCAAAGCCCGGTGTAGCCTTGTACATCACAGAAAATGTTTGGTTGCCGCCATACGAACCATTGGTAATGATGTTGGCAGCAGTGGTGGAAAGATCCGTATAGTTGTTATAGTTGCCGGCTATGGATCCTCCGGTATTGTTGGCAGACACTTTCACGTCGAGCACAGAGACAGGCATGGTAGAAGTGGTGGTATTGCTACCGTTAGTTACGCTAAAAGTTGCAGCGTTTGCTTTTACGGTTACGTTGAAGTTTTTATTGGTGCGCACTTTCAGTTGTTGTGCGCTGCTTTCTACACCGTTGGCAAAATGATCTACGGTGGTGAATGGCAATGTCACTGTAGAACCCGTAGCAGAATTGTTGCCGGTAAAAGTGATTTCGAGCGCATTGCTCAGTTGCAGTTGTACGGTTTGTTGTGCGGTGCTTGAGGCATTGTTGCTATTTACCTGAGCGTGGGCAAATGTTGCTATGGTAAGAAGAAGTGCTGAGAAAATGATAATCTTTTTCATGACCCGCTTTTGAAATGTTTTTTGCTTTTTTGTTTTCGTTTGATAAGGCAAAGATTGCCCCGCAACGAGGACCTGGCAAGAAAACAAAAGGGGTTAACGCTGGTTTTGCAATCGGTTAACCAGCACTTAAGAAACAGGCAAAAAAATGAAAGCGGAGCGCTACGGCAGATTTGCCAGCTTGCCGGACTCTGTCAGTGAAAATGTTGTCTGCTCTTCATTATGATACCTCACAAGCCCAAGGGTAGTGAGGGTTTGAAGATGCACTTGCAGGTCCTGCTCAGATATATGAAACTGACGGGCGGCAGCAGATATTTGCCACTGCGCATTTTCTTTCGGGTGAGAAAGTGTGAAGTCTCTGAGTGTTTTGTGAAAATCGCTGGCCGTCACGATTGGGGTTACTTTTTTATGAGAACGGATAGCAAATATAGTGGCTAGAAGTAGGGAGAGAGACAAATATATTTTGCCCAAGTACAACCGTTTGATTGGTAAATATTTTTAGAGCATGCGGAAATGAGCAGATACCTTCAACTCAGCTATCTGCTCTTTCTTCTTCAGCTTTCCTGTGGGTCGGTCGATTCTCGTTTGGGGGCATGTGATGCTTCTCCGCCCCTTCGGCCAATTTCAGACATATGCTCTTTATTTCGGCTCACGGTTTCGCCACCTTTTCTGCCGGCTACACGCGCCTCTTCCTGTGTCCATTGGTGGGCTACGCCTTGCTTGTGCGCGGCTCGGCCTCCCTTGCTTGCTATTTCGCGCTGCCGGGCGGGGTCCATTGAGGCAAATCCTCTTTTGGAGCTGCGTCCCGGGTTTCGTTGTTCCGTTTGGGGTTCGTTTCTTTCGTTCATAGTGATTTGCTTTATGGTATTTTCCGTCAATAATCCCGTGCCACAACCCCAATGCAGACTGTAGTTCCCGACAAATCTTTCTTTGCGATAGCCTCAGGTCCGGCCCTATGCATCAGGGGTTTCCCAGCGTGTCATTGTCCCGGGTCTGCTTTTCGGTCTCGGCTCCGCTTTCATTTGTTGGTTCGGCGGTATCCTCAGAAAGTGTGCTGCCCTGCTTGCCCATTTTGTTTTCTCCGGCATCACTTTCTGTGTGCACATTCCCCTGCTGGGCGCCATCGTTTTGTTGCATTTTGTTTTCGCTGTCCATTCTAATCGTTTTTTTGTGGGGGAGATAAAGGGACTTCTTTTTGATCCTTGTCCTGGCCTTGTCCCTGGGCGCTGCTATCTTTTTCTATGGGTGAAAAGGCCGCACTGCGCACCGCTCCCTGGTCAACTTCTTCGTTCCATGATTTTTCATCCACAGACGGATGATTGCGGGATGTTTGCTCATCCTGGGCCAGGCCATTAGCTTCAACCGTCTCCAGGCGTTGTTTTTCACGATCGGTGGTAGTGGCTCCTGCAAAGCTTTTGTTGCCCAGGTTTTCTTCATCCCGGGTAGGCTCCTCATTTTTGTCGAAAGGTTCTTTTCTCATGTTTCTTCAAACAACAAATTTGTGCCCCCGGACATGTAGGCGTTTGTCCTCGTGCGAAAGCGTGCCCGCACTGCTCGTTTTATAAACTTTAAAGCTGAAATTTGCGCTATGGCAGCACCGAAAATTATTATAGCCATTGATGGTTATTCATCCTGCGGTAAGAGCACGCTTGCACGGCAGCTTGCGGCGCAACTGGGGTACAATTACATTGACAGTGGCGCTATGTACCGGGCCGTTACGCTCTACTTTCTGCGCAACGGTGTTGATCTTTCCAACCCTGCTCAGGTAGACTCGGCACTCGGCAGCATTCATCTGCATTTTGAGTATAATGCCAGTCGGTCGAAGTCCGAAATATTTCTCAATGATGAAAATGTAGAACGCTTCATTCGGGATCTTATCGTTGCTGAAAAGGTGAGTGAGGTGGCAGCTATACGTGAGGTGCGCAAGTTTGCTGTGGCCCAACAGCAGCAAATGGGGAAAAAACGCGGCATCGTGATGGATGGCCGCGACATTGGCACCGTAGTGTTTCCGGATGCTGAGCTGAAGATATTCATGACCGCCGATCTCGAAATCCGGGTAAAGCGTAGATTTGAAGAGCTTTGCGAAAGCGGTCAGGAAGGGACGCTGGAAGATGTGCAGCATAACCTGGCCATGCGCGATTATATCGATAGCAACAGAGAAGAAAGTCCGTTGAGGCAGGCAGCAGATGCCCTGATACTCGATAACAGCGGACTGAGCCGTGAGGAGCAGCTCGAAAAGGTGTTGGCCTGGGTGCACGAGAGGGTAGCAAAACAACAACCCCTGCTCAATAAATTGTCGTAAAGAATACAGCCGCCCATGACCAACTATGAAATCGCCGATCATTTTACGCTGCTGGCAAAGCTGATGGATATACACAGCGAAAATCCTTTCAAGTCGAAATCTTACGCTATTGCTGCTTACAATATCGAAAACCTGCCTCAGGAAATAGAGGAGATGGACGATGCCATGCTTTTTGCCCAGAAGGGTATTGGCGAAAGCACGGGAAAGAAGATCCGGGAGATACAGGCGACGGGAAAGTTGGATCAGCTTGAAAAAATAATGGCGGCTACACCGCCCGGCGTTTTGGAAATGCTGAGCATAAAGGGCTTAGGCCCTAAGAAAATTGCCGGGATATGGAAGCAAATGGGTATAGAAAGTTTGGGTGAACTGGAATATGCCTGTAACGAAAACCGGTTAGCTTCATTTAAGGGTTTTGGTCAAAAGACACAGGCTGCGGTGCTGGAGTCCATTCAGTTTTATCACAGCAATCAGGGACTTCACTTGTGGGCAGAAGTTCATGGGTTTGCCAATGCGTTTTGCCAAAAATTAAGAGAAAGCTATGCCGGCTTCCGTTTTGAACTGACCGGAGCAGTACGTCGGCAGGATGAGATAATAGAGTTTATAGATTATGTAACGGATGCTGACCGGCAACTGATTGTTGATAACTTTTCTGCCTTGCCGGATACCGAATGCGAAACACTGCCTGAAAACATCCTGGTGGTACGGTTGCCGCAGCAGCCGGCTATTCGATTTTTTACCGGCGAACCCTCAGATTTTTTCAAGCGGCTTTTTCTGACCACCGGAAGTCCGGAGTTTATGGAAGCCTTCCTTCAGAAATATTCATTCCCCCCACAGCCTGTTTCCGAAGAGGAAATTTTTTCCGCTAACAATTTGTCCGTTATTCCGCCGGCTTTGCGCGAAACAGCGGCGACATTAGACCGGGCTGCCGCCAACAACTTGCCAACGCTCATACGGCCTTCCGACATCCGGGGCATCATCCACAGTCATTCTACCTGGAGTGACGGCAACGATACACTGGAGAAAATGGCCGCCGCCGCCCGAGATCAGGGTTTCGAATATCTGGTGATCAGCGATCACTCACAGACCGCTACTTATGCACAGGGGCTCAAACCGGACAGGATTGCCGCGCAACACATAGAAATTGCTGCGCTTAATGAACAACTGGCGCCGTTTAAGATTTTCAAAAGCATTGAGTCAGATATTTTGGGAGACGGGAGCCTCGACTATCCGGCACAGATACTCAACACCTTCGACCTTGTGATCGCATCCGTACACAGCAACCTCAAAATGCCGCTCGATAAAGCCATGAGCCGGCTGCTGTCCGCCATTGCCAATCCGTTTACCACCATCCTTGGTCATCCTACCGGCAGACTTTTACTGTCGCGGCAGGGATATCCCGTAGATCATCAGCGCATCATTGACGCTTGTGCCGAGCACAATGTAGTGATCGAAATCAATGCCCATCCCAAACGACTGGATATGGACTGGCACTGGATAGAATATGCCATGAGCAAGGGCGTACTTCTGTCGGTCGATCCGGATGCACACTCGGTTCAGGGTTTCAGGGACGTGTACTACGGCGTCATGAACGCACAAAAAGGTGGACTTACGGCGGAATTCAATTTGAGCAGTTTTACGCTCGCTGAATTCGAAACGTTTTTAGCAAAGCAACGGGCAAAGCGAGCAGCCTTGAAAACGCTGTAAGTCCGTCTCTTCGCAGCAAATGCTGGTTATTCAATACCTTTGCGCCCCATGCAAGGCAAGTCCGTAGCTTTTCACACCCTGGGTTGTAAACTCAATTATTCCGAGACCTCCACTTTGAGTCGTATGCTCGAAGCAGAGGGTTTTGTAAAAAGGGATTTTGACGATAACGCGGACGTATATGTCATCAATACCTGTTCGGTAACAGAAAATGCAGATAAAGAGTGTCGTCAGATCGTGCGCCGTATCCAGCGACGTTCGCCTGAGTCGCTGGTGGTCATTACCGGCTGCTATGCGCAGTTAAAGCCAAAGGAAATTGCAGCCATCGAAGGTGTGGATCTGGTACTGGGCGCGGCTGAAAAATTCAATTTATCGAGGCACATCAGCGAGCTGGCAAAAGGCGATAGCGCAAAGATCTGCTCCTGCGACATAGACGAGGTAAAGGGTTTCAATAGTTCATTTTCTATCCATGACCGCACCCGTACTTTTTTAAAAGTGCAGGATGGATGCGATTATAACTGTTCCTTCTGCACCATACCGCTGGCGCGCGGGCACAGCCGCAGCGATAGTGTTGAAGGTGTGCTGCGTAATGTGGAAGAACTTGCTGCATCCGGTACCCGCGAAATTGTACTGACAGGCATTAATCTCGGTGATTTTGGTAAGGGGAACACAGGTGGTAAAAAGAAAGAAGAACAGTTTCTGGATCTGATTGTGGCACTGGACAAGGTAGCGCGTATCGATCGTTTCCGGATATCTTCAATTGAGCCGAATCTGCTTAGCAATGAGATCATCGAATTTGTGGCTTCTTCCCGGAAGTTTATGCCCCACTTTCATATTCCGCTGCAGAGCGGCAGCAATAAAGTGTTGGGCCTTATGCGTCGCAGATATCAACGTGAGCTCTATGCAGACCGGGTCTCTGTGATTAAAAGCCTTATGCCACATTGTTGCCTTGGTGCCGATGTGATTGTAGGCTTTCCTTCCGAAGACGACGACGATTTTCAGGAGACCTTCAATTTTCTACATCAGCTTGATATTTCCTATCTGCATGTGTTTACATATTCGGAACGTGCAAACACACTTGCTGTGGATATGCAACCCACAGTGCCCATGCAGATCCGGCACGAACGCAATAAGGTCCTCCGCAATCTTTCCTATCAGAAAATGCAATACTTCACGGCTCAGCATTCGGGGCAGACCCGCAAAGTGCTTTTTGAAAGCGCCGACAAGAACGGACTGATGGAGGGCTTTACTGATAATTATATCAAAGTACAGACGCCTTATCGGGCAGAATGGGTCAATCAGCTCGTAGATTGGACGCTCTGAGGAATTACTGGTTTTAGCATTTGCCCCAATCCGGTCTCCGTACCTTTGCGGAATGAAATATTTTTTCTTCTTCCTTGCGTGTTTACCCTTATCGCTGAAAGCACAGAACATTGCCGTTTACAAAGTAGAAGACCTGCAGCAGCGAATGGCGCATGCTGACACTGTATATGTTGTCAATTTTTGGGCAACCTGGTGTGCGCCCTGTGTAAAGGAGCTTCCTGAGTTCAGAAAGCTGGAGCAGCGATTTGAAGGCAAGCCGGTAAAGATCCTTTTGGTGAGTAACGATTTTAAAGAAGATTATGACCGGAAGTTGCCTGCGTTTATTCGTCGTAAGAAGTTGAAGCAGGAAGTGGTCTGGCTTAATGAAACAAATGCGAACGAATTCATACCCAAAATAGAAAACCGTTGGGGCGGTTCCATACCGGCTACGCTTATTGTGTATGGCAAGACACAGTACAGAAATTTCTTTGAAGGTGCTATAACTGCTGATCAGCTTTCGGTATTGATTGAAAAGCAACTGGCATATTAATTTAGCAGGTCTAATGCTATTAGCATCACATTGATCCGCTTTGCACCATACAAACAACTCAACCGGCTCATTGAGAATGAAACCTATGAGCCACTTTTTTCGTGGGGGCTACGTATGGCTATTGCCGCTACCGTGCCCGTAGTATGGGGCGTGGCTACCGGCCACATGGAGGCTGCTAGCTGGATAGCACTGGCAGCAGAATGTATTTGCTGGGTAGAACTCAAAGGGTCTTTTGCACAGCGTATGCGGGTGCTTGCCGGCGGCTCGGTGCTCGCCTTTGCCTTTGCTCTGCTCGGCAGTCTTTCGGGTGGCTATCTCTTCTTTTCTGTAGTAGCGATGATCTTTGTGGGCTTTGCTGCGGGGCTCTTCAAAAATCTGGGCGATCGTGGGGCCGGGCTTGCCGTTTGTGTACAGGTAATGTTTGTGATCACCAACGCCTATCCGACAGAAAGCCCGGACGATCTCAGGCAGCGATTGTTTTTGATACTGATAGGGGGTGCATGGACCATGCTTACGGGTTTGGGAGCTGTGGTGTTCACACCCGCGCAGCAGCCCTACCGCCGCACCATTGCGCTGATCTGGCGGGCCAACAGCAACCTGGCAACCACCATCACCCGCGGCTGGGATGCCTTGTCGCCGCGTAGCAGTCTGCGGGATACCTATCAAAGTGAGAAAGATGTCAGGGCCGCGCTCGATACCTCATTTCACTTTTTTGAAACCATGGCCCATCAGCAAAGCGAAAAGGAGCAAACAAAGTTTCAGCTCGCACAGATCAGAAAGGCGGCGGCACTGGTTGCATCCAATATGATCGCCATGGCCGAAGAACTGGAGTCTGTGAAGATCAAAGATGTGCACGACGAACTGCGCATCAAACTTCATAACATGCTTCGCGCACTGGGGGAGTCTTTGGAGCGGATGGGATCGTACATGGTAAACCTCAAGACAGAAGAGGAACTGCTGATACGGTCGCGACTGCTGCGCAGCGATAAAATGATAACCCTGCTCAAAGAATACAAAACCTACGACGAAGTGCTCGGAGAGGCTACCGCTCAGCGGGTCATTCAACTCGCCGAACGTACAGTAAAGCTCATGCGCGCTACGCTGGAGCGACTTGAAACGATGGGTGAAGACCTCCCCGTGTTCCGCAGCTATTCCCTCATCAAGACCCTCCTCA
This sequence comes from Flavipsychrobacter sp., assembly GCA_017849575.1. Taxonomy (GTDB): domain Bacteria; phylum Bacteroidota; class Bacteroidia; order Chitinophagales; family Chitinophagaceae; genus JAFIGV01. The sequence continues at coordinate 111,718 of JAFIGV010000025.1, read as the reverse complement.
TCCTTCACCCCAAACACTGGGTGCGCAATCTGCGTTTGCTTCTGAATTTTCAGACCAACAACGCACGCTACGCGGCGAGAAGTGCGCTGGCTGCAGGTCTGGCCCTTTTTTGCTACAAATATTTTGAGATAGATCATGGTTACTGGTTGCCCTTTACGGTCTTGATCGTTATACAACCTTATTTTACTGCTACCATTACCAAGGCTGTGGACCGTGTCATCGGCACCCTTACCGGCGGACTCGTGGGTGGGTTGATGATCCGGTTGCCCTCCGGCATTTACGCCAAAGAGATCATGCTTTTTATCTGCTTTCTCTTCATGGTTTATTTCATTCGCCGTCGCTATTCAGTGGCTGTGTTTTTCATCACTGTGAGTGTGGTGCTGCTTTTCGACGTGGAAGCCGTGCTGAACCCAATGATCATAGTCATCCGTGCGCTATGTACGATCGGCGGCGCGGTACTGGGCATCACGGCTGGATTTGCCCTGCTGCCCAACTGGGATAAAAAGCAACTGCCGCAACATATTACCGATGCGCTGGGATGCAATTACCAGTATTTTTTGGCCAGCTTTTTTCAGGAAAGCAGACCTCAGAACTGGACCCGGAACAAACGGTCGGCCGAGGGCAAAAACAGCAATGCATACGACTCGTTCAGCAGGTATATGCAGGAGCCCGGCGGGGGCAATAAATCTTTAATGATGACTTACTATCAGCTTATCAACCATAGTGTGCGCATCACCCGGGAACTTAACAATATACATCTTGAACAAGAGCAGGATGGAGAAGCACCCGCGGAACGCTGGCCACAGCAGCAGTTGGTCTCCGAATGTCTGGAATGGTTCAACAAAGTGGTGGAACGTATGGCGCTGCTTCATCCGCCTGCGGCTAAAAATCTGCAGCAACCGGAACCGCGTCCGGAATGGTCGTATATGAGCCTGCAGCAAAAGATCTACCTCGAAAAATTACTGATAGAACTGAAGGCGCTGTATCAGGATCTGGGCCATATGCAACGCATAGCACAATGATTAGCCCGCGAATACTCGTAGCTTAGCACCTATGAATTATCTGGGTCATGCTGTGCTCTCTTTTGGTGATGGAGCTGTTCTTACCGGCAACCTTATCGGCGACCATGTGAAGGGAAAACTTGCCCTGGATCAATATCCCGAGGGCATTCGTCGGGGCATATTGCTGCATCGCCGTATCGACGAATTTACTGACCTCCATCCGGCATCCCAACGCGCAAAGATCTTTTTTCGCAACGACTATGGACTATACTCCGGCGCGGTTGTTGACAGTCTTTATGATCACTTTTTGGCCAATGACCCGAAGCATTTTTCATCGGAAGAACATCTGCTCGATTTTTCGAACAATACCTATGAACTCATCGGTGCACATGAGGCTTTTTTTCCGGAACCTTTCCGCAATTATTTTCCTTACATGCGCAGTCAAAACTGGCTGTTTCATTACCGGACGCTGGCGGGTATAAAGAAATCTTTGGGAGGCCTTCACCGCCGGGCAAAGCACATGCCCGATGTGGAAAAAGCCTATGATATTTTCATCGGTCATTACCATCAGCTGGCACAGTGTTATTACGAGCTCATGGATGATGCGGTTAGGTTTGTTAAAGTTCAGTTAAGCCACTGATGCGGTTTTCAGCCTAATCGCCGTTTTAAGTCATGAAGGTTATTTTTGCCCCTTATCCGATATTAGAAATGTTATCTTCGAGGCGCTCCTATATAAGTTTTGCTGTATTTTCTTTTTTACTGGTTGCCTGCCAACCCCAGGCGGAAAAAGTGAACGCCACGCCACGGTTTCACGATCTGCCCGTAAAGGCATCGAACGTGCCTCTGGTTTATGAAGACACCACGCTACCGGTCTATCAGAGAATGATCTCAAGGCTGGATTCGTTTTATGCAGTTCAGGTACGTGGGGGGTTCAACGGTAGTGTGCTCATCGGGAATGAAGGAAAGGTGATCTACGAGCGCTACTTCGGTCTGGCCCGCCGCGAATCCCATCAGCCGCTTGGCCCTTATAGTTCTTCGCAGCTCGCATCTATTTCCAAAACCTTCACCGGCGCTGCGGTGCTGTATCTGCATCAGCATAATTATCTCAACATCAATGACCCTGTGAGTGAGTATCTTGATGGTTTCCCGTACAAGGGTATCACGATAAAGATGTTACTCAACCATCGCTCAGGGCTGCCCGACTATCAGAAATGGGACAAGAGACTCGTAAAAAATCCGCAGGTTCCGCTTACCAACGATCAGGTGGTGGATGCTTTTGTACGATACAAACCCGCTCTGGAATCGCGGCCCGACACACGTTTCAAATACTGCAACAGTAACTACGCACTACTGGCAAGCATCATCGAACAGGCCACGGGACTGCCTTACAATGATTTCATGGAACGTTACATTTTTGCGCCACTGGGTATGCAGCACACGTTTGTACACAAGACACCTGCACCGCTTCCGCAAGGTGCAACTTACAACTACAAGCACAATTGGGCACGCTGGGAAAATAATTTTGCAGACGGTGTAGTAGGCGACAAAGGTATATACAGCACCGTGCGCGATATGTACCGCTGGGATCAATCTTTTTATCAGGATAAATTGCTGAACAATGAAACACTGGAGATGGCTTACGGACCCTGTTCTTTTGAAAAACCAGGAATAAAAAATTATGGCCTCGGCTGGCGGATGTTGTGCTATCCCAGCGGTAATAAAATTATTTACCACAATGGCTGGTGGCACGGCAACAACACGGTCTTTTATCGTTTTATTAAAGACAATCTCACCTTCATTGTTTTGGGAAATAAGTATAATAACGCCATTTACCGCCAGGCAAAAGTGTTGTACAGCATCGTTAAGGACGTGCCTGTGGAAGACGGGTTTGATGAAGAGGAATAGTACGGCAATTGTACCCCAAATGTTTTAGCGCTGTGTGACGGTGTACACGATATCTACGGTGTAGGTGCCTGCAGGGTAGGCAAAGCCCGGTGTGGCCTTGTATTTCACGCTAAAGGTCTGATCATTTCCTGCGTCAGCATTGTTGATGATTTTTTTATTGTTGGTGGATAGCGCTTTGTAGTTGCTAAAGCCACTGGTGATGTTTCCGCCTGTGTTATTGTCAATGATTTTCATAGCCAGAACACTCGAAACGGACATGTTAGGGTCGGAGGAGGCACTGCCGGAATATGAAAATTTCGATGCTGCTGATTTCACTCGTACGTCAAAGTCTTTATTCGACCGAACGCGGATCGTTTGCGATGCTGATTCGACACCCGCTGCATAGTCTTCTACATTGTCGAACGACAGGCTCACGGTGTTTCCGGTACTGCTGTTGTTATCTACGAAGGTAATGTCGAGCGCATTGCTCATAGCAAGCGCAATAGTTTGCTGCGCTGTACCCGATTCATTTTGCGCCTTCGCCTTAATTGCCGCCAACGATAGCAGCAAGATACACAGCAGTGCGCCGGGTATTTGTTTGCGATATTTCATGTTTGTTTTCATTGGCAGTGTAAAGATGAAAAAGCATGATCGTATTCATGGCACGCCCGGGGCTGCTTAACAACATCTTTGTAATTCCATTAAGGAGGGATTATAACCCGGTTAGCAATTGATGAGCCCGATAGCGCAAAATCTGTGCGATTAGGGGTACGGTAGGCTACTGGCCTTACCTTTGCGGCATGGACATGGCAGATTGGGAAAAGCAGGCCCGGCAACAGCAAAAGAAATACCGGCGTCTTCTTGAAAAAGGAGATAGAAACAAGATGCTGCAACGTTTGCCGAAGCTACATGAGCAGGCCTTTGCCGAGGTGGATTGTCTGAAATGTGCCCGTTGTTGCCGAAATTATTCTCCGCGTTTCAAACAGCCGGATATCAAACGTATTGCAAAAGTGCTTCGCGTTAAAGAGGGAGAACTGATCAGCCGGTACCTGCGTCTCGATGAAGATGGAGATTTTGTAACCCGGTCTTCTCCCTGCCCCTTCATTCGTGAGGACAATACCTGCAGTATCTATGAAGATCGTCCGTCAGATTGCGCACGCTATCCTTATACAGATGAAGATGTACTGCTGAAACGGGTGCAACTGACCCTTAAAAATGCAACAATTTGTCCCGCTACTTTTCTGGTGTTAGAACGATTGCTGGAAGTTTTACCACAACGGTAACTCCAGGCTTAGCGCTGTGGGTTACTGGGTAGAAATTACCCGATATCTCGATGCCGCCTTATAAAACAGGCATCATTGTAACATTTTGATTCCATTTACCGGACGAAAAGTACGCCTAAAGGAATCGAGTAAAGCTGAGGTATCTGCCGGTGCTATATTGGTGATCGGGATGATGACATAGAACGCACTGGAGTCGTCTTCAGCTACCATTTCAGCATGATGACCGTAACTTTTTAGTTTGCCGGCGCGTTCCTGTGCCTTCGCCAGATTGGTGTAGGTGTTCACAATTACATCAAAGCTTAGCAAAGCGCTGTCGGCTGCGTTCATACGGGCCATAGAATCCACTTCCAGTTGGGTAGAGTCAACAATATTGACTGATGCCGGCTGCTGTAGAGAATCTGTGAGCACAGGCTGTATCAGTGGAGCAACATTAGTATTGTCGTGGCTACGCATGTACTGAATGCCGAAGTAAGCACCCGCGCAAACAGCGATAAGAATTATACCCCATGCAGCAATCTTCACCCAACTGATACCCGTAGTTTCCACTTCTGTGTCGGGATCAATGTACCGTGGTTTTACTACCGGAATATCTGCATTGGTGGTATAAACGGTTTCGTCCTGACGGCGGGCAACACGGATGGAGGGAATGGAAGGTGGTGCGTAGCTAAAATTAGCATCGGTGACAAAAACGATTTTGCCGCGCTCTTCAACAAAAGATCCCACAGCGGGTATCACCACAGGCTTGCCGGCCTGCAGTTCTGCACGTGCTGCCTGACTAAATTCTCTCAGCGCATTCGACGCTTTGCTGATGCTGATCTGTTCGTTGGTAGCAATAAAATTGGCAAGATTATCGTCTATAGAGCCCTGGCTGCTCATAACAATCTCATAAGCCGGAGGCTGCAGCGAGCTGCCGTCATAAGACGCAGATTTCTTTCTCAGTTCGAGGTTGCCGAGACCGTGTATGTAAACAAAATTATTTTTTAGCAGAAATAATCCTATGTATTTCGCAACGTCCATTTCCCTTGCTGTTTGCGGCTGTAAGTTAAGTATATAGGCCGAAAGTAGGGCCGATCTGATTTTTTATTTGCGCCGAAAACGATAGTAGTCAGAGATTTTAGCGATGCTTACCCTTTTATTTTGCAGAGCAGCCGCTCGGGTACTGACTAAAACTTAAGGCGCAGCCCACCAAACACATTGAAGCCAATCACTTCGTAGCCATACCACCGTTGATAGCGGTTGTTGAGCAGATTATTAAGGTTGGCAAATACTGATAACCGTGGTATGATCTGGTATTCGGCGCCCAACCCAAGATCGTACACGCCATCCAGTTTCACCTCTTCATGAAGGGCATTCAGCGCATATATCTGATCCATCAACGTAGCATAGGCCGTTACCGTAAGATGCTCTGCCGGGCGGGCGGCAAGATAACCCTTTATGCGCAGGCCCGGCTGATGCCATACCCGATTGAAGGTCTTGCTGGTAAAGGAGGTTATGACGCCATTGAGCCCTACGTCCATCCTGTCTGCAACCTGATAGTGCAACGACACATCGAACGAGACCGCCTGAACACGGGTGTCGTAGATCAGGTAAAAGTTCTTTTGATCGAGGGTGTCATTAAGGTACATAGGCAGATTGTCAAACTGCCACCAGCTCAACCGGGCGTCAAAGCTAAAATGACTGCCGGCTGCTCCGTGGAGGCTTGCATATACTTCGTCCTGCCTGGTTTGCCGGGTTTTGTACTGATCAAAAATGTAGGGGGTTTCGGTGCTCAACTGCCGGAAACTATTCTGCCGGAGCTTTGCTTGCCAACCTGCCGCAATCATCAACGCACCAGTGGGGGCCTTCCAGGCAAACTTTATATCGGGCAAAAGAAAACTATTTCCCGCAGTGTTGAAGGTGGGGTACAAGGCGATTTTGCCCTGAAGGCTATTTTTTGAGAACTCAACGAAAGCCTTTAACTGAAAGATATTGTTGTCGAAGGATTTTACGGGCGTTTTCAGTCGGGTAAGGGTGCCGAGTAGGCCCACCCCTGCTGTTAGGTTTTCATCCAGTTTTTTGCTTACCGGCAGGTCAAAGAAAAAAGTATGTTCCGAAACATCATGCGCATCGCCGTAAAGATAAGCTCCTATCTGAGGATGATAATTTATGCCCGAGGAGCCTTGTTCTCTGTTCTTAACATCGACCGTAAGTTGAACACCGCTGTAGGTTTGCTGCACACTGTCTTTTGTCAGATCGTACAGGTCATGGTCATATCCGTAGAAATGATAACGGTTGCGAAGCGCGCCGATAGACATGCCCCATATTTGATTCCGGCTCTTCAGGCTGCCTGTAGCGTCCAGGTCGGTGAGGGAGACTTGTTGATTGCTGATACTGCCTTTTTGCGAAAGGTGGTGCAGGTGCAGCGCGGTTTCGTAGTTTCGGCCCGAAACGCTTCCAATGCCGGCATCAGCATAGAAGGTGGACTGCGTACCACCGCCCAGTTTCAGGTAGCTGGCAAACGGTTGACGGGTGCTGTCTTTGCCGAGTGCGAGCGGTCTGAGCGGCAGTGAGGAATACGTGAAGTATAGCGCCTGCTGTGGCACATCGTAGCGAAAGGTAGGGCGTGAAGTATCGCGGGGAGGAAGGTCGGGTCTGAATTCCGGCTTTGCTTGTGCTTTCACTTCGGGTTTATACGACTGTATCACTTCGATGGTTGTGCTTTTCAGCGTAGTATCGTTGTTTTGAGCCAGGCCCATTGTTGCATGGCAATTCAGAAAAATAGCGCAAATAAGCAGTCTGCTCCTCATGTTGATCCCGTTAGTCTTCCTTTAATTTGGTTTGTCTCTGCTCCAGCTTTTTTACCGCTTCCAGTTTTTGTGCCGCTTCCTTTTTCAGGTCTGCGTTTCTCGTGTTTTTCACTACACTTTTCAGCGTGGCTTTCGCATTGAAATAGTCTTTTTGCTTCACCATAATATCGGAAAGCAGCAGATAAGATTTCACCACCCAGTACTCATTCCCTGAATTTTTTCTAATGACGTTGGCGGCCGCTGCTTCGGCATCTTTCAGATTGTTTTTAGTAAAATGCCATTCTGCGATCCGGTATCTTGCTTCTGCTGCCACAGGTTCATTATCTACATTTTCGAGCAGTTGATAGATGGCAAGTGCTTCGTCTGCCTTGCCTGCTCTTTGCAGCGCCCGTGCTTTAAAAAACTGAACTTCATTCATCACCGATTCCGTTAGAACCGGCATAGACAGTAGCGTGTCGGCATAGGCCGCTGCCTGTTCGTATTTTTCGCCGCTAAAGTAAGAACGCATCAGTCCGCTATAGGCTAGTTGAAGGTTTTCTTCATTCATAGCAGCATTGCGCAGCATGGCGTAGTATCCCGCAGCTTTTTCATAGTTGCCCATGCGAAAAGCAATGTCTGCAGCGCGTCTTGCACTGGCTTCCGAAAATTCGTTCCACGGAAGAGCCAGCACTTTGTCGTAGGCGTTCAATGCAGCCTCTTGTTCCCGAAGCTGATAGTGGCTTTCTGCTTTATAATAATTTGCCCGTGTAGTAAAGATTCCGTTAGGGAATTTCTGGAGGTATGCACCCATTGTGTTTTTTGCGGCTTCCCATTTTCCGGCAGCCACCTGCGCTTCCGCAGCGGCATAATAGGTAGAGTCGAGCGCCTCCGTTCCCATCTGCGGCAGGTTGTTTTCTTTGAGCAGGGTGGCGTAGGCCTCCGGTTGATTCGTTTCTACATAAAGGTTTCTCAAGGCTTCCAGTGCAGCCGTTCTGTCTTCGCTACCGGCATAGTCAGTCACCACTCTTGTATAGCTTGCTATGGCATTGGCCGTGTTGCCTGCCTGCTGGTATGCAAACCCCAGTTTCATAAGAGCTCGTGTGGCAAAGTTTCGCGCGTCGGGATTATTGGCTAATAAAGTAAGTTGTTCTATTGCCGCGGCATATCGGTCATCTTCAATCAGTGTGCCGGCCAGTTCATATCGCGCCTCGTTGGCATAATGCGAAGGCGGGTTTTTTGCCGTCACCTGCTGCAGCAATTCTATTTTTTCATTGATTTTTCCCTGCAGGCCCAGAAGTATTCCTTTCTGCATTCGGGCATAGTCCGATTCGGAAATATGCTCTGCAATGATCTTATCATACAGGCTGATGGCCTCCGCATAATTTTTCTGCATAAAGGCAGCATCTGCTTCACGCACGGAAGCGTTTACGACCAGTTCGGTATTTGCGCCGGCTCCTATTCGCGATTTTGCGAAATAATTCTGGGCATCAGCATAGGCTCCCATACGCATAGATGCATAGCCCATATTGAGGTAGGCGTTTGCCAGTGTCGCCTGCGGACTAAGTTCGTTGGACCGGTGGTCGGGCGCCTGTTCTAAGAAGGAACGCAGATAGCTCAGCGCCTCCTGAGGCCGGTTTTGCCGGTAGGCAATGTCTCCAAGCCAAAACAAAGCATTGGTTTGATAAGCGTTGTCGTACGGGTGCTGTAGCGAGGCTTTGAGCAGTTCGTATGCCGTGCCGATATCATCATTTCGCATACGTTGCATGCCGTAGCCGTAGGTCACCTTCTGCCATACTTTCCAGTAGTTATCGTCGCGGCCTTTTACGTCTTTTAGCGCCTTGTACGCTTCGGCATAACGGTTGGTTTTTATCAGCAGATCGGAGAGAAAAGTTTTGGCCTCGCCACTATATTGTGATGATGGAAATTTATTGATCAGGTCGCTGAAACTGCGGATCGCATCGCCATTGAAGCCCATCTCGTAAGACAGTTTTCCATAGAGCAGCATAGACGCCTCTTGCTGGCCCGTGTTATAGGGCATGTCGGCACAAATACTAAATGCATTACGCGCACTTTTTTTGTCGTTGGTTTTCAGGTAGCAATCGCCGAGCAGATACATGGCAGTTTGTCCCAGAGAGTCATCGGCATTGCTCAGGGGTTTGAACTTTTCCACCGCATTTTTCCATTCATTGACGCGGTAGTAGCTGTATCCCATTTCATACAATTCTTCTTTGCGTATCTGCTCCGAATGTTCATAATAGTGTTCGAAGTAGGGAAGGGCATCACCGTAGCGCTGATCTTCAAAAAGCACCTGTGCGGCAAGCAGATGAAGTTCATTATCGTAGTATAACTTGTCCTTTCGGTTGGTAAGATGTATGGCTTCGTCGAGTGCTTTTTTGCGATCGCCCATAAAGTAGTAGATCTCGGCGATGTAATAGGGTACGATGCTTTTGTATTGCGGTTCGTTTTCTATTCTTTTAAAGCTGCCCAGCGCTTCCTGATATTTGCTGTTGTTGTACGCAAGTAGTCCGTAGTAGTAGTTTCCTGCGAGATAGTATTTCCCCGGCACCTCCTTTATCGATGCAAATAAGGGCTCGGCTCTTTCAAAATTCCTGCTGTTGAAATAAGCATAAGCCAGTTCAAACTTAGCATCGGCTATTTCCTGATTGGTCAGATTGTCAATATTGGCCGCTTCATAGTAGGGTATAGCATGGCTGAGTTGTTCGTGCCGGAAAAAATACTGAGCCAGGGCAAATGAGATGCGCTGTTTATACGCCAGGTCGGATACATGCGCTAAAAACGCTGTGGCAGAGTCTGGTGCTGCGGGTTCATCAAGCTTAAGTTGTGCCAGCGTACGAAAGTAGGCAGCCCGTTGTATGCCCGAGGATGTCTGTGCCGTAAAATGCCTGCCGGAAAGTGACAAATATTTGTTGGCAGACTGTATGGCGAGGCGATAGTGTTGCTGAAGGTACTGCTCTTCAGCAAGCCGGAGCCACTTGTGCTCCGGTTGTTGTATCAGTTGTTCCTGCGAAAAAGCGTTTGCGCTGTTAAGTACTAACGCACAGCCGACTATAGTTCGATATATTGTGTTTCCACTTCTTTTCCTCATTCGCTACTGCTTAGAAATTCCAGGTCACATTGAGACTTGGGAAAATGGGTAATTGATAAACAGGCTTTGCGCTGGTACGGCTTACGTAAAAAATGTTGTTTCTGTCGTAAACGTTGGTAACGCTCAGCGTTGTTTCAATATTGTTATACTGTGATAGGTTGAAGCGTTTTTTCACCGAGAGATCGAGCCGGTGATACCACGAGAGACGGCCGCCATTGATCTGGTCCGCATAGATAATGCTCAATTGTCCGTTGCTGTTGTTCACAGACGCTGATGGCGAGCTGGAGGTAGGATCTTCGTAGAAGCCCTGTGTTTGTGTAAAAGGGAAAGGAGAGCCCAGGTTGAAGCGCAGAGAAAGCTCCCAGTCTTTTTTCTTACCGGCGTTGTACGAGGTTACGATGTTCGTATTAAGCCTGCGGTCGAAAGGCGGAGGATAATCCATCACTTTCGCAGAATCGAGGGTGGTACGGGCAATGAGCGTTTTGTAGTTAATATACTGGTAGGAAATTACACCCCAGAAAAAGAAACGTCCGCGGCTATACTTGGCTGAAAAATCTACCCCGTAAGCTTCACCCGAACCAGCAAGGAAGTTTCCCGGATTTGAAAGGCTTTTGTTACGATTGAGTTCAATACTCTGTGTGAAGTTTTTATACCAGGGCTCAAGGTTCAGCTCCACGTCAGCAATATCTGCCTCTATACCGCCGAGCAGGTGGTAGGCCGTTAGTAAATTGGTGCCTACGTCATTGTTATCCGTGTTTTTCACCGTTTCATCAGGGCTCAGCAAAAAGCCGTTGAAAAAGTTTACGATGTCTCTGTCCGACTTGGTGCTGATGATGTTCTGCGAATAAACACCCGCCGCAGCCTTCAACCGGATACTGTTGCTGATGTTATACTTCATGCCCAGGCGTGGCTCAGGAGAGAATTTTGAAAGCGCTGCGTAATACTGAAGACGGATGCCCGGTTCGATAATAAATTTCTCATTGAAGTTCTTACGGTAGCTCATATACAGAGAGGCCAGGGTGTTGCGACGATCCAGTGTAATCTTCTCATTGCCACCAATAGAATAATCCACTGAGGTGTGAAGCCCGCTTACTTCCACCCCGTATTTGAGCTGACTGTATCCCCGCAGGAAGTAGGTAAAATCAAGACCGCCTTCAAACCCGTCTATAGAGCTGGTACGCTCCGGAAAGTCTACCTCGTTTGCTGCAATGGTGTACCTGGAGTAGGCAAATTTACCGCTGATCAGTGCGGCCGAGCTTCCGGGGCTTACGACAAAGGTGGCGCCTGCACCTTGCGCCTTCCAATGGAAACTCGCTGTCTCCTTAGAAAGGGTGTCGGGATCAAAAGTCCGTGCCTTATCGTCAAAGCTGAAACCGAAGACATTGAGTTTGCTTCCGTTATCTCCGCTGAACGTTACCTTTCCGTAGGCGTCGGTGAAGGCATAGGGCAGACCGCTTTTAAAGGGCTCTCCCAATCCGCCATAGAGCGATTTGCTGGTGCTTTCCAGATAGCTGTGTTTTACTGACAACAGGAAGGTGGTTGCACCCCCGTTTTCGTCTTTCGATCGGTACAAAGGCCCCTCCAGCATTCCCCTTACCATAATGGGGGAAGCAGATAGTTTTCCCGAAAGCCGGTTTTTGTTACCGTCTTTTGTCCGTATGTCCAGTATAGCACTGGTACGATTGCCATATTGGGCGCCAAAGCCTGCACTCTGAATTTCGACGTTTCGGATGGCGTCGGTTTCAAACACGGAATAAAGGCCAATGGAGTGAAATGGATTATAGATGGTGACGCCATCAAGCAAAATACCCGTTTGTGAGGGCGCACCGCCACGAATGTATAATTGCCCGCCCTGATCACCGGTGAACACCACACCCGGCGCCACCTGAAGGTACTGAGCTATGTCGGGTTCGCCGCCGGCACTCGGTAATAGTTTCATTTCGCGGGGCGTCACCGTGGTAACGCCGGCATTTACCGTGTTGACCCGTGCCGACCGACGAGCGTTTACCTCAACTGTTCCGAGGGTTTGCTCCACACGCGACAAAAAAAGTTTTTTAGTGACGATAGCATCCGCTTTTAAGTTTACTGTTGCCATTGCCGTATCATAGCCGATTACCGAAGACCAGATAGTCACCGTTCCAATAGGAATCTGAGGTATAGAAAAATATCCATTGACATCCGTCTGAACGCCAATTCTTGTACCCTGCACCACTACGTTTACGAAGCTCATGGGCTCGCCCGATCCTTTTTCATACACGAATCCCTTAATGGTACCCGTTTGCGCTAAAGCCATATGGCACGAAAAAAACAGGGCAACGAATAGCCAGATGCGTTGGTTCATTTTTACAGAATTGTTGTTTGCCTGGATAAAAGATTAAAAAATGGTCGCTAAAGTAAACAAAGATAGGGATAAGCCGCCTGCGCCTTCGCGTAAAGATTATGTCATTTTCGACATAAAAAGTCTCCGTCGCTACCGGCATATTTGATTTAATTTTCCTGCATGAAAATTTTCTCTGCATCCCAGATCAAGGCCTGCGATGCCTACACCATACATGCATCAGGTATAAGTTCTGCGGAACTGATGGAACGTGCGGCTATACGCTGCGCAGATTGGATACAGGAGCATTATAGTAAAGAAACATTGTTTGTGTTGCTTTGTGGAAGAGGAAATAACGGCGGTGACGGCCTGGCGCTGACACGTCTGCTCCATGAGCGTGGGTTCGGTGTCAAGGCGTTTTTAATAGATGGAGCTCAGGATCTTTCGAACGATTGTGCATGGAATGCAGATCGCCTCAGGGCGCTTGATGGTGGTCTTCTGGCCTCGGTGGCCGAAGATAGTTTTCTTACCGATATACCACTGCACGTTGTTCTTGTTGACGCGCTTTTCGGCACTGGCCTCCATCGTCCGCTGGAAGGGTGGCTGGCAGATTTTGTACTCCATCTCAATCATTTGCCCAATGAAAAGCTGGCCATCGATATTCCCAGTGGTATGCCCGCCGACATGGTTCCGCCTCCGGATACGGCTATCGTGAAAGCCAGTCATACCCTTAGTTTTCAGTTCTATAAGCGCAGTTTTCTGCATGTGGAAACCGGTGTTTATACCGGACAGGTTCATATTCTTGATATTGGCCTCGACGATACTTTTATCCAGGCTACACACAGCAGCTATCAAATAATTGATGCCCCGCTCATAAAATCCCTTTACCGGTCAAGAGAAGATTTTTCGCACAAGGGCAGCCTGGGCACCGCCCTTCTAATTGGTGGTAGCCGTGGAATGATAGGGGCAATTGCACTGAGCACTTTGGCGGCAGCACGCAGCGGCGCAGGTAAGGTAGGGTCGCTGGTGCCGGAATGTGGATATACGATCATGCAGACCCTTGTGCCCGAGGCTATGTGCCAAACCAATGGCAACGATTTTTTGCAGCAGATAGAGGGCTGGGAACATGCAGACGCCGTGGGCATAGGACCCGGACTGGGTACTCATCCTGCTACTGCAATTGCTTTTGAAGAGTTTTTAGAACAGGCAAGGGAGCCGTTAATCGTCGATGCAGACGCGCTCAACATCATGGCTATTCATAAGCACTTGCTCGACAAGCTGCCTGCACACAGCATACTGACCCCTCATCCCGGTGAATATTCGAGACTGTTTGGAGCAGCTAAAAACAGCATGCTGCAGGTGGAACATGCACGCACACAGGCCATGCGCTACAACATAGTCATTGTTCTAAAAGGACATTACACAGCCGTGGTGACACCTGATGGGGGTTGCTGGTACAACATTAATGGCAATTCGGGTCTTGCCAGCGGTGGGTCCGGAGATGCGCTTACCGGCATACTTGCTGGTTTGCTCGCGCAGCACTATGAGCCCTGGGAGGCTGCCTTACTTGGGGTGTACCTGCATGGGTCAGCAGCAGACCTTGCTTTGAATGCTGAAAGTAAGGAATCAATGCTGGCAGGCGACGTAATAAAATGCCTCGGAAAAGCCTTTGAGGGAATCGGTTACTGACCTGGAAACTCCCAGCCGATATCTGTCCGGAAATATTTTCCTTCAAATTGAATACGTGCTGCATTTTCATAACTCCTGGCCAGTGCTTCCTGCAGGCCGGAGCCATAGGATGTTATGGCAAGCACCCTGCCGCCATTGGTTTGCACCTCGTGGTTGCGCACAATAGTGCCGGCATGAAAAAGTAAGCTATTTTCCACGGCGTCAAGGCCAGTCATCACCTTGCCTTTTTCATAGGCGTCGGGATAACCCGCACTGACCAACATAACGGTGCAGGCTGCACGCTGATCGTGCTCTACTGCAAAATTCGCCAGTTGCCCTGCACTCATTGCTTCAATCATTTCCAGCAAATCGCTCTTCAATCTTGGCATCACCACTTCGGTTTCAGGGTCACCCATTCGGCAATTGTATTCGATCACGTAAGGGTCTCCACCTACATTGATAAGTCCGAAGAAAATAAAGCCGTTGTAGTCTATCTTTTCTTTTTTTAGCCCCTCTATGGTGGGGTGGATGATCTGCGATTTTACCTTCCCCATAAAGTCCTCCTTCGCGAAGGGGACCGGCGATATAGCACCCATTCCTCCGGTGTTGGGGCCCTTGTCTCCTTCACCGATTCTTTTATAATCTTTCGCCTCGGGCAGCAGCACATAATGCCTACCGTCAGTAAGCACGAATACAGAAAGCTCAATACCCTCTAAAAACTCCTCGATCACTACCTTTTTCCCCGCGTCGCCAAACTGCGCATCTTTGATCATGCGGCTGAAACTTTCCACCGCCTCTTCATGGTTGTGGCTGATCACCACACCTTTGCCCGCTGCAAGTCCGTCTGCCTTGATGACAACAGGAAGGGTGTGCCGGCTTATATATTGTATCCCTTCTTCAAAGTTCTTTTCGTCGAATTCGCGATAGGCTGCCGTCGGAATGCCCTGACGTTTCATAAACTCCTTGGCAAATGCCTTGCTACCCTCCAGTTGTGCGCCGGCTTTCGAAGGTCCCGCTACGATAATGTCCCTGAGCGACGAATCATTTCTAAAAAAGTCGAAGATGCCGGCAACCAATGCATCCTCGCCCCCCGGTATGACCATATCGATGTGGTTTTCGAGGCAAAAGCTTCTGATGCTTTCAAAATCCGTTACGGCCATCGGAAGGTTTGTACCATATTCTGCGGTGCCCGCGTTTCCCGGAGCAATGTATAGCTCTTTACATTTTTTGCTTTGCCGCAACTTCCAGGCTATGGCATTTTCTCGTCCGCCCGACCCAAGGAGAAGAATATTGTAGGACTTCATAACGGCGACAAAGATAGCAGCCTAATGCTGCCAGCGAAAAAATATAGCAGACTCAGCCCGGAGCCTGCGGCTACAACTTGCGCAGGAACCTGAGATTGCGCATCAACCCCTGATATTTGGCGCGCTTCAAAGCGGATTTGCCAAAGTACTTACGGAATCCCTCTTCCGTCATGGCTTCCCAGTCGCCCGTGGAAAGATTGAGCAATTCGGGAACCGGTGAAAATGCCTCCTCACTATGCGTGGTCGCAAAACGGTTCCATGGACAAACATCCTGGCAAATATCGCAACCGAATATCCAGCCTTCCATCTGATGCTCAAAAGCAGAAGGTATCGTTGCGTCTTTTAGTTCGATGGTAAGGTAGGAGATGCACTTTCGGGAATCTACCACGGTGGGCGATACCAAAGCGCCCGTGGGGCAGGCGTCGAGACAGCGGGTACAGCTACCACAATGATCGGTTGTAAAAGGCTGATCGGGGTCAAGATCGAGGTCGGTGATCAGGGTGGCAATGAAGAAGAATGAGCCGGATTTTTTAGAAAGCAGATTCCCGTTTTTACCCACCCAGCCCAGGCCGCTTTTTACTGCCCAACTGCGTTCCAGCACCGGCGCACTATCCACAAAGCCACGGCCCTGCACCTGTCCGATTTCAGTGTTGATAAAGTGTAGGAGTGCATTAAGTTTTTCCCTGATGACAATATGATAATCCTCGCCCCAGGCATATTTCGCGATCCGGGGTACGCCGGCAGCCTGTTCTTCCCGCGGGTAGTAATTCAGCAACAATGTGATGACCGATCGGGCACCCGGCACCAGTTTTGTCGGGTCTATCCGCAGATCAAAATGCTTTTCCATGTACTGCATGCCCGCCTGGAAACCTTTGTTCAGCCATTGCTCCAGCCGTCGGGCATCATCATCGAGACGGCCTGCCCTGGCAATACCACAGTTCATAAAGCCGAGCCTGAGTGCCTCGTTTTTGATTTTTTGCGTGTAACCGGACTGGGACAATAAGCTTAGATTTTTCGGGGCGATATGCTCAGGCTGCGAAGTTCTGAAAGCTTTTGCAGACAAGCCTTTGAAAATTTTACGGGTATCCCTGCTTTTACCCTGCAAAACAACTGGAGATCCTGTTCATACACTGTGGCTTCTGCTTGCCGGAGATGATACAATACCTCTCCCATCACCGGGTAGTCGAAACTGATTTCCACAAGTTCTTCAATCCATTTTTCTATAGGCAGGCTTTGCGAAAGCGCGCTTGCAGATGCTGTTTTGTACGCGTTAATAAGGCCAGGAACTCCAAGCAAAGTGCCGCCAAAATATCGAACTACAACAACCAGTACGTTGGTGATCTGCATGCTGTCTATCTGCCCCAGTATCGGGCGACCAGCGCTGCCCGAAGGCTCTCCGTCGTCGTTGGCCCTAAACTGTGTGCCATCTGTGCCGAGCCGCCATGCATAGCAATAATGTACGGCCTTCGGATGCTCCTTTTTCAGCGATTGAAGATGCATCTTTATTTCTGAGACATCCTTTACAGGCCATGCATAGGACAGGAATTTGCTGCCGCGATCGCGAAATTCACCGGTTGAGGGTTCGCTAAGGGTACGATATGTAAAATGCTCATCCATAGATATCGGCTAAGGCAATGAGTAAAATGGCCAATACGGAGAGTAGCAAACCTACAAGTCTCGCTGCTGTTGGCTTTTCCCTGAATAAAAGCATGGCCACTAAGGCAGAGAACAATACAATGCCGATGTTGTTCACCGGTATTGCCGCCGAGCTTTGCAGAAATCCGCTGTGTAAAAGTTTAATCAAAAAGAAAATAGAAAAGTAGTTGGGAATGCCTAAGATCACACCTGCCCACAGGCTCCGCGTGCTTAACCGCATGCCTCTAAACAGCATGTTGTAGGTCATGCTGAGTACACCCAGCAAGGCAGCCGTTGCAAAAACATGTATCGTGTACAGCGCCTGTTGTTCGGAATTGTTCAGGTAGTGATGTTCAACATATTTCACGAGTGTATCGAGCAGGCCGCTGCCCACAAAAAGTAATAAAGGATAGGCCCAGCTACGAGGTTTTTTTACAATGCCTTCAGCCCGTGTGGAAAGATAGACCGCCGGAAACGCCACAGCAATACCCAGAACTTTCAAAAGCGAAATGCTTTCTCCGTAAAGTACAAATGAGAACGCTACCGGTATCACCAGCGAAAGTTTATTGGCCACCGTGGTTGTCGTCATGCCGTCTTCCCGGGTACGCCAGGCGATAAGGTTAAACAGTGAGATGAACATGGCACCCATCAGCAGCGACCAGGGAAACCAACCTTGTTGGGTCGATGCTACGGAAAAAGGAACCTTTTTTATGAGCACGGATCCGGTAAGGACACACACCACATAGTTGCTGACAATAGCCTGCCATCCATTGATACCCCATCTTGGGAACAGCTTGAATAAAGCAAATAAAAAAGTATTGAGCAGAACGGTAAGCAGGAGGTACATCATGTCTAAAGCTCCATTTCTTGTACATAAGGAAAACGACTATCTCTATGGGTATAGACATGAAGTCTGTCCGTGCCGATATCGGCGCTAAAAGCATGCACCGCTTTTGAAAGCTGCGGGGCCGCAACGCCCTCATCCAGGCTATGTGCGGTTTCAAAGATCCGCGCTTCATCCCAAAGCCCGTCGGCTATGAAGCGCTGAAGCAGGTCTGCACCGCCTTCCACCATCAGGGATTGAACACCCTCCTGCCGCAGGTGGTGCATGAGCTGACCGGTGATGGGATTACTGAAATCCAACTGTAAAAAAGTGTTTTTCTCGACGCTGCCGTTTTTTATTTCGTTGAGTATCCAGGTATTTGCTGAGCCGTCGAAAATCCTCAGATCACCGTCGAGAGCCAGCTTCCGGTCGATTACAATACGAAGGGGTTGTCGGCCTTCCCACAGCCTCGCGGTAAGCTGCGGGTTGTCGCTGGCAGCGGTTTTTGTGCCCACCATGATGGCAGATTCTTCCGTTCTCCACCTGTGCAGCAATTGCAGACTGTGACTGTTGCTCATCTGGTGCCTTGTCCGGTTGACTGGTGCAAAAAAGCCTTCTCTTGTCTGCGCCCATTTTAATATGATATAAGGGCGGTGTAAAGTATGAAAGCAAAAGAACCGGCGATTGAGCCACAAACCCTGATCGGCTAACAAACCCGTCTCCGTTTCAATACCTGCCCCTTCTACGATCTGCAATCCCTTTCCGTCCACAGCGGGAAAAGGATCTTCATTGCAAACGATCACTTTCTTCGGTCTTTCTTTTACGATGCGCAGGGCGCAGGGCGGCGTTTTACCGTAGTGGGCACAGGGCTCCAGCGAAACGTAAAGTGTGCTGTCCGGAATGAGATGACGGCGTTCAGGAGGCACAGCATCAAAACAATTGACTTCGGCATGGGCAGAGCCGTAAGCCGCATGGAATCCTTCAGCAATAATTTGTCCCCGATATTCAAGCAGAGCTCCTACCATGGGGTTGGGCGCTACCTTCCCCCTGCCCTGCAATGCAAGTTCGAGACAGCGTTTCATGAAAAGCTGACGATCCATATAACGGCGTAAAATTAGGGGCTCGTAATAGCAAAATGAAATGCCTGTTGAAGTCTTTATCGCCCGTCTCTTTTGTTCTTAACCAACAGAACAATCAATATTGCAGCTACGATCACCACCATTAGGCCCAGTAGTGTCATGAGCAGAAATATTTAAAATATTGCGAGGGCTCAAGTGGGTACTTAAATGTCGGCTTATTTTCGCTAACGGTAAAAAATGTTTTCAACGGATCCGGTTTTTCTGCCATCAGAATTCGCCGATGCGAGCAAGCACTTTACGAGGAAAGCTTATTTTTACGCTGCATGTCATTCTCTATCAATAGCTCGTTTGCCGAAATTGCCAAGGCATTTGTATTGCACACCAGCCGTCATATTTTTCTTACCGGAAGAGCTGGCACAGGAAAGACAACTTTTCTGAAAAGCATTAAAGACCACACGGCCAAGAATATGGTCATCGTTGCACCCACCGGTGTAGCCGCTATCAATGCTGGAGGCGTGACGATGCATTCGTTCTTTCAGCTCCCGCTCGGTGCTTTTCTGCCGGTACGACAAACAGGTTTTTCCAGCTCGCCTT
Organism: Flavipsychrobacter sp.; assembly: GCA_017849575.1. Classification (GTDB taxonomy): domain Bacteria; phylum Bacteroidota; class Bacteroidia; order Chitinophagales; family Chitinophagaceae; genus JAFIGV01. The sequence goes on along the minus strand of JAFIGV010000025.1, from coordinate 92,259 downwards.
CCAGCGGCACCGATCTACACACTTTGTTGAAGAACATACGGTTTAACAAAGAAAAGCGGCGCATGCTGGAAGAGCTTGAACTGCTGGTGATTGATGAAGTGTCCATGCTGCGCGCCGACATGTTGGATGCCATAGATGGCATCTTGCGGTATTACCGAAAATCCGGTGAACCCTTTGGGGGCGTGCAGGTACTCTATATCGGTGACATGATGCAGCTTCCACCCGTAGTAAAGGACGATGAATGGGAGTATCTGAGCCAGTATTACAAAAGTCTTTTCTTCTTCGATGCTCATGTTTTGAAAGAAGTGGAGCCCTTGCAAATAGAGCTCGATAAAATCTACCGTCAGTCGGACGAGGAGTTTATCAGCCTGTTGAACAAGATAAGGGATAACACGGCTACTGAGGACGATCTGCGTTTATTAAACAGGAAATTTGATCCTTCGTTTTTTCCGGAGCCGGAAGAAGGATATATCATACTGACGACACACAACAGAAAGGCAGATCAGATCAATCAAAGCGCCCTGGCCCGGCTGGACAGTGAGGCCCATCGTTTTGAAGGTACCCTGAGCGGAGATTTCAACGAATCGGCGCTACCGGTAGAGAAGATGCTGACGCTGAAGGTGGGGGCGCAGATCATGTTCATCAAGAATGATAAGGGCGAACAACGCCGATACTATAACGGTAAAATCGGGATGGTTACCCGCATCAGTAATGGCGGTATTTGGATACGGTTTCCGGGTGAGCGGGAAGAACTGCAACTGGAGCAGGAAACCTGGAAAAATGTACGCTATCAGTATGATGAGGGAGCCGACAAGATTACGGAGCAGGAGCTGGGTTCCTACCGGCAATATCCGGTTCGCCTGGCATGGGCCGTCACCATACATAAGAGCCAGGGTCTGACGTTTGAAAGGGCGATAATAGATGCGGGTCAGTCCTTTGCCGCAGGTCAGGTTTATGTAGCGCTCAGCAGGCTTACCGCCCTTTCGGGATTGGTGCTGGCCTCGCAGATCACGACAGCCGCCATTCATACAGAAAGTCGGGTTTCAGCCTTCATCAGCAGAAAGCCTTCCCTCAGCCAGTTGCTGGAGACACTGGCCGCCGAAGAACAAAGTTTTCTGGAAAGCCGGCTGATGAAAAGTTTCGACTGGAAACAAATGGCTGTGCTTTTTCGTGATCATCATGATGGCTATAATCACATTCGTCTTCCCCACCAGAAAGAAGCCGTTGCGTGGTCGTCAGCCATGCTCACCGCGGTATTAGCGTTGCATGAGGTTGCCGAACGATTTTCGAATCAGCTCACCCGGCTGATTACTGAGCGCGCAGATGCCCGCACAATACATGAGCGGGTACATGCAGCAGCGATCTATTTTGATAAGGAAATTGACCTAAAGCTCCTGCAACCCTGGCAGCAGCATTTTGATGAAACCAAGATAAAGGCCAAGACCAAAAAATACCTTAAATCGCTACAGCCCCTTTACACACAGATCATCAGAAAGCGACAACTTATTGAGCAGGCTTCTATGCTGGCAGAAGGCGTAGCCCGCGGTAAAAACATCAATCATTTGCTTGAGCAATACCAGGCGGTTCACAAACATATCCCTGCACTGCCGGGCCTGCCCACAGCGCTTCCTGCCAGGGAAGATACTCGCAGCATTAGTTTGCGCATGTTTCTGGACGGCTGTAATGTGGCTGAGATAGCCCGCAAGAGAGGGCTGGCGACGGGCACCATCGAAGGCCATTTGTTGCAGTATATTGAGACCGGTGAAGTGAGTCTGAACCAGTTGGTGGCTCCGGAAAAGTTGCCTGTAATCACCGAGGCAATTAACAAAGCATCGCAAAGAAATGCGGCGGCTATACGGGAGATTACCGGCAATGCGATATCTTATAATGAAATCAGAGCGGTATTGCTGGATATGGACCGGAAAAAAGGATGACTATGCAGAATCGCTTTTCTTATGGTGAGGCTTATCAGGCACTCGCAAAGGCCTTACATACAGTATATGAAACCAGCGAAGCTCAGGCTATAGCGCATCTATATCTGGAACACCTGACGGGTAAAGGAAAGCTACTACGACTTACGGAGAAGGGTACACCACTTACGGACCTGGAGCAATCGAAGTATCTGGCAGCGACGAAGCGTTTGGTGCAAGGCGAGCCGTTGCAATATATTACCGGTGAACAATGGTTTTGCGGTCGCAGATTTTTTGTTGATCCGGCTGTTCTGATCCCAAGGCCGGAAACCGAGGAACTGGTACAATGGGTGATGGCTGCCGTTGATAAAGCAAAGCCTGCCTCCGTTCTCGACATCGGGACGGGTAGTGGGTGCATCGCCATAACACTCAGTCTGGAGCTGGGATCGTTACAACTTACAGCCATTGACCTCAGTGAAATGGCACTGGCCGTGGCCCAAAAAAATGCTGCTGAACTGGGTGCGAAAGTTCAGTTTCTGCAAATTGATTTTCTAGACGGACACCAACGGGAAGCTCTTGGGAAGTTTGATATTATCGTCTCGAATCCTCCTTATATTCCCTTTTCTGAAAAAGAAACGCTTCATAAGAACGTTGCTGACTATGAGCCTTCTCTTGCCCTTTTTGTTGCGGAAGATGCTCTGGTTTTCTATGAGGCCATCGCGAAGTTTGGGCTTAATCACCTTCATGAAGGAGGTAGAATTTTTTGCGAGCTGCATCAGGACTACGCGCAACAGACGGTTACACTGTTCCGAAGCATGGGTTACCACAAAGTAACGCTTAGGCAGGATATGCACGGCAATGAGCGTATGTTGCGTGCCGATCTGTAAACTTTGGTCCCAAAAAGCGACAGAAATAAAAAACCGTCTCAACGCGCAGGTTGAGACGGCTTCTTCAGGGTAAACGTTTTATTTATTTTTTTGCAGCAGTGCGGCGTGCAGCTTTTGGCTCCTCTGCTGTCTGGCTATCGTCTTCGTTGCCAATTTCCATCATCTTCTCCATTTGACGTACCTGTTTTTTCAGCTCGTAAATAGTCTTGTACAGCTCATCCATTTCGCTGCGTGTAGCCACAGGAATACCAGTCATGAACTTCTCCATTTGATTTTCCACGTCTTTTTTCAGCTTCAGTTGCATAGCGCTTACTTCGGCCATCAGCTTGCTGTATTCGTCGCTTTCAAAAAGAGAAACGAAGGTCTTGTCACTGATGCTCATCCACTCCTGGAACAAAGCCATGATGCTGTTGATCTCTTCGCCGCTCTTCATTTTTTGCATCACGTTTTCAGCAAGGCTATCCATCACCTTCGTGCCTTGCAGGTACATCATGTACTGCAGTTCAGCATTCTTGATGTTGTACACAGCTATACGATTGGCGATGTCCTGCCATTCTGTTATCGCTTTTGTTTGCTGATTGGGAGTCATCATTTTGGTAAAGGGTGCAGCAGCATCATTCATCATGTTGTACCACTGGTTGTAGCCGTTGAGCATATTGCCAAACATGGCTGAACCATTCATCCCGTTCATCATGTTTCCCATCATATTGCGCATCTGCTCATAGTTCTGGGCCGTGAGGTTTCCCATCTGCTTTGCACCATCCTGCATCATGCCGGTCATTTGCTGCATATAGCTGCGGCTGGAGTCGGGCATGAAGCCAAGATACTTATCCATCAGATCTTTGTAGGCAGCAGGGTTGATCCATTGCTTGTACATATCCATGTTGAACGTCTTCTCCTGAATGCTCTTCCACATAGGCATCCACATTTCATAGAATTTAGAGAAGCTCTCTGTGGCATTAGTCATGTTCTTATACGCATCCTGTGCGGTGCCGTTTTGCATGCTTTCCTGCATCTTGCTCCAGTTGCTGTTCAGAATGTCCTGATACTGGTTGTACAAAGATGACCAGTTGTCCGTCATTTTTTTATAAGCATCTACGTTGAACATATTTGACCATTGTTGCATCATGTTCATCCATTGGTTGGTGTTGTTGATGCCGGTCATCCAGTTGTTCCAATTTTGTTGCATGTTCTGCCACATGTTCATGGGGTTTGCATTGGCAGCAGAAGTCTGAGCAGAGGCATTCTGGAAATGATTCATGTTCATTTCCCACATTTGCTTAGCCCAGTTCATCTGAGTGTTAAACCAGTTTTGATAAAACTCATTCATCTGGTTCAGATTGCCCTGCATGTTGCCTGTCATGTTTGCTGTCTTTTCGCTGCTTTGAGCAAAAAAGTTCTTTTGATTGTCCAACCAGTTTTTGTACCACTCAGACCCCTTTTGCACTGATTCATTTACCAGGCTGTTGCCGTTTGTAAATTTCTTAGTGTTTTCTACCATGGTATCTACTGCCTGCTTTTGCGCATCCACCACGGTGTTCACGAAATTGTTGTCTTGGTTAGCCATTGTTTGCTTTTTTTATTGAGAAAAAAAATTTTTTACCTGAAATATTCTTCTGCAAAAGGATAGCTATTATATTAGCCCTGTATTTCCTTCCTGTTAAACAATTTTTACTTCGCTGTATCTTCTATTCCTGATTACTTTCCTTTTGGCGGCGCAAAGGTAGCGGTTTCCTATTAATAATTGTAAAATTCTTTTCGGTTCGGATTTTTTTATTGATTTATTAAGATGTCTGGGCCTATGGTGCATGGGTTGTTCGATACCATCCGGAAAACAGTCCATCGTCCTTAGTGTCTCCGGAAACAGCGGGATTTATCCAGCCGTAGTGATAATTTAACAGGCGTGCCTCCTGAAGCATGGGAACTGTTATCGTATGCGGGCCCAGGACGTCGAATGATGTTGTTTTTCATCCCTTATTATTTTGGAATTTGAGTCACTTGACTATTTTAGTGTTGTACAAAAAAATAGTTATGCTTAAAGTAGGAGATGAATTTCGCCACAAGTTTAGTTACACACAAGACGACGTGGACACGTATGCCCGGGTGAGCGGCGACGTAAACCCCTTGCATATAGATGCGCAGGCAGGTAAGGACAGTATGTTTGGAAGAAACATCATTCACGGTTTTTTGGGTGCAAGTGTATTTACCAAAATTTTTGGTGCACTCTGGCATGCTGATGGGCACGTATATATGAGCCAAAGCATGAAATGGATGAAGCCGATGTTTGTGGATACGGATTATGAAGCCGTGATTACCGTAAAGGAGATTTTCCCAGAGAAGAACCGCATTCTGTACGATTGTGCGGTGTACGAAGTGAGCACCGGTGATAAGACGATTGCCGGCGAAGCCTTGCTGCTGAATAAGAAGCAGTATGTGTGGAGTTAAAAAAGTAGTTTATCGAAATGGAAAAGCGCCTCGAAAGGAGACGCTTTTTTTTATAGAGGAATATCAAGATACCTACGAAGGTAATTCACCTACCATCTCTACAGGTTTCACCCATTCGTCAAACTGTTCGGCTGTGAGGTAGCCCAGTTCAATTGCTGTTTCCTTCAGCGTCTTTCCTTGTTTGTGAGCCGTCTGTGCAATTTCTGCTGCTTTGTAATAGCCAATTTTCGTGTTGAGAGAAGTCACCAGCATCAGGGAGTTGTTGAGGTGCTGATCAATGTTTTTCTGAATGGGCTCAATACCCACCGCACATTTATCATTAAAGCTCACACAGCCTTCGCCAATAAGCCTTGCGCTGTGCAGGAAATTGTAGATCATTACCGGTTTGAACACGTTCAGTTCGAAATGTCCGGTTGCACCGCCAATGTTGATGGCTACATCATTGCCCATGACCTGTGCAGCAATCATCGTCAGAGCTTCGCATTGTGTGGGGTTAACTTTTCCCGGCATGATGGATGATCCGGGTTCATTGTCGGGGATGAAAATTTCACCAATTCCGGAACGTGGACCTGAGCTAAGCATCCGAATATCGTTGGCTATTTTCATCAGGCTCACTGCCACGGTTTTTAGTGCTCCGTGTGCTTCTACAATAGCATCGTGTGCCGCCAGGCTTTCAAATTTATTTTCTGCAGTAACAAAGGGCAGACTTGTAAGCTCAGCAATTTTTTCAGCCACTTTTACAGCGTAGCCTTTGGGTGTATTGATGCCGGTGCCTACCGCTGTACCGCCAAGTGCCAGCTCGCTAAGATGCGCTAAAGTATTATTGATGGCACGTAGGCCGTGGTCAAGCTGAGAAACATAACCGCTCAATTCCTGCCCTAGTGTGAGCGGCGTTGCATCCATAAAATGCGTACGACCGATCTTTACTACGTGCATAAATTCTTTCGACTTTGCAGCAAGGGTATCGCGGAGTTTTTTTATTCCGGGAATGGTTACATCCACCAGCATTTTGTAAGCCGCAATGTGCATGGCTGTAGGGAAAGTATCGTTGGAAGACTGGGATTTGTTCACATCATCGTTGGGGTGAACGAATTTTTCCTTGTCGGTAAGTTGACCGCCATGGATCAGATGCGCGCGATAGGCGACCACCTCATTGACGTTCATATTACTTTGCGTGCCGGAACCCGTTTGCCAAACCACCAGCGGAAACTCGTTATCTAATTTACCTTCGAGAATCTCATCGCATACCTGACCGATGAGTTTTGCTTTTTCATCAGCCAATACACCCAGTTCGTTATTGGTCAATGCAGCAGCTTTTTTAAGGTAGGCAAATGCGCGAATGATTTCTTTGGGCATTCTGTTGATGTCCTGAGCAATCTTAAAGTTCTCGATAGAACGTTGCGTTTGTGCGCCGTAGAGTGCATGCACAGGCACTTTTACTTCGCCCATCGTGTCTTTCTCAATGCGGTATTCCATTCTTGGTAAATTGATAGATTGATGAGTAAAAAATTGAACGGCGCAAAGATATAAAATCAGGATTGACTACGAGAAAGGGATGTTGCCTAAAACATTGGCTGCCCGGTAAAAGCAGCCAATCAGGTTTTCAGCCTATTAATTATTCTTTTGATTATTTCACCAGTTTCATTTCCTTGAGCAGCCAACCTGCACCGCCAAATTTTTCGATGATAAAAAGCGTGTAGCGTATGTCGAGCGTAATGTTTCGGCAAAGTTTGGGATCAAAATAATAATCGCTCATGGTGCCTTCCCATACGCGGTCGAAGTTGGTGCCAATCAATTGTCCTTTGGCATTGAGCACCGGGCTGCCGCTATTACCCCCACTTGTATGGTTGGTGGCAATAAATGCTAATGGCACAGTGCCATTTACTGCCCATCGTCCGTAGTCCTTTTTATTATAAAGGTTTTTGAGCTTTTGAGGTACCCGAAACTCTTCTACTTCCGGGTTGTCTTTGGCAATGGCTTCGTCAAGGTTAGTTTGATAACTATATGGCGCGGGTCCATCGGGATCCATGCCTTCTACTTTGCCATAGGCCAGGCGAAGCGTAAGATTGGCATCTGGATAGAAATTCGTATTCCAGTCTTTCTTCATTCTGGCCTTTATATAGAGCCGGTTGTAGTAGTTCATCGAATTGCTGAACTCGCTCAGGGCGGGTGCCAGTGTTGTTTTCCGATAGGTAGCAATGTCGTTGTACAGTCTCCATGCGGGGTCGGACAAAATGCGGAGGCTGTCTTTTGCCTCGGCAGCATTCACAAATTGCCGGAGCTTTTGCTGGTCGGCAATCATGCTGATGCCATAGATGTCGTTGGCCCAAAGCCTCGTGTCTTTACCGTATGCTGCAAAGCTTTTTATTACGGAAGGCGCAGCAACATGGTTTTGCGCATTCAGGTAAACAGGCATCAGTTCCAGAAACACATCCCGATCAGTTGCAGCGTCGTAATTCTTGTAAAATCCATCGAGCGATGCCGCCAGTTTTTTCAATGAGTCTGTAAGCTTTCCGGACGGTATATGTGCACGCATCGTCTGCAGCATTTTGTCCAGCGTAGCGGCTTGTTGGATGGCCTCGATGCCCAGAGCCGCTTCCTGAATAATGATTTCTGCCTGTAGCCTTGGGTTCACCTGTTCGGTTTGCGCGGTGATATGCGACAGAAGATCGTCCGCATAGGGTAGCGAGCCTTCAGAAGATGCCCAGGCCTGGAATTCTGCTTCATAGTTTTGCTTTTTGGCCACCACGTCATTGATGCTGAGTCCGCGCACTTCTCCTTGCCATTTCTTCCAGCCATTGGCCACACCGGCACGCTTTGAAGTGTATTTAAGAAATACGTCGCGGTCTGCAGCCATGTGGCGGGTCCAGACATCCAGTTTTTTTGTTCGGATACTGATACGAATAGGGTCCACGATAGAATATACCTGGTTGAGCTGGCTTGAGGCAATGTACTCCTGTGTGCTGCCCGGAAAGCCATAGACCATGGTGAAATCGCCCTCTTTGTAGCCACCGGTATTGATGCTGAAATAATTATTGGTCTGGTAGGGTTTGTTTTCTTTGGCGTAGGCTGCTGGCTTGTTATCCTTACCTGCATATACCCGAAACATGCTGAAATCGCCGGTGTGGCGCGGCCACATCCAATTGTCAGTATCGCCACCAAACTGCCCGATGCCATTGGGAGGAAACCCTACCAGGCGTATGTCTGAAAAGGTTTCACTGATGATCACCCAATATTGATTTCCGTTGAAATAAGGCTTGATCACAGCATCCATTTTTGTCGTGTAGCGATATCCTTTTTCGAGGGCTTTTACCCGGCCGTAAATAATGCTGTCGCGTTGTGCCTCCCGAAGGGTGTCGGGCAGGTTGAATAAAATCAGATCAGAAACGTTTTCCATCTTACGAATAAAGGTCACTGTGAGCCCGGGGCAGGGAATTTCTTCGCCCGGATTCATTGCAAAAAAGCCCTGCGCAAAGTAATCATTCTCTTTGCTGCTTAAGCCCTGCACGGTACCATAGCCGCAGTGATGATTGGTGAGCACCAGCCCTTTGCCGGAAATTATTTCTCCGGTGCATCCTTTGCCAAAAAGTACTACGGCATTGTTGAGGCCGGTGCCGTCGGCGTTATACAATTTGTCTATCGGAATTTCCAATCCCATAGCCTTCATATCTGCCTCGCGTTGCCGCAGGGTAGGGGGTAACCACATGCCTTCTTTAGCATGGATCTGAAAACTAAAGCCAACTAAAAGCGCGAGTGTAATGGTCTTTTCTAATAACTTGCCACCGAAGTGAACGTAAGACATAACAAGATTTTGATTGTGAGAAATAAAAATAGTGCATTGCTATAAAAGTTTTGCTGTAATTGTTATATTAGCCCAATATATCGGAAAGACCTTTTCAGTATTATGAGAAAATGCCTCGTTTTTGTAGCACTTCTGTTGGTGTCGCAACTGAATTATATTAACGCTCAGAAATTATTCAACGTCCCGGATACTGTTTGTATTCGTCAGCCCGTCAATATCACTACCAATGTCACCGCTTCCAGCTACTACTGGGGTTTCTGCTCAGGTTATCTCTTTAATACACCCACGGGCGCGAACCTTGGAGCAGATACCAACCTGCACAAGCCGACGGCGATTGTTATTGAAAAAGAAGGAGCGAACTACTACGGATTTGTAGCCAACGAACTTGACAATACCCTGGTTCGGCTCAGTTTCGGCCCCAGCCTTTCTAATATACCGCAGACCAAAGTAATCGGCGACCTTAACGGCACCATGCCCGGTGGTACGGCTAAATTGTTTCTCACACAGGATGCTAATGGTGACTGGTTTCTGTTTGCCGTGGGCGGAACAACTGTGGCCAATTCAAGTATGGCTCGTATCGACTTTGGAAAATCGCTGACCAACACGCCCAACAGCGTGAATTTTGGAAATCTGGGTGGCGTGTTTAACGGACCGCGCGGCATTTTTGTGCAGAAGGTTGATACTAATTATATTGGTTACCTCGTCAACTCGATGGATAACCACCTCATCAAACTTTCTTTCGGCAATAATATCTCCCTGACCCCCGTGGTTACAGATATGGGAGCAGGCTTCGGTTTCGGAGGTCCTTCAGATATGATTCCTGTAGTAGAGAATGGTGCATGGTTTGCTTTCGCAGTGAATGTAGGTAACAATGCGCTCACAAGACTGGCCTTCGGCCCGTCGCTGACCAATGTGCCGGTTGGAAGTACTATTGCAACCGCCGGAGATCCGCTCAAAGGACCAAGCAGCCTCACTTTTATCCGCGATTGCGACGCTATCCATTTCTTCGTGACTAACGGCCTCGGCAGTAGCATCACTCGTCTTGACGCTCCCTCAGTAGTTACGGGTCCCTTCCGGGGAACCGAGTACATTGCGGTTGGTTCGTTAAATGACCCGAGGAGCATCACCAAAGTGGTGAGAGAAAGAGATAATCTCTACAGCTACATTGTGAACTACGGTGATAACTCCATTTCACAAATTGCTTTTCCACAGTGTACCAGTGCTACGGTCACGTCTGCTACAACCAATATTCCTCCCACTTACTCCTATAGCCAACCGGGCAGGTACAATGTTTACCTCGCACTCGATGAGGGTCTGCCTACCATGAGGATGCAGTGCCAGCAGATTGACGTATTGCCTATTCCCCCCATGACCATCAGTCAGGATACTATTATTTGTCAGGGAGATTCGCTTACGCTGTCCATACGTTCACAGACAGGCCTTAGCTTCAACTGGCGTCCCGATTATAATCTCGGTCCAAAAACGGATTCATTCGATGTGCGTGTGTGGCCCGAGTTTGCTACCGATTATAGGGTAGTGGTTCCCTATGCAAATGGATGTGTGGTGGATACAGATGTATATGTGGACGTGAGCAAGAACAAAGCCGATGCTGGTCCAGACAGAGTATTGGGAGATGGCGCTAAAACGATATTGGGAGGCCCCATGACTACTGAAGGTCCGCAATACACTTATACCTGGCTGCCCAATCAGTTCATCAGCAACATTTCTATTACGAATCCTGTAGTCAATCCGCCTTACGACTATACCTACTACCTCGAAGTGCGAAATACCTTTGGATGTTATGATATTGATACGGTCGTGGTGCGGATAACCTGCAATGACATTAATCTTCCTAATGCCTTCACACCGGAATCTTCTAACCCCGGCACGAACAGGTTTGGCCTGATGAATCGGCAGATCGTTAAACTGAACTATCTGCGCGTGTTTGACCGTTGGGGTAAACTGGTTTTTGAAACAAGCGATGTTACACGCCAATGGGATGGCAAAGTGAATGGAACCCCCGCACCGATGGGTGTTTACATCTGGGAGGCAGACGGGTTCTGTATCGAGAACAAGCGGTTCAAGCGAAGCGGTAACGTTACGCTGGTACGATGACCTAAGCGCAAGGGTGTACATGAAGTATTTGTTCGAAATAGACTTGCTTCCGATAGATGAAGATCTGACGGATGTGATGAACGAGCAGATGCACTATCTCCATCCTTTGTTTGAAAGCGGAAGCATTCCTTTTTTTAGCCTCTCGGCGACAAAAGATCATTTGTGGTGTGTAGTACTGGCTGACGATGAGCGATCGGCCATGGACGTAGTTTCGGCATTTCCCCTGCGTAAATTTTTTGCTGACGTGGCCTGTAATCTTTTAGGATATTTTCACGCACAGTTGCAACCCATACCTGCGCTGTCTTTAAACTGAAAGCCGAAACGGCGTACACCGGCAGCAGGCGTACGCCGTTTCTCTTGCCCCTCCGATAAGAACAGCCTACGGCAAATTTCGCCCCTGCCTTACCAGCCAGCCGTTTCGCCGGGCAATACATTGATATCATCTATCAAAACATAGGGCAAAAGATCAGACTAATAGTTGGTGGTACCTGAGTATTTGACGAAATTTGCACGCAAATAAAAAAGTATCAATAGATTATGAACAATTTCGTAACAGTGGGAATGAAATTTCCTGAGTTCAGGAAGAAGGCTGTGGTTTCGATCGAGAAAGACAAGGAATTCAAAACACTTGGCAGTGAGGACCTTGCAGGAAAATGGTCTGTGATGTTTTGGTGGCCGAAGGATTTCACTTTTGTTTGTCCCACGGAAATAGCTGAGTTCAATAAGAACTATGCAAATTTTCAGGATCGTGATACGCAGCTTATTGGTGCATCAACCGACAGTGAGTTTGTTCACCTGGCCTGGCGCAAAGACCATAACGATCTCCGTGAGCTGAAATTTCCTATGCTCGCCGATACATCGAAGAGCCTGGCAGAGGAACTGGGTATCCTCACTGACGGTGAAAAAGTGGCCTACCGTGCTACGTTTATCATAGACCCTCAGGGTATTGTTCGCTGGGTGAGCATCAATGACCTGGGTGTAGGTCGCAATGTGGCAGAAGTGCTGCGTGTACTTGATGCGCTGCAAACAGATGAACTTTGCCCCTGTAACTGGACGAAGGGACAAGAAACTCTTACTCAGAAAAAAGCAAAAGAAGCCGCTTCTGCTGCTTAATAGCAATGATCATGAATGTAAAGTCCACTCATTATTGGGTGGATTTTTCGTAATAGCATTTTCTTATTTTTTATCAATCCAACTATGGACATTTTGCAGAATGAAACCCTCGCAAACTTTTTTGCGGAACTTGGTATAGAACCCACACACAGCAGCCTGAGCCTTCAGCGTCTGGCAGCGGTTGACAGTCGTTATATAAGAGACCTGAAACTGAATGTAAGCGCCGTTTTGAACAGCAGCAACATCAGCAGAAAAGACGCCTTGCTGCTGGCACTTTCTGTGGCCGTCAATGAAAAACATCAAACGTTGATATCCGCTTTTGAGCAGAAGGCACGGGACGAAGGTGCCAGTGATGCAGAACTCGCAGAGGTGCATGCCTGCGCCGGCGTCATGAATGTCAACAATGTTTTCTACCGTTTTCGTCATTACATGGATGGTGTGGACTATTATGAGAACACACCGGCAGGCATCCGCATGAGCGTTATGATGAACCCGGTGATGGGCAAAGAACTTTTTGAACTGATGAGCCTTGTGGTGTCTGCACTGAATGGTTGCGAGCGTTGTGTGGCATCGCACGAAAATTCTGTAAAGCAACATGGAGCTACGGAGCCCCGGATCTACGATGCCATAAGGCTTGCAGGAGTGATCAAAAGTCTATGCGTAATATTTTAAGAATTGAGAGCTCCCGCCGGGCCGGGAGCTAATTTTTACGGATTCAGCTTGTTGCATATTTGCTTTAGGAAAAACTAACACTATTTTTACGAACAAGAAATGTACATGATGAAGAAGCTAGTCTATCTTTTCGCTATGGCAGCTATTTCGGTTTTTGCTGCAAATTGCTCATCCTCGCGTTCGGCGGCTACTGCTACATCAGGCAGTGAGATGTCCTCGTCAGACAAGGTGGCGGAAATAAAAAAGAATTTTTCCGACGATCAGTTAGCTGAGGGAAAGACCATCTTTGAGAGCAAGTGTAATAAATGCCATGGTCTGAAAGATCCGGCCACCAGAACTGTGGAGAAGCTTGAGAAAGTGCTGCCTTCTATGTTCAGAAAATCGAATCTCAGTGACGAGCAAGGTGCATTGGTTCGTGCTTATCTGCTTTCGAAGGCAAAGCTTTCATAGCATTCGGGCAAAAAGTTTATTGCAAAAGTTTATCCCTCTATTTCGGCGGCTTGCGCAGCTTAGCTGATATTTGCACACAATTGGTTCGTTTATGAAAATCGGAATTGTGTGCTATCCCACCTTCGGCGGCAGCGGTGTGCTGGCCACCGAACTGGGCATGGCGCTTTCGGCAAAGGGGCACGAAGTTCACTTTATCAGTTATCAGCAGCCTGTACGGCTTAATTTCCATCCCAATATTTACTATCACGAAGTGGTGGTTCAGAACTATCCGCTTTTTGATTTCCCTCCTTACGAAACCGCGCTTACGAGTAGCCTCGTTCATGTGATCACCAATAACAATCTTGATCTGCTGCATGTACATTATGCCATTCCCCATGCATCTGCCGCTTATTTCGCCAAGCAGATCCTCATGAAAGAAGGAAGGGACATCCCATTTATCACCACCTTGCATGGCACGGATATTACCCTTGTTGGTAAAGATCCTACCTATGCGCCCGTGGTTACTTTTTCCATCAACGAGTCGGATGCTATAACCGCTGTGTCTCAAAATCTGAAGGAAGAAACCTACAAGCATTTTCGTATCGAGAAGGATATTCAGGTCATTCCAAATTTTGTAGATACTGAAAAATTCCGGCACAGCGATAAAGAGCATTTCAAGAAGATGCTGGCGCCGAATGGAGAAAGGATTCTTGCGCATGTCTCAAACTTTCGAAAGGTGAAAAGGGTGGAAGATGTGATCCGGGTTTTTGAAAAAGTGCATGCCGCAGTACCCTCCAAACTGCTGATGATCGGTGACGGGCCCGAACGTCAGAATGCCGAAGAACTTTGCCGTTGCCTCGGTGTATGCAACGATATCCGCTTTTTAGGAAAGCAGGAACAGATGGATGAGATACTCAGTATTACCGATCTGTTTTTGTTGCCTTCGCAGTATGAAAGCTTTGGCCTTTCTGCACTCGAAGCTATGGCCTGCGGGGTTCCGGTCATCTCGACCAATGTGGGAGGATTGCCGGAGATCAACGTGCAATCCGTAACGGGTTTTCTCAATGATGTGGGGGACATTGAGGGCATGGCAGAAAATGCCATTTACATCCTTAAAGAAGACGATACACTAACAGGTTTTAAACACCGCGCACTGGAACATGCGAAGAGTTTCGAACGATCACGTATTATACCCTTATATGAACAGCTTTATGAGGAAGTGATGAATCGCTACATGAAGACACCCGCGAGCGGAGTTGTTAAACAAAGTTGAATTTTTACCAACCGATTGACAAGGTAGAAAGTCTTTATACGCGGAAGGCGGTTGCAATGCCGGATAGCTGCCGCCAGATTATTTCACCGTATAAATCTCTTTGTATGAAGAGGATCACATCCTTCATTGCCTTTACTCTGGCATTTTGCAACATTTCTCTGGCTCAGCCCATTCCCTGCCCACCGAATATAGACTTTGAAACGGGCACATTTCAACTCTGGACTACGTTTATAGGAAATTCGCAATCCACCATGAATACCTACACGGCTGTATGGCAGGGCGCAGCACCACCAGTGGCGGGCAGGCATACCATCACCTCCGGCACCTCAACCAATCTTTGGGGAGGATTTCCGGAAGTAGCGCCCGGGGGAGGCTCCTACTCCGTAAAGCTCGGCGACGATTTGTCCGGTTTCAACTGTGAGCGTATCCGCTATTTTATCCATGTTCCCAACAATGCTAACAACTATAGCTTTATCTACAAGTTTGCCATTGTGCTGGAAAATCCGCAAGGTCATGATTCTACCGAGCAGCCTCGTTTTTCTATAAAAGCCTACGACTCTGTAACGCTCGATACCATTCCCTGTACCAGCCGAAATTATGTAGGGAGTACTTCGCAGCCTATACCCGGTTTTGATACCTCGCTGCTTACAGGGCCAGGAGGAGCTTTGGTCACCTTTCTGCCCTGGTCAACGGGTTCGATCAATTTGTCGGGTCAGGCGGGTAAAACGATAGTCATTGACGTAGAGAATTATGATTGCGCACTCGGCGCGCATATGGGGCAGGGATATTTCGACATTGTAAGCTGCGGCACCTACAATGCTGTGGTTGCGCAATGCGCATTAAGCGGCTGCGGACTCACGCTGGCTGCGCCCCCCGGATACCTCGGCTATCAATGGTACACCGCAAACTGGACTCCGGTTGCCAGCGGGCAAATCGTTCCCTGTGTTACGCCACCGGCCACACCTTCCGTTTTCTACGTAGTGGTGACACCTTATACCGGCGCGGGCTGCGTCGATACGCTTCAGACGAATCTTGTGTCGGACATAACCTTGCAACTTACTTCCGATACTGTGTGCTACAAGGGTGGAACGCCGATACAGATCAATGCAAATATCGGAGGAGGTATTGCCCCGCTGACGATACAATGGACCGGCCCAGGACTTAATTGCTATGATTGTACCGACCCGATTTCTACTGCCACAGGTAATGCTACTTATACCGTTAAGGTTTCAGACTCCAATAATTGCTTTCGTCAGGACACGATTTCGTTTTTTGAAAGCAACTTTACCATTGACGCCGGCGACACCTTTACCACCTGTATCGGCACGCCTGTAAATATCAATGCAAGTATCACACCGGCTACAGGCAACTATTCCGTAAAATGGACACCCGGTGCCGGGCTGAGTAACCCAAATGTCATCGCCCCGACTTTTACCCCGTCCGCAACAACTTTGGGTATGGGCACCTACGTACTTACCGTGGACTCAGGGTATTGCAGAAAGACTGACACTATACAGATCACTACACTGCCCAACGATTTTTCTTTGTTCGATACTTCGATTTGTCAGGGTATAGGATTTCAGATAGGCGCAACAGGTCATCCGGATTTCAGCTATTCGTGGACTCCCTCCATCGGCATATCAGATACGACCATTATTAACCCTTTTATTACCACCGACACCACCAGAACATATACGGTTACAGCAAGTTACCCGACCTGCCCGAATATTGTTAAATCGGTGACGATAGATGTGCAGCCCGTGCCGTCGGTCAACCTGGGCCCTGATACTGCCAAATGCCAGTGGGATGCCTTGCCGATCAATGTGAACGTGATGCCGAACTGGTATAGCCAATATACTTACCAATGGGCCCCGAATCCGGACTTGTCCAGCAACACAGATCCGCATGTGATCTTTACCGGTCAGCAGAACACGGGTCTGTTTGTAAAGGTGACTACCCCTGCAGGTTGTTCCGGTCAGGATTCACTGAAGATTATTGTGCATCAGGGCAACTTCGCAACTCTGAGCCCCCCGGATACAGCGGTATGTCCGAACAGCGGTGTACCCATGCATATCACGGGTGGTGTGCTCTATGACTGGACGCCCGGCATCTTTTTGACAGACTCGACGTCCTCTGCTCCGGTTTCTTACCCGGTTACCGATGTGAATTATCGTGTGGTGGTCCTTGATGTGTATGGGTGTAAGGATACGGTTTTCTCTTCTATCACGGTGCATTCTGATGCAGTAGTAACACTGCCCGATTCGGTGGAGATTTATCCTGGCGAACAGTATCAATTGAACCCCGATGGTAACGCCTTGTATTTCCAATGGTCTCCGCCGGTAGGTCTTTTCGGTCCGGCGGGTGTTAACGCCACTTCGATTGCTAACCCTGTGGCCTCGCCCGAGGTGAGCACCCAATATGCATTACGGGCCACCACCGAAGGCGGCTGCACCGTGACGGACACGATAGATGTGATTGTAAAAGCAGAATCACTTCTGGATGTACCCAATGCGTTTAGCCCGGGGGCAGGAGTAAATGATGTTCTGAAAATCGTTCGTCGTGGTACGGCTTACCTTAAGAGCTTCAAGATATACAACCGCTGGGGTGGCCAGGTGTTCGAAACGAGTAATATAGACGAAGGATGGGATGGCAGACTGAACGGAAAGTTGCAGCCTATGGGTGTGTATGTTTACGTCATAGAAGCGACACAAGCCAATGGTAAGCGTGTCTTTAGAAAAAGTGGAAATGTAACCCTTATCCGGTAGGTCTGGCAGGTAAATTCAGGAACAGCGGACGGAGCAATTGCCCTCGTCCGCTGTTTTTTTAGGGCGCGCTGAAAAAATCTTATAAGAAGCAAACCAAAGTTTACAAATTGAAGTCTTATATTGACGAAAGCACCTCTATGGCTATCAGAGTGTGAAGCAGGAGATTAATAATCGATTCGCTTCATTTTCTTAAAGAAGTGCTTATTTTTAATAAATTTGTTTCCGCAGTAAAATGAAGAAAACCAGGTTTATGAACAAAAACCAACATACCGTTAATCTTGCGCAGAAGATGGGCGCATTAACAACCAAGGTATGTGCCCTCCTTGTCTTGTTGCTTACGGGCAGCATTTCGCTGAAGGCGCAACCGATTCCTTGTCCACCAAACATTGATTTTGAGACGGGTACTTTTCAGCTATGGTACTGCTATACGGGAACGTATCCGGGCACCAATGCGAACTGGGGTCCCGTGGGCCCGCCCGTAGCTGGTCGGCATGAGTTGATGACAGGTTCTGCTGTCGATCTGTACGGAGGCTTCCCTGTGGTAGCTCCGGGCGGGGGTACTTATTCACTGAAGCTCGGTAACGATCAGGTGGGTGCTCAAACCGAACGTGTTCGTTATTACATCCACGTTCCCAACAATGCCAACAACTATTCCTTTACTTACAAGTATGCAGTG
The DNA here is from genome assembly GCA_017849575.1 of Flavipsychrobacter sp. Classification (GTDB taxonomy): domain Bacteria; phylum Bacteroidota; class Bacteroidia; order Chitinophagales; family Chitinophagaceae; genus JAFIGV01. The sequence goes on along the minus strand of JAFIGV010000025.1, from coordinate 74,172 downwards.
GTTTTCCAGGATCCTGGGCACCAACCCCAGGATCAGCCGAAGTTTTTGATCAAGGCGTACGACTCTGTAACAGGAAATCTGGTGCCTTGCTCTGACAGGCTCTACGTGTCAGGAACACCTGGTCTCGGTGTTATTCAGTCTTCCGTAGGCTCAGGAGTATATTATCTGCCCTGGCAGTCGGGTTCCATCAACCTTTCAGGACAATCGGGAAAGACGATAATTCTTGATGTAGAGAACTACGACTGTGCGCTGAGCGGACACTTTGGTTATGGTTATTTCGACGTAGTGAGCTGCGGAACCTACAACGCGGTAATTGCTGCCTGTGCGCTGAGTGGCAATGGACTTACTTTGGCCGCGCCTCCGGGTTACCTGACCTACCAGTGGTACACGGCCAACTGGACGCCGGTAGCAACGGGTCAGATCGTAAATGGTATTACGCCTCCTAATCCTGCTTCCTTCTTTTATGTAGTGCTGACTCCATTCGCAGGTGTGGGATGTGCTGACACGCTGCAGACAAACCTCGTAGCTGATATCACGCTTCAGCTTACCTCAGACACAGTTTGTTACAAAGGTGGAACTCCGGTTCAGCTCAATACCACAATTGGTGGCGGTATTCCACCGCTGACCATATCATGGACAGGTCCCGGACTGAGCTGTTATGATTGTACCAATCCAATTTCAACTACAAATGGTAACCCGAAATACACTGTTCGGGTGACAGATTCCAATAACTGTTACAGACAGGATACGATAGAGTTTATTGAAAGTAACTTCACGATGGATGCAGGCGATAGTTTCGTAACCTGTATCGGTACACCGGTTAATCTTACTTCGTGGGTTTCCCCAGCAACGGGTAATTATATTTTCAACTGGTCGCCTAATGCAGGTCTGAGCAATCCGAACACGCTGGCGCCTACGTTTACTCCCACTGCTGCTACATTGGGTATCACAACGTATGTGCTTACTGTTGATTCTGGTTTCTGTCAGAAAGTAGATAGCATTACTATTGAGACTTTGCCGAACGACTTCGCATTGTTCGATACCTCAATCTGCCAGGGCATTGGCTTCCAGATCGGCGCAACCGGCCATCCTAAGTTTAATTATTCGTGGACGCCTTCCATAGGCATTTCGGATACCACACTGGTCAATCCTTTCATTACAACTGATACAACGAGAACCTATACTGTTACAGCCAGCTATCCGACCTGTCCCAACATTGTTAAGTCGGTGACTGTAGATGTACAACCGGTACCTTCAGTAAGTCTGGGACCTGATACAGCCAAATGTCAGTGGGATGCATTCCCGATAGATGTCAAGGTCACGCCAAGCTGGTATAATAAATATACCTACCAATGGGCGCCAAATCCAGGCCTGTCCAGCACTACAGATCCGCATGTGATCTTTACAGGTCAGCAAAGTGCAGGTTTGTTTGTGAAGGTGACTACACCTGCAGGTTGTTCCGGTCACGATTCACTGAAGATCATTGTACATCAAGGTAACTTCGCAGCACTAAGTCCTGTGGATACAGCGGTTTGTCCTAATAGCAGCGTACCTATGCGCATCACGGGTGGTGTACTCTACGATTGGACTCCGGGCATCTTCCTGACCGATTCTACGGCGTCATCTCCGGTTTCTTATCCGGTTACGGATGTGGACTATCGCACGGTTGTATTTGATCAGTATGGTTGTAAGGACACTGTTTATTCAACCATCACTGTACATTCTGATGCGGTGGTGACACTGCCAGATTCGGTAGAGATTTATCCTGGTGAACAATATCAGATGAATCCGGGTGGCAATGCCTTGTATTACCAATGGTCTCCGCCTGTGGGTCTTACCGGTCCGGCTGGCGTTAATGCTACTTCGATCGCAAACCCAGTAGCCTCTCCGGAAGTAAGCACCAAGTATGCGGTTCGCGCCACTACGGAAGCGGGATGTTCGCTGACAGATACGATTGATGTGATTGTAAAGGCTGAGTCTCTGCTCGACATGCCCAATGCCTTTAGTCCGGGTTCTGCGCCTAATGATGTGCTGAAGGTGGTAAGACGCGGCTTTGCAACGCTGAAGAGCTTTAGGGTGTACAACCGCTGGGGTGCTCAGGTGTTTGAAACCAGCAACATTGACGAAGGCTGGGATGGCAGACTGAATGGCCAGCCACAACCTATGGGTGTGTATGTGTACATGATCGAAGCAACAACGGCTTCCGGTAAGCCATTCACCAAAACAGGAAATGTCACTTTGATACGATAAATTTGCCGACCATATGGAAAGGCTGCACCCGTTGCAGCCTTTCTTTTTTTATTACAAGTACTTTAGAATGGACTATAGGGAAGTGACCATTTTCACCAAAGACCAAGCCCGGCAGGAAATGCTGATTGCTCTTCTTTCTGAAATGAACTATGATGGATTTGAAGAACGTAAGGATTGTCTGATTGCTTACACCACCGAAAGCGATTTTGACGTAAACCGCCTCGCCGAAATCTTAGCAACCTGGAAAATAGAATGGAATTCGAGGCAAGTAGCGCGCGAAAACTGGAACAGACAGTGGGAAGAACATTTTCAGCCGGTAGTTCTGGAACATTTTTGCACTATTCGCGCAGATTTTCATCACCTTCCTGTAGAGACTCCGTATGAAATCGTCATTACTCCGAAAATGTCTTTTGGCACCGGGCACCATCAGACCACTCGTAGTATGATGAGGGCCATGAAAGATCTGGACTGTAAGGAAAAAAGAGTTCTCGACTTTGGAACAGGTACGGGCATACTTGCAATCCTTGCGGAACAGTTAGGAGCCGCCTCTGTGCTGGCCGTTGACAATGACGAGTGGTGTATTGAAAACTCCACCGAGAATGCTGCGAGAAACGCGTGCAGGTCGCTGGAGTTCCGGCTTGGCTCGCTCGAGGTTGTTCAGGAAGATAATTTTGACCTGATACTGGCCAATATTAACCGCCACATTTTGTTGCAGTATATGAGTCTGATGTACGACAAACTGCTGAACGGTGGCACACTACTGCTCAGCGGTCTTTTGTTCAGCGATGAAGAAATTGTCAAATCGGCCGCCCTACAGCAGGGGTTTAGATTTATAAGGAAGTACAATGAGGATAACTGGATAGCACTTAGTTTTGAAAAATGAAGACAAATAGTGTACTTTGCCATTATTAGTTGTTCTAAATTGTAATTAATAGTGTCAGAGCTTTCTTGTTTTTGGGCATCGAATATCAAATTTTTAAGGTCACGCTTGGAGCTGAATCAGGAGCAATTGGGTAAGGAGCTCGGTATTACCCGCTCAAAGCTTAACGCTCATGAAAACGGACAAACTGTTAATCCCACCGTTGAGGATCTGTTTCGATTTTCCGATTACTTTAAAATCGGTATTGACACCTTGCTGCGCACCGATCTTTCTGCAGTTTCTGAGTCAAGACTTACAGAATTGCAGTCCGCGAGTAATGATTTTGTCTCTGGCAGAAACATGAAAGTACTGGCCACCACAGTTGATCGCAATAATGTTGAAAATATTGAGTACGTGCCTGTAAAAGCCCGGGCCGGATACCTTGCCGGTTTTTCGGATCCGGAGTTTATCAGTCAGTTGCCCACTTTTACTATGCCTCAGTTGCCGCGCGACAGAAAGTTCAGGATGTTTTCTACAACGGGAGACTCCATGTATCCTATACCTGAAAATTGCCTGGTCATCGGGAACTATGTGGATGACTGGAATAGTCTTAAGCCAGAGACTCCCTGTATAGTGGTGACGCGTCATGAAGGCATTGTATTCAAACTGGTAACCAGCCGGATTAAAGAGCGCAGAAGTCTGCTCTTAGCATCGCTTAACGCCAGTTACGAACCTTATGAGGTGAATGTTGCCGACGTGCTGGAAGTGTGGCAGTTTGTAAATTATATATCCGATACCATTCCCGCAGGTGAGCAGTCCCTACAGCAAATCAGTCAGTCGGTGTACGAAATCCGCAATGAGTTAAGAAGGCTGGCCGCTAAAGGTCGTTAGATAAGTTCAGTTGGGTTGCGCTCTGATGGGGTCAAATAGCCGATAGCTCTTACCGGAGAAGAGAATAAGCAGAGGCTCTTCCTGATACCAGGCTTTCCCCGTTCCCGAATTCCGGTGCGCTTGTATGTGAAGATGAGGCTCGAGACTAAAGCCGGAATTACCCACTAATCCTAAGGGAGTGCCTGTTTTAACGTGCTGTCCTTCTGCTACAAAAACACATTTAAACTTCAGGTGGGCAAGAAAAACATAAAAATTTTCTCCTTCAATCAGCACCTGATTAGTATTGCTGGGTCCGCGTTTTCGCGTAGGTGGTCTGTTGTCGGGGTTATCATCATGCACCCTGCGTACGATGCCCGAACATGGACTGTATATCGTATCTGAGAAGATAGCATAATCGTTGAGGTTTGTAGAGAACACACGGTTTGCCCTGTTGCCCCAACGGTTGAGTTTGGTAATGTCCATCGCGAACACGGCTCCCCGATAACTGTAATGAAAGAAATTGGTAGGCAATCCTTTGCCGCCCTGCATCACCAGATAGTTGCCCGACTTCAGAGGAAAGCTGAGCGAAGCGGTCCCCTGTTCACAAACAGTTCCCGTGAAGTAAAGGATATCGAGGATGCCTATTATGAGAAGCTGCCCAACAGAAAAGTGAAACCTTCGATTTCTTGGCGACTTGTTCTTTCGCAACGCAACAGCACAGATCAAAAAATATACAACCGCGAAAACATACTTCAGAAAAACCGAAAGGTAAAACCAGGTGCCGTAGAGAAAAACGAAAAGCGCGGTAAACAGGCTTGCTGCAGTACGCATGAGGGTTATCGGTCTGACGCTCATTTTGCGGTACGCATCCAAGCATGATAGTGCTGCCGCAATAATCGTTAATGCCGCCATCAGATACGTAAGCATTCAGAAAATTTTTTGGTGCTCAGTTAAGCCGGATTACAGGTTTTTGCTGAAAGAATCATTCCCAGTTTCCGGAAGTTGTCTGAATGCTTTCGCCGCATAAATCCGAGGCTCACATGCATCAATTTCTGACAAACGATATCATTCGTTAGGGGTATGAAAACCGAATCAGTAACCCCTGCCTTCCTTGCGCTCCATATAGTTCATGAATGCGCGGTTGGCTACCCGGTTGCCTCCCCTGGTGGGATAGTTTCCGGTGAAGTACCAGTCGCCTTTGTTTTGAGGACAGGCATCGTAAAGTCCTTCAAGCGATTGATAAATGATTTCAACTTCCGCACTTACGCCGTCGGGCCTCAGCATCTGTGCTATTTTTTCACTGATCTCTTCCGGCGAAAAAGGTGCATAGATCGCTTTTGCAAAGTTTTCTGCCATCAGATTATTCTCCGCTTCCGCCTGCAGGCATTTCTGGTAAGTTTCTTCCAGAATGTGTTGTTTGTTGCGATCGTTGAGCAATGCGACTGCGGCCTGAAATGCAATAAAGTCGCCCATCCTGCTCATATCGATGCCGTAACAGTCCGGGTACCGGATTTGCGGTGCCGACGAAAGAATAATGATTTTTTTGGGCCCCAGCCGGTCCAGCATCTTGATAATGCTTTGCCGGAGTGTGGTGCCGCGTACAATACTATCGTCAATCACCACCAGCGAATCCACACCTTTGCGCACGGTGCCATAGGTAATATCATACACGTGTTGAACCATTTCATCGCGCGAGGCATCTTCTGTAATGAAGGTGCGCATCTTCACGTCTTTGATGGCAATTTTTTCAATCCGCACACGGCGGCTCAGCAGTTCTTTCATCTCCTCTTCAGAAAGATCCCGTGAGGTTATTTTTTGAATCTTGGTATCGTTCAGATAGTCTTCCAGGCCTTTAATCAGTCCATAAAACGCAGTCTCTGCCGTGTTGGGAATAAAGGAAACGATCGTATTTTTCAGGTCATTGTCTATCGCTCTGAGCACCTTATCCGCGAGGTTGCGTCCCAGTTGCATCCGCTCACGATATATTTCTGCATCGCTGCCCCTTGAGAAGTAGATTCGTTCAAAACTACACGAGGTCTTTTCCCGTTGCGGAACTATCTCCGGATTGTGGAAGCTGCCATCAGCCTTCACAATGAGGGCATGGCCTGGTTGTAGTTCCTGCACGTCTTCAAAACCTACATTGAACGTGGTCATAATAGCGGGTCGCTCGGAGGCGGCCACTACAACTTCATCATTTCTGAAAAAATAGGCGGGACGTATTCCGTTCGGATCGCGCAGCACAAAGCTATCACCGTTACCGATCAGTCCGCCACATACATATCCTCCGTCAAAGTGGGTAGCAGATTGTTTCAGAACGCCCTCAAGGTTCAGGTGCTGAGGATCCGTTTCGTCGGCCATGACGAGATAGTAATGAACCATCTCGATCATAGCACCTAAATCACTTTCGCGTATGGAGGTGGTAGGGTGGGCGCCGAGCATGGCAAAAAGTTCGTCGGTGTTAACGAGGTTGAAGTTGCCGGCCATCGACAGGTTTCGGGTAGGGTTGATGTTTGTCTTCAAAAAAGGATGACAGAACTCAACGTTGTTCCGGCCCTGGGTGCCATATCGCAAATGGCCCAGCATGGCTTCTCCCATAAACCGCATATACCCCTTCATCAGTCCCGGATGCTTCTTGAAGTCGGGATACATCTTCTCCATTTCGGCAACCTCCTGATTGAGGTTTTGGAAGATCTGCGAAATGGCGCCTGCACCACTTTGCCGCTGCCGGTACATGAACTGGTGGCCCGGAGTTATATCGAGTTTCACTGTCGCAATACCTGCACCATCCTGTCCACGGTTGTGCTGTTTCTCCATAAGGAGATACAACTTGTTGAGGCCGTAGAAAGCTGTGCCGTATTTGCGGTGATAATAAGCCAGGGGTTTTAAAAGACGGATGTATGCAAGCCCACACTCGTGGCGTATAGCGTCAGACATGAGGCGGCAAAGATACTAAGCTTTTCAGCATCTGCGCCTGAGGTTTTGTGAAAATGCACGGCTTTGTGGTGAACTGACGTTTGTATGCCCGCTGCGACTGCTGATGGTGTGGCGCTTTACCCGCGCCGGGCGTTTTGAGCTCTATGTTCATGATGGCCATGACCAGCAGTCCGACACCAAAGGCAAAAATCATAAAAGCCGAAAACTTCTGCAGGTACATAATACGACGCAAGGTTAGCTTCCGGCGTATGTTGTCGGCCAGCATGACTTTAAGAACGTCTACACCCAATACCAGACTCAGGCAGGTGCCGAAAAAAATGAAACGGTAGAGATCGGTTTCCTTCGCGAGGCCGGTAGCAGCGGCTATCCATTGAAAAATAAGAGCAGGATTGAGCGTATTGATCAAAAAACCGCTGAACCAGATTTTGAAATAAAGCGCCCCGTTGGCCTGCACAATGGTGGTGGAAGGCTTGGTGGGTTTGTACTTACGGATAAGGCCTACAAGCCCTACGCTGAGCAGCAGCACCGCAGCGCCATAGGAGAGCGAACGGGAAAACTGATGAAGCCACTGCAGCCAGGGCGTAGCAACATTGGCTACAGTTACAAACAGAATATCGCTCACAGATACACCCAGCACAAAGGAAAGACCGGCTTTGTAGCTATGATTGAGACTGTAACGTAGCACAGCAAAAAGTGTGGGACCTACCGATATGGCCATAAACAAGCCAAGGATAAGTCCGCCGACTACTGCACTGGATAAATGCATGCGGCAATATAGCAACTTACGCCGAATGCACTTAGAATCTCTATCAGCTTTTAACCTTTTAGTATTAAGGTCATCGTGCGCTCATGGGCACCCGTCGCTTCGATATGTATCCACATGTGCGGAAAAGGCAAAAGTTGTTCTGCCTTTTCAGGCCATTCTACAAAGCAATAGGCATCACGGTCATGCAGCGCGTCTTCCATACCCGCCTGTACCGCTTCTTCAGCATCGCGAAGGCGATACCAGTCCATATGGTATATTTTTCGATCGGCACCCTTGTCCTGAAAATGATATTCATTGATCAGCGCAAAGGTTGGGCTGCTTACCGCATCCTGCACGCCCAGATATTGACAAAGCCTGTGAATAAAAGTAGTTTTTCCCGCTGCCATGGCTCCACTGAAGGCCAGCACCCGGCATTGATGAACATATTGCCAGAAGTGATGCATCTCATTTTCTATTGTTGCTAAACTGTAGGAAATTTGCAGCGATGTCTCAGCCATACAGGCGCAAATGTACACGAAAGCTATAGCATGATGGAAAAGACGGTTTCTACGGTGGTTGAGGGAATGACCTGCGGTAATTGTGCCTTAACGATATCCCGCCTGCTCGAGAAAAAGGGCATGAAGAATATCTCTGCAAATGCCGCCTCCGGAGCGGTTAGTTTCACCATTGTGGGGGGCACTGAAGAAGGGAAAATATTTGATGCTATTGATGAGCTGGGATACAAGGTGGTGCGTGAGGAGGATGCAGGTACTGCCGCAGCGCAGGCACCAGCCCCGGGCATAGAGAAGGATTCGCTGCTCTGGATGATCAGTATTGCACTGACGCTGCCACTATTGCTGCATATGTTTGTCGCCTGGCCGTTGCTCCACAATCCCTGGGTGCAATGGAGTCTCTCCACACCCGTTTACCTTATTGGATGTTATGTTTTTCTGCCCAGCGCCTGGCGTTCGCTCCGGCATGGCATCCCCAACATGGATGTATTGATTATTCTGGGCGCATCTGCCGCATATATTTACTCGCTTATCGGTTTGCTGGCATATACGGAACAGGCACATCAGTATCTTTTTTTCGAAACGGCCGCTTCCATCATTACTTTGGTCATGACCGGCAACTGGCTGGAACACCGCACGGTTAAGTCAACTACTGTGGCGATAGATGCTCTGCTCAAACTTCAGCCCCAGCAAGCTGCGCTTATCATGACCGACAGCCTGGGTAAGGAGTCGGTGATGACGGTGGAGAGTAAATATGTAAGAAAAGATGACCTGGTTCTTGTAAACAATGGAGATACGATTCCGGTGGATGGGGAGGTTGTCTATGGCTCCGCTCAGGTCGATGAACACATGATCACCGGCGAGAGCATGCCTGCTGCACGCAGTATAGGTGATGCTGTAGTGGGGGGCACTCTTGTAGTGGACGGCAATATTAAAGTGCGCGCTACCGCCGTGGGCAATGCTTCTGTGCTTTCGAACATCATAAAGATGGTACGTGAAGCGCAGGGCACCAAGCCTCCGCTTCAAAAGCTTGCTGATAAAATCAGTGCGGTATTTGTGCCAACTGTATTAGCAATAGCATTGCTCACCTTGGTGATCAATCACTGGGTAGTAGGACTTCCCTTTGCGGCAGCCATGATGCGTAGTATTGCCGTAATGGTCATTGCGTGTCCTTGTGCTATGGGACTTGCCACGCCGGCCGCTGTTGCTGTGGGACTGGGCCGTTCGGCAAGAAGCGGGATACTGATAAAGGGAGGAGATACACTTGAAAATCTGAAAAAAATAAAAAATATCGTTTTTGATAAGACAGGGACACTGACCACCGGCAAGCTGTCTATACAGGAATTTAAAACAAATGAAATCGAGGAACGGGCGTTTAAAAATGTAGTGGCCGCCATAGAAATGCATTCATCACATCCTATAGCCCGCTCCGTTACCGCGCAATGGGGTGCCCCATCCGATATTTCATTCAAAGAGGTAAAAGAAGTAAAGGGAAAGGGGATGGAGGCCATTACGGAAACAGATGTGGTATGGAGGGTGGGGTCCGAAAAATGGCTGCATCATGATGCGGAATTTGACCGCGGCTATGATCTCTATTTGTACGAAGGTTCCCGTTACCGCGGAGCAATTCGTATCAGCGACGAACTGCGGACTGATGCTGCCCGCACGGTTGCAGAGTTGAACACAATGGGCTTTCGCACCGTTTTGCTCAGTGGCGACAAAGCCGAAAAATGTGAGCGGATCGCTGCAATGTTGGGAATAGCGGAGGTGCATGCCGAGCAGTCGCCGGAGCAGAAGAATAAGATGCTTGATGCACTGATGCAAAATGGGCCTACTGCAATGGTGGGGGATGGCATTAATGATGCGCCGGCACTGGCACGTGCCACCGTGGGCATTTCTCTCAGCGAATCCACCCAGATCGCCATTCAGTCGGCTACCATCATTCTTTCCAACAACCAGCTTTCCACCTTGCCGAAAGCTATACGTTTGGGCCGATATACGGAACAGACCATCAAGCAAAATCTATTTTGGGCATTCTTTTACAATGTCATAGCCATCCCCGTTGCGGCCGTGGGTTTGCTTACGCCTACCTGGGGGGCCGGGCTAATGGCGTTGAGCGATGTGGTGCTCATTATCAACTCTCTGCGGTTGGGGATTCGTAATATTGACCACGATTGACTTGGTCGAAGGAAAGAGGCCTTTCGTCGGATGAGTTAAATTATTCTTCGTCGAAATTCTTTAACTTACAGGGCTGATAATGACTGCATTTTCAACGCCACCGGGTATCGATGCCGGTGCAAAGGAATTGCATACATTATCCCACTCCAAAGAGCATATTCAATGAAGAAGTTTATTACAGCTATTTTCCTTCTATTTACAACGGGTTTCTGTTATGCACAACCTTTTGCAGGCGAGCTTCGCTGGGATCGTTGGGATCATACCGTGGTGCCTACGAAGGGCACAAGGACGATCGTTCCCCAGCGCGAAGCGATTTTCTATGCCGATGAGCTCGTGTTGCAGACACTTCTATTTTCCCTACCGAAAGACAGAGCTTTGGCCCAGCGGGTTTCTCTGCCCACGCCGGAAGGCAGCAGCCGTGATTTCTTTCTATGGGAAGAGTCGATGATGGAGCCCGGACTGGCTGAGAAATATCCGCAGATCAAAACATTTTCTGGTTATCAGGCAGGAAAAAAGGGGGTGACGGTAAAGCTCGACTATACGGAATTTGGTTTTCATGCCATGGTGTTTGACGATGCCGGAGTTTATTTCATCGATCCTTACAGTAACCTCAACGACGGTTTTTATTCCGCCTACTACAAAAGGGATTATTCGCGTTCTGTGGGCTCATTCATGCATTGCGAAGTAAACGACGACCCCACCTTAGTGACTGAATTGGCAGAGCAAGGAGCCGTTCAGCTACGTACCAGCGGAACGGTATTGCGTACCTTCCGGCTGGCATTGGCGTGTACAGGCGAGTATGCAGTTGCCGTGGCCGGCGTTAACCCCACTAAAGCGGGTGTATTGAGCAAGATGGTCACTACAATGAACAGGGTGAATGGCGTGTATGAACGCGAAGTAGCGGTACATATGAACCTCATTGCCAATAACGACACACTGATATTTTTGGATGGCACTACCGATCCTTTTAGCAATAACAACAGTGGAAGTACGTTGCTCAACGAAATTCAGGGGGTTGTTGATCCGCGCATCGGGACTGCCAATTACGATATGGGGCATGTCTTCAGCACCGGCGGAGGGGGTGTAGCCATGTTGCAATCCGTTTGTTCATCGAATCAGAAAGCACGCGGAGTTACCGGTCAGTCTAATCCTGTAGGGGATGCCTTCGATATTGACTACGTAGCCCATGAAATGGGTCATCAGTTTGGTGGCCAGCATACCTTTAATGCGAACACAGGAAGTTGTAACGGAAACGGTAGCAGTAGTTCTGCTTATGAGCCGGGCGCGGGTACCACCATTATGGCGTACGCCGGCATCTGTGGCGCTATAGACAATCTTCAACCGCATAGCGACCCTTACTTTCATGCCCGCAGTCTGGAACAAATCAATAGTTTTCTGGTGTCAGCAAATGGTGCCACCTGTGCTTCCACCTCAACACTCAACAACACCCCGCCGGCACTGCCTTCGTTTACGGCCAGCTACACAATACCTATGCTCACACCATTTGAGCTTTCAGCTCCGGCAGTAACCGATACGGATCACGATACGCTCAGTTATTGCTGGGAACAGTGGAACCGGGGTGACTACCGCACTTCGTGGAATGCAGCAAGTACCAAAGGGCCGATCTTTCGCTCTTATAGTCCGGCGGCAACAGGCTTGCGCGTGTTTCCGAGACTGGATACCTTACTTGCCGGATATACTTCTTACAAGGGAGAAAAACTCCCCGATGTGGCTCGGTTCCTTAGCTTCAAGTTAACCGTACGCGATATTTTCAACGGCTATGGAAGTTTCAACTTTCCAAATGATACCATCCATCTGGACGTAACGGGCAATGGACCCTTTGCGGTAACAAGCCCGCTCGCTGCGGCCAACTGGCTGGGTAGTACACAAGAGGTAGTGACCTGGGATGTAGCCGGCACTGACATTGCTCCGGTAAATTGCACGAATGTGGATATCCTCCTGTCTATAGACGGAGGCTACACCTATCCTTATGTGCTGGACACCAACACGCTTAACGATGGTGTCGATACCGTTTTGATCCCCAATATTCCAACAACGGTTTCTACAGCCAGGGTGAAAGTAATGTCGCGAGGAAATGTGTTTTTTAACATCAACGACGGAGACTTTATCATCACGCACAATACTGGAATTTCGAACGTTGCCTGGCAAAACGGGTTAAGGGTATTTCCGGTACCGGCCACGAATATGCTGCATGTGATGACCAGCTCCGACCAGGAGCTCCAACTTGAGGCACTCAATGCGGTAGGGCAATGTGTTTACAAAAACAGCATCCGGCGCAAGCAGGATATTCCAGTGGTAACCTGGGCGCGAGGCGTTTATTATCTCCGGGTTACGGATGTGCGCACGGGCGATCGTATTGTGCGACCGGTTACGCTCAACTAAGACCGCACTATTTTAGAGATAGCGTGCAGTGTAACTTTCGGCAACCGCCGGGAGGCCCTCCGGCTGTCCCTCGTACAAAAGGTATCCACCGCCATTGCCGCCTTCAGGACCGAGGTCGATCACCCAATCAGCAGACTTGATTACATCTGTATTGTGTTCAATAACGAGCACGCTGTGTCCCTGTTCGATCAACGCATCAAAAGACCCCAGAAGTTTTTTTATGTCGTGCATATGCAGGCCTGTGGTGGGTTCGTCAAAGATGAACAACACCTTTTCTTTCATGCTGCCCCGCCCAAGAAAGGAAGCCAGCTTTACACGCTGCGCTTCGCCACCACTTAGGGTATCGCTACTCTGACCGAGCTTTACATAGCCAAGGCCCACATCGCTAAGGGGTTGCAGCGCACGCCCTATTTTTTTTTCTTCGCTAAAAAATGCAATCGCATCATCTACACCCATGTCGAGCACCTCAAAGACATTTTTACCACGATAGGTTACCTCCAGTATCTCATCTTTAAAACGACGTCCCTTACAACTTTCGCAAAGCAGATGCACATCTGCGAGAAACTGCATTTCAACAATTACCTCACCTTCGCCCTTGCAGGTGTCGCAGCGGCCCCCATCCGTGTTGAAGGAAAAGTGTTTTTCTGCAAAGCCGCGCATTTTCGATAAGGGCTGGCGGGCAAAAAGTTTTCTGATCTCGTCCCAGGCTTTTACATAGGTCACCGGGTTGCTGCGCGACGATTTTCCTATTGGATTCTGATCTACAAGTTCCACATGACCAATCCGGTCAAGGTCGCCTCCGAGATAGCTGTGCAGGCCCGGTCGTTCTGCATTTTCTCCATAGTGTTTTTGCAGTGCCGGATAAAGGGTCTGCTTTACCAGTGTTGTTTTTCCGCTACCACTTACACCCGTTACCACACACAATAAGTTCAACGGAAAATCAACAGACAAGTCTTTCAGATTATTTTGTCTGCAACCTTCAATTCTTAGTTTTCCATGAGGTTTGCGTTTAATGGCGGGCGTGTCGATCTTCAGGTCGCCGCTCAGGTAACGACCGGTAAGGCTCATCTTATTCCTGATGATTTCACTAAATGGCCCCGCTGCGGTAACCTCTCCGCCCAAATGGCTGGCCAGAGGGCCCATGTCTATGATATAGTCGGCCTCGCGCATCATGAGCTCGTCATGTTCTACCACCACTACGGTGTTTCCGAGGTCGCGCAATGATTTCAGAACTCCGATCAGCCGCTCCGTATCGCGTGGGTGCAAACCGATGCTGGGCTCATCCAGAATGTATAAGGAATCGGTCAGATTACTACCCAGAAATTTTGTGAGCTGTATCCGCTGGCTTTCACCACCCGACAAGGTGTTGGCCTGCCGGTTGAGCGTGAGATATCCCAGACCTACATCGAGCAAGGTCTTCATTCGCTGGACGATCTCAATAAGGATGCGCCGGGCTATCTGCTGCTCCTGCACGCTAAGCGTTAGCTCTTCCAGCCAGGCAGAAAGTCTGCTTGCCGGCATGGCCAGCAGGTTGGCAATGGTAGTATTGTTCACCTTTACATACAACGCCTCCGGGCGCAGCCTTGTGCCGTGACAAGTGGGGCATGTTGTCTTTCCCCGGTAGCGTGCCTGCATGATGCGGTATTGCACTTTATACAGGTTTTGGCTCACCATCTCGAAAAAGTCGCGAATGCCACTCACTTTGCTATTGCCACTCCACAATAGATCGTATTCACTTTCGTTCAGTTGCGCCACGGGCTTATGTATCGGAAAGTCGAAACGGGCGGCTGTCCGGATAAAAGACTGCTGCCACTCTCCCATTTTCTCTCCCCTCCAGCAAGCCACTGCACCTTCATATACACTTAAACGTTTGTCTGGTATTACCAGGTCGTCGTCAATGCCGAGCACCTGTCCGAAGCCCTCACATTGCGGACAAGCCCCGTAGGGATTATTGAAGGAAAACAAGTTGGGCGTCGGTTCTTCAAACAGCATTCCGTCGGCTTCAAAACGACTATTGAAAGACTTCAGCTCCTCAGCGTTGAGCTCAAGAAGACAGTCGCCGTCGCTTTCGTAAAAAGCGGTCTGAATACTGTCGGCCAGGCGGTGCAGATCATCTTCGTCAAAATCTTTAACCACAATGCGATCGATCAGTATATAAAGTGCTTCTTCGCCGGTTTTTTCTTTCCCGTCTATAAGTTCTTCAATACGTAGCGGGCGTTTCTCCTCCCGCGAGTACACGCGAGAAAACCCTTTGTGCATCAATATATCCAGTTCTTCAGAGAGGCTCCTTCCGTAGCGGGTAACGAGTGGCACCATGATCTGTACGCGAGTTCCCCGGGGCAGCTTTTGCACATAATCCACCACATCGCTTACGGAGTCCTTCTTCACTTCTTGTCCGCTGATGGGAGAGTAGGTTTTTCCGATCCGGGCAAACAGCAGGCGCAGATAGTCGTATATCTCAGTCATAGACCCCACGGTGCTGCGGGGCGTACGTGTCGTAACTTTTTGCTCAATGGCAATAGCTGGACAAATACCACGGATGTAGTCAACATCAGGTTTGTCCATCCTCATCAGAAACTGCCGTGCATAGGCACTCAGGCTTTCAGCATAGCGACGTTGTCCTTCTGCAAAAAGTGTGTCCATTGTCAGCGAAGATTTACCAGAGCCGGAAACGCCGGTGACCACCACCAGACGGTTGCGTGGAATCGCCACATCAATGTTTTTCAGGTTGTGCATACGCGCCCCCTTAATGAAGATCACATCCTCGTCCTGCGCGGGTTGCTTTTTGCGGGATGTATGATCTACCTGTGGCTCTGAAATGCCATAAACCTTTGGAGTATCTTTCTTCTGCTCAGTTGCTGCTTTTCGTTTCGCTGCTTTCTTTTCTGCCATAAAAATTCCAACGTCAGCGAAGATAAGCGATTTGCAAAGGGTAGCAGTGGAAGGAAATAAAGAGATAGGTCTCTGCAACAATTTACTCCAAAGGAATTTTTCTCAGGAGTAAATGACGGACAAACAAATAGCCGCCCAGCATGCATACCACCAAAAATATCTGCGCCACAAAAAGGTTCTGACCGGCCATGTAACTAATGATGCCCTCGCGGTCGGGTGGTTGCTGCAGCAACATCTTTTTGATTTGCGGATAACGTGCTAAAAGAATAAGCGTGACAATCACTCCTCCGATAAACCATGCTATCAGCGACGCCAGAAGGGTGTAAAATGTCCAAAGAGCGGCATTTAGATTTGCCGCTCTTGCCCTAAAATAATTTCTGATGCAACAAAATATCAGTATGCCTAATTCCATTATAGTGATTTCATAAACTCACTCACGCTTTCCATCATATGAGTGATCTGATCTTCATTAAGCCCATGATGACAGGCCATCAGCATACCGCCGCGCATTACCTTGTCCGCCTCGGGGTAGCCGGCTGATGATGCCTTGTGTGCGCAGTTTTTAAAGCCGGGTTGACGCAGTATGTTTCCGGTAAAAACCGTGCGCGTCTGAATATTTCTTTTCTCAAGGAATATCTGCAGATCGCGGCGAATGAATGGTGCACTTTCGCGAATGGTCACTGCAAAGGCGAGCCAGCCCGTACGGGAGTCCGGTAGTTGTTTGGGAAGGATAAAAAACTCTTCATAGGACGTAAAGAACTCGCGAAGACGTGCATAATGAGCCGTGCGGAGGTCTATATTGTTGGCCAGTTTATTGAGCTGCACAATGCCGAATGCTGCTCCCATTTCCGAGGGTTCGATATTGTATCCGGGTTCTTCGAAGACAAATTTTGCATCGTAGGGAATGCCCTCAATCTCGACATTGAATCGGTTCTCTATCTTTTCAGACTCCACAAACAGGGAGGAGCTACGGCCCCAGCTCCGCAGAAGGCGGCCGCGGTCGTAATGGGCTTCTGTATTGACACAAAGCATACCCCCATTCCCTGCACAGTTGATGATATGAGAACCATAAAAACTGGTGGTGCTCATATCGGTAAACCTTCCCGAGGAGGCACCGCCTATTTCGGCTCCCAGGGTGTCGGCGCTGTCTTCCAGTACAAAAAGGTTGTGTTTGTCTGCAATATCGCGGAGCTTTTTCCAGTCAGGGAGGTTGCCAATAAGGTTGGGGATGATCATCGCCTTTGTTTTCGGTGTGATCATTTCTTCCACCTTGTCCGCATCAATGTTGTAGGTACCTTCTTCCACATCTACAAATGCAGGCACCCAGCCGCGTTTTACCTGCGGCGCCACGGTGGTGGAAAAAGTAAGAGCAGGCGTGATAATTTCCGTGCCCTCAGGATAGTTCAGGAGGTCTGCGGCCAGGTACAATGCTGAGGAGCCACTATTGACCATAATGCCGTACTGCTTGTTGTAGAGTGCGGCCACACGCTCTTCCATTTCGCGCACGTGGCGGCCCATTTGTGTGGTGGTGCGCAGTACATTTACTACAGCTTGTATTTCTTCTTCGCCATGTACGGTTGTACCGTAGGGCACTTTGATGTAATCTGTCTGAATCATTAGGAAAGATTAGATTGCGAATGTAATAGTAATGATGGAATAAAAAAGGCTAAGACATTCCGCAAAAGCCTTTATGAAGGCAAAGGAAAAGTTAATGTCTCATGACATCCTTTACACTGCTGATCCTGTCCACGTAAAAGTATTTTTCCCCTCCGTCCGGAAGGCTTAGGTTTATGCTTTTCAGGTGGCTCCCTTCATAATTTAGGCGCGCCTGTATCTTTTTCTTATCGGTCGATTTATACAGGTAGGGCTGACCGTCTATAGTAACGGTTTTTGAGGTGATAAAGGCAATCCCGGATTCTTCCAGCTTACTGATTTGCTCCGTACCGTCCACCCGATAGGTTATCGTCATGGTTCTGGTATAGGCATAAGCCTTTTCTGATTGTCCAAGCATCTTGTAAAGCAACACGCCCAGAACGATGATAACTAGGATAAAAATTATTGGCATGGACACCGCACACAGAGAGTTAAAAAATGCTTCGATTTGACTGTGCTAAAGGTACTATCTAAAGATTTTCTGTACAATAGAGCCACATTTTTTCGCAAGGAAAAATCTATGACCTGCATAGCGCTGCCGTTGTCGCTGACCATCTTCCCCCTATCAACGGAGGGTTTTTTATGCCGGCAGAAATTTATGGAAAAAAAAAGCGCGAATCGGATCGCGCTCTTCTGGAAATATTAATTGGTTTTGTAAATGTCAATATGCCCTCGCATAAAATGGGGTTTACCCAACGCGGAAAACGAATAGTACATACGGTAGTAATTATTGGCTTCCATACCGAGTCCGGTATAGTTGAGCCGTATTTCCTGCTGACCGTTGTACATTCGGATAGATTGAGCCAGATATACTTTCTTAAACTGATCAATGATCACAATTTTCAGGTTGACCGGCTGTGTGGCAAAAGCACGTATCGTTTGTGAATTGCCGCAGGGGTTGGGGTAGAGTTTTTCAATATTAACCTCGCTCCAGTTGTACCCGTCAAGGTTTGCAGTGTCTAAGGGTGTGAACAGGCCATAAACCCAGTCGGGCCATTCTTCCATCCTATAGTCGTCGGATGCATCACCCATACTGCCCAGACGCTGTGCATTGATGTCGTATTGCTGATAGCTGGTAAAGTTGGTACTCGAAGAGCTATTGTCGTCGTTCGTTTTTTTACAGCCTCCAAATATTATCCCTAACAGTATGACTGTTACAAGTCGCTTCATGAGACGAAATTTACCGCAATATATAATTTCTGCTTTCTTTTTGGAAGCATTGTTCTACAATTTTTCAAGCTTGATATAATACATCGTCAAATTGCCGGCTTCGCTCAAACAGCGCCTGAGCAAACGGGCACATGGGCCATACCTTTTTCCCCCCGGCACGGGCCCACTGCACTAAGGCTTCCACCAGGGCACTACCCATGCCCCGACCCTCAAGGCGCTCGTCCACACCGGTGTGGTCGATCACCACGATGTTTTCGGTCCTAAAATGATAGGTAAGCTCCGCCCATCCATTCTCTGTAAAAAATCTTCCCCGGTGATGCTCTTGTTCCTGTTTAATTTCCATGTTTTCGTATCTTTTGCTAAGGACCCTTGGCAGGATTTTGTGAGCTTAAAGGTATTACGGGCCGTACAATTATTATGATGATGAACAAATTCATTTTTACACTCGTCCTGCTGGCATTGTCGCCTGTGTTTCTGGGAAGCTCCTGCAATCACAAGGAGGCCGGAAGCAAGGGCTGTCCGCCCGATGTAGTGTGCACCATGATGTATGCCATGATCACTGTAGCAATAACCGATGAAGCGGGTAAGCCTGTGGTGCTCGACGAATATTATACGCTTCGCCCCTCCGTAGGTGATACCCTGAGGCCGCCGCAATCCATGGAAGGAACTTATGTGGTGCTCGATGACAGTTATCAAAAGAAATTGCAGCAGCAACAGGATGAATTCTTCTTTGTGGGGTACAAAGACGGTCGGCAGGTGGTGAACGAACCTTATACTCTTGGGGCCGACTGCTGCCATGTGAAAAAGCTAAAGGGAAGAGACCAGATACCCTTGTAGCTCTTCGGCTTTCTATGGTACAATTATTTTGCGGTACCTGGCATGGAAGCAGTCTCTACAGAATCGCGTACACACACCCACCCATTGCTCATGCGCTTCTTGCACATCCGGAAACGAAGCGTAGAACTATGCTCGGCGTTGAAGACAGAAGATTTTGTCTGCCAGCCGGTGGCCTGGGTAAGCCCGCCCAAATGGCACTTGGCCCATACCACCTGGTTTTTTGAGGCCTTTATACTTACCCGCTTCCTTCCTGATTACCAACTGTTCCACAAGGACTATAATTTTCTTTTCAACAGCTATTATGAAACCATCGGCGAAAGAGTGCAGCGCAACCACAGAGGTATGTTGTTTCGCCCGCCGCTCGAGGACATTTTTGCTTATCGCAGGTATGTGGAAGAGCACATGGCCCATTTGCTGAAAGAAAACGCTGACCCCTTAGTGAGCGAACTTGTGGAGCTGGGACTACAGCATGAGCAGCAGCATCAGGAGTTGTTGATTACAGACACCAAATACATTTTTACTCAAAACCCTCTGCTGCCGGTATGGGATGCGAAAGCCACGCTGGAGACACTCCGACAAGCCGCGGCCCTTCAGTGGCTCTCGGTGGAAGAAGGTGTCTATGAGATTGGATATGAAGGAACCGGTTTTTGTTTTGATAACGAATGGGGCAGACATAAACAGTATCTGCGTAACTTTTCTATTATGAACCGCCCGGTCACCAACGGAGAATATCTGGAGTTTTTGGAAGCCGGAGGTTACCAGAATTTCCGTTATTGGCTTTCGGAGGGTTGGGAATGGGTGAAGGAAAATGATATTGTTCATCCCATGTATTGGTACAAAATAGAGGAACAGTGGTGGAGCTATCATCTTGACGGACTAAATCCGCTCGACCCGGCACTTCCGCTCATGCACATCAGCTATTTTGAGGCCGATGCTTATGCCCGATGGAAGGGACAGCGATTGCCCACCGAATTTGAATGGGAAACTGCGGCGCGCCTCTATCCTGCATGCTTTAAGAATGAAGTTTGGGAATGGACACAAAGTGCTTATCTGGCTTACCCCGGGTTTCGGATAGCAGAGGGCGCTACCGGCGAATACAACGGGAAGTTTATGATCAATCAAATGGTACTGCGGGGCGGATCTCTGGCCACGGCACCGGGCCATTCGCGGGTGAGTTACCGCAACTTTTTTCATCCGCATCTTCAATGGCAATTCTCGGGTGTACGGCTGGTGAATGATGCGTAAACTGACGGAATGCCCGAGGCTGGCTCGGTTTTATTTTCCACTAAACCGGAAAAAATCGAAAACAGTATGACACAGATCGCCCGGCAGGTTTCGCAGTTTGCACAAGATGTAAAAAAAGGATTGACAGCTACACCCAAATACCTTCCCTCAAAGTACCTCTATGATGTAAATGGCGATCGCCTTTTTCAGAGGATCATGGCTTTGCCGGAATACTATGTGACCAGAGCAGAATATGAAGTATTCAAATTTCAATCTACACAGATCATCCGGCAGGCCGTAGGCCGCGAACCTTTACAACTGATAGAACTCGGCGCGGGTGACGGTATGAAAACACAGTTGTTGCTTACGGAGCTGCTCAAACGAAAAGTAGATTTCAGCTACTATCCCATTGATATTTCTTCAAACGCTTTGAAGATGCTCAGCCAGAGTGTGCGACGGCTCATCCCGCAGGATTTTCCCATGCTTCCCTTGCAAGGCGACTATTTTGAGGCTTTGAATTCCCCGCAATTGAAGTCGGACGGCCAGAAGCTTATCCTGTTTTTGGGCAGCACAATCGGTAATTTTTCGGCGCCGGAAGCTGCTGCTTTTTTGGCCAGGCTCAGCAGCATGATGGAACGTGGAGATAAATTGCTGGTGGGATTCGACCTGAAAAAGCATCCGCAAACCATCCTCAATGCCTACAATGATAAGCAAGGAGTAACCCGCGACTTTAACCTTAACCTGCTCACTCGGATGAATAAAGAACTCGGCGCTAATTTCGATCTCAGCCAGTTTGCACACTTCCCGGTGTACGATCCGGTGCAGGGAGCCGCCAAAAGCTATCTCGTAAGTCTTAAAGAACAGGAAGTGTATTGCTCTGCCCTTCGCCAGCGTATTTTCTTCAAAGCGTGGGAGAGCATCTTCATGGAGGTTTCCCAAAAGTTCGACATGGCAATGATTCAGGATTTTGCGCATCAGTCACAGCTCCGTATCGTACGTAGCTTCACCGACAGCCGCATGATGTATGCAGATGTTCTTTTTGAAAAATCATAGATCGTCGCGATTGAGGAAGATGATGTTCGGCGGTCGTACAAAGTTGGACTTGTAACGGTATCTGAGGTCGGAGGAAAGCTGCACCCGGAACTGCGGCACATTCTGAATCGTGCGTGGAAAATACACGAACTTTAATTCAATGGTCCCGAAGATCAGATTTTCATTTCGGGTACGCAGTCCGCCACCAATACCTGTATAGATATCTGCTTTTTTAAAGGGCTGCTGTTCGAAGGCGATCAGAGAGAAATCCGAAAAAAGAAAAGGAGCGAAACGGAAACCGAACAGCTTTTTATACAGGTAAAGTATGGACTCGCCATACAAACTGATCCTTCGGTTGCCATTAATGCTGTCGGTACTGAATTCATTCAGACCATAGGTATTGTTGATGCGCAAGGGTTCGTAGGTCACCCGGTTGTTCAGTTCTGTATAGCTGCATTTTACAAACTCCCGCAGCTTCCATTTTTTTAATTCAAAGAGCCGGGTGAAAAAGTTTACGCTCGCCAGCGTACTGGCATCTTCAATAGAGCCATTGCGAAGAAATCCCCCGATTTTAAAACTGGCATTCACAAAGCCTCCTCGCGGGGTGACCAGATAGTGCTCCAGTTGGAAGCCGCCGTAAGGTCGCTCCAGCGACAGTTGCTTATGCCAACCCGCAGTCAAAGAGATGTTATAGCCAGTCGGCACGTCTTCTGTAGTACCAAATCCATAGATGTAGTTGAGC
The DNA here is from genome assembly GCA_017849575.1 of Flavipsychrobacter sp. Taxonomy (GTDB): domain Bacteria; phylum Bacteroidota; class Bacteroidia; order Chitinophagales; family Chitinophagaceae; genus JAFIGV01. The sequence goes on along the minus strand of JAFIGV010000025.1, from coordinate 51,871 downwards.
CGGTAGAAGTCTTGCTTAAAGACCGACAACTGACCAAGCGCCACCTCATGACTGTTGTAGATTGGGTCGAAGCGTTCGCCGATCTGTGTCGGTGATTTTTCAAAGTCGGACTGATAATACCGGGCGGCCAGGAAAAAACGATTACGGTTGTGAGAATAGTTCGCATAATCCGAAAAGCGCCGGGTGCCAAGGTTATAGCCTATCCATCCATCGTAGAAAGTATAGCGATAGGCATAAAACTGGCTGTCGGGTTTGTTATAGACATTCTGCGATTCATTGACGCTATACTCGGCACCGCCCGCTATGTGGCTGAAAGGCGATACCAGCGGACGCTCCAGCCTTATGAGAAAGGCGTTTTCATTTTCCGTGCCATCGCTCCTGCCTCCGTCTATCTGCGAGAAGGCTATGGTGCCATTCACAAAGCTACCTCCGATATTGTTTTTGCTGTATAGCAGTTCATAGCCGCTGGTAGGGTTGCGGCGGCGCTCCCAAAGAGCTGTTCCTTCCACGGTTTGGGCCATGCCGGCAAGGTTGCCTTCCGAAAGTCGAACCTTCACTTCGTTGGCGTCGGTCACATCTACCACAGCTTTTAGTGAGAACAGATCTTTAGTGATCACAACTACATCGACCGAGTCTTTACTGCCCGGCACAGGCGTCAGAAAGATGCGGGCGTCCTGTATGAAATTCAGTGTACGGAGATAACGCTCGTTGTCTGCCAGTTCCCAGGCATTGATGCGGGTATTTTCTTTGATAAAGAGGTTTTGACGGATAACGAAGCTACGGGTGTCTGTATGTAAAGCGTTCAGCAGTCTTGTGCCGAAGTAGGTGATGCGGTTGGAAGTATCTACAAATGTGCGCTCGAAACCAAAGCGCTCAATGTAAATGTAACGGATGACCAGTCCTTCAAAACGTTTGAATCTTTCTTCACTTTTTTCCAGCAATACCCTGATATTGTTTGAACTGTCCGTTGGTGAAGCCCGTAGCGAGCTTAACGCGTCGTTAAACACGTTGTTGATCAGCCGGTTGCGGGAATTGATCATTAGTTTTTCGATCAGGTCTGTAGAGTCACTGCTCCGGTTTACCTGAGCTGCCGCGGGCAAAACCATCATACAGCAGCACAACCCAATCGCTATTTTTCTCAGTAAAAGACCCATCACATTCAACGATGCTGCAAACGGTTTAACGGTTTGTCTTCAAAAATCGTACGAAACCGGAGGCGTAAATATATCCTGTTTGGATAAAGTTTCAGACTTTTTGACGAAAGTGACGCCCAACGAAAGGACTTTACCTAAACCTAACGACTCCGCAACAATTATGCATCAAATGAGTAAATAATTCTTCAACCTTGCAATTGTAAGGGGTAGCATCTCAGGATGATTAACACGATGATTATCTTGATTTTACAGCCATAAGCATTTACTGGCTATACATTGGAATGATTTTTATAACCACTGTAGCATCATCATTGCAACTATGGCTTCATTATTCTCAATTCATATTCCGTTTTGTGTACTGTCCGGTAAATCTATTGTGCAGGGCAATGTCAATGGCAGTGTGTTATTACCATATCAGGTGTACGAGGTCTGCCTGTCGGATGGTACGATCTTCAATCTTGAGGCAATACCTTTTGGAAAAGGCTTTCATTGGTATAGCATAGACGAGAAAGAGCTGGCACCAGTTATTGGCAAGGAAATAGAAAACTACTTCAGCGCCCTGAAAAACCGGCACCACGAGGCATTTGCGCTTAATTAGATGAGGTTGAGGTCCAGAAAATAGAATCCGGTCTCGTCTTCCGGTTGGTATCGTTTATACACCACTTCGCCGGGCGTTACGGATAGCGCATGGCTGAAAAAGGGTGCATAGGTTACAAAGCTGTGATATTCCCCGTTTTCACCGCAGGGGTCCACTCCCTCAGGCAAATCTCTAAGCAGGTCTCTGTTGATTTTTCTTCCTAAGAATGTCGGTGATAATTTTCGTTCGTCCACACATACAATAACGGCTTCAATTCCCGCCTCTTCATTCTCCGCAATAAGGTTTCCTGTATCCTTTCCCCACAGCGGAAAGAGCACATCCAGACCTGTGTGCTGTAGCTGTTGTAGCCGGTATTGTTTTAGGTCTTCCAGAAATATATCACCAAAAGCAACGGCTTGCACAGCCTGAGTCTTTAGTTGGGTCATAGCGCGGTGCATGGCAGTAGCATAAGTCTGGTTATCCGGCAAGGCGGGCAGTTCAACAAGGGTAAGCGGCAAGTGCATAGCCTGGGCCTGCGCCTCCAGCAACAACCGTCTCACCCCGTGCATCACCACCCGGTCGGTAGCTTCGCTGCAGGTTGTTAGCAAATGCGTGACCCTATAGCGATCTTGTTGCCTGAGGTAGTGAAAGGCAAGGGCGGCATCTTTACCACTGCTCCAGTTGAGTACAGTATTCATTCGGTCAGGTTCCTCGTGCAAATGAATGTAATTTGCAGCGGTTTAAAAAACAGGTTTTCTATGGCAAATGTGGTGGTTACCGGCGCTACTCAAGGTATTGGCCGAGCAATAGCGGAAAAATTCTTGAAGCAGGGAAATGCAGTGGCCATCTGCGCCCGTACCGCCAGCGATTTGGATTCGGTTGTAGCGGAGTGGCGGGAGCTTTATCCCAAAGCGGACATCTTTGCGCAGCCCGCTGACCTCGCCCATGCGCAGGAGGTAAAGGATTTTGCCCGTGCGGTAGCAGATCGCTGGTCGCAGGTGGATGTGCTGGTCAACAATGCAGGTCTGTTTTTTCCCGGGCAACTGGCCACGGAGCCGGAGGGCCAACTGGAACATCTGATGGCGGTGAATCTCTACAGTGCCTATCATCTTACCAGGGCGCTTTTACCCGTCATGAAACGTCATAGTGGCGCACATATCTTTAATCTTTGTTCTGTCGCCAGCCTGCGAGCCTATGATGCCGGCGGGGCCTACAGCATTACCAAGTATGCACTATCAGGATTCTCAGAAAACCTCCGGCACGAGCTGATGGCTGAGGGTATAAAAGTGACGGCCCTGATGCCCGGCGCCACCTGGAGCAGATCGTGGCAGCAGAGCGGACTTCCGCAGGAACGACTGATGACCGCGAACGATGTTGCGGATATGGTGTGGGCTGCATGGCAGTTGTCGCCGCAGGCCAATGTAGAGACCATTGTGATGCGCCCGCTGGAAGGAGATATTTAAAAATCTGATTTAACTAGACTTTAACCGAAGCGCTTTATACACAAGGGCTTTGCAGGTTATTTTTGTGTCACTCCTTATGGCTCGGTTATCCTACATGTGGCGCATCAGTATTTTCTGCCTGCTTACCCTTATCGGTTGCAGGGCATGGGCTCAGAATGTAGTATTTTCTGCCCATGCGAGCGCAGCTAAAATGGGTGTGCAGGATCGCATTCAGGTCGATTACCGTATAGAGAATGTATCCAACCTGCGGTCTATCTCCAAGCCCGATTTTAAAGATTTCAATGTTGTGGGTGGTCCGTTCAGCAGTCAGAGCACCAGTATCTCTATGGTAGGAAATCAAATGGTGCAGTCGCAAAGTGTCACTTATTCTTACCTGCTGCAACCCAAAAAGACAGGTGCTTTGTCTATTCCACCCGCCGTAGCCCGAGATGCCTCAGGAAATACCTATGAGAGCAATGGGCTGGCCGTGCAGGTGGTCAACGGTTCTCTGGCTACCCGTCAGCAGCGTCCGGCCGATCCGTCGGACGATCCTTTTGGTGATCCGTTTGCAGCCGCTATGGCGCAACGCCGGCAGATGCTGCAAGCCATGCGTCAGCGTAATATGGGCCAGCAAAGGGCGCAGGAACCTCCCGAGCAACCCGCTAATATCGAAGATGTTTATAAGAATTTGTTCATCAAAGTTTCTGTGGACAAAACCAAAGCTTACGTGGGCGAACAGATCACCGCGAGTTATAAGCTGTATGCCAGGGTGCCCATGAATGTTGCCATATCCAAGCTGCCTTCTTTAAATGGCTTTTGGACGCAAGACTTCGTACTGCCGTCGAAGGATGGGATAAAGCCTGAAGAAGAAATTGTGGATGGAAAGAAGTATCAGGTTTTTTTGTTGAAGAAGTCAGCATTGTTTCCGCAACAGGAAGGTACTTTGACGCTCGATCCCGCGGAAGCCGAAGGCCAGGCGCGGATCGTGATGCAAACACGCCAGCGAAATCCGTTTGCCGACATGTTCGACAACGATCCGTTCATGCAGCAGTTTGGCAGCCTCATGATGAGCGATCCTTTTTTTAATGATGATTTCTTTAGCGGTGCCGCTTACCGGGATGTCCCCGTGAAGCTTAAGAGTACACCTGTAAAAATACAAGTGCTGCCCCTGCCGGCAGAAGGAAAGCCGGACGGGTTTGGTAATGCAGTCGGCAACTTTACGGTTACGGCGTCGGCCGACAAGAGCCATTTGACAACCGACGATGCGCTTACTTATACTCTTCGCATCAGCGGTACGGGCAATCTGAAGTTGATACAGCCACCCGCTTTGCAGCTACCCAATGGTCTTTCTACATACGATCCGCAGGTAGTGGATACCATCACGGGACGGACAACTACCATCACGGGGTCTAAAATCATTACCTACACCATTTCTCCCAATGTGCCGGGCGATTATGAAATCCCCGCCACACCTTTTTCTTACTACGACCCGCAGTTGGGAAAATATGTTACGCTGGCCACACAACCCATAAGTGTGCATGTGGACAAAGGAAATCAATATAAACCTGCTTTGGCCAATACAGCGACACTTTCCGACATCCACCCGATAGAGGCCGCACCGTTACAATCGCTTTCGCCTCAGCATAAGCCTTTGTTTTTTACCAGCACGTACTGGGCCATGTATGCACTTCCGTTGCTTGCTTTCTCCGGTATTCTGGTATGGAAACGGCGCGATGAGGAGCTGTCGAAGGATGCGGTGAAATTGCGCAACCGTCGGGCCAACAAGATTGCGTTAAAACGTCTGAAGACCGCACGGCAGTTCCTGCAGCAGCAAAAGAAATCAGGATTTTACGAGGAAGTCTCCAAGGCCATATGGTTATATCTCTCCGACAAGCTGAATATTCCGCTCGCTTCATTGTCTCGCGAAAAGGCGCATGAGGTGCTACGCAACCGACAGGTAAAGCCGGAAATGCTGGGGCAAATAGACCAGGTGATCAATGAATGCGAAACCGCACTCTACGCACCCTCCTCTGGTACTACCGAGATGCAGCGCACCTATACCGCGGCAGTAAGGGTAATTAGTAAACTGGAAGAAACGATCTGACCATTCAATGAAATTGCGCTACAAGATTTGTTGCCTGCTCTTTAGTCTTATTGTCGCAGCACCCTTGGTGAGGGCGGCCGAGGCCTATAATGCAATCTGGGGCAAAGCCAATCGCTATTATCAGGCCAGGAATTACGACAGTGCTGCCATTCTTTATGAACGGCTCGCTCAGGACGAACCTGCAAATGCTCAACTGTATTACAATCTGGGTAACACTTATTACCGGTTAAATCAGATCGGAAGATCGGTACTCAACTACGAGCGTGCCTTAAAGTTTGATCCGGATTACCGTCTGGCAAAGGACAATCTGGCATTGGCCCAAAGCCGGATTCCGAACAGCATACGCCAGACAAAAGACATATTTTTTGTAAGCTGGTGGAAGCAAGCCACCGCGGCCAGCCGTGCGGGTTTGTGGTCCGTCGTTGCGCTGATATTTTTTGTTTTCTCGCTGAGCATTTGGGCACTAAGGCGCTTTGGTAAAGCCGCTGCGTGGATGTTGCCTCAGGTGGCTACGGGTGCTCTTGTTCTTTCTATAGGCGTCATGATACTTGCCTATGTATCTTCTATGCGCGCATCAGGGCATGATAGGGCGGTGGTGATGGATTCGGACCTGCAATTGCTGGAAGCGCAAAGCAAAGGGGCACACCCGGTATTGCTACCTGAGGGCACGGTTGTCACTATTGACGAGCAACAAAACGAACGTGTGCATGTGCGCCTGCCGGACGGAAGAAGCGGATGGGTGAGGGCCGCGGGCATCGAAAAAATTTAGTCCCTAACTTTTCTTTTTTTTGTTGGTTTGTAGTCTATGCGTCCGTATTGGGTAAAGACACCACGCTGGCTTCCGAAGCTTTTTCCAAAAGAGCTGGTATGGTCTATGCCCATAGAGGAGCAGCCCGCAGTCTATCTTACCTTCGACGACGGACCGCATCCCGAGGCGACTACATTTGTCCTGGACCAGTTGAAACAGCACAATGCACGGGCTACTTTTTTCTGCATTGGTAAAAATGTGCAGGCACATCCGCATCTATACCGCAGAATATTGGAAGAAGGACATGCAACGGGCAACCATACACAGAACCATCTGAACGGGTGGAAATGCGATAACTACAGCTATCTGAACAATATTTTTCTCGCATCAAAGCATATTGAAAAGCGCATCTTTCGTCCGCCCTACGGCCGTATCAAAATGAGTCAGGCCAAAAGGTTGTCGAAAGGAAGGCAGCCCTGGAAGATTTATATGTGGGACGTTTTGAGTGGTGATTTTGACGTACAGCTTTCGCCGGAAGCATGCCTGGCCCACGTGATCGATCATATAGAACCCGGCTCTATTGTAGTTTTTCATGACAGTCAGAAAGCCCTGCCGAGGCTGATGTATGCTTTGCCCGCTGTTCTCGAATTTTGTAAACAAAACAACTGGGCGCTAAAAGCACTGCCATAACCATGAATAACTTTATTGATACCCATACGCATCTCTACGACGAACAGTTTGCAACAGATCTTGAGGCTATGGTGGAACGGGCCATCCACGCGGGAGTAAACCGAATGTATATGCCCAACTGCGATAGCAATACCATCGGCCCTATGCTGGCCATAGCCGATAAATGGCCGCAGCACTGTTTTCCGATGATGGGACTACATCCGGTGTATGTGAAAGAAAACTATCAGGATGAGCTGGCGCTGGTGAGTGAGTGGCTGGGTAAGAGTGAATTTTACGCGGTAGGAGAAATCGGGCTGGACAAATACTGGGATCAGAGCTTTTTGCCGCAGCAGGTTGAAGCTTTTTCCACGCAGATAGACTGGGCACTGCACCATAACCTTCCCATTGTGATCCATAGCCGGGAGGCTACCCGCGATTGCATTGATATTGTAAAAGGCAAGCAGGACGGCAACCTTCGCGGCATTTTTCATTGTTTCAGCGGATCGGTGGAGGAGGCCAAAGCAGTGGTGGATTGCGGTTTGAAGCTGGGCATAGGCGGGGTAGTCACGTTTAAAAAATCGAATTTGCCGGAGGTGATTACTGCCGTGGGTATAGAGCATCTGGTACTGGAAACCGACGCGCCCTACCTGGCCCCCGTGCCTTACCGTGGCAAGCGTAATGAAAGCAGTTATATCCCCATCATTGCATCGCAGGTAGCCGGCATCCTGCAAGTGGATGTAGAAGCGGTAGCCATGCACACCGCGGCAAATGCTGAAATAATTTTCGGCAAGTCCCTGAAATAGTTATTTTTGCTGCCCTTTAAGCAAGACATTCAACCGCATATCTGTTTTACCAAAGAGAGGTGTCCGAGTGGTTGAAGGAGCTACCCTGGAAAGGTAGTATACGGGCAACCGTATCGAGGGTTCGAATCCCTTCCTCTCTGCCAGAATAAAAGTAAAAGCGCTGCAAGTACTGCGGCGTTTTTCATTATTGAAGTGGTCACGTGCATTTTTTCGTGAAGCTATGTCACTATTTCCCCTCTGGTTTAAGTCTTGCGCAGCAGACTTAAACCCCAAATAAAAGCAGGTCTGCGACCGGCAATCAGATAACTGAGCGGGTTGGTTCGATTCTGCCGTCTTGCTCAAGTATCCAATGACAGGAGTGTTCGCATAGCGGTTTTCATATCTATTTGAAATGAAGAAGCTGAGAATTATCTTCATTAGCACAAAGCCATGCAGACGATGACTGAGGAAACAGAGAAAGCTCATTATCGCTGACTAAACTGTAGCACGCCATGATGCAGGAGCGCTTCGAATTCCGGTCTGGAGACCGGCAGATAACATAAACAGGTTTTTGCAAAGCTTCCTTCCCTACCGCGCACAAAAAAAGCCCGGTGGGTCCGGGCTGCTTTTTGATCAGATCATCGTTTTAATTCTGGTCTTTTTTTACCAACTCGTTACGATCAATAGTAGTGTATTGCGGCTTATTGACTGATGCCATCCGTATTTACGTCTTTGGAAATTTTCTTTACCAGGCCCTGCAGCACGTTGCCGGGACCTACTTCTGTAAAATGTGTTGCCCCGTTTTCCACCATCTTCTGAATGGTTTGTGTCCAGCGCACCGGTGCCGTAAGTTGGTTGATCAGATTTTGTTTGATCATTCCCGGGTCAATGTAGGGATGTGCATCTACGTTTTGATATACCGGACAGGTAGGGTTGTTGAAATGGGTAGCCATGATGGCCTCCTGCAGTTCGTCTTTGGCTGGTGCCATCAGCGGCGAATGGAAAGCCCCGCCTACCTGTAGTACCAGGGCACGTTTGGCCCCGGCCGCTTTTAGTTTTTCACAGGCCGTCTGTATTCCGGCCGTGCTTCCGCTGATGACGAGTTGGCCCGGACTGTTATAGTTCGCCGCCACTACCACTTCGTCTTGTATCCCTGCCAGCACTTCTTCGATCACCGCATCTTCGAGGCCGAGTACCGCAGCCATGGTAGAAGGGTTGATCTCGCAGGCTTTCTGCATAGCCGCAGCGCGCCGGGCCACCAGCTTCAATCCGTCTTCGAAGCTAAGCACGCGGTTGGCCACCAATGCACTAAACTCTCCCAGAGAATGCCCGGCAACCATGTCTGGCTTCAGGCCCGGCGTGGTTTCAAAAAGGATAACAGAATGAAGGAACACGGCGGGTTGGGTCACCCGGGTTTGTTTCAAATCCTCGTCCGTGCCACCAAACATGGTATCGGTGATCCGGAAGCCCAGCAACTCATTGGCTTGTTCAAAATATTCTTTGGCAAGGCTGTTGGTTTCGTAAAGTGCTTTGCCCATGCCCGAAAATTGCGCCCCCTGGCCGGGAAATATATATGCATGTTTCATAAACTACGCAGGTTTTAAGGCGAAAATAAAGCCATTTGTCACAAAGCGCAAAGAACTGGCGGTTGCAAGGTGCTTAAGATCACCGCGGCACGAAATTTTGCCCACGTAATTTTGCAACTTATGAATTGGGAACAGCTTACAGACGAAACACAATTGCAGCAGATCATAGAACAAAGCCGACACCAGCCGGTAGTGATCTTCAAGCACAGCACCCGGTGCTCCATTTCGGCAATGGCACTCAACCGCCTTGAACGCAGCACAGCACCTGAGGGCATAACATTTTACTACCTCGACCTGATACGCTACCGCTCGGTATCTAACAAAATTGCCGAAATGTTTCAGGTCTATCATGAATCGCCGCAGGTATTGCTCATCAAAGACGGCGAGTGTGTTTACGACGAAAGCCACAATGGCATCAACATGGAGGAGATAGTAGAGCAGGCGGCAGCCTGAAGTTTTTTACGGTTTCAGATCACTTTGCCTTTCCATTTTCCGCTGCGCAAATACACTGCCGAGCAAGCCAGTAAAACGGTCCAATACACAAACTCGGATCCCCAGGCCCATGCCAGCGGCAAGCGAAGGCGCTCAATTACTACGTAGCAGTAAATGAGGTAAATAAGCACGGAGGATATTTCGATACTGAGATTGATGACCGTATTGCCCGTGCCTACCACAGCATTGAATGCCACGGTGGACAACGCCATGAACAAAGAGGCAATGACGATGACGACGAGACTGGGCCGGGCAAAGGCTATCAGCGCGGGGTCATCCCGATACAGCGACAAAAACTGATCGGAAAAAACGATGAGTAGCAGCGAGGTACAGCAAGCATAGATCAGGCTCAGCCGGGCCACTTTTTTCGTGAGGTTCAGCACCTGCTCCTGCCGGCCCTGTCCGATGATGTTGCTCACCATAGTGTTGCAGGTAGCGGCAAGAGCCCAGGTGCCCGTGCCTACGATGCCAAAGATGCTACGCAGAATCTGTGATGCGGCTAACTCGCGTGTGCCCAGATGTTCTACAAAGATGTAAAATACCTGCCAGCCGCCTATACTGAATAGAAACTGCACGATCAGCGGTGCAGACACTTTCAGCGACCGGGCTGAGCGTTTGTTGTCAAAATGCAAATGCTGACGAATGGGGTAAAGACGTTGGAATTTTTTGACATAAAAGCTGCCGGCCATCACGATACAATTGGCCGCCTCGCCGAGTATCGATGCCACGGCAGCGCCGGCAAGTCCCATCTCCGGAAAACCCAGATGGCCGAAAATGAGAAGGTAGTCAAATAGAATATTCGTAAGCGTAGCCGCCAGAGAACCGTATATCAGAAAGCGGGACCGGTGCGTGGCGATGAAGAAAGCACTGGCCTGTTGCGCCAGCAGCAGAAAGGGAAGACCCCATACCCGGACAAAAATATAATCGATGCTCATCACAGAATTGCCCGCATCTCTAAGTCCCAGCCCGAAGATGAGCGGCACAAGCAACAAAGAAAGCAGCATGAGCAACAAGGAGCCGAGCAAAGAGAGTAAAATACCATTGGCAAAAGTGCGCGTCAACCCGTCCTGGTCGTGTTCGCCTTCCCGCCGCGCCAGTTGTATCTGCACACCGCTGGCCAGGCCGTAGCCAATCATAGACAAAGTGAGATAGAAAATGCCTGCTACGCCATTGACGCCCAGTTCTCGCTCGCCGTATCGGCCAAGGAAGGCCGTGTTGGCCAGAAAGCTGATCTGCGGTATGGCTAGCGACAGCGAAATGGGCAGGGCCAGCCGGAGAATATGCTTATGGTTAGTAGAGACTTGCACAGAAATGATGACTCAGGATGGTATCGAATGCCTGATATCACTCACTGCATACCCTGATTCTCGCAAATTTATTCTATAATTGTGTGGTTTCTATGTCGGAGATTTCTAACAGTGCGATTAACTACCATGCCTACAATGTGCATGAGGGTGATACTTTGATGAACCAGGTTGCGAAGGTGATTTGTGTGTTGTTGCATCGGGGTCTGATGGTGGCGGGTTTTAGTGAACATGGCGATCTGTTGATGATACGGTACGGCGATTATAGCCGCACACTACCTACCTGGATTCTTGACTTTTACGAACACCGCTTTATTGACGAACCGTTGCTGCAGCGTCCGGAAAACGTGATCGCTACCTTTGTAGCCAGCGAAAAGTATATGGTCATTCCTGAGCCGCTGTATGATGAGGCAGAGGCCGTGAAATGGCTGAACAAAACCTATTTTGTAGAAGGGAATGAAGTGCTTTCGGTACACCGGCTGCATGAGGATAAGGCGAAATATATGTATGCCTATCCCGGCACGATGAAGAGCCTTGTGGGTCGCTATTTTATCAATTCAAAATTGCTGCCGCTTGCTACCTACCAGTTTTACAAACCTTATAAGTCCGAAAGTGCCTTGCAATGCGCCCTCACGCAGGAGCATGTTTATGCAACCCTCTACAAAAACCGTCTGCTGCACTGGCATCAGGTGTTCGAGTATGAATCCGGAGAAGACATTGCCTATAGGTTGAAGCTTATGTGCAAGCAACTGAGGGTTGATGCCGACTCGCTCGATATTCAGTTTACCGTGGCCTACAGAGGCCTCAATCCTGTGCTCCACGACGTGTCGCAGTATTTTCCTAACATCCGCGAGACGGAGGTAGGTGCCGCAGCCAACAGCAGGCAGTGGGCCGGAGCAGTAAGTTTACTACAACAGTTGTACGCATGCGCATTGTAGGCGGTGAGTTTAGTGGCAGAAGGTTCAATCCGCCATCTGGTATTCCTGCGCGACCCACTACCGATGTGGCTAAAGAAGGTCTGTTCAATACCCTCGAAAATATGATGGACCTTGAGGGCATCAAGACCTGCGATATCTTCGGTGGCACAGGCAGCATCAGCTACGAGCTGGCAAGCCGCGGAGCAGCGGAACTTACCTTGATTGAACGCGATGCGGTAAGTATTCAGTTTATTAAAAAGACCGCTCAGACATTAGGTATAGAGGATAAGATGCACATCATCAAAGGCGATGTGTTCAGGTTTATGAAACAGAGCCGCGATCAGTATGACTTTATTTTTGCAGGACCGCCCTATGCACTCCAGAATATTGATGATCTTCCGCTGCTTGTCTTTGAAAAGGCAATGCTGAAACCCAATGGCGTTTTTGTGCTGGAGCATACCCCGCGCAACGATTATCAGCAGCACCCTCATTTTCAGCGGATGAAAAACTACGGCACTACGGTTTTTAGTTTCTTTGTACAACCAAGCGTATAAACGATGCAACGAATTTGTTTGTTTCCAGGCACCTTCGATCCCATTACCAGAGGGCATGTGGATGTAATGAAGCGCGCCGTTTCATTATTCGACAAACTGATCATCGGCATCGGTATCAATTCCTCCAAAGAGCCCATGTTTTCGGTAGAGCAGCGCTGCAATTGGGTAAAAGAAATTTTTAGAAACGACACCCGGATAGAAGCGGTGGGGTACACCGGACTGACCGTTGATTTTTGTCGCCAGATCGGAGCGCAATATATTCTTCGCGGCATACGCTATGTTAGCGATTTTGAATACGAAAAGGCAATTGCCGATATGAACCGTATGCTCGCGCCCGATATTGAAACCCTTTTTCTTACCTGCTCGCCCGAGTATTCCACCATATCTTCCACACTGGTACGCGATGTAATTCGCAACAAAGGCAATGTGAGCCTTTTTGTGCCGGAAGAAGTGCGTTTGTGAACTGTTGATTTGTGCATTTGCTCATCGTGAAGTTACTTGTAGCAAGTAGTTTGATTTTTGGAATGTGCTAGACTCTCCCGCATCAGAACGCAAATTCGTAACTTAAACCTTGGCTGTTCGCAGACCCTTTTGAAAGCATGAGCATCGGACCAGCTGGCTTAGCTATCTGCTTGCCGGTCAGAGACCTGCTTTATTTTGGGTTTAAGTCTGCTGCGCAAGACTTAAACCAGTGGGGTTGCCTTATTCTGCGTCAAAGTAGTCCGTGTCCATTTTCTTAATCTCGTATGTGATTTGTGTTGTCACGCCAAGATTGTAGTCAATCATAAGTTGGGCTAATTGCTCGCCGTCAATTAGAACAATTTTTGTTTCGTTCCGTGGTACATAAGAAGCAGCATCAGGTGTATAACGTGAGGTCGTGATGAAAATTCCCTTTTTTGCTCCTTGTCCTGCTAATGCGCCAACAAACTTTTGAATTTCGGGTCTGCCAACACTTCCTTCCCAGCGTTTTGCCTGAACATAAATTACGTCAAGCCCAAGTTTGTCTTCCTTAATTATTCCGTCAATTCCTTCGTCACCGCTTTTGCCGATTGCTTTCCCTGCGTCTTTTAATGAACCACCATATCCCATTTTTACAAGCAGCTCAACTACCAAGTTTTCAAAGAACAACGGACTACAAGCTTTTATTTTTGATAGCAAGTCCTGTGCTAAAGTCCGTCGGATATTTAAATAACCAGTTTCTAATACTTCTTCTGGTGTTTTTGCTTCGGCGCTTTCCATGTCACTAATTGCCGTCTCTGTTGCACTGCTTTTCCAACCTTCTGCTGTCTCTATGTATTCTGGAAGTTGTCGTAAAAATTTCAGATTGATAGTAGAAGGTTTTTGTTTTAATACATCAAGTCCGTTAGCGGTAATTCTGAAACCCCCACGTTTGAGGTTTTCAATAAGAGCAGCCATTTTCAAATGAGCCTTTGCCCATGTCACCCGATTATAAAAAACGGTTTGATTTCTACTCGGCAACATTTCCTGCAATTGTTCTTCAGTTAAATGAAATTGGTTAGCTAAGTAGTTTAATGCCTCCTTTGTTGTATGCTCTTTTCCGTCAGCCACAAAGGTCAGGAAAGGAAGCATGAGGCTTTGAAAATCTGGTATTGTCATAATGATTTGTCAGTTCTGGTGTCGGTCAAAGGTGATGCCCAACGTTCGGGGCTTGCCGCAGGGCTGGAATTGTTGCTGTGTCAGCCCGGCAACTGAAGCCGATTAAAAAACTGAAGCTGAAGTTAACAACTAAAAGCCAAATAGAATTCGGTCAAGCCCTATATTAGCTGATAGTAGTACAACTGACGATTGTTATTCCGTCCGCCAGCCTTGAGGCAAACCTTTTGTTACCGGCTGGGCTTATGGATTTGTTATTCTTAATCTTGAAAGCTGTTTGTTCCAGCATTATATGTAAGGCTGTCTAAATATCCTAAAATGTTAAGCATCCTACTCGTCCTCGTTTGCAACGAGGATGAAGTGGCATTGCGTCTGCGACGCAAGTAAACACCATTACCATAGCACAGTGGTTTGAACCATCACCTTCTTGCTGCCTGCATACACACTGGCGCTACTAAACAAATACTCTTCTGCTGTGGAAACAATCATTGCCCTCACCGGATTGTTGTGGATGTACTCAATTTTCTGTTGTAACATGCTGCCCTCCACTTGCACTGCATGATTGTCATCCCGCCACAATTTGAAGTCTTTAGCTCTGCCTGTTGCTTTTGCGTGATATTCAAACTTGTGTAACAACCATTCTCTTCTGCTTTCCGGCAGTTCACCAATAGCCGCCACGAGCTTCTTGGAGGTGAATTTTTTGAAATCGCGAATCACGTCTGACATTCGGAAGGGCGGATGCGAACGCGCTATCAGGTGCAGATGATTCGTCATCAATACCCATGCAAAGATTTCGAGTGCTTTGTGGCTGGCGCAATAGTTCAAAGCGTCGGTGATGATCAGCTTGTAATCCGGGCGGGTGAAGACGTCTATCCAATCAACTACGGTGAAGGTGAGAAAGTATATCGCATGCTGGTCTGTGATGAAGTATCTGTCGCCGGACATAAAGACTAAGATAAGAACTGTTTACGCGCGTTGCAAACGCGAACCGGACCATCCTCGTTGCAAACGAGGACGAGATGGGTTGTTATTTAAAATGTCAGCAGAATTTAATTGTCAAAAGTTTTTTAGAATGTCACCAAAGCTTGCAGCCAACCTTCGAGGCTTGCCGCAGGGCTGTAATTGTTGCTGTGTCAGCCCGGCAACTGAAGCCGATTAAAATACTGATGATGAAGTTAATAACTAAAAGCCAAATAGAATTCGGTCAAGCCCGATGTTAGCTGATAGTATTACAACTGCCGATTGTTATTACGTCCGCCAGCCTTGCGGCAAACCTTTTGTTGCCTGCTGGCTTTATTCATGGTCTATATAAAGTTGAAAGTGTCCGTTTAGATTAGTAAGTCTGAAAGTCGTATTTTCTATTTTCCAACTACGCCCTACCCAATTATCTTTTGCGAACTCTTCCTCTTTGACGTCGCCCAAGCCATCGATGTCGTTACCTAATATTTTTGTAATGTCCTTAGCTAATTTTGTAATTTCCAATATATATGTAGTGCCATTTGTAGGTTTAATTCTACTCAGTAAAAGAATTGGGGGTTCTTCATTTTCAGGTAGTAGAAGCATCAGTTTAGTAAAGAATCCAAAAATAAAAAACGGGAAGTAATATGTTCTAAGCATAGCACCACTTTCAAGTTTCTCTTCATAAAACTCACCATTTTGGAGAAGCTGAAATGGAATACTTATGTTGAGGCTTGGGTCTTTAAAATCCAGATAGTCTTTGTAGTATTTTACAAACTCATCAGGTTTTAAAACAATTGTATTTATTTGAAGTTTCTCATAAACCTGTTTTGTCTTCTTAAAAGATTTCTCATCGTTTATAACATAAAAATTACAAGTCGAAGCAAAAGCTGCATGAAAAGCGTCTTCCGTTGTATTTTTAAATGTTTCTTTTCTTCCTTTTACCACATTAACATTATCTTCTTGATATCCATGCATGTCCAGAAGTATATATTCATTTGAAATTTCGTTAAACCATTTGGGTGCATTTTTATCGTTGCTTACTTGTTGGGCTTTGTCTTGACCTAATAGTTTATACTGGCTTTGTATTAAACTGTAAGGAGATTTATTATCAAAAATTTTATCTCTATTTATTCCAAGCCCTGTTTGAACAATTTTTCTTAAGTCTTTATATTTTTCATCTTCATTTAATCCCTTAAGCATTGCACTAAAACTTTGGAAAAAACCTTCCATAGTTGGATTTTCTTTTAACCCTGGGAACAATGTTTCCATTTGTTCGGCACTTTGGGGATTTTCAAATGTTTCTTTAAATATGTCGTCTAATGGAATTGCTTTTAATAGATTCAGATAGGGTTTAACCAAGTCTCTTGTCAATTCATCGTCTTCCAAATGTTTAAAGAGCCCATCAATACTGATGTCTTTAAATTGGTCTTTTTCTTCTACTAATTGAGTGAAATATTCTCTTGGCGGTGCAAAATCTATTATTATGTCTTTGCCATTATTAAAAAGAAAAGTGTCATTTGTCAATTCGCTGATAAAATCCAAGTCTCTGTTTATTAATTCACCTTGTATATCGTTTTCTTTAAAACTTGAGAATATGTCGCTGATATGAGAAGTCGAATATGGCTTAAACAAATTGTCATCTTGGAAGGCTATTTCTTTTAATTCAGGATGCAGACCATTTTTCATTTGCGCCATAACATTCCAGTCAAAATATACTTTAATCATTTGGAAAGTGTCTTGAATTGCAGGGTGTCAAATAAGCTTGCAGGCAACCCTCAAATATACGCATGTTCCCTTCTACGTAAACGCTGAATTGAAAAAGATAATAACTCTCGATTTCACTCAATTTCCGTACTGAAAAATATACTGAATACGCATTTCGCATTCTGTATATTTTCGCCCAAAAAGTCCTTTAAAATATACAAAATACGCAATTCGTGTCTCGCTATACTCTGCTGCATAGACTTACTGTCGATGAACGGTGCCATCGCCACTGTCGCCGGATAGTAGCTATTTGCTGACGCCCCAGTTCGTCGTAATCTGAAGTTATGGTTTTGTGCAGCCGACTACGTCGCGGTGGCTGGCAGTCTCTGACTGCGTTCAACGACCTCCGCCTTGGTTCGTGTCCGCACGAACTGGAGACTCGCGCAGGACGGATAAAACCGGATTTTAAATCCGCTTCATCCCTGGGTTCGACATGCGCTGCGCTAACAAGTCGAACAACTAGGTTGATTTGTTTTTTTGTTGATTTGTGAATTTGTAAAGTTGTGAAATTGTAAAGCTCTGAAGTCGTGAAGTTGGTTATTGACCGGCGTTCAACCTCTCCCTCTATTGGCTAATCGGCTAATTAGCTCATTGGCTAATTGTCTTCAAATCTTCAATTCACATCACTTCATTCTGCGCTCCATAGCCTTGTGGCGATTGAAGCGTTGCGTCTCGTTTTGCAGTCGTTTGATGAGCAGGTAAAAGACAAAACCATCGTCCACCCAGCCTACAACGGGTATCCAGTCAAAATCGAAGGGAGAAATAATATAAATGAGCCCCAACACCACTGCTACATTGGTCCACAAAGACATCCGGTAACGGCCGTGAAAAACTTCACGGAGCATTTGAAACAAGGTCTTTCTGTTTTGAAAAAGTTGGGTAGTATGGCGAAGGTTGCGGGCAGCTTTCACAGAGGTAAATTTCATCATCACACGCTCAGATTTTATCCTGTAAAATTAGCCGCGCTTCTGTTAGTGTAATGCTAAAGGAAACCCAAGAAAATGCTACCATTTCAGCCCCGCCGCCAACAACACTTCGCGCACCGCTTCGTACGATTTCAATACGATCGGACCCAGGTCCGGCTCAGGTACCCAACGGGCTTCCAGAATGTTTTCTTCTTTCTGCGGCACCAGCAGTTCCTTATGGGTTCCATGCATCCGGTACCAGGCCGTATGCTTCAGGAGGTTCTCGCGGTTTTGTGTATATACGTGGTAGGTATCGCAAATCTTTTCACCAAGGCTTATGTTCTGCAGCCCGGTTTCTTCCTGCACTTCACGCAGGGCACAGGCGGCAATGTCTTCGCCATCGTCTCGTTTTCCTTTGGGCAGGTCCCATTTTCCTCTTCTATAAATCATCAGCACCTTGCCCTCTTCATTCATTACCACACCGCCCCCTGCGTCCACTGGCTCATACAAGTCGTAGAGTTCTTCCCACAGCGAGCGTTCGGAAATGTCTTCAATCATGGCGCCGAGCGAGGCGAGTTTGGAAAGATGCTCTACCGCAAGCCGGAAACTTCTCGGAAAAGCACCCGTGAAGGAAAGATAACCTTCAGCAATCGGATGCTCCCGGACATAGCTTTGACGGTCGTTGGTGAGTATGAGCGGCTTATTGTTGAAATATACTTTCCGGGCGAAAAACATCGGGGGCGCTTTTGTAAAAATTGCTGATTTGGCGTAGGTTTGAGCGATGAGTACGCAAAAACATTTCGCTGAAAAACTCTTGCAAATTAAGGCTTTGCAGATCAACCTGCAAAAGCCTTATGTATGGGCGTCAGGCTGGCAGTCGCCTGTGTACTGCGACAACCGTAAGGTGCTTTCTTACCCGCATGTGCGGGATTTTGTAAAGAGCGAACTGGCGAATATGGTACTCGAACATTTTCCGGATGCGGAGGTGATCGCCGGAGTAGCTACTGCGGGTATTCCTCATGGAGTGATGGCCGCAGATCTGCTGAAGCTTCCCTTCATCTATGTGCGATCGAAGCCGAAAGAACATGGCATGGGCAATCAGATAGAGGGCGTGTTGGAAAAGGGGCAGAAAGTTGTTGTAATTGAAGACCTGATCTCCACCGGCAAAAGCAGTCTGCAGGTGGTGGACGTGCTGCGGGCCGAGGGTGCCGAGGTGGTTGGGATGTGCGGTTTGTTTACTTACGGATTTCCCGTGGCTGACGAAGCCTTCGAAAAGGCTATGGTTCCCCTGCATACCATTAGCAACTACGCCGCCCTGATGGAAGTGGCGGAAGATATGAAGCTGGTGCAGCCCGAGCATCAACCGGTGCTGCAGGGTTGGCGTCTCGACCCCGGCAACTGGAAGCCGCCGTTCCCCGCAGAAAATCATTCTCTGAAAAACAGTTTGTAAAAAGAAAATGAAAGCCCGGCGCAGGCCGGGTTCTTTTTTGCTGCTTATCTTGCGGCCTGTAGCTTATGGCCTGGTTAAAACTCATTCGCTGGAACAATCTGATCATCATTCTGCTCACCCAATTATTGGTTTGGGCCTGTGTGATCGCTCCTATTGGAAGAATGAGCGAAGTGCCTTTTCTGCTCGATGCCGGTAATCTTCTTCTATTGTCATTATCCACCGTGCTGATAGCTGCGGCGGGTTATATCATCAACGACTACTTTGATGTTCGCATTGACAACATCAACAAGCCGGACAAGATGGTGCTGGAGAAGATCATACCCCGGCGGCTGGCCATCATCATGCATACGGTGATGAACATAGTGGCCCTGCTGTGTGCGGCTGCAGTAGCCCGAAAGGGTGGGCACTATAGCTGGTTATTCATTCAGTTTGGCTGCAGCTTATTGCTTTGGTTTTATTCCACACATTTCAAAAGGCAATTCATCACAGGCAATCTTGTAGTGGCCTTGCTTACTGCGCTCACTATCGTTGTCTTGCTGGTGTACGAGCCGGGGCTTTATAGTTATTTCCATTCCACGGCCTTTGTGCTTCAGGGAGAAAAGGTGCTGGCCAATCCTGTGTGGGTGCTGGGCATCTATAGCTATTTTGCTTTTGTGCTCACCTGGATGAGGGAAATCGTCAAGGATATGGAAGACTACCGCGGCGACGAAGCAGAGGGTTGCGTGACCATGCCGATAAAATGGGGCCTGAAAAAAGCCGGTGATTTTGCGCGAGTGCTGGGTGTGTTTGCTCTTCTTCCGCTGGTGATCGCTGCGGGCACTCTGCTGCTGCACCACGATTGGGGCCTTGGGCTCTATGTGGCCGCCGCATTGGTAATCCCCATCTTACTATGGTTGTTTTTTTTACCCCGACGGGCTACCACGGCGCACTACGGACAGGCCAGCCGATATCTTAAATTGATCATGGTGTCGGGCATAGGTTCGCTTATTATTTATTATCTGGAAGCAAATGCATAAAATAATACTAGCCTCACAATCGCCAAGAAGAAAACAACTGATGGAAGCTGCCGAACTGGATTTTGAGGTGGTGGTAGCCGATGTTGATGAAACAAATCCTCCCGGTATGGCGGGTCATCTTGTACCTGAATTTTTAGCGAAAAAGAAGGCCATGGCTATTGAGCAGGATTTTCCGGAAGCGATCATCATTGCAGCCGATACGGTAGTATTGATCGACGATGAAATATTGGGTAAGCCCGAAGATGAAGAACACGCCCGCAACATATTGACGCGGCTCTCGGGTCGTAAACACGAGGTAGTGACCGGAGTATGCATGCAGCGAGGAACCAGGCAAATATCATTTTCGGTAATGACCGAAGTGCACTTCCGGCCCCTTACCGCTGCACAGATCGGGCATTATGTAGCGCACTATCGGCCATTCGACAAAGCTGGTGCCTATGCCATTCAGGAATGGATCGGAATGATCGGTATAGAACGCATTGACGGCGACTACTACAATGTAATGGGCCTGCCTGTGGGCGAGGTGGTGCGGAGGCTTCCCGCTCTGTATGTTACAGAATGATGCGCTATTTTTTTAACGAGTTCTGTAAGAACATTCTTTAACGCTATCCACTATATTGCAGGAGCATGCATTTTTTGTATTGGTTTTTGGCCGCGGCAGCTTCTGTGGCGGCAGGCGTAGTAGTGTACCGGGCAGATGTCAGGCGGTCGGTTCCGCAGCCCTGGCTTACGGCCTTGTTGCGCAGCCTGCTGGTGTTCCTGACCCTGTTGCTGATACTGGCCCCTTCTCTTAAAGTCACCCACAACGATACCGTGAAGCCGGTGATCGTTTTTTTGCAGGATAATTCACAGTCGGTGAGGCCCGCCCTCGGCGGTGATTCTGCCGCCTATATCAGCCAGAGGGAAGCGCTTCTGGAGCGATTAGGTAAAACATACCGTGTGGTTCGCTGGGGCTTCGGTGATCATATTCAGCCAGACACACTATCGCCCTTTACTCTGTCGGCTACCGACATCAGTAAGGCGCTCCTACAGGCCACCGAACGCTTTGGGCAACAAAACCTTTCCGCCATCATTCTCGCTACCGACGGACGGTACAATCAGGGGGCCGATCCTCTATACATGGATCTGCCTTTTCAGGGTTCGATGTATACAGTGGCTATCGGCGATACTGCGGCTCAAAAAGATGTACGGATCGGCAGGGTATATGCCAATAAAGTGGTGACCCGAAACAGTCAGTTTGAGGTGCGCGCCGACCTGATAGCTCAGCGCTGCGCAGGATACAAGGGCAGTGTTCGCTTGCGTGAGGACGTTGCCGAGGTGGCAGCATCCGTACCGCTTTCGGTAGTGTCCGATCATTATGACCGGTCAGTAACCTTTACTGTGCGTGCTGGGCGTCCGGGAATCCATCATTACATCATTGAAGCTGCTGCGGCAGATGGAGAACAAAATCTGATCAACAACAGAAAGGATGTTTTTGTGGAGGTGATTGAAGAAAAAAAGCATATTCTCCTTGCGGCCCATGCGCCACATCCTGATGTGTATGCGCTGCGCGAAGCACTGCAGGACCTTGGCGAGTATGACCTGACCGTAAAAACAGGCGATCAGGTACCGGCGGATTTCGGCAAGTTTGAGGTGGTGATACTGCACGGTTTGCCTTCGCAACAGGAATCCCTGAGACAGTTACCCTCTGCCAGGGCGGTTTGGTTTATTGTGGCTGGTGGTACCAACAGTGCTGCGCTCAATGAGGCAGCACAGGTGTCAGGTCTTAATGTCAACCCCTTCAATTTGCAGCCCCAGTTTGCTCGTCCTAATGCTTCGTTCAATGCTTTTTCCCTGCCACAAAATCTGCAGGCTGTGATGGACAAGATGCCCCCCCTGGCCTCGCCTGCTGGTCGTTCACAAGCGGCGCCGGATGCAATGGTGCTGTTTGAAAGCAAGGGTAGCGAGGCACAGCCCTTGTGGATGATGCGGGGCGGCCTGCGTCCGGAGGCCTTGTTGCTTGGTGAAGGACTGTGGCGCTGGCGTCTTTTTGAGTATCGGTTTTTTGGAAACCATAATGTAATAGATGAGGCCATAAGAAAGACTGTAGGCTTACTGGCGGCTCAGGTAAACGATAAGCCCTTCCGGGTAGAAACGTCCAAATTTGTCTGGAGCGATCAGGAACCCATTAGCTTTAGCGGCTGGTTGCTCAATCAGAGTAACGAACAGGTAAACACCCCCGATGTTCAACTAACCCTCAGTGACAGCAGTGGATCAAAGCAGTCGTACGTTCTTGAGCGGTCGGGGAATATCTATCATCTCAATATCGGGTCGAGGGCGCAGGGCAGTTATCACTACGTAGCCACGGTAACCTATAATGGTCGCCGGTTCGAAGACCGCGGCCGGTTTGTTGTGCGCTGCCTGCCTTTAGAGCAGTTGGAGACCGGAGCCGACTATGCCATGCTGTATCATTTGTCCGGTCAGTACTCAGGACATGTATTTCCTGCATCTGGTTTTAACGCGCTCGGAGATAGCATTCTCGCCAATCAAAACATCCGGCCGGTGATACAATCCAGCACAGAATCGTTGCCGCTGATTCACTGGAAATGGTATTTTATCCTGCTCCTGCTCCTCGCTGCAGCGGAGTGGCTGCTCAGAAAATATTGGCTGGCTCAGTAAGTGCTACACCACGGGGTGACATCGCTCCGGGAAGCTGGCCGCGTGTTTATATATGAGGTTGCGGATAAAGTCGTTGTCCTGCATGGGTTCTAACTGCTGCTGCAAGGTCTTGAGGTTTTTGAGCTGACGCTCGTCTTCGATATAGCCCATGCCGTAAAAATTTCCTTTGTGAATAAGGATGCAGCTTTGATCATTGTCGCTCATGCCTCTGTCGAGATAGGCAAAGCTGGGCAAGTGTTTTTCCAGCCAGCTCAGGGCACTGTTCACCTTATCGTTGTAGTCATGAACAGGCAAGTTGCAGTGACCGTTGCAATGTCCCGACTCGGTAAGTCCGGTGCAGTCGTTGGCCTTAACGAGGTTGCACAATCTTGGGCAAAGCTCAAATTCATCTATCAGTTCGCGCATACGCGTATGGCCTTCTGCCAGCGTATTGAAGCTATATAATGGCCGGTACGACTGACGATGTTTTTCGATAGCCAGCCGTTTGTAACCGTTGATATCCTCGTAAAGAAACAGGCCAAATTTGGGCAAAAAGCCGCGCTGGCTGCGATTATAGACCGGCCAGAGCTTGCGTATCTCAGTACTTTCCAGTATGTGTGCCATCAGTTCGGTTGCACATTCTTTATAACTGATCCTGAAAATATCGCGTAGAAAATCCTGTTTTTGTTTGCCGGCTTTGTTGTTCGAAAAATGGCTTTTTACCCGTTTGAGTATGTTGTTGGCTTTACCCACATAGATCACTTTGCCGGCTGCATTGTAGAAGTAATAAACACCCGGGCTCTGGGGCAGGCTGTCGAGCTGCTCTACCGGCAGATGCGGGGGCAGGTATTGCTCACGATTGCGCGACTTAAGCATCGAGGCAGCTACATTCTTTTCATCTTTTTGTAGTAGCAGGGAAAAAAGCTGCGCTGTGGCCAGGGTGTCGCCACCGGCACGGTGATGATTTTGATGCGTGATACCCAGTTGGTGACACAAATGTCCCAGCCCATAACGAGGCAAGCCCGGAATAACTTTGCGGGCCAGCCGCAGGGTACAGAGCTTTTTGCTGTTGAGCGCATACCCCGCCTGTTCCAGATGATGTTTTACGAACGAATAGTCGAAGTTGACATTGTGGGCTACAAATACTTTGTCCACCAGCAACTCATGAATCTGGCCTGCCACCTCCTGAAAAGAGGGTGCCGACGATACCATTTCGTTCGTGATGCCGGTAAGCGATTGGATGAACAGGGGAATGTGCCTGTGGGGATTGACCAGGGTTTCATAGAAATGCAGGACGTCCTTACCATCGTGAATAGCCACAGCAATCTCCGTGATGCCATTGCCTAAAGCATAGCTGCCCGTGGTTTCAATATCTACGATCGCATACAGCATAGTTCCTGCCTTTCTTCTTCTTGCTTTTTTGGCTACGAAGGTACGTCACCCGCCAACGCAAACCATGGGGGTGGAGGATGGTAAACGTGACAAATCGCAACAGCAATCATAGCAGTTAAGGCCTTAGTCGGAGCCGATTATTTTCATTAGTTTAGGAATAAATTCGTTCTGCAGGCTTAAGGTAGGCGGTGAGTAACAAGTAATTGCAAAAGACGACAACACAATGACAAATCAGCCCGACTTTGAAATAAAATCTAAGGGGCAAATCTCAAAGGAATTTATCGACAGGAATATTTTGACTTTTAGCCAGGCTTCAATTTTCGTAAGACAGCTTGCTTATGGACGTAATGCTGATAAGAATAATTTGGCTTCAGTATTTACTGACAACTGCGGAACTTGTAGTACAAAACACGCATTACTGAAAAGACTGGCAGACGAAAACAACTTTGAAAAAGTTAAACTTATCGTCGGGCTTTTTAAAATGAACAAAAAAAACACGCCTGAAATTTCCGCAACACTTCAAAAAAATCAGTTGGAATATATTCCAGAAGCACACTGTTATTTGAAATTTGAAGACCAAATTATCGACCTGACAAAAATAAATTCTGAACCGACAGACTTTTTAGACGACCTCATTGAGGAAATCGAAATTTTACCTGAACAAATCACCGATTATAAGGTGAACTATCACAAAAACTATCTTGCAACCTGGCTCGGCAAAAACGAACAAATAGACTTATCAATAAACGACATTTGGAAAATTAGAGAACAATGTATTCAGGACTTAGCAGACAATTGAGAAGAAATACAACTACTGGTAACACCCGTTCGGCGTAGTCTGAAGGTAAGGCTTGTGTATAGCTGACTACGTCGCAGTGGATAGCAGTCTCCCGACTGCTTGCAATGACCTTAATCAATATATTTACAGACTCAATGAGCACCGGCTATCAAATATCAGATCAATTTGTCACCCACTTTATTACGCTCACAATAGTTGACTGGGTGGATGTCTTTAGGAGAAAGACATATAGAGATATTCTGGTAGAAAGCCTGAACTTTTGTACACAGCAAAAAGGTCTTGAGCTATTCGCCTATGTGATTATGACAAATCATGTACATCTAATAGCAAAGGCTGGAGGTACTATTGCGCTTTCAGATATCATTAGAGATATGAAGAAATATACCGCAAGAAGAACTTTGGAAGCTATAGAGAAAGAGCCGGAGAGCCGACGCGAATGGCTGCTGCATCGTTTTAAACACAATGCTGCACAACATCAAAGGAACTCCACTTATCAGGTTTGGACGCACGAAAACCATGCAGTAGAGATAATAAGCAAAGAATTTTTCTTTCAAAAATCGAAGTACATTCATGAGAACCCAGTGCGAGCGGGCTGGGTAGATGTTGCGGAAGATTATGTGTACAGCAGCGCTTATCAACTGGCAGGTAGAGGGAATAAAATACACCTGGCACAATGGTAAAACGGCAATATTGTTCAGAGAACAATTGCCGCTGCGACATAGTCCGGAGACTACGCCGAACTGGAAAACTTTGAAAAGAAATATGAGGGCAATTGTTATTTGTTACTTCAAGTGACAAAAAGCATACACACAGTGTGTTTATAAAATTGTGGCTGGGCGAATGAGCATTCAACTTAAAATCGCTATTTTGCTTTTATAGCTAATTGAAGTTGACGTTTTTTAAATGCCACAACTTCATAAACACCGATACGTAGGGTGCAACCACCGTCATTCGATTAATGGGTAAAAACAAAAAGCAACATAAATACCAGCAGGTAGAAGAAATAGTTGAAAGGTTTAAAAGCCTCTCTACAAAAGATTTGATTGAACGACGAGACCTATTTGGAAGCTCCTTGGCCGACCCTTTCAAAATTGCTATAAATCTCCTTTTGAAGGAAAGAGGCGTAAAGGATTGAGTGAATATGCTTTTTATTGTTGTTCAAAAGGTGACCTGAGCAAATGAATACCTCTGATAAACTTTTGGTTGCAATGCAAAATGAGGCGACTAAAATTGCTGAAGACAGATTAAATCGGCCTTTGGCAAAAGGACTTAAAGAGAAAATTTGTTTACCGAGATGGAGCTATATGGGATTGGAAATGATAATTGACACTGTTAGAACTATCGAGATAGATGACCTTGAACGATATTTGAGTGAGTTAGACAAGTGAGTCTGCTCCGTTGTTCCAGATGTTAGCGAAGCGCTTCCGGAACCGAAGGATGATCCGCTGTTGAGCGTAGTGTTCAAAAAGCGGTATTGTTGAGCGAAGTCTCGGAATTCGTTCGAGCGGTAGCGGTCTCAGACCGCACAGATGTATTGAAAACCGAACCTCTACTGGGCTCCTGACGGGTTTATCATTCTTGAAGACATCTAAAATGCAGAAAACCTATTTCTTGCTAAATCTTGACTAACTGAAAAGCAAAAACCCTTGCTGAGCAAGGGTTCTAAGCTAATTGTTGTCGGGAAGACAGGATTCGAACCTGCGACCCCCTGGTCCCAAACCAGATGCGCTACCGGCCTGCGCTACTTCCCGAACGAATTGTGGATGATTGCCGAATAAGCGGTGAGGGCGGGATTCGAACCCGCGGTACGCGGTTAAACGTACGACAGTTTAGCAAACTGTTGGTTTCGGCCACTCACCCACCTCACCTGTATTTTTTCTACAAGCATTGCCTGTAGCTATTTTCAAGAACTTTTACCCTTGCTTTAAGGGACTGCAAAGATAGTCGTCCTGCAGAGAAATCAAAATAATTTTTCAGCTTTTTTAAATGCTCGCCAACTGTACTTTTTGTTGCAGTTCCAGCAGATGTTCTTTGTACTCGGTATCGGTGTCCATCAGGTTTTCTACCGTCTGGCAAGAGTGGATGACGGTAGTATGATCGAAGCCGCCGAAATGTTCTCCGATATTCTTGAGCGAGCTTTTGGTGAATTTCTTAGCGAGGTACATCGTAATCTGTCTTGCCTGTACCACCTCCCGTTTGCGGGTTTTGGCCAATAGCCTGTCGTAGGGAAGATGGAAGTATTCGCATACCATCTTCTGTATATTTTCTATAGTAAGCTCTCTTGCGGCTGTCTTCACAAAGTTCTTCATCACTCGTTTTGCAAGGTCCAGATCTATTTCTTTTCTGTTGAGGGTAGCCTGTGCAAAAAGGGCTATCAGGGCTCCCTCCAGTTCGCGTACATTAGTCTGCACATTGTAGGCTACATACTTCACCACTTCTTCGGGTATCTCCAGGCCTTCCTGTTTCATTTTCACCTGCAGTATGTGTTGCCGGGTTTCGAAGTCCGGCGCCTGTATATCTGCATTCAATCCCCAGCGGAAACGACTAAGCAGGCGTTCCTGCATTCCTTCAAGGTCTTTGGGTGGTGTATCGCTGGTGAGTATAATCTGCTTTCCGCTTTGATGGAGGTGGTTGAAGATAGCAAAGAACACGTCCTGTGTTTTGGTGGCCGGCACAAACAGATGTATATCGTCCAGTATCAACACATCGATCAGTTGGTAGAAGTGTATGAAGTCATTGATCTCATTATTCTTGGAGTGATCAATAAACTGGTTGATAAACTTCTCAGCGCTCACATACAAAACAGCTTTGTTCGGATGCAGCCTCCGCACCTCGTTGCCAATGGCCTGCACCAGGTGGGTCTTGCCCCAGCCCACACCGCCAAACACTACAAGCGGATTGAAGGATGTGGCGCCGGGTTTTTGCGCTACGTGCAGTCCTGCCGATCTTGCTACACGGTTGCAGTCGCCCTCTACATAGTTGTCGAAAGTATAGTTTGCATTGAGCTGAGGGTCTATCTGCATCCGTTTCAGCCCGGGTATGGCGTAGGGTGTTTTGATATTCGTGGGGTCATCCCATTTCAGCGGCATGTCCACATAGTTGCTGTCTTTAGAAGGTTTGTTGTAATTGCTTGCAGGCATGTTGATCGACGCGGGGTTGCGTTGCGATGCGCTGCTTTCCATCAATATGCGGTATTCGAGTTTGGCCTCTCTGCCCAGTATCCTTTTTATGGTTTTCCCTAATAGTTCTACATAATGTTCTTCGAGCCACTCGTAAAAAAACTGACTGGGCACCTGCAGCGTTAATACCGAACCATTGAGTGCTACAGCGCGAATGGGCTCAAACCAGGTTTGAAAGGTGCGGTAGTTAATGTTGTCCTTTATTACGCCCAGGCATTTGCTCCAGACCGCTTCTGCTTCGTTGACTGAATTGTTAGAATTATGGTAGAGATGATTATCCATGTTTTGGTTACTCGTTCAACAAGTTAAGACCAAATGAGCACAATCGGCAATCTGAAAGGCGATACTTTCGCCACCCCGAAAACGACCATGAGATCAGGGTGCTTCAAAAACCGTACGCACATTGTATTTTAGTCAAGCCAGACGCCTCAAAACCCTTGCCAGCACTGCATTTGGTAGCTTCAATCCTAGAATTGAAGGGAAAACGAAATTGCCAACATTTTGTTGAAAAAAAAAATTACAGGCCCCTTGTTTGTTTCCCGATAATTACAGACTGTGCATTGGAAAGTTTGGAACTTTTTTTGCTATCGAAAACGAAATCAAGACGGCCCAGACGAAGACCCGCCCATCCTACCTGATTGATCACAACATCCTCTCCTTTTTTGTTTTTTACCATGGCTGGCTCATCGAGAAAAGTATGGGTATGGCCGCCTATGATCAGGTCTATATGCTCCGTTTCTTTAGCCAGCAAGAGGTCACTTACTTTCCGATAGTTGTATTCGTAACCCAGATGTGAAAGGCAGATGACGAGGTCGCATTTTTCTTTACGCTTCAGTCTTTCGGCTACGGAGTTGGCAATGGCTATGGGTTCGAGGTATTTGGTCTTGCCATACGCATCGTCGGGCACAAGTCCTTTGAGCTGTATGCCCAGGCCGAAGATCCCTACTTTGATGTCTCCTTTTTTGAAAAGTGCATAGGGTTGTGTCTTCCCTTCGAGCGGGGTCTCCGTAAAGTCGTAATTGGCCACCAGCACAGGAAACCGGGCATGCACCAGTTGGTGTGCAAAACCCTCTATCCCGGCATCAAAATCGTGGTTGCCCATGGTGGTGGCATCATACCCCATCATGCTCATCGCTTTTATCTCAGGCTCGCCTTTGTACAAATTGAAGTATGGCGTGCCTTGAAAGATATCTCCTGCATCAAGCACCAGTACCTGCTCTTCTTCCCGGCGTATTTTTTCTATTAGTGCAGCACGGGCGGCTACACCGCCCTGAAAGGCATTTTTGCCCGCATCAGCGGGAAAGGGTTCGAGGCGGCTATGCACATCGTTGGTGTGCAGTATCGTAAGCCGTCTTGTTTTTTCTGCGGCGAGACTTTCAAAGGGAAACTGACCGGCAAGTAGCAGGCCGCTGCCCAGGGTGCTTTTTATCAAAAACGATCTTCTATTCAGCATACTGCACTCTTTTTTCAAGCATGGGATGTAGGGGTTTGTTTTCTTTTTCGAGTCGTTGCACATACGCTATCATGGCATCGCGCAAAAAAATGTTGGTGTATCGTTTGTGCAGCCCGGAGAGGAAATCGCAGTTGTCGCCACCGCGGGCAATATAGTCGCTCATCACGATCTTGTAAACGATGTGTTCGTTGACAGGCGTGCCGTTGATTTGAACATCGGTGGCTTTTTTGTCTTTGATCACATAAGTGATGCCGCTTACAGGCCATCCGCGATAGGCGGCCATATGATCGCAGAAAGTTTGCAGCACAGCACCCGGTATTTCTACGATGGCCAGCATATTGTCGAAAGGCATCAGTTCATACATGTCGCCGCGGGTAAGGTTTCCCGGGGCAAGGTAGGGAAGACGTATTCCGCCATAGTTCACCACCGAGGCTACCACCTTCGGATCGAGTTGCCGTCCCGCCACAAACTGAGCGTCGGCCATAAAATTACCCAGCGTGCATTCTGGTTGCGCTTTGGTAAGCGGCAGATCTGTACGACCAATGACCACGAGCATTTGGGTATCTACACCGGTTTTGTACGGACGAAGCATGCGCACGAGGCTGGTGTCTTGTGCCAGTGTGGTATCAATGGCGTAATTGCTGGCGGTGCGCTGCTGGATGTAGAACGGCTTATGACAAGCGGGGAGCGCTAAAGCCGCGAGCAGGGCAATAAACAGAGTTCTATTCAGGTTCATATTGCAGCACAAAAATAAGTTGATGTGTGTGCTATAAAGTTAAGCTTTCATCAAGAGATATGATGGTGCATCCGGCAGGGCTCTGCGCTAAAAAAAATATTTTTGCAGGCCATGACGAACATTTCACCCCGGAAGATCATAAAGGACGGCCTTATTTCACCTGTAAAGGAATTCATCAGCGATAGCCGTTCAGCAGGCATCGTGCTGATCATCTGCACTGTAGTATCGCTTGTTATCAGCAACTCCTCGTGGAGCGAAAGTTACCTGCATTTCTGGGAGCGGCATCTCTTTGTTCCTGCGCCCGATCTGCGGCTGCCGGACACTTTGCTGCATCTGGTCAATGACGGACTAATGGCCATTTTCTTTTTTCTGGTGGGCCTCGAGATCAAACGCGAACTGCTGGTGGGCGAGCTGGCAAGTTTTAAAAAGTCTGTGCTGCCCATCATTGCTGCTTTGGGCGGAATGGTGGTGCCTGCGTTCATCTATTACCTGTGGTGCGGCGGCACTCCTTTCAGCAAAGGCTGGGGTATCCCTATGGCTACGGATATTGCTTTTTCGCTGGGCATTCTTTCTTTGCTCGGAAAGCGTGCGCCGCTTTCCCTACGCATATTTCTTACGGCGCTCGCTATCATCGACGATCTCGGGGGCATTTTGACCATTGCCATTTTTTATGCCCGCGAGATTGACTGGTTTTATCTTTGGCTTTCGCTGGGGCTCTTGTTCGTGTTGGGCTTTATGAATGTCATGCGTCTCAAGCGGTACTATTATTATCTTTTTCTGGGTCTTTTTCTCTGGTACTTCATTTTCAATTCGGGTGTCCACGCTACCATTGCCGGAGTACTGCTTGCGTTTACCATTCCCCTTCACAAGATCGAAGAGCTGGAGCATGCCCTGCACGATCCGGTTAGTTTTATCGTGATGCCCATTTTTGCCCTGGCAAACACTGCCATTCTGATGCCCACATCGTTCGATACGGTTTTTTCCTCCGTCGTTCATCATGGTATTCTGATGGGGCTGGGTGTCGGAAAGCCGGCAGGCATCTTTCTATTTAGTTACCTCGCCGTAAAAATGGGTATCGGTAGTATGCCCAACGGTGTAAGCTGGAAGCAGTTTTTAGGAATGGGTATGATTGCCGGTGTAGGATTTACCATATCGATTTTCATTTCGACGCTTGCCTTCGATGATCCGGATATTCAGGTTGTGGCCAAGGTGGCCATCATGTCGGCGTCTTTGCTGGTGGGCTTGCTTGGTTTTTTGTATTTGTTGTTTCTGGGTAAACGAAAAAAGAAAACTAAAATGACAGGACGAATGGCACAGAACAGCTAAGCCTTTGCTAAAACACAGTGTAGACGGATGGTGCTGAATGCAAGCGCATTTGATACCCGGCGCTGAAAGAGTTTCCCATGGACGAGTCTTCCCGCGCCCTGCGCAGGAATGGTTATTTTTGGCGGGTACAACAATCAGGGAAGATGTGTTACCATAAGGCTTCGCCCCAAAAGATTGATCTGAAAGAATATCTGGATCAGTTCCATCCCGGTCAGCATTTTGAGGTTCCGGACTTTCAGTCGTTTTATCATGTTTCGGGTTTTGATCATCCGCGGATGCCTGTACGCACAGCGGAGCATCCCGATCGTATTCAGACGTTTATCTGGGGGCTGATACCGCCCTGGACCAAAACTCGAGAAGATGCGGTGCGCAATGCGAGGCTCTTTCTCAATACTACTTCGGAAAAAGCTACAACGCTTTATAAACCCTTATTTCAGCAGCGCTGCCTGATCTACGTCACGGGCTTTTTTGAATGGAAGTGGGACAATCCTTTGGCAAAAACCAGCAGGAAGACGCCCTGGTTTATTCATCGTCATCATCAGGTTTTTACGCTGGGCGGCTATTACCATTCCTGGACAGACAAGGAAAGCGGCGAGATATTCGATACCTATTCGGTCATCACAACGCCTGCCAACGAATTAATGTCTGAAATACACAACAACAAAAAGCGAATGCCTCTTATCATCGGCGCTTCTAATCATGATGTGTGGCTTGATGCTGAAGCCCCGCCTGAAGTGATCTATTCGCTGATGAAGCCCTATGATGAAGATCAACTGGATGCGCACGAAGTCTCTAAGAACATTACCCGGCGCGGTTTTGATACCAATGTGCCGGAGATACAGTTGCCGGTTTCAGGGTTCTTGTTCTAATGTCTGTTTTAAGAAATTGTGATTTGCATCAATTGGGTTTTTCCGGTCGCAAATTTTGTCTAATTTTTTACCCTCATTCAACGCCTTGCTCATGCAAAAGATCATCGTCGCTACAGATTTTTCGGAGGTAGCCCACAACGCTGTACAGTACGCCTGCTCCCTTGCGCAGGATTTCGATGCTGCGGTCACTATCGTTCATTCCTTTATTGTTCCTGTGGCCTTTAGCGATACACCTATGCCGCTGATGCCGGTGGATGAAGCCAAACAGATAGCGGAAGAGCGTGTTCAGAAAATGCTGGAGGACCTTCGCCACGGGTTTCCCGATCTGCAGGTGGATACGAGGATTTTGTATGGCAGCATTGTTGATTGTCTTGAAGAAATGGTAGAAAAGGAACAACCCTGGATGGTGGTACTGGGCAACAGCGGTGCAGATAATAACGCTCTGTGGCTGGGCAGTAACGTGCTGACGGCCTTAAAAACCATGAAATGCACGGTGATGGCCG
Organism: Flavipsychrobacter sp.; assembly: GCA_017849575.1. Classification (GTDB taxonomy): domain Bacteria; phylum Bacteroidota; class Bacteroidia; order Chitinophagales; family Chitinophagaceae; genus JAFIGV01. Next base: position 18,939 of record JAFIGV010000025.1, on the reverse strand, counting down.
TGCCCTCCGGAGTCACGTACCGCCGGCCCGCTCATCTGTGCTTTGCCTGCGACTTTAAAAATATCGCAGACCACTTGCAAACAGAAAATCTGATGCACCTTGTACGCAGCACGTCTGCAAAGCTGCACGTGCTGAATGTGGATTTTCAAAACAAAAACTACGATTCGGAGATGATGCTGGAAAGTACCGAGCTGCATGCTGCACTGAAGCCCCTCGATCCCGTTTATCATTATGTAGAACAGGAGGATGTAGAAGAGGGCATTGAGTCTTTTGTGGCTGCCAACCAGATGGACTGGCTGATCATTGTTCCGCACAAACACTCTTTCTTTGAGCGCCTGTTTCACAAAAGCCACACCAGGGAAATCATGAAGGTAGTAACGGTACCGCTGGTGGCCCTGCATGAGCGTTAATGAAAAAAGAGCGCCATCAGCGCTCATTTTTCATTAGTCTTTTTCTTTCTTTTTTCGGGCATGTATCATCTTCGAGATTGTTTTTACGCCCCATTCCACGGCTTTCCATTTGATGTAACCCATAAGTATTTTTTGCGGCAGACTATCAAAGGTGCGCTTCGACTTCTTTCGCTCCCTGCTTTTTTTGGAAAACAAGCCCATCAGAGACGGTAGGAAACTGATCAATGCGCCGGTGGCCGATTTAGATCCCACAGCCGTCGCTATACTGCCGATCATGTCGAAGCCTTTTGATGTGCCGGCCGATTTTGTCAGGGTATCAAAACTCAGCCAGTCACCACTATGTCTGGCGGCATATTTCAAAAAGCGCTTCTCCCTTTTCAGGTCTTCCAGGCTGTTCAACTGTCGGGGATATAGTTTCATAGTACCAGTGCTTACTCAACTTTTATATTCTCGCGGGTCTTTTCTTTCAGTTGGTCTTCCGCTGTCTCTTCATCCGGATCCGGTGCTGTCATCATGCGTATGAAGATACCCGCGAACATTTTTAAGATGGGCACGCGCACCAGCATCATGAGCCCGAGCAAAAGAATGTAAAACCCCGCAGTGATGAAGAAGCCTGCCGTACGGGAGTCCAGTATCGACGAGAAAAATTCTCCAATGCCAATGCCCACAAAAATGAGCACCGAAAGCGTAAGGAATAAACTGATAAAGACAAAAATGAGATAGCTCAGAATGTTGGACGTCCGCTCGATCAACCCCAGTTTCATGAGATTGATGCGTATGTCTATGTAGTGCGTTATTTTTTCCTTCCAGGTTCCGAAAAAACTCATGGGCAGCCGGTCCGGTTTTAGGCGTTATATATTTCGTCCTCCAGATCCTGCGGTACCTTTTTCGACATTTTGTTTTTGAGGTCAGCAAGGCGATCTTTTATCCGATCCATGTTTTGCTGACGGCGTTCTTCATCGGTTGAAAGAAGATAAGCTACGGTGGCGCCCAGCGCCGCGCCAATCAGAAAAGTAGCAATGGTTTTGCCTGTCTTTGCCATAATCAATAAAATTTTGGAGTGTTTTGAACTTGGGTTTTTTCTACTACAAAACTAATAAATATCATGCCCCGTTCTTTCTGGCAGGATTTTATAATATTCTGATAAGATGCAAATCATGAATGGATAATAAGAAGCCGGCCACTCTGAGCGCCGAAAGTCTGAAACAGTATTTATTGCTTGCCGTTATTGTTTTACTCATTATTGTATTGGGCTGGCAGGTTTTGGTATTTATGCCGGGCGTACTCGGCGCCATCACCATGTATATCCTGATGCGCGAACGTTTTTTTCGGCTCACGGTCATCAAGGACTGGAAGAAATGGGTTACGGCCAGTCTTTTTATTGCGGTGGCTGTGGTCGTGTTTGTGCTGCCCATTGCGCTCTGCGCGCAGCTCATGGTGCCCAAGTTCTATGCAATCATTCACGACCCCGCCCGGCTCGATGTATTGCTCGATCAGCTAAGCGGTAAACTGCAAAATATTGCACCTCGATTGAAAATCGACGATGAGCAGGTGAAGGCATGGGGTCAAAATGCTGCGGCTTCTGTGCCGGGTTTGCTTTCGGAGACAGCCTCTGCCCTGACGAATCTGGTACTGGCCTTCTTTCTGCTCTACTTCATGCTGGTGGATGGCCGGAAAATGGAAAGGAAAATTCAGCGCTTCCTGCCGCTCAGAGAGGAGAACATAGATGATGTGTGGGATGCCACAAGGGTGATGGTCATTTCGAATGCCATAGGCATACCGGTGCTGGCCTTAGGACAGGCTGTGGTAGCGGGTATCAGTTATTGGATTTTTGGTGTGGAAGCGCCGCTGATCTGGGCTATCGTCACCGGCATTTTCTCCGTGCTGCCGGTGCTGGGCTCGGCGATAGTATGGCTACCGCTGAGCTTATACCTTATGGTGAGTAATCATCTCGCCGAGGGCATCGGGCTGCTGGTATATTCGGTCGTCATCACTGCAAGCATCGACAATGTGCTGCGTTTTACCATTCTTAAAAAACTCGGCGATGTGCATCCGGTCATTACTGTGTTCGGCATTATGGTCGGCGTGCCGCTTTTCGGTTTTATGGGACTGATCTTTGGTCCCCTGCTCATTTCTTATCTTTTGTTACTCATCAAGATTTACCGAGTGGAGTTTTCTGCCCGCAATACGCGCCCCGCCGGGCAGGTGCCCCAGCTCAATCCCGGAAAATCCGGCTCTACAAATAGTAACGATTTTCTTCAACGTACTTAAACACCGCATGGGGCAGCAAATAACGCACACTCTTTTTTTCGCGGATCTGCGTTCGGATATAGGTTGATGAAATAGATAGCAAAGGCGCATCCATGATAGTCAGATCTGCGCCATGGGTTTCCGTAATTTCGAAGCCGGGGCGTTTATAAACAATGAAGGAATACCGCGCTATAAGTTGCTCATAATTTTTCCAGCGGTGAATGTTCTGAAAGCTGTCCGACCCGATGATCACCGAAAATTTTTCCAGCGGAAATTTTTCTACAAGATGAGTGAGGGTGTCTATGGTATAAGAAGGTTTGGGAAGGTGAAATTCTACGTTGCTCGCCCGGAATTTAAGGTTGTCCTGAATGGCAAGTTCAACAAGGTGCAGCCGGTCATATTCGTTGAGCAGGCTGCTCTCGTCTTTTAGCGGATTGTGGGGAGAAACAATAAACCAGACCTTATCAACTTCTGTGTTTTCTACGATATGATTCGCAACGATGAGATGACCTATATGAACTGGATTAAAGCTTCCGAAATACAACCCGATATGCATGGGCGCAAAAGTAGGAAAAACAGGGACGTAAGAAGGATGACGTCGCTGTGAAAAAAATCAGATTCGGACATCGGGCACGCTGTCGGTCAGTGTCGTTTTTTCAAGATGTTCGAGTGCTTCGCCAACAATAAAAAAACTTCCCGTAATCAACAGCGCATCGTGTTCGGTCATCAGCGAGCGTACGGCGTCCACTGCCGCTGCCACGGAAGCACAGAGGGTGCCCTTCAACTGCAGACGCTCTGCAAATGCCTGCAGGTCGGTCACCGGCAAAGCGCGTGGCACCGCGGCCTGACAGAAATAAAAGATAGCATCTCTTGGAAACAGGCTCAGGGCTTCCGGTACGTCCTTGTCTTTCACAAATCCGGCTATGATATATTTTTTCCCGGCAGTTACTTTCTTCCATTGACTCATCACTTCACCAATGCCTGCTGCATTGTGTGCCACATCGGTTACGATAAGCGGGCTTGTTTGCCATACATCCCAACGGCCCCGGAAACCCGTGAGCGTTTTTACCGCCGAAAGCGCAGCCAGGGCCACTTCCAGCGTGGTAGAAATAAGTTGCTGCCCGACGAGTAGTTCCGTGGCAGCCAGCACAGTCTTGATATTATGTTGCTGATAGCTTCCGCCCAGATCCGTCACAAGGTCGTACATCTTCCACGCAGATTTTTGAATGGCTTTGTAGTGCTGACGACCCGGCTCTTCCTTCACTTTTACAAGATCCCAGAGCGACTGTGCATAATAAATCGTACTACCTCTGAGTACCGATGTTTCAAAAAATACTCCGGACGTTTCGTCATCTTGTTCGCCGATCAGCACGGGCACTTCGGGCTTTATAATCCCTGCTTTTTCGAACGCAATCTCCCGAAGGGTATTTCCCAGCACGTCTTTGTGGTCATAGCTGATGTTGGTAATGATAGAAAGTAGTGGGGTGATGATATTTGTGCTGTCGAGCCTGCCGCCCAGCCCGGTTTCGATGATCGCAAAGTCAACCGCGGCATCCTTAAAAGCCTGAAAGGCCATGGCCACAGTGGTTTCAAAAAAAGAGGGGGCTACTTCATCGAGCAGCGCCTGTTGCCGGGTTACAAAATCTACAACCCATTCCCTCGCCACAGGTACGCCGTTGACCTTTATACGCTCGCGAAAGTCGATAAGATGAGGTGAGGTATATAACCCTACTTTATAACCCGCATGTTGCAACACCGCCGCCAGCATATGGCTTGTGCTGCCTTTGCCGTTGGTGCCGGCAATATGGATGCTGCGAAATTGTACCTGCGGGTTACCGAGAGCCTCGCAGAGCCGCAAAATATTGGTGAGGTCTTTCTTTATGGCTTCCTTCCCCAATCTGGAAAACATGGGGAGCGTACTGTAGAGGTAATTGAGTGTGTCCTCGTAGGAAGACTGTAAGTTCATTATTGCGAACGCGTTTTAAAGACAAAGGTAATGTCGCCTATTTGTTCGGGCGCGGCGTCGGGGCTTTTTGAAAATTTAGCCTGACTCAGTTTTTGAAGGGCTATTTCACTGAGCTTCCGGTTGGGTGAGCTTTTTATAGTTTTCGAGATGATGTTTCCGGCACGGTCCACCTTCACCTGCACAACTACTTTACCTCCTTCGTTGAATTCGGCAACAAACTGGCGTGGAGATATTTCGCGTCCGTTCAGGTTATGACTGATACCTCCGGTACCGTTGCCGGGCGATCCGATATAGTTCGAAGCGCCGGGTGTACCCCCGGGCACACCTCTGTCGCCGTTGCCCGTAGTATTTCCTTCAGCGCTTCCGGGTTGGTTTATCTGCGCATTATTTCCTCCTGCGCCGTTGCCCCCCTGATAAACATATCGAGGCTGCTGCGGCTGCTGACGCGTGTTGTTATTCGTTTCGCTTCGGGTAGCGTTCGTTCGGGTGGTGTTTGCGGGTGTAGTTGAGAAATTCCTGTTGCCCGACGATGCCGGAGGAGCAAGGGCTGGGGCATCCGGGTCGTCAGATTGCATCAGGTCTTTTGTGTCTTCGCTTTGACGGCCTGCCGTATGATATTGTGTTTGTGCCTGTGCCGCCGCCGGTGTATTTACCGACATGGGTTGGTCTATACCACTACCGTCCTCACTGCTGCCCAGGTTCACCTCAAGCCCCAGCTCTTCTACCGGTGCGGATACTGGCAGGGAATAGCTGATGAAAAAAAACAGTAAGAGCAACAACAGGTGCACGACTACCGTGGTGGCTGCAGCTTTTTTATTAATTGGCGGATGAGCAGTTGTCATAGTCCGGTTATTTGCCTAAAATAAAAAAACAATTGTTTGTAAGCTGTTAATGCGCAAAATCAGTGTCGAAACGTTTCATACGCTCAGCAGGCGGATTGTAATATCCGAATTTTACTTCGGGAAATTCTTCGTGAATAAGCTCCATCAGTTGACCGATGCCGAGACATTCTCCCGTGTCGGTTATTCCCAGCTTGCCCAGGTACCAGTCGGGGTCAATATTGAAGTTTCGCCACTGAATCATTGAGATTTTTGTCTCACGGATGAAATTTCTTAGCGCTTCGTACTCTTCCACACTGTCGGTCATGCCCGGAAAAGTAAAATAATTGATGGAAGACCATCCTCCGTAGCGATGCACGATCTGCAGACTTTCGATCAAATCTTCAAACTGGTAGTTGTTGGGCAGATAATAGCGGGTGTAAATTTCTTTACGCACAGAGTTGAGGCTTACACGAATACTATCAAGACCCGTCTGCATGAGCTTTTCCACAACATCGGGCCGGCTTCCGTTAGTATTGATATTGATGCTTCCCTTATCGGTATGTTTTCTGATCTGCCGGATGGCTTCGCCAATCGTTTCTCCCATCAGAAGCGGTTCACCTTCGCAGCCCTGGCCGAAACTGATAATGGGATAGGGGGCATGTTCCAGATGAGGTACTGTAAACTCTACAATTTCCTCAGCCGTAGGCTTAAAACTAAGGCGATCCTGCGAAGACGTAATGGTCTCTTCCTGTGGCTGGAAGGAAATGCAGCCAATGCAGTTGGCATTGCATGCAGGCGATGAGGGTACGGGACATTCCCACCGGCCCATAAAATAATTGCGGGCGGCCGGACAATGATAAGTGAGGGCGCAGTTTTCTGCAAGGTGCTTCACCAACCGGTTGTGCGGATAGGCTTCGAGCAAATGTGCTACACCTTCATTGATGCGGTCCTGTTGGTAGCCCGAGCATTCCTGACGGATATCCTGTTCGATACGCACGGCAGGAACATAGAATTTTTCGTTTTGCCAGCCTACTGCGGTATAGCAAAAGAGCGGCAAAGTGCCGGCATCAGGCAGGGTTTCGAAGGCAGCCAGATAAAAGCCTGTGTGTGCCGGCGGAATAAAAGCAGCAACAGCCCAGCCTTTTTCACAAAGGCGCATTTCTCCGGTGATCGTATCGATACCAATGCCGCGGCGGTCGGGCAGTTCATAAAGTGAGCCTCCATCAGGCAGTTCTATAAAATCCTGAGGGTCTATAGGCATTGCATCCCATCCCGAACGCCCCACGACGTACAAAGTGGTGTCTTCGAAAATGTTTCCTTTTCCATCAGAGTACAGCAGATATGGCGACGAATTCAACATGTTTAATTCTTTAAGCTGGTAGAGTAATGCGGCAACCTTCCGTTTACCAAACGTATTTTTTGCGCTTTTCTTTATTTGCGGCTATGTGGTCCGCGCAGAAGCGCTGAAAGTCTTCCTTGTCGAAGGTAATGGCGTTGATGTTCCATTGAAACAAACGGTTGTCGTGACAGCCAATAGTGAGCACGCCAAACCGAAGTATGATACGCTCTACTTCCCACCAGTCGAGAAATCGCTTTCTTGAGGTCAGGGGCAGGCGGATGCCGCGCTCGTCGATGTAGATATAGAGCGTATTGTCGCTCACACTTTCCCAATAAATGGCAAACAGTATGGCGGCAGCAATCAGACCATAGATCATAGCAGGGATGAACAAATGGGTGATGGCGGCGAAGCTGGCAAAGCAAAGCAGGAGTGCGAGTTCTGTAATGCGCAGCAAACGGTTTACTTTTTTTTCGATGAGCCAGCCCGACCGGAACAAGACCAGGCCAAAGAGAACGATGCCAGCCAGCAAAATGAAAGTACCCCAGATACCTGCGTGAAGAAAGCCAGCCGGAGCAACCCCGGGACTTATTTTCTCAGCAAGATATTGCAACAGAAAAAGCAGCACTCCGGTGGCCACAAAGGCAAAACTGACAATAAGATGAAGGGTAACTACCTGCTGACGCTTAACTTTTTCTTCTGCTAGCGGCAATTCAAAAACCATAGCGGCAAAGGTACAGCATAAAGCCATCCGCACGGGAGGATGGCTTTACAAAGTAAACTTAAAACACTGTATCAATTTCGCACTGTTTTGGCTTTAAACCGGCTGATGGCATTGCGTGTAAAGTCGCTCAGCACAAGCCGTCCGCTCACCGAGGCACGGTCGGCCAACAAAGTATCCCAGTGTTCAGTGCCCTGCCAGAAGATCTTTTTAAGTTGATACATAGCGTCAGGGCTGCTTTGCGCCAGGCGTTGCGCAAGGCTGCTGATTGCCTCATCCATTTCCGCGGTGGTGTTGTGTATTTCTGCATAAAGGCCATGTTTTTTTGCCCATTCTGCAGATCTCCATTCGGTAGCATCAATAGCAAGCTGCGAAAAGCACGACAGCCCGATTTTACGCTCTACCGCCGGCCCCACCACAAAGGGACCTATTCCTACGGCCAGTTCGCTCAGCTTCACTGATGCCTCTTCGGTAGCAATGGCATAATCCACCGCCGCAGCAAGGCCTACACCACCACCCACGGCTTTGCCATGTATGCGGCCAATGATGAGCTTATGCGACTTGCGCATGGCGTTGATGACATTGGCAAATCCGCTGAAAAATTTATGTCCTTCCTCTTTGTTGGAAATAGCCACTAATTCATCGAAGGAGGCGCCGGCACAAAATGCTTTTTCTCCGGCACTTTTCAGAATGATCACTTTTACCCGGTCGTCAATACCAATGTCGTTGATGGTCTTTGCGAGGTCGGAGAGAATGGCTCCCGGCAGCGAATTGCTGGCAGGATGAAAAAACTCGATGGTAGCGATGCCGTGTTCTATCTCAGAGCGTACATAACCTTCTGGGTGCTGCATAGATTTGGATGCTTGAATTTGAGCGTAAAACTAATAAATCGTGCGATGCTGTGAATATCACCGGCGACAAGGGTAGCGAAACAGAAATTATTTCTCATTTTTACCGGGTGCAGAAGTTAGATTTAGAAAAGGTCGTTCGGATCGCCGCGGTGATCATGGTAGTGTATCTGCTCGGCTTCGGACTTGCCGAGGCTTTGTTTCCCATTCGTCCGTTTTGGAATGATGAATGGCGTTTGATCTACAACATCAAGTTCAGAAGTTTTGAGGGGCTATGGGGAAGACTCGATTTGCTGCAGGAATGCCCACGGGTGTATTTGTGCAGCATTAAAGCGATCGCAGCAGTATTTCATTATAGTTACAGTGCGCTGAGGCTTCCGCCATTGTTGCTCACAATGATGAGCGTGTTGTTTTTATTCTATCTGCGTAAACGGATTTTTGCCACCGGCGGTGTGCTCAGCTACTTGTTTGTGCTCATCGTTGTGTCTTCGCAAACCTTTACCGATTACATGGTGCAGGTGAAGCAGTATGAAATGGATATTCTGCTCAGCCTTTTAGCAATCTGGCAATTGCTCGAACTCCGGGCATTGGCCGAAGGCCAGCATCTTTCCCGTGGGCGATATTTTCTGCTCTGCACCAGCCTGTTGCTTGCACCATTTTTTAGCTACACTTACCCGATCAATGCGGCGCCACTTTTTTTTGTTACCGGCCTCAGTATCCGGAAGAATAATCAGGACCACCGCAAGGTGAAACGGCTAACCTTGCTGCTGCCGCTTTGCCTGTTGGCAAGTAGCATTTTGGTCTTTTACTTTCTCGATGTCCGGCACATGATGGCTGATAAAGACATGTACGTCTCCTACAAACGTGCTTACTACAAGCATTCAGAAGAGCGTTTTCTGTTCGACTTGTGGAATTTGTTTGCTCTGGTGGGGTCCGGCTTTTTGTTTGAGCTGGTGTTTGGTTTGCTGGGTATAGCCGCATGGTTACGCGCCTGCGCCATTCTCGTTGCCAGGCGTTTTCGCTGGGTCACCCTGCGCGAGCAGTTGCAGGCCTACGCCGTAGCCTTGATGGTGGTGATCCTGATCCTGTTTGCCACGGGCAAGCTCATAGGCGGAGTGGCCAGGCTGACGGCTTATTCTGTGCCTGCTATCGCCTTGCTGATCGTATTCTCTCTGGATGCCGCCTACCGCTTACCCGTTGCGAAAAAATGGGTTGCAGCGGCACAGGTGGTTTTGTTGCTGGCCTTGTGCGGAAATATTGTGAGCACCTGTATCAATACCTTCACTTACAAGGAATATGCACAACGTATCGCCACATACAGACATACCCGCGATGCGTTGATCTTGGCAAGAAAGAAGAATGTACCCTTTATGTTTACTGACGGAGTATGTGGCGATACCTGGAATATAAAAGCACCCGCGCCGGGGTCCATCCGGACGCAGACCATAGACGCGGCGCAGATTGCGGGTAAAGATACTCTGTGCGCGGAAGTGATCGTTCGTGTGAACCCGGGCTATCAGGTGCAGGACACGGTTCCGCTGTATTATATGCCCGACCACAGATGGATCCGCAACTATGTACAGCAGCTACCTGCGGGTTTCGGCGGTGCAGTGGCCGGCGACGGACTACACTACCGCTTCTTTGTGAAGTAAGATTACCGGTGCTTTCCGGTAAGCATGGGGACAAACAGAAAATCTCCTAACTCTTCTTCTTTTACGCGGCCGTCTTTGTCCTTCACAATACGCATCATCTTCTGGCCACCATCTTTACCCACCGGAATTACCGCAAGGCCTCCCGGCTTAAGCTGTTCTACGAGTTTGGGCGGTATGAAGGGTGCCGCAGCCGTTACAATGACCTTATCGAAGGGAGCAAAAGATGCCAGGCCCTCATAGCCATCGCCATAAAATCGTTTGATGTTGGGATAATTTTTCAGGAAGAAAAACTGACTTACAAAATCATAGAGCGCCCGTTGCCGCTCTATGGAGTAAACCATGGCGCCGAGCTCGGCCAGTACACAAGCCTGATATGCGCTGCCAGTGCCGATTTCCAAAACCTTGTCGAACTTTTTGATCTCTAGAAGCTGTGTCTGAAAGGCTACTGTAAACGGTTGAGAAATCGTTTGATCGGCTGCGATAGGGAAGGCGCGGTCTTCGTAAGCAATACGTTCAAATGCAGGGTCGAGGAAAAAGTGCCTGGGAATGGACTCGATAGCGGTCAGTACTCTGTCATCACTGATGCCCTTCTCGCGTAGCGCCTGAACCAGTTGTTTTCTTAATCCTTTGTGTAAATAATTATCCTCTCTCGGCTTGCTGTGCAGCATCTGACAAAGGTAGGCCAGCAAGGGCTGAAATAAAAGTGAGAAAATACTTGCAGAGTCCGCTTCCAGTGCAGTTTCCCAAACCCTAAGGCATGTGTAGTACCAGGCCGATACCAGCTCCGCCGTTGGGGTGTGCCACAGGCTGCAAACGCAAAGAAATATCGGGCGAAACGTCAAAGTTTTTGAGGTGCGCAAATACCACAGCATCAATGACCTGAAGCGTGTACCCTATGGCCGTAAACAGCAGCGTCATGTCCAGGTATTTCTTGTAGGCGTCCTGCAGCGTTTTTAAAGAACTCTGGTCGTAGATGCCGCTAAATTCATGGGTTTTGCCCTCAAGACTGGCAATATAAGCCTTCCTGTAGGTTTGGTATTTACTGGTATTGAACTGAATGAAGTAGGCCGCGGCGCCCACGCCCACATAAACAATGGGTATCTTCCAATATTGTTTATTGTACAACTGGCCGGAGCCCGGTAAGATAGCTGAATAAAGTCCTGCTTTCTTGGGGTTATGCTGGGCAGGCGAAGGACGGTATTGTAAGCCTTCAGCTTCGTTGGGCAGACGCTTTACAGCGCTTTGTTCCGCACGTGCCGAGTCCGGGAACATTTGCTTCAAAGAAGTGTCCGGCACCGCCTGTGCCCGTCCATAGAATGGAAGGCCGGAAAGAAAACAAACGATGAATAGCCGGATGATCAAAAAAACAAAAAATTTAGTGAGTCAAAAGTAAGCAAAACCCCGCTGTGCGCGGGGCGTGGCAATCGGTTAGAGTTCCAGAAGCGCCTGGACCGGATCTTTTCCGATCAGCAGCAGCTCAGGATGTTCCAGCAATTCTTTAACCCTTACCAGAAAGCTTACCGACTCACGTCCGTCGATGATACGGTGGTCGTAGCTCAGGGCCAGATACATCATGGGCCGGGCTTCTATTTTTCCATCCACTACCATGGGCCTTTCCTGTATTTTGTGCATACCGAGGATGGCGCTTTGGGGGATGTTGATAATCGGGGTGCTCATCAGCGAACCAAATACACCACCATTGGTGATAGTAAATGTTCCGCCCGTCATTTCTTCGATGCTTAATTTGTTTTCCCGTGCTTTCTTTGCCAGCTCTACTACCTTCGCTTCAATCCCTGCCATACTCAGGCTTTCTGCATTTCTGATCACAGGCACCACTAGACCTTTCGGAGCCGATACAGCAATTGAAATGTCGCAATAGTCGTGATATACCAGCTCTTCTCCATCAATATAGGCGTTTACCGCCGGCCATTCGAGCAGTGCCATGCAACAAGCTTTTGTAAAGAAAGACATAAAGCCGAGGTTGACGCCATGAGATTCCTTAAAGCTCTCTTTATATTTCGAACGGATTTCCATGATCCGTGTCATGTCCACTTCGTTAAATGTGGTGAGCATGGCCGTAGAATTCTTTGCCTCCACAAGTCTGCGGGAAACCGTTTTTCGAAGGTTGCTCATCTTTTCGCGGCGGTCATTACGGCTGAAGGCCTCTGCGCCCCCTTTACGACCGGGGTGTGATAAAGCCTCGAGTACATCGTTTTTTAAGATACGCCCCAGCGAGCCGGAGCCTTTTACCTCCGATGGGTTCACCTGTTTTTCCGCCATGATAGATTTGGCCACCGGTGTCGCCTTTACATCCGCAGCTATCGGGGCTTGTGGTGCCGCTTCTTTTTTTGCAGGCGATTGCTCTTCTTTCTGGGCTGGCGTTTTTGCTTCCTCTTTTGCAGGAGCGGCGCCTTCAGGCCTGGCCGCCGTGTCGTCTATCCGACAAGCCAGGTCACCGATGTTGAGCGTATCGCCTTCTGCAGCTACGATCTTCAATAAACCCGCTTGTTCAGCGTTTAGTTCAAAAGTTGCTTTTTCCGATTCCAGCTCACAAAGGAGTTCATCGCGTTCCACCCATGCTCCGTCGTTCTTCAGCCATTTTACTAAGGTTACTTCATTGATCGACTCACCAACTGCTGGCACTTTAATATCTATCATGGAAAATCAAGCTGTTTTTGCGGGGTGCTAAATTAGGAAAGGCGTATGGATAAATCAAAAAGGCCCGCATGTTGCAACGTGCTTTGCCTGTGGCCGGGCTTTATATGGCTTAATTTTTTTGATGGCTTGTGAAAGGGCGCATGGAGCAGTTTTCGATCAGTGACCTCGGAAGTTTGCTTCTGGCTTCGTTGCTGGGAGCTATAGTAGGCTTTGACCGCGACTACCGCGGAAAGTCGGCGGGCTATCGTACGTTAATGATGGTAAGCCTGGGTGCTGCGGTCTTTACGGTAGTGTCGCAAAAGCTTGCACTCACCGACCCTCACCATCAGAGCGATGTTTCGCGGATTGCATCTACGGTAGTAACGGGCATTGGCTTTCTCGGCGCAGGCATTATTTATAAAAGCGGACAAGACATAAAAGGTCTTACCACTGCCGCCACGACCTGGGTTGCTGCCGGTATAGGAATGGCATGCGGTACTCAGGAATATATACTGGCCGCTACCACCACTGCTATCTCTTTGCTGACGCTATTCGTATTGCATCGTTTTGAGGCTAAACTGGCCGGGGTAAACTTTACGGAAAAATACAGGCTCACCTGGCGCCACGAGCAAGGTGACCTGCCCCATCCGGAGCACTACTGCGATAGAAGTCTGCGCCTCTCGCAGCAAAAATTCAGTAAACAAAATGACTTTATCATAGTGGAATGGACGATCAGAGCAAGCAAGGCTGCTCATGCAGAGCTGACCAGCAAAATGCTTAGCGATCCAAGGGTGATGTCTCTTGAACATTAAGGTATTCGCTGCCGAACGAAAACGGTAGGAGATAGCCGGCATCTTCGAGCACGATAACCTTGCCATCCGGAGAACACATGTAGATAGAGATTGGTTGCTGCTGCCATTGCTGCACTTCCAGAATGGTTTGTCTGCAAATGCCACAGGGCGAAATGGGTTTTCCGTATTCATCACCGCTGTGATAAGTCACGGCAATCGCTTTTACCCGGTGCGTTTTATCATTCATTTCCAGCGTTGATAACGCGGCGCGTTCAGCACAAACGCCGGCAGGGTAGGCTGCGTTTTCATGGTTAGAACCGGTCAGCATAGAACCGTCTTCAAGTAAAACAGCGGCACCTACTTTGAAATGCGAATAAGGCGCGTATGCCTTGTCTGCCGCTGCTTCCGCCCGGTCAATAAGCTTCTGGATTTCTTCAGGAAGTGCTGACTTTTTGCCGTGCAGAAAGGGAAACTGAAATTGCTCCATGAATGTATTTTTTATCGCGTCAGCCAAAGCCCGGCCTTACAAAGGATGATTCCCAAAAATAAGCTTAATAGCATGTAGATAAGTGAAACACTGTTCTGTCCTTTGGAAAATAATGCTGTGCTTTCGAGGGCGAAGGTGGAAAAGGTGGTGAAGCCCCCGCAGAAACCGGTAGCCAATAAAAGCAAATAACTGCCCTGCATCCATCCCTGTTTTTCGGCGATGCCAAATAATAAGCCGATGAGAAAACAACCCAGCAAATTGACCAGAAAGGTTGCCAGCGGGAAGCTGAGATTGTAGCTTCTGTTTATCAAAAGATTGACCGCATACCGCGCCATGCTGCCCACGGCGCCACCTGCTCCAACCATCAGAAATGCACGTAACATTGGTAGTTTTTGCTAAAATAAGAAAGCCGGACGAGGGTCCGACTTTCTTAGGTATCCGTTTCTGCGACACTACTGCCGGACAATTCTGCTGATGATATTTTGATCTTTGCTCCTGCAGTGCAATAAGTAAACGCCTGTGGCAACATCACTAAGATCAAGAGAGAACTGACTGCCATTAACCGTAAAATGTTCTAAGGTCTTCCCACTCAGGTCTGTCAAACGACAGTCGTACAGCCCTTCAATCGGCAGGCGCACCGTTGTTTGCCCCGCGGCCGGGTTAGGAATGACCAGCGCTGTGCCCATGGCAAAGGCGTGGAAATTGACCACAGCAACATTACTGAAGTAGATCTGGTTTCCTTTGGAGACTGCCCTGATCCTGTAGAGATTGCTGCCCTCCGCCGGCTGCTCGTCCACCCATTGATAACTACCTGTCCTGAGAGCGGCTTTGTTGCCAATTGCCGAAAACGTTTTTCCATCCGCACTCCGTTCTACGAGATAGTTTTCTGTTTCGTCCTCACCGACGGCGGTCCATATCAGTTTTACCACACTGTTTGAAGCTACAGCCGACAATCGAAGACTGCTCAGGTGGAGTGGGTTGGGTACAGTTACGACAATAGAATTGGCACTTAAGCTGGCGCAGACAACACTATTGATCAATGCGGTCTGAAATGCAACAAATGTTCCACCAACATAGGTGTTCAATACAGTTTGGGTAACTGAGTTGCTGACAGAAAGACCATACACGGTGTACGACCCGAAAGCATAGGCGGTAAGGTCAGGCGTACTTGTAATGGCGGATATGTTTCCGGTAGCATTGTTTACGATCACATACTTGTAGCTAAAAGAACCCCCGGGGTTAGGAGTGCCGGAATAGATATTTCCTCCGACGGGGCCTGAAACGGTAGCGGAATAATTAGCAGGAAGTGCAGGTGTAGTACCGTCGAAGCTTCCCACGGCAATGACATAAGTAGTGCCCGTATTGAGATTCGCGGTGATGCTGTTTCCTATCGACACGGAACTGCTCGCAAACACACCGTTAGATGTTACAAAATTGGTGCAGGGGCTTGAGGGCGAAAACGCATTTTCATACAAATTGATCATTGTGCCAAACGGCGTGGAGCCGGAAAGACTGAAAGTATAGCTTCCGCTTACATTTACCTGAAAGGTGAAAAGGTCATAAGCAAAAGTGTTGCTGAAGTTAATGCAATTGCTTCCGCTTCCATTAACTACCGTTAGCGAGCTTTGGGGGTCTGTATTGCTTAGCGTACCGCTAATGCTTACTACACTGCCGTAGTTAGGTGAAAGGCTGAGGTTAAGCGCCGGATTGCCTTGTTGAGCGGTTACATTTACGGAAGGTGAAAAAGTGCTGCCATTTGCTGTGCAGGACGAACTCACTGTGATGGGAGCATTGTTAATATCGAAAAAGATGTTGTTGGCCGCTTTTATCTAGATGCGTCCCGTGGTGGTATTGACGTTGGGCACGATAACGGAGGCTGTTCCTTTATTGGGAAGGTTGGTGGCCAGTGTGTACGGGAAGGTCTGACCATTGTTGGCCGAGAAGTAGATATTGACTGAAGAACAGCTTACGGGTGCTGATGTTGTACTCGCTACGTTCCAGGTGAGGGGCATCGTGTTGGTTCCATTGGCGGTATACGAAACAGGTGCGTTCTGCGACGTGATTGCAAACGGGCCGGCGCTACTGTTGGTCGTTACGGCAATACTGTCCTGAGCCACACAGCCATCGCCACTGTTGTTGTCCCGAACCAGCACTTTAAAGTTGAGCGTTCGGGATACGGAGGGCAGCACTTCCCAGGAGTAAGAGGTATTGCTGAGGATGTAGCTCAGTGCGGGAAAGGTTCTGCTGTTTGCCGTAGAAGGCGGATAGGAACGAAACATGGGGCCGGTGGCCGAAGAGGCCGCAGGAGCTGTGGTCATGGCCGAACCTGCTACGTCATACTGTTCAAAAGTATAAGTCAGATAATTGTTGTTGTTGTCGAGGCCCGTGGCATCCAGTTCAAAGGGAGTGGAGACAGGAATGGTGTAGCCGGAAGCGGCCACGGATAATACCGGAGCAGTGTTTCCGGCGTTGGTAGTGGTGCCGCAGGTACTGAGTGACTGTGCATAGGTGCGAATCACCTTTACTGAATTGAAGTGAAAGTAGTCGTCCGTATTGTTCTGATACGCCATTCCCGCACATACGGAACCTGCATAGGCCATTATTGTAGAGCCACCGCCAATCTCATAAGCCGTGGGGAGATTGAGATTGTCGATACACAGAGTGCCGGTTCCTGCACTCATAGTATGTTTTGCAGAAAAAAGGTGTCCGATCTCGTGGGCTACCACATTTTCCATCACCGGCCCGAAGGGGGCCCCGGTAATGCCCGCAGCACCACCACCCTTGGTAACAGCATTGCAGAGGCCCGGCGTGTAGGCAAGTCCGCCGTTCCAACCATTGTTGAACACCATTCCGATATCAAAGTTCGAGGAGCCTATATTGGTATTGAGCGCATTGGTATTATTGTCAAGAATGGTTTGCGTAGGAAAGCTCGCGGTAGGATAGGGGTCGGTGCCCGCATTGGTATAAGTGATAGAAGTGTTGGTGATGAGATTGAGGTGGATGCCCAGATCACGTTCGTAGATGAGGTTTATGTTAGCGACTGTGGAGGTAATGCTCGCGATCGCATTGGTTTGATTACCGAGGAGGGTGGTGAATTCGCCCGTAGCAGCTACGGCAAAATTGTACGTTCGTAACATACAGTCGCCAAGCAGTGCGGTAGTTTTCATCTGAGGTCCTTTGATCTGGTCTTCAAGATCATCAACCCCACAAATAATGGATGCCGGGGTTTCATAGTCGCGGGAGAAATAGACCCTATGCAAGTCTGAGCCTGAAAAATCTACGGGAGTGATATAATAACGTCCCGCAGGCGACACCAGCATTGCCTGTACGCCTAAGGGGCTAAGGGTAAGCCTTCCCCGGATGCTGCCGTCGAGCGAACGCAGGTCATAGGTTTTTATTTCCGGAAAGGACAAAGCGGTCTCTGGTGAGAGGGTCTGACATTCAGAAATGTAAAAACGCTGCACCGCTCCTGTAGCGTCGGGAAGGTCAATCAAAACCGGGCTTTTTGTTATCTCCAAAGTATTTGGGGCCGGTATCGATGCCAGAACCTTTTCAAGCTCCTGTCGTGCAAAGCTCAGCACTCTGAATTTCTTAACACGATGATCTGCAATTTTCGTGTCTGTTCCTTTCATTTCGGAGAACGGCTGGCTTAACTGAGCACTGGCAAAAACGGAAAGCGTCAAAAGCAGCAGGGTAAAAATTCTTCTCATGTTAACAGTTTTGTACAAAAAATATAGGTAAAAGTACAAAGACTTTTACCTATATACAGAAAGCTGCTAAATAAAGAGTTAGTCTATCCAGTCGCAGATAAACAAGTTTGTGTCGTGCCCTCCGCCGTTATTTCTATTAGAGCTGAAGATAAGTTTTTTGCCATCGGGCGAAAACATGGGGAACGCGTCAAATCCGCCATCGTGCGAAATCTTTTCCAACCCGCTGCCATCAGGGTTGATAATATACATGTTAAAAGGGAAGCCACGCTCATATTCGTGGTTAGATGCAAAAATGATGCGTTTTCCATCGGGCATAAAGTTGGGCGCCCAGTTTGCTTTTCCGAGATGAGTAACCTGCTGTACATCGCTTCCGTCGGCATTAGCTACAAATACTTCCATATGTGTAGGCATCACCAGTCCCTGACCTAATAGCTCTTTGTATTCGCGTACTTCTTCATCAGTAGTAGGCCGCGAAGCCCGCCATACGATTTTTTTACCGTCGGGCGAAAACCATGCACCCCCGTCATAACCCAATTCGTGAGTGATTTGCTTTACGTTCTTGCCGTCAATGTCCATCACGTAAAGGTCAAGGTCGCCATTGCGCATTGAGGTAAAGATGATTTTGTCGCCCTTAGGTGAAATGGTGGCCTCAGCGTCGTAGCCTGGCTCGGTAGTGAGTTGCCGTGTGATTTTTCCATTAAGGTCTGCGACAAAAATATCGTAGCTATCATAGATCGGCCACACGTATTTTTTAATCACCGAACGGTCGGGTACGGGTGGGCAGCTATCTGCGGCCTTGTGGGTGGAAGCGTACAATACATGCTTCTTATCGGGCATCAGGTAGGCGCAGGTAGTTCTTCCTTTACCCGTACTTACCAGCTTGTACGAGAATTTTTCTTCCTGTTTTTCGGGCAGCTTTCCAAAGAAGATCTGATCGCATTGCAGACCTTCCTTTGGGTTGGTCCGCTGAAAACTAATGTGCTCGTTGTCGAAGCCGAAATATGCCTCTGCATTGTCGCCACCGAAGGTAAGTTGCCGCACATTTTTGAAATGCTTTTCATCATTGTACTGCAAAACATTGGCTGGCTTTGTGGTTTGATGCTGTTGTTGTGCCTTCATTGTTATCGTGCACATCAAGACAACACCCAAAATCATACTGCTTTTCATATTGCGCGCAAAACTACGGGGAGGGCGGATGACAAAAGGCTGATGATTGTCATTCAATTGTCAACTTCGATTTTAAAAACACACCCCTGCTCGCGCACAAGGGCTGCTGCACGTCCCCTCTCGAGAGGGGAGGTCGTGGAGTT
>JAFIGV010000024.1 GCA_017849575.1 Flavipsychrobacter sp. | reverse complement strand
GCGACACTGTATGATAATTTTCTGAACACCACGGCACCGGTATCGCTTACTGCCAATACAGTTTATCCTTTTACCGTAACGAGCAACAGCGCTTCTTCTGCCAGTGGCAGATTCAAAATTGTAGTGAGTGGATCTACACCGCTCGATCTGCAGTTTATCACCCTCACGGCAAAGCAACAGAAAGAGCAGGTACAGTTACAATGGAAGGTGAGTCATCAGGAAGGCATTACCCAATATGAAGTAGAAAGAAGTGGGGATGGAAAAAGTTTTGACAGGATTGCAACGCTTGCGGCTGGCAATGATGAGGAATACCACAGCATAGACGAAAAGCCAATCAATGGCATCAACTACTACCGCATCAAGGGTGTAGCCAGAAGCCACAGCAGTGTGTATTCATCAGTGGTTACCGTCTTAACCGGCAAGACCGCTACACAACTTTCTGTTGGACCTAACCCCGCAACGGGCAATGAACTGAAGGCAACACTTGCTGGTCTTGAAAAAGGCAACTACCAACTTAGCCTTTACAACACAGCAGGACAAAAAGTATTGCAACAGTCATTAGACCACCAGGGCGGCACCGCAACAGTATCGCTAAACATCGCGAAGCTCACACCGGATATGTACCTGTTGCAGCTCAGTAGTGATAAAGGACAAACGATTGCCGAGCAAAAGATCATCAAACAATAAGTCTCATCCACACCATACAAACAGCATGGACTCAGCACACGAACGCCTGAGTCCATGCTTCCAAATCATCCATCAAAAAACCATTGCAATGAAGAATAAATTACGACGCATAGTATGCTATATCGCCATCCTTATGATCGCCATTCCCCTCACTGTGCGGGCAGACAACCCTCCCGATTTTGACGGCGATCCGGGTATTCCCACACCCATCGACGGTGGAGCTTCGCTACTAGTGGGTGCGGCGGCCGTATATGGAGCCAGAAAGTTGAAGCGGAAGAAATAACCAAGCTACAGGCCTCCACGATCTCGCCCGCCCGGCAAGGATGTTTATTTGTGTTTCTGTGGATGTGTTGTTCTGCGCGCCGGGTTTGAATTTGTTGCACAACCACCCCGCCCTTCGGGCACCCCGCCTTAATAAGGCAGGGAGTTACCGAGCTTCAGTTCCTTGATACCGCTTCAGCAAGGCGTTAAACTGTTGCCATGGCATAATCAAGGTATGCAAGCTGGGATACTCCTTCCCTTCGCAAGGGAAGGTGCCCTATTGCTGTTGATGCGTTGATTTGTTTTTTTGGTATCTCTTAGGTAGAGAATGTTTTCTCAACCACGCCGCCATAATTAAGCAGAGAGATGCCGAGCTTCATTTCCGTGATATCGCTGAATCAAGGCGCAAAAAGCTGGGAAACTCCTTCCCTTCACAAGGGAAGGTGCCCGCAGGGCGGAAGGGTTCTGTTAGGATAATCAAACCCGTTTTCCAACCACCCCGCCCTTCGGGCACCCCGCCTTAATAAGGCAGGGGGTTACCGAGCTTCAGTTCCTTGATACAGCTTCAGCAAGGCGTCAAACTGTTGCCATGAATAATCAAGGTATGCAAGCTGGGAAACTCCTTCCCTTTACAAGGGAAGGTGCCTTATTGCTGTTGATGCGCTGATTTGTTGATTTGTTTTTTTGGTATCTCGTAGGTAGAAAATGTTTTCTCAACCACCCCGCCCTTCGCACCCCGCCTTAATAAAGCAGGGAGTTGCCGAGCTTCAGTTCCTTGATACAGCTTCAGCAAGGCACAAATGCCGGGAAACTCTTTCCCTTGAGAAGAGAAGGGGCGGGGGAGGTTTATTTGTGTTTTGAATTGTTGCACAACCCGCCGCAGCCAGCGGACATTCACCTTCGCCCGGGCGGCACTACATGGGAATAGAACATGACCCTGCTCAACGACCTTCTCTTTTGAGAGGGGTGTGCGGCTGGCCTTGTGCGCGAGCGGGGTGCGTTAAGCCACGCGCACCGGACGACTTTGAAAGTAACCTGTAACTGCCGCCTTTGCGCCCGGTCACTTCTACCCGCAAACTTTCATCGGTGAGGGGATTAGGAAACACCTTCAGCATCTCTGCTTCACCAGTCAACAGCACAGAGGCTACTCGGCTGTATTCCATGCTGCCATCCTTTTTCAATGCTTTTATGCGGTAGTAGTTGGCTCCCGTAAAAGGCTGCAGATCTTTGAAACTATTTGAGCTGACAGGAACCACAGCTATCGTTTCAAACACCTGACCATTGATGCTTCTTTCCAATTCAAATTGTACCAGATCACTGAGGTCGGCCATAGCCCAGGTGACCAAAACAGCGTTGTCGTTGATTTTACTGGCCACGCACGCTGTAAAGCCAATGGCGAGCGGATTTCCGGTTCCAAACTTCCACAGATCGTTCAACTGATCGAGCCCTGTACCGCTGGTACCATAACCTCCAAACAACCAGATATTGCCCGAAGCATCGAGCCAGTGCTGTGCGTTATACCGTGCTCCGGGTTTGTTGCTATTAGCCATCACGCCCTGCGTGCCATATACACTGGGTTGATTGGTGACATTATCCCCCTTTATCCAGGCCCAATGCCCGGTGGTAGGGTCATATTTCCAGAGATCGTTCAGATACGCGGCACCTGCGCCCGTAGTTGCAGCATACCCAAGTCCGCCGAAGAGCCAGAAATTGCCATAGGTATCTGCCCAGCCCTGCGAAAAGTTTCGTGCGCCCGGTTTATTGGCGGCAGCAGCCGTACCTTGAGTGCCATAAATACTTCCCTGCTCAGGAATATTATCACCCTTCATCCAGGTCCAGTTGCCCGTAGAAAGATCATATTTCCAAAGATCGTTAAGCCTGCCATCGGAGCTTGTGGCATATCCATAACCTCCAAAGAGCCAGAGGTTGCCCGCGTTGTCTGTCCAGGCTGCCGCATCGCTCCTCGACCCCGGGCGATTGGCTGCGTTGGCCACGCCCATACTACCGTAGGTGCCATATACGTTTCGGGTATTGGTGCCCTTCATCCACACCCAGTTTCCGGTGGCCACGTTGTATTTCCAGAGATCGTTCAGATCGCCAAACAAGCTGGCGGCATTACCGGTGCCTCCAAATAGCCAGAAGTTTCCTGCATTGTCTGTCCAGGATGCAGCATAGGTTCTGGCGCCGGGTTTGTTGCCCGCCGCTTCTACGCCCATCGTGCCATACACGCCAAACTGGTTCACCACACTATCGCCACCCATCCACGCCCAGTTGCCCGTGGTAATATTGTAGCGCCATAAATCGTTGAGATAAACAAAGGGCGAGGTGGTACCCCCACTCCATCCGCCATACAACCATAGATTTCCGGCAGTATCGGTCCAGCTTGCGGAGCCGCTTCTTGACGAAGGGCGGCAATTTGGAGATTCCACGCCTTTGGTGCCATAGAGGCCCGCAAAGCTTACATTCCAGTTGCCCTTCATACAAGTCCATAAGCCTGTAGAGATATTGTAACGCCACAGGTCGGAATGGTGAGAATAATAGCTACCGCCATACAGCCAGAGGTTGCCCGAAAGATCCGTCCAGGTAGCAGCCCCTTCTCTCGCTCCGGGTGTGTTGGTGGCTGCCGGCACGCCGTTGGTGCCATATACGGGAATTTGGCCGCTGAGGCTATCGCCACCAATCCAGGTCCATTGTTGGGTTTGCGCCTGTAGTGCGCTGGCTACGGCAAGCAAGGCGCAAAGGCAAAGCGCCCGCGATAAAGTTTTCATAAGAGGGAATTTTCAGCAAAATAACGCGAAATCCTTTTCGTTCAGCCAGGTAGGGAAGCCGGGTAAGGCAGGGAGTTGCACAGCTTCAATTCTTTGGTAATACTTGAGCGACGCAATTGTCAGCAGCTAATTAATACAGCGCGTGATTTGTTTAAGCACCTTTTTCTTTTCTTCGAAAAAGGCATCCATGTCTTTCAACAGAGGTTCTGCTTGGTTAGGGTTCCAGAAGTAGATATAGATAAACCGCTTCTGGACAGGATCAATTAATAAATCCGTAGCTAAGAAAATATGCTTATCCAGTGAGTACCGATCAGCAAAAAAAGCCCGATATCCAAAACTGTCGGTGGAGACGTGCATCTGCATGCGGTCGTCGCGGGCGATATGTTCGTAGTAAGCCTCCAGTGCCGTGGAGTCTTTAGCGAAATCAGCATCACCTGGATATTCGATCTTCACGTCAAGGAATTTTTGCCCCTTCCAACTGTAACGAATACGATAGGCTTCTTCTATGCTCAGTTTTACCGTCTCGTTGCCATAAGACAATTGTCTTGAAGTTGGTGTTCCCGGAAACGGTGTGATGTCGCTATAACGGTAGTCATCCAGGGTAAGACAGTCGGAAAACTGAAGCTCTGTGATTCGCTGCGCTTGTACACTAGTAGCAACAATAAAAATAGAGGCAAGGAAAAACCATTTCAGATTCATTCTTAAAGCTAAAATCTGCTTTTGAGATAAGCAAGGCGGTGGTCTTAAATTGATGGGAAAAAGCTTGCTCAAAAACCTATAGTGATAAAAACTTACTATAGTGCCAGATCAAATTCTCCAATCGTGGATGATACTTTTTATCGGCAGGCAGCAGCAGTTCCTTTCCTCCGTAGGATTTGATGGAATAGGTATTGCTAAAGACAGCCTATTTTTCAAAATGCACATTTGTGCGTAACAAAGGCAACAATGTCTTTAGAAGATAGCTAATTTTATTAGGATAGTTTACGTACTTGCAGCATGGTTGGAATTGCTCCTAATAAACTGACTTTTTCTGGACATGAATCGTTTCAATGCAGGGCGCTTTGGTTGAAAAAAGGTTTTGATTTTGTTTCAGCAGGCAAATCTTTTAATGACGAAGACGCAGTAGTTGTTTTAGGCGTCGGTAAAAACATGGTTAGTGCTATTCGTTTTTGGCTAAAAGCTTTCAACATCATTACTGTCAAAGACGAGTTGACTGACTTTGGAAAAAGGCTCTTAAGCGATGATGGATGGGACCCGTACCTAGAAGACAAAGCAAGTCTTTGGTTGTTGCATTATCAGCTTGTCAAAAACAAGTTTGCCTCCATCTACAGTATCATCTTTAATGAATACCGACGGGAGCGTATAGAATTTACTCGAGACACCTTTGTCGCATACATGAAACGACGGAGCGAAATAGAAAGGCGGTTCGTTTTCAACAGCAACACAATAGAATCTGACTTCGGAGTTTTCAAAAAACTCTACTTATCAAATCAAGACGAAGGAAAGGGGGAGGATGCCTATTCGGGGATTCTTTGCGATCTAAACCTTGTCAAAGTACTTCACAAAGAGAGAATAGAATGGCAGGAAGGCAAAAAAAAAGAGATTCACTACGATGCTTATCATATAGAGAATATTGAGCGCGATGACCTCCCTTTAGCTGTTTTCCTTTACTCAATCTTAGACAACGAGGACTATGGAAATTCAATAAGTCTTCTCACGCTTGACCAAGGATATGATAGCCCCGCTTCCATTTTTGCATTAAGTCGTGCTGGGCTACTTGATAAGATTAGTGAGATTTCGCAGCAGCCAGGTATTAGTTTCGTTGATCACGCTGGCATCAAAGAACTACAGTTTACACAAAGACCAGATTCGTTCACCGTTTTAAATAGCTATTATGAAAGCTAATTACAACCCCTCGGTAAACATCCTTCGAGACTCCGACAAAGAGTTCAATTATATACCCACCCCCAATGGAAGGCGCGTTGTCGCTCAGTTGGTGGATGACTTCAAAAAGGGCATCCGGTCCTTCAATCTTATCGGTTCTTACGGGACCGGTAAATCATCTTTTTTACTGGCTTTAGAACAAAGCTTAAAAAAGCAAAAGCCATATTATGAACCAAACTTTGTTACAAACGCCAAGTTTGGTGTATTCAAGATCGTTGGCGCTTACGAATCTATCATTGACGCCTTCGCTGCAAAGCTGAGTGTGACTGTCAAACAAAATAAGACCGAACATATTCTATCAGAGCTCTACAATCTGTATCATGATTTAGATAAGAAGGCACCCCTGCTGTTCATTGAGATAGATGAGTTTGGAAAGTTTCTCGAATACGCAGCGCAACATAAGCCCGAGCAGGAATTATACTTTGTGCAACAGTTGGCGGAGTTTGTAAACAATAGAGAATACAACATCGCGCTTATTACCACCATTCATCAAAGTTTCGAGAGTTACGCCTTTTCGCTAACAAACGCCCAAAGACAAGAATGGTCAAAGATTAAGGGTCGATTTAAAGAAATCATTTTCAATGAACCAGTAGAGCAGTTACTTTTCCTTGCATCGGAGCACTTAGCGCACCAGTTTCCGCAAAAGCCATCGAACAAAATATTGGATTCGTCTTTTGAACTGTTTAGTAAATCAAAAGCATTCAACCATAGCGAGAGTTACAGCAGGGAGATCAACAAAAGAATCTTCCCTCTTGACATCACTGCCGCTAACGTGCTGACTTTAGCATTGCAGCGTTATGGTCAAAACGAGCGATCACTTTTCTCTTTTTTGGAGGCAACAGACTTTACAAGTTTAGAGAAGTTCAATCAGTCATCAAGTCCTTTTTATGGATTGCCGCACGTCTATGACTACCTCAACTTCAACCTTTACTCTTATCTAACGTCTCACTTCAATCCTGACTATTCGGCTATCACCATAATTAAAAACGCCATAGAAGAAGTAGAGCGGAAGTTCGACAGCCATATTGAGTCCTATTTGAAGCTGGTCAAGACGATCGGCTTGCTCAATATTTTCGCGGCTTCAGGATCGATTCTTGACAAGCACTTTGTTGTTTCCTATGCGGCAACCTGCTTAGGAATAGAAAACAGTGGCGAACTCATCGAGAGCCTAGCAAAAGAAGGCATTATCTTCTACCGAAATCATAGTAATCGTTACATCTTATTTGAGGGAACGGACGTTGATATTCATTCGGCACTGATAGATGTTGCCAATCGAGTGGACGAAATAACGGACATACCAACTCTGCTCAACAGGTATTTCGATTTTCCAACACTTACACCCAATAAGTATCACTTCGAGACAGGTACACCGCGTCGTTTCCAATACATCATTTCTGATGAACCGATTAGTCAAATACCCAAAGGGGAAATTGATGGTTTCATCAATCTTATTTTCAATGAAAAGCTTACGGTAAAAAAGATTGCTGCGTTTTCTGAAACGCAGCAAGAAGCTATTCTTTTTTGCTTTTACAGAAACACGGCAAAAATTAAGACCCTACTGCGCGACCTTCAAAAAACTACTAAAGCCATCGAAGAAAATAACGGAGATAAAGTAGCGGTTCGGGAGTTTGAGAAAATACGCGCTCATCAAAGAGAACTACTCAACCACTACATTGAAGGGAATATTTATAACAGGAATGAAGTATTGTGGTTTTGG
Source organism: Flavipsychrobacter sp. (assembly GCA_017849575.1). Lineage (GTDB taxonomy): Bacteria > Bacteroidota > Bacteroidia > Chitinophagales > Chitinophagaceae > JAFIGV01. The sequence continues at coordinate 154,158 of JAFIGV010000024.1, read as the reverse complement.
AAGGGCAAACAAGTGACTTTTAATAAAGAAAGAGAACTACGCAGTTTTCTTTCGCAAGTGTGCAGAGAAGTATATCCTGATACTCCGATTTTCAAAAGTGAGTTGGTAAACAAGCACAAAATCTCGAGCCAAATTCACACCTCTCGGAAAGCTTATTTCAAAGCACTTGTCAATAATTGGTCGCAGCCAGAGCTTGGTTTTGCTGCAGATAAATTTCCGCCGGAGAAAACGCTTTATCTAACGCTCCTCAAAGAAAATAATCTCGCAACTTATGTTGATGAAGTAAATAGAGAACTTCGGATAAAAAAAGGTTCAAGCTTCGCACCTCTTTGGAAGTTTTGTAATGAGTTCTTGAAAAGTGCTACCAAAGAGAAAAAGAATGTTGCAGAACTTGTGGAAAGTTTACAACAGCGTCCTTTCAAGTTGAAGCAGGGACTTATTGATATTTGGGTACCCTCTTTCCTCTTTCTAAAGCGCGAAGATTTTGCGCTGTATGGTGAGCACGGTTTCATTCCTGAGTTTTCGGGCGATACTTTAGAATTGATCTCTAAAGACCCTCAGGACTACTTCATCAAATCTTTCGATATTGAAGGAATCAGGCTGGACATCTTTAACAGCTACCGTGTATTTCTGAATCAGGAAACAAAGGAATCTCTTTCCAACCAAACCTTTATTGAAACAATCAAGCCTTTTCTCACTTTCTACAAGGGACTAAAGGAATACTCCAAGCAAACAAAGCGGCTAAGTAAAGAAGCGCTAGCTATACGAACTGCAATAACCAAAGCACAAGACCCAGAACAAACTTTCTTTGAAGATTTCCCGGCAGCGTTGGGCACTTCATCATCCGAATTGCAATCGAATGCCGAGGTTTTCAAAAGCTATATTGAGCGGTTACAAAATGCGATTCGTGAATTGAGAACAAGCCTTGATAGCCTGTCTGATCGCTTTGAGCAATTCATTCGTGATGAGATCGTTTTTGAGGAGTGTGGTTTCGAATCTTACAAGCAGATATTACAGACGCGCTACAAAGCTGTAAAAAGACATTTACTGTTACCACATCAGACAAAGCTGCTCATGCGCATTGACAGTATGCTCGATGACAGAAACGCCTGGCTTAGTTCAGTGGCACAGGCTATTGTTGATCGTCCTTTAGACATTTTTAGAGACGAAGATGAGGTATTGCTGTACGACAAGTTTAAAGCAGCTGTTTTGGAATTAGACAGCCTTACAAATTTGTCTCAAGCCGCTGTAGACGAGACAAAGGAAGATGTCATTGGCTTGCAGATGGAAAGCTTTACGGAGGGATTAAAGAAAACTTTGATTCGGATGCCGAAAAGAAAAACTGCGGAGGTAGAGCGGATAAGCGAAGAGATGAGGTTACATTTGGTAAAGGACAAAGCGACTAACATTGCTGTCCTGACGCAATTGCTAAAGGATTTGCTGACAGATGATTAAGAAGACAAAACACGTTCTAGGTATTTCTGGCGGTAAGGATAGCGCCGCTTTAGCTATTTATCTGAAGCGGAAGTATCCCCTACTTGATATCGAATACTACACCTGCGACACTGGTAAAGAGATGGACGAAACCTACCAACTCATAGAGCGGCTCGAAAACTTTTTGGGAAAGAAGATAAAAGTGTTGCGTGGTGCTGAAGAAAGTCATATCGATCCTTTCGACCATTTCATGAAGCTGTATGGCGGCTATTTACCATCTTCCAATGCTCGTTGGTGTACCAAGAATCTGAAACTTGTTCCTTTTGAAAAGTATGTGGCAGATGATCCGGTAGTGTCTTATGTAGGCATTCGTGGCGATGAAGAACGTGAAGGCTATATTTCGCGCAAGCCCAACATTCAATCTATTTTTCCTTTCCGTAGAAACATCTGGAGCGAAGATGTCATCAACAAGTTTCTTTCCAATAGCAATTTAGAAATGGTTGCCTCCTTGCCGGAGCAAGTTGACTTAGGCAAAGCCAAAAACCGTATTGTTTCCATATTAACGAAGCCAACTGATGCAGGTTTTATCCAAAGCAATAAGCTGAATCAGCTTTTGGATGCAGGCATCAAAGAAACCAACTATCTCATTTTCGAGTTCCTGAAAACAGCGAACTATCCATTAGCTACTGAAACTTATTTCCCGTTGCTGGAAAATGAGGAGGTCTTGATTCGAAAAGATATTTTTCAGATATTGGAGGATAGCTGTGTGGGCGTTCCGGCTTATTATAACAAGGTGGACTTCGAAGTAGAGGGAAAGAAGGGACAATACGCACGCAGTCGCTCTGGTTGCTATTTCTGCTTTTTTCAGCAAAAGATAGAATGGGTTTGGTTGTTAGAACAGCATCCGGAACGCTTTAAAATGGCGATGGATTATGAGGACGAAAAAGCTGGCTTTACCTGGAATGCAACAGAGAGCCTGCGCGAACTAATGCAGCCGGAAAGAGTGAAACAAATAAAAGAAGAATACGTAAACAGAAGCAGCGACGAATTTAAATCACCTTATTTAATGGACATTCTTGATGATGCGGAAGCGGAGGGGTGTGCGGCGTGTTTCATTTAGGCGAAGACTTTTCATTATTTCCGTTCATGAAAAACCCACCGCAATGATTCTACCGATGTTTTAGCACGGGCTTCCAAGAATATTTCCTTTCAAAAGACATTTGGTAAATCTAGAGTCCTTCCAAAACAGAATTTACATCCCCAGTGTAGGTAATTGCGGCTGCATACTTGGTTTTTAGATTTTTGAGTTCATGGGCTCTTAAAATGTTATTTCCGTATAAAAACATTAGGAGCAACTTTGTTAGACCTTGCGCGCCCATGATCATTGTATTCTCGTAGGGGTTCCATACAACATTTACTCAAGGCATACTATCTATTGATAGATTAATTTGATTCATTCGTTCAAAAATCACCTTGAAGGGTTCTGAGCTTCTCTTATAGATTTCAATACTCGCTTGAACCATTGGGTACAAACCTACAGGTCTAAATAAAAGATTTCCCCCGTTCGCTGAGTTGCGAAAATGGCGTGCAGGATGTGCTGATTTTTCTCCTAAATAGCTTTGAACGACATCGAATGAGGAAACAAAGGCACTCCAATACTCTAAGCAAAAAGAATGGAATAGCTCGACCTCTGGATCGCTTGGGCGAAACTTGAGATATTCCGTCAGCGTTTTTTTATCCCTAACCTCGTCTGGAGCATCCAATTTTCTCTTCCTTCGGAAAACCTTAAGAAGTTCGTAATTGCAATCGTATAACGTTATTATTGAAGTAAAGGACTGCTTATCATTTTCTTGGATGGCTTTATTTTTATTCTTTGTTACCCGATTCAAAGTAAAAAGATCAAAAGTTTCCAAAAGCTCCCTTGTCACGATTGCGATGCTATCATCTTCATCAAGTGCAATTATGTCATCCATCGTTACAGGCTTAGCGTAACGGTTGAGTGTTGAGAAAAGCCTGCGGCTTCGACGCATTCCCTGTTCATCGTTTTTGTGTCCGACAAAAATTGCAGCGATTTGTTGATTACCTACGTTGGGATTTTCAGCTAAAGCGGCTTTGATACCTTCAACGCGGTGCTGACCATCTAGCGGAAAAATTTTATGCTCTCCAGGAAAATCAAGTAATCCCAGCTGATACGTTTGTTCATCGTCGCTATATTTAACTTCGACTTCTAACCAATTCGGATAATCATCGTAGACTGCCAAGACAAGAGCATTGAAAAACAGCTCTGGCTGATTCAGTATGTAGTTCTTTATGCTCAGATAATTGTTTGTAATACTTCTTTGAATAAGTTCCTTTAACCCTTCACTTCGATGCAATTGCTCGTCAACTTTGGACACGAAATTATTGACTTGTTCAAATGTCAAGGTTGTCACGTAATATGTCCAATCGCCTATTTTTGCTCTAATCGCAGGTATTTTCATTGCTCGAATGCTTTAATTGCTTGTTTAATAGTTTTATCGGGTATCAAGTCGTTCATCGGGAGTAGTAATGAATTAATAATATCCCTCTCAAGATTTACGATAACATCGTTATCGGGCAATGGGTAGTAAGCTACGTGTAGATCTTTCCCCCACAAATTCAACATGCGGTAAATCTTAGTTCTCTCATCATCTCTAGAGTATTTTTGAAAGTATTCCTTGACTCTCTTTTTTATATTTTGACCTTCAGTCAGCTGCGCGCGTCCTATATAAAAGGGAAACTCGGTAATACCCTTGATAATAACACACTTGATGTAGAAAAGATAAAGTCCTCCCATATCGGAGGGCAGATTATCAACTTCTTCGTTAAATGCTGAACCATTGTCATTCAAATACTTTATAGAGTTCCAATTTGAAAAATCTATGTCTAGTCCGGGGTATACGAACTTATCCCATAGGTCTTTGTGCAGAATGTATGGAACTTTACGATTATTGATTTCTTGCCCTAGCTGAAATGCGGCTGAATTCATAATTAATCTTCTAAACTATTCATTAGTTGCTCCATCCCAAAATTCAAAAGGAAATCGGAGTAGTAACTATCAAACACGTCTTGTATGTATTGATCGACGGTTACATCTTCAGCATCTTGCCCGTCTTTGGTAATCACTAACGAGTAGTTCTTCCGCTTCGTAATCATATAGAGAAACAACGAGTGAAAGTAAACCGAGGTCAGGTACCGCTTCTGTGCAAGTGTGATTTGATCTTGACTTTTTTGTTTGCTACGATAATTTAAAAAGACATTGCTATCAAGGTTTACATAGATTGCTTCGAGCTTATCTCCTGCACCCAAGGGGAACATTACCGTATCATAATCCATTTGAAACGGCAGATCGCCCCACTGTTCTTTGTAAACTTTTTCTAGCTTAGGCAGCCCAAGATGTTCAAAGTCATCTTCCTCCTTTTTGGGTGTCTTTTCCTTCGGTGCCTCCGGCTCCACAATTTTCAGCCAAACTATTTCATCCTGATAGTCATCTCCCGCACCTTTCAGAGAGGCTTGTACTTGCACTTCGTCTCCTTGTCTTAATTCGCTGTTTGGCGCAAACGTGATTTTTATAGTCCCTTTATTCGGGCTAGATTTTACAATATTGAATAGTTCTGCAGGTTCCTTTACCTCTCCTTGCTTGTCTCCTCCGTCCGTTTCATTTTGTTTTACAGTTAAAACGGAAACCTGCAGATCACCCGGTTCTTCTGTTCTGTCAAAATAATGATCCTCTACATCGGTTTCGAACTTTAATGACTTCTCGCCGCCTATGGGCACAGGAATTGGCTTCGCATCCGAGCCGTTCTTGTACAAACGAAAAAAGCTCGGAAAACGCTGCGGGTTGAAAGGCTTTTCTTCCTTCTCTTTATGCTGCTTTTGCTCCCTCTGCGGTGTCTTCTCCTTTTTCTTGTCTTCGAGCTTTAGGGTGTTTTCTAGTAGCCTATATAGTTCGCTGTCTTTGGGAAGATTCTTCGCAAATGACTTGAGCAGTTCGCTAGTATCTTCGCTTTCAAATCCGATGGCGTCTTTCCGTTGTTTGTTGATTTCGTCTAATTGGCTCTTTCTAAGTTGCTTGCCTAAATATTCGCGTAAGTAATTCGACTCTTCTCCTTGCTTGAGCCTGTCACGCGAAGCCATGAATAGTTCCTTGCGGAAATCGTAATTCATGGCAGTGCAATCCACGTGAATCAGCAAATAGTCTTTGAGCAAATTGAACTTCAATTGGCGCGTAATAAACTCTGAAGTATAATGTCCATGCGCCTGTCCGTTCAGCGAAAACATCACACTCATGTTGTTCTTAAAGAACTGTCGGCGGATATTCTCTTTTGTTTTCTTTACATCGTTATCGCCAACCTTTGCTTTGAAGACATAGCAGGTGACTTTCATCTTCCCAAAGGTCTTCGGCTCCTCGTAAGATTCTGAAAAGAACTTGTCAATGTACTTATTGTCGTCCTCCAACCTGCGCTTCAGTCCAAACAAATCCAACTCAAGAACATTGTTATTAGGATAACGCTCCTTCTTGTCAACTGTGTAAACAGGCAGCACAGGCTGAAATAAAAACTCGTTGAAACTTTGATTTAAGTCCTGCGCAAATCCTGAATATCCACTGGGGAACTGATAAGAATACATCTTGATGATAGAGCCAGCTTTGAAGTTTCTGTTGAATAGCTTCAAATCAAGCTCTCCTGCTAAATCAAACGAAGGAATTTTACCATCAATTTTCAAAAACTCGTACCAGGTATTCTTGTTGTGCTCTGCTTCTGCTTGTGTAAAGCGATGCATGCGTATCAATGTAAATCCAAATGCACCTGTGTTATCAAATTTTTTCGAGGCAATCAGTTGATACCGATGTTTTCCGCAAAACACAGTTGATCCAGCGCCTCCCATGTTGTACTTACCTTGCACAAACATGATCTTGTTCTTGTTGCCACGAACAAGGGATAAGAAAGTATTCTCGAAATCTTCTGGATGTTGCCCTTCGCCATTATCATAAACAATCACTGATGTATCTCTCGGCGGTCCATCTGCAATCACCTGTATATCTTCCGCTTGTTGCTTTCTTGCTGTTGGTAAGTCCCAATTCTTATAGTTTGGAAAGAATCGCTGCACTGCCTCATCCATCGACTTAGGGGCCTCATCACTTTCAGGATGAATACCTGCTTCCAAACATTTCTTCGTAAGAATGGCATCCATTGAGTTGGTTACCTTTTCAACTAAAGCAGCAATGGGATTTGACTGTTGATTCTCTATGATTCCATAGTTACTGAAGTTTCCGCCAATTGGCGCCCAATTGGACTGTTGAAAGATGCTTGGATTATTCTCAATTATTTCACTGATATCCGTCTCAGTTTTCGCATCGAAGAGCTTAAAGAATAGAGTCTTATTGTCCATAATTCGGATTGAAGGAAATCTAATTTAAAATCTCCTTTTCTATTAAACAAATGATCGCAAAAAAGCTTGATAAACAACCCTGTGCTTTCAACGGTGAGTTTGTTCCCGGTTCTTGTTCATCTCAAAATAGGTCTACCCGAGACCATGTTCATAGATTAAGCGATAACTCATCATGCAACCGAAAGAAAATTGTACAGGGTTCAGGCCGTACATATCTGCTTAACTGACCTCTAGTGATGCATAAGCGTGCCGCACATTTTCCCTTCCGCCGGGCGGTTACATCGTTTCTTTGATCTTTTTGCGCAGCAACCACCAGTTGACAGGATAGGCCGTAAGGAAACCACAAAGCATACCGATCTGCATCATGCACCAAAACATAGGGTCGCTGGCGCGGAGCTCATGATGAAAGATCAAAAAAGTAGCTATGGCCATCCATCCATACATACCGATCTGCCAGGCGATCAGCGATAGGGTATCGGCTTTAAGAGCGGCTTTGAGGGCGTCGCCCGCAGAGATTTTGCGCATGGGTTTGATGGCATAATACTGAAAAAGGATGCCGATGATGAAGGCGAAGATGAAATCAATCAGCCAGGCTCCATATAGTTTTCTGCCCAGCCATACTAAAGGGAAAAAGAACAGCAGGGTTTCTGCCAGGATATCGCCCAGGGTGCAGCCACTGCCACAATGCAGCGCACCCACAGCCACGCTTTGCCAAAAGGGTTTGGACTGTTGTGGCGGCTTTTGCCCCCGGGCTGTGGCCTGCAAAACTGCTTGGCGGGTGGATTTTCTGCCGAGGGTAAAATAAACCAGTAGTCCGAGCGGACCGGCATATAAGGCTGTGATGGGATAGACAAAATTCATCAGCATCATGTGTTGCGGATGACCCGCAATAATATCGGCGACAATGACGAGCGAAGAAACTATTGCAAGAACAAGTGCACTGACTACAAGAACATGGACGAGATGCATCACTCCTTTTTTTGAATTGTGAAACCTTCACTATCCTTATACAAGAGTAATGCCCGGCACTGCAGTGGTCAGCGTTTTTAGATGAGTTTGCCTGCAGCGGAGATGTAAAGATCGGGATCCGGGTCTCCAGGAAAGCGTTTCATCATGGCACCCATTCTCACATCAGCACATCAACACATTAGCACATCAACACATTAGCACATTAGCACATCAGCATATTAGCACATCAGCATATTAGCACATCAGCATATTAGCACATTAGCATATTAGCACATTAGCATATTAGCACATTAGCATATTAGCACATTAGCTTTATCGGTCAATAACAACCTTTCGCGTCATGCGTCCCTGTTCTGATGAAAGCGTGATGAAATACAAGCCTTTGGGAAAGCCACCTGTCGGGATAGCATACTGATGGACACCCGCAGCAAAGCTATGCTCCTCAACCTGATACATCAGCCTGCCGGATGCGTCGGTCATCTGCAGAGCGCAGACAATGGGTTTGCTGTTGCTGAAACTAAAGTAGAGGTAGTTGTCCGCGGGATTGGGATAGCATAAAACCTGCTGTGCAAAATCAGTTTCGTGAACCGACAGCGGCGAACGTGGCAGAATAAGCTGCGATTGCAGAATTTCTCGCGTTACACTATCCTGCACAAATACGATCACATCGCTCATCAGCGGGTTTCCCCAAAAATCGAAGCTGCCCTGAGCCGGCGGGTTGTTTATGGAAAAGGCCTGATTATAATGATAGGTTTTTGCCGTGTTTGCCGACCAGCTATACTCGGCCTTGCCTTTTCCGTCGGGGAACATCCGGCGCATCACAAAGTAATAGTCTGGCATATTGACCGTATTGGCGGGATTGGTGTAATGTCTTTCTACTACGGCTACATGCACCCGGTATTTGCCGGTAAGGTTCGTGAGGGGGAGCACACTGACGTTGATATCAAGTGTCTGGGCAGAAAGATTTACCTCATAACTGCCGGTGATCTTCATGTGGGCGGGCTTGTTTCTCGAGGTGTCGAGCGCAGTGTAAAGTTGTGCCTGTGTGGATGAAGTATTGATGCCTTGTCCGTTGATGCGCAGGGTGGGCAATCCTAATACGAGATTATAATCGTGGCGCTGTTGTGCATGCAGGTTATAGCTCGCATCGCCCGTGCCGGGGTAGTCCATCTGGTAGCTGATGGCATTTACATGAGCAGAGGTATCATTGGCGTTGATACTCACCAGCGCCGGATGATATTGATCGTAAAGGTCTTTGCAGGGATGGCAGGTGGAAGCGGAAAACTCTTCTGCCAGTCCGTTTCTCTGAACATTTTGTGCTGATGCAGCAAATACTGAGCTTATACCGGCAACGAGTAGTAATGGTTTCAACATGATAAAAGATGTGTGAGGGGTAAAAAATCTTTGCAACCTATATAAGACGGGGAAATTTTACCGATTGTTAGGGGTGGTTGAAGAACAGATTCTATTATCCAGACAAAACCCTTCCGCCCTGCGGGCACCTTCCCTTTTGAAGGGAAGGATTTTCCCAACTGCTATGCTTTGATTAAGCCCTATCAAGGAGATGATGCTCGGCAACTCCCTGCCTTATAAAGGCGGGGTGCCCGCAGGGCGGGGTGGTTGGGAAACAAATTCTACCTACGAGATACCAAAAAAACAAATCAACAAATCAGCGCATCAACAGCAATAGGGCACCTTCCCTTGTGAAGGGAAGGATTTTCCCAACTGCTATGCTTTGATTAAGCCCTATCAAGGAAATGATGCTCGGCAAGTCCCTGCCTTATTAAGGCGGGGTGCCCGCAGGGCGGGGTGGTTGAAGAACAAATTCTATTATCCAGACAAAACCCTTCCGCCCTTCGGGCACCTTCCCTTGTTTAGGGAAGGATTTTCCCAACTGCTATGCTTTGATTAAGCCCTATCAAGGAAATGATGCTCGGCAAGCCCTGCCTTATTAAGGCGGGGTGCCCTCAGGGCGGGGTGGTTGGGAAACAGATTTTTGCATTCGTGACAAAAACCCTTCCGCCCTGCGGGCACCTTCCCTTGCCAAGGGAAGGATTTTCCCAGCTTTTGAGCCTTGATGAAGCGGTATCAAGGAATTGAAGTTTGGCGAAGGCGATTGCCCGCAGGGCGGAATGGTTGAGGGTGTGAAAAGAGCTCTGCCAGTCCCATAGTATTAGCTTACCGTCGTGATCGTCAACTTTTTTCCGTTTACCACTAAAGTATCCCCTGCACTCAATCCTTTCAGTTGTGCACCCAGTGGCGATTGTAGCGATAGTGTGTAGATAGTTTTGCCTTCGAATTGCAGCTTACCGAGCGCTGTACTGAGGTAGTAATAATGATCGTTAGCACAGACAAGGCTACCCAATGTAATGCGCTGTGTTGTGGTGCCGGGATCAATCAGGTTAAGCGAAAAAAGTTGTGCTTTGAGTTCGGCTATTTGCCGTGCAAGCTGCTCCTGTTCTATGTGGAGCATCGCCCTCGCCGTTTCATATTTGTCGCCGGCTGTGCTTTTGGTTTCATCGGCCACGCTGGCTGCAAGGTCTTGTTGCTTTTGTAATAAGAGGTTCAGTTTTTCGCCGACAAGCTGCAGACACCGGTCGTGGATGTTTTCTTTAAATCGCTTCATCATTCTTCGGCTCAAAAATACGGACAGAACCGGAACGGGCTGACCGCTCAACCGTTGACCGGTCAACCAGGCACGGCGCCTTCTTGCAACTCGCTTGCTAACATTTCCAGCGTCTGGCTCGTCTTCAACGGCATACACTGATCTCCTAAACTATGACTTATGAAAAAACTTTTATTCCTGCTCTGCCTTTCCGCAGGCACAACGACCCTTCACGCACAAACGCCGGATACTTCTTTTGGCATGTACGGACTGGCGACTACATCCTTCTACGGCAGCAACGAAGCATTTAACAGCCTTGCCCTTCAGCCCGATGGAAAAATTATTGCCGCAGGCTTTGCCAAAAATACCGCCGGCAAACAGGAAAGTGTGCTGGCGCGATTTGATACCTCTGGCGGGCCCGACCTTAGCTTCAACAGTACCGGTAAGGTTATGATTCCTGCTACCGTGGATGAAGGTATCAGGAAAGTAGTGCTGCAAGCCAATGGAAAGATACTGACCGCGGGCACAAGACAACTCTCGGCCACAGACTGGTCGCTGGTGCTCATGCGTTTTTTACCCAATGGTGCCCCCGATAACAACTTCGGAACAGCAGGCGTTGTGACGCTATCTATGAGCGGAAAACGAATTAGGGCAACCAATCTGGCTGTGCAAAGCGATGGCAAAATAGTAGTGGCAGGCTCACAGCTTTACGACAAGTTTGTGATTGCGCGATTCGACAGCACGGGATTGCCCGATGCTGGTTTCGGCAACAACGGGGTAGTGATGTCTTGTTATGATGCCGCCGAAACCATAAGCTCAGAAGGCGGTGGTCTCGGTATTCAGCCCGATGGTAAAATATTGATCTGCGGTGCAGCCTGGACGTCTGTACCGCAGGTAGGCGTTGCCAGATACAATGCCAATGGCACGATCGATAACAGCTTCGGAACCAACGGCAGATTGATGCTTACATCGCCCAATGGTATCGTTGCTCCGGAAATGTGGGGCGGCGAAGAGCTGGTGATTTTGCCCGGTGGTAGCATCGTCATGTCGGTGGTGCTGAGTACGCCATCAACAGCGCATCAGCCCTGCCTGGTGCGCATTACGGCTTCTGGTGTGGTGGACAACAGCTTTGGCCTTGCGGGTTATGCACGCGGCAGTTATAGCGCGTTTTACGAAGTAGCACCCTCACTGCTGGTGCAGCCCAACGGTAAACTGCTGGCTGCCGGCTACGTGCAGGGCAGCTCCACCGGCGACTCGCTGGTAGTGCTCCAATTTGAGGCTAATGGTATGCCCACTGCGGGTTTTGGCACCAATGGCCGTCTGTCTTACAAATTGATCACGACCGGCCAACACGGCACCGGACTTGCGCTGCAAAGCAACGGTAAGATCCTGCTCTCTGGTTTTAGTGGCGCTTCCGGCAGCGCTCAGAACATGTTGATGCGCCTGAAATTTCCGACACCGGTTGTCAACAGTTTGCCAACGGCTCCCGCTCTGTCGGCGGTAGCAGGTCCTAACCCTGCCAGCGAGTTTACTATGTTGCGCTTTCATCTTTCTCGACCCGGGCAGGTTTGGCTGTCGTTGTTGGACGTAACCGGCAAAACGGTGCGGAGATGGCCAGCCACGGAGCTTCTTAGTACCGGCGTCCACACCCTGAAACTTGATCTGCAGCAAATCCCCACGGGTAGTTATCAGCTTGTCGTTCAGACGAGTACTTCGCGCGAGGCATTGGCCCTGCTGGTACGTTAAATATTCTTGTTGCTACAGCGACGGTGGAAGGCCAGGGCGGGTTAACAACCCGTCGGGGTGCCTTTGCCGTCGCTGTTTTTATTCGGCAAAGCCTGAGCTTGTCCCGCAAAAGCTGTTTGGTTGTCGTTGTGCCGGAGCTTTTGAAGGCTCATTATTACTTTGGAAGCCCGCAGAATTTTGTCTGGCAATATCCCAATTGTCTTACATGTTTAAGATACATCAAGAGCCGCCGGAACTATTATAGAAATGCCGTTTTAAAATCTTTCTGACAGACTTTTTTTTGAAGCCAAAACGCATATCTTTGCGCAAAATTTGGCGGGAGGTATAGTTTTTCGCCTAATTTAAACCTGAATTTTAAGGCTATCTAATGAGTTTTAGACGTTTCTTTTCTTTTCTGATATTGACTTTCGCGCTCTTTAGCGTTTCTGTCCCTTCTTTTGCACAGGAAGCGAGCAGCCACGAGAAGGAGGATATGGCTCCGCACAATGCTGATGTAACAGAAGCTGGCGCTGAGCATGGTGCCCACGGCGAAAAGAAAAAGGGCTTTGACGCATCGGAAGTGATCTTTGGCCATATTGGCGATTCGCACTATTGGCATTTTTTCGATGTAAATGAACATCCGGTGGCTATAGCATTGCCGGTAATGGTCTATAACAAGAACACCGGAAGCTTTGATGTATTCTCTGCTTCAAAATTCGAACATGGTCATGCAGAACATATGGGTTACCATCTGGAGCATGGCATGAAGGAAAAAATCGTTTACGGAAATGATCCGGCTACCAAAAACAACCTGATCGACTTTTCTATTACCAAGAACGTTTTGTCCATGATCATCTCTGTGGTGCTGCTGCTGTGGATCATGACAAGCGTGGCCAAAAAATATAAGAAGAATGGAACCATGACGGCGCCTACTGGTTTTCAGAATGCACTGGAGCCGGTGATTGGCTTCATACGCGACGAAGTAGGTAAACCAAACCTGGGTCACAAGTACATGCGTTATATGCCCCTGTTGCTGACCATATTCTTCTTCATTTGGATCAACAACCTGTTGGGTCTGTTGCCGGGTGGCGCCAACTTCACGGGTAATATAGCAGTGACGGCTTGCCTCGCAGTGGTTTCCTTCCTGGTGATGATCTTCAGTGGCAACAAACATTTCTGGGGTCACTTGTTCAATCCTCCGGGAGTGCCCTTGGGTGTCAAGTTCCTGCTCGTGCCCATCGAAATCATTTCGCTGTTCATTAAGCCTGTAGCGTTGATGATCCGTCTTTTTGCAAACATCCTTGCGGGTCACATTGTGATCCTGAGCGTTATCTCGATGATCTTCATTTTCGGTGCGCTGAGCAAGGTGGCAGGCTGGGGCTTTGTGCCGGTATCGCTGGCATTCTCCATATTTATGTTCTTCCTCGAGTTGCTGGTAGCGGCTATTCAGGCGTTCATCTTCACCAATCTTACGGCTGTATTCATCGGTCAGGCGGTTGAAGAAGCACACCATCACGACTATGAGCACGAAGAATATCATAAAGAGAATCCCGCTACGGGACAGGGCTACAATGTATCTGAAGACGAAATCATAGCTTTATAGTAAACCAGTTTTTTCATTCAAAATCCATATAACATGTCAGTGTTGAACACAATTATGTTAGCAATTGATGGTACTGCCGCTGCAGGTGGTGCAATCGGTGCAGGTATCGCCGCTCTGGGTGCCGGTGTTGGTATCGGTCAGATCGGTAAAGGTGCGGTAGAATCTATCGCTCGTCAGCCTGAAGCTTCCGGAGACATCCGCGCGAACATGATCCTGACAGCAGCCTTCGTAGAAGGTGTTGCGCTGTTTGGCGTTATCGCAGGTCTCCTTGCAATCGTACTTTAATTGCTACGATGAAATGAAGGCATGTCCCTGGCACAGGGCGAAAGGACATTGCCCCCTCCCTACCTCCCCCGACAGGGGGAGGAGGTGGAGGAAAAAGATCTTAATAAAAATAGTTAACAAAAAACAATCCCTCCCTTCCAAAAGAGGGGCATGGGTAAGCTTACAATATGGAATTATTAACTCCGGATCTCGGGTTGTTTGTGTGGACGCTCATCGCGTTCCTTGCTGTGTTTTTTATTCTGCGCAAGTTTGCCTGGGGTCCCATCCTGAAATCGCTCAATGAGCGCGAAACAGGTATTGCCGAATCCATTGCTACTGCCGATAGGGTACGCAAGGAAATGGCAGACCTTAAGAACGAAAATGAAAAGCTGATGATGCAGGCTCGTGAAGAGCGCGCAGCTATGCTGAAAGAGGCTAAGGAAACCCGCGACAAGATCGTGAATGAAGCGAAAGATGTTGCGAAAGTAGAGGCAAACAAAATTATTGCCGATGCTCAGGTACAGATACAACAGCAAAAAATGGCAGCGCTTACCGAGGTGAAAAACGAAATCGGTAATCTGGCGATAGAAGTGGCTGAGAAAGTATTGCGTAAACAACTTTCGACTGACGATGCACAAAGCCACTATGCAAATTTGCTGGCCGAAGAAGTAAAACTGAATTAATTTGATAATGCCCTGATCTGATGATGTGCGCCTCAGTACCTCGTCGATCGAAAAGAGTTTTTTTAAAACTTCATTATCAGATTTTCAAAACATCAAACTGACTAATTAAGAAATGCAGAATCCCCGTCTTGCCGCGCGTTATGCGAAATCGCTTCTGGACCTTGCCGTAGAGCAAAACCAGGTGGATGCTACACTTGCGGACATGAAGTTGCTGGATAGTGTGTGCAGTCAAAGCCGCGAGTTTACCAATGTATTGCGCAGCCCGGTGATCAATGCCGATAAAAAGCAGGCCATCATCAATGCGGTATTGGGCGATAAACTTGCTACACTTACACATGCTTTCGTAACGCTGCTGGTCAATAAAGGTCGTGAGGCAAATCTTCCCGAAATCGTACATGCCTTCATCGCTCAGTATAAAGAGATGAAGAACATTAAGACGGTGAAGCTAACCACTGCGGCACCTGTGAATGACGCGGTGAAGCAAAAAATATTAGATCGTGCTACGGCTACGCTTAACAATAGTCAGGTAGAACTGATCGAAGCGGTAAATCCGGATCTGATCGGGGGTTTTGTGCTGGAGATGGACGATAAGCTTTTTGACGCCAGTGTTCGTCGCGATCTCAATGATGTAAAAGCACAGTTCCTGAAGAATATCTACGTAAGCCAGCTTAGGTAGTGCAGATAGAGCTCGTGTGCAAGGGAACTAAGGGCAGCGACGTAAAAGAAAACAAAAAGAACGCTATGCCGTGAAGATTGTTGCGGACGTAGCAAGCAATAAATAACAAGTTTAAACTTTCATAAAATGGTTGACATTAAACCGGATGAAATATCGGCGATTTTACGCCAGCAGTTAACCAACTTCGACGCAGGTGCAAGCCTTGAAGAAGTAGGTACCGTTTTGCAAGTGGGTGATGGTATTGCCCGCGTTTATGGCTTGAACGGCGTTCGTCAGGGTGAGCTCGTATCTTTCGAAAGTGGTGTAAAAGCCATCGCGATGAACCTTGAAGAAGACAATGTGGGTGTGGTAATGATGGGAGAATATTCCGACATCAAAGAAGGTGCAAAAGTGCGACGTACGGGTCAGATCGCCTCTATCAAAGTGGGCGAGGGCATGTGCGGTCGTGTGGTCAATACCCTCGGCGAGCCTATTGATGGTAAAGGTCCGCTGGTGGGCGAGCTGTATGATATGCCTCTGGAGCGTAAGGCGCCGGGCGTTATCTTCCGCGAGCCGGTAAAGGAACCCTTGCAGACAGGTATCAAAGCCATTGATGCGATGATCCCTATTGGTCGCGGACAGCGTGAGCTGGTGATCGGTGACCGTCAGACGGGTAAGACTGCCATCTGTATTGACACCATCATCAACCAAAAGGAATTCTACGATGCAGGCAAGCCTGTATATTGTATTTATGTAGCGATCGGTCAGAAGGCTTCTACCATTGCCGGTGTTATGAAGACGCTGGAAGAGAATGGTGCGATGACCTACACTACCATCGTTGCGGCTTCGGCTTCCGACCCTGCGCCGCTGCAGTTCTTTGCCCCATTTGCGGGTGCAGCTATCGGTGAGTTCTTCCGCGACACCGGGCGTCCTGCACTGGTAGTTTACGATGATCTTTCCAAGCAGGCGGTGGCCTATCGCGAGGTATCGCTTCTGCTTCGTCGTCCTCCGGGTCGTGAGGCTTATCCTGGTGATGTATTCTACCTCCACAGCCGTTTGCTGGAGCGTGCGGCAAAAGTGATTGCCAACGATGATATTGCCAAAGACATGAACGATCTTCCGCAAAGCATCAAACATTTGGTAAAAGGTGGTGGTTCTCTGACCGCTCTTCCCATCATCGAAACCCAGGCGGGCGACGTATCTGCATACATTCCTACTAACGTGATCTCCATTACCGATGGTCAGATCTTCCTCGAAAATACCTTGTTCCTTTCCGGTATTCGTCCGGCAATTAACGTGGGTATTTCCGTAAGCCGTGTGGGTGGTAATGCACAGATCAAATCCATGAAGAAGGTAGCGGGTACCCTGAAACTCGATCAGGCACTTTACCGCGAGCTGGAAGCGTTCTCTAAGTTTGGTGGCGACCTCGATGCCGCTACAAAAACTGTAATTGACAAGGGTAGCCGTAACGTGGAAATCCTGAAACAACCGCAGTTTGCACCGTTTTCTGTAGAGAAACAAGTAGCGATCATTTATCTCGGTACCAACAACCTGTTGCGCGAGGTGCCTGTGAAAAACGTGAGAGCTTTTGAAGATACTTTCCTCCGCGAAATGGAATTGAAACTGCCTGATGTACTGAATGAATTCAAGAAAGGAAATCTTCCTGAAGAAGGCATCAACAAAATGGTGAAACTGGCTCAGGATCTGATCCCTCAGTTTAAGAACTAATCATTCCCAGAGATGTTGTTATAGCCTCCGCCCGGTGCGGGGGCTTTTTTTTGGGGTATAGTTTTTTACCGCGTTCGAAAACCAAACTGTTGAACATGCTCTTGAAAAACCTGATCCTGCCCCTGCTTATGTTTACCATGAGTTGCAGCAATACCCCAAACGAACAAGACCGCCTGCCGGCAAAACGCAGCGATGGAGTAGATGGAACTGCAGGCGTTAGCGGTACAACGGTACAGAAGCCAGAAGTTGATCCGGCCTTGCTCATAGTGCCGGGTAGAAGCGTAGGACGGACACGGTTGGGGCTGGATGGCAGCCTGCTCGACAGCCTGTTGGGCCACCCCGATGCCAGCGACGCCGCCATGGGAAAAGCCTGGATGACCTGGTACGGACAGCGCGATGAGCACAATAATCAGGCAGAACTCAACGTCTTCACCACCTATGCTGATAGCACGATGCGCACGAAAACCGTGCAACAGATCAGACTCACTTCTCCGGTTTTTCGAACCTGGGAGGGGCTGGGCGTTTATGATGCCTTGTCTCAACTACGTGCTGCCTTTCCGGGTTTACAACAGATGTTCAGTTATCAGACCGATGGACGTACGCTTTGGGTTTTCGATGATGAGGATAAAGGGATTGGCTTTGAATGTGCTGTGGTGAAACAGGATACCATTTGTACAGGCGTGCTGATCCACGATCGCAACAGCTCAGTTCGCGACAGCTATATCTACCTGCATCCCGGTGCACACAAATTATGAAAAAGCCGCCCCAGGGAGGTGCGGCTTTCTTTACCGATTCAACTTTTATTCAATGATCAAACGTTGCGCCACGAATCCTGAAGGTGTTTGCAGCCGCAACATATAAATGCCGGGCGTTACGCCGTCTAATGGCATCGTGAACGACTTTTGATGGATAGCGGGCTGTTGCTGCATCACCCGACCCGAGATGTCCAGAATCTGCACCGCATGAACTGTTTCCTTGCTTTCAATGTGCAGGGATCCGTGTGCAGGATTGGGTGCAATCGAAAAGCCCGTTGCCGACAAATCGCTGATGCCATTTACCGGAGAAACGATAAATGATCCCACCATGCCCATGCTTTCGTGAGGTTTGCATTTATAGTTGTAGGTGCCCGCTACGGTAGGTACATATACCAGGCTATCGTTAGCATTGGTCATATCCTGATCCCAGCTCGCGGCTCCTCCGGGAAGGGTAGTGCTTGTGGTGGTGTGCGATCCGCTCATCCACATAAACTTGATCGTGTCGCCCAGCGGAAGGGTGAGTGTAGCCGGCGAGAACTGGAAATCGGCTACGTGAATGATGTGGGTGGCAGCAAAACTGCGTACAGTGCTGGCAAGTCCTGCACAAAGGCAGGCAAATAGTAAGGCTCTTTTCATACAGTGTATATTTTAGTGGTGGGATAAAAGTAGGTCTGAATAGGTTGTGAACATGCAGCCTTTGCTGTTGAGCCGGATGAATAAGGAATATACCCCGATTAAGGCGGCCATGAGCAGGACGAGTATATCGCCCCTGTGCACCTCATTCTTTTACCCATAGGCTCTGCTCTGAACTCTATGACTATTGCCTTGTGCGGTCATCCTGCAATGAAGTCTGATCGATGACATACAACGGCCGGTCGCGCACATTATTGATAATGCGGCTGATGTATTCGCCAATCATTCCCAGGCAAAGCAATTGCACACCCCCAATAAAAGTGATGCTTACAATGGTGGAAGCCCAGCCCGGCAGTACTCGCTCGTGTGCAAAGATGAACACATAGATTGCGTAGAGCAGAATGATAAAAGAGATAGCGCAGACGATAAACCCAAAACCGGTTGCCAGCTTCAGCGGAGAATCAGAAAACGCAGTGATGCCATTAAAGGCAAGCCGAAGCATTTTTCTGAAGGGATAATTCGTTTTGCCAAAGCGGCGCTCGTCGCGCTCAAACATCACATACGTGCTCTTAAAACCCAGCCAGGCAATCTGTCCGCGGATGTACTTGTCGTACTCCTTCATCTGTTTCAGATATTCAAGCACATCTCGGCTGATCAGGCGGTAGTCGCCCACATCGAGCGGAATTTCAAAGGATACCAGCTTCGCCATAAGCCGGTAAAACATCTTGGCGGTAAACAACTTAAAGAAACTTTCGCCTTTCCGTTTGGTCCGTTTGGCATACACTACTTTGAAGCCTTTCTGATATTCTTCAAACATTTCTTTGATCAGCTCGGGCGGGTCCTGCAAGTCGCCATCAATAGTTACAATTGCTTTACCGGAAGCATGATCCATACCCGCCATAATGGCGATCTGATGACCGAAATTGCGCGAGAAGCTAATGTAGTGAAGGTGTGGGTCGAGGGCACAGGCAGCATGAAGTCTGGCCAAAGAACGATCGCGGCTGCCATCGTTTACAAAGATGATCTCATAGCGCTGCGTGATACTCCGGGCTGCTGCGCTAAGCCGCTGTATCAATTCCTCGATGATCAACTCCTCATTGAATACGGGCACTACTATGGAAAGCTCGATTTCGATTGCTGCGCTCATGCGTTTTGTTGGCTACGCAAAACAAATAAATTAACGCAGCATTACAAAAGTATCGGGGTTTTCAACTTCCTCAAAGGTTACCAATGTAAATTGTATTTTTAGCCCCCAAGTAGCACACAATAGCATGAACCAGAATAACTACGTGGCGATCATGGCCGGAGGCATCGGCAGTCGTTTTTGGCCCGAGAGCCGCACCGCCTATCCCAAGCAGTTTCTCGACCTGCTCGGCACGGGCAAATCCCTGATCCAATGGACCTACCATCGGTTCAAAAACATTGTTCCGGCTGAGAATATCTACTTCATCACCAACTATGCTTATGTTGATGTGCTCAAGGAACAATTGCCCGAGGTGGCAGATGCCAACATCATCAGTGAGCCCTCCCGAAAAAATACGGCGCCTTGTGTCGCCTATTTCGCACATAAGATCATGGCGCTCAATCCCAATGCCAACATCGTCATCTCGCCTGCCGACCATCTCATCATGGACGAGCATTCCTTTGAACGTACCACACACGATGCACTCGATTTTGTAGCCAATCATGATGCTTTGCTTACGATGGGCATTAAGCCTACTCGTCCTGATACGGGATATGGCTACATTCAGTATGACGTGGAGGATGGTATTGACAAAGTGTTTCGGGTGAAAACCTTTACAGAAAAGCCCAACCTGGAGCTTGCCCAGACTTTTCTGAAGAGCGGAGACTTTCTCTGGAACTCCGGCATCTTTGTCTGGAACGTCAATTCGATAATGGACGCGCTGGAAAAGCATCTGCCCGAAATGCAGGAAGTCTTTCTGCAGGCTACTGAGGTTTACAATACCGGCCGTGAGCAGGAGGTGATCAATGAGCTCTATGCGCAGTGCACCAATATTTCCATAGACTATGGCATCATGGAGAAGGCAAAGAATGTTTTTGTCATCCCTTCCTATTTTGGCTGGTGCGACCTCGGTACCTGGGAAAGTGCCTACGAAAATTCTGATAAAGACTATCTCGGCAATGCTGTGTATGGCAAAAACATTATGGTGGTGGACGCCACCGAATGCATGGTGAAAGCGCCCGTAGAAAAGCTCGTCGTGCTACAGGGATTGGAAAAAATGATCGTGATCGACACGCCGGATGTATTGCTCATCTGCGAACGCAGTCGCGAACAGCAGATCAAAGAATACGTTGCCGAAGTGAAGCGCAACAAGGGAGAGAAATTTTTATAGACATGCAGTTGCCGCACAAGCATAGCGCCACGGGCACCACCATCTTTACGGTGATGAGCGCCCTGGCGGCTAAATACAATGCCATTAATCTCTCACAGGGCTTTCCTGATTTTCCTATTGATGAAAGGCTGGCTGCCTTGCTGCACGAAGCCGCTGCGGGAAATTATAACCAATATGCGCCGATGGCTGGCTTGCCCATGCTGCGAGAAGCCATTGCAAATGATTTTAAGAGACGGTACGATTTGCAGCTCGATGCTGATAAGGAAATCACCATCACCCCCGGTGCTACTTATGGCATCTATACGGCGTTTACTTCCTTTTTGCAACCGGGCGACGAGGTGATTGTGCTGGAGCCTGCTTATGACAGCTATATTCCTAACATTGAAATGAACGGTGCCAAGGCAGTCTGTGTTCCGCTGACAGCGCCCATGTTTTCGGTGGACTGGAACAAAGTCAAGGATGCCATAACCCCGAAGACCCGTGCCATTATCATCAATACACCACACAATCCTGCGGGGTCAGTTTGGTCAGCAGCCGACTGGCAGCAACTGGCAGATCTTGTTCGTGATACGGAAATGCTCATCATCTCCGATGAGGTATATGAGCAACTGATTTTTGACGGAAGAAAACATTACTCCGTTCTGGAGCACGATGAATTGCGGCAACGGAGTTTTGCCATTTTTTCTTTTGGAAAGGTGTTTAACAATACGGGCTGGAAAATGGGCTACGTCATCGCACCTCCCTTACTCACCGATGCCTTTCGGCATATCCACCAGTTTATAGCCTTTTCCATCAACACCCCGGCGCAATATGCTCTGGCGCAATACCTGCAGCAGGATAGCCTTCCCAAGGTGGGCGCACTCATGCAACAGAAGCGAGACTATTTTCTACAGCTACTCCAAGAGTTACCCTTCACCCTTCATCATAAAACAGCAGGAAGCTATTTCCAGATCGCGGGTTATGAAAACATTTCCGGTCTTCCGGATCTTGAATTTGCCCAATGGCTGACCAAAGAATATGGCGTAGCTACCATTCCGCTTAGTCCTTTTTATTGCGACAAGAAAGACGATAGAATGATCCGTTTTTGCTTTGCTAAAAAGGAAAGTACGCTCGAAGCCGCGGTGGAAAGGATGCGTAGGTTGAACACGGTGAGCAAAACCCAATTTTAGCGGGTTAACCTTCGGTTTCTATAACTGGTTTTTAGTAAATTTAGTGAGGAAACAATCAGCCATATGACAACTGCCCTTGCAGGAAATATTGAACGATACGCTGGAAAATAAAATTGAAGCGGTAGAAAGAATATGGGATAGTATTGGTGCAACTGCAATGCCGGTAGAAGACCTGGAACTGTCTATCGCAAAAGAGCGCTTTGAGGAGTATCTGAAATGTCCGGGCGACAACATAGCATGGGAAGACGCCAAAGCGAAACTGATGAAGAAATATGGCTTTTCAGATTGAAGACAGAACTATAGTCTTTTATTGAGGTGGATGAAGCTATTGCCTGGTATGAATCGGAATTGAAAGGTCTCGGTCGAAAGTTTCGTTTCTGGATGCTTTTTCCGCTACGATTGATCAAATTCAGGCAAACCCTGCCGGATTTTCCTACATCACAAATAGCGTGAGAACAGCGATTGTGAAAAGTTTTCCTTATAAAATTTTGTTTTCGATTGATGGTGAAAAAATCGTGATACTGGCCCTTGTTCATTTTCGCCGTAGCAAACGGTTTATTTCGAATCAACTGCGTTAAAGTCACTTGCATGAGAAGCTGCTCTGGCGGCGAATTGATTTTCTATCTTGTCAGTACATTTTTCAGCAAATGGAATATTACCCGCCTTTTTCCTCACGAAGTACGGATGAGCTTATTGAAATCGCTGGTGGTACTACTGCCCGATGGCAGGCAGATGCAATAACAGGTGCCAAACAAGAGCTTTTGAAAAGAGGGATAACGAACGAAGACCAAAAGAAAAGGTTCGAGTTTTTAGAACAACAAAAAGAATTACGTTGGCAGGAAGAGTTAGCAAGCAGAAGAATGCAGGACTATTCTATAATTGAAAAGGTAATAATGCTGATCTTTTGGCCAAGGACACTTCTTCATACTCTAATTTATCATAGAAGTTTGCAATCGGAAGGATACGTACTTATGGCAAAATCAAGAAAGGTAGCCGTAATTTTTGGTGTCGTTCTTACCCTTGTTGCCTTATTAATTCAAGAAATGCGTTGGCAAAAAAGCGAACAGGACCGTTTGAAAGAAATTGAGCGCGTCGTTTTGCCTGAAGATTCCACTTCTTTACGGTAAGACCTCTTTTTAATTGATGTTTAAAGCAAAAATTTAGATTTTCTTTCGTTACCTAAACGCCTCCCCTGCCGCCCAGGTATCGAAAAACTCCTGAAACTTGCGCACCTTACCCTCCTGAAATACGATCAAATGAACGAAGTCTGATTCGTAAATTTTTTGGTTGTGGATCACCTTGCATTTCATACTTCCCACTACAGTTACGGCATCATCATCGCTGAGAAAACGCTGGGGGTGAAGCTCTAAGATTTCTTCGCTTTCTCTGCCAATGTTTAGCCATTCCATAAAGCCTGCATGTCCGTGGCGGGTGCCGCCTGCGGGGTTATGTGGGTTTGTGGGTTCGCCCCATTCTACTGCCTCGTGCAATAATTGCAGCATAGCGGGAATGTCCTTTCTGAAAAATGCATCATAGAGCGCTTGTGCTTTAGCCAGATTTGACTCCCGGTTTTCCATAGTGAACAGCGTTTGAGTTTCGACCGCAAAGATAATTTCAAAAAAAAGAATAGACGTGCCGATAGACAATTCCTCCGGTGTCAGTTCTTATTCACTACTTACAAATAATCCCAGCCCAGTTTTAAAATCAGCGCAGCCACCACTACAATAAAAAATATCCGGATGTAGCCACTGCCTTTTTTCAGTGCAAACTGCGCCCCGAGGTAATTGCCCAGCATATTGGCAGCAGCTACGGGCAATGCAAGTTCCCATACAATCATCCCTTTGGCAAAGAAGAAGCTCAATGCAGAAAAGTTTGTCACACAGTTCAGCAACTTGGCATTGGCGGAGGCATGCAGAAAATTATAGCCAAACAACACCACGAAGGCAAAGATGAAAAAGCTGCCCGTTCCCGGTCCGATCAACCCGTCATAAAAGCCAATGACACCGCCTGTAAGTAAAGCATACAACGAAAACTGAAAGGGGCTTAATTGCTTTTCTTTATGATGTAGTCCCAGCTCTTTTTTAAACAAAGTGTACAGCAGAACGATCACTAAGGCAGTGATGATGAAGGGCATGAACTGCTCTTTGTGGATATAACTCACACAGAGCGCGCCTCCAAATGCACCTGCAAATGCTGCGACAATCGCCACCGAAAGATGTTTCCAGTCGAGCTGCACTTTTTTCACATAACGTACGGTAGCCACGGTTGTACCCAGAAAAGAAGCGGTCTTGTTCGAGGCGAGCGTTTGCACTAGGGAAAGCTGAGGTTGCAGAATAAAAAATGCCGGAAGCTGTATCAGTCCGCCGCCGCCCACCATAGCATCAATAAAGCCAGCAAGGAAGGCAAAAAGACATAGAAGGAACAGCGACAGCATGGATCGAAGATAAAAAAGGGCAAACGAAAACCTGTCCAGGAACTTCATCTTCACTTCCATAGTTCATCTTGCAAAGGGACATTCATATCACCCATTTGGGTGATTGCTTATTTTATATCTATGCAATACCTTGGAATAGATTTGGATACATATCTGAAGTGTGGGGCAATGCTGACCCGCGGCAGTATTGTAAAGCCTTAGCGACCGTACCCAATCGAGACACTATCTTTTTTAACGTTCAAAAATTTTTTAGAATGAGAAAAAACATTTTTAAAAGTATTATTTGGGGGGGGGGTAATTGCGTTTATGCCGGAAGTGGGCCTTGCGCAGAATGTTATCCCGGCAAGCTTGCCCGATAATCAGATCGGCAATGTTCAGCTTGTACAAATGGATGATGTAACGGTAAACGCAGACATGCTCATGACGCATCATTCCACTACTCCTTTGAAGGTTACCGTTTGGGATATGGGTTCAACGGGAAACCCCTGTTTGATTAGCCCTTTTATGGGTATGAATTATGGCAATGTTTTCATTCGAGTGGAGGACTGGAATGGAAATGTGGCTACGGCTTCTATTAATATGGCTGCACATCCGGATGTTGTTATCGGCGATGTTACGGGCGTATTCATGGGCCAGGACTACTCAGTTGCCGTATCTTACGTGGAAGAGAAGTTGCCGGCTTCGTTGTTGCCGTGGGTTCAGAAAGTTCAATTTTACAAAATTCAAAATGCCGGTACGCCAGCCATAAGTTTACAGCCGGGAAATGTCGTAAGCCTAAACTTCGCGAGTGTAAGCTATCAAAACGGCGGCGTGGGTTTCTCCTGCTGGGCGCCCTACCTGAGCAGTCAGGTGCCTTTGCTCATGGGAACACAGTCTTTTCCGCACCTGGATATCTTGCCCCGGCCGGGCGCAGGCCCCGCAGGCCTTCCGCTTATGGAAGAGTTGTTAGTAGCTTATGAATCGCCCACCGGAGCCGGACCGCGCATTTTTTTCAGACACGGGAGTATGTCCCAGGGTTTTCTGCAAGGGCAGATTTTACTCTCCAACCTTCCGGGCACGGATCCTGATGTGGCTTGTCAATACAATTACTCCAACCCCGGTGCGCCACTGGCTCATTTCATATATAATTCGGGGCCCAATCTCATCCATCATACCTTGAATATGGCAACCAACTCAGCGAGTGCGCCAGACTATATAGACATTTCCGCCAACCCTGTGGGCACGTTCTGCGCCTTGTTTCCACGCATCGAGGCCATGAACCTCTGGCACAAGAGCATGGGTGTGATGCCCTGGCAGGCTATCGGCATTAAGCAAGATCTCACGAATCCTAATTACATTAGTTTGCGGCCTTTCGGATATAATCCGAATACTCCACCAACCGATCTTTATCAAATACCGCCCTTCCCCTGGAATCCAGTAAATCTGGGAGTCTATACAAACAATATGGTGGCTGTGATGTCACCCTGCGTTACGGCAGGTTGTGGTCCGGGCAATCCTTTTTCGGGCGAGCTGGGTAATAGTTACTATACGGTAGGCTACTATCCCTGGGCGACGGATATATACATGTATGCACGCAATGTGGACCCTTATACAGGCTTGGTTTATGACGACTATTACCAAATCAATCAAAATGGTGTTTGGGCTATGGACTATGCCGGCGCCGATGCATCTAAATCACTTGCGCTGGCTACTTGCAGCAACACCGGTCAGGGGCAAATGGCGGCCTGGTTCGATGGCGCACTTGATATCTGGGATAAAACGAACCTTTCTAATACCACTCAGTTCCGGACAACAGAGATTGGGCAAGACGCCCGTGAGGGGGATATTCATAAGCCGTATCCAAACCCTGCCATCGACAGGTTGATCTTGCCTACAGCTTGTAGTTACGATGTTTATGATCTGCGGGGCACTGTAGTGCTCCGGGGAGCGGTGAAGCAGGGTGATGCAGCAATCAATATTACCAATCTGGCTCCGGGGCAGTATTTATTGCGTACCAACACGGGACAGCTCGGCCATAGCTATAAATTTACAAAGCAATAATTTTAAGTACAAGAGCCATCTGCCCGGCACGGGCAGCTCCTGCGGGGCAGGTGGCATTTAAAACTACATAAATGATATTTTTATGAAAAAGCTTATTTTCTACCTACTGCTGCTCCTCCACCTCGCTATGGGATCCTCAGCACAGGGTGTGCCCCAATATATGCTGGGCAACCCCAACCCGGTACCTATTTATAGCGATTCTGTTTTCAACGTAGCCAATGGCTGGTTTAATGGATGTGATAAGTACATTTATCAATATGCTTATCAGGCATCCTGGTTTGCACCCAGCCTGCCCTTGCAGGGTACCATTACAGATATATTTTTTCGTATGCCGGGCGACACCCTGGAGGCTCTATGGGGTCTTGACACCGTGCTGGCCAATTCTATCATTAGGGGTGCCCGCATCCGCATGGGGGTCACCCAGCTCGATACGATTTACACCTCAACGTTATGTCGCAGGCTACAAAACCTCACTCAGGTATTTGATGTGCCGGTGTTCTATGTACCTACGGCGCTGCAGGGAGATGATAGCACCAACTGCTGGATACGATTGCCACTCACCACCCCCTTTACCTACAATCTTACAACGCCTATAGACGAGGACGATACGGCAACAATACACAAGCTGGTGGTGGAAATGATAGCCGATTCCAATATGATCATGCGAAACGACCTTAATCCCACAGCCCATACCTCAACCTTTTCTATGCGGGAATATGTAATGCGCGGAGCTGCATTTCATTTGTCTGTTTTGGAAGTAGAGGCGGGCAGTGCTTGTCCGTCGTCACCGATTCATACATGTAGTAATTGGGGCCAAACTCCGGTTATCGGGTTCAATCTTGCGCCTAATTCGGTACAAGATGTTTCCGCATCTCAGGTTGGGGGGGTGTATCCTAATCCGGTAGGGAAGGAGGGCCTTCTGCACGTAAAGCCGCTGCTGCGGGGCAAGCCTTACAAGCTCTATAGTATGAGTGGACAGATGGTATCAGAAGGCACTACGAGCAGCGCCGGGATAGACATGTCTGCTTTGCCCTCAGGCGTATATCTTCTGTATTGCGAGCGCCAACGGTTTAAGGTGGTGAAGTAGGGGTCAGAGAAAAGCAAAAGACAGATAGGGGCGAAATGAAAAGTAAAAGGAGTCCTTTGAGATCATCAGGGTTCATAAAACTATGTAGCGGTCACTTTCGTTGCCAAAGATGTGAATAACTATTTTTGCAGCCATGAATCTCAACGCTCCGGATCAAATCAGCAATTATATTGGCGGTTCTTTACGTGCACCGATCCATGGGAAATATTTTGACAACATCAACCCCGCCACCGGCGAAGTGTATAGCCAAACGCCCGACAGTGATGCCAGCGATATTGAGATGGCAGTAGGGGCAGCCAAGGCTGCATTTCCCAACTGGAGCACCACACCGGCAGAGGAGCGTTTTAAAGTACTGAACCGTATAGCACAACTCATTGACGAAAATCTCGACGCGCTTGCCCTCGCCGAGACCAACGATAATGGCAAACCCCTATGGCTGTCGAAACGCGTGGATATTCCGCGAGCATCGAGCAACTTCAGGTTTTTTGCTACAGGTTTGCTGCATTTCAGCGCCGAAAGCCATAGCATGGAAGACCGCGCCGTGAACTATACCATACGTCAGCCTATCGGTGTGGTGGGTTGTATTTCGCCATGGAATCTTCCGCTCTATCTTTTTAGCTGGAAGATTGCACCTGCGCTGGCAGCAGGCAACTGTGTTATTGCCAAGCCCAGTGAGGTAACACCCATGACGGGTTACCTGCTCAGCCTGATTTGTAAAGAAGCAGGTCTGCCCGATGGGGTGCTGAATATTGTACATGGTAACGGTCCGAACTGCGGCAGCGCCATTGTAAA
Source organism: Flavipsychrobacter sp. (assembly GCA_017849575.1). Taxonomy (GTDB): domain Bacteria; phylum Bacteroidota; class Bacteroidia; order Chitinophagales; family Chitinophagaceae; genus JAFIGV01. The sequence continues at coordinate 125,819 of JAFIGV010000024.1, read as the reverse complement.
ACATCCCGACATCAAGGCAATCTCTTTTACCGGCAGCACACGCGCGGGACGAGACATTGCTGCAACGGCAGCACCGATGTTTAAAAAAATATCGTTGGAATTGGGCGGCAAAAATCCCAATATCATTTTTGCGGATTGCGACTGGGATAAGATGATGCGCACTACCGTGCAAAGTTCATTTTCTAATCAGGGACAGATTTGTCTTTGTGGCTCGCGCGTGCTTGTGGAAGAAAGTGTGTATGAAAAATTTAAGGAAGAGTTTGTTGCAAGGGTAAAAAAGCTAACAGTGGGCGATCCGCTCGATGAGCAATCAAAACAGGGCGCCGTAGTGAGCAAACTGCATTTCGACAAGGTGATGAACTGTATTGCATTGGCAAAAGAAGAAGGCGGAAAAGTGCTTGCAGGCGGCAATGCTTTACAGCCCGAAGGTCGCTGCGCGAAAGGTTATTTTATTGAGCCTACAGTGGTGGAAGGACTTGGCGCGAACTGCCGTACCAATATGGAGGAAATCTTCGGTCCGGTGGTGACCCTGCAAAGCTTCAAAACAGAAGACGAAGCGCTGCAGCTCGCCAATTCCTCCGACTACGGTTTAAGCGCTACCATCTGGACACAAGATATCTCGCGTGCCAACCGTATGGCGATGAAAGTGCACAGTGGCATTATCTGGGTCAACACCTGGCTGCTGCGCGATTTGCGTACGCCCTTTGGTGGCTTTAAAAATAGCGGAGTGGGCAGGGAAGGAGGCTGGGAAGCTATGCGCTTTTTTACCGAGCCCAAAAATGTGTGTGTGGAGTTGTAAAGAGGCGGTTTTTGCTGGCGAGATGTGAAGTTGCATTTGCTCGAATTCTTTCCCTGAGTGTGGGTCGAGAGGTAGCGTAATTGTAGTAATTTTAGGAAGTAAAACGAAGCGGATTATGCTTATAGAACGAACATTGAATGAAGTAGTAATTCGGTTATCCGGATCTGTAGATACGGCGGAATTGCAACGATTTGTTGACTACCTGAGCTATAAGGAAGCAACATCCAGATCAAAAGCGACGCAGAAAGCGGTTGACAAGCTGGCGCAGGAAACAAAAAAGGGCTGGTGGAAAAGGAATCGTAAACGTTTTCTTAAGTGAAGAAAATAATAGTTGATACAAACATTATTTTTTCCTGCCTTGTCAATTCAAATGGAACAATTGGCGAGATTGCTTTCCAAACTATAAACGCTACTGTGTCTTTTGCTATCACAGATTATCAAATTTTAAGGTTTGACGATCTTGCCAGAGCTAATTCTTTTGTCAACAGCCGTGAATATGCTATACCCCAAGGATAAACAATTTCAGGTTCAAAAAAAACGATATAGACTACATGGAAGCAGTGCGGTTGCGCTGCTTTTTTTGTAAAGTAGAAGAAACTCCCCCCTATCATTCTTTATCTTCGCGGCGATTTCCAAAAATGTTTTCCATGAATCGAAAGATTGAATCTGCGCTCATTTCTGTTTTTTACAAAGACGGTCTGGAACCGGTAGTGCGTACACTGCACGAGCTGGGTGTCACCATTTATTCCACCGGCGGAACGCAGGCATTTATCGAAGCTTTAAACATTCCCTGCGTGCCTGTAGAAAACGTAACCAGCTATCCTTCCATTCTTGGCGGTCGTGTGAAAACCCTGCACCCAAAAGTGTTTGGGGGCATTTTGGCGCGTCGCGACTTTGGAGACGATCAGCAGCATGTACTGGATTATGGAATTCCACTGCTCGATCTTGTGATCGTTGATCTTTATCCTTTTGAAGAAACCGTAAAGAATACAACAGAAGAGCAAGCCATCATTGAGAAAATAGACATCGGCGGTCCTTCGATGATTCGCGCTGCGGCAAAAAACCATAAAGATGTAGCGGTGATTGCTGCAAAAGAAGACTATGCAGAACTGGTAAACCTTCTCGAAGCACAACATGGAGAACTTTCGCTGGAACAAAGAAAGGTGCTGGCAGCAAAGGCTTTTGAAGTAGTGGCGCATTACGATGTAGCCATTGCCAATTATTTTCTTGAAAAAACCGGCACAGGATCTTTCCAGCTTTCGGTGAGCAATAAGCACTCACTGCGCTACGGCGAAAATCCACATCAGCAGGCAGCATTTTACGGCGATTTGGAAAGCCTTTTTGAAAAGCTCAATGGCAAAGAACTTTCTTACAATAATCTGGTTGATGTAGATGCAGCATGTCAGATCATTTCAGAATTTCAGCAACCGGCTTTTGCCATTATCAAACACACCAATGTGTGCGGTGTAGCTTTGGCAGATGATGTAGCAACCGCATGGGAGAATGCCTTAGCCGGCGATCCTGAAAGTGCATTTGGCGGCGTACTGATCACCAATCAAACCATCAATGCGGCAGTGGCGCAAAAGATCAACGAATTGTTTTTTGAAATACTGATTGTGCCGGCTTTTGATGAAGATGCACTGAAAATATTGAAGAGCAAAAAGAACAGAATTTTGTTGCTGCAGAAGCAAAACTTTTATCCGGATCGTGAGTTTAAGCGAGTGCTGAATGGTGTATTGACTCAAGCTTCCGATAAAGGCAATTTTGAATTCTGGAAAGAAGAAGGCGCTCGTAATTGCAGCGAAGATGAAAAGCAAAACCTTGAGTTTGCCAACATCGTGTGCAAGCATTTAAAATCGAATGCGATTGCTTTGGTAAAAGATATGCGTTTGGTGGGCAAAGGCTGTGGACAAACCAGCCGCATAGATGCGCTGCGACAAGCGGTAGAAAAAGCCAGGCAATTTGGTTTTTCGCTGGAAGGCGCGGTATTGGCTTCCGATGCTTTTTTCCCTTTCGACGACTGTGCAAAAATGGCGCATGCGGAAGGTATTACAGCAATCATTCAGCCCGGCGGCTCCGTTCGCGATGGCGATACCATCAACTATTGCAAGGAAAATGGAATGGCTTTAGTGCTTACCGGCGAAAGGCATTTTAAACATTAAGGCTCAGATAGGAGGCGTTTTTGAGTCAACCTTTTAAATACAGCCCAATGATCGCAGCCATTTGAGCAATCCAAAACCCTACCATCCACTTGATAAGGTCAACCTTGGTATTAGCCAGGTCTTCTTTCGTGGTTAAGATGTCTCTTTTCTGCAGGTATTTTTCTTCTGCCTTTGCCTCGAAATATTCGATAATCACCTCGGCTTCTTTTTCTCAGAGTTTGTTCTTAAATATTTCGTAAACTTTTAATTCAAGGGTTGACATTATATTTTTATAAGCATTCAAACTTACGGAAAATATTGTGCTGGCAGAATTTGAAATACTTTGTCGTAAAAGTTAAACCTTTGGATAAATGATCACCCTTCCGGTTAATGACGAAATACAACTGCGCAATTTTGTTGTAGAAGACGCTCAGCAATTGTTTGCCCTGGTCAATGAGAATCGGGCTCATTTGCGGCGTTGGTTTGCCTGGGTGGATGAAACCAGACAACCGAAACACTCACTCGATTTTATAGAGCAATCCCTGAACTGGCTACAGGCGCAGGAAGGTTTTGCATTGGCTATCCTTTACAACAATCAGATCATAGGCAGCGTAGGTATGATGCATTGGAATCATCAGCTTCAGCGGGCGCAGGTGGGCTATTGGCTCGTAAAAGAGTTTGAAGGAAAAGGAATTGTAAATAAATGTCTCGTCTCTTTACTGAACTACATTTTTGAGCAACTGGCAATGAACAAAGTAGAAATTCACTTTATACCCGCCAATACGCGCAGTGCTGCCGTAGCCAGCCGGCTCGGCGCAAAAACCGAAGGCATCCTGCGCGAAAGCTATCTATTGCACGGCAAACTCGAAGACCTCGTGATCACAGGAATTTTAAAAAGTGAGTGGCTGAATAAAAAAGTTTAGTCTTCCGATGGCTGCTGGAGTTTATCCCACATTTCCGGTATGCGCTTAATCCAGTTGAGCTCTTTCATTTTTGTTTTCGCGTCTTCTACCGGACTACCGAAGTAAACCTTCGCACCCTCAATACTCGCTGGCACTCCGCTTTGTGCATACACCACAGCACCCTTGCCAATAGTCAGGTCTTTGCTCACGCCAACCTGTCCCCACAAGATCACCTCATCTTCTATAATGGCTTTGCCGCCAATGCCCACTTGCGCCGCAAAAAGGCAGTTTCGCCCAATCACCGCGCCATGACCAATATGAATATGATTGTCGAGCTTGGTGCCTTTCCCAATGATGGTATCTCCGCTCACTCCTTTGTCAATGGTGCAGCAGGCGCCTATTTCCACATGGTCTTCAATGATCACACGACCGCAGCTTTCCAGCTTGTCATATTGCACTTCGCGTTCCTTTCTCCGTTTAAAATAAAAAGCGTCGGCGCCCAAAACTGTTCCTGCATGGATGATCACATGATCGCCAATTTCTGTGTGGTCGTAAATGGTAACGTTGGGATGGATCAGGCAGTTTTTTCCAATCTTCACATGGTTGCCTACAAACACGCCCGGTTGCAAATGTGTACCTTCGCCGATAGATGCGCTGTCGCTGATCATTTTACTTGAAGGTTCAAACGAACGAAAATGTTTGACCAGCTTTACATAAGCGCTGAATGGGTCGGGGTGTACCAAAAGAGTTTTTCCCGCAGGGCATTCCACTTCTTTGTTGATGATGATGATGGTGGCAGCAGAGTGGAGGCATTTGTTGTAATACTTCTCAAAGTCAACGAATGAAATATCACCCGCCCGCACTTTGTGGATCTCGTTGAGACCGGTGGCAGACTGCTCTTCGTTTCCTACCAGCTTTGCCTCAATAAAATTTGCCAGCCATCGCACAGGAACAGCAGGTTCCAGATTCATAATCAAAAAAGTTTGCGCAAAAATACGATCATTGATCGCTTAAACTATTTTTATTGAGCCCAAGCTGTATGCAGATCATCAATTACAACGGAGTATTGCTCACCGAGCAGGAAGCGCCACCACAGGTCGGGGGAAGCGTCTTCCGCTTTTCGAGCGGACTCTTTGAGAGTTTGCTGGTCAAAGATGGCGCTCCACAGCTTAGTGCGTTTCATTTCGAGCGATTGGTGAGGGGAATGCCTCAGGTGCAGATGAGCGTACCTGAATATTTCACACAGCATTTTTTTGATGAACAGATCAAGCGCACCCTGTCTGCCCAGTCGTACACTCCGCATTGCCGGGTACGTTTTCAGGTGGAGCAGTTGCAAGGGCAGTTTCATTTTCTGATAGAAACAAGTGTCCTGGATGCTTCCGTTTTTGAGCTCAACGAAAAAGGATGGAAGCTGGGACTGATTGATTTGCCATTTAAAGATTTTACCATCAACGGAAATCTGAAAAGCATCAATCTTCCGCTCTATACCGCAGGCATGGAGATGGCGCGGAAAAAGGGCTGGGACGATATCTTGCTTGCACAGGACCAGCACATCATAGAAAGTGGTACCTCCAATATTTTCTGGATCAGAAACAGCGAAATTTTTACCCCACCGCTTTCCGAAGGATGCATCGAAGGAACCATGCGCCGGTATTTGTTTTCCAAACTTCCTCCTGTGTTTAGCCTTTCCGAACGCACCTTAACCCTACAGGAACTGCAAGCGGCAGATGAAATATTTCTGACCAATGCAGTACGTCGGCTAAAATGGGTGCAACAGATAGAAGATTGCCTTTATAAGCAGTCGATGGTAAAAGCCCTTTATAAATTCCTGTTTGGCTAATACCTCGTCCTTTTCGTTTTTTTTAACACTGTCTTCGCCCGCATGGTACAGGTTTTATTTTCTTCCCTGAAAAATGCGGTATGAAAAAGCTATTACTGTTTGTTGTGCTTGCTTTGGCCAGTGCCGGAGCTTCTGCGCAGTGGATACGGGTGGGCCCGGAAGTGGGCGCTAACTGGTCGCGGTTCAATGTGGACGATCCTTACGCCGACAATGCAGACTTTGGGGCGCGCATCGGCTGGAAGGTGGGTGGTATTGTGGACATAGGGTTCGACCGGATGTTTTCCATACAGCCGGGCGTTTTCTTCAATCAAAAAGGATCGACTGATAAATATTCTGAGCATCTGGGTGGTACCTATGCTACGTACAACAACAAAGTGCGTGTAAACTACCTCGAGCTTCCACTCAATTTTCAGCTAAAATTTGGTCGTCCGCGCAGAGGGCAATTTTTCATTGGCGCGGGACCTTACGTAGCCTTTGCCATTGGCGGCGAAGTGAAGGAGCGACGCACCTTACGAGAAAACAACGGAACGCCCATTGTGACCACTTCAGATCAATATGATCTTGAGATCGGAGATAATGCGCAGCGCGACGACATCAAAGGAACGGATGCGGGGCTCAACCTCAATCTCGGTTTTCAGGCGCCGCGTGGATTTTTTATCCGGGGCAATTCCGGCATTGGTTTAACCAACATAGTGCCGGGTGGTGGCGACGATTATACCTGGAAAAATCTCTCGATGAGCCTTACCGTCGGAATGCTGTTTGGCCGGTAGCTTTCCCGGAAAATATTAGTTCAAAAGCCTTCGCTTTTTTGCGGGGGCTTTTACATCTCCAGCTTGCGTTGTTCGCGTTTCTTTTTCAGATCCAGATATTCGCGCTGTTGAATTTTGTACTGTCCGTAGTGAATATCGAAACCGAGGCTGAGGAGCAGCAGGTTTACTTTATAATCGGTAAAAGGCTTGCTGGTATAGCCCGATGCATCTGTGGTTTCGTAATTAGGATTTAAGAAATTGCCCGGGTAGTACTGCAGTTTAAGCGTTACCCCGGGGTCCCACGAATGCCCGATGAAAACAAAGGGCATGATGCGCGGAGTCTGATCGCCAAACCATTCTCCTTCTTTTTCTTTCTTGCTTCGGCTGGTAAAAGATTTCACTTTGTAATGGAAAGGAAGATCGATACCGCCACCGGCGAAAATAAAATTGCGATTGCGCAAATCTCCGATTTTAATTCCCAGCGGTATGCCTAAAGCATACACCCTTCTTTTCACCTTCAGATCATCGTACTTTTCAATAAAACCTATGTTGCGCAATCCCACGCCAGTCATAATGCCGAAGTGCTCGGTCAGGTCGTAATTAAAGCTGAAACCCAGGTTGACAATAGCGGTAAAGCGCGGTATCGTCAGATAGGTGGATTCGCCCGGTCTTGAGGTAATGGACGTGGACAACAGGGCAAAGTCAAGGCCGCTACCCACATAAAATCGTTTTGGTACATTTACCTCCACCTTGAAGTTACTGACGGTATCTACTTTTTGAGCTGCGGTCCGTGTAGCGCAAAGGGTGGTGCAAAGCAGCGTAGTGAGTAGTAGTGGTCTCATGAATGAAGCGTCGTTTAGTGCAAAAATAAGTCAAGTCAGGTCTGCAATATTTACAGGTGTAGCAGCCGTGGCACTAATATTGACCCTGACAAGTCCCCAATATTAAACCAAAACTGAGGTATAATTGTCATAATGTCCGCAATGAAGTCAATGATAGATATGTTATTTGGTCAGCCCGAGCAGGAAATGGAGTTTATGCCCATCGTTCCTTTGGGCGAAGATGAGTTGAATGAAGATGAAAAAGGAAGTCTTCCTGATGAGATTCCGGTAATAGCTTTACGCAATACAGTTTTATTTCCCAATGTAGTGCTGCCCATTACTGTAGCCCGCGAGAAATCGGTGCAGGCCATAGCCGATGCTCAAAAATCGGGAAAATGGATCGGCGTAGTGGCGCAAAAGGATGGCAATAATGATGACCCGGATACAGAAGATGTCTTCCGCGTAGGTACGCTTGCTAAGGTGATCAAACACATCAAAATGCCCGATGGCAACATCACGGTGTTTATCATGGGCCGCATGCGTTTTGAGATTGAATCTTTCGTTCAGTCCGATCCTTATTTCACAGCGCGTATCCGCTATCTCGAAGATCATTTTCCGGCAAACGATCCCACGTTCGAGGCTTTGATGTCCTCGATCAAAGATCATTCAGAACGCATCGCACAGTTGGGCACCAATATTCCCAACGAAACGAGCATGATCCTCAAAAACATTGAGCATCGCTCCTTCCTGATGCATTTTGTGGCATCCAATATTAACGCCAAGCTTGCAGACAAACAGGAAATGCTGGAGGAAAATGATATCCGGCGGCGGGCTGAAAAGCTCTTTACCCTATTGCAGGGAGAGCTGCAAATGGCGGAGTTGAAAAACGAGATTACCAATAAGACCCGCGGAGAGATAGACAAACAGCAGCGCGAATATTTTTTGCAGCAACAGCTCAAGAGCATTAAAGAAGAACTGGGAGGAGACCCTAATGAACGGGAACTTCGCGATCTGCAGAAGCGGGCCGAAGAAGTGAAACTTACCGAAGCCGCCCGCGAGCTTTTTAATAAAAATATCCAGAAGCTGGAGCGTATGCACCCAAGCACGCCCGACTATTCTGTGATCTACAACCACCTCGATCTCATCCTCGATCTTCCCTGGGGAACGTACACCGAAGATAAGTACGATCTGAAACGTGCGCAGAAGGTGCTCGACGACGATCATTATGGCATGGATAAGATCAAGGATCGTATTCTTGAATACCTTGCGGTGCTAAAGCTGAAGGGAGATCTGAAGTCTCCCATCCTTTGTTTTGTGGGTCCTCCGGGTATTGGTAAAACCTCACTGGGTAAAAGTATCGCTAATGCCATCAACCGGAAATATGTGCGGCTGAGCCTGGGCGGATTGCATGACGAAAGTGAACTGCGCGGACATCGGAAAACTTACATCGGGGCCATGCCAGGACGGGTCATTCAGTCTTTGCGCAAAGTAAAGTCGGCCAACCCGGTGTTTATACTCGATGAGATTGACAAGATCGGAAAAGATTTCCGCGGAGACCCAAGTTCGGCCTTACTCGAAATATTAGATCCCGAGCAAAACAATACTTTCTACGATAATTATCTGGAGCTCGAATTCGATCTTTCCCGCGTGTTGTTTATAGCCACCGCAAACAACCTGAGCGATATTCAGCCTGCTTTGAGAGACCGTCTCGAAATCATTCAGCTAACGGGCTATTCAACAGAAGAAAAAATAGAGATCGCCAAAAGGCACCTTATTCCCAAACAAAAAGAATTGCACGGACTTCCCAGGCTACCCCTGCGTTTTCCCGACAAGGTGCTTACTAAAATTGTGCAGGAATATACCCGCGAGTCCGGCGTACGGGAGCTCGACCGGCTCATGGCTGCCTTTATGCGCTCTACGGCAAGGCAGGTGGCTATGGAAGAAAAGGTAGCGCCGCAGGTATCTGCAGACCAGATCGAGAAGGTGCTGGGAAAACCAAAGTTCAATAATGAGATCTACACCAAGGGCCATCCTGCCGGTGTGGCCGTTGGGCTTGCCTGGACCTATGTGGGTGGCGATATTTTGTTTATTGAAAGCAGTCTTTCTAAAGGCAAAGGCGGATTTACCCTCACAGGCAATCTCGGCAACGTAATGAAGGAAAGCGCGAGCACAGCACATTCTTATCTGCGGGCCCATGCCGACCGGCTTAATATTCCCTCCGAAAAATTTGAAGAAAACAACGTGCATATTCACGTACCTGAAGGTGCGGTGCCCAAGGACGGGCCAAGTGCCGGCGTAACCATGCTAACCGCTCTGGCTTCCGTGTTCACCGGGCGGCGTGTGCGTCCTTACCTCGCTATGACCGGTGAGATAACGCTGCGCGGACAAGTGCTGCCCGTGGGTGGCATCAAGGAAAAAGTATTGGCCGCGAAAAGGGCGGGCATCAAAGACATCATCCTATGCCGGCAAAATGAAAAGGACGTAGAAGAAATCAACAAAGACTATATCAAGGGTGTGAAATTTCACTATGTTTCAGAGATGGACGAAGTGCTGGATTTTGCACTGATGAAGAAATAAGAAATCGTGCGGAACAACATCGCCCCGGCCCTTACCGCCGGGGCGTTTTTATGCACTGCTGGCTGGGGTTACAGGTCGAAAAACTAAAAATTAATTTAAAAAAATTATTTTCTGACGGTGGCAGGATGTATGCTAAAAAGATAATATTGTAGTCCGGCCAGGCGTTTTGATGCACAATCCCAAAGAACAGGACTTAAGATAAGAGCAATAATCGTGGAAGACGAAGCACCCGTTGCCGAACTTCTTGAGTTGTTGATCAGGGAAGTAGATGAGGAAGTGGTGGTGGTAGCGAGCTGCAACAATGTCGATTTGGCCTTGGAGAAAATACATGCCTTAAAGCCCGATCTTGTTTTTCTCGACGTCATTTTGCCTTATGGCACCGGCTTCGACATAGCAGAACAGATAGCGGGCAACAACTGCGAGATCATATTTACCACCGCTCATGAAGGATATGCTATTGAAGCTTTTAAACACGCGGCAGCAGGCTACCTGCTAAAGCCCGTAGATCATGAGGAGCTGCGCATTGCCCTCGACCATGCCAAACGGCGTATCAGAAATCAGCAACACTCCGGCACAGACTTCAGCGCTTTGCTCAAAGAGATCCGTGCAGGACAAAACGGGCAGGACAAGATCGCATTACAGAGCAGTGATGGCTTTTTGTTTGTCAAAGCCTCGGAGATCATCCGTTGCGAGAGCGACAGAATCTACACCTGGGTTTTCCTGAACAGCCAGAAAAAAATACTTTGCTCCTATGCAATCGGGGAAGTGCGGAAGCTGTTGCCCGATCATACCTTTTGCCAGATTCACAAGTCACACATCATTTCCTTCAACTTTGTGAGGAGCTACAACGGACGGGAAAATACCGTAGAACTATCGGACGGAACGGTAATACCCGTATCCCGAAGAAGCAAACATACCTTCCTCAACCATTTTAAAATGCTTCATAAAGGTTTGGAGGATTGACCGGAAATGTGCGATTTTCGACCGTTCGTTCACGATTTTCGACCGTTCGTAAGAAATTATACTTCCCAAAGGACGGGTTTGGTTTACTTTGACTCGTAATTCATTAGTAAAAAATGACTTGCAAATTCGTCGATGGCTAGCCCCTTACCCTCCTAACTCCTTCTGCCAATTCAAGCCGTGTTTGCACACACCTTTCGCAACACGGCTTGAAATACCCGGAGTAATCAAGCCCGCTTCAACAATAAAAAGGCTGTCCGTTTGGGCAGCCTTCAATTTTATCCCCGTCCTTGGGTAAGAAGTGTTTGCGGCAGGTCTTTCCCCCTCCAACACTTACTTACGGAAGAGCCGAAAGATATCCAGTCCGTTGGCATACAGCATAAGGCCCAGCAACAGCACCAGGCCCACGGTGGTAGCACGTTCCATCACTTTGTCGCTCACCTTTCTTCCCGACACCAGCTCGAACATAAGAAACAGCACATAGCCTCCGTCTAACCCTGGTATGGGCAGTAAATTCATAAAGGCGAGAATGATGGAAACAAAGGCAGTAAGGTGTAGGAAAGTCTCCCAGGTAAATACCGGTGGAAACATTTGCCCAAAACTCACAATGCCGCCCAGGCTCTCAGAAGCCTTTACTTCTTTGGAAGTAAACAGAAAGCGAAACTGCTCCCAATAAGATCCGAAGGTTTCGAAGGTAGTGGAAAAGCCTTTGGCGATAGCGCCGAAAAACCCATATCGTATGGTTTTGAGATCAAAATATTTTTCTGCGTCGGCATCGGGTTTAAAACCAAAAATTCCATCGGCAGGTAGCTTTCCCTGAAGTTGTTGGGTTCGTCCGTTTCTTACGACCATAAGGGTCACAGCTTTCCCTTTGTTCATGCGCTTTGCGTCCTCAAAGGCATCGAAAAATGGCGTTGGCATGCCATTGAGTGCAATGATACTATCGCCTTTCTTCAATCCCATCTTGTCTGCTTCTGTTCCCTTGTCCACCTTCCCTACCAGAAAAGGGGTGCGCACGTCTATAAAGGTTCCTTTTTTTCTAGCTTTCAGAATTTCGCGTGTGGTGCCCTCGGGAATGCTGATGCTTACCTGCTCACCGTTGCGCTCCACCACCATAGCTCCGGCCTCCTGAAAAATGAATTCCTTCATTACATCTCCGAAGCGATCTACTTTTTTTCCGCCCACGCTTACAATTTTGTCCCCATCGCGTAGTCCCACCTTTTCAGCAATACTATCGGCCGAAATACCGTAGCGCATGTTTTCAAGCGGCAGATATTGCTCGCCCCAGATACCGAAGATGGCGATATAGAGGACAATAGCTACCAGAATGTTCATGATGATGCCCCCCAACATGATGAAGAGACGTTGCCAGGCTTTCTTTGAGCGATATTCCCAGGGCTCTGGCGGTAATTTCATTTGCTCTTTGTCCATGCTCTCATCCACCATGCCCGATATTTTTACATATCCGCCCAGGGGAAACCAGCCCAGACCATATTCTGTATCGCCTTTCTTCTTTTTAAACAAAGCGAAGTTGAGCAAGCCAGGAAAAGGAAAGAGAAAATCGAAGAAGAGGTAAAATTTTTCGACCCGGGTCTTAAATAACCGTGCAAAGAAAAAGTGGCCAAACTCATGGAGCAGGATCAGTAAAGACAAGGCGGCCAGAAGTTGCAAAGCCTGCACCCAACCACCGGATATAAGAAGGACTGTATTCAGTAACATGAGGTTAAATATAGAATTTAGTAAACGGAAAGCTGCCCATTTTTCACAAGTTCGGCGGCATAGGCGCGCGCTTCATGATCCGAATGTTCGCAGTCTGCGAGTGTGGGAGCGGCAACGAAGGGTACTTTTTCCATCGTCTTTTCAATCATTTCGCTCATTTCCAGAAAGCCGACCTTATTGCCGAGGAAGGCATGCACCACCACCTCGTTGGCTGCGTTCATTACACAGGGCAGATTGCCGCCTTTTTCCATGGCTTCCTGCGCCAGCGCCAGGTTGCGAAAGGTTTTGTAATCGGGTTGGTCAAAACTAAGTTTCGTAAAATCGCGGAACGAAAAACGCTTAAAATCGTTGGGAAGACGTACGGGATAGGCAAGGGCATACTGTATGGGTAGTTTCATGTCGGGCAGGCCCATCTGCGCTTTTATGGAGCCATCTACAAACTGCACAAAAGAGTGCAGAATGGATTGTGGATGGATCACCACTTCAATCTGTTCGTTGCGCAGGCCAAACAGCCATTTGGCTTCTATCATTTCCAGCCCCTTGTTCATCAGTGTGGCGCTGTCGATGGTGATTTTTGCACCCATGGTCCAGTTAGGATGTTGCAAGGCATGGGAAGCTTTTACATTGACCAGATAGTTTGTCTTTCTTCCCAGAAAGGGTCCACCCGAAGCGGTGAGCATGATCTTTTCCACTTTGGCCGCATCTTCGCCGGTAAGGCATTGGAAAATGGCAGAGTGTTCACTATCCACCGGAATGATCCGGACGCCTTTTTCGGCGGCGCGCCGCATCACGAGCTCGCCGGCTACCACCAGTGTTTCTTTGTTGGCAAGAGCTATGGTCTTTCCGGCTTCTATAGCCGCCAGTATGGAGTGCAGACCGGCAAAGCCCACTATGGCGCCTAAGACAGTATCCACCGTTTCCCATTGTACTACATCGGTCAGCGCTGCCATGCCGGCAAACACTTTCGCCTGCGTAGGTGCGAGGGCTTCCTTCACCTTCTGGTATTGGCTCTCGTCGGTTACCACCACTGCATTAGGCTTAAATTTTCTGGCCTGTTCTATCAGCAGTGCCGCATTGCTATGGGCACTTAGTATTTCCACCTCAAAGAGACCCGGATGCGCAGCCACTACTTCCAGCGCCTGCGTGCCGATAGACCCGGTAGATCCCAGTATAGCCAGTCTTTTCTTCTTATTCAACGTTCTTTCCTGTTAAAGAGGGTCAAAGGTATTTAATTACACGTAGCTATCCTGCCTGCAGGCTAATTTTACCAGTTTATTGGGCGCTGTTGTTCAGATTATTTTGCTGCGTATTGAATCTTTACATTTGATTTCAAAACTTGTTTCCGATGCTTCAATCCAAAACCATATCCTTCCTTTCAGGTTTGAAAAAACACAATGATAAAAATTGGTTTGACGGGCACCGCGATGAATATGCGGAAGCGAGGGCCGATTTTGAGCAACAGGTAGATGCTTTGCTGGCGCAGATGACCGCACTCGACGCTGCATTCGCCGGGCAAAAGGCGAAGGATAGCATCTTCAGGATTTTTCGGGATGTACGTTTTTCGAAAGATAAAACTCCCTACAAGCCCAATTTCGGCGCCTTCATGAGTCGTGGTGGACGCAAGTTTGAAGGAGCCGGTTATTACCTGCATATAGAGCCGGGAGGCAAAAGCTTTGCAGGAGGGGGCATGTGGATGCCGGAGGCACCGATTTTAAAAAAGGTACGACAGGAAATAGATTACAACTTCGAAGCCTTTCAGCGTATGCTTCAGGAAAAATCGTTCAGGAAGTATTTTTCAAAGCTTGATGGCGACCGCTTAAAAACACCACCTCAGGGCTATGATGCCGGCAACCCCGCCATAGAATTTTTGAAGATGAAGAGTTTTACTGTAATTACGCCTCTCGCGGATGACATGCTAACGGCAAAGAGTCTGGAAAAGAACCTGCTGAGTATATTTACCGCCATGCAGCCGCTGGTGGATTTTTTAAACCGGGCCCTGGACTAATTGCGGTAGGCGAGAAATTCGAAAGGCCTGTCGGACTGCAACGACTTTTTTCTGCGGACTTTAGGCTTGTGCGTGCTGTTGTGATAAACATCCATAGTTTCGGTAACATTCTGAAGATTGCGGTCGGTATCTACCTTGTTGACAAGGCATATAAGTTCGTCCACGCGCTGTTCAAAATCGTCGCTCCAGGTCTCGGCCACCTTTGTGGTCACCAGAAGTTCCCGCGTTTTTTGCTGCTTCATAGGGCACTATCGTTTTGATCATTTCTCTTAGAAAATTAAACCAAAAAAAGCCGATTTTAAAACAGCGAGGATATAGAAATTTTTACGTAATCAATTATTGGGCAGAAAAAGCTTAGTAAAACTGCGTAAGATAGGGGTATCGCTCCTGATAGAGTTCCTTCACTTTGTTGAGAATGGTATAGCGTAGATCCTCAAGATTGGTGCGCTCAATAGCCGAAACGAAAACACATTGTCCATGCAGCAGGTTGTCCCATCGTCTTTTTAATTGCTTCAGCAGGTCGGCCTTCACTTCATCTTGCAGCCAGGGGTCGAACACTTTTTCTTCGTACAGGTCCATTTTGTTGAAGATGGTAAGCATAGGTTTGTCGAATGCGCCAATGTCCTGCAGCGTTTTATTGACGGTGCCCATCTGGTCTTCATAAGCCGGGTGCGAAATATCCACTACATGCAGCAGACAGTCCGCTTCGCGCACTTCGTCGAGCGTGCTCTTGAAACTCTCTACGAGGTGATGCGGTAGCTTGCGAATAAAGCCTACGGTGTCGCTGAGCAAAAATGGTGTCTGTTCAAACACTACTTTTCGGGTAGTAGTATCGAGGGTTGCAAAGAGTTTGTTTTCTGCAAAAACGTCCGACTTGCTCAGCAGGTTCATCAATGTGCTTTTGCCCACGTTCGTATAGCCCACCAGTGCCACCCGCACATAGGTACCCCTTTCCTTTCGTTGGGTTACCGACTGCTTATCAATCTCGGCCAGGCGTCTGCGCAGCAGGTTTATTTTGTCTTTCACAATCCGGCGGTCCGTCTCAATTTCACTTTCACCCGGTCCGCGCGTACCGATGCCGCCACCCAGGCGCTCCAGGTGTTTCCACATACCTTTCAACCGCGGAAGGATGTATTGATATTGCGCCAGCTCCACCTGTGCTTTGGCCTGTGCCGTTTTTGCCCGTCGCGCAAAAATGTCGAGGATCAGATCGCTTCGGTCAATGGTTTTGATTCCCAATGCCTCACTGATATTGCCGATCTGTGCTCCGGTCAGTTCGTCATCAAATATGGCGAGGTTGATGCCTTTACTCTGAACATAGATTCGTATTTCTTCCAGCTTGCCCTTGCCAATGAAGGTGCGGCTGTCGGGTTTAGGAAGCTTCTGGATAAAAATCTTTTCGGTGGTGGCGCCGGCTGTTTCTGCCAGAAAGGCCAGTTCAGACAGGTATTCCTTTACCATCGTCTCTGTCTGCTCTTTGTAAACAAGCCCTATGAGCACCGCGCGCTCCTCCTGTTCTATGATGTTTTTGTTTTCAATCATCTTCGATACGAATCTGGATAAAAAAACCACTCCGCTGTGTGAGTGGTTGTATGCAAAAATAACTGAAACGAATTACAAAAGCCGCTCCTGTTCGCGTAGCCAGCGCTCGGGTATTTCATTATTGCTCGCCAGCAGATAGTCGTTGTACGAACAGGGTACAAACATATTGTTGGGCAACTTCATCCACCAGCGATTGGTGCGTTTGCTTTTTAGAAATATGGTGTCGTTGCTGGTAAAGGTCACGTAAAATTCAACAAACTCTTCGTGGTCTGTAAGGCGCGCTTCACTCTTCCGGATCAGGTAGCCGTCAATAAAGTACCAGATCATCTGGGAGAGCAGTTTTGCCGTCATCCGATACCGGTCTTTGCGGGGTTCATAGCCATAGAGACCAAGTGAGGTGAGTTTGTTGCTCATACCCGCAAAGCGCGTCAGTACGCAGGCCTCATCGCCGGTAAACCCGTTGGGCGAGCCTTCAGTGTTGACAGGCGCATCGCTGTAGCGGATGGCAGAAATATCGAAGCTAAACAGGTCGCTGGTGCGCAGCACAGGTTCCATGTCTTCAAAATGTTCGCGTACCCGGCCCAGGCGAAAGAAGTCGAAACGTAGTTTGTCCAGGGTTTCCAGCATACGCGGATGTACATAATAACTCTGAAAGCCGATATGGCTATAATGCCGCACATAATTGGGCTGCGAGGTAAGCATGTCCATGAGAAAGCTTCTCGAGGTCATCTCCTCCGTTTCATCGAGGTCCACCAGCATGTCGGCCACGGCGGCATTGATCATTTTGCCCGTTTTCTTAAAAGCATCGTATTGCTGCATGGTAAGGTCGTGCGAGCCGCCAAGTACAATCACTACCTTACCCGCCGCCTGCAGCTCTTCCAGCACTGCCGAAAGCGCGGCCCGTGTGTCCTCGAGGCTTGCACCCTGACGTATGTTGCCGGCGTCTGCGATCTTTACCGTCTGGTGCCAGTTATAGAGTTGGTACAATTGTTCGCGTATGGCATCCGGCGCCTGCGAGTACACCGCTTCGTGGTTTTCACCTCTCACTTCGCCGCAGCCCACCAGCACGATGTCGGCCTCTTCCCAGTCGAAACGGGAGGCCGTGGCATAGGGTATATTGGCGCCCCATTGCAACGGCTGATAGCTGCCTTCCGGCTGCTCTTCCAGAAAGTGGCGATCTTCAAAAAACGGTCGTAAATCCTGCATCCGGTAAAAGTAAAAAATGTGGTAGTAAAAGCGGTGGTAGGCGCAGCGCGACGGTCATCATTTTTTTTAACAACACTGCTCGTTCACAGGTTGTTTATTTTTTTACTTTTGACCGATAACCGAGGTGCATGTCAGCAGGATCAAAATCAAAACCTTCATACGTTTACGCAATCATCGGCGTTTCGCTGGTGTTATTCCTTATTGGTACGCTGGGTTGGCTGGTGATTAATGGCCGGGGCATCACAAGGTCATTTAAAGAAGATATAGAAGTGCAGGTGGTGCTGCATGATAACACCCGACCCGAGCTCGCCGCTCAACTTAAAAATATTCTGGAGCAACAGCCTTTTAGCCGACAGGTGGCCATCACTACACGTGAGGAAGCTGCCAAAGAGTTTGAAAAAGAATGGGGAGAGGATTTTACCGAGTTGCTCGATTTCAATCCCTTGTATTCTTCTATCAGCCTGAGGTTGTATGAGCCTTATGTCAATGAGGACAGCCTTTCGAAAATTGAGCAGTTTATCAAGCAGAGCAATATAGTGCGCGAGGTCAGCTACCCGACGGTAGTGCTGGGAAAGATGAATGCCACCTTCCGGAAGATCGGCATCATACTGGGCGCAATATCGCTGGTGCTGTTTATCGCCGTGGTCATACTTATTGATAATACCGTTCGCCTTGCGATGTTTAGCAATCGCTTTTTGATCAAAACCATGCAGATGGTAGGCGCTACGCGTTGGTTCATCACCAGGCCGTTCGACAGCCGGGCGGTAGTGAACGGACTGATCAGTGGTGTTATTGCAGTAGTGGGTCTCTGGGTGGTCATATCTTTTGCCGAAAGCTTTTTCTATCCGCTCAAGGCCTTACACGAACCCATGCTTCTAGCCTTGCTAATGATCGGTATTGTGGTGCTCGGTATTCTCATATCGGTGATCAGCACCCATCGTTCGGTAGTAAAATACCTGAAAATGCATGTGGATGATCTTTATTAATTTGTACACCTTAAATTTTGCATACAATGGCAACCGCAAATTCCAAATCAACGCCTGCATCTACTGAGCCGAAGGGCAATCAGGTATTTTTATTCGACAAAGGCAATTACACCTGGATGATAGGAGGTGTGGCGCTGATCCTGATCGGGCTTGCACTGATGTCCGGAGGAAAGAGCCCCGACCCACATCAGTTCAACTATGATGAGATTTACAGTTTTCGCCGCATCACGCTGGCGCCCATCCTTATGATGATTGGATTTGCGATGGAAGTGTACGCTATCATGAAGAAGCCATCTTCCGGAAATCAATAGTCCGAAAAATATACCGGCAAAACTTTTGAAGTCGCAGCTATCTGCGGCTTTATTTTTTTTCTTTCGTATGCTTCTTAGGAAAGTTAAACAGCAGCGAAGTGAGCACAGGCACAAAGAAAATAGCAATACTCAGAAAGGAAGTAATGAAGTCGCCCCAGACCTTCGGATGTTCGCCCTCGGGCAGGTCTTTGCCCTGCGCCAAAAGACATCCCTGTGGGCCTTCCAGAAAAATAGCGAAAGCGGAACAAGGGTGAAAATGTGCAATCAATGAGAGCGATAGTTTGAGACCCAGGATGCCGATGATCAGGTACGCACAGGTATCGAGGAAGGGATAACGTTCCATCAATTTTACAAATCCGCTGGCTACAAAGCGCATAGCCAGGATGCCTATAAACACACCCGCCCAGATGAGGATGATATTTTTGGTATAGGCATTTGCTGCGATTACATTGTCTATGGAAAAGGCAAGGTCCATGAGTTCCACCAGTATCACGGTAGCCCAAAACGGGCCGAAGGCACCGAGCGTTTTGCGATAGAGCCAGCTTTTATGTTTCTGGCTCAGTTCCTCGTCAATAGTGTGATGCTCTTCTTTCTTCTTGCTAAAAAAGAAGTGACGAATGGCCAGTATCAGCAGATAGACGCCGCCTACGGGCTTGAACCACCAGATACGGATAAGGATGGCTGCGAAAACGAGACAGATACCCCGGAAAATATATGCGCCGAAGATGCCGTATTTAAGGGCTTTTTTCCGCTGGTCTTTTGGCAGATCGAGCACCATGGTGGCCAGTACAGCAGCATTATCTACAGATAGTAAACTTTCGATCAGAATCAGATTGATGACGATACTCAGGGAAGCCAGAGGCTGCTTTTCTATTTGTATCAAAAGATCACCAAAATGCTCCAGTACCATTGCTGTGTTTTTAGTTTATGCTATTGTTTCACAAGCTTGTAGCTGTGATTGTTGCCGCCAATAGATATCGTGAGCATATAGCCTGCAGGGGGAAGTAAAGATGCGGGTATAGAAACAGAGGTGCTATCGCTCATGCCATGCCATATCCTGCTGCCGTTCATGTCGTAAAGCGTAAGTTCCGTGCCGGGCACCAGCTTACGAATCTGCCAGGCATTTTGCGCGGGATTGGGAAATATTTCCACGGCTGCCTGCCCAAGTTCGTTTACAGAAAGAATAGCCGTGTTTTGCGTAATGCTCATTGTTTTATTGAGGATATGATCTTCCGGGTCAATAACCATTCCCACCATAGTGTCGGACCATGGAAAACTGTACCACTGCAGATTGTGATCGTTGAGCACCCGGATGAGCGTATCTCCGTGTTTCCCCTGCAGTAAAATATCTACCGGAGTTGTAAAAAGACTGACAGAGGAGGGCATACTGGTGTTCTGGGTAAGTTTCACCACGGCGGTATTTCCATTTTGCGCCCATTGGGCATAGTAAAGCGGAAGACCTTCCTTATAGACCCATTGGTTGAAAAAGCTGTCGAGATTGGTGGCCGACGTCTGTGCAATCACCTGTTTAAAGTCTTCGGTAGTGGCAGTTTTGTTGGCGTACTGTTGCTGGTAGCTCTGTAGCCCTGCAAAGTACAACGAGTCGTTATTGATCTGATATCTCAGCATATGGGCTACCGCGGCGCCTTTGTTGTAGGTAAGCCTGCCGCTGTATATTCGCGACTCGTGTGTGGTATCGTCCACATACACCGATCCGCCGGGCGCTCCGATCACAGAGTTGTGTACGGCCATACGTTTGCTGCGCATGGCGGCGGCGCTCCGGAAGTGCTCTACAAACAGTTGCTCGCAATACGTTGCAAAACCTTCATTGAGCCACATGTCCTGCAAAGACTGGCAGGTTACATAGTCGCCCCACCACTGATGGGAGAGCTCATGGGCTATCAACTCCATATCGAGTGAGCCAAGAGATACCATCGTTTGATTTTCCATACCCCCTCCGAGCGGGGTCATGCAGATGCCAAACTTTTCTTTGTCGAACGGATAACGGCCAAAAAGTGAAGAGAAATAATTGATCACTGTAGCAATACTGTCCAGCTCATCCTGATGTTGCGGCATGATCGTCACATCATCATAAACGAAGTTTTGAATGAGCATGGAGTCTGTGCTGTTGGCAAAATGCATGTAGTATCTATACTGGCGATAGGGCGCAACGGCAAACGAAATGAGGTAATAGTCAACCGGGTAACGCATAGCCCAGCTAAAGCTGCTTGTAGCACCGTTAAGTGTCACGTTTGTCAATATTCCGTTGCCCGCCACTTCAAGGCCGAGCGGTACGGTGATTCTGCTGTCAACAGAGTCAATTTTATCTGTCAGAGATTGCTTGCATGGAAACCAGTCGCGCGAATGGATGGCTGCGCTAACGGTGTGGGTAACCTGCTTGCCGTAGATAGGGTCGGTTTGATGTAAGATGCCATTGGTAAAAAATCCGGTTCCACCCGTTGGTGCGCCATGGTAATAAATATCGGCCTGAAAGACGGCATTTTGGAGCAGGGGCGTAGAGAGGCTGATCTTTCTCACATAAGTATTGCTTGTTGTCACGCTATAGGTCTGTCCGTTTACCCTGGCCGAGTCAATGGTCAGTTGATCGCTGAGTTCAAAGTAATAGTCCGTCATCGAAGGCGCAACCACTTTTGCTACAGTACGCACATGTCCGCTGATGGCTGTAGAAAGATTTGTTGCATCGAGGTCCAGATTGATGTACTGCACATCATAGTCATCTTCCTGTGCCATGGCCACGGTGGTTTTTGCATAGCCACGTGGCGGATGCGGCTGTCCGTAGGCGCTTTGCATCAGGGCAAACATGCCAAGGGCAGTAATAAATTTGGCCTTCATGTTTTTCTATTGTTTGATGAGCTTAATGTTTTCAACAGCTTTCCCCTGCCGGATCCGTAGCAGATAAATGCCTGAGGGTAATTGATCTGCCGGAATGGTAGCTTCACCGCTTGCCGTGCCAGTCCCTAGCATCTTTCCGTTTACATCCGTCAGTTGCCATACACAGTCTTCGCCCGTATTTTTTATCAGCCAGTTGCCCTTTGTAGGGTTAGGAGTCACGGTGGCACGGTGTACGTTCTTGATCTGATCCACGCCCAGTGTCGGATCCTGAGTGATGGATCCAAAGGCATTCAATATCCAGTCATTAGGATCTATAGTCATACCCGACATGGACCTGCTCCAGTAAAAAGAAAAGTTTTGCGAAAGCTGGCTGCTCTGAACCCGGACAATAGTGTCACCTTGCGGAGAAAAGAATTGAAATTCCAGCGGTGTGTTATAGGCTGTCACCGATGGATGCGAAGTAGTCTGATCTAACTGTACAAAGACCCAGTTACCGACTTGATTCCAATGTACGCTGTAAATAGGATGCCCTTCGCCATATATCCATTGATTGAAAAATGTATCGAGGTTTTGCCCCAGCGTTTGCGCAACTGAATTTTTGAAATCTTCGGTAGTAGCCGTATGGTGTGCATATTGCTGCTGATAATTTTGCAGGGCCGCAAAGAACAGACTATCGTTGTTGAACACAAAGCGTAAGGTGTGTACGATGGAGGCGCCTTTGTCGTAGGTAAGCCGATCGTCGAAAATTCTGTTTTCGTCTGTTGTATCGTCAACATATACACTGCCTGCCGTGTCCATCAATACCTTATTATGTTTGTCGAACATGTACAGGTAGGCCGCTGCCGGCGACCAAAAATGTTCTACATACAGATACTCCGTGTACGATGCAAAGCCCTCGTTGAGCCAGATGTCTTTCCAGGTCTGACAGGTCACATTGTCGCCGAACCATTGGTGCCCCAATTCGTGTACGGAGAGTGTTGTTCCAAAATTCCCAAGGGTCGTCATGGTCTGATGTTCCATGCCACCACTCAGCGGAGCCATGCAATGCCCGTACTTTTCCTGCCAGAAAGGATATTTACCAAATAGTTGAGAAAGATATTGGATCATCAATCCGATAGAGTCAATTCTGTTTTTGAAATAGGGCAGGGTTTGTGGATTGTCATAGACATAGTTTTGAACCAGAACGGAATCGTTGGAATTGGGCAACTGCGTGTAAAACGAGTAGTCAACATAAGAAGCCACGGAGAAAGAGAGGAGGTAATAGTCAATAGGATACCTACTTTTCCATTCGTAGCGCCAGTCTGAGTTGGGCATTACATTAATGCCGGTAAGTATCCCATTGCTGCCCGCTTTCAAACCCGATGGAACAGCAATCCATATGTCTGCAGAATCTATTTTATCCGTCAGCGATTGTTTTACCGGCCACCAGTCTTTCGACTCATAGGGCTCGCTCATGGTATAAGTAACGCTATTGCCCCAGGTCGGTGAAGATTGATTGCGAATGCCCGTACTGTAAAAAGCAGTGCCGGGATTGATGGCGCCATGGTAAAAAACCTGTGCGGTAAAAGCAGCATTTTGCAACAGTGGATTTGCCAGGGTTGCCGTATGCACGTCACCATTATGGGTCACCGGGCAGTTTTGTCCGTTTACCAGCACCGAATCAATGATGTATTGATTATTCAGCTCAAATACATAGCTTGGCATAGAACCTGCCACTACCTTTGCCTGTGTGATGACATCTCCGGCAAGGCCTACCGAAAGGTTATTTGCTTTAATGTTGAGACGCACGTAGGTCACATCGTAGCTGTCTTCTGCCGGATCGGCAACGGTGGTTTTGGCCCATATCTGGTGGTCCCGTATCCTTTGTTTGGCACATATCTGCGAGGCATCGTTTTCCTGCCCGAGCGATATTTCCGCAGCTCCTACGCACAAGAGCGCAATCATCCAGATCTTTTTCATTTTCTTTTCCTGCCATTCGATAGCCGGTTTGTAAATCTAAAGAAACCGCCGCGACTTTAGTCACGGAACCGCCATCATAGTTTTGTATTTTTAGGGCATGAAAAAGCTGTTATTCGTTTTTGGTTTCCTTTCTTTCTTTGGATTGGGATGTTCTACGGCGCAGACCACTACCGTGGAAGCATTTGAAAAAGGCATGTCGAAAAAAGATGTGCAGCTCATAGACGTGCGCACACCCGATGAGTACGCTGAGGGACATCTTAAGAATGCGAAGCTGATGAATGTAAATGACGAAGGTTTCGACGCCAACATAGCCACGCTTGATAAAAGCAAGCCGGTGTATGTGTATTGTCGCTCTGGTCATCGCAGCCATATTGCCTATACCACGCTAAAGGAAAAAGGCTTTAAGAATGTGGTGGAGCTCAAAGGTGGTATTATGGCATGGGAAGCCGCAGGTAAAGAAGTAGTAGCAGGGAAGTAATGCCAAGAAATTTTTCGGTCACCGTACACTATGACAAACTGCGCGTACTGGCGGTGGTGCTGCCGCATATGCGCAAAGATGGTTTGTATTACGAAGTGAACATCTCCGGTTTCCCCCGATTTTTTATGACCTGGTCCGCATTAGGCCGTTATGATGTAGTAGGTGAGGAAGCCAATGAATTGCCTTATAGCCTGGTGCTGGCAGTTAGTGATATGCTGGAAAAGGAAGTTGGGAGAAAGTGAGGGCGGAATTGAGCTTTAATTGAGGGCTGGTTCGTGCGGACACGAACCAGCGCCAAGCATTTATGACAACGTCTTACTTCTGTGAAATGGCGATAGAGGGGTCATTAAAAAAATATGCAATGTTTATCTGATTACCGTAATAGTTTTCTCACCCTTAAAAGTTCGGCTTGTTACCGCTAATAGGTATAAACCTGAAGTAACTGTGTTGGGTAAGATTATGTCAAACTCTGTTTTGTTTAATATTTTCTGATGGAAAACTTCTGTTCCGTTTAAATTGTAAATAATCACATCATACTCATCGATATCATAAACTTGGATTGTGAAAATACCATTGTTGGGAACCGGATAAACGGAAAAGAAAGGTTTTGATGTATTGCCCACGTTTACCGTGGTCTTTCTTTCAGCTTTGCTAGAACTAAAAAGGTAGGGATACGTCTCGAAAAGTAGATCAGCATTTTCAGAGTTTCTCATTTCTATTTGAAGTGAATCAAGGTATTGAGACATTATTTCGTCTGTTACAATGTAGTCAGCGGCTGTATCTTCTGAATAATATTCGTTGGAAATATTCGTTCTTTCTTGTTCACTTTGATAAAGAGTATTAGTCGGGTTGTATTCTATAATCGCTGAATGTAAATTTTCGCCCTCACCAGTTGTTAATTCGGCATAGTGATATTCATTCTCACTTGAGCAGGAATAGTCCTGTACATAGGCTTCAAAAAATCCACCGTACTCAACTTGGAAGCCTTTTTTCAAGTCAATAACTTTTGCTCCCCGGTAAGTCACATCTCCATTATTCGTAACGGTATTGGAGGCGCCAAGGTATTCAAGATAATTCAATTTTAACTTATTTGAATGTGAACCATTGTTATTGTAATCCGGGTAGTTTACTTTGAAATTGTCTTCGTAATAGGGGTTAATAATCCATTTAAGATAGTTACCGTCAACCAAACTGTATAGATTAAACAATTCCATGTAATCAACGTTATTAAATTCGCAATTATTCTTGTCGCCTCTTTGGAACGCAAATCCCAAACGGTCAATAGACGACCATTCTCGGTCACCCCATAGCTGATCGACTTCACTCGAATAATTGAAGTTCCCACAGGGGTAAGACAAGTCTAATAACTGCTCATATGACAAACCTCCATGGCATTCATGACAATAACCAACGCCGCCCCCCGGATAATTTAGTTTGTATATTAAAGGTAAATGGGGGGTACGCCAATCATGTGACATAGCATGATCCCTAATTGTTTTCCATGAAGTATTTGTCAGACTTATCGTACCAAAAGGTGTCGGGATACCAACTTCCCAGTTTCTGGAAAATGCGACATAGCATTCCTGGAACATTATTTCGGGGCTATTAAACGCTTGAGTCGCCTGAAAGGCAGGCTCGAAACCGCTCGCTGTTGTGAGAAGCCCAGAGGTGCTATAATTACTTCCGGCAATCATGTCAGCCCCTTTTGCAGCTGCCGGTGCGGACGTAACCATTATCGCTCCACCTGCGGAGCACCCGTATCCAGGTGCAAAGTAATTTTTCCAACCATCAACTCCATAAACACAATGATTTGTCAAGGTGTTTTTAATTATCCAGGGGTTTGGTCCAGTACCTGCCCAATTTATGCTTCTATAGACGTTCTGCATCGAATAATAAGCGTTGGGCCATACACTATAATATGAGAGCGCAAGTCCCACAAATATTTCAGATAACTGGTCTTGCGACTCTTCCTGAGGATACTGAGGGGCATCACCCGTTACTGCGGGAGACGGAGAAAGCGAATTACGTTGGGTAAAGTACATCGAAGACCAGTCGGAAGGGGTAATAAGCGCTCTGTTATTGTAAGAGCTTGACGCGCCATCTATGTTTATCCAAGCGTAATTTTCAACATTAATTTGAATGCTATTATTTCCAACTGGGTTTGTATTGATTATACCAGGTCTGTTGAAATGTTGAATATTGTTAGTTACAAAATTGTCCGCAACATCGTCCCGGATAAAGAAGCCATTAAGGTCCGACGACGACGGCGATGGATTATTTGGATAGGTTCCATGAATATCGTTGCAGTAAGATTCTGCATTTTGATCAAGTCGTTCGAAAGCCTTTATAGCAAAAAAGTTTTCTTGAAAGGAGCGGTTCGTATTCCAGCCGTTATTTTCAAGTATCCTGTACTCGGTTGCCGTCATTGCTAAATAATGGCCCAAGGCTTGAGTAGCATCGCCCCAGTCTAAATACTTGTCACCCCTTATCCGTTTATAAGCAGGGATGCTCTCACCATTGCCCAAACCAATTTTCATAAAATCATTCACAAGGCGATATCTATACCACCAGTACTTTTCATAGTTTTTATACCATCCCTGTCCCTTAATTACGAAGACGCTACCAAATGCGAAGAGGAAAGTTATCAGCTTTTTCATTTTTGTTTATTTGATAATGTTATAGAATGTTAGTTCGCGACTGGAGTGACGGTAAAAATTGTTTTGTACAATTTTCAAAAAGCCAATTTCATTACTCCAAATAATTGTGTCAGCTTTTGCATCGCCAGGCGTAGAATATTTAAGGGTATACACATTTGAATATTTTATGCCCTGTATTTCTATTTCCTCAACCGGTATTGCATCAAGGCGTTTGCCTGTGTAGGTGAATGAGGGCTCCGGGTTAAAAGGATAAAAATAAAATTCAGGATAAGGATAGTATTGGCTGCTGTCCGATTTCCCGTGCATTGGTTGCGGTGAAAAGCCGAGGGAGCTGCCATACCTGCCTGGACCAATGGTAATGTTCCAAAGCAAAGTATCCAGTTTATCATACTGATGTTCTAATTCTATGAAATGCATCACCATACTTTCATAGGAATTCGAGGATGAGTTTTGGTAGTTTAGATGAACTGTTACATCTTCCGTCAACCATAGGGTGTCTGGTTCTCCTGATGCGCTATTGACCATCGCCCAATAACTATCTTTTTTCCAGCTGTATTTATCTTTCAGACTTTGGTCCAGTACGGTATGGGTATATTTCTTTTTGCAACCGATTATACTAACAACAAGAAGGCATATCAATCGTGTCAATCGTGCTTTCACTGTACCTAATTTTTTTGGTTTTTCAATTGTGCTTTTAATTCGTCAATTTCTTTTTGTTGTTGCAGTAAATAAAGTGTTAACTCTTCAACTTTCATCAATAGCTTTGCATCCATTTCTGCCATGTCAAGCCCGTTGGCTACTACTTCAGTAGCAGATGGTACTTCCGGCAAGTGATTATGCTCCGCAATATATTTTTGAAGCGCAGGCAGCGGTAGTAATTGGTAAGTTGGCGCAAAAACATAGTCTGCCCAGGAGCTTGTGTTTTTTACCGCTACGCGGACTCTCTCAGTTAGTACGCCCCCTTCTACATATAGTTTGTAGCTATTGACGGTGTTCCATGATAGTGATGGGGTAGGTCCATTAACTGGTTTGCCAATTATTAATTTGCCGTCTGAATTGATTCTAAATACAGAGTTATTGACAATGTCTACATCAGACAAGGTTCCAGAAGTTGCGCCTGTACTTGCTTTTGTCGAAAAGAATAGATCGCCATTTACACCGGAATACATGACAACACCACCGTTAGTAGCACCGTTGTTTACATAATCCCACCCTCCAGCTTTATTCCGAAATAGGTTGAAGCCAATATATCCCATCCCATAAATTCCGCCGCCACCCCACGCAGGGCCAATTGAAACTCTTTGTATGTAATCTCCACCGACTCTTACCGTACCATCTGAAGTTATTTGGAATTTCGTATTGTCAGTAATTTGAGCATCGCTTAATGTTCCTGATCCTGTACCAACTGTTGTCTTACAAGAAAATACAAAATCTCCTCCAGCCCTTACAAACATTACACCGCCTGAATTACTTGAGCCATCTGTGTTATAGGGCCAAACTCCGCTTGTGTTTCTAAACAAATTAAAGCCTAAATAACCTTGCCCCCATAATCCGCCACCTCCCCAAGCCGGCCCAATATGAACAGACTGAATTGAATTTTTATTTATGCTTAGATTGCCAGGCCAATCTACTAACACATCACCACTTCGTGATATTTGTCCGGTGGTGTTTGTTGATCCATTCCATTGCTGAGCAAGCAAATTTGTTGATAAAAGGCATAGTATAGCCGCGTTAACAATTTTCATACAATTTAAAGTTAGTTAGATAAATGTAATGAAAAATTAGGTTTCGATAAAATTTCTTTATTTGAATTGATTCGTGTTATTTTCGTCTATGTCTTTCGATGCTGTACGCAAGGGTTTTCTATATATGTTTCCAGCAGCATTTTTGATGTTGCTGGCAATTTATAATGGTTATCCGATAATAGCCGGTGACTCTGCTGCCTATATCTCTTCTGGGTTTGAAATGAAGGTACCTATTGATCGCCCGATCTTTTATGGGCTGTTTCTTAGAATTTTTTCATTAGGGCAATCTTTATGGTTACCGGTTTTTGTGCAGTGTAGCATCCTATATTTTCTTTTGGCAGAGCTCATTAGAAAATTGCTCCCTGAAGTCTCGAAAAAGCGTGTGGTTGTAGTTGTTATCCTTATTTCATTGACTACAATTGGTGGGTGGCATGCCAGCCAAATTATGCCAGATGTCTTTGCCCCGGTTGCAATACTCGCGTTTTTGAATTACATAAGGGAGGAAGGTTCGACCATCAGGAGACAAGTATATCTTTTGATACTTTTCCTGTCCATCATTATGCACAATTCGCATATTTTAATTTTTACCTTGCTTTGCCTTGTTGTATTGCTTTCTAACCTTATAAAACGTATCAAGTTTATCTCTTTAAAGAGACAGTTGATGCTATATGGTGTATGCATTTTAGGTTGGCTTACTATGAGTTTATCCAATTATTGGGGTGGTAATGGTTTTAATCCCAGTAAAGCGACCCATGTTTTTTTAATGGGTAAACTCGTCGAGACAGGTATTTTGAAAATCTATCTTGACAAAAATTGTGATCTAAAGCATTATAGAATCTGCACCTTTAAAGACAGTTTGCCGCCCGCCGCCTGGGAATTTGTATGGGATGCCCCAAGCCCGTTATACAAAACCGGAGGGTGGGACAGCAATAAAAATGAATACAATGCCATCTTTCGGCATATACTCTCAAAACCCCAGTATTGGCTATTGATGGGCTACAAAGCAATGGAGGGTACCATGCGTCAGCTCATCACAACAGATATTGACGGCAGCTATGAACTATCGTGGATCAAATACCAGGAAGATTCTCCGCCTTATGAAGTCATCAAAAAGTATATTCCTCACGAGCTCAACGAGATGAAATATGCAAAGCTCAATACCAAGACGCTGAACGTCATATACCTCGACAGGATATTCATCTTTACTTTGATTGTAAGCAGCTTACTGGTTTTATGGTATGGCACGGAAAATTTGCCGGCCGGGCTACGGCAGGCATATATCTGGATTATCATTTGCATTGTCATCAACGCTTTTGTGACAGCGACTTTCGCCAATGTGCTTTGCCGGTTGAACACGCGCGTCATATGGCTTATACCTTTTATGAACTTCCTGTTGTTGTATCATCTAATAACAAACCAGCGCAAGAACAGGACATTACTGTCCCAGGAACAACCGAACAGTCAGGAAAAGTAGCTCGCAGTATTATTCCCGCAAATCAGACTCTTAACAACGAAAGCTCTGCAATTGCCTGGACAGAAAACAAGTTCATCGGATCTGTTCGTTAGAATGTGAAGGTGGGCGGGGAATTTTTTTTCACACAGAGCGCACGAAGGGATTGAGGTTGTTTACCTATCGTAGAAGATTATGGAAATCCTCTTTAGAAACTCTGCGCCTCATCATCTCAGCGTTCTCTGTGTGAACGGAAATAATGCCACAAAGCTTGCATTTTTATGAAGAGATGCAAAGAAAAGGGCGATCATTAACGACCGCCCCTTCCAAAAAAATTCTTCCGTTCCTTACATCGGAAAACGAATGCCCCCATACTTGTGGATGTCAATCATCGGTATGGTGGATTTGTAATAGGCGTTAATAGCCTTAATAATTTCGTTGGCCACAATAGCATTGCCGCGGGGTGTAAGGTGCACACCGTCGAGCGAAAAAGTACCGCCGGTCACAAATTCTGTATTGTACGTAACCCCGTTAAAGGTAATGCCGGTTATCGCCTGTCTCAAAAACGCATTGGCATCTACAAGAGGCAGGTTCATACTTACCGACATGCTTGCAATGTGGTTGTTGAAGGCTGTAGTCGCTTCTTTAATCCGGCTCAGCTCGGTAGAGTCGAGAACGTATTTTTTAGGCAGTGGCACTGCACTTCCCCAGCGATAGCATTTTATGGAATCCTGTGGTGCAGAGAGCAGTACCAGTTCATTGGGTTTCAGTTGCCTTCTGCCGCCCGGGGCAGCAGGGTCTTCCACCACAAAATAATTGGCACCTACATGAAACCGTATGGAGGGATGGCTCGCATAGACGCTGTTCAGCAAGGCCGCCGAATTGGTATCCAGCGGTAGCCCGTTGGCGGGTATGGTATGGAAGAACGGTATGGACGTTACGTCCGGTATGTTGAGCAAAACTCCTTTAGCACCGGTTCGTGTCAATACACTCAGCACAGAGTCATAACCATTGATGAAGCTGTTGGTATTGGAGATATTGCGTGTGTCGAGCACAAAGGAAGGGTTTTCCTCGCCGCCGGCCAGGGCATATC
Source organism: Flavipsychrobacter sp. (assembly GCA_017849575.1). Taxonomy (GTDB): domain Bacteria; phylum Bacteroidota; class Bacteroidia; order Chitinophagales; family Chitinophagaceae; genus JAFIGV01. The sequence goes on along the minus strand of JAFIGV010000024.1, from coordinate 95,026 downwards.
CCAGCACATCATTATTACCCAGCCACAGAGTAAAGAAGGTTGGATTTTTCAGCTTCAGTTCATCCAGCGGACGCACCGTAGGGTTGTTAAACATACGGGCAGCATACGGAAATCCTGAGGCGGCAGCAGCCAGTGCATAGCCGGGTATCAGAAAATCGATGGCCCTTATCCCCGGTATGCCAAAGTTGTTGAACGGCCCCTGGTCGGCAATATTGGTAGCGCTTCCTGCCGTGTCGATCAGGCCTGAAAAAGGAACAGGCGATAGCGAAGGGCTGGTGTCGCAGGGCGACTGAGCGTATCCCAGTACCAGTTTTGCCTTCGGAAAACCATATTCGCCCGGCATCAGCGGCTGTTTAAATTCGAGTGCGCCAAATATCCGCATCTGGTCGGCCAGGATGTTGGGATAAGAGTTGATCTGCCCCGAACGATATAAGGTGCCATCGCTGTAGCCGGCAGTGAGCGAGTTGCCCACGGCTACATAGCTCGAAAAGTCCACCCCGTTTGCATTGGGCGGATCTACTTTCAGATTGGGCTTGCAAGCTGCAAGGGATGCAAGGCCGAGTACAAAGAGTATCTTTTTCATTCTTGTTTTTTTTTCCTTTTGGTCAGTGGTATGATTATCTGAAATCGTACGATAGCCCTATGCTGGGAATGATAGCTTTTGTCTGGTACTTACCATTGAAGTTTGCGGGGATGTATTCGGCATCGCGCTTTTTGGAAGCACCATATTCAATGGCTCCGATAATGGTGAGCTTATTTGTAGCTTTTACCGAAAAGCCTCCGGTAACCAGCCAGCGGTCGGCATCGGGAAGGTCGGGCGATACATATCCGTCTGCAACAGGAGAAGGATCGTAAGCCAGGCCCGCCATCAAAGCAACTCTGTCTGAAGCCTTCAGGTTGGCACCCAGGCGAAGCGCAAGTGTGTTCTTATAATTTCTCGGTGCCTTGGTATCCGTAAGCGTGCTGGTGTTGGTCTCATAGTCGAAGAATAGTGTATCATAGGCTTTCCATCCTACCCAGTTGGCCTCGGCAGTCAACACCAGACGGGGCATTACGCGTACGCCCACGCCTACAGACAGCACCTGTGGCAAAGGCAGCTCTGCCTTAAAGCTGGTGTTCGGAAAGCTGGAAGAAGCCGCAGCGGGTACTACAAAATTGGCGTCGCCGTTCTTAACTTTCATATTGACCTGCGAACGATAGCTTATACCCACCTGAAAAGCCGGCGAAGGTTGTATATGAAGACCCACATTAACGCCTACACCATCTGCATGGCCTTTCAGTTCGCCATAGCCATCGTTTCCATTGGCATCCTGCAGGGGCACTGCTTGTTTGAGCTTGATGTTGCCGATTGCATAAATAAAGCCACCGCCCAGGCTAATGGCATCGCTGATTTTGTAGCTTACTGTGGGCTGAAAGAAAATAGCGTTCATGGAAATAGACTGCACTACATAGCGCCCTTCCCAATTATCATCCCATTTCAGGCCGCTGCCAAAAGGTGTGTAAACACCAAGGCCAAGCGCCAGTTTCCCGTCCTGTTTTAGCCGGCCACCTACATATACATTAAAGGGAGTGTACAATCCCGGTTTTGAGCGTGCGGAATATCCGCCCGTTGGCGTTTGTACATACTGGGTGTTCACCATAAGGAAATGAACCGAGCCATAGGCCTGGATGTTCTTGAGTCTGGCCAGGCCGCCCGGGTTATAGAAAATGCAGGATGCATCCCACATCCAACCTGTTCCGGTACCGCCCATCGCAAGTTGTCGGAGCCCCTGAACATTCACCTGGAAGCCTGCACCAAAGGTCATTGATGCGAAAAGCAACAATGCGGTTGTGATAAGTGCATGTTTTTTCATACAAATGTTTTAGTTAAGAATGTTTTAGTGAAAATTGTGAAGGGAAACAAGGTAGAAAAGTACAGTGAAATTGTAGCAAATGCAATAGAGATGGCGCCGGAAGCTTAAAATTTTTAATTCGCTATGCCTGCGGTAGCAATGCTGATGCGCACACCGGGTATCCGGAGCAAGGTTTGTGCACAGGCTTCAAGGGTGGCTCCGGTGGTGAGCACATCATCCACCAGCAGCAGATGCTTGTGTTCGAAGGCGGCGGGTCGGGTGACGGTAAATGCGCCCCGCACGTTATCGAGCCGTTCCTCCCGGTTTTTGTCGGTCTGACTGTCGGTGTTTCTGCTTCTTACTATGCCTTGTATCACCACGGGTATCCGCATCACTTCTGCTATCCCTACGGCAAGATGATAGCTTTGATTATATCCGCGTTTGGCTTGCTTTTTTGCATGCAGGGGCACGGGCACAATAGCATCCGGTCTCCAGCCCTGTGCCGCAAGAGCCGCACCGAGTTGCCGCCCGAGGTAGCTGCCGTTCTGCGTTTTGTTTCGGTATTTTAGTCCGTGGATGAGATGCTGCAACAGCCCATCGCCGGTGAAGTAGGCCAGGGAGGTGGCATGTTCGAATGCAAAACGGCCGGAAAGCCGCAGGCTGGTTTCATTGAGCGGTATATGGTGATAGCCGGTAAGGGGCATGTGTAGTTCACAATGCATACACAATACTTCTTCGCCCCGCACCAAGGGTTGTGCACACCCTTCGCAGGAAGTGGGAAAAAACAAATATTGCAGACCGCTGCTGAGCTCTTTTAGAAGGGGCATGGTCTTACAAGTTACGATTTTTAGAAAAGTAACCGGTACACGTCTTCTACCTTGCCCACTGTTTTGATCTCTATTGTGAAATTCTTTTTATCCAGTCCCTTAAAATTTCCACGGGGTATGAAGATGGCATCCATGCCGAGTTTGTCGGCTTCGGCTATGCGCTGATCAATTCTATTCACGGCACGTATCTCCCCGCTTAATCCTATTTCGCCCACAAAGCAGATATTGGAAGGCAGCGCTTTGTCTTCAAAGCTCGAGAGCAAGGCACAAACCACTGACAGTTCGATAGAAGGATCCTCTACCTTGATGCCGCCCGCTATATTTACAAACACATCTTTTGCCCCAAACTGAAATCCGCCCCTTTTCTCCAGCACGGCCAGCAACAATTGCAGCCGCCGCAGGTCCATTCCGCTCACCGTGCGTTGGGGGGTACCATAGACTGCCGCGGTTGCCAGGGCCTGCACTTCTATCATCAGCGGGCGCAGTCCTTCCATGGTGGCGGCTATGGCTATGCCGTTCAGGGGCTCCTCATGTTGGGTGAGCAGTATTTCGGAAGGATTCGTTACGGGTCGCATTCCCTGGGTCACCATCTCGTAAATGCCCAGTTCTGAGGTTGATCCAAATCGGTTTTTGAGTGTCCGCAAAATCCGATAAGCATAGTGGCGATCGCCTTCAAACTGCAGCACGGTATCCACCATGTGTTCCAAAACCTTGGGTCCTGCTATGGAGCCTTCCTTAGTAATATGGCCAATGATGATGACCGGAATATGCGTGCTTTTGGCATATCGCTGTAGTTCTGCCGCACACTCCCTTACCTGCGATACACTACCTGCAGCCGATTCTATATAGGGCGATTCCAGCGTCTGTATGGAGTCAATAATGATAAGCTGTGGTTTTACTTTTTTTACTTCCTGAAAGATGGTGGTGGTTTGCGTAGCATTGAGTAGAAACACATTGTTGTTGGTTACACCCATTCGGTCTGCGCGCATCTTTATTTGCTGCGCACTTTCCTCACCGCTTACGTACAGTGTGGTAATGTTCCAGCGCAGCGCACTTTGCAGAAACAAGGTAGATTTTCCGATGCCCGGTTCTCCGGCCACCAGTATTACCGAGCCTGGTACCAGGCCACCACCCAGCACACGGTCAAGCTCCGGGTCTGGCGAGCGCCAGCGTTCTTCTTCCTGCACAACTACCTCAGAGAGGCGCAATGCCTTTTTTCTATCGGCCGAGTCATCTTCCTGCCAAAGCGATTCCGGCTTACCCTTGCTTTCTTTCTGCACTATTTCTTCCACAAAGGAATTCCAGGCACCGCAGGAGGGACACTTGCCCGTCCATTTTGGCGTTTCATAGCCGCACTGCTGACAGAAAAAAGCGCTCTTGATCTTTGCCATTGGCGAAAAGTAAAAACTAAAATTGAATTCGAAAGCGGGAGGAAAAAATGGATTGCAACTGCTGGGAAATGCGCAAAATGATAAAAAAAGAAAAGAGCCACTGGAGGAATCCGGCGGCTCTCACTTACTAACCCATTAAATTCACAACTTGCCACAAATGTAATAATAGCCCCCAAAGTAAAAAAATGGAATTGCCTTTTATCGGATTTAGTTTATAGATATTAACGAATAGTTTTATTATAATTTGTTTCCTAACAATTGATTTCAAGGGCGTAAGCCAAAATTTTCTCTTTCATTTCCTATAGAATACTTCTACTATTCGAAAAATATAATATCCTTACGCCGACCGTCGTCGGGGAGTGGTGGTGGCCCGATTTTGCAGCAGGGTCCATTTTATCAAAGCTTTACTAATTCTCACCGTATTATTGCCTAAACTTTTCGGATGGAAGCCCAAATGATGACTATTGAAAAGATAAAGAGAACGTTTTTGCCGGAGGCATTTACTGTTAGCACCTGGGAAGGATTGCAGCCCTATTTCGAGGACTTAAAAAATCGTACAATTAGCGACAAGGCTGCATTGGAGCAGTGGCTGAAAGATCTTTCGGAACTGGAGGCCGTCATTAGTGAAGATGCAAGCTGGCGTCAGATCCGAATGACCTGCGATACCACCGACCCTGCGCTGGAAGAGGCCTTTACTTTTTTCTGCCTGGAGATAGAGCCGAAGATGAAGCCCTACTTTTTTGCGCTCAATAAAAAGTTACTGGAAAGTCCGTTCCTGAAAGAACTGGATACGACTCAATATTTTCCGTATCTGAGGTCGGTAGAAAACGCAGTGCAATTGTACCGCGAGGAGAATGTTTCTCTTCAGGCAGAGCTGAGTGTGATGGCGCAGCAATATGGCGTGATATCAGGAAAGATGACCATAGAACTGGAGGGAAAGGAATACACCTTGCAGCAGGCTGCCCGCTTTTTGCAAAATCCTGACCGGCAACTGCGGGAGACCGTTTTTAGAAAAATAGCCGAACGCAGGCTACAGGATAAAGAGACGCTCAATGAACTATTTGACAAGCTGTTGAAGCACCGGCAACAGGTAGCCCAAAACGCAGGTTTTGAACAATACCGCGATTATAAGTTTCGCGAGCTGGGCCGGTTCGATTATACACCGGAAGATTGCTTTGCTTTTCATGATGCGGTGAAAGAGCATATTCTTCCTTTGCAAAAAATGCTCACCCTGCATCGAAAAAAGCGCCTGGGTATCGACACCATGCGGCCCTGGGATACTGATGCTGAGCCGGAAGGAATAAGGCCGCTGCACCCTTTTGAAAGCGGTTCAGAACTTTCTGAAAAGACAGTAAAAGTATTTGCCTCCCTGCGGCCTTATTTTGCTCAGTGCCTGGAGACCATGATCGGGATGGGCCGTCTGGACCTGGAAAGCCGCAAGGGCAAGGCCCCCGGCGGATACAACTGTCCGCTGGCAGAAACCGGAGTGCCCTTCATCTTTATGAATGCAGCGGGAACTGTAGGCGATCTGATCACTATGATGCATGAAGGCGGGCATGCCGTTCATTCGTTCCTGTCGCATCCGCTTTCGCTGAGCGCATTCAAGGAATATCCTATGGAAATAGCCGAGCTGGCCAGCATGAGCATGGAGCTGTTCAGCATGGAACATTGGGATGAATTTTTTACCGGAGAAAGCGAACTGCACCGCGCGCAACTGGAAGAAATGGAACGTGTTATTTCTGTACTTCCCTGGATTGCCACCATTGATAAGTTTCAACACTGGCTCTATACACATCCCGGGCATAGTGTAGCCGAACGAACAGAAAACTGGCTGGCTATTCTCAATGAGTTTACAACGGGTGTGGTGGACTGGAGCGGATTTGAAGAATATCGCGCCAATTTCTGGCAAAAGCAACTACACCTGTTTGAAGTGCCTTTTTATTACATAGAATATGGCATTGCGCAGCTCGGCGCCATTGCCATGTGGCGGCAATACCGCGCCAACAAGACGGCGGCGCTCGACAACTACATGCATGCGCTTAGCCTCGGGTACACCAAAACGCTAAAGGGGCTTTACGAAACAGCCGGCATACGGTTCGATTTTTCACCGGCGTATATAGCCGAGCTCGGCAGTTTTGTGCAGGAGCGGTTGAAGGAGATGGGAGTAGGCGAAAGTTAATCATGTTTTTAACAAGCAGTGCATTGAAGTAAGCCCTACCTTTGCGCAGGTTCTTTGAAAGTCCTTTTTCAAAACCGGGGCCGACTGGTTTTGACAGCATAGGGCAGGGTAAGTAAGCATGTCGTGCGTTGGATAATTAGCACGTAAATCTGAATATTCGATCTATAAATGGCAATACACAGTATGCCATGGCTGCCTAATCAGTGATTAGATAGTCATTTTGGCCGCCGCAAACAGAATGCCCATATCTGTTGCCGCCGCCTAAATCAAAAAAAACGTGGGCTAAGCGCTGCAAAGCTGCGGTGTAGCGACGAAAAACAAAGCAGTGTAGGGAAGTCATAAGTTTGTCCGGTTCTGGTGGCTTTCCGAAATACGATTCCGGAATAAACATGTAGAAGGCTTATCGGGCATATGTTTGGACGCGGGTTCGACTCCCGCCGGCTCCACAAGAAAGAAGTTCAAACACTAGTAAAATCAAGGTGTTTGAGCTTCTTTGTTTTATAGGGGTTGCAAGATAGGTAGCAAAAATTATTTGTTGACAAACGAAAGATCGCGGCAGGGGTGTTCGCTAAATTTTTTTACTGGTAACGTTCCTTTGCTTTCCAGTACCTTAGTGATGAAAGCATCAGCTCTAGTTTCGTCGAACACACCGATCCTTACAGCCTCGCAAAGGAAATCCATGGTAGTTAGGTATTGGATTTTATGCTGAACGCAATAGTTGCCAATGTCCCGTAAATTGCTGCTTGCGAGAATTTTTTCACTATAACGAGCAACGGCCATGCATGCGCTTTCGCCGTCACCCTTGCAAAGCATCTTTTTTATGTAAAAGTATTCACGCTTTACTTCTTCATTGTCTTCAGGAAAGTCAACTAGTTTAATAATTTTCTTTCCAAGTATATCAGATAGTGATCTCCTCATTGTAACATCGGGCCAGCGCTGCAGTTCCGTGTGCACCTTGTCAAGCATGTGTATTGCACATGCGGGAAATATTCTATTCAATTCCGTCCCTTCCCCAGATCTAAGGAAGTGAGAGGCAACATCTGCGTCAAGTAAGATTATCCTTTTAGTCAAACTATTCGCCATCCGTAAGGTTGTCAATTTTTGACCAATCAATTCCCAGGTCCGCCAAAAGAGAGTAATAGTGGCTTTCCGATATTTTATTTTTATTATAGAGGTCTTTGGCTATCTGTCCATAATCTCCAATCACTAGATTGTGATTACCTGGCTCATAAAGCAATGTAGTGTAGCCGCTTTCGATTGCGCTACGCTTTATGCCCTCACAGTAAGCGTTGAACTCCTGAGGCGTGATTAGCCCCATTACTTTAAGTCGAACAAGAAGCGCTCGGCGACTACAGGAATAAAGTTGTTCGAGATAAAGGATTGTGGAAAGTGAGATCTTCTTTCTGTCAAGTTCCTCATCCGGAATGTTTAGCTTGATGCCGTCTGTAGGCATAAGAAGATAACTTGCGAAAACATCCGCCAGATACTCTATAGGGTCAGCTTTTTTATCAAACCTACCCGTCTTACATACCTGGCTTGTAAAGTTCTCTTGTATAAAAAGGTGGTACAGCTCGTGGCATATAGTAAAATGTTGTTTCCCAATAGACTGGCTGCTATTGATAAGTATAAAGCGACTAGCGGGCTGGTTGTCGGCCGCAATTTTTAATGCCATACCGGAAAAGTTATCCGATAGCGGCTTGAAAATTGTTACTACTTTATTCTTCTGCAACAGGCTTTTTACGACAATGGGTTCAAAATTGTTGAACCCATTGTTTGATCTAAAGTGTGACGCCTGTTTTTCCAGGACGAGCTCATTGTGCATTTGCTGCAATCTTCTTCATGTCCATATAATTTCGAACTACACGCTTAAATGAAGCAATGCTGTCGAGATCTTCGCTCTTCAGTTCATCCGCCTTAAAAGCAAAGGCGATGTTTACCTTTTGATCGGCTGCGTCTTCCTCGAAGAAATCGTACTCATGAACGCAGAAGAGATTTGCGAGCACCGTCAAATGAGCCGATGGAATGTTTCTCTGTCCTGTTTCATAATTGGAAATAAGCTCCCGTGAAATTCCTAAAAAACTACCAACTGCCTCTTGTGACAAGCTCATCTTTTCTCTAAGGCGCTTGAGATTTTGCCCCACGATGTGTTTTGATGTTGCCGTTGCCATAATGTGTGTGAATGTTACAAAACTATACCAATTTTTGTTAATCGCAACAAAACGTAACCTGCAAGTGTCATTTACGTGTCATCATACTGAAAAACAGAGCTGTAATAAATGATTAAGCAGTAGTTATTCTTTCTGCGGCGATTTTAGGAAAAGAATTGTGGCGCTGGTGTGGAATCATTTTCCTAAAGTATTTTCTCCAAGTTAACACCTTGCTGTTTTTTCTTTTTACTACCCTTTATTTTCATATAATTGTTATACACGCAAAAGGCTTGCTGAGGTTCGAAGTCAAGCAAGCCTTTTAGAAAAATACTGTGTATGGCACAAAACTACAAATCTCTGGAAGATTTTGCCGCGGCAATTAGCGAATGTCAAATCGGCTATTATGAAATGCAAATTGATCGGGCAGAAAATGCCATAAACCATTTCCAGGAAAAGCTTTACACAGCAGACTTTTACCATTTTTCCCCGATTAAACTAAAGGAACTCAAAAGGCAAGTGCGGCAGGTTATCGACATTTATCATATTGCAAAATTACAGGACTCTTACACTACTCCCCCTGCTTGTCTACCTGAGCACAATGCGGTGAGAATTTGGACTCGGTATAAATGCGCCATCAACAGAGCGTTAGAGGACTTTAATAGATTCAAAGAACACATTGATGCGCAACTAGAAAATCCTGTAAAACAGCTTGCCGAGTGGGGATTTTTCGAACTAGACGATATCAGAAGGTTAGATCGTGAAAGACAGAAGCAAATCGCCTGGCTGCTAGTTGGCGGAACGACAGAAGCAAACAAGATGGGAATACATACGAAAGGACTTCAGCCAATAAAAGGTTTTATAATAAATGATATAGGATTTCCAAGCACACTCCAGAAAAGGCTGATTGCGGAACGAGAGGAAAAAATAAGTTTAGGTGAGGTAAAAAAAATGATTGAGGAGTTATGCGATCTCGGCAATGACGGGATCAAGTCGTACACGGTAGAAAGGGTGAAATTCGATACTCTTAAGACCGCTCGCGCCATGCTAAAAAAGCCAATTTAAAACTAATAAAACAAAAAAGGGGAAATTTCCCCCGGGCTACGAGGTTATAATTGTTATACATCAAGAGTATGACAATGACAGCGCAGAAAGCCACATTCAACGACCTACCGGATCTAGTTTCCCAGCTATGTTCACAGATTACCATCCTAACTGAAAAGGTGGACACTCTAACGGCGTCAAAACCACAAGAGCAGGTAGAAATACTCACTATTGATGACGCGGCGAAGGTTCTGGGGATGAGTAAACAGTCCCTTTACGGGATGACTAGCCGGGGTGAAATACCATTTCATAAACGCCCGGACGGCAGGAAGCTTTACTTTTTAAAAAGCGAATTGATAAGCTGGATAGCGAATGGGAGTAAATAGGATGGATACGGTCCGTGATGACGGGCTCCGGAACTTTCTCCCATTATCCAGGAAGATATTCCAGCACCCGTATTACAGGGAGAAGCGCTCGTTCTCAAAATTTGAGGCGTTGTTGTCCCTAATTCATCTTGCTCGGTGGGATGTCGAAGCGGCGAGAGACATTTTAGACGGCAAGTCCGTTACATGGGGGCGTGGTGAACTCCCAGCGAGTGTACGTTTCCTCGGCGCCGCTTGGCAATGGGATAAAAACAAGGTAGCTAGGTTTCTTTCAACTCTGGAGGAAGACGGCACAATAACCCGTAGATCCGAGAACGGAATAACAATTCTTCGACTGGTAAAGTATGAAGAGTATAATCGCTCAAACCCGCTTTGGGACAGCGTTTCAAAAAAACAGCCAAAAAACGGGACAGCAAACGAGACAGCAAACGAGACACTTAAAGCCGCGCCAGTATTGGTTTTGCCGGAAATCGCGGGACAGCAAACGGGACAGCAAACGGGACAACGGCGGGACAGCGATAAGGACAAAACTAATATAGTTAATAAAGGAAAAGATAGAGTATATATCCCCCCTACCATTGATGAGGTAATTCTTTACTTCAGGCAAAGAGGCTACACGGAGAAAAGTGCGCGAAGAGCTTTCGACTACTATTCTTCTGCCGGCTGGAAAGATTCTTTTGGAAAGCAAGTAAAGAACTGGAAACAAAAGATGATTGGCGTTTGGTTCAAGCCAGAAAATGAAGAACGGACAGATACTCAAAATGTGGTTCCAGCAATTCCAGATAGAAAAAACTACTTCAACGAAGTTGAATACAATCAGGCACTCGCCCTTTTCAACAGATCGCAAAGCGCCAAACCATGATTGTTACTATCTATGAAAATATCTACTCGAAGCAACCGGCATACATACCGATTGAAAAGGCGCTCAGCCGAATTAAGAATGGGCGCAGCAAAGCCATCGTTGGTCAGATACGATCATCAACAGACAAGGAAAAAAGAAGCAGCTTAAAAACAAGGCTTCCGGCGGTATGCTTTAGCGGAAAGTTTGGCCCGGAGAGAAAGGATTCCACGCTGATCGAGCATAGCGGTTTCCTCGTACTTGACTTTGATGAGGTCAATGATCTTGGTGAATACATGGGGAACATCTGCAGTGTGCCTTTCATTTATGCCGCATGGGTGTCGCCCAGCGGAAACGGCGTGAAAGCCTTGGTGAAGATTGCGGACGGGAGGAAGCACCGGGAGCATTTCGCAGCACTGCGGGAGATATTTCCTGATGCTGATCGATCAGGCATCAACCCTTCACGGGTGTGTTATGAAAGTTTTGATGAACACATTTATGTGAACGAGCGGGCAGAGGTATTCACCAAGATCATACAAAGCGAAAGAATAGAATTCAATGAAACAATTACCGATGACAGGGAAAACTTCAAACGTTTGCTGACCTGGATACACAACAAGGGTAACGCGTTTGCAAAAGGAGAACGAAACACTTTCGTCTTTAAACTGGCGGGCGCCTGCTGCAGGTTTGGGATAGATGAAACAGTAGCAGAATCCCTAATACTCTCTGAGTGCGCCACTGGAAACGACTTTACAACCGCTGAATGCGGCAAAGCAATAAAAAGCGCATACCGGAACAACAAAAATAGCTACGGGTCTGCCTCGTTTGACCGAGGTCGATTTATCGATAAAGTAACACGACGGGAAGTTGAAATTGATCAAAGCGCTGCCACGTATGACGCCGAAACAAAGCCAAGGGACGTAATATATGGCAGCGACGTAAAGAACACGGCTAGGTCCATTTACTCATCTGGTCACCTACGCGTCTTGGGTATTGGTATTCAGGAACTGGATAAGCTTTTTAAATCCAAGCGCGGAGAACTTACCGGGCTAGCAGGTATAGGAAACTATGGGAAGAGCACGTTCTTCAAATGGTACCTCCTAATGCGTGTACTGCTTTATGGGGAGAAGTTCGCTTCATTTAGCCCAGAAGATTTATCAGAAGATTATTATTTCGATCTGGTGGAAATGCTTCTAGGTTGCGATTGTACCCCGAATAATCCTAGCAGACCGCCTATACAAGTGTGGGATAACGCATACGACTTCGTGTCCTCCCACTTTTTCTATCTGTCACCGGAAGACCTGAGCCCGTCACCACAATATGTAAAGGAGCGCTTCCTAGAGCTGATAATAAAAGAGAAAGTCTCGGGAGTAAACATTGATCCGTTTAATCAGTTGACCCATGACTACGGAAAAGCAGGCGGCAGAAGTGATAAGTACCTGGAAACAGTTCTTGGCGACTTCGCCAGGTTTGCAAAGGTGAACAACGTCTACTTTAACATCATCATGCATCCAAAGCAGATGGATAAAGACGCAAACGGTAACTACAAGTGCCCGGATATATTCGATATCAGTGACGGCGCAATGTGGAATAATAAGCTCGACAACATATTGGTTTACCACCGCCCATTCAGGCAAACAGATCCGAATAACCCGGTTTGTGAATTCCATTCAAAGAAAATAAGAAATCAAAAAAGCGTCGGACGCCCGGGCGTGATGACATTGGAATACATACGCATGAGGCGCCGATACGAGGTAGACGGCAACGACTACATGAGTCGGATACTTGCGGGCAACGATTTATGCTTTGCAAAGCCAGTCTCAAATTATCAGCCGAAAAGATTTGAGGAAGCCCCCTTCTGAGAACTATGAAACCGAAGAGAAAAAATAAGCAAAGCGCTTACCTGGGGGCAAAGGAAAAACAATTGTGTGTCTACACTGTAGTGCTCACTGCAACAGCATTTGATTTTGTGGTCAAAAGATGGGTGCGGAAGCTAACTGAAGAGGACTGGCGGTCTATCCTACTTTTTAAGAGGCTAACAGAAATTGAGTAACACCTCAAATAAAGGGGAAATTTCCCTTAGCGGTATTTCCTATCATCGTTATATGACGACAAAAAGCGAATTCTTAGAAATGACGGAAGCGGAAAGGATTTCTTTCATACAATCGGAAACATTGCGCTTTCGTCTCAGTGACTATCGCTCCGGATTCCTGCTTTATCGCTCAACTGATTGGGGAGTTGCCTGGCGGAGATCATTCAGCGGGGTAATTAGCCAGATTGCCATTTTGCCGTTCGATAAGTGTCAACAATGCGCGAATGCATGCAGGGAGCGGTCGATCATCTTGAGCAAGTAGAATTTATTAAACAACCGGATAAAAAATAAATATGCCTAAGCCTGGAACGGTGAATAATCCCAAAGGACGCCCGAAGGGTAGCAAAAACAGAGCTACCACGGACCTGAGGCTGTTCATCAAAGACTTTCTTGAGCATAATGTAGACACTCTCGAGAAGGACTTTAAAAAGCTATCTCCAAAGGACCGTCTCAACCTGCTTGAGAAGCTTCTGAAGTATGCTATCCCGGTAAAATATGATGGGGCAATGGATGTATCGTTCGCTAGCCTGTTAGTGGAAGCTAGCGTTATAGAGTCAGAAGAAAACATTGCCAATACCTAGGTTTTGGAACCGGGTTGCGCCGCATTTTGCCCCCTAACAGTGAGTGGAAAATGTAAGTGCTTGAATGACAGTTTATAAATGTGATGTAAATCGGGAAGTAATCCCGAATAAATGAAAAAATCTAAAAAGAATACTGAAATGAGCGACCAAATTCCAAAGTGGGCAGAAGAATTAATAGAGTCCAACAAACAACTTGAGCAACGTATTGATGCGTTGAAAAGCTCTACCAGCGGTACTCGCAGACAAATGCTGGAAGAAAAGTTAAAGGATGTTCCTGAAAAGTTGCGCCAAAAGGCTCTAAAGGACTTCAGTCGAATGAAATTCGATACTGATGATGACTTCGAAGCCTATCTGGATGAAACATCGACGGACTTAAGCGAATTCGCCAAAGAGCCGGGCGAGCAATCACCTGCTTCGATGGGAAAGCCATCGATTGGCGGAAATGCGCCTGCGGGCGCTAAAAGTCAACAAGATATTTCAAGCTGGGCGAAAGACATTGAAACTGGTAAGCACATACCCCCTACACATATTTAATTCACAAAAAAATAAGCAAGTGGAAAATACAAGCAAAAAGGTGATCCTTTTTCGTCGGGATTTATCTATAAGCCATCGGAAGCAAGCGCTTCAAAGAAGGTTACCTGTGCTCCGCGAAATGGCGGTAACGTTCGAGAAGTTGCAAATTGGCAAGGTTACGAATGAGGCGTACACCGACCTTCTCTTTTCCAGCGGTGTCATAGCGAGGGAGCGCTATCAAGCACTTGTAAAAGATCAAATGCGAAAGGCTAATATCTCGCTTGATAGCATTATTGACGGTGCCCTACAGGCGAAAGAAATTGTCCTTCTTGACGTACTCCGCCAAGTGGCTGGAATAAAAAATTCAGTCTCAATAACAGACCATTCAGATCAACTACACTTAATCCAGTGGGAGAACGGGGAGCCGGTCATCAGCTCTGCGGCATTGAGGGAGATTGAAGAAATTGAGTCTGTCTATGCGGAAAGTGATCGAGGGTTAGAGGCGTATAAGCTGCAACAGAAAGCTTTAAAAGCGCTTTCAGAATATGTTGACTTCCTGAGAACAGGATCCACCAAATGGAAGCCTAATGTAGAAGGAAATATATTCGAAACCGATATAAATACAGGTCGAGTTAAGGTTATTGAACTTGATCTTGAGTGGGCGGTTGCGCAATAATCCGCTACCCATATTGCAACCTATTACCCTTTTTCATAGCTAAAATACAATATCTATAATTCAGAGTTTGAGTAAGATGGAGACTAACACCCACGAGAGCTTAGATATCAAGCCCAAAGAAATTATTATCATCGACGAGACGGTGAACCTGCTGGTTGCCGTATGCACCATTGCCGGCATGCCAGTCCGGGTGGTGGTAGACCGCGTGATTAAAAGTATTGAGTTCAACGCTGATGATTTGGCAGTTGCACTCGGCTTTGAAGACGCACAAGATGCGATGTGCGACGATCGGTTCATTGATTTTGTGAATGGTCTGCAAAGCCAAACCGGGGCATTTCCACTTCGCCAGTTTTTTAACGAGGATGGTCTTACATCTTGGAATCTTGTTGTCACACCTACAAAGCAAAGGGCATGAAGATCCGGGCCACATTTACCATGAACGAGTTCCGAGACGAGGTAGAACGCCGGCTGCAGGCTATCCATCAGCAGATGGTCAGGCGACTGTCCTTCCTTGGGGAGCAATGCCTAACGGAGGCTCGGAGCAATCACACGTACACGGACCAAACAGGAAATCTCACAAGTTCGATGGGATATGTTATTCTACTCGACGGTCACCGAATAAGCTATTCCGGCTTTTCAGGCGGGCAAGAGGGTGCCAATGCCGGCGAGCAAGTACTCAGTAAGGTTTCGAGTAAATACGGGAAGGGCTATGCGCTCATAGTTGTGGCAGGCATGAATTACGCCGCACATGTTGAGGCAAGAGGATATAACGTACTTACGTCTGCGGAGATGCTAGCCGAAAGAGAACTACCTAAAATGCTAAGAGCCCTTCAGCGGAACATAAAAAAAATGGATTGATGAATACAGAAATTCTTGACTTCCTTTTTAGAGAAGAACATGACGATCCGATAACGGTGATGCTTGACAACAATGAGATGGTTGGGGGTAAATACCACTTGAATGGTGTAAGAATCACCTTCGTTCACAATAAGGTCAGTAACCAAATATGGATCAACGCCGATCAGTACGCGAGGGCAAACGGCTTTGAAAGTATTACCGAGGCTATGGGGTGTGACGAGTTTATGGACGCGGTTCGTGAAATTGGTAGCCGTCAGGGTTTCTTTCCGCATAGGATTTTTGAAGACGAAAACGGCAACACAAAAGCTCACTTATTTGTATTCAAATAGGCGGTTGGCTCCACCATTTTTTAAACACGACTTTTACTAACGCATTAATTACACAGCGATGAATAACCAAGGTGGACCGATCAGTTTTGAGGCGGTGATCAATACGAAAAACTTTGCGCAGGCAAGCAAGCGGATGGAGAACGAAATACGCGGACTCCGAGGAGCGATAGAGCGAGAATCAAAACAAATGGAGGCGAGCTTTAGTAAGGTAGGCGCCGTTATTGGTGGAGTCTTTAGCGCTGCAGCCGCAAAAGGTTTCATTGAAACTATGATTCGAGTCCGAGGGGAATACCAGAAGTTTGAGGCTGTACTAACGAATACGTTAGGAAGTAATGATCTAGCTAAGTCCGCATTGGGAATGATTCAGGACTACGCTGCTAGAACACCCTTCCAACTCAATGAAATTACTGGCGCATATATTAAGCTCGTAAATCAGGGGATTATCCCAACATCGAGTGAGCTTACAAAACTGGGCGATCTAGCTGCAAGCACCGGTAAAGGTTTTGATCAACTAGCGGAGGCAATAATCGACGCTCAAACTGGTGAGTTCGAACGCTTGAAGGAGTTTGGTATTAGGGCGAGCAAGTCAGGTGATCAGGTTGCTTTCACTTTCAAAGGTGTTGAAAGGCAAGTCGCATTCACTTCCGAGGGAATAAAGGCATATCTTATTTCCCTAGGCGATTTGGAGGGGGTAACAGGTTCTACAGCTGCCATATCTAAGACTCTTACCGGCCAAATATCAAATCTGGAAGATTCATGGAATCGAATGTTCAATGAGCTTGGTCAGAAGAGCGAGGGAGTGCTCTCAGACAGCATAGGAGTTGTCGCTAGTCTAGTGGATCATTACGAGGATGTAGGTAAAGTCCTTGCAGTTCTGATTGCTACCTACGGCTCATATAAGGCAGCCATAATCGCTACGTCTGTTGCAGAAAAGTTGGTGACAACAGCCGGTAATATCAAAGCCTGGTTTGAGCTTGCAAAAGGAATACAAACAGCAAAAGACGCACAGATCGCGTTAAACCTTGCGGTTTCCGCTAACCCATATGCGCTGGTGATAAGTTCTGTTGTGGCTCTTGCTACAGGTATTGCTTTGTTTGGTGATAGTTTATCAAGCGCGGAGGAATTGCAAAAGGAGCTTAACGATCGGATGGATGAGAGCCAGTTAACCATTGATCAGGAAAAAGAAAAGATAAATCAACTTGTTTCCGTTGCCAAAAATGACAAGCTTTCAAAAGGGCAGAGGCTGGAAGCGATTAATAAATTAAACGCAGTAGCTCCCGAATATCTCAATGGCATATCTCTTGAAACTATAAACACCAAACAGGCAACTGATGCGATAAATGAGTACATATTGGCGCTGGACCGGAAATTGAAAGTGCAGGCGCTCACCGACCAAAAACTTGAGAACCTAAAAAAATTAAATGCACTCAATTCAGGGGAACAAGAGAAAATTGATGAGGCGTTGGGGACCTCCGCGATAGGCAAAATTTGGCGAAAGTTTACGGGGACATTAACTGGCGGGGGGAATCCAATTCTAGGGGAAACTTTGCAAATCGCTCAAGACGCAAATGATGCGAGAACCCAAATTATTAAACAGAACGAACAACTGGATGCAGATATTAAGAAGACACTTGAGGACCAAGCTAAGACGGTTGAGAAAGGCGGAGCAAAGGTCGTCATAAAGAATAAAGAGTATTATCAGGGGTTGTTGGAGGCTGAACAAAAAGCAAAAAATATTCTTGACATCTCTAGTGGTCAAGGTCAAAAGCAGTTAGCGGAGCATAACAAGAAGATAGCAGAACTTCAGCGGACATTATCAGCATATGATGACCCGAAATCTGGATCCAAATCTATTACTGAAAAGCTTTTTCCTGAAGGATCGATAGCGGAGTTTGATCGGCGGATATCGAGAGTCAAAAAGCAGCTGGAAGAGCTGCCGGTTGTCGGTAATGAAGCAAAGATTTCATCACTTAACCAACAACTCCTAACACTTTCCAAGTCCCGCGCTGATGCAGAAAAGTTGGTAAACATCAAATCCATTGACGAGGAATTAGAGTACCGTCGGCAGGCGTACCATGAGTATGAGCAAGCATTAGATAATGAGCCATTCATGGGAGCGGCAAACAGACTTTATGCCGGACTCTTGATGGAGGGGAAGTCATATGCTGACTTCCTACAAAACAAGTTGGTACCGCTTAAAAAGGAATTTGCTGAAACCGGTACGCTATCTACAAGTGAGATGTATCGGGCAACCATACTGCAAAAGGAATACAACAATGCGGTTGGCAATACAACACCGCTCGAGACATTCCGGCAAAGGCTGGATGAATCAAAGGAAAGCGCTAGCAGCCTTGCGGAATATGTTCAAAAATTGGAGGAGGAACTTCAGAAGCTTGAAGGTGATAATAGCGCTGGCGCCAATGCGAAACGAAAGGATATCACTGAGCGTATTGTCGGCTCAAAGACCGAGCTAAAGAAGCTTTTCGCTGATTTCATAACCGAAACAAACGCATTTTTAAACAAGCGAAAGCAAATAGAAGAGCACGCACAGAATCTTAGCTATCAGGCGAGGCAGAAATTTACCGGAAAAGAGCTTGACCAACAACTTGAAGCAATCCAAGATCAAAAGAATAAGGAAATGGAGGCCGCAGTTGACGCAGAGGCTGAAAAGGTTGAGTTGTACGCAAAAACTAGCGCTAGCGTTAAGACGTTCTATATGTCACAGCTTGACGCGTACATAGCAACTTTGGAGGAAGAAATGGCAAAGTATAAAGAGGCTACAGAAGTAAAGATTGCGCTAGAGAAGAAGCTGGCAGAAGCAAGGTCTGATAAACTTGCAGCGACATTGAATGACGTTACTGATTTTGCTTCTGCTATTACATCTTCATTCTCGAACGCTACAATAGAAATATCCAAATACTTCAAAGTGACTTTTGCCCAGCTTACGGGTTTGGGAAGCAATATAAGCACTGCGCTTAAGGGATTGAAAAAAGGGGCAAGTAGCCAAGATAAAATTGCCGCAGGCGCCGCAATAGGTGACGCGGTTTCCACAATTATTGTTACAGCCAGAAATGCGCTATTAAAGGATTCAGACTTTGAAAATGCACTAACAGATCAAGAAAAGGCTGCGCAGAAAGTTTATGATGGGTTGGAGGGTATAAACTTGTTATTGGAGCGACAAATAAGCTTAGTCGATGAATTATATGGCTCAAACAAGTGGACAAAATCAACTGAAGCAATTCGTAAATTAAGGGAGGAGCAGGAAAAGTTATTGGGCAGCATTCAGAAAGACGGGCTCAAGTTTATTGAAAGTAGTCAAGACTATTTTGTTGATCCGGTATTTGGGACGAAGTTGCCAACGGATAATGATTACTTCAGGATAAAAACGGAAATCTTAACTGCCGGACAAGTCCTTAAGAACGCGAAGATTGAGCTGGGAGGAATTGACACTTCACAACTCAAAACGCTTGATGATGCCTTGGCGCTGTTAGCGGAAATCAAGCGACAAGGAGGAACAATTGATGGTAAAGAAATCACAAAGACAAGTCTTGATGCGTTTGAGTATAGAGTTGAAGAGTGGAAAAAATATATGGAGGAAGAGAAACAGCTTACGGACGCACAGAATGAATATTTTACGGCAACGACACGGGATTCAATTGCTGACGCCATAGTAGACGGATTTATGCACGGCAAGCGATCTGCTCAGGATTTTGCTTCCGACTTCGAGTCAATGATGCAAAAGGCTTTGGTCAACTCGTTCAAGGCAAGAATTCAGGACCAACTTCTCAATCAGTTTTATGAACGTTTTGCCTACTTGGCAGGTCCCGAAAGCGATATGATCTTGACACCTGATGAAATGCAGGAACTTCAAGATCTCTTCTCGAAAAATATTGAGAATGCGGCTGTATTATGGCAGCAAATTGAGGAAATTACCGGAAAGAAATTAG
The DNA here is from genome assembly GCA_017849575.1 of Flavipsychrobacter sp. Lineage (GTDB taxonomy): Bacteria > Bacteroidota > Bacteroidia > Chitinophagales > Chitinophagaceae > JAFIGV01. The sequence continues at coordinate 75,392 of JAFIGV010000024.1, read as the reverse complement.
CTGAATTGACAGGGCAAGGTGACGCATTACAAGGAGCCATAAAAGGGGTTTCCGAAGACACCGCCTCGATCATATCCGGGCAGATGAACGCCATAAGAATTAACCAAGCTGAAACGCAGGCTATTATTCGTCAACAGCTATTGCATTTGTCAGAAATTGCCGGGAATACCAGATACAATCATTATCTCGAAAGCATCGACAATAGTCTGAAACGATTATCGAGTCAAAATGGGCTCAGGGATCTGGGGATTTCACAATAAAACGCTGTTTAAGGGTATGCAGTAAAAGCAATAAAAATATTAATTTGTGCTATAAACCAACCTTCCATGCCACGCTACTTAGTCGTTTGTATTTTACAGTTATTTTCTTTGGCGCTGATTTGCCCTACGTCAAAAGCTCAAGATGGTAAAAGATCAGAAGATGCTTCTAAAACCGCTGAATTTACAAACTGATCGGGAACCTTGCTGCAGAAAGAATATGCTGACGTCGGAAGTGTAAAGAAAGTGACGATTCAAACAATGCTGATCAAAGACCTTATCGCAGGAAGTAGTATAAAAGCACTACGTTTTGAATACGAGGCATATTCAAGCATTGGCTCGGATACAAAAGTCGCTGCGCTTGACCAGGATGAGATTGACGGTTTAATAAAATCCCTCCGCATCATTAAAGAGAAAATTGTACCTAATCAAGTAACCAACTATACGGAAGTGTTTTTCCGAAGCCGATCAGGTTTTGAGGCCGGGTGCTTCTCTTCTGGGGATAGCTGGAAGGCTTATTTAAAACTCGAAAGGTTTGACAGCCGGTCGATGGTCTTTCTTTCAGTTGACGACTTAGATAAATTGTTATCAATGGTAGAAGCCGCAAAGGCGAAATTAATGTAATGCCTATTGCGGGGTATATCGTTTCTCTATTAGATCGAAGGTACCCGGGTTTATTTCCATTTTTCCTCGTTTGGAAATATCATATCCACGCCGAGTAATAATTGACTCTAACTCTTCAATATCGCTTGGACTAGTCCCCACGCCGTAGTAAATTTCCTTGAAGCAAGCATGGTTGTAGGTTACATCTAGGTATTCAGATTTTCTATCATTCAGGTAGCTCGTGTCAAGAATGACTGATCGTACTTCTTTCTCATAATCCCAGACCTTGGACTTTGTGGCAGCCCAATACAGCGTTGCATACGCACGTTCAAATTCATCACGTGAGAAGAGCTTTGGGGGAGTTGTTTTAGTCGTGTAGTTGACATTCAGGCTAAAGAATTTATACTCATCGACAATTGTTGGGGTAATTATTCCAAGGCAAACACCTCGATGTTTGTCAGCATAGTGGCTCCACATTAAGGTCACTAAATGCGAACTCGACAGGCACAGCATACGCACTTTCTGCCTTATTTGATCAGCGGCATCTCGAAACACAGTTTTTAATTCGTTATGACCAAACCTCTTGAACTCGGCTTCTCTTTCTTTTTTAGACATGCTAGGATACAAACTGGCGCAAAAGAAATGAAATTGCTCTCTGTAGTCTTTATAGCGCCCGGTCGTGTCAAGCAAATCAACATGCATTTCGAACGGGTCATTAAAGGTCACTGGTGAAGCGAATCGAAAACTCGACCGTTCTAGGATAAGTTTAGCGGTTTGGGCTGAAGTATATTTGTAAACTATTTTCTGAGTATCGTGGGTCACGATCCCTAGCTCTTTGGAACGTTTTACAAACTCACTTTCTTTCGCTAACTCGTTAATTTCTTCTTGGGTTAATGGTTTATTCCCTTTATCAGAAAAATACATAAAGTTTCGTGTGTTACTTTAGACTAAAATACTTCCCTTGAAAGTAATTTTGCAAGTAGGGCTAGTAAGAGTTACTGTTTAACAAAGTCAATAAAATTCCCCGCCGCGTCGGTGTGTTCCGACCTATTATTCGTGTTTTGTCAGAGAAAAACCCAAATAAGCGGCGGGGTAATATTTTCAAGAGATTAAGCCGCTGCTCGGTGTGGTGCACCTAACGATAAAAGCAATTTGTGAGAGTAATTGCTCCAGGTATTCGCAGCGGCTTTTTTCTTCATTATCTTGAATCGCGCAGGATCAGCTTTGGTGTTCGGGGGGTTATATCCTTTAGTTTCTTCCTGCAAAGCTTTCGAGCTGCAGCCGTGTAAATGGGTGATGCAATGCCCAAACCTTTGCCAGCCGGTCGTTAAATATTGTTTCAGCTGGTTCACCCAGCAGTTGAACGGCAATTTTCTTTGTCTTTCGGTCAAGTCGCCTGGCATTTGCCAATGAGTGCTCTGTGGCGCCTGTGGCAATGTAGAACGATGCTGCAGCCTGTTGGTTGTTTCGCAGGGAAAGGAGGAGGCAAAGCCCTTCGTGCGGGCAATATTTTCTATCCATGTGTGCGGGAGATTGAATAGAAATATTTGCAAAGCATGTGCCATTCTAATAAATCAGGATACTGCGGATGATACGGGAGCTATTGAATATATTTCATTGATATCGTTAACGTCAAGGTTGAAAGGCTGTCCACCTGACCTTGTGCCAAACAAGTAACCAGTATCTACATTGAATGACTCTAGATAAATGAATATCGAATTTCCGTCCTTGCAAACAACGCAATATTTACCTGGCTGTAAGTTTGCCATCCAGCGATTGTTGCCAAAGTCGCGCGCAGGTTCAGAGCTATTATTATGGACATCTTGTTCTTCGGTATTATCCTCCGAATGACTTTCTTCAATATTCATAGCGATCTCTTCGTCACACAAGCCACCAACAATGAAGATAAAATCTTCAATAAGCTTAAATGCTCCGATATGATCGTAGATATCAAAAAGATCCTTTTGTGGGCTACTGCTTTCGACCGAGTACTTAAAGTGAGTACTTACTGTCGTGATGTACTCGAAATTTTCAATCAATTCAAGTGGGCAAGATTGGAAGTCTATCTTGATCAAATTATAGAACTCCCAAGATATTTTTGTACGGTCTTCCGAACTACAGCTGTTGTAGCGCGAGAATGACGTTTCAATGAAGTTTCCCAGCGCATCCAATTCAGTCAGGCGGTCGGCTAATTGCCCTCTTAATTCTTGGGGCATGCTCACCGGGCAATATTTAATTACGTTTTTACGGCTTTCCTTAATAAACCGTTGAAGAGAAAATCTATTTTGAAAAATGGCGTCGAGGCATTCCAATATTTTTGGATTGATTCGCTCTCCTTCAACTAGTATGAGGTACATTCTGCCTTCCCGTTCGAAAGGTCTTACCAATAGTGTTTGCTCTGACATGATTTTTTTATTTCCGTAAAGATATACAGGATATACGATATACCCAATAATTTTTTCTTATTGGCTTAATAGATTTTGGGTATATAGTATATCCTAAGGATGTATTTTCTATCTTTACTAAAATCGAAAAAATGAAAAAGCAGGTCCCCTTGAAAATGGACGAGGAACAGCTTAACAAGCTCAAATATGTAGCCTGGTTTGATAGAACTACTGTAACGAGTATAATTACAGAGGATGCTGCAAGGAGAATACTGAGATTTGAGAAAGAAAATGGGTCAATAACGGCTGCCATGATAAAGAAAATGGAAGACAGTAAATGAAATTTATGCCTCTAAAACCTACGAAAACGCGAAAAGTCAGCATGCGATCGATTGCGAAATCTGAGCTGGTTACTGAAATTGAAAAAAGATTTGAAATGTATAAAAAGTGTGCGCCCGATAAAAGTAAACAGGTCACGGAAGAGGATATTGCATGCGCTGAAGCAATGTTTGAGAAATACAATAAAAGATGACGACTAAAAGCGGATAGTATCTATACTGGATACGGGGCCCTCTGCCGAGTCAATACACTCAACTTTTGGGGCACTTCGTTCTGGCGAACGATGCCAGACTCAATGGAAGGCGAACAGCATGAAATGGGTGACCAGAATATCATGGTTGAAAAGGAATCGAACAATTGATAAATGAAAATTACACCTGTAGAACAAAAGCCATACTCTGTTGCCTATTTCCTGGGAGCCGGAGCAAGTGTCGGTGCCCTGCCAGTTGTCAATGAATTTTCTGACGGAATCTTGGAAGTGATAAAAGAGCTTTCAAGCCGCTCCAAGATAGCTGACCCATCGACTCAACGTAGGTTTAATGAAGTAACGCATGACCTCACGTTACTTCAGACTGGCTGTAGGAAACACCATAGCGTTGATACCTACGCCAGGAGTTTTTGGCTTAAACGCCAGGATGAACATTACAATGCGGTAAAATGGCAAATATGCCTTTTTTTTGATCTCCGGCATTACTTCTTTCCAAAGAGACGTGAACTGCGTTATGATAGCCTGCTATCCTCTATAATGGACCGAGGGGTACGATTTCCAAAGAATGTATCAGTCGTATCGTGGAACTACGACTATGAAATAGAAAAAGCTTACCTCCCTTATACAAATTACAGAGCGCTTGAAGACTGTTACAAAGACCTGTCCTTTTTTCACAAAGGAGTACAACGCAGATCGTCAAGAAAGCCCCTTCCGGTCGTCAAGGTAAATGGTACCGCGGGGTTTTTGGATGGACGAAAAATGCGTCTTGGGCTTGGCTGCAACGCTGAGATGGAACAAAGTAAAGACGCAAACCCAACCGGTTTGATTAAGATCCTCAATTCTTATTTAATGAATAAGGTGTCTAAGCAGTCCACAATCTCCTTTGCATGGGAAATGACCAAACGCTCTCATAAGTCAATAATTGCACAGGCCAAACAAAAACTTGAGGAAGCCGATACCATTGTAATAATCGGTTATTCGTTTCCTACTTTCAATAAGGAAGTCGACAAAGAACTTTTTTCTGGGTTAGCCCATGGGCGTAAAACGTTTGTTCTCCAAGACATGCCGAATGTCTTAGGCGACCGCAAAACGCAACTTGAGCGACTCATTGGGACCCGTGATATAGAGGATATTCGGACTGACTCTAATGTGTCTCAGTTTCACATTCCACTTGAATTGTAATTATGAAGAAGGAAATAACATCCTCTCCGGTGGACGCGGTCGAATATCCGAACTATGATGAGCTCACTGCAGCTATGCATACTGAGTTTGAGGTGGATCAGGAGACCGATTTCAAACATCGTGTATGGGCGGCGCAGTCATGCCTAGATAGAGGTCTCTACAAAACCGTCGAACACGCCCTGCCATGGTTCAGCCTCACTTTGGAACATTACAACCGATATAAGGATAGCTATCCAGGGTAGGCTCGCTAATAAGAGGCTGTTTCATGTTCTCTCAATAGTTCCAAAACGGCACTGCAATTGCTTTCCCGGTAACATGAATAATGAAGACTATTTCCGCAAAGCATTGCAGGAATTCGACTTGGAGGCAGATGTTCGCCTTTCCGCGTGGGCCGCTCAGTGGTTTATTGAAAAGGGTATTTTATCCTTAGAGGAGGCACTTTTGGAGTTCCAAGTGACTGAAAAGCAACTTGAACGGTATTGTGGCACAACGGGAGAGTCAATTGGGTCTAATTTTTTTGATTAGAAAACTTTTGAACTAGAGGTTCTATAATTTGTTTATATCAAAAATACATACTACATTTGTTTTTCTCCCGCAGGTCATCCCGAACGACCTGTTTAAAATCGGAAGTAAGTCAAGCTGAGACTTTCAAAATCAGTAAGTAGGTCATACTGCTAAGACCTTAAATCCGAGCAGAAGTAGGTTCCTTGGTTTCACACCTTAAAGCTGATCCATTTGAGCGCTTCCTTGCTCAACTAAAAGGAAGAATACAATTTTTAATTAATTTTAAAAGCAACTTCTTATGGAAGAACGTTGTCGGGCATGCGGTATCGACTTGCCATGCTCCATTTTCACACAAATATGCTTCTTACTTGCCAGAGTCATTTGTTTTGCGATCATCGCGGCGGTACTCGTTTGTATTATTTTGGCAGTTACGGGTGCATCTATCACTTTCGTCCGGATAGAGTCTCTTTTTAGTTTTTAGCTTTGATAAAATTGACGAAACGAAAAGTTTAAACAGGCTTATGGCAAGCTAGTCCCAAGCTTTTTTCATTACGAGCTTCTTTCGCTCCTCGGTGACATTGATGTACCGCTTGAAGCTTTTATAGTCTTTGTGCCCGCTAATACTCATTGTTTCCTCTGCATTCATCCCTTTCTCCAGCGACAAGGTGCAAAATGTTTTCCTACCAACGTGCATGGTTATTAGCTCATGCTTGGGATATACATTTACCTCTCGCCGTATGCCCTTGAAACGGACAATCTCTATGGGTTCATCGATCCCCGCCAGTTTGCAAGCCTCATGCAAATACAAGTTGCTCTTCTGATTACTGATCACCGGCAGTGGTGTTGGCTCCTGGCTATATTTTTCAAGAATTGCTCTGCTATATCTGTTCAGCGGAATTGATAAAATCTGCTTTGTTTTCTTAACATTTTGGACAATGCTATCCTCCTTTATTTGCGCTCTGTTAAGCAGAGCAAGATCGCTAAATCGTAGCCCTGAAGCACAGGAGAATATAAAGACATCCCGAACCTGATCAAGCCGCTTATAATTGCTAAAGTCGAATGAGTAAAGCCTATTAAATTCATCCTGTGTAAGTGCGATAACCTCTAGCGATTCGCGCTTTATTTTGAAGTCCTTATAATTGTCTGGCACCTGGTGACCATACCGCTTTGCATAATTCAGAAAGGTCTTTACGGTGCTCAGCAGCTTAGCGGTAGTGGTATTGTTGAGGTGGCAGTTGTTGATCAAATAAGACTGAAAGCGGGTGAAAAAGTCGTAATTGACGGTATCAAAGGTTATGCTGCAACGATAATGCTTTTCAAATTCCCTGATTCGCTTACGAACGTTCTTGTAGATGTGTAGGCTTCCTCGAACCCGGTTACTCTCGTTCTCAGCTATGTAGCGGTCCATAAAGTTACCAAGGTCGTTTGTCTGCTTTTCCTTCCTTACCTCTGGCTTCATCAGCTCAGAAAGTTGGGCAATGACCATTTCCGAGCTGAATGCTACACCATCCAGAATAAACCGTGACTCTATGCTTCCGAGTGAAGATCGCAAGCGGAGTATTTTGCCATTATCCTCTTCAATCTCCTCTTTGCTGGGCAAATCCTGTAGCTTGAGCCCATACTTGGTCTTAGCAAGCTTGATATTTAGCGAACGTATTTCCCGATTATCATCATCCCACTGTTCTTCAAATATCCGGATCCGGGTATCGTAGTTTTTACGCTGCCCTTTCACGGAGTAGATCAAAAAAAGAGGGACGCGCCCGTCCTTGAGACGCTTATCCATTCGCAGCCAGAAGCGGCTTGTACCTTTGCGTATTGCCATGAGGAATTTGCTACCTGATAAATCTAAACGGTTGCAAAATAGGTAGCAAATTTTTATTTCTATTTATTTACCGTTTAGTTATCACAACCTTGATGCAGCAAGCTGAAAGCGGCTTTCAAGGCAAATAACAAACAATTCTGTAATTCTAAGGAAAACAAGTTGTATTCCCGCCGGCTCCACTCATCATAAGAGGAAGACAACGCCCGTTGCCTTCCTCTTTTTTTGTTTCGGACTTTTTCCCACGACCTTTTTTCAGCAAATCGAAGCAACAGATGCAATCGTTCGCGGGGGGGCATGAGTTATGGATGTTCGTCTGCCTTCGAAGTTACTACCGGCGGCAACAGTTTGTAAACCACCGGTGTCACAATTCGTGAAAGCAGGGTCGAACTTATGAGCCCTCCGATCAGTACGATGGCCAGGGGCGCAATGAGCGGGTTGCTCGATATGGCGATGGGAATAAGTCCACCAATAGCGGTGAGCGAAGTAAGCACGATGGGAAGAAAACGAATTTCACCTGCTTCCCGGATGGCTTCGCTGATGCCTTTACCCTGCTCTCGCAACTGATTGGTAAAATCAACAAGCAGTATGGTGTTCTTGACCTCAATGCCGGCCAGGGCTATCAGTCCGATGATGGCAACAAAGGAAAGTGAGTTGCCGGTGAGCCAAAGGGCAGTTGCTGCACCAACGATGCCCAGCGGTATCACCGACAATACAATGAGCGTGCTCTTAAAGGTGCGGAACAACAATACCAGCATGGCAATAAACATGAACATGGTGACGATAATGATCGTGGTAAAACCTCCAAAAGAATCCTGTCGCGACTCCACTTCTCCACCCATCTCGTAACTGTAGCCTGCCGGTAGTTTCATCTGCTCCATTTTGCTGATGACGTCTGCAATGACGCGGTCCACCAGAAATCCTTTTTTCACATTGGCTTTAACAGAAACCACACGCTTTTTCTCCATATGGTTGATGTTCAGCGGTGAAGTTTCGAAGTGAAGCGTTGCCAACTGACTTAGCGGAATGGCAGCGCCCTGTGCGTTATTAACAAACAGGTTAGAGAATACATCCAGCGTAGGCCTTGCCGATTTGCTTCGGGTGAGAAGCAGGTTATAATCCTGCTCATTTTTATCCGTGAACTTACCCAGATTAAAGCCGGCAACGGCAAGGCGCACCGTCCGGTCTATATTGATCGTGGGCACACCCAGCATTTGTGCTTTCTCTTTGTTGATGTCCACCTTGATGTCTGTTTTGAGCGTACTTACCGGATTGTTGACATAGATGGTACCCGCAGTTTCCAAAAGCATTTTTTCTACCGTTGCAGCAATATGCCGAAGGGTGTCGAGGTTGTCGCCAAAAAGTTTTACTTCTACAGGGGCAACCACCGGCGGTCCTTGTTCAAAATTTTTCACTTCGATTTTGGCCCCGGGGTAGGGTGTCCATTTGCTTCGAAGCTTTTCGATGAGCTCAAGTTTTTCCTCCGGCGTAGTTTCTTCTTTAAGTTGTATAAAGATCTGGCTGAAGTCGGATCTTTCGTTTTCCTGCACTTCGTTATAATAAATTCTGGGATTTCCCTTACCCACATTCGTAGCATAGTACCTGATCAGCGGTTCATGCTTCAATTCTTTCTCTATCTCCCGGGCTATCTGGTTAGTATAGGCTACGCTGGACTGAGGTGGGCTGGTGATGTTGACAAAGAACTGGGGCTTTTCGGAAGAAGGGAACAGGCTGAAGCCAATAGATTTAAACAGGAACAAAGACCCTGCAAAGATGAATAGTGCTGTGACGATAGTCAGTACGGGCCGCTCCAGGGCTTTGTCCAGCAGCCGGGCATAACTACCCCGGATCATTTTCTTCAGCGCGCGCATAAAGATGTTGCCCTCAGGATGCCCCTGATGGTTTTTAAGCAACTTGCTGGATAGAAACGGAATGATCGTTAAGGATACGAACATGGACGCCAGGACGGAAAAAATAACTGCCAAAGGCAAACCTCTGATGAAATCTCCCGAACCTTCTGGCAGAAAGACCAAAGGCATGAAGGCAATGATGAGCATGAGCGTACAACCTAAAACCGCTTTTCCAATCTGGCTGGTAGCCTTCAGCGTGGCTTCGAGCCGGGAGTGACCTTCCAGCATCCAGCGTTCAATATTTTCTACCACCACAATGCTATCGTCCACCAGCAGTCCCAGCGCAACAACAAGACCTACGATGCTAAGCTGGTTGAGGTTATAGCCGAACAGATTGAGCAATACGATACCGATGGAAAGCGAGAGCGGAATAGACATCATCACAATGATGGCCGGGCGAAAGCCAAGAGGCAGCAGGGTGAAGGCCACCAGCAGTATTGCAATGATAAAATCTTCACCAAGACCGCTTAGTCGTTTGTTGACATTTTGGGCCTGGTCGAAATTTTGTACCAGATCAATATTTGGGGGAAGTGCTTTTTTGAACTCTTCAATAACGGGTTGGTACACCGCTCTGGTTTTGCTTATGTTTTCACCTTCTTTCTGCGCGGCAACTACAAATATGCATCGGTGGCCATTAAGTCGTGTGGTGTAATTTTCGTTTTCAAAGCCATAGTAAACCTTGGCTACGTCTTTAAGCAAAATGTTGTTGCCGTTGGCAGACATGACTATAGTATTTCGGATCTCGTCAAGGTCCTGAAAGTTGCCACTCGTCTTTATATTGAAGGTTTTATTGCCGGCTTCAATATTGCCGCCGGGTATATTGGCCATTTCGCTCTGCAGGTTGCTGATCACGGCATTCAGCGGTATATGCCGGCTGGCCAGTTGCTCCATATCGAGTTCTATGCGCACTTGCTGTTCGGGCAGACCATGAATTTCGACTTTTTTAAGTGCGTTGAGTTTTTCGAGTTCATCCTGAAGTTTTTCGGCGTAGTATTTCAGTTTTTCCCGGGGTGCGTTTTCAGATACCAGACCGATCTGAATGATATTGACATCCGAGGGCTGAAACTTCTGTACGTCAATACTGTAAATCTCCTGCGGCAGTTGGCTGCGCTTGTTGTTGATCACCCGCGTCAACTCCTGATACTTGCTTTCTACGTTGCTGTTGTACTTATATTCCACGCGCATCACGGCCAGTCCGTCTCCGATAAAGCTGCGTACACGTTTTATGTTTTCCAGGCTATAGACTTCTTTCTCCAAAGGTTTGATCACCAGCTCTTCCATGTCTTTGGGGCTAGTGCCCGGATATACCACGATTACCGGAAATACGGGCGCGTGCATTTCGGGATCCTCGCTGCGGGGCATATTCAGGATGGTGGTGATGCCGAGGGCTATGATCATAACAAAGATGATCAGCGTAAACTGATAGTTCCTGACTGCGTAATCTGAAATTTTCATCGTTGGCAGATTTTGAGCGTTAGTTGGTGATCTTTATTTTACTGCTATCGGTAAGGTAGGCGCTGCCACTAACAATAAGCCACCTGGCATTCTGAAGCCCGTCGGCCACGATCAGTTTATCTTTTTCAATAGAAGCTATAGCGACTTCAATTTTTCGTGCATTCTTTTTGTCGTTGGTCACAAATACATAGCCCGTGTTGCCGTCGCCATCCAGAAGTGCATCATAGGGTATGGCCCATTGATCGGCACGCTGCATGCTTGCAGTAGTTTGCACGGTAGCCTTTCCAAACATGCCGGCAGCCACAGCAGGTTGCTCCCCAAGAAATTTTATGTCCACTGTAAAGGAGCCCGTCTGTGGATCTGCACCTTCCGACCGGCGGCAAACCACCCCATTGTATTGCTTATTGCTCAGGGCTGCCACCGAGATTGTTGCCTTATCTCCTACCCGGATCATCGCCCATTCTCTATCGCTTACACCAGCTTTCAATTTCCATGTGCCCGATTGCGCTCCATTTACCTGGAAGACTGGAGTGCCCGCTTCTGCAAGCTGCCCCTCGCTGGCCAACTTGCGCAATACATAGCCGCTACGCGTTGACCGGATCTGAGAATAATTTCGGTTGAACTCCGCAGCAGCATACTGTTGTTTGGCGATTTCCAATGCTGTTTCTGCATTCTCCTTTTGTTCGAGTGTAGCAACGCTGTCTTTGTACAAATTCAATACCCGTGCGTAATCCCGGCTGGCCTTGTCATAAGCTGTGCGGGCTATGGTTACTTGTGCATTGATCTCCGTCATGTTGAGTGTAGCCAGCAGTTGACCAGCCTGAATGGCATCGCCCTCCCTGACATAGATCCTACTGATGATGCCGCCCGTTTTAAAAGAAAGCATGGCCTCATCATCTGTAGTAAACTGCCCCGAAATGTTTGCCTGGCCGCCAATATCCGTTGCCTGCAGTGCTATCACCCGCACGGGTATCAGATCATCGTTTTCGGCTTTTTCTTCTTGCTTTGCCGATCCGCAGGAGGCTATAAAAAGTACAGTGCCGAGCAGCAGAAAGTTGTGTATGTGTCTCATCGTTTTGGTTATTGCATTTTGGTTATTTAATTCAATGTGTATGATGCCTGAGTACGCTCGATGTCGGCTGCGGCTCCCAGCATGATGGCCTGGCTGAGCGACAACTGCAGTTGTGCCGTAGTGTATTGGTTAATGGCGTCCACGAGTTCGATATACAGGAGCTGACCTTCTTTATATACTTTCAATTGATCGCTGTAATACTTGTTCGCCAGTTGAACCTGCTTTTGTGCACTCCTATAGTTGGCTATGGCGGTGTTGAAATTGTTGGACGCTTGCTGGCTTTGCATCGCCAGAGCTTTTTCAGTTTCGTTGTATTGTGCTTCCAGCGCCTGTTTGTCATTTTTTGCCTGTTGGCTTTTATAGCGGTGCTGGCCACCGGCAAACAGGTCCCACTGAAGGTTTACACCCCAGAGATAGTAACGGGTCTTGTTGTTGAGTTCAAAGTTGAAGCCCTGCGAGCCAAGATCTAAAAATGTGCTCAGCATCGGTATCAGGTACGAACGCTGCATTTGCTCAGCGAGGTCGTAGGCAGCAATGCCTTTCTGTAATTGCGTCAATTCTTCGCGCATCTTTACATCCGTACTTACTGCCGGGTCGGTAGCAAACAGTGCGGAATCAATAACAATGGCTGCTGCCAGATCGCGGTTGAGCAGAAAGTTGAAATAAGACCTGGCATTGCGCGCATTATTGATGCATTGTGTGATGGCAGCCTCTATTTTTTCCTTTTCTGCCTGAGATCGGGTAAGCGCGGTGTTGTTGCGCACGCCGTTGCGGAACAGGCTTTCATTCACTCTTATGCTTTCGTTTACCAGGGCCATAGAACTTTTGTAGATAGCGACCGACTGTTCGGCCTGGTAGTATTGATAGTAGGCGGTTTTGAGGTTTTTTACCAATTCCCTTTTGTACACGTTTACCGCAGCTTGTTGCTGGGTAATCTGTTCTTTCTTTATCTTCTTATTGTACCAGATTTCGGCATTTACCAGAGGAAGAGCTGTGCGTAGTCGGGCATCGTAAAAATTATCCGGGTTGAGCTGAACAGAGGCATTCTGCACTTGCGGAAAAGAATGAGACTGCGTGATCTCGTTCAGGCTGCTATAAACAGGGTTGAGCAGATCTCCGATCGGAATATCAATGGTACGCCCTCCTGCAGCTTTTGTATAGTTGCCAAGTAAGCTTACGTTGGGTAAAAACAAGGAACGGGCTTCATTCAGGGCATTCAGCGCTTTGTCGAGATATATTTTTTGCTGTTTCAAACCCTGATTGCTTTGTAAAGCCTCTTGTACATATCCGTCGAGGACGGTTTGCGCGCCCAAAGGGTTCATCATTGATACTGTAAAGGCTAAGCTTAATAACGCTCTTTTCTTTAATAGTGTTGACATTATGAACGATGTTTAGTTGTATGGCAAAAAAATTTTTCTGCCCTTTGGTTGAGGGCTCAAAAGCTATGTTTTAATGAGTTGCAGGTAATGATCGATGGCGGTGACGATCATTTGTTCAACATGGGTGTTATCAATTCCCATCCCCTGGAATCGGCAGCTCACGTCGAGCGAGACCAGACCGTGGCCCATAGACCAAACTGAAAATGCGGCCAACATTACATCGTCAAAGCGAATCAGGCCTTTTTCAATACATTCTGTGAGGCAGTTGTGAAGCACCACGAAGCTGTCGGTGTTATTGTCCCACGACTCGTTTTCCTTAATGCTGTTCATGGGTGCGCGCATCATAAACATCAGTTCATACATCTCGGGATGGGCCTTACCAAACTTCACATAGCAATGACATATCTGGGAGAGGCGGGTCAGCGGATCGGTGCTCGTAGCTTCTTTTGCAAACGCGTCTTCAAGCTGGCTAAACGCCTGTTTCTGGACCTCATAAAGCAGCTCATCTTTGTCTTTGTAATACAGATACAAGGTTGCAGGACTGTATTCTATCTTTTCAGCAATGTTCCTTATTGAAGTCTTTTCGTAACCCTCGCTCATAAACATAGCAGTAGCCGCCTCAATAATCCTGGTGCGCATTTCCTGCTTTTCGCGAGCTTTTCTTTCACTAATCCCCATCGTCTTAATTTACGATGCAAATATAATGAACACTGTTTAGTAAATCCAAAAAAAGATTTTTTGACGGGCCGGCCCGGAGAGTTGCTTCTGGTCGCTGAGCTCCGTAGGAGCGACATACTGATTGAAGAGAGATACCAGGTTCCTTTGAGCTCCGTAGGAGCGATATTTTAATAGAATGGAGGTTGCAGACCCCTTGAGCTCCGTAGAAGCGCTATCTTAATAGAATAGATTTGCAGGATTAATTGAGCTCCGTAGGAGCGATATCTTAATAGAAAGGATTTGCAGGATTAATTGAGCTCCGTAGGAGCGACATCTTAATAGAATGGATTCGCAGGATTAAATGAGCTCCGTAGGAGCGATATCTTAATAGAACCTATTTTTTCTTTAAGACAAACGCAATTGCCGCCATTGGCTTTTGTACCTACGGAACTCGTTTAGATGTCTGCCAAGCCTAAAAAACTTCTATCCCTGTTAGTAAAAATCATAGTTCCGGCGCGCAATATTTAGCCGCAGGCCCCCGTAAAAATAATTGGTCGTGTATTTCGGAAACAAATTACTATCATACTGGTACTCACGATGGGTACCCCCGAGGTCGAGGAACAAATTTTCTCTAAGCTCGTAGCTCAAGTTTACGTTCAGAGAAGCGCAGGTAACTTTTACACCATTGATCATCTTCACATTAAAATCCTGTGTGCGATTGTCGTTATAATCTCGGAAGATATCGCTGCCGTAGTTGGAGTTTCCTGTATCTACACCCTGCTGATAGTACATACCCCGCACGGTTACGTAGAGATTTTTCATGGGCTGATAGTTTAAGACACCGATCACTTCTCTGAAGTCGGCACCGAGCGGGTGGGCAAGCGGTTGATTGTAATTGGTGTAGTTGGAAGTGCTGTCGCGGTGCGAATACGTGTAGGGGCGCACGGCATTGATCTCGCCCTGCAGATCGAGGTTTTTGATACCAAAGGCATTGAAGTATTTTCCGCCTATCTGCATGCCGTATTTATTGGCCCACCATCCGCTATTGCTAAAGAGTTTGCTCGACTGAAATTCATCGAGCATAAACTGTCCATAAAACTGAAAACGCCGGGCAACAATGGCTTTGAAATTAAAACCAATGTTTACGTTGTCGGGGCTACCTTCTTTACGCTCAAGCGCGCGATAAAAAATCACCGGTATCATATAGTCGAACTCAAAACGGTCTCTGCGGCTGAACATTACGCTTTCAAACAGGCCGATATTGAGCCATCTTGTGGCATTCACACTCAGGGTATGCACCGTTGCATATTTGCGGGGCAATCTGTCGTCGTTAGGATTGTCGTAATACTGCGGTGTCAGTTCCATAAACAGGTTCTGGTAATTAAGCTTCCAGATTTTGGTATTGATGCGCAAAAAAGTTGACGGCGCTGAGAAATCACTGAGGAACAAGCTGCGGACACCATCGCCGAGAAAGTGACGGTCGTAGCCAAAGGTTACATTGACTTTGTCTTTGATCACTGCGAAGTCAATATAACCGCGAGCCAAAAAATAATCGTAGGTACTGCCGGTTTTCTTGTAGAAGTCGGCTCCCGGAACAGCCCTGTGACGAGTGATCCAGTTATCTACAAATTCGGGAACCTTTTCCTGATTGTCTGTGAGGTAGGTATAAAAGCCGATCTTTTTGGCAATCCATCCACGCAGTTCTGCGCCGCGGGTGCTCCAATATTTGCTGCCGCCGGTATTGTTCGAATTTTTTTCACTCATCAGTTGTGCAGAGATCACCGGGTTGACCGAAAGGAAAAAATCTTTCGTCTTTACGTGGATGAAGTCGGGCTGCTTTTTATAAAACGTTTTGAACCAGGGAAGTTTGGAGTCGATGGCTCCGTCTTCATCCGGTGTCCATTCTCCGCTTACGGAAATAGCATGATCGATGTTGTATCGCTCAATGGACGAAAGTTTCAGCTCTCTTGCATTTTGTCTTTTCTCCAGCAGAAACTGCACCGCACCCTTTCTCTGGATCGGTTTGATGGAAGTAAAGACCTCATTCGTGAGGTGTCCGGATTGAGTTTCAAGCTTATCGATCAGGTACTGATCCTCAGTATTGAGTTGTAAATAAGTGGTTTGCGCATGGACCGAAACAAAGGACGCAACAGAAACAGAAAAAGTGAAAATAGCCTTTCTCAGCATAGCTAAATGTGTAAAATGGTATAACTTATATTGCGGCAAAATTATCTCTTAAAAAATAAGGCACAATTGTTATGGCATCAATGATAATAAAAAATGCAACGGTAGTCAACGAAGGGCAGAAAAAAGTGCAGGATGTATGTATCAGAGAAGGTCGTATTGATCAGATTTCCGACAGTCTGTCGGTGGGTGCTGCAGACCGTGTAATCGAAGCTGAGGGCCTGTTTCTGCTACCGGGTGTGATCGATGATCAAGTGCATTTTCGTGAGCCCGGGCTTACCCACAAAGCTTGTATTGCTACGGAGTCGAGGGCTGCTGTGGCAGGCGGCACAACCAGTTTTATGGAGATGCCCAATACTAATCCACCTGCATTGACTCAGGAACTACTCGAAGAAAAATATCAGATAGCCGCCCGCAGCTCAGCAGCCAATTACTCCTTCTTTATGGGTGTGTCGAACGATAATGCAGAAGAAGTGCTCCGAACAAATGACCGCAAAAGGGATGTGTGCGGCATCAAAATATTTATGGGTTCGAGTACGGGAAACATGCTTGTAGATAATTACGTTACCCTCAACAAGATATTTTCTGAAGCGGAATTGCTCATTGCCACACATTGCGAAGACGAGAAGATCATTGCGGCCAATAAGCTACGGTATCCCGGGGCGGACAATGCCTCCTTTCACCCCTTGATCAGAGATACAGAAGCCTGTTTCTCCAGCTCTTTTTCGGCCATACAACTCGCCAAACAGCACAATACCCGGCTGCATGTTCTTCATATTTCCACAGCACGCGAACTCCAGTTGTTTACCAATATGCTGCCACTCGCGGACAAAAGGATAACTTCAGAAGTGTGCGTGCATCATCTCCATTTTACTGCCAGCGATTACGAGGGCCTCGGAAACCTGATCAAATGTAATCCTGCGATCAAGGCTGCCGAAAACAGGGATGCGCTTTGGGAAGCCCTGCTCGACGACCGGCTCGACATCATTGCAACGGACCATGCCCCGCATACCTGGGATGAAAAACAACAGCCTTATGCGCAAGCCCCGGCAGGCGTGCCCCTGGTACAACACTCCCTGCTGTTGATGCTGGAGTATGTAAAGCAAGGAAAGATAAGCCTGGAAAAACTGGTGGAAAAAATGAGCCATGCACCGGCGCTGTGTTTCAATATTCTGGATCGTGGCTTTATCCGCGAAGGATATTTTGCAGATCTGGTATTGGTCGATCCTGAGCGGACCACCACCGTGGCCAAAGACAATATTCATTATCGCTGCGGCTGGTCGCCCTTCGAGGGGCATAGTTTTCCAGCGTCCATACGCTACACACTGGTGAATGGCGATATAGTTTATGAAGATGGACAACTGAAGGAGCAGGTACGTGGAATGCGGCTAAAGTTTGACCGGTAAATATGCAAAGCGATAAAACCACATTAAAGGATCTTTCTTGTTTCACTTCCGGAGAGGGCGGCATTTTTCAACTCCTTGATTTTTGCAGCACACTGGAGGGACGGGAAACCCTGCGAAGACATATACTTTCTCCGCCACGCGATCTGGAGGCTTTATTGTCAGTGCAGCAAGCTATCCGCTTTTTTGCCGATCACCCGGATGTGTGGACTACTGCGATATCCAACGGAACACTTGTGCTGCTTGAAAAATTTTTTGAATCGGCAGACAATACCGGACCGCCGCAGGGAAACCTTACCTTATTGCTGGGGGCCTTTCTGCAGCGATTGCTGCACCGAAGTCAATATTCGTTCACTCAGTTTTCAGTTTCGCATTTGGCCGATTTTATAAAGGGATGTCAGGAGCTCATATCCCTGCTGGAACGGCCTGATCTACCACCGAGGCTGCAGGACACCCTGGAGCATATGAGGGAAGAACTGGCGTCGCACCCGCTCACCAAAGAGCTTGCAGCGCTTCAGAAAAACACACCCTACCGCGAACTGGCGATGTTAAGCTATCGTGCCCGGCGCGAGTTGAAAAGTCCTATTGCCCGCCTGATGCACCACTACGCGAAGCTCGATGCCTGGCAGGCTCTGGCACGCGCCTCTGTAACGCATGGTTGGGTGTTCCCCGAGCTCCTCCCCTCAATACCTGTGGTTATGCAGGCTACCGGGCTTAGACACCCGTTGCTCCGTAGCCCTGTGGCCTACGACATAGATTTTTCAGAAAGCAAGAATTTCATGTTGCTCACCGGAGCAAATATGTCCGGCAAAACCACATTTATGCGGGCACTCGGTGTGGGAGCCCTGCTGGCACATTTGGGTTGTGCCGTTCCGGCTACGGCCTACCGACTTAGCTTTCTGGAGGGCATCATCACCAATATGCATATCGAAGACAATCTGATGCTCGGCGAAAGTTATTTCTATGCAGAGGTATTGCGCATGAAGCTCACCGCCGAAAAGCTGCAACAGCCGCTGCCGCATCTGGTGCTGATGGACGAACTTTTTAAAGGCACCAATGTGCATGACGCCTACGAGTGCACACGCGCTGTGGTAGAGGGTTTGCTGGCACACAAAAGACATCTCATCATCCTTTCTACCCATCTGTATGAAGTGGCGCAACAGTTCAGCACACGCGAGGATATTTTATTTTCCTATTTCGTAACCGACCTTTCGGCTGCGGGCAACTATTCTTTTACCTATCAGTTGCGGCCGGGCATTTCCAACGATCGTATCGGATATCGGATACTATTGAAGGAAGGCGTGATTGACCTGCTGCATCAAAATAAAGCATAACAAAAATCAAAGGCGGGTCCAGGTATTTACCGTTAATTTTGACCGCGCTTTGAAAATGGCTTAAAGAAATAAGAAAAGTGACATGACAGAATTCAGACCCGGCAGATTTCAGATACTTCCACCTATTGTCAAAAATATCATTATCATCAACTCACTGATGGCTTTGCTTCAGTTCGTGTTGGTGAAGTGGAATATTGATCTCGCGGACTATCTGGGTCTGCACTACTGGCGTTCTCCTTTATACAAGCCCTGGCAGTTGCTCACCCATCTTTTTATGCATGGCAGCGCCTATAGCGTGGATGTCACCATCATGCACCTTTTTTCCAACATGTTTGCCCTGTGGATGTTCGGCAGCATTCTGGAAAATTTATGGGGCCCCCGCCGGTTTCTGATCTTTTATCTTTTGTGTGGTGTGGGCGCGGCTTTGCTTCATCTTGGTGTGTTGGGCTATGAATTTCATGTGTTCGAGTCGGCTTTTAGCAATTACCAGGAAAACCCTGTGTTGGACAAGTATATCCTTTTCATTCAGCAGCACAATCTGGACCATATGGCCAGCTTTCAGCGGCTGCAGCTCATGTGGCAGGCCGATCCTTCCTGCATTCGCTGCTCGCCTATCTCTATTGAGCTTATTCATCAGTATTACGGTCTTGCCATCAATGAAGCTACTGTTGGCGCGTCGGGTGCGGTTTTCGGCATTTTGTTTGCCTTTGGCTACCTTTTTCCCAACACTTTGCTGTACATCTATTTTCTTGTTCCCATCAAGGCCAAGTATGTGGTGGGTGCCTACGCTATATGGGAATTGTATGAAGGTGTACGCAACTCAGCAGGAGACAATATTGCCCACTTTGCACATCTGGGAGGCATGCTGGTAGCTTTTATTATATTGAAAATCTGGAACCGGAATATGCGGAACAAGTTTTATTAAGTTTCAAGGTATGAAAACTGCTTACAAAAGATCCTCACAATCGCTCATTCCTCCCTACAGCGAAAATGGCGCGCTCCAGCTCATTGTGGTGACGGGTGTTACATTTATCGCCTTTCACTTCTCTCGGGTGGTCATGCTTATTCTGGGTCAGGATAAGCTCGAAGTTTTCGGAAAGATGTTTCCCAATTTTGGCTTGTCCACCTTACAGCTTTTCCGGCACAAAGCCTGGACGCTACTCACCTATGGCTGGTTGCACCACGGGTTCTTCGACTGGGTGACTAATATGGTTTGGGCGTATTGCTTTGCCTCGGTGCTTCAGGGGCTGGCAGGCTACCGTCAGGTACTACCGCTTTTTTTCTACGCCTTACTCATGGGTGGCGGTTGCTATCTGGCCAGTCAGTTTGCCGGCGGAAGTTTTTTTGTGCCTGCCGGCGAATACTACATGGGAGCGCAGGCAGGTGTTATCGCACTGGGGTTTGCTGCTTTTACGCTTGCTCCCCGCTACCGGCTCCATCTTACACCTCAGTTCAGCATTCCTTTGGCAGCCATCCTGGGTGTATATGTTCTGCTCGATCTTGTAGTATATCTTCCCGGGCGGGGCAATGCGCTGATGCTTTGCCTTGGCGGTGCTGTTACGGGTTTTGGCTTCGGAATGCTGCTGCGCAAGGGCCTTCGCCCTGCAGAATGGATTTATGATATTTTCGAACAATTGCAGCAAAGGTTCACCCCCGATGAAGCCGAAATCACAGAGCGCAAAAGTCGCAAACGTGTGGAGATACTGCGTACCCTGTACGAGCCGAAACGGGGGATTTCGCAGGAGCGCATTGACGAGATACTGGATAAGATCAACGAGGGGGGCTACCACACACTCTCCCGCGAAGAAAAAGACATTTTATTAAGAGCAGGTAAAGATTAAAATTGGGTAAGCATTCATCCGGTTTTTTACGAAGTTTTTTCAGGAACCTCCTCATCATCCTGAACATCGTTGCTATTGTATGGCTGGCGCTCTGCTATGTAGCCTCCTTTACGCCGCCTGCATCAGTGCGCTATCTGGCCTTAATGAGCCTTACGGTTCCTTTTGCGCTCGCTGCCAACTTCCTTTTTGTGATCATCTGGCTTTTTTCGCGCAGAAAGTGGTGGGCCTTACTATCGGTGCTTGCCCTTGTATTTTGCAGACAGATGGTACCCGCCGTTTTTGGCTATCATATTTTCCGGCAAAACGACTGGTCGAAAACGGAGTCTTCATTTAAGCTCATGAGCTGGAATGTGCATGCCATGGGCACTTTCAATAATCCCAATGAGAAAGCCTATGCGCGTGGGGTAATGGAGGCCATAAAGCGGGAAAGCCCGGATGTGCTTTGTCTGCCGGAATTCGCCATGTCTGCCGACTCCGGCAAGCGGGTATATCCGCAAAAGATCATGGCAGAAAATGGTTATCGTTATTTCAGATTCAATATGGACAATGGCTACGGTCCTCATATCTGGATTGGAACTGCTATTTTTTCACGCTACCCCATCGTCAATTACAAAGCACATCAGCTAAGCCCCTATATCTATCTTGTGGCTGCAGACGTACAGGTGAATGGAAATGTGGTACGCATTGGTATGATGCACCTGCAATCTTTTGGCCTGAGTGATGAAGACAAAGCGGTGATAGAAGAAGTGAAGCAGGAGAAGAATTCGGAAAGTATTGCCAAGTCGCGTTCCTTTATCTGGAAGTTCAATGAAGCCTATATACGTCGTGCAGCCGAGGCAGAAAAAGCCCGGGTAATTTTAGATAGTAGTCCCTACCCGGTTATTGTGTGCGGCGATTTCAATGATTTGCCTTATTCCTACACCTACCGTACCATCAGAGGAGCACACGCCGACGCTTTTGCGGAAAGGGGTATTGGTTTTGGCCGTACCTACAATCAGATTATTCCCACCCTGCGCATAGACCATATTTTCTACAGTGCGGAGCAAATCAACATCAAGGCATTTGAGACCAAATATTCCCAATTCTCAGATCACAGCCCGGTGATGGCCAACTTTGAACTAATGCGGGATACTACAAATTAAAACAAACCCGAGTGGGTTATTTTTTTAAATTAGTAAAAAAATAACCTGTGAAACGATTTGTACTCCTGATTTTTATCCTTTTTAGTTTTGAGACATATGCTCAAATCAATGTGCTCTGGCATCGAAATTTAACCGATACTACGATGACGTATCCAGGGTCATCTTTTGATTTAAATTTTTCTAAGACCGATGACTTGGGAAATACCTATGTTGCCACCTGTTTCCATAATTATGACACTGCGCTCAGTTTGAAAAAAATAACAGCAGATGGTAACCTGGCCTGGGAAATTAAACTGCCTGACGCAATACCGACGTACAAGTTTTACTATTATAGTTTCATGTTTGGAAACGCCTACATACAGCAAGATTCGGGCTTTCTTTATACGGTGTTAGGAGGTTGGTTTTATGATAGCGTCACTTATTACAGCCAAATATGGTTGAAGTTGGATACCAATGGCAACATTCTAAGCCATCATCTTTTGGACCTTAACGGTGAAGTTCCATGGTTTTCTTTCGATGCACAGGGCAACAGCTACTTTACCTACGAAATAGATAGCGTCTATCCGACCTATGTAGTGGGAAAGGTCTCCAACACCGGAGCGATCAGCTATAAGAAGACTTTTTGCGTGGCTGATTCTAACCAATTTCAGAATATAAGTGGCTTGCTGGTCATAGATTCTATGCTGATTCAGACCATAGATTATCAGGCGTATAGCACCTATTCAAAAAGTTATTACAACGTCTTTACGGCTTATAGTGCTGCTACGGGAAACCTGCTGTGGCAAACTTCAGATTCAATACCGGACAACCTTGGCTTGTACAATGCTGGTGGAGATATTTTTTGTTACGGTTACCACGCGCATCATCTACTCGATCGCAATGGAAATGTAAAGTGGGCACACAAATTTTCCAATAGCTATGAAGTAGCAATAGGTTGGCCTGTTTATGACTCAGGATACATCTACGTCGCTGGCCCATCAACAGAGTTTTCCTATAATAAGTTTAGCAAAATTGATTCCAATGGTGATTTTACCGCCTTTGTGCGATTACCCGATAAGCAGGGTTTCCAGCAAGCGGTGGCACCGGCTCTTATCGTGAAAAATGCCATTTTCATGGCTGCTTTTCCGACAAATATGACCCCTGATTTCCAATCCACCGCCGGCAAGTTTTTTACAATTTATAAACTGGATAAGCAATTGCATTTTCTCGATTCCATCATTTTTATCAATCAGGGAAACCAGTTGCTACGCTATGCTACCGCTCTGAGTGCCGACACATCGGGCGCGATTTATGCAAACGTGGGAACGGTTTTTTCCGATACTACCGGAGGACAACATTTATACTGTGGCGCCAATTCCCTAATGAAACTCATAGACAGCTCGTTGCTGTATATTCCACCTGTTTACCCGGTAGCACCCCTGCCGCCTCCTCCACCTTCCAGCAACCTCACGGTTTATCCTAATCCTGCACAAGGCAATTCGCTTGCGCTGAAGTTTTTGGTTTCCGATGATGAAAAAGTCGTCATCTCCTTAGGCAATGGGAATGGCGTGACTTATTCGTCGAACGTCTTCGATGCAAAAAAGGGCTGGAACAGTACCACCATCGGGCTGCCGGATGGAAAAGACCAAAGTGGTATTTTATTTCTTCAGGTAGCAACAAAGGAAGGGGTGATGCTTCAAAAGGTGGTTGTCATCAAATAGTATTTCCGCAGAAAGGAGTTCGCGAGAACTTAATCTAACCCGCTCAGATGGGGGAAGAGTCCAAATTTCACCTGGACTTTGCTCCCAACTAAGCTTTATTTTTGCCGTCTGTATAAAAAGCCCCGTTACTGAGTGTTGCAGGGAAGCAATATGGGTTCAATGCGGTTTTTTAGGTAACAACAGGCAAAGAAAGATCAGCCATGTCCGAACTTCATTTATATAATTCTTACTCAAGACAAAAGGAAAAATTCGAACCCATCGTTGCCGGATACGCCGGTATGTATGTATGCGGACCTACCGTAAACGGAGAAAGCCATCTCGGTCATGCGCGTCCCTACGTGACTTTTGATGTAGTACATCGCTATCTGAAACATCTCGGCTATAAAGTGCGCTATGTACGGAACATTACCGATGCCGGGCATTTTGAAGAAGAAGGCAGAACAGACTCCGACCGTATAGGCGAAAAGGCGCAGCTCGAAAAGCTGGAGCCTATGGAACTGGTGCATAAATACACGGGCATCTTTCATCACTGCATGCGTTTGTTCAACAATCTTTCGCCTTCTATAGAGCCTACTGCTACCGGGCATATCATAGAACAAATAGGGATGATCGAAAAAATAATGCAGGAAGGATATGCCTATGAGGTAAATGGCTCAGTGTACTTCGATGTAAAAAAATATGCGCAGCATTATCCTTATGGCAAACTAAGC
Source organism: Flavipsychrobacter sp. (assembly GCA_017849575.1). Classification (GTDB taxonomy): domain Bacteria; phylum Bacteroidota; class Bacteroidia; order Chitinophagales; family Chitinophagaceae; genus JAFIGV01. Next base: position 51,309 of record JAFIGV010000024.1, on the reverse strand, counting down.
GGCAGGGTGATAGACGAACTACTCGAAACCACCCGCGATCTGGAAGGGCAGGATGAAAAGCGAAACAAAGTGGATTTTGCCCTTTGGAAAAAAGCGCCGCCGCAACATATACAGCGCTGGCAAAGCCCCTGGGGCGAGGGTTTCCCGGGATGGCACATTGAGTGCTCGGCGATGAGTGCCAAATATCTGGGCGATGCATTCGATATTCATGGCGGAGGTATGGATCTGCAATTCCCGCACCACGAATCAGAAATTGCACAGTCAACCATTGCTCATGGTCATCCGCCAGTGCGCTACTGGATGCACAACAATATGATCACCATCAACGGTAAAAAGATGGGGCGCAGCTACAACAATATCATTAAGCTCACCGAACTTTTTTCCGGAAACCATCCCTTGCTGGAGCAGGCATATCATCCTATGGTGGTTCGCTTCTACATTCTGCAAACGCACTACCGCAGCACACTCGATTTTTCGAATGAAGCGCTACAGGCATCGGAGAAGGCACTGAAAAGACTCTGGGATAGCTATGAAGTGCTCAACAATCTGCCGGAAGCCAGCGGCAAAGGCAGCGATGAAGCGCTCAACCTTCAGGTGATCGGTTTCTGCCATGAGTGCGCCGACTTTATGAATGATGATTTCAATACAGCGAAAGTTATTGCCAATCTTTTTGAGCTGGCTCCTGTCATCAACAGCATCAAAGGCGGTCAGATAGCCAGAAATGCCCTTAGTGCCGATACATTGCAACTGCTGAAGCAAACCTTCAAAACCTACCTCGAAGAAGTGTTGGGTATGCAACCGCTGCAGGCTGCACAAGCTGATGATAAGTTGGGCAAAGTAATGTCAGTGCTGATAGACCTTCGCAAGGATGCCAGAACGCGGAAGGACTGGGCAACCTCCGACCTGATACGTAACCAACTGGCAGCAGCGGGCATTTTGCTCAAAGACGAAAAAGACGGCGGCATGTCGTACACAATGGAATAATGAAAAAACTCTCAAGAATTTTCCGCTATCTCGCCGATTATAAAGGAAAGGTAGCCTTGTATTTTCTCAGCAATCTGATGGCAATCCTCTTCGGATTGTTTTCATTCAGCATGCTGGCGCCGGTGCTGCAGGTGCTTTTTCGCGATCAGGCGCCCGAAAAATCGTCGGGTAAAACGGATGTGCTTTCAACAATTTCCGACTACATTCAGCAACTCGTCAGCAGTCAGGGAAAGCTGCAGGCGCTTACGTATATCTGCATAGCAGTGGTGGTGTTTACAGTGCTGAAAAATGTAAGCATTTACACCGCACAATACATTCTCAACCCCATTCGTAATGCCGTGCTGCGCAGGCTGCGCAATGATATTTTCACCAAGACCCTCTCGCTGCCCATTGGTTTTTTCACCGAAGAAAGAAAGGGTGATCTTATCTCGCGCATGACCAACGACATCAACGAAGTGGAGCTTTCTATTATGGCTACGCTCGAAGTGATTTTCAGGGAGCCCTTTGCCATCTTGATCACGCTTACGTACATGATCCTCATCAGTCCGTCGCTTACCTTATTCCTGCTCTTGTTTTTGCCCATTGCGGGTTTCATCATCGGGCGCATTGGTAAGTCGCTAAAAAAATCAAGCAACATAGCACAGGAACAACTCGCCAATATGCTGGGCGTTATTGATGAAACGCTCGTGGGAATGCGTGTGGTAAAAGCTTTCGGCGCGGAGAAACATCAGCATCTGCGCTTTATGCAGATCAATAACTACCTGTTTCGCACCCGTAATAAAATAGCCTCGCGCAGAGAACTTGCCTCCCCATTTTCAGAAACGCTGGGTGTGCTTATTGTGAGTGTGGTGCTATGGTATGGAGGTCGGCTGATCTTCTCCAATCAATCGCCCCTTACTGCCGAAAAGTTTTTATTGTACATCGTTCTGTTCACTCAGATCATCAATCCATTTAAGAATTTATCCACTTCATTTTTCAACATTCAGAAAGGATCGGCGGCGTTGGAGCGCATCGAGCATTTGCTGGAAGCGGACAATGCGATAAAAGAAATTGAACAGCCAAAATCCATTTCTGGTTTTCAGGACAGCATAGAGCTGCGCAATGTTCATTTTTCTTATGGCGATAGAAAAATTCTGGATGCTGTGAATCTGCGCATTGAGAAGGGAAAAACGGTAGCATTAGTAGGTGCTTCCGGTGCCGGCAAATCCACGCTGGTAGATCTTATACCCCGTTTTCACGACGTAACGGTAGGCGAGTTGCTGATAGACGGTGTCAATGTAAAAGAATATCGCCTCGACGAATTGCGACGATTGATGGGCGTAGTCAGTCAGGAGCCGATATTGTTTAACGATACCATTTTTAGCAACATCACCCTGGGCACCGGTGGCGCCACGCAGCAGGATGTAGAAGACGCGGCGAGAATTGCCCATGCGCATAATTTTATCAGCAACAAACCCGAGGGTTATCAAACCGTGGTGGGCGATCGCGGCAGTAAGCTTTCCGGCGGTGAAAGACAAAGAGTGACAATAGCCCGTGCGGTGTTGAAAAATCCGCCCATTCTCATTCTCGACGAAGCCACGTCTTCGCTTGATACCGAGAGCGAGCGCATAGTGCAGGAAGCCATCAATTCGCTGATGAAAAACCGCACCTGTGTGGTCATTGCCCACCGGCTATCTACCGTGCAGCATGCCGACGAGATTATAGTGTTGGAAAAAGGAAGGATTATGGAGCGCGGCACCCACAATGAGCTGATAGCCAAAGGTGGAGCCTATAGAAGGCTGGTGGATATGCAGCAGGTGAAATAGTGTGACGATAGAAGTGTCGCTCCTACGGAGCTCAGCGGCTTTCAGGTTATTTGGTTATTAATATGTCGCTCCTATGGAGCTCAACCTTTTTTCGTTTCGATAAATGCTATAAATATTCCGCTCCTACGGAGCTCAGCGGCTTTCAGGTTATTTGGTTATTTGTATTTCGCTCCTACGGAGCTCAACCTTTTTTCGTTTCGATAAATGCTATAAATATTCCGCTCCTACGGAGCTCAGCGGCTTTCAGGTCATGTGGTTATTAATATTTCGCTCCTACGGAGCTCAACCTTTTTTCGTTTCGATAAATGCTATTAATATTCCGCTCCTACGGAGCTCAGCGGCTTTCAGGTTATTTGGTTATTAATATTTCGCTCCTATGGAGCTCAACCATTTTTTCGTTTCGATAAATGCTATAAATATTCCGCTCCTACGGAGCTCAGCATTTACAAGCTTTTCAACGGGAGCAATATGGGGCTACTTCAATGAAGTGAACGTAGCGCCGTGGACAATACCGGTACCTTCACCGTCGGCTCCCTTACCAGGTTATTTTGGAGACAATGTAGATGTGGCAGCTTATACCGACAAGGTAACAGGACAACAAGGTGTTGTATTAGCTTATCTTAATGGTACTAACTCTCTCTGGTATCGTGAATACAATGTTTCAACGGCTGGAGTATTTCCTCCAAATTTGCTTCAAACAGCCACCAATATTTGGATGTCGAGGGTAGAGGCGATGAGCCTATATACTGCAGGTACGGGTGCAAAATGGCAGATTGCAGCCCTGGTTAACAGCAATGTAAAAGGCTATAATGATTTGAACCCTACGGGCTTTGTGGTGGCGGATGCCTGGGATTATTATCTGCCGGCAGTAGGCTGCGCGGTAGGGAAGCTTTCGCCTGCTCCTAATAATGTTGGGAACGAAAACTACTTAATTGGTTTTCATGCGGCTGCAAGCGATAATTTCGTCCGCAATGTGGACGTAAGTTCAGGGCTTATACCCAATAATGACTGGTATCAGGTAAACTCAGGTTTTGTCAATTACGCTGCTTATACCTCTATGTTTGCTATTAGCAGCTCCAGCAATTCAGGCAATGGTATTCTTACTGCCTGGTTCGATGGAAACGACATCATTTATAAAGAAAGTCCTAATTTCATACAGTTTAGAACCACCGGGGTAAACAATACAGGAAGGCTCGCAGCAGCGATTACTACCTATCCAAATCCGGCAAGGGAAAAATTGTATGTGAACGGGGCAGGAAATACTTCCAGTTATACTATTACCTCGCTTTCCGGTGCTACGGTGTCTTCAGGTATGTATAGAGAAAATGGTATAGACATTAGAGCATTACCAGCAGGAATGTATATCTTACAGCTACGCGAAAACGAACAAACAAGATCTGTAACCTTTACCAAATCATAGCCTATGCAACGCTTTTTCTTTTTCTTTTTCTTGCTGCTGTTAGGTACACAGCCTATTTATGCACAGGTAGTGCCTCAATATTTTATTGAGCGACACCCGCAAGGTATCGGTGTGCCTCCATTTCCTAATATTGTTTTGGACGCGGACAGTTCTATTTGCCAAAGTTTAGTACTTTCTGATAGTCTTAATACCACAGCGCCAACGGGCAGGATCAAGAATATATATATACGCACAGGATTTGATGCGGGTCCTATTTGGAAGGGTTGCGTGATGCATAAGATACACTTTGAGCTGGGGCATAGTCCGCTTGCTAATTTTGATACCAGCACCAGGCTAATCTCCCACCTTACCCATGTTGCCTGGCTTGATAGTCTGGCTATGGACACGGTAATAGGTGGTTGGGTGAAAATACCCTTAAGTCTGGAAGATTCCGCATTTTACTTCGATCCCTCCCAAAACCTTATCGTGAGTATGTATGCCGATTCCGGCGTTGGATATACGCTTTGTGTGATGCTTTGCTCCTGGATGGAACCATCGCCGCAGCATTTTTATTCCATAGGTGGCGGAAAGCATAATACTAATCTGCCCACAAAAGTTGAATCTTTTATGGATTTCGGTTTTGATCTTTATCCTACGGTAGTAGAGGAGGTGCGCAATATTTTCGATGTAACGCTGTATCCAAACCCCGCACAGGGTCAATGCCATATCCGTTTTAGCACGGCAAAGCCGGTAAGTAATTGCAGGGTGCTGGTGAGGGATATTACAGGCAAAGTGCTGTTGCAGCAGCCATACAAGGCAGGCAGTCAATTTGACTGCAACATAGATGTGGGTCAGTTGGCGCCGGGTATCTACCTTGCCGAGATTATAGCGGATGATGAAAAAGTTGTACGGAAATTGGTCGTACAGTAATCGCAAAAGAGCAAGAATTTTTTACCGCCATTGAAAGCAAATTTTAATGGCGGTTTTTTAATGGTAGGTTTTACTATATCGGTGGGTGGCGCAGAGCTAAAATAAACTTCCTGATTGCAATCTCAGTTCAAATATATTTGCAGCAAAGGGCTGCGGCATGAAAAAGATACTGGTAACCGGCGGATGCGGATATATTGGCGGACATACGATCGTTGATCTGATAGACCATGGTTTTGAGGTGATCTCAATGGACGATCTCTCCCGCGGCTCGCTGCGGATGCTGCACGGTATTGAGAAAATTGCGAAGCGCCCCATCAAAAACTATCGGGTCAATCTCTGCGATCTCGAAGACACACAAGCGGTCTTCAATGAAAATCCGGATATCGTGGGCATCATACATTTTGCTGCCTACAAATCGGTGCCGGAGTCGGTAGAGCAGCCGTTGCGCTATTATTCCAATAATCTCGATTCGCTGGTCAACATCCTGCGCTGCGCCAGGGAAAGCGGTGTGAAGCATTTTGTGTTTTCCTCTTCTTGCTCTGTCTATGGCAATGCCAAAGAGCTGCCGGTAGAAGAAAGCGCTCCGTTGCAGGAGGCTGAGTCGCCTTATGCCCGTACCAAACAGATTGGTGAAGCGATATGCAGAGACGTTACAAAGGTCAACCGCGATTTCAATGTAATGTTGCTCCGTTACTTCAATCCGGTAGGAGCGCACCCCTCTGCTATCATCGGCGAACTGCAGGAAAAGCCTGAAAATCTGGTTCCCGTCATTACACAAACCGCCATTGGAAAGCGTGCGGAAATGAACGTATTTGGCTCAGACTATCCCACCCGCGACGGGTCTTGTGTGCGCGACTATATACATGTAATGGACATTGCCAATGCACATACCAAGGCGCTGCAGTACATGATAGAAGGGAAGAATGAAGAGCGCTGCGAAGTGTTTAATCTCGGCACCGGCGAGGGCGTTACCGTACTGGAACTCATCAATGCTTTTGAAAAAGTTTCGGGTCAGAAGCTGAACTACAAAATGGGCGGTCGCAGAGCTGGCGATGTGGTTGAGGTATATGCCAACAACAACAAAGCCAAAGAGCGCCTGGGTTGGGAAACAAAATTCGATCTCGATCAGATGATGGATACTGCATGGCGCTGGGAGCAGGAAATAAAGAAAGAAGCAGAACGGATACAGTTGAATTAATTACGCTTACATAATGAACCTCCGAAACCTTTTATCAGCCTGTTTGCTTGTGGCAACTTTCGCGGCATATGCACAGGAATCAATTGAATGGAGTCCCGGCGCGCATTTGGAATACGCAGATTTCCAGTCGCCCGCTACTGATTTCAACAGCTCGATGCTCAGTATCCATCCCGGTTGCCGCATAGATTTCTCTTACCAGATGAGCAATTACGAGTTTATGTTTCGCAAAAACTTTAATGACCTCGTTGTTTGCAGGTTTGTGAAAATGACTGCCGCCATCGTGGCTCCGGATACGGCAACGGCAGACAATTTGCTACGCCTTGCGCAATATGATTTTGACCTCGGGGAGCTTTATGCGCGAAGGCTTCGTAAGAGGATTTTTGAAGAAAAAGGAGCCTTCTCCAGCGCCGATTTTTTTCAACCCATCGTCAGCGAGATAGATCAGCAGCGTAATATGGAGTTTAATAAAGCAGCAAAAGAGAGCAAGTTCGGAGCTGATACCGAAAAGCTTGCAGAACTCCATGCTGCCGTGAAGCAGGAAATCGAGTTGCTCGCAGATTTCTGCAAAAAGTGCAAGCCTAAAAAAGTCAGGAAATCTTAAAGACTTACTTTTTCCGGTACAGCAGTGTGCTGCAATTTTCTGGTCGTAAAACTTTTTTGGCGGTTTCCTGCAGGTAGGCTGCGGTTACATTTTGGTAGCGGTCGAGCTCTGAATTAATCATTTCGGCATCGCCCAGCAACTCATAAAAAGCAAGGTTGTTGGCGCGCGACAGAATACTCATGTCTTCAAATTCGATCATCGCTTCTATCTTGTTCTTTGCCTTGGTCAGCTCTTCGTCGGTCACGCCTTTTTCAGCAAACAATTGCATTTCGCGCTCGATGGCAGCATTGGCTTCTTCGATAGATTTGCCGGCTACAATTTTTCCTTCCACCACCAGCAAACCCGGGTCAAGACTCCCCGTGTGATAACAGCTTATATTGCTGAAGAGCTGCTCTTCCTTTACCAATCGCTGATAGAGCCGGGAGGAAAATCCATTGCCCATGATCTCGGTAATAAGGTCGGCGGCGTAGTACGGAGCCGACAACCGCGCGCCGATATGCCAGGCTTTGTAAATAGCATCGAGCGGTACATCGGCATAGATAGTTTGTACACGCGCATCCTGCTGCTCGGGTTCCGCGGGCAGATGGCGCAGGTATTTTTCTCCTGAGGGTATGTCGCCAAACCACTTTTCTGCCAGTAGTTTTACCTGTGCTGTGGTTACATTTCCCGCCACACAAAGCACTGCATTTACCGGGCGGTAGTGCGTAAAAAAGAAAGCCTTTACATCTTCGAGCTGAGCATCTTCAATATGTTTCAGTTCCTTGCCAATGGTCATCCATTGATACGGGTGTTTTTTATAGGCAAGCTGTCGCAAATGATTCCAGGCATCGCCATAAGGCTTGTTGAGGTAATGCTCTTTAAACTCTTCGCTCACCACTTTGCGCTGCACATCCAGGCTCTTTTCGCTGAAGGCAAGACTTTTCATACGGTCGCTTTCCAGCCAAAAAGCAGTCTCGATATTTTGTAAGGGAAGCTGAATGTAGTAGTTGGTAATGTCGTTGGTGGTATAAGCATTGTTCTCACCGCCAGCCATCTGCAGGGGCTCGTCGTAAGAGGGAATATTTTCTGATCCGCCAAACATCAGATGTTCAAACAAATGTGCAAATCCGGTTTTAGAAGGATCTTCGTCGCGCGCTCCTACATCATAAAGTACATTCACCGCCACCATGGGTGTGGTGTTGTCATGATGCACCAAAACCCTTAGTCCGTTGTCCAGTGTAAATCTTTCAAATGGTATTTGCATAAGCAGCAAAGATAGGAAGGGCGGGGAAGATCATTTCCAGATATCCTTGAAATCCACCGTGGCCTGGCAGTCTGCAGCAAGCTGAAAGGTATAGTGCACGGTTTTCCCCTGTTTTACTAATGCATACTTGCCCTGGTGCAATTCGTAGATTTCGATTTCTTCTTTTTCCGGGTCAACAATAAGGTAGTAGGGTATGCTCTGCTGTTGATAAAGATGCTGTTTGTATAGCCTGTCTTTAGAGGCTGTTGCGGGAAATAGTATCTCTGCAATAAGAGCAGGAGGAAAGTCCAAAAATTGTTTTTCGATCTGTTCGCAAACAACCAACAGATCGGGTTGTACCACGGTATCTTCACTTATTTTATAGTCGATAGGCTGATAAACTTTGCATTTTTCGCAGGCCCGTACTGCCAATGCCAATGCAAAATTGAGATTAGATGCCACCAACTGGTGGAGCGGTCGAGGCGCCGGACTCATTGCATAAGGGATACCACCGATGATTTCCCATTTGCCTTCCCACTGCAGGTAATCAGTATAGGTGTAATATGGCAACATACGAATGGGCTCCATCGTTGCAAAAGTACTTAAGTTAACGGAACACATATACTCAAATTAGTCTCCCTCCAGATCGTCCAACAAAATCTGCTGCAGTCCCTCAGTTGCGGGTCCGGTGAGCAAGGCGCCATTCGGTGCAAATCTCGATCCGTGGCAGGGACAGTCCCAGCTTTGTTCTGCACTATTCCAGTGGACAAAACATTTGGCGTGCGGACACACCGGACTAAGCATGCTGAGCTTACCCGATTCGTGTTTATACAAGGCTACTTTCTCGCCTTCCCATTCTACCACCCTGCCGGACCCGGGTGCCAATCCCGCCAGTGAGGAAAGTGGTTCCGTACTCATGCGGTTTTTGAAAAACTCTTTAACCGCATTCGCATTCTCCTTTACAAATGCAGCAAGGCCGGCTACCGGTTTGATCCTTGAGGGCCGGAATAGCGATTCATACTTACTCTTTCCGGTACTGATCAGTTCGCAAATGATCTTCGCTGCCAAAGTACCCATGGTCATGCCATCGCCATTAAAGCCTGTTGCCACATAGATGCGATCCTCTGCCGGAGCCGTACCGATGTAGGGGAGACCATCAACCGGAACATAATACTGAGAAGACCATCGGTAAGCAATGGCATCAACCGGAAAGCGCTCGCGCAGGAAGGCCTCCTGCCGGGTGAAAATCATTTCTTCGTTGTCGTGCTGTCCGGCTTTATGGTCAAAACCACCGGCAATCATGTAAGGCCTGCCGTCTATGATTTCCGAGCGATAATAGTTATACGGTTCGTTAAGATCATAGACCAGCCCTGCGGGATAGGTTCCCTGACTGAGGGTAAAAGCCTGTGCATAACTCCGGTAGGCTGCGCACCGCATGTTGAAGCTGTTCAGCCCCGGAGGTATATGGGTGGCATACACCATCTGCTTTGCGTGTATATCGCCCAGCGTAGTCTTTGCCAGGTAGTCGTCCTTACGTTCCACATCTGTCACCAGGCATTGCTGTAGCACCACACCTCCGGCTTCTTCAAAGGCCTGTGCCAGGCCTGCGAGATATTTTGTGGGATGAAGCTTAGCCTGAAATTCAAATCTGCAGGCAGCGGTGAAGGATAAAGGCAAAGGCACTTCGTTGGTTTTGTGGATCACCACCCCTGCTCTCGCCGCCGCCGCTACAATAGCTTCCAATTGATCGGCCTGTTGCTGATCGCCGGCAATCATAAAGCCTGGTTCATAAGCAAAATGCGCGTCAATCTGATATTTTCCGATCAGGCCCTCTATCAGGTCAATGGCTTCGCGAGTGGCGGCGGCTACGGCTTTGGCCTCTTCGGGACCGTAGTCATTTTCTATCTGATGATAGCTGGTATCGGGCATCGTACTCAGGTGCGCCGTGGTGCCGCCCGTGGCTCCGAAACCAATATTGCCTGCCTCTGCCAGCAGGCATTTTTTGCCCTCAGTTTGTAACAGCAGGGCTGTAGTAAGGCCAGTAATACCGCCGCCGATAATCAGCACATCAAACAACTCTTTTTTGTTCCATCCGTTTTTCGGCTGAAAGGATGCGCATGTATGTTGCCACATGCTGGTCGTAGCTCCGTCCCTTTTCATGTCAACCTATTTTTATTACAGGCATAAAAAATCCCGCCAGGCTTAGGCAGGATGTTTCCCCGGTAGGACGCGGAGGGTTCGATCAGCTTTCTGCTATCTTTTCGGTTTCGCCTTCCTTCTCCTTTTCTATGCGACCGCGGCGTATGGGGTTGGCGGTATTTTCGGCATACTGGGCACGTTGTCTCAGCAGGTCTATGGCCTGAAAAATTGCCTCGCGAAAAGAAGAAGGATCGGCCAGGTTTTTGCCGGCAATGTCGAATGCGGTGCCATGATCGGGCGATGTGCGTACTACAGAAAGACCTGCGGTGTAGTTGACACCCTCACCCTGTGCTATGGTTTTGAAGGGAATAAGGCCCTGATCGTGATACATTGCCAGCACAGCATCGAAATGCTGATAGCTATGACGCGCAAAAAATGCGTCTGCGCTAAAGGGCCCGTGCACTACATGTCCCTGTTGCTGCATTTGTTCCACCAAAGGTCTTATTACGGTTTGCTCTTCTGTGCCTATCTGTCCCTCGTCGCCAGCATGGGGATTGAGCCCCAGTACAGCTATTTTGGGTTTGTCGATGCCGAAGTCTTTGATCAGGGTTTCGCGCAGTATGGCCAGTTTTGATATCAGCAGTTCTTTGCTGATATGGGCAGCTACGGCGGCAAGAGGTATGTGTTCGGTTGCCAGTGCCACACGCAGTTCATTGCTATAGAGCAGCATGATGGCATCTTTCGCTCCGAATTTCTCCTTAAAAAAGGGTGTATGACCGGTGTACGGAAAATCCGGGGTCTGACTATTGCTTTTGTGGATGGGTGCGGTCACTACGGCGTCGAGCTGTCCGTCTTTGAGGCATTGTGCGGCAACCATCAGTGAGCGGATGCCATATTTACCGCCGCTTTCTGTTAGCGCACCCGGCTGTATTGGCACTTCCTCCTCCCAGCAGGTGAACACGTTCAGTTGTTTGGGATTGAGGCGTGTAAGGTCCTTAGTGCTGGAGAAGTTGAGCGGGTGATCTGCTACAATTTTGCGGTAGTAATTAATCAGTTTGTTGGAGGCAAACACTACGGGGGTGCAGAGGTCCAGCATACGGCCGTCTGAAAAGGTCTTGATGATCAGCTCCATGCCAATGCCGTTCAAATCGCCGGTGGTGATACCAATAATTGGTTTTTCGTTCATCGTGTGTTATGCTTTTTTGTAGTTTATCAGAAAGTCCAGCGCCATGCGTATGCCGTAGCCGGTGCCTCCCGCGGGTATATACCCTTTTTTTGCTGTGGAGAAAGATACGCCGGCAATATCAAAATGCATCCAGGGGTAGTCTGTGAAGTGTTCCAGAAATTTTCCTGCGGTAATGGCGCCTCCTGAAGGCCCTCCGATATTTTTCAGATCAGCAAATTCGCTTTTAATCATTTCGCCATATTCTTCCCAGAGTGGATACTCCACGAGGCGCTCGTATTGCCGGAATCCGCTGTCTTTCAGCGCCTGCTTTACCGTTTCTGCGGCAGTGCCCATGCACACCACACCATGCTCGCCTACGGCTACTGATGCGGCGCCGGTGAGGGTAGCAAAATCCATCACCAGCTCGGGCTTATACCTTTTTGCCCAGTGTAGGGCATCAGCAAGTACCAGCCTGCCTTCGGCGTCAGTATTGAGTACTTCCACCGTGGTGCCGCTGTACATGGTTATGATGTCTCCCGGCACATAGGCGTTTTCGCCCGGGCGATTGTCCGTGGCGGGCACCAGGGCTATCAGGTGCAGCGGCAGCTTCATTCTTGCTACCGCATACATGAGGGCCGTTACTACCGCGGCTCCGCTCATGTCGCTTTTCATTCGGTCCATCGAAGCGGGCGTGGGCTTCAGGGATAGTCCGCCGGTGTCATACACAATGCCCTTTCCTACGAGTACAATCGGTTGGGTATTGAGGGATTTTGCCGGTTTGTACTCCATGATGCTAAAGCTCGGCGGCTCCATACTTCCACGGTTTACGGCCAATATTCCGCCCATCTTTTCCTTTACAATCTGCGCCTTTTGCAAGGTGGTTACCTTAAAGCCTGCTTCCTTTCCGGCGGCTGCTATTTCTTTGGCAAGCTGTGTAGCCGACAGATAGTTGAGCGGTTCGTTGACCAGATCGCGGGCCCGGAAGATGGCTGCAACCGTAGCCGTAAGTTGTTCGATTTCTTTTACTGTGGCCGATTGCCGGGTAAAGTAAAGGGTCTGTAAGCTGTTGCTTTTTTTCTTCGCATCCGATCTGTACTTCAGAAACTGGTAGGTGGCCAGCGCCATGCCCTCGGCAAGGAGACAGGCGGCCTGCGATGCTGCAGAAAGGTTGGTAAGGGTGATTTCTGTAAACTTGTTCTTGTTAAAGATGGCGGCCAGCTCCGCTCCTGCTTTTCTTATGTTTTCGCTGGTCTGCCAGGATGTTTTTGCGTCTTTGATCAGATAGATAAACAGCCAGCGCTCGTATTGATTGACAGAGATCAGGTTTTGCTCCTGCTTTATTTTGTCTTTGCAAAAACTGCTTTCCTCCTGGCTCAGTCCGGCAATGTCTGCAAGAGCTGCAACGCTATCAATGATGAATAGCTGATGCCTTTTACCTGCTTTTTGAACGATCTTAAAATCCATGTTTCCCATTTAAGTTCTGTGCAAAAGTAATCAAGTCCGCTTGTTCGCTCCTGCCACCCCCGGTTGCTGCGGGCCACCGCCGCGTGCAAACCCGCTAAAGTGTACATTTGCGCCCATGCAGTACACGCTGAAGAAAAGCCTGGGGCAACATTTTTTGCATGACGAACAGATGTGCCGAAAAATTGTTTCCGCCATTAGCCGGACACCGGGCATGAAACTGCTGGAGATCGGCCCTGGGGGTGGTGCCCTGACCAAGTATCTGATAGAGTGGGGCGACACAGACTATAAGGCCATAGAAGTTGATGCCGAAAAACAGGAATATCTGCTGCATACCTACCCGGTACTATCCGGTAAAATCATTTTGCAGGATATTTTGAAAGCAGACGTTCCGTTTGATGGCCGGTTCAGCATTGCTGGCAATTTTCCGTATAACATCTCATCGCCTATTCTTTTCAAAGTTTTGGATTGGGAACCACAGGTAGTGGAAGTGATTGGAATGTTTCAGAAAGAGGTGGCGCAGCGCATAGCCAGCGGTCCGGGATCAAAACAATATGGAATACTGAGTGTGTTGATGCAGGCGTTTTTCGCAGTGGAATATCTTTTTGATGTGCATGAAAACTGTTTTACGCCTCCTCCCAAAGTAAAAAGCGGTGTGGTGCGTTTCACCCATCTGCAAAACCCGTTTGCAATTGAGGACAAAAAAAAATTCGTGCGGTTGGTAAAGGCGGCTTTCAACCAACGAAGAAAGACCCTGCGCAATGCTTTGAAAGGTACCTTGCCTCCGGAAGCTTCAGAACACCCGCTGATGAGCCGAAGGGCCGAACAACTTTCTGTTTCCGATTTTGTGGAGCTTTATAAAACCTTTTGACCAACAGATGAGCAAAGGAAAGGTATTGCTTGCGGCCCCGGTGCATGCTGTGCTTACCGAAGCACTGCGGCACCACGGCTACGAAATAGTGGATGCCACAGCCGCGAGCCCGCAGGAGACGCTTAGGTTGATAGCTGACTGTACCGGCGTCATTACCTCTACGCGGCTGCAGCTTGATAAATTTCTCCTCGACCAGGCAAAGCGGTTGCGATGGATCGGCCGGATGGGGTCGGGAATGGAGGTTATAGACACGGCCTATGCCGCTTCAAAAGGCATAGTTTGCTTTAGCAGCCCTGAGGGCAACTGCAATGCCGTAGCGGAGCATGCCCTGGGTATGCTTTTGTCGGTATTGAAAAGAATAAGCTACAGCCAAAGGCAGATTATGGACGGGCAATGGCTAAGGGAAGAAAACCGGGGTGAAGAACTCGACGGAAAAACAGTGGGCATCATAGGTGTAGGACACACCGGCCGGGCCTTTGCTAAAAAGCTTTCCGGCTTTGATCTGCGCATATTAGGCTATGACAAATACAATCCGAAAGATTTTCCACCGAATGTAATTCCCTGCAGCTCGCTGTCGCCCATTTTCGAACAGGCAGATATTGTCAGCTTTCACGTACCCCTGCAGCCCGATACACTGCATTATTTCAACGAGGGGTTTTTATCGTCGTTTTCAAAGCCCATTGTGCTTATCAATACCTCGAGGGGATCTGTTGTTGATACCGGGGTCTTGCTTCAGGGTATCCGCTCCGGAAGGCTAAGGGCGGCATGCATCGATGTGCTGGAAGACGAGCCCCTGCCCAAAATGTCGGAGGAACGGCAGGAAGAGATCAGGGCCCTGGCGGCACTGCCCCAGGTGGTGATCACACCTCATATTGCAGGTTATTCGAAGGAGGCTGTTTACAAGATGAGTCTTAGTCTTTTAAGCAAAATTGTCACCGAGCCGTAAGCTTATATAAATCAAACATTTCTTTGACAAAAAGTCAATAGGGCTGTTATACTTTTAACAAGAAATTTTTATTTTTACCCCTCATTGGTTAATAATAATATAATGCAGGATATGACACGTAAGTTACGTTATCTATTCGTATTGCTGTTTGTGAGCATGGCCGGGGCTGCTTTTGGGCAGACGGGAGCTATTTCGGGAACAGTATATGATGAACACAAAGAGCCCGTCATCGGCGCGGTGGTTCAGGTCTTCCAGTCGGGAACTGCGCGTGGTGGCGACGTGACGAATGAAGACGGTAAGTACTCGGTAAAACCGTTGCAGCCGGGTAACAATTACGAGATCCGCGTTAAGTACGCTTCTTACAAGGATATCATTCTTAAAAATGTGATTGTAAGCCCGGACCGTACCACTTACCAAAACTTCAATATGGAAGTGAATGCGCGTGAGATGGCAGAAGTGGTGGTAAAGGAGTACAAGGTTCCTCTGATAAAGAAAGATGAGCCCGGATCTACAACTACCTTTACTGCAGAACAAATTGCTAAAATCCCGACGCGGAACACGAGTGACGTAGCCTCACTGTCTGCCGGTACTTACCAGGCCAAGAACGGTGCGGGCATCAGCATTGCCGGTGCGCGCCAGGGCGGTACACAGTATATCATTGACGGGGTGCAGGTGAGCGGTACCGCTGGAACCAATTTCCCTCCGGGCGCTATCGAGCAAATGTCCGTGATTCGCTCCGGTATTCCGGCCCGATATGGCGATGCATCGGGTGGTATCATCAACATCACCACACGCGGGGGTGCAGCCCGCCATACCGGTGAAGTGGGTTATGAGCATTCGGTGGATGGCTATAATAGAAACTATGCATGGTTTTCCCTCGCTGGTCCTGTGCTGAAGAAAAAAATTGACAGCCTCAACAAAAGAAATGTATTGGGTTACTCACTGAGTGGTAACTATACTTATACTACCGATGATGATCCTAACTATTACGACAACTATCAGGTGAAAGCCGATAAGCTGAAAGAAATTCAGGAACGTCCGCTCACACAGTTCACAGACATCACGGGTAGAAAAGTATTGCGTTCATCGGCTGAGTATATCACGATGAATGACCTCGAAACCCGCAAGACCCGCATCAATGCGGAATCTCAAAGTGCGCGCCTGGTGGGTAAGGTTGACTATCAGCTTTCAGACAATTTCAACGTTGTAGCGGGTGGAAACTTTACATACGGAACCGCCCGGGCATACGATCGCCGCTATTCTCTGTTTTCTGCAGATGCCATGCCTACTTCTATGAGCTATACAGGCCGCGGATTTATCAGGTTCACTCAGCGTTTCGGTAAACCTAACCTCACAGGCGAGCCTCAGGAAAAGCGCCCGCTTATCTCTAATGCTTTTTATTCTGTACAGGCAGACTATCAGGTTACTCACTCCGATGTATCTGATCCTAATCATAAACACAATCCATTCCTTTACGGATATCTCGGAAAATTTGACATCGCCCGTGAAAGCGTCTATGGCATTGGTATAGATACCGCCATCGGTCGCTCGGGTGTTATCCTCCGGTCAAGATTGGCGCCTACTCGTGTAGATTTTACCCCTGCAGGCATTAATCCGCTTCTGGAGAATTATACCAAACAGTTTTATCAAACCGCAGGTGCAGAAAATTATCCTGCTACCCTGAATGATATCACGGCTAACAAAGGACTACTGAATGGTCAACTTCCGGATTTTGTATATAGCTCAGGCTTATACTTCAACTCTGGTTATGCCCGCGGTGGTTACAGCTATGGTACAGAAGAGCAATTTGCCTTCACTGCTGATGCCTCTTTCGACTTTCAACCCAAAAAGACTCGCCACAGCATTGAGTTCGGTCTTTACTATCAGCAGCGCGCAGAACGCAGCTACGGTATCACCGGTGCAAGCACTTCAACCAATCTTTGGTCGCTGATGAGGTTGCAGACCAACCGTCATATCCTCAATCTCGACGCATCAAACCCAACCTATGTTATTAACGGTCAAAGCTATTCTCTGCAGGAGTATCTGAACAGCGGTGTAATATTTGGCCCGCTGGATACTATTTTGTATCCGCAGAAATATGACCCCGCTACGCAAAGCACTTTCGACTTTAATCTTCGTCAGAAACTCGGATTGGATCCCAGGGGTACAGACTATATCAACGTAGATGCTCTTGATCCTTCCCTGCTTTCTCTGGACATGTTTGCTCCAGACGAACTGATCAACGGTGGTGAGCCGCTTGCTTCCTGGTATGGCTATGACTACACCGGAAAAAGAATCAATGGTCAGGTAAACTTCAACGACTGGTTTACAAAGAAGGACGCAAATGGAAATTATACCCGTAATGTCGGTGCCTTCCGCCCCAACTATATAGCGGGTTATATTCAGGATAAATTCGAACTCCCTAATAACGTTCTCTTTAATGTAGGTCTCCGCGTGGATCGTTTTGACGCCAATACCAAAGTGTTGAAAGATCCGTATTCTCTTTACGCAGCCTACACAGTAGCAACCAATCCCGATGCGTATAACCCAGCAGGTAGCACACCGGCTAACATTGGCAGCGACTATGTGGTATATGTAAAAGACAATGCCTCTTCCGGACCTGAGATCATTGGTTATCGCAATGGCGATGACTGGTATGATGCCAACGGTAAGTATCTGGTTGACCCCTCTTTACTCAAAGAAATTGCGGGTACAGATCCTCAACCTTATCTGATCAAGAACAGTAGCGATGGTAAGCGCGCCCTTACGATGAAAGATGACGGGTATGATCCTAATTCATCCTTCACAGATTATAAGCCTCAGGTGAATGTGATGCCCCGTATCAACTTTACCTTCCCCATAGCCGAGCAATCTATGTTCTATGCTCACTATGATGTGTATGTAATGCGTCCTAAAAACGCAGGTGAGATCTACGCTTCTCCATTGTCTTATTATTACCTCAATCAGTTTTCCGGATCTATTATCAATAACCCTGACCTGAAGCCTGAAAAGGTGTTTGACTACGAGCTTGGTTTCCAACAAGTGCTTACACAGAATTCTTCGGTTACGATCAATGGATTCTACAAAGAGCGTAAAGACATGATTCAGGTAAGACCGTATCTGTACGCCTGGCCTGTTACTTACTATACGTTCGGAAACAGAGACTTCATGACGTACAAAGGTTTCTCCCTGAGCTATGACTTAAGAAGAATCAACCACCTGCAGATGCAATTGAGCTACACTCTGCAATTCAGTGAAGGTACCGGCTCCAGCTCTTCTTCGGGCAACGGCGGTAACTCAAACTCTGTGAGCTCCAATGGCTTGCTGGGTTATCTGGTACAGGCAGGACAGCCCGGTTTGCGTTTTGCCTATCCGCTCACCAATGACTCCCGTCATGTGCTGAATGCCAACCTCGACTATCGTTTTGATAAAGGCGAAGGTCCTATTGCGGGCAACAAGCACTTCCTTGAGAATGCAGGGGTAA
Source organism: Flavipsychrobacter sp. (assembly GCA_017849575.1). Lineage (GTDB taxonomy): Bacteria > Bacteroidota > Bacteroidia > Chitinophagales > Chitinophagaceae > JAFIGV01. The sequence goes on along the minus strand of JAFIGV010000024.1, from coordinate 33,104 downwards.
ACCTCGTATTCAGAGCAAGGAGCGGTGAACCGTATACAAGATATCAGTCTGCCGGACAGAATATTGTTGTGGGCGGTGTACAAGGCTCACGTCTTCCCTGGCACTATATGATGGATCTTCGTATTGACAAAACCTTCGATCTTAGCTTCGGTAAGAAGAACCTGGAAGGACGGCAAGCACGCTCCAGACTGGGCTTGCAGGCTTATATCTACATTCAGAATCTGCTGAACACAAGAGACGTATTGAGTGTGTATGGCTTTACCGGCAAGCCGGATGATGATGGATGGATTGCCTCACCGCAAGGACAAAGAGATGCGGCGTCCAAGACATCGGTTCAGTCGTATCAGGATCTTTACCAGTTGTCGCTGCAGAACCAGTATATGATCAATAATCCGAGGAGAATTAATATTGGTCTTTCATTAACATTCTAACGAGTATTAAATAACAACATACGGTTATGTTTAATAGAAATTTTGTACCGAGGTATGCGCTTGCCGTAGCAGTCGTATGCGGTGTTGTGTCGCAGACCAATGCCCTACCTACAGTCGGAACAGAAAAGAAAAAGCAGCTTTTGAAGACTGCTGCCGGTTGTGACCCGGCTACCGCCACCATTGAGCTCGATATCAACAACGTGCGTGCACGTGTGATGACCGGTGGTGATATGTGGTGGAATCAGGGTGTGGGTAATGCGGCCTATGAAGTGCCAAAAGGAAGTAAAAAGAATTCACTGTTTGCCGGCTCAGTATGGGTAGGTGGATTTACCAAGGATCGTCAGTTAAAGGTCTGTGCACAGACCTATCGCTCTGAAGGTAACGACTACTGGCCTGGCCCCTTGAAAAAGGATCCGGCAACGAATGCCATGACGGTTACAAAAGAGGATTGCTCGGACTGGGATCGTTTTTGGAAAGTGGACCGTGCCACCATTAACCGCTTCAGGGAGTTTGTGAGAAGTGGGAACATAGCCGCTACAAAAAACTCACAGTTCCAGTCTATTTGGGAATGGCCGGCTATTGGTAACGGTGTAGGCTCGGCAACAATGAATAACAATGACTATCGCCGCGCTATCGGAACGTCCGGGCTGCCACTGAATATGGATGGCGGACACCCAGGCTATGCGCCCTTTGTTAATAATCCCGAAGATCCCGGCAATAATCCGGACATCTACGAGCCGGAGCGTGGAGATTTTCCTGGTGATCCTACCATTGGCGATCTGCTGGGTGATCAATATATCTGGTGGGTGTTTAATGACCTTGGAAACGTGAAGGGCCAAACCAAGACGGAAGCAATCGGAATGGAAGTGCAGACCGGTGCTTTTGCCTTTGCGTCTAAAGATTTTATGAATGATGCGACCTTTTATAATTATCGCCTCATCAACTGGAGTACTTCTGACCTCGACAGTACTTTTATGGCTACCTGGACGGATGCTGACCTTGGATATGCCTTCGATGACTATATTGGTTGCGATACCGTGCGTGGTTTAGGTATTCTTTACAATGGTGATGGTTTCGACGGTGCCGGTGAAGCAAATAGTTACGGTAGCGAGTTGCCTATGGTTGGTGTTGACTTTTTCCGTGGCCCGCATTATCGTGTTCTGGATAAGGACGGAAAGGTGCTGCTCGATTCTGTTCTAAAGATGACAGCGTTTACCTATTTCAATAATGGTAACGATCAACGTATTGGTGACCCTACCAATGGTGTTCAGGTGTACAACTATATTACCGGTACATCGAGGAATGGACAAAACTTTAATAATGATTTTCAGGGTGCTGGTGTTCCTTCAAATGCGTTAGGGAATGGCCCTGATACCCGCTTCGTTTTCTTCGGTGATCCGGATAAAAACGAGTGGTCGGAGTGTAACTGTGGCAATTCTCCCTGGGATCGTCGTTTCATCCACTCTGCCGGTCCCTTTATACTTCGTCCCGGTGACGTAAACGATATTACCATTGGAGCAGTTTGGGTATCCAATGTTGGCGGTTGCCCTAATACCAACTTCAAGAAAATCCGTTTGGCCGATGATCAGGCTCAGGCACTTTTTGATAACAACTTTAAGACCATCGAGGGTCCGGAAGCGCCTCTGCTTGTAAAGCGTGAAATGGACAACAAAATCATCTTCTATTTTACTAACCCGAGCTATTCTACCAACTATCAGGAGAAATTCGGATATGAAGTGGACTCTAGTAAGTACCGTGTAAAGTCTCTGAAAGCTGTCAATGCAAAGAGCGCTGACTCCTTGTACAAGTTTGAAGGTTATCGAGTATTCCAGTTGAAAAACAACCAGATCTCCGCTTCTCAGATATTTAATGAGCGCGGTGAGGTGGATAATACCGTAGCTGTGGAAGTGTTCCAGTGCGATCTGAAGAACGGAATTTCGCAGGTGGTAAACTGGCAGAAGGATATTAATATTCAAAACTGTCCGGACACTTGCTGGTATCCTGTAGTGAAAGTAAATGGTAAGGATAGTGGTATCCGCCATAGCTTCGAAGTAACGGAAGATAAATTCGCTACGGGATCGAATGCCAAACTGATCAACTACAGAACATATTATTACATTGCGATTGCCTATGCAAACAACAATTTTGCGAATTTCGATCCGGGCAAAAATGAACTGACGCAGGACGTAGTCTATCTCGAAAGTGCACACGGTCCGGGTGGAAGTGCTTTGCAGGTGATCGAAGCTATGCCGAATCCTTTTAGTCACAATGTGGGCGTACAGTTTAACTCTGACTACGGCGATGGTGTTGTGATCAAGAAAATGGAAGGTGTAGGTAACGGAGGAAATTTCCTTGAGCTGACCGATGCTTCGATTCAGGAGGCGCTTCAACCGTCAAACGGTCATCAGTCTAAGCAGCCAACTTATGAAGCTGGCTCCGGTCCGATTGATGTTACAGTGGTTGATCCGCTGAAGGTGGTTCCTGGCACGTGGAATCTTTATATTATCCCCGATTCTACTCAACCAGCTCCTTATACTCAAACCGGTAACTCCTCGGATCCTTATGTCCGCCTTATCGGAAGCAAGGCTAAATGGAAATTGGTTAATAACAACAATGTTGTGGTGACCAGCGAGATGAACCTGGATGTAGTGAATGATCAGATCCTTACGGATTATGGTATCAGCGTATCTATAGAGCAGGCTAATCGTCCGGGTGATGATCAGCTCAATGGAAACGGAACTATTGGCGGAAGCGCAAAAAATTCTTCCACTATTGTGTTTGAAAATCCTGCTGTAACCTGGCTGGCTGGTGTTAACGATGCCGAGCAAACCAGCGATTTCAACTGGATCAGAAGTGGTGGATATACCTACGTTAAAAAGCCAGGTGATCCTGATCCTCCATGTCTCTACAACGACTACGGTTCAGACACCATGCAGTTCTGGGAAGGCATGCTTCAGGATTTTGCCTTTACTACCAGCACCTGGGCACCTTATAATCTTGCTGCAGTAGAAGACCGTACCGCCTGCGTATTCGGTGTTGCCTTCAAGGGAAGTACCAGCGATCAGGGTATGACGGGGATGCAGGGCGTGGATGTCGTCTTCACGCCGGATACTTCAAAATGGTCTCGTTGTATCGTTCTGGAAACCGACAATCAGGGATTGGGTGAAGGTGGCGCGGCCAAATTTATGCCACGTAGCCATCAGTCGTGGAATAAGGAGTACAACGCTAATGGCGGTGCCGTATATTCTACTATTCCTAAAGACACAGGATTCTCATGGTTCCCTGGGTATGCGATCAATGTAGAAACCGGTCAGCGACTTAACATTGTGTTTGGAGAAGATTCCTATCTCTCTAACCATGGTGGCCGCGACATGCTTTGGAACCCAAGTAGTGCAGTACTCGATGATCTGGGTAATCCTATCTGGGGCGGTCGTCACTTCACGTATATTTCCCAAACGCCATATGATAGCTGTGCGGCACTTGCTAAGCTTTTTGCCGCCGGATCTACTGTGAATGTTTTCAGATCCTTTATGTGGATGGGTATCCCGACGGTTAATTCAGGATTTAACCTGCTTCCTTTGAAGGATGGCTTAATTCCGACAAAGACTACGTTGAAGTTCCGTGTAAGCCGTCCTTATGCACGCTACACACCTGCCGGAATTACTGCACAAAATGGTGGCTTCCCCTGGTATCAGTTCTCAACAGACAACATAGCGCGGAAGATGCTTTCTGATGCCGGCAATCCTTATCAGGATGACAAGCAAAAGCTGCTCGACAGGATGTTTGCTGTGCCGAATCCTTACTACGGTACTTCGCCTTCTTATGAGTCCGGAAGGTTGGATACCCGTGTGCGGTTTGTAGGTTTGCCTCAGCGCGCTACGATCATGATCTACTCTCTCGATGGTACGCTGATCCGCAAGATTGACAAGGATAATAACGTATCCTTTGTGGATTGGGATATCCGTAATGCAAAGGGCCTTCCTATAGCAAGCGGTATGTACCTTATACATGTAAATGCTGAGGGCATCGGAGAAAAGATAATTCGTTGGTTTGGCGCTATGCGTCCAATTGATATCACTCAATATTAATCATATTGCAGGGCTGGTACATGCCGGCCCTGCTTAAATTTCATATACGGTTTATGAAACAAAAATTAGCTAAAGCGGGATTGCTGATTTGTACCCTGGGTTCGTTCTTTTCTGCAACAGCCGGAAATAAGGATCGCACCGGACAGTCGGGCGCTGCAGAGCTGCTCATTAACCCCTGGGGAGCGAGTACCGGACTTTTTGGTATGAACAGTTCGTACGTGAGCGGCCTCGAATCCATGAAGAATAACATGGCGGGTCTGGCCCTGGTAAAGAACACAGAAGTGGGTCTTTCGCACTCTATCTACCTCAGAGGGTCGGATGTGACCGTAAACAATATCGGCATTGCCCAAAAAATGGGAAATCTTGGCGTAATCGGTTTCAACATCATGTCTATGGGATTTGGTGAAATACCTATTACTACCACAGAAGACCCGGAAGCGAAAAGCAGCGGTAGCTACAAACCACAGTTTCTTACCTTCCAGCTTGGTTTTGCCAAAGAATTCTCCAACAGCATACGTGCAGGTTTGGGTGCCACATTTGTTTCTGAACAGATCAGCAACATTAAGGCCAGCGGCGCCTGCTTTGAGGGTGGAGTACAATATGTAACCGGTAAACGTGATAACTTTCACTTTGGCGTTACCCTTCGCAACGTAGGTACCAATATGCGTTTTTCTGGTCAGGGCTTTGCCATCAATGCCGAGATGCCCGGTTCTACAACCAACGCACCTTTTTCGGGTCAGACGCCTACGGAAAAGTTTGAAATGCCCACGTATCTCAACTTCGGAGCTTCTTACGATTTTTACCTTGATGAAAAGCATCTGAAAAGTGAAGATGACCTTCCCAAGCATCGCGCGAGCCTGATGCTGAACTTCACCTCCAACTCTTTTAACAATGACTATCTCGGTGGCGGTGTTGAATATGCCTATCAGGAAATGTTCATGGTGAGAGTGGCTTATCGTCATGAGAATGGTATCGGCGGTGCTAATTCAAACACCTTTTATACTGGTCTTGCTGCAGGAGCTACTATTCAAAAAGGAATAGGAGAAAAAGGACCCATCCTTGCTCTGGACTATTCCTACCGGCCCACGGCAAAGCCAAACAACGGCGTGCATACCATTTCCCTGCGCATTATGACCAGGGCAAAGTCTAAAAACGCCTCAGAAGAATAATTCTTTACATTTGCATTGCGTCAACGCTTTCGTTTCAAACGGAAGCGTTGTATTTTTTACTATGTAACGATAAAAAGAAGATTGTATGTCAGGGATCAACTACGTGACCAAAGAAACGCTGGAACAAATGCGCGACGAGCTCAACCAGTTGAAAACAGCCGGCCGTGCAGAGATAGCGAGACAAATCGCCGAAGCCCGTGAGAAGGGCGATCTGCGTGAAAATGCAGAATATGACGCCGCTAAGGAAGCACAGGGATATCATGAAGCCAAGATTGCCCAATTGGAGGGCGCAATTGCCAATGCAAGGGTCATAGATGCGAAGGATATTGACACCAGCAAAGTGTCGATCCTGAGTAAAGTGAAGCTGACCAACATGGCCAATAAAAAGACGGTAGAATATCAGATTGTATCGGAGAAAGAGGCAGATCTCAAAGCCGGTAAGATCTCCGTGACTTCACCCATCGGAAAGGGTTTGTTAGGAAAGGCTGTTGGTGAAGTGGCTGAAGTAACGGCACCCAGCGGCATACTTAAGTTCAGGGTCGAAAACATAACCATCTGATCTATGGCCAGTCTATTTTCAAAAATTATTGCGGGGGAGATACCAGCCTACAAAATTTGCGAGGACGAATATTTCTATGCCTTTCTCGACATCTTTCCTTTACGCGATGGGCATGTTTTAATCGTTCCGAAGGTTGAAGTTGATAAGGCTTTTGATCTCGATGATGAGTTTCTGGGCCGTTGGTTGCGATTTGCACGTCCCATCGCCCATGCTATTGAAAAGTCATTCCCCTGCAATCGTTGCGGCATGGCTATCTTGGGATTAGAGGTACCGCATGCACATATGCATCTCGTTCCTATTGATACTTCCGACGACCTGAATTTTACGCGCGATAAATTGAAGCGTAGTCCCGAGGAGCTGGCATCTGCCCAATCGAAAATCATCAGCCATCTTTAATGGAACTGAATGCGAACGAAAAAGCCACCCGAGTGAGTGGCTTTTTCGTTTAGGCACCTACCGGGTCTTCAGCGTTTCCCTGCTGGCCCAGGAAGTTGTCCACCATGCCTTGCATCATTGGTGGCAACTGCGCCTGTATATAGTTTTTAATGACCTCTATTGAGCGTTCTGCCTGCTCCTGTGTCAATCCTGCTTTAGATATAAGTTCGTTAATGAGCTCTTGCATAAATTGTAGTTTTCTTAGTTATTCTGTTGTCATGCCGCTTTCAGATAGTCCAGTTTCGAGTGTTCCAGCATTTGCCGTGCATAGGCAGCGGTAAGGTGGAAAACACCCTCTTTCTTTTCCTGCGAAGGAATATCAAACATCGCATCGGTGAGTATCATTTCGCAGATGGCCCGCAGACCGCGGCCGCCGAGTTTGTACTGAACCGCTTTGTCCACCATGTAATCCAGTGCCTCATCTTCCACTTCCAGCTTCACCCCTTCGTACTCAAACAGCTTGCCGTACTGTTTGATTAAGGCATTCTTGGGTTCGGTTAAGATGCGCTTCAGTGCAGGACGATCCAGAGGATTAAGGTAGGTAACGATCGGTAGTCTTCCCAAAAGTTCGGGAATCAGGCCGAAAGTCCTAAGGTCCTGCGCATTCACATATTGCAGCAAATTCGCGCGGTCAAGTTCTTTAGTAGATTTTATTGCATTGTAACCAATGGCAGAAGTTTGTACTCGTCTGGCTATCATTTTATCAATACCCTCGAAGGCACCTCCGCAGATAAACAAAATATTCTGCGTGTTCACTTTCACCATTTTTTGTTCCGGATGCTTGCGCCCGCCTTGTGGCGGCACCAGCACTTCCGATCCTTCCAGCAATTTGAGCATAGCCTGTTGCACACCTTCTCCGCTCACATCGCGTGTTATGGAAGGGTTATCGCTCTTTCTGCCAATTTTATCAATCTCATCAATATACACAATCCCTCGCTCTGCGGCAGCCACATCAAAGTTGCAGGCCTGTAAAAGCCGGGACAGAATACTTTCCACGTCCTCACCTACATAGCCCGCTTCGGTAAAAACGGTAGCATCTACAATGGCAAAAGGGACCTGCAGTAACCGTGCAATGGTTTTTGCGAGCAAGGTTTTACCGGTTCCGGTTTCACCTACCATAATGATGTTTGATTTTTCAATCTCCACATCGTCCATGGCAGGCATCGTAAGTCTTTTGTAATGGTTGTAGATAGCTACCGACAGAATTTTTTTGGCGTCGTTCTGCCCGATCACGTACTGATCCAGAAAGTCCTTGATCTCCTTCGGTTTGTAGATCTTGTGTTGCTGAATGTTCAGCTTCACTTCCTGTTCTTTGTTTTTCTGATTGTCGCCAAGCGCTTCCTGCAAAAGATAGTGTGCGTTTTCAATACATTGATCGCAGATATTACCTTTCATTCCTGTGAAAAGAATATTCACGTCGCTTTCCTGACGATCGCAAAATGAACATTTCCTTTCCGTTGTCTTTGCCATGTGCTTCCGGTAATTTTTTTAGATGGCAAAAATACGGCGAATGGCCGAGAGCACACCTGTCAAATTTGAATCTGAGCCGAATATTCTTCCTGCACACTAACTTGCAAATATGCTTTTCCCCGAAAGTCCGACCCAGGGTGTTCGCTTCGCAGATGTAATAGTTCCGCTGGCGCTGCCGCAGGTACTCACTTATGGCGTGCCCACAGACATGCAGGCCTTGCTGCGCCCGGGCATGAGGGTAGAGGTTAGTTTGGGGAGGAACAGGCAGTATGCAGCAATTGTGGATCGGCTGCACAACAACAAACCCGAGCTCTATCAGGTAAAGCCCATCAGAAATATCATTGATGACGAACCGGTAGTGTCCGCCCTTCAACTGGAGTTTTGGCGTTGGATTGCTCATTACTATATAGCAGCTCCGGGCGAAGTAATGCAGGCTGCCCTTCCTGCACATCTCAAACTGATGGGCGAAACCCGGCTCATCTGGAAAGCGGATACACCAGAGCTGCAGTGGACGGAGCATACCCTTCTTGCCGTAGAAGCTTTGGAGCACAGAACGGAGCTCTCGATTTCAGAATTGAAAGCGCTGGTTGGTGAGCGGCATTTGAACAAGGTGCTTGATGAATTGATTGAAGCAGAAGCAGTGCTGATCAGTGACGCACTCGAACAAAGCTATGCGCCCAGACGGGAAAAGTTTGTTTCCCTCGCTCCCGAATTCCGGGACGAACAGCGGCTAAGCAAGCTCTTCGATACGCTGGCCAGAGCCCCGAAGCAACTCGAGCTGCTGATGGCGCTCATTGAGCTGACCGTAAAACAGCAAGTCGTAAAGCAGAGCGAACTTTTAGACCGCTCGGGCTGTACGGCCGCACAGATCGCTGCGTTGCAAAGCCGGGGCATACTGCTGGTGGAGGAAAAAGATGTAGATCGCGTGTTGATTGAATCGCCTGTAGAAAAGAAGTCGTATGAATTTACTCAGGCACAGCTCAAGGCATACCAGGCCATAGAGGAAGGGTTTAAAACAAAGCAGGTCATTCTGCTCGAAGGTGTTACCGGCAGCGGCAAAACCTTGCTGTATATACACAAGATCAAAGCCTGCCTGGCACAAGGCGCGCAAGTGCTGCTGTTGCTGCCGGAGATTGGGTTGACCACGCAACTGGTCAGCAGGCTGTACCAGTATTTTGGCGAAGAGTTGGGTGTCTATCATTCGCGCTTCTCCAATAATGAAAGAGTGGAGATTTGGGAAAAGGTGAAACGCGGAACGTACAAAGTAGTAGCGGGTCCGAGGTCTGCTCTGTGGCTTCCTTTTCAACAGTTGGGAACGATCATTGTTGATGAAGAACATGACGCGTCGTACAAACAGAAAGATCCGGCCCCACGTTTCCATGCGCGCGATGCTGCCATTTATCTCGCAGGGCTGCACGGGGCTCAGGTGCTGCTGGGTTCAGCCACGCCCTCGGTTGAAAGCCTGCACAATGTGCAAACGGGTAAGTATGGATGGGTTCCGCTACGGGAGCGCTATCTTGGTGTTGACCTGCCGGAGATACAGGTGATCAATGCAAAATCTCTGGAAGCCATGCGCAGCCTTGCTGTGAAACTAATCACCCCCGAGCTTTATCAGGCCATGGCCGAAGCCTTATCCAATAAAAAGCAGATCATCCTTTTTCAGAACCGGCGAGGCTATGCACCTTTTCAGCTTTGTATGGTTTGTGGTTGGGTGCCGCAGTGTAAAAACTGTGCGGTGGCACTGACCTATCATAAAACCTCCGACAAATTGCATTGTCATTACTGCGGACTGAAATCTGCTATCATCCACACTTGTCCATCTTGCGGCAGCAACCGTTTGCAAAGTAAAACCTATGGTACGGAAAAGGTGGAGGAAGAAGTACAGCAACTATTTCCGGAGGCGCGCATTGCACGAATGGATGTGGACAGCATGCGTGGCAAGCAGACGATGAGTAACCTTTTTGAAAAACTTGAGAAGCACAAAATAGATATTCTTGTAGGTACGCAAATGGTGGTAAAAGGGCTGGACTTTGCCAGGGTGGCGCTGGTAGGCATTTTGAGTGCAGATAGTTTATTGAGCTACCCCGATTTCCGGGTGAATGAACGTGCCTTTCAGCTAATGGAGCAGGTGAGTGGCAGAGCCGGTCGTACCGATGGTGCAGGCAAAGTGTTTATTCAGGCGCATAACACAAAACATCCGGTTATTGCCTGGGTGATAGAACACAATGTGCGGGCTTTTTACGATCATGAGATTCGTTTCAGGGAATATTTTTCTTATCCACCATTTACCAGGCTGATCAAAATAATTTTCAAGCACAAGGACGAAGCCAAAGCTGTGCAAGCCGCTACCATGCTCTGCGAAGCACTGAAATTGCAGGAACAGATCACCCTTCAGGGGCCTGTGCCTGCACTGGTGAGCCGGGTACGCAACCTCTACATACAAGAAGTATCGGTGAAATGTCCGCGGGATACAAAGATCATCGCAGCAGTGAAATCTACTTTGATACAACAACGACAGTTCATCACAGCACAACGTGGACTTTCTTCGCTACAAATGCTTTTTGATGTAGATCCCTACTGAGACATGAAGGAAAAACTGTGCAATGGTTTGGGAAGTTTATAAAAATCGTGACAGGAGAAATTTACTGATGTCCGTTTTCCATTGACAGATCATCCATTAAATTTGCGTTACTTTTATATCAAACCAACATTCCTTTCCATGGACGAAAGTCATGAACAGTTGGCCTACCCTGTAGGCCGTTATGAAGCTCCGGAAAAATATCCGCCGGAATTACAAAATGAATGGATTGCTGCTATTGAAGCATTGCCCAAGTGGCTCGACCTGTGCATTGAAAACCTTGATGCAGACCAGCTCGATACGCCCTACCGTCCGGGTGGGTGGACCATCAACGAGGTGATCCACCATATTGCCGACAGCCACATGAATGCTTACATCAGGCTAAAGCTCGCGCTAACCGAAGATAGTCCGGTCATTAAACCCTGGGACGAAAAGCTATGGGCAGAGCTGCCGGATGTAGAGACCGTACCGGTAAATGTGTCGGTAACGCTGCTGCATGCTTTGCATCGGCGCTGGGTGCAGGTGTTGCGCAATATGCAGCCCGAAGATTGGGAACGCACGTACTTCCACCCCGAGCATGAACGCTACGTGCCGATATGGGAAATGACGGATTTGTACGCATGGCACGGACGCCATCATGTAGAGCAGATCAGGAGTCTGAGGCATAGAATGAACTGGTAAAGAATGAAGGCATTACTCCCGTCGCTAAAAAGAATATTTTTTCAGATTTTGCTTTTGCTGCTCTGCTATTTTCTTAGCAGACTGGCTTTTACCCTCATCAACCACCACCGATTTTCGGGGCTGGGCGTTGCTGGCTTCCTGCGGCTTTGTTTCTATGCTTTGCGTTTCGATTTTTCTACCATCGTTACCATCAATGCCTTGTACTTTGTCATGCTATTGCTGCCGCTTCCACTATGGCGTATGCCTCGCTGGGAGCGGTTTACGCAATATTGGTTCCTTGCAACCAATACTATTGCCTTCGCCTTTGAGGTGAGCGATTGGGCCTATTTCCCATTTACACTCAAGCGCGCCACCAACGATGTGCTCGATATGATTACCCGCAGCAGCGATTTCCTGAAACTGCTGCCGCATTTTCTCACCGACTACTGGTATGCGCCCATTGGCTTTATTCTACTGATCTGGTTGTTTATAAAAGCCAACAATTTCATTCGTTCCAAAACCAAACTGAATGTACCGCCGGATTTTTCTATGAGCTGGATCATAGGTCTCTGGCAATTTGTAGCGATGATACTTATCGTAGGTATCTGCATCATCGGTATGCGCGGCGGACTGCAACTGATACCGCTGGGTAACGGCAATGCGCTGCAGGTCACCAGCAATCAATACGTTCCTATCGTGCTGAACACACCGTTTTCCATCATGCACAGCTACTCCGGAAAAATGGAAGAAGTGCATTTTTTCAGCGAGGAAACCTTAGGGCAGTATTTCCCACCGGTAAAGCAGTATAAGGATCGGCAGTTCAGTAAAAAGAATGTGGTGGTCATCATCCTGGAGAGTTTTTCGAAAGAGTTTACCGGCATCGGAGGAAGGAAAAGTTATACCCCATTTCTCGATAGTTTGATGCAGCATGCACTGGTCTGTCATCATGCCTTTGCCAATTCGCTGCATTCTGCGGAGGGTATCCCCGCCATTCTTTCCGGCATGCCTTCCCTCATGGAAGAGCCCATCACCACATCATCCTATGGCACCGACCGGCTCACTTCCTTGCCGGCTCTTTTGCAGGAAGAAGGATATGAAACAGCATTTTATCATGGCGGCAGCAATGGCACCATGAGCTTCGACATCTACGCTTCTAACGCAGGTTTTCAGCATTATTACGGCAGAACTGAATATGCAAACGATAGAGACTACGACGGAAACTGGGGCATTTGGGACGAGCCTTTTTTTCAATACTTCGCCCGGGGATTAAGTGCGATGAAACAACCTTTCATGGCTTCTGTTTTTTCACTCAGTTCTCATGATCCATTCAAAGTGCCTGCGAAGTACGCAAGCGTTTTGCCGCAGGGAAGTCTCCCTATTCATCAAACCATTGCCTATACAGATCTCGCTCTGCGAAAATTCTTTCAAAAAGCTTCCGAACAGTCATGGTTTGCGAATACACTTTTTGTCATCACCGCCGACCATGCAGCACCGGTGTCCAAAGATCCTTACTATTCATCGCTCAACATGGGCGCTTACAGCATCCCTGTTATATTTTACAGTCCGGCGTTAGACCTCCATACAGGCTTTACCGATACGCTTTTTCAGCAAATAGATATACTGCCTACCGTGCTGGACATGTTGGGATATCAGAAACCTTTTTTTGCCTTCGGACAAAGTCTCTACCACACACAGCAGCCCCGCTTTGTGGTGAACGAACTCACGGGAAGCTACCAATGGTATATGGATGATTTTTTGCTTACCGCAAATGAAATGAAGCCACAGGCATTGTATGATTTCCGCAGCGATAGTCTTTGCAAAAACAACCTGATCAAGGATAGTACGGAAGTAGCCGGGAAAATGATTTCAAGATTTCATGCTTTTGTGCAGTTCTACCGGAGTGCACTCATCCACAACAAGCTTACCGCCAGTGCATACAGTCGCTAATGCGTTTTATATTACCTTAGCCGCAAAAATTTACCACTATGCAAAATGGATTATTGCATCTTCATAATTTCATGCGCTGGGTAGTACTGGCCTTCGCACTCATCACTATTTTCCGCAGCCTGAGCGGCATGAACGGAGGTAAAACTTTTACAGCCGGCAATAAAAAAGCGGCTTTATTTTTAATGATCTCTGCAGATGTTCAGTTGCTGTTGGGTCTGGCCTTATATTTTATGAATGGTTGGTTTGCCAAACTCACAAGTGGCAGTATGGATATGAGCGATAAGTATCAGCGTTTCTGGACCATCGAACATATGTTGGGTATGCTTGTGGCAATTGTTTTGATCCACATCGGCTACAGTGCATCGAAAAAGAATGTGGACGATCGTACTAAATTCAAAAAGCTATTTTGGTTTACGACTATAGCTTTGGTTATTATTCTGGTGACCATTCCCTGGCCATTTCGCGAGGTGGTCGGACGCCCAATGTTCCCCGGTATGAAGTAAGATGATCAGAGCCATTCTTCAACCCTTTTATACTTTTTTTGTACTCATCAGCTTTGCTGCAAGTCTGTTGATCGCGTTTCCGTTTTTTCTCGTCGTGGGTTCCCGCGACACGGGTAAGGCGCGGCGCATCATTGCCACCGTAGTGCGGTATTGGTCGCGCGGATGGTTATTGCTCATCGGCATGCGCATACGCAGCAGTGGCTATTTTCCGAAGGACAAAAAATTTGTGATCGTTGCCAACCATATCTCCTACCTCGACACCGTCAACATCTACGCCGCCATTCCGGAATATTTCCGCACACTGGCAAAAAAGGAAATGGTGAAAATTCCGGTGTTTGGGTTTGTATATAAACAACTCGCCATCCTCGTGGACCGCAGCAGTCAGGAAAGCCGTGCCAAAAGCATGCGCTTGATGTGGCGACAACTGCGTAAAGAATGCCATATCACCATATTTCCCGAAGGTGGTTTTAATGAAACGGGCGCGCCGCTTTCTTCCTTTTATGATGGCGCTTTCCGGCTGGCTATTCAGGCGCAGACACCCATTCTGCCCATGGTTTTTCCGGATACGGTACATCGCTGGCATTACAGCGCGTGGTGGAAACTTTGGCCCGGCAGAAACAGAGCCATCTTCCTGCATCCGGTATATGTAAACGATCTGACCCTTGAAGATCTTCCGGAGCTGAAAGAGAAAGTGCGTCGTTTGATGGAAGAAAAACTGACAGAACTGAGCGCTGAACAGGTAGCATGACCGCACGATAATTTGCCTTCGGCAGTGCCTTTAAATAATTAGTTAGTTTTGCGCAAATTTTTCAAAAAGCAATGGCTTTACAAGTTGGTATTGTAGGACTTCCGAATGTAGGTAAATCCACACTGTTTAATGCAGTAAGTAATAGTGCAAAAGCACAGGCATCGAACTATCGTTTTTGTACCATAGAACCCAATGTTGGTCAGGTGGATGTGCCTGATGAGCGGCTGGCGAAACTGGCGGAGCTGGTATTGCCCAATCGTATTGTGCCTACTACTATTGAGTTTGTGGACATAGCAGGCCTGGTAAAAGGCGCCAGCAAGGGTGAAGGACTGGGTAATAAATTTCTGGCAAACATCCGCGAGGTAGATGCTATCGTGCATGTGATCCGCTGCTTTGAAGATGAGAATATTTTGCGTGAAGAAGGCGAGATCAATCCGGTGAGTGATAAGGAGATCATTGATACAGAGCTGCAGTTGAAAGATTTGGAAAGCGTGGAAAAGAAGATGGGTCGCTATGAAAAAATTGCCAAGAACGACCCCAAGGCAAAGCGGGTGTATGACGTATTGCTGCGTTGCCAGGAACACCTTTCGCAGGGAAAGAATATCCGCGGTTTGCAACTGGAAGGAGAAGATCGTGAAGCGGTGGCAGATTTGTTTTTGCTCACCGAGAAACCGGTACTCTATGTAGCCAATGTGGACGAATCGGGCATCCATACCGGCAACAAATATTCTGAAGCGCTAACCAAAGCGGCGCATGAGGAAGGTGCAGAAGTGATTGTGATGAACAACAGCATTGAAGCGCAGATATCGGAGATGGAAAATGAAGAGGATAAGCAATTGTTTTTGGGCGAGTACGGACTTACAGAGCCGGGGTTGAACCGGCTGATTCGCGCTGCCTATCAACTGTTGCAGCTCATCACCTATTTTACTGCAGGTGTGCAGGAAGTGCGCGCCTGGACCATACACCGCGGCTGGAAGGCACCACAGGCAGCCAGCGTGATCCACACCGATTTTGAAAAAGGATTCATCAAGGCGGAAGTGATTGCCTACAACGACTATGTGCAGTACAAGAACGAAGCTGCTTGCCGCGAAAACGGAAAGCTACGCATTGAGGGCAAAGAATATGTAGTGCAGGATGGAGACGTGATGCACTTCCGGTTTAACGTGTAGTCATTACCAAAGAAATTTTTTGAAGCCTTTCAGGCCGTCTCCGAAAGAAGACGGCTTTTTTCATGCTCCATTATTCCCAAAGCGCAAAGAATTGACCAGAAATGGCTATTGCTCAGTGCCTTGATATTTTGTCATTTTGAAGTCGAAATATGGCGATGGATAATCAAGCCTTTAATAGAAGTCCTAGATAGAACGACCCATATGAATAACAATAAAAATCATCAAACATGAAACTCAAAAGCTTGTTGCTTGCAGCATCCGTACTTTGCCTGGGATTGGGTGAAAGCTGCAAAAAAGAAAGTGGATCGGGTGACCTACAAAACGACACCTTGTATGTCAATGATGCCGCTAGCCTCGCTGCGAATCTCAACATTGAGGGGGCGGTAAGAAAAACCGGAAACATTCCTGCGCCGGCCGGTACCAACTATGGTATCGATCTGAATGTGCTGACACCGAATATTATCCTCACTCCCGGAAACACCTTCGACTTTGAAATTGAGTCGGCTTCCTCAGCGAAAATCCTTTATGTGCAACTCGACGGTACCTCTGAGTATATGATGGTGACGGTAGATGCAGCGGGGAATGTGGTGAACAAGATTACCTCAGGTAGCCAAAAATTCAGACAATGCTGTAGCCCTCCGGGTATGTGTGGTCTATTGCTTAATGCAAAACCCATGGTGATGGAAAATCTGGATGTTGGGGCAACGGTACAGGTATTTCAGCCACCCTTGCAGGCCAATATACCGGATCTGAGTTTTCTAAACGATATCCGCTACTGGTCGCCTCCAAGACGCATTCGATATAAGACCTTCAACACGGGTACAGGAGACATCTATGCGACGCTGACCTGGAATAAGGAAGCCGATATTGATCTTTGGCTGATAGAACCCAACGGAAACAAGATCTATTATGGAAACAGTACTTCTACTTCCGGCGGCGAACTGGACTATGACAATACTTATGCTTACGGCCCCGAAAATATCTTTTATAACACCACCCCTCCTTCAGGAAAGTATGAGGTATGGGTGCACTACTACTCCGGTAGCAACGGCCCGGTAGATTGGGTGGTGAATCTAAAGAATGGCAGCAGTGTTAATACTTACAGAGGTACACTTGTAAACTCCAACGACAAGACCCTGGTGGCTACATTCACGCGATAGGCCTGCGCTATGTGCATCTTACAGCCCCTCGTTACCAGCTCAGTTTGCAGATGCCAGGCCTTCAACAAAAAGTTTCGCTCGAAAAGCGCCAGTTTATTCCCCCGTTTTCGGGGGAATTTTTTTGTCTAATCTCCCCCGCTTCAAGGGGGAGATTTCTTTTTAATAGTTCTTACCTTCATCGCCTTATTTTTTAGTATGAAATATTTGCCAATCACACCAAGGCTTTACACACAAAACCGCCAACGCTTCATGAAAAAGATGAAGCCCAACAGTATTGCCATTTTTCATTACAACCCTGTACTGCCGGAAAACGGTGATGCGGTGTATAGCTACAAGGCAAACTCTGATGTGGTATGGCTATGTGGTATTGTGCAGGAAAAAACCATGGTCATTCTCTACCCCGACAATGCAGACGGAACTGCTCAAGAGGTGCTGGTAGTGCAACGACCCAATGAACATCTGGAAAAATGGAATGGTCATTTGTTCAGAAAAGATGAAGCCACAGCTATTTCCGGCATTCAAAACGTGCAGTTTGTGGATAGCATTGAAGCGCAGCTCCATCTCTGGATGCACCATGCCGACACTGTCTATCTGAATACCAATGAAAACGACCGCCTCAATACCGAAAATCCACGCATAGACTTGTTGTTTGTGCATGACTTTATGAAGCGCTATCCGTTGCATCATTATGAACGCGCAGCACGCATCATGAAAGAGTTACGTTCGGTAAAAACGAAGGAAGAAGTAGAAGTAACCAGGGTAGCTATTGACATTACGCGCAAAGCATTTGAGCGCGTATTGCAATTTGTGCAGCCCGGTGTGATGGAGTACGAAATAGAAGCCGAGATCACCCATGAGTTTCTGCGCAATCGCGCCACCCGTCATGCCTACGGCTGCATCATAGCCTCAGGCGATAGCGCACGTGTGCTGCACTATGTAGAAAACAACCGTGAGTGTAAAGACGGAGATTTGCTGCTGATGGATTTTGGAGCAGAATACGGAAATTATAATGCAGACCTTACGCGGACAATTCCGGTAAACGGTAAATTTTCGAAGCGGCAAAAAGAAGTATATAACGCCTGTCTCGCCGTGCATAACTATTGTGCATCCATCCTGAAGCCCGGTATCAACTATGCAGATTACATCAACAAGGTGAACATGGAAATGGAAAAGCAGTTGATAAAAATCGGGTTAATCTCCAAAGCGGATGTAAAAAATCAGGATCCGGCAAATCCGGCTTATCGCAAATATTTTTATCACGGCATCGGTCATCACCTTGGGCTCGATGTGCACGATGTGGGTACCCGCAATGAACCGGTGAAAGAAGGCATGTTGTTTACCATTGAGCCCGGCATCTACATAGAAGAAGAACAGATGGGCATACGTATCGAAAACAATTACTGGCTTACCAAGACCGGAAATATTGATCTCTTCAAAGGCATCCCGATTACAGTGGAAGAGATAGAAGCCGCCATGAAGAAAAAGAAATAATAGGTCCGTCAACTTAGTAAAAACCGCATCAACACGTTGCGGTTTTTTTATGCCTTGGTCCTTAGCACAAAATGCTGCTTCTCTTTAAACTCCTCCCGGAAAAAAAGTAAGCCTACCCGATAAAGATCAATGCTCATTTTTACCATTGTGGCGGCGCTAATCGTTTCCCAGGCTTCGGTATGAGCTTGGGAATGGTGGATGGAGATGATGAGTAGAACAGCGTTTGGACTCAGCTTGTCTTTATATTTTTCCCATGCCAGCCGCCAGTCTCCGGGCGCTCTGAGGTCGAAAAGGTATAAGTCCGGAGCAGGATATTCCTTATACTGGTCGTAGTTAAACCGTTCGGTACGCAGTTGTACGCCATTTTCTTCTCTCTTAATGGACAGGAAAGTTTCTGATTCGCCATCCTTATTGGTAACCCACAAAATATTATTACAGCCGAAGTAGCTTATGAGTTTGTTGACCAGTTTTTTGTGGTGCGATGTTGCCAGAATAAGCGGCGTATGAATATTCGCCTTCAGTAAATATTCGCTCAAAGCATATACAAAAGGCGAATGAACGCCGTGCCTTGCTTTGGCTTTGCGCCGATAGCTGATATATTTTCGAAACTGGTGTCCCTTACTCACAGATTGATGCGCTCTAATTGTTGGAAGGTAAATGCAAAAGCATGTTTTTCGTCGGCAGGATGATCTTCATGCCACGAGAGTTTCCAGTGTGTGTGGTCAATCTCAGGAAAGAAGACATCTGCATCTTCCACCTTAGTATGCACCCGGGTAAGATACAGTCTGTCAATCAGTGAAAATGTTTCTTCAAATATTTTTCCGCCGCCGATAATAAAGCCTTCCTCTGCGTTTGTCTCTTCCATGCTGCTTAAAGCTGACTTGATATCCGAAAACAACAATACACCATCAGGAAGTTTCAATCCATGCTGCCTGGATAGCACAATGTTCGTTCTGGCGGGCAAGGGCTTCCCAAGACTTTCAAATGTTTTTCTGCCCATGAGCACAGGCTTGCCCAGCGTTGTTTTTTTAAAAAATTTCAAATCATCGGGCAGGTACCAGGGCAACTGGTTGTTTTTACCAATGGCATTGTTTTCGGCAACGGCAACGATGGCAGAGAGTATCATGTTGTAGAATTCTAAAAACTCATAAAAAGCTAAACAGCCACCGGCGCTTTAATATGCGGATGGCACTGGTAGTTCTCAAGCGTAAAGTCGTCGTAGGTAAAGTCGAACAGGTTTTGCACAGCGGGATTCAGTTTCATCGTGGGCAATGGAAAAGGCGTACGGGTTAGTTGCAGTTTTGCCTGTTCTATATGATTGCTGTACAAATGCACATCGCCAAAAGTATGGATGAATTCGCCCGGCAGCAAACCGGTAACCTGCGCCATCATCAGGGTGAGCAAAGCGTAAGAAGCAATATTGAAAGGCACACCCAGAAATACATCTGCGCTGCGCTGGTACAACTGACAACTTAGCTTTCCATTAGCAACATAAAATTGAAACAGTGCATGGCAGGGGCTCAGCGCCATTTTGGGCAGGTCGGCAACATTCCATGCATTTACAATCATGCGCCGGCTGTCGGGGTTGTTTTTTATCTGCTGCAACACATCGGCAATCTGATCGTAAGTATTGCCATCGGCACCGGTCCAGCTTCTCCATTGGTGTCCGTAAACCGGACCGAGATCGCCGTTCTCATTTGCCCATTCATTCCAGATGCTCACGTTGTGCTCCTTTAGATACCGAATGTTGGTGTCTCCTCTCAGAAACCAGAGCAACTCATAAATGATGGACTTCAGATGCAACTTTTTAGTTGTCACCAGCGGAAAACCGTCAGCAAGATCGAAGCGCATCTGATAGCCAAAGACGCTGATGGTACCTGTGCCTGTGCGGTCAGATTTTTCATTGCCTTTGTCGAGGATGTGCTGTAACAGATCTAAGTATTGTTGCATCGTCGCTTCAAAATTCAAGATTCGTGGGGCAAATTTCAAAACATTTTACCAACATCATAGCCTAACTATTTACTTTTGAACTCTTTCTTCTGAAATGGCACAAACACTTTCTATCGTCATACCAGCATATAATGAAGGGCGCACTATTCATCTCATTCTGGATAAAGTGAAGGCGGTCCTGCTCGTTGCGGATATGCAGAAGGAAGTAATCATTGTTAACGATTGCTCCAGAGACAATACCGAAGAAGCAATCCTGGCTTACAAAGCAGCCAATACGGACTTGCCTATCACTTATTACAAACACGAAGTGAATCAGGGCAAGGGAGCGGCATTGCGTACCGGTATTCAAAAAGCTACCGGCGATTTTGTGATCATTCAGGATGCGGATCTGGAGTATGACCCTAATGAATACAATATTTTATTGCAGCCTATTCTCGATGGTTTTGCCGATGTGGTTTTTGGATCGCGCTTCATTGGTGGAAATCCGCACCGTATCTTATTTTTCTGGCATTCTATCGGCAATCGCTGGCTTACCACGCTTTCCAATATGCTCACCAATCTTAACCTTACCGATATGGAAACCTGCTACAAGCTGTTTCGTCGGGAGGTGATTCAAAGCATAAAGCTGGAAGAAAACCGTTTTGGCTTTGAGCCAGAGATTACGGCGAAGGTGGCGAGGATTCCTAAGATAAGAATTTACGAAGTGGGCATTTCTTACTACGGAAGAACTTATGAAGAGGGTAAAAAGATTGGCTGGAAAGACGGTTTCAGAGCCATTTATTGTATCCTGAAGTATAACCTTTTCAAATAAGTTCGGGGAGCTTCCGCAAAAGTTAAAACACAAGCTAAGCTATGGCAGTCATTTTACCAGTAAAGGGCACACATCCGCAGATACCCGAAAGTTGCTTTGTAGCTCCCAACGCCACCATTGTGGGCGATGTGGTAATGGGTGAAGAATGTTCCGTATGGTTCAATGCGGTAGTTCGCGGCGATGTGAACAGCATCCGTATGGGTAATAAGGTAAATGTGCAGGATGGCGCTTGTATTCACTGCACGTATCAAAAGACAAAGACGATCATTGGTAATAATGTTTCGATTGGTCACAATGCTATTGTTCACGGCTGCACGGTAGAAGACAATGTGCTTATAGGTATGGGCGCCATAGTGATGGACAATGTGAAGATTGGCAGCAACAGCATAGTGGCAGCAGGTGCCGTGGTGTTGGAAAACACGGTCATTCCTCCCGGAAGCATTTTTGCCGGTGTGCCCGCTAAAAAAGTGAAAGACATCAGTCAGGAGCTGCTGAAGGGAGAAGTGGAACGTATTGCCAATAACTATGTGATGTACAGTGGCTGGTTTAAAGAGAACTAAGGATGGGCTGAGGTGATAACCGGCCCAAAGTCCGCATCAGGCGCATTTTACAATGTCGTCAACGAATTAGAGCGACCCGTAAAGCGCGCCAACAAATATCTTTCGCCCTATTGCATTAATAAATACGGACTATTACATTTGTTGGATAAATTAAACACGCTTAATCTATATGAAAAAATTTTTCCTTGCTATTCTTGCTGTTGGAGCGGTAGCTACGGCGCATGCGCAAAAGGCTGGAAGCCTCTTTCTTTATGGTGATGCAGGATACAGCGCGAGCAAGCAGACTGACGACGATGGATTGCCAGGCACTGCTGACAATATCACTAAATACAGAAACTGGAATTTTTCTCCCGGTCTTGGTTTTCAGTTCAACAAATATTTTGGTGCAGGTATCAACTTCAGCATTGGCATGCGCACCAACACCAATGACAATGGTAGCATTACCTCCGAAAATAAGATGACAGAGTTGATGGTTGGACCTTTCATCCGTCATACTATGCCTTTGGGCAAAATTTTCTTTGTGTACAGCCAGTTGAACCTGAGCTACCTTCATGGAAAGAATACTTATGACGATGGTATTGCAGGTACTCCGGATGTAGAAACTAGCTACAATGGTTTCTATGTAGGTTGGTTCCCCGCGATAGGTGCCAACGTTACCAGCGGAATGGCATTTACTATGTCTTACGGAGGTCTTAACTACCAAAAGAAAAACTACGATCTTACCGGTCCTGCAGAAACCACTACTTCTGATTTCAACTTTACCTTTGGTAAAACAGTTAACATGGGCATCCAGTTGAACTTCGGCGGACACCATCATCATGGAAGAGGCCACCACATGGAGCCTGGTATGGAGCATCGTCACATGGACATGTCTGACGACGAAGATGAGGATGATGCACCAAAATCAAAGAAGAGCTCAGATATCGAAGAATAGTCTCTCAACGAATCATATTGGAGTAAGGCAGCCGCAAGGCTGCTTTTTTATTGTGCTCCTGCAAATATTTTTGTGGCCGCTGCGTTGTTGGTAGAACCCGGCAAGATGATTGTATTGTAAAACAAAGCTTATTTTTAAACCACAATTTTGCGCATGAAGTCCGTCCTGACGCTTTGCCTTATCTCTGCGATGGTATCAAGCAGCTTTGCACAGCAGACTGCAGAAGCTACCGGTAATGCCGGCGGACAACCCGCTTTTTCACAAGGCACCAGGGTCCTTTCGCTGGGTCTGGGCTTTCCGCATCTTTACCGTATCGGCTACGAGGTTCCGGCAGGATACACCCACCTTAAGACTACCGGGTTTGGACCCATGTATGTAAAGTTTGAGCTGCCAGCCACTGATCATATCGGTTTGGTCACTTCGCTCGGCTATGGTACATTTCACTATTCTTATTTCGGCTATTCGCCGCAGGTAGTGCACTACGACGATGTAAACACTTTTGCACTTTCGCTGTCCGCAAATTATCATTTCAGCCATTGGGTGCGCAACCCCCGGGCGGATATTTATGCAGGTGCGGGATTGTCGGTAGATTATCAGAAGTACAGCTATGGTAATATTCCCCCTTACCGCCCCAGTGAAAATAAGGCACATATTTACCCACTGTTTCGTGTAGGAGCCCGCTATTATCCCGGTCAAAACTTTGGTGTATTTGGTGAAGCAGGCTACGATGGATTAAGCATCGTTCAGCTCGGATTTTGCCTTAAACTATAAAGCACCGCTCATTATAGCCTTTCTCTCCTGTTTTGTAACTTAGCAGCCCGCTTCTTCGCTCTGAACGAAGGGCGTTAATAATTTACTATTCACAGTATTCTGAGCTATGTCTTATACGCCAAAAAATAAGGTACGTATCGTTACCGCAGCTTCGCTTTTTGATGGTCACGACGCCTCCATCAACATCATGCGCAGAGTGATGCAGTCGAGTGGAGTAGAAGTGATCCATTTAGGTCACGACCGCAGTGTGCAGGATGTGGTTAACTGCGCCATTCAGGAAGACGCCAATGCTATTGCCATGACCTCCTATCAGGGCGGGCATGTGGAATACTTTAAATACATGCACGACCTTTTGAAGGAAAAAGGCTGCGGACATATAAAAATCTTTGGCGGCGGCGGCGGCGTTATATTGCCTGAGGAAATTGCTGAGCTTCAGGAATATGGCATCACCCGCATCTATTCGCCCGACGATGGAAGAGCCATGGGGTTGCAGGGCATGATAGATGATCTGATCGAGCAATCGGATTTTCCGACTGGCAATCAACTGAATGGTGAAGCGGGACATTTGGCACAGCACGATGCCAAATCCATCGCAAGGCTTATTTCGGCAGCAGAGAATTATCACGATCTGCCCGAGACACAAGCCATGCTGAAAAAAGTAGCAGAACAAGCTTCAGTTTCCGGTGTTCCGGTGCTGGGTATTACCGGTACGGGTGGTGCAGGAAAAAGTTCGCTGGTGGATGAGATCGTCAGGAGATTTTTACTCGATTTCAAAGACAAACATATTGGGATCATTTCCGTCGATCCTTCAAAAAAGAAAACCGGCGGCGCTTTGCTGGGCGACCGCATCCGCATGAATGCCATCCGCAACGACCGGGTGTATATGCGCTCTATGGCAACCCGCCAAAGCAATCTGGCGGTGTCGAAATACATTTTCGATGCTGTCAATATTCTCAAAGCAGCAAAATACGATCTGATCATCCTCGAGACATCGGGCATCGGTCAGAGCGATACACAGATCACCGATTACAGCGACCTGAGCATGTACGTGATGACGCCGGAATACGGAGCCGCCACGCAGCTCGAAAAAATTGACATGCTCGATTTTGCCGACATTGTTGTGATCAATAAGTTCGATAAGCGCGGCGCTATGGATGCTCTCCGTGATGTGAAAAAACAATACCAGCGCAATCATAAACTATTTGAGAAGCAAGCCGATGAAATGCCGGTTTATGGCACCATTGCCTCGCAATTCAACGACCCGGGCACCAACACGATGTACAAGGCGCTGATGGATGTGGTGGTGCGCAAGACCGGCAATGAAGCGCTCACTTCGAAGTTTGAGATCACGAACGAGATGAGCGAAAAGATCTACATCATTCCGCCCAACCGTACCCGCTACCTGAGCGAGATCACCGAAAACAACCGCAACTACGACAAATGGGTGAAGAAGCAATCGGAAATAGCGCAGAAACTTTTTGGTTTACGCAAGACGATTGATACGCTGCAGGAAAGTAAGATTGAAGACAAAGATCGCCTGATCAAGCAACTGGAAGAAGTATATAGCAAACTGTCTATGGACCTCGATCCCAAAAATCTGCACTTGCTGCAAAACTGGGAATCGAAGAAGCGGCATTATCAGGATGAATATTACATTTTCCGTGTGCGGGAAAAAGAACTGAAAATAAAGACGCATACCGAATCGCTTTCTCATACACAGATACCCAAAGTAGCCGTGCCCGGCTTTGAAGCCTGGGGTGAAATATTGAAGTGGGCGCTCAGTGAAAATTTTCCCGGTGAGTTTCCTTACGCAGCAGGCATCTATCCTTTCAAAAGAGAAGGAGAAGATCCTACACGTATGTTTGCCGGCGAAGGCGGACCGGAACGCACCAACAAGCGCTTCCATTACGTATCACTCGGTATGCCGGCAAAACGTCTATCTACAGCCTTTGATTCTGTAACACTTTATGGTCAGGATCCTGACCATCGTCCGGATATCTATGGCAAGATTGGTAATAGCGGTGTAAGCGTGCCCACACTCGACGATGCAAAAAAGCTCTATAGTGGCTTTAATCTCGCCGATCCTAAGACTTCGGTGTCCATGACCATCAACGGACCTGCACCAACACTCACTGCATTTTTCATGAATGCCGCCATAGACCAGCAATGTGAAATTTATATTCGCCAAAATGGTCTTGAAGAAGAAGTCTGCAAAAAGATTGATGCGATTTATGCATCGAAAGGAACGCCACGTCCGTATTATAACTGCCTCCCCCCAACCCCCTCCGAGGGAGGGGGAGACACCGACGACTCCCAGTTAATTCATGGCTTAAGTACTGCAGATAAACTTATTTACGAACGCCTGAAACTGTATGCAAAAGAAATGCGCTCCGCACCAACAGAGGCAGAAGCAATTCTTTGGAACCTGCTTCGCGATAAACAGTTGGACGGGTTGAAGTTTAGAAGGCAACATGTACTCGGCAGATATCTCGTAGACTTTGTTTGTTTGCGTGAGCGGCTTGTGATTGAAGTAGCTGGAAGCATACATCAACTGCCAGAAATGAAGGACTCTGATGAGCAACGAACCGCATGGCTCAATGAAAAGGGCTTTTCGGTGTTGCGCTTTAGCAACACAGAGATTATGCGGGCTGGTGATCAGGTTCTGGAGAAAATCCGTAAGGCTGTGTCATCAGCACAAAAGGAGTCACAAACCGGAGTATCGAAATCTGAGGGTAATTTGTCACCCTCCCCCTCGGGGAGGGCTGGGGAGGGGCTTCCCGAAGGCAACGACGGACTTGGATTGATGCTGCTTGGCGTTACCGGAGATCAGGTGCTGCCAGCAGAAGTTTATGCAAAAATCAAAGCCGAAACACTAAAGCAAGTGCGCGGTACCGTGCAGGCAGATATTCTGAAAGAAGACCAGGCGCAGAATACCTGTATTTTCTCTACAGAGTTTTCGCTTCGGGTGATGGGTGATGTGCAGCAATATTTTATTGATCAGGGCGTGCGCAATTTTTATTCCGTATCCATATCGGGCTATCACATTGCGGAGGCGGGAGCAAACCCGATTTCACAATTGGCATTCACCATTTCCAATGGGTTTACCTTTGTAGAATATTACCTGAGCCGTGGAATGCATATCGATGATTTTGCACCAAATCTTTCGTTCTTCTTTTCCAACGGTGTAGATCCTGAATACAGCGTTATCGGCAGGGTGGCACGCAGGATATGGGCAAAAGCCATGAAACTGAAATATGGCGGCAATGAGCGCTCTCAAATGCTGAAGTATCATATTCAGACTTCTGGTCGCTCGCTGCACGCGCAGGAAATAGACTTCAACGATATCCGCACCACGCTGCAGGCGCTTTATGCGATCTACGACAATTGTAATTCGCTTCATACCAATGCATACGACGAAGCCATCACTACACCTACCGAAGAAAGCGTGCGGCGCGCCATGGCGATACAGTTGATCATCAACAAAGAGTTAGGACTAGCGAAAAATGAAAATCCGCTGCAAGGCTCGTTTATCATTGAAGAATTGACAGACCTTGTGGAAGAAGCAGTGTATGCGGAGTTCGACAGGATAACCGAACGTGGTGGTGTACTCGGTGCTATGGAAACCATGTATCAACGCGGAAAAATTCAGGAAGAAAGCCTGTATTATGAAACCCTGAAACACACCGGTGAATATCCGATTATTGGTGTAAATACATTCCTTAGTTCAAAAGGCTCGCCAACGGTGCTGCCCCGCGAAGTCATTCGTTCCACCACGGAAGAGAAAGAATTTCAGATAGCATCGGTGCAGAACCTCTGGAAGCGCAATGAAGATAAGGGCGAAGAAATGTTGAAACGATTGCAGCAGGTAGCCATCAACAACGGAAATATTTTTGAAGAATTGATGGAGACGGTGAAGTTTTGCTCGCTGGGGCAAATCACCAAAGCCTTGTTTGAAGTGGGTGGGCAGTATAGAAGGAATATGTAAGGGTTATGATCAATTTTGGGTGTTGAATTTTGAATTTTGAATGAAATAGATGGAAGACATTCGGTGGCATCAGAGGTTGGACAGTTATGAAAAAGCCTTACTAAGGCTTGAAGAAAACATCCGTTTTATTGAAAAGGAGTGCCCGAACATTGATTTTTCTAATACAGAAAGTATTCAATCATTCCTTCGTGAAATGCCCAATATCTACAAACAAGGATTGATACAAAGCTTTGAATTTACGTTTGAACTGGCATGGAAAGTCATGCAGGATTTTGCCGGCTATCAAGGCGTTAAAGATATTATTGGGAGTCGAGACGCGATAAGGTTTGCAGCCAAAAACAACTTATTGGAACATGCACACAGCTGGATGGAAATGATTAAAACCAGAAATGATACAGTACATACTTACAATGAGGAACTTGCCAACGAAGTGTTAATCGAAATACTGCAATCCTATTTTATTCTTTTGAGAAAGTTTGAGACAAGAATGCAAACAATACAACATGAATCCTAATCAGATGATTTCAAATGGCGTTGTTCTGCCTGCTGCAGATTTGCAGAAAATAGTATCCGTGTTCTCATTTTTTCCCCAAATAGAAAAGGCGTGGGTGTATGGTTCTAGAGCGATGGGCAATAATCAACCCTATTCCGACATTGACCTTACTTTAAAAGGGAAAGACTTGAATTTAAAATCCATAAATCGAATAAGTTTAGCATTAGACGATTTGTACCTTCCCTACGAAATAGACCTAAGTGTGTTGGATAAAATTGAGAACAAAGAATTACTGGAACATATTAGACGAGTTGGAAAATTGGTTTATGAAAGCAGCCATTAAAATCTGTCGCTACACTTAGAACGATTTCGTACATAAACAGTTTGCCATTTTCATTAGAGATCTTAGTAGATGAAAAACTGCGAGAGGAGTATATCGAACAAAGAAATTTGATTGCTTATTCTTTTTTCAATAGCGCAAAAAATACTTTTCTGATAGATGTATTGGTAAAACAGCTTTTTGACTTTAACGACATTTGGCAACGAAAAGAAACACAAACAAAAATCTGAGGTATTATGAGGAGAATGGATTTCCTGAGTGGTTGTAATTTTTAGCGCGTTCGCACACGAACTTTCTTCTTCTACATTTCCAATAATATTATTTAGTCTTCCGTTGATTTTTTCTGCTTCGAGTTAATCATGCTTTCGCGTCTATACGGTTGACAACAATTCAGGCTACAAAATTTAAATCTCTTCCCCTTTCTCTTTTTGTTATAAAAATTCCTATTTTTCTAAGCAAAGGAATTCAGGAAATCTATGATTATAGGAGTATTGAAAGAACCGGCTTCGGAAACGCGTGTATCGCTGGTGCCCGAAGTAGTAGCACAGTTGGTGAAGATGAAGGTGGACATACAGGTGGAACAGGGCGCTGGTGAACGAGCCTTTTTTACCGACAAGGCTTATGTGGATGCGGGCGCAGTCATCAAAACGAAAGAGGAAGTGTTGCAGAGTGCTGACCTTGTGCTCACCATCCAACCGGAAAACATTCCGACTTCCCTCAAAAGCAATGCAGCGCTGCTCGGTGTATTTCAACCTCTGTTCAATGCCAAGCAAATGATGTCTGTTGCCGACCGTGGTATTACCATTTTCAGTCTCGATACCATACCGCGCACCACTCGTGCACAAGCCATGGACGTGCTCAGCTCTCAGGCAAATATCGCCGGATATAAGGCAGTACTTCTGGCCGCTTATGAATACAGTCGTTACTTTCCCATGTTTATGACTGCCGCGGGCAGCATTGCTCCGGCAAAAATGCTCATCCTCGGTGCGGGTGTTGCGGGGCTGCAGGCTATTGCTACGGCGCGCCGTCTTGGTGCCGTGGTAGAAGTTTTTGATACGCGTCCGGCAGTGAAAGAAGAGGTAATGAGCCTCGGTGCAAAATTCGTAGAAGTGGAAGGTGCTGCCGATGCTTCGAAAGCCGGTGGTTATGCCGTGGAGCAAAGTGAAGAATTTCAGCAAAGGCAGAAAGCCAAAATTCATGAGCACGCACGGAAAGCCGATATCATCATTTCTACCGCGCAGATACCCGGACGAAAAGCTCCTATCCTCATTACCAAACAAATGATAGAAGATATGCGGCAGGGGTCGGTGATCATTGACCTCGCAGCTGCCACTGGTGGAAACACGGAGCTTACCATGAATAATCAGACCGTGATGCACCACGGCGTTTCCATTATTGGCAATTCGGCGCTCGCTGCTACCATGCCTTCAGATGCCAGCAAATTGTACGCGAAGAATGTCTTCAACTTCCTGAAACTCATCATTGATAAAGAAGGAAACATGAACCTCAACTGGGAGGATGATCTGGTGAAGGGAACTTGTATAGCCCACGAAGGCAAGATCACCAACGAGCGTGTTCAGGCACTCATTCCACAAAACGCAAACGCATAATCATTTATGGATAGCATAGCACAACTTTTTACCGATCCGGCTACATACCGGCTCCTGACGATTGTCATTCTCTCAATTTTTCTCGGCATCGAAGTCATCTCCCGCGTGCCATCGGTATTGCACACGCCATTAATGAGCGGAGCTAATGCCATACACGGTGTAGTCATCATCGGTGCCATCATCGTTATGGGGCAGGCTCCGTCCGACGATTACCTCGCGCTCACGCTGGGCTTTCTTGCAGTGATACTCGGTACACTGAATGTGGTGGGAGGCTTTGTGGTAACCGACAGAATGCTGGAAATGTTTGATAAGAAAAAGAAGAAAAAATAATTCATCACGCACACACTTTACTGATGGGAAATATTGTATTGCCATTAAGCTATCTGATTGGCTCGGTTACTTTTATTATCGGGCTCAAAATGCTTTCGCATCCTGATAGTGCACGCCGGGGAAATCTCGTGGCTGCCTTCGGTATGACCATTGCCATTCTTGCCACCATCTTTTTGTTTCGCGACCATGAAGGGAATGCGCTCGGCAACTATCTCTGGATATTCGGAGGGCTGATCATCGGTAGCATTGTAGGTACGCTTGCAGCAAAAAAAGTACAGATGACTGCCATGCCGGAAATGGTGAGCCTGTTTAATGGTATGGGCGGTGCTTGCGCCATGCTGATTTCGGTAGTAGAGTACCACCACAATCCAAGTCCTGCCACGGGCACACTCATCGTTATCGTGTTGGGTATGATCATCGGTACCGTGTCCTTTGCGGGTAGTATTATCGCCTGGGGAAAGCTGAATGGTAAGATCAAAGACAAGACCATACCTGCCGGACAGGCAATCAATTTTTTGTTGTTTGCGGGTATTGTGGCACTGGCAGTTGCTGTGATCGGTGGCTTCAGTACTGCACCGGCTTTGTTTTATGGTATTCTTGCACTGGCGGCGCTTTATGGTATTCTGTTCGTAATGCCCATCGGTGGCGCCGATATGCCTGTGGTTATTTCATTGCTCAACTCCTTTACCGGTGTTGCGGCTGCCTTTGGCGGCTTTCTGTATGATAATCCGGTGATGCTCACGGGCGGTATTCTTGTAGGTTCTGCGGGTACCATCCTCACCATACTGATGTGCAAAGCCATGAACCGCTCGCTCAAAAATGTATTGATCGGTTCCTTTGGCGGCGGTGCCAAAGCTGCGGCTTCCGGTGGTGGAGATAAGCAACAAGGTAGCTACAAAGAAATATCCATGAACGATACCGCGGTGTTGATGGCTTATGCCTCGAAAGTGATGATCATTCCCGGCTACGGACTGGCAGTGGCGCAAGCGCAGCATGCCTGCCACGAGCTGGAAAAGATTCTGGAAGACAAAGGTGTGGAGGTGAATTATGGCATACATCCCGTAGCAGGTCGGATGCCGGGACATATGAATGTGTTGCTGGCAGAAGCCGATGTGCCTTATGAAAAGCTAAAGGAAATGGAAGATGCCAATGATGAAATGGGGCAAACCAATGTGGTGCTGATATTGGGTGCCAATGATGTGGTGAACCCCGCTGCGAAAGACGACCCTGCAAGTCCGATATATGGTATGCCGATACTGGAAGTGGAGAAGGCAGAGCACGTGATTGTGAACAAACGCAGTATGAAGCCGGGCTATGCAGGCATAGAAAATGAGCTTTTCTTTAAACCTAAAACTTCCATGCTTTTTGGCGATGCGAAAAAAGTATTGCAGGATCTTGTTAGCGAGCTCAAACAAGTATAGGGTCTTTATTGCGGGGATTCTCTCGTTGTTCATTGTCAATTCCTGTAGGACCGCGGTGTGCAAATCGAACGGCGCAAGTTTGATTTTGTATATGAATCCGACGTTTGCCAAGTCTTTCGACAGCGCCCAGCTTTCGGTAATTGATGTTACCTGGTACGAGCGGGGAACTAACTTCCAAAAAATAACCAGTCATTATGTTACGGGTACATCCATACGAGTTGGAAACGGTGTCGATACATTGCCGGGCGGAATAACTTTTCAATTAACTGAGAAAGAAGATCTGATACTGAAGTTGCCTGTAAATGATACAGAATATCGTATTCGGGATTTTAACTGGATTCAGACCAAAAGAAAAGAGATTTCTATAGCAGGCGGAGAGATGAACCCATGCACGAACAGGAGTCAGGTATATATTAATGATTCGCTTTACACGGACCCGGGGAGCGAGTACTCACAGTTAAGTTCCTACTACTATATCAATGGGCGATAGCCTGCGTCATTGCTTGCTGCAACAAGGAAGATCACTGACCAAATACTACTTCAAAAAAAATTTGTAGCCGCTATGAAAAAGATTTGCAAAAATAATTTTGTTATCTACCTTTGCCATCCCAATAACAACGGGGCAAGTTCTTTTAATGATTATTAGCCACTTTAGCTCAGCTGGTAGAGCAACTGATTTGTAATCAGTAGGTCGCTGGTTCGATTCCGGCAAGTGGCTCTTGACTTAGTCATAAGTTGTTAGTGGAAAGTATAAGATGCTCGAATCTTTTACTTCTTACTTTCTACTTAATTCTATTCAGGGCAGATACCCAAGCGGCCAACGGGGGCAGACTGTAAATCTGCTGTCTTACGACTTCGGAGGTTCGAATCCTTCTCTGCCCACATTGACGAAGTCAGGAATTGAATAAGTAAGCGGGAGTAGCTCAGTTGGTAGAGCGACAGCCTTCCAAGCTGTAGGTCGCGGGTTCGAGCCTCGTCTCCCGCTCAAAGCGAGTAGCACATTTCGATAAGCGTCGCGGGTTCGTCCCGATAGCTATCGGGATCGTCTCCCGCTCAAAGCGAGTTGAATTAGCTAATTAGCCAATGTGCCAATTAGCTATTTGTGCAGTTGTAGAAGGTTCTTAGACAATTAGGTAATTTGATAATTAGCCAATTAGCTAATTGTGTAGTTGTAGAAGGTTCATGGAAAATTAGATAATTAGCTAATTAGCCAATGTGCCTGTTAACAAATTGAGTGGTTGCAGAAAGTTCTTAGAAATATTGAGTTCATTAGCACATTAGCAAATTGGCGAATTGTGCAGTTGTAGAAGATTCTTGGATGATTAGATAATTAGCCAATGTGCCAGTTAGCTAATTGTGTGGTTGTAAAAGGTTCATGGAAAATTAGATAATTAGCTAATTAGCCAATGTGCCTGTTAACAAATTGAGTGGTTGCAGAAAGTTCTTAGAAATATTGAGTTCATTAGCACATTAGCAAATTGGCGAATTGTG
>JAFIGV010000023.1 GCA_017849575.1 Flavipsychrobacter sp. | reverse complement strand
TCAGGGCCAGTTGCACGGTTTGCTGGGCGGTACCCGATGCATTGTTGCTGTTGATCTGTGCGGTGGCTGCTGATGCGAAACCGAGGATGGCTGTTGCTGCGATGATGATCTTTTTCATGACTGTTTGTTTTGTTTGTGTTTGTTGTTTTGTTGTTTGATGATGCAAAGATGAAACCGTGCACAAGGCTGTGCAAACAAAGCGAGCTCGTTAACGCAGCCTTTGCAGGCGGTTAACAAACGCACAACAAACGGAAATGAATAGTAATTACTCTTTTCTGAAAAGTTCGAGAGTGGCGTTGGTACCAAAATCGCTGGACAGGAGTACACGATATTGCTTCTGCCGGGTGGTAACGATCATTAATGCTGTGCAGGGAGGAACGGAGCCCATGCTCTCTGCTGCAAGCTTAATACGGCAAAGGGCAGCATCCGCGGGGAAGCTCAGGTAAAATGTCTCGGGGGTCGCTTTCAGCCGCAACTTTGAAAGTACAAGACTATCGTTGAGATACACCGACACCACATCGTTATCTATCTGAGCATTGTCCACCAGCTCCACTTTTATGGAGTCAGTTTCTGTGCTGCTTACTTCAATCAGACTTTGCACTTGTGCTTTTCGCGAAAGATTCTTGTCGGGCTTTGGAGAAGGAATGGGTTTCGGCACGGGCAATTTACGCTCAAGCCACACGCCTGAAGACGGGCAGCGAAGCAGCACAAACTGGCTGGAATTATCCCGCCACCTTCCGGAAAGCCGCATCACACTATCCTTTACGGATAGCTTCAGGTTATAATCACCGAGGCAGGTTTCACTGATACTTTTACTGATGGTACTATCCTCCGAAAAAAACACCATTGAATCGGACGGGTGATAATAACCGGTAACGCGGTAATGTTCATAATTGCCGCTGGCATAGTACAAATGACTCGTGCCCGTCAGCAGCGTGTCTTCGGTAACCATAAGATCGACAATTAGCTTTTCCGGCTTCATGATGGAACCGAAAACTCCGTTATAGTTTCCTTCCCATCGTCCTGAAACGGTCTGTGCACCGGTGAGCACGGAGCTAGTCATCAGCGCCAGCATCAGTATAATTTTCATAACTAAGGTTGAAGCTGAATGTCATGAATGCAGGGCAAGCTTGCCATCTTTACTGGCGCAAGTCATCCTTGCTTTTGACGGTTTCGGAACCTGCACGAAAAGAAAAAGATTTGCATTTTTACACGCATCAATCATTCACTAAAAAAACATTTAAGTCATGGCAAAAGTATCGATCTATCTCAATTTTATGGGCAACGCCAGCGAAGCGTTTGAGTTTTACAAGAAAGTGTTTGGAACAGAATACAGTGCCCCGATGTTCCGGATGCGGGATGTGCCTCCGCATGAGGGAATGCCGCCCCTGCAGGACGACGAAAAAGACAAGCTGATGCATGTGGCCCTACCTATTTTAGGTGGCGTAGAAATCATGGGCACAGACATGCTGAAGTCCATGGGCCATGAGTTGACGATCGGTAACAATACTACGATCAATCTGGAGCCGGACAGCCGTGAAGAGGCCGACAGATTGTATCGTGCGCTTTCGGAAGGTGCCAGCCATTGCATGCCCATGCAGGATATGTTTTGGGGCGCCTACTGGGGTACCTGCCTCGATCGCTTTGGAATACGCTGGATGATCAACTATCGCGCAGCCCAATAAGTAAAAGCGACGGGTTAGTTGGTTTATGAACAGAAAACAGAAAAAGGTCTCCATTCAAACTTTGTCGTTTGCCTTCCAAAATAGATGGATAGTGAAAAGCCGGCTGTGACACCGGCTTTTTACTTTATTCTGCTGCATCCTCTGCAGGCTTGATCAACTTTTTGTCAGCATCCATCATCTCCATCAGTTTCAGTCCCAGTAGTCCGTTCATGGACCCGTCTGTACCGGCACCGCCGTTGATAATGATCTCCGGAATAACTTTGATCGCATTCTTACCGATTTCCTCCGTGATCTTGAAGCGCGTAAAGTTATCGCCGCCCATAGCCCGTACCTGCAATTCGTAGGCTTCGGCCGTAGATTTACCGATGGCCAGGATTTTTTCCGCCTCAGCCTTACCGGTCTTTTCAATTTTTTCTGCTTCGGCAGATGCATTGAGCTTGGTGGACTCCGCCTGAGCCCCCGCCCTGAGCTTTGTAGCTTCTGCCTCAGCGTTGGCTCTCAGTTTAGTTGCTTCGGCTTCTGCGTTTACCTGCAGTTTGAGGCTGGTGGCGTCCCCTTCTGCCTTTTTTACAGTTGCGTCTGCGGTGCGTTGTGCAATTTCCACAGACTGTTGTGCCTTCACAATGTCCTTTTGCATATCCGCAATAGCCGTTTCGCGCTCCACGCCCTGGCGCTTTTCCTGCGCCATTCGTTGGGTTTCATAGGTCTTTTCCTCTTCCTGAGCAATCTTACGGTCGGTAAGCGTTTTCATCAAAGCTTCGGGGGGAACGATATCTCCGATCAAGGTATCTACAGCGTTTACATTATACTCTTCCAGCACCCGCCGAATGTGTTCTCTTGCTGCTTCCTGACGCTCTTTTCGCGAGGTAAGGAAGTTAATCACATCGCTGTCTTGCGCGGAGTTGCGAAAGTAGTTCCCGATTGTCGGCTCCAGCACCTGAGATACCAGATTGTTCATACTACCAAACCGGGCAATAACCTTGGGTGCTTCATTTGCCGGAATGTGAATGATCTGTGCCACGTCGAGATTGAACGGGAATCCATCGCGCGAGCGGACCGTGATTGTCGAAAGATTCTTATCGAGAGCATGTGCTTCACTTCTTGCGTTGGCCCAGTTCAGTACAAGGTTGGTTGTGGGCACCAGTTCCACTTTCATAGTATATATGTTGATGGGGTATTTACCCGGCCCCAGTGCTTCCATCCATACTCCGCGGTATCCCTTCGACACGATGTTGCCATGCCTGAAGGTTTCGCCGGTAAGATCTTTACCGTCTTCACCGATATATGAAATGACTACACCCACATGACCAATGGGCACCTCCGTCATGAGGCGTTCTTCTATCTGCACCGCCCAGGGATTGATGTAGTAAGAACCGGCAAGAATAACCTGAGGCTGCAAGCCACGGTTACCACCATGGGCCAGGAAGGTATCGATATCCTGAAAGTTGTTGTGTCCATCTATATGTCGGCCGGCAATGCTATCTACCGGCAAGGGCTCACCATCGAGTGTGGTTACCACGCCCACTCTGTTTTCATTAATGATAGCCTGGTCCACGATGGTAACCTCAAAAAGATAGCTGTTGATACGGTATGAACCGGCAGTGATAAAAGAGGTTTGCCGGCCGCGCTGACCACCGTTCTGCAAAAACTTTACTGCATCCTGAAAGTTGTCGCACTCTACCTTTCGGGCAAGAATGCGGCCGGTAGGAATCTCTGCACCGTCCTTTGAAAGTACCAGTCCGATCTTTCCTTCGGGGATGACGGTAAAGGGAATCATCTGTACAGAATATTGCCAGGGCCAGCGACTCCAGTATAGTCCGGGTGCAAGCGCATCGGCCTGAAATCCGGCTTCTCCCTGAGTGGCCACTATTCTTCCGTCGGGTAATTCCCGGTTGGCTCCGAAGAGTACAAATTTTTTGGTCACGAGTCCAATTCTATCTTCTGGCACGATCACCATTCCGAAAAGGAAGCGAAGAATCAGTTTGTTGAATAATACTGCAAGCAGCAAGACGAGTACCCACCACCAGGTGGCGATAAAGGTTGAAATGTTCATTTTGGTTGGTTGATTTTGTATGTGAAATGAAATAAGAATCCGGGTTACGCGCAGAGGCGTTACCTTTTAAGCCAGACTGCGGATATCGGGAGGATGTACCATAAACCGGTGGTTCACCATGTTTTCTTTAATAAAATACGCAAAAGAAACTATTGATGTTTTCACCTGGCCGTTAAGCTCGGGTACCAAGGGCGATATGATAGAACATGACATCATACAAGATGTATATCGTCCGCAAAATTAATAGTCTTCAAATCACAATTCCAAAAAAATCGACATATTGTGTTTCACCCCGATATAGAAGTTTCCGGCTGATAACCACCAAATTTTTTTTAGTTTTGCAGCCCCAATCACCATACCTGTTACTTAAGGCTATCTACCCGGCCTTTGCTCTGAAGCCCCCCATTACTCATGAAAACAGGAGGAAGCTGAAAATCCTTCAAAGAGTAGGCGAATCATAAATCTAGAACCAATGAAAAGAAACTTCTACGTTCTTTCATCCGTTCGGGCTTTGGTGGCATTGATGCTTTTCAATGTACTGGGTTTGGGCGATGCAAAAGCTACGTACACACCCGTTACCATTACCAGCGGTTACAATGTAGATGTGGTGGCTAACGGCACCGGGGCGGTAAACATCGTTACCAATGCTCCCTTTGACAATGACGCGAATGAGTATGTGCTGATGACGGCCGGCTTTAACAATGGTACCACTACGGCTACCAGCGGATTACCCGCCAGCGGACTGCTGATGAGCGCCAGCAATGCAGGCCTGAGCTACCAGATGGCCAATTTTGATTCCAGCAATGCTCTTCAGATCAACACGACTAACGGATCGGGCACGCTCGTGTTCGGCACTCCGGTGACAGCGGGTGAAATCTATCTGCTCGCCTCTGCAGGCAATGGGCCCGCCACTGTAGATGTTACCATCAACTTTGTATCGGCACCTTCACAAACCATTACCGGTGTGAGCATCGGCGACTGGTACAACGGAAGCGGCTATGCCATATTCGGACTGGGACGCGCAG
Organism: Flavipsychrobacter sp.; assembly: GCA_017849575.1. Lineage (GTDB taxonomy): Bacteria > Bacteroidota > Bacteroidia > Chitinophagales > Chitinophagaceae > JAFIGV01. Next base: position 32,543 of record JAFIGV010000023.1, on the reverse strand, counting down.
CACGGGCTACAAATGCTATCAGCACCGACGCTTCCAATCCCCGTCTTTACGATGTGAAGCTGACGGTAAGCGCGTCGAACTGGAACAACGCCATTTCGAGTATCACCATCACCCGTACTTCAGCCAGCGGCAGACTCAATGTGATGGGTGTAAGCATCAATGACGTATGCTCCGGAACGCCGGCAGGAGGAACGACTGTAATGACACCCGGCATTGTGTGCCCCAGCACAGCGTTCGTTCTTTCAACGAGCGGCGCATCCTCCAGTGTAGGTCAAACCTACCAATGGGAAAGCACAACCTCGGGCGCAGGTGTATGGACGCCGATTGCCAATGCAACAAATGCTACCTACAACGTAAGTGGCGGTGTAGTGGTAGCCACAGATTTTCGTCTCGCCATTACCTGCACCAACACGTCCACTACGGGCTATTCTTCTACACTTACGGTGACGCCTGCAGGAGCACTTGCAGGAGGCACCTATACTATCGATGCAGGAACCCCAACGGGTGGCACTAACTTCCAGAACTTTACCGACGCGGTTGCGGCTATAAAATGCGGCATTGCCGGACCTGTGGTGTTCAACGTCACTACAGGTACCTACAATGAGCAGATCAACATACCCGTGATTTCCGGTACCTCGTCCACCAATACCGTTACCTTCAACGGTAATGGCGCAACACTGGCTTATAGCATCACCGCATCGGGCAGCAACTATGCAACGCTCAATCTAAATGGTGCGGATTATTTCACGTTTAAAAACCTGAACATTCAGGCTCAGGGTGGAACCTATGGCTTTGCGGTACACCTGATGGGTGGCGCCGATTACAACACGTTTGACAGTTGTACCATCTCTGCAAACGCCAACGCCACAGCTACAACAAGCGGCGCGGTGAGCATGAGCAACTCCACAAGTTCTTATTCTTCTTCGGGAGCCAATGGAAGTAACAATACGTTTAGCAACTGTACTGTAAGCGGAGGATATTTTGGATTTTATCTCTATGGAGCCTCCAACACCGGCAATGCTAACAACTCCATCATTAACTGTACGGTGCAGAACTTTTATGTGTATGGTATCTACAATTATTATCAAACCGGAGCCAGCATTGCGCACAACATCGTTGAAAGACCTACACGTACTTCCGTTTCTACATTTTACGGAATCTATCTTTCAACAGGTTGTAACAACATGACAGTAGATGGAAACACCCTGAGAAGCTTCTCCGGTGCCACAGCTAATTCAAGCCTTTCAGCCTACATTATCTATGTTACTGCAGCTGCTTCGCTGAACAATGAGAACAAGATCATCAACAATCTCATTTACAACACCAACCATACCGGACTTGCGTATGGCTTGTATTTCTCCGGCGGAACCTACCTCAAGGCCTACCACAACACGGTCTCCATTGATAATGCTTCAGCTCTGTCCGGAACGGTGTATGGAATCTACTCTTCGGGCACGGCAGGTGTTGATATAAAGAACAACATTGTTTCAGTGACGCGTGGTGGTACGGGCACAAAATACTGTCTGTATTTCTCAGGTGCCGGTAAAACATCTGATTACAACAACCTGTATATGGCTTCGACTACGGGCACTAACAATATCGGATATTATTCCGGTGCCTTCGCGACTCTCGCTGCCTGGCAAACGGCAAATAGCGGTGCGTACGACCAGCACAGTCTTGCACTCAATCCGATGTTTGTAAACAGCGCTGCCGGAGATTTTACTCCATCCAATTCCCTGATGGATGACCTCGGCACGCCGGTTGGTGTCACCACCGACCTTAATGGAGCGACCCGAAACCTAACTACACCAGACATGGGGGCTATCGAGTTTTCTGTACCGCTTTGCTCCGGTACGCCCACAGCGGGCACGGCAAGTGGTCCTTCGGGCGCCTGTGCCAACCAAAGCTTCAGCCTGACGCTTAGCGGATTTACAATTGGCAATGGCATTTCCATCCAATGGGAGTCCTCACCTGCAGGCGCAGGCACCTGGACGCAGTTGACCAACGCCACTTCCTCAACTTACACGGAAACAGCAGGTATTACCTCGGCTACAGACTATCGTGCCGTAGTGACCTGTAACAATGGTGGAAGCTTCGATATTTCGAATGTGGTAACCCTAAACATGAACCCATTCCTCCTGTGTTACTGTGTGCCGACCTACGCGTCAGGAGGATCTACTGATAATATCACAAATGTGCAGTTAGGCACGCTGAGCAACAATACTGCATCAGCCGGCAATCCGGTACCTTATTATCAGGATTATACCTCACAACAACCGGGCACACTTGCCATTCCGGATCTCACACAAGGCGTATCCTACAATGTTACCGTTTCCTTTGGTAGTGACGGAAACCAATATAGCCGGGTATGGTTCGATTGGGATCAGAGCGGAACATTTGATACTTCCGAGTCCTTCTCCCTGGGCACCAATGCAGGAGGAAACGGTACGGCTATTATCCCGATCGTAGTACCAATTTCTGCAACACCGGGACTTACGAGAATGCGTATTCGTGGTGGTGACGACAGCCAGCCTAACTCCACTCAGGCATGCGGTGCCAGCAGCTCGAGCTATGGTGAAGCTGAAGATTATCTGGTAAACATTTTAATGACGAGCGCATGCACGGGCACGCCTGTCGCGGGCACAGCTTACGGCCCTACCGGAAATTCTGCCTGTCCTAACGCAGCATTCACCCTCACAGACACCGCCTTTACCACCGGAATCGGAATCTCCTATCAATGGGAAGAATCCCCTTCTGGAGCGGGTAGCTTCACTGCAATTAGTGGTGCCACAAATCCTGTTTATACGGTTACAGCGGGCATCACCGCTGCTACCGACTACAGACTGGTGGTAACCTGTAGCAACGGCGGTAGCTTCGATTATTCTAATGTGGTTACCATTACAGTCAATACTTTCTACAACTGCTATTGCACTTCAACTGCTACAAGCAGCGGCGATGAAGAAATACTGAACGTGACCTTTGGTTCGCTCAACAACAGCTCCACCTGCAGCACTACTGCTCCGGGTGCAGGAAGTGTTATCAACCAGTATTCTAATTATACGTCCGTTCCAGCGCCACAAGTTATGCAGGGCGCTTCCGTAGGTTTCTCGGTGCAGATAGGTACCTGTGGCGGCAACTACGGCAACTGGACCAAAATCTTCATTGACTACGACCAGGATGGCACCTTTACCGGACCCAATGAAGAGGTATATTCTTCTCCTTCATCGACCACAGGACCGCACACAGAATCCGGAAGTATTACCATTCCGATCTCTGCGCTTCCGGGCCTTACCGGCATGCGTGTGGTGAATGTAGAAACCAGCAGCAGTACAGGCGTGAACCCCTGCGGCACCTATAGCTGGGGCGAAACAGAAGATTATCTCATCGACATTCAGTTAACAAGTGCCTGTACCGGAACACCATCTGCGGGCACGGCATTTGGGCCCGACAGCGTGTGCGCCAATGTAACGTTTACGCTTACCGACACCGCTGCCACGGTTGCTGCAGGCATCACGTATCAATGGGAGTCTTCCGCTTACAACGCCAACACATGGGCGCCAATCTCAGGTGCAACCAATCCGATCTACATCGTGAGCGGTGGTATCACTGCGCCAACAGACTATCGTTTGGTGGTGACCTGCGCCAATTCGAGCCAGACCAGTACGTCAAACATAGTTTCAGTATCCGGCATCTATCCGGCAGCACAGTGTTACTGCATCCCGGTGAGCACCTCTACCCTTTATGGTATAGATGCATTTTCTACCACCGGAGCTCTGCTCAACATCAACAACTCGGGTACCGGCTTATCAACAGGAGGATATGGCAATTTCACCAGCCAGATCGTTTCTGCTAACCCATCCACGGCCATCAACTTCAGCACTAACTTCATATCGGGTACAAATGGTTTCGCCATTTGGGTAGACTGGGGTCAGGATGGTTCATTTGCCGAACCCGGAGACCTGGTGTACAATACAACTTCTTATATGGCCTCTCCGCTGTCTGGCAGCTTTACCGTACCGGTGACAGCCATTTCAGGCAATACCAGAATGAGGATTGTATCCAACTATCTGAATTCAAACCCCTCTGCAGATTACTGTAGTTCCAGCAACAATGCCTATGCCGAGTGGGAAGATTACACTTTCAATGTTCCCGTATTGCTTCCCTGCACGGGCACACCTGCTGCGGGTACGGCCTACGGTCCGTCCACTGCATGTTCCGGATTGGCGTTTACCCTTGTTGATACCGCCTTCTCCTACGGAAATGGAATTGCCTACCAATGGCAATCTTCTCCGGCCGGTGCCAACACGTGGACCAATATTTTCGGTGCTACGGGTACAACTTACACCGAGACACTTGGTATTACTTCTGCAACAGACTACCGTATGTACGTCACCTGCTCTTTCAGCGGAGGCAGCGATACCTCCAATGTAGTAGCAATGACGACCATAACGACAGCGCCCTGGACTTATAATGTAGAAACACAGCCGGCGAACAGCGGAACCGGAGCCCTTGCAGAATGTTGGGCCGCTAGTCCTACTCCGTCAACTACATACTCCTGGTGGGTAAGCGCGTCTGGCACAACCCCATCTTCGGGCACAGGACCACTTACAGCCCATAGCGGCACACATTTTTTCTACACCGAGGCGTCTTATGGATCGTCGGGTAATACCGCCGAACTGACCACACCATTTGTTGATGTGTCCACGCTGGCGAATCCTCAACTCGACTTCTGGTATCATATGTTTGGTCCGGATATCGTAAGTCTGCACATCAGCGCATCTGCCAATGGTACTACATGGACAGTGATTGATAGCCTGATCGGTCAGCAACAAACCACACAAGCAGGCGCATGGATGCAGAAAACCATTCCTCTGACCGGTTACAACAGTTCTGTCTTTATCAAGTTTACAGGCACACGGGGCACAAGCTTCGGCGGAGATATTTCTCTTGACGATATCTCGATCACGGGTACGCCGCTTTCTGCTGACTTGCTGAAGCTAACCGCTACCAATGTTGACCAGCGCAATCGCATTGACTGGACTACAGGCAGCGAGCGCGACATGGATCATTTTGAACTGGAAAGAAGCGTGGATGGTCACTTTGTCAAGCTCGCCGATATTTCGGCAAAAGGTCAATCTTCTGCCTATAGTTATTGGGACGAAAAACCAGTTACCGGCATCAACTACTACCGATTGAAAATGGTAGATGCCTCGGGGCATTACACTTACTCCCGCACGGTGAGTGCTGTAGTGGCACAGGGATCGATCTTTGTGCAGGCCTATCCTAATCCGGTGAAGGAAACGTTGACCGTAAAGATCACCGGCACACCAGATAAAGATGCAACGGTTCGCATCACCGATATTACCGGCAAAGTATTGCGCAGCTTTACCATGGAGCAAAACCAAAAACAGATTGATATGAATGGTCTGGCTCAGGGTGTGTATCTGGTAGAATACCACGATGCCAGCTACAGTCAAATAATCAGGGTGACAAAGAACTAAGCAGATTAGCATACCTGATACAATAAATACGAAGGGCCAGCGTTCACGTTGGCCCTTCTTCATTTTTTCAGATCATATTGCTATCTCGTAACCAAAACAAACCAGTCCCATTCATAGGGATTACCAACGCCTACACTGGGCGTATAGAGGAAATAAGCCGGACGTTTCCCCTGTCGCAGATAATTGTTGACTACCTGCAATTTGCCGATAGCAGCCCAAAGCCTATCGTAGTCGGGCGCATGAAAACCGAAGACATGCTGATAGACGTTGCTATCCGGCTGAGGCACGGTGATACTTGTTGCCGGCATTATGGTCGTAAAATTCCGGGGAATGCTTATGCTGCCTGTACCCATCCAGATAATAGACCCATCAAAAACAGTGTCGTTGGTATTGCCGTATAAAAGGGTAAGGTTGCCGAAATCGCCGGGCGACGCGTAGATCACGTTCAAGGGTATGGTATCTGAAGCCTGCAGATTTCCGCTCAACGGAACTTCTGCCATGCCCTCCAGCGTATCGCTCATATAGTCAACCCGCAGCAACACAACTTTGTTGGCCGGGTCAGCGGGCGGCGTGTTGTCTTTGTGTGTACATCCGGCAACATAAACTGCCATAAAAAACAAGCTGAGCTTTTTCATACACGGGGAATTACTTGAAAAAGAATAGTTGTTGCGTTCATCCACTAAGCTACGACTTCTCTGAGGTGCGGCGTTGAAATCTTTCCGGCTTTTCCTATACCAATTAGCTTTCCGGTTCGTTACATTTATATGGATCATCCCGCCGGTTATGAAATTTCATGCTTATTACCTCGTCTTAGCGAGCTTCGCCTCCCTGCTCTTCTCTTGCCAAAAAGGAAATGAACTTGCAGTAGTTTCAAAAAATTTTTCTGGTGAGGTAGCTGAACAACAGAATCTTGTTTTCAACTTCAACAGAGACATCTACCCGGATAGCCTACTGCAACGATGGGACAGTACGGAATACATCGTAATCAAACCTGCAGTAAAAGGACAATTCAAATGGAACAGCTCGAGCGAACTCGTATTTTCTCCTATAGAAAAGTTTCAACCCGGCAAGGAATATACGGCTACGCTCAGCAAACATCTGCTCGACAGAAGCAAAAAGAAGTATCCGATAAGTGACGAGCCCATTCTGTTTCATACAGCACCTCTGCGCATAGAGAACGTGCATATTTCCTGGACTCGTGGGCAGAGCATGGCTAATATCATGGTGCAGCTTGATCTGGAATTAAACTATGAAGTTGACGCGACAAAGGCACTTACCCGTATCGAGCTTTCTTCCGAAGGGAGAACGCTAACGACTACTTCCCTGTCTTCCGGAACAGGAAAGACATTAAGCCTTCAGTTTTTACCGCCCAGCGAAAAAGATGAGGATGTACCCCTGCAGATTCGTCTGGCAAACGGAATACCTGTGGCACACAGCGACTATGTATCGCAAAAAGACACGAACATCCAGACGGTCATTCCCTCTCGTTTCAACCTTCAGGTTACCAATATTGTATCCCAGCATAGCGGACTCGAAGGCTCAATAACCATCAATACCTCGCAACCAGTACACGAAGAAAACCTAAGATCATACATACACATCGAGCCCGAAGTGGCTTTTGAAGTTACCACCAACGATGCAGGCTTCACCATCAGCAGCACCGGTCTGAAGGCCGACAATACTTATGAACTCACCATTTCAAAAAACCTGGAAGGCGCCTTTGGGGGAAAAATGAAAGCCGATTATACTTCACCGGTAAGTTTCCGCACACCAGCTCCGGCAATTTCATTCAACAACGCCCGCGGCATGTATCTCTCCAGTCAGGGATTTAAAAATCTGTCGCTGAATATAGTAAGCATTGCGCGTGTGGAGGTCACGGTGGTCAAGGTGTATGAAAACAACCTTGAACACTTTTTGCGGCGCGGGAAAAGCTGGGGATACTACTACGATGAAGAAAGGGAAGATGAAGAATACTCCGGCGGAGGCTATGACTATTACAATACCGAAGAGGTAGGAGACACCATCTGGCACCGCGAATATGAAACCAGTAAACTTCCCGGACAGAACGCGGCACGCATCCTGCATCTCGACTTTCAGGATAAAATAAAAGGCTACGATGGCGTGTACGTGATCACTGTAGGTTCGCGCGACCACCGCTGGATCCTTGACTCCAGGATACTCTCCCTGTCCGATATTGGCCTCATCGTAAAGGAAGACGCCGACAATATGTATGTATTTGCCAACAGCATCAAAAACGCAACGGCACTTGCTCATGTAAAGCTGAACTTCATCAGCACCAATAACCAACTCCTGTATTCTGCCACTACAGATGCTGAGGGCCTTGCTGTATTTCGCAACATTGAAAAATCTGCTCCCGGCTTCAAGGTAGGCATGGTGACCGCTAAGATGAATGATGATTTCAGCTTCATCTGGCTCGCGCAAAGCGAAGTAGCAACCTCTCGCTTTGATGTTGGCGGCCGAGTGCCTAATGCAGCGAAGCTCAATGCCATGATCTATGCAGAACGCAACCTCTACCGTCCGGGAGAGACCATCCACGTCACCACCATAGTTCGCGACGAAAGCTGGAACAAGCCCGGCGAAATGCCTGTAAAAATGAAACTGGTGATGCCCAACGGCAAAGAGTTTGCAACCATGCGAAAAATATTAAATGAAGAAGGTTCTGCTGAGACCAGCTTTTCCATACCCGCCACCGCCAATACAGGCACTTACACCCTCAATGTCTATACCGGAAACGATGTATTGCTGAACAGCTATGATCTGAGTATCGAAGACTTCATTCCTGACCGGATCAAATCCAGTCTGAAAATTGATAAGACCGCCTACCATGTGGGCGACAGCCTGCGTGCATTTTTGCAGGCCGACAACCTGTTTGGCACACCAGCAGCCGAAAGAAATTATGAAATGGAACTGAATGTCAGTAAAACTGATTTTTCGCCGGCAGGATATGAAGATTACGACTTTTCCATTGCGAACAATATAGATTATTCAACACAATTTAAACAAGGTCGTACCGGAGATAAAGGTGGCGGCTCCGAAATTTTTGGCATCAGAGCACCGCTGCGCGACCTTGGCGTTTTGAAAGGCACACTTTCTGCAACGGTGTTTGATGAGACCGGCAGACCGGTTCATCGCTATGAAAATTTCATGATCTACACCCAGCCCGTATTTGCCGGAGTAAAGCTTGCAGATGAATACGTGGGCACCAACCAACCCCTGCATGTAGGCCTGATCGCACTCGGAGAAAACGGCCAGCCCAGGAGCGCCTCGCTGAAAGTTTCGCTGATTAAAAAAGAATGGAACACCGTCATTCAACAGGACGGCAGCCGCTATCGGTATGTATCGCAAAAAACGGAAAAACTCATACGCCAGCAAACCATAACGACGGGTGCCGGAGGAAAGGATTTTGTGGTAACGCCCGAACTCAGTGGCGAATATGAACTTCGTGTTACTGCCGGTTCCGGAAACGGATATGTTTCTGCTTCTTTCTACGCCTGGGGCTGGGGTCGAACAGCGTATTCTTCTTTCGAAGTAAACAATGAAGGAAATGTGACCATCAAACCAGACAAAGAAAAATACAACACCGGTGAAGACATGACCGTATTGCTGACCACTCCCTTCGACGGCAAACTGCTCGTGACGCTCGAAAGGGACAAGATGATCCGCCATTTTCAATTGAAAACGGAAAATAAATCTGCTACAATAAAACTTAGAGCTGAGGATCTGCTGGTACCCAATGTTTACATCACGGCCACGCTCATACGGCCCATGGACGGCAGCGATCTTCCGCTCACCGTAGCGCATGGATTCCGCTCCGTTCGGATAGAAAACCCGCAAAACAAGCTGCCGGTAACGATCATTACGGCAGACCAATCGCGGTCGCGGCAAAAGCAAACCCTGCTAGTAAAAACGGCGCCACACGCATTTGTTACGGTAGCAGCAGTAGATGAAGGTATTTTGCAGGTTAAGAATTACCGTACTCCCAATGCCTACGACTATTTCTACCAAAAAGTGGCCCTTACCGCCCGCAGCTACGACATCTATCCCTTGTTGCTGCCAGAGGTACGCCTGACCCGGAGCAGTACGGGTGGAGATGGCGCAGATGAAAGCGCACTGCGTGTAAACCCGATGTTTGTGAACCGGGTAAAGAACGTTTCTTTCTGGAGCGGTATTCGTCAGGCTGACGCCAGCGGCAACCTGAAGTACGATATAGAAATTCCTCAGTTTTCCGGCGATCTCCGCGTAATGGCTATTGCTTATTCCGGCAAACGCTTTGGCGGTGCGGATAAGCATATGAAGGTGGCCGACCCTGTGGTGCTCAGCACAGCATTGCCCAGGTTTCTAAGCCCGGGCGACGAAGTGGTGGTGCCGGTAACGCTAACCAACACTACTGCAAATGCTGCTGATGCCAGCGTGAGCCTTCAGGTACAAGGCCCATTGGAAATAAGCGATGGTAGCACCCGGCAGGTAAACTTAGCGCCACAGCGCGACGGACGAGTGGTCTTTCACATCAAAGCCGCTGGAGCAATTGGCGCAGGCAAAGTAACCGTCAGTGTAAAAGCCATGCGTGAAACATTCACCAACGAAACAGAACTCAGTATCCGGCCCGCCGCATCCTTACAGAAACGCTATGCAAGCGGAGAAGCCACAGAACAAAGCCCTGCCCGTATCGCTTTGCAGCACGATTTCATATCGGGCACCGCGCGGGGTAAAGTGGTGGTGAGCAAATCTCCGCTCGTGCAGTTTTCCAAAAATCTAAATGATCTGGTCCGTTATCCCTATGGATGTGTGGAGCAGACTACTTCGGCAGCTTTTCCTCAACTCTATTATCACGACCTGGTAAAAAACCTCTATGGCACAGAAAGTACCGACGCTAACCCCGCCTACCATGTGCAACAGGCTATACTAAAGCTCCAGTCCATGCAGCTTTCCAATGGCAGTCTTTCGTACTGGCCGGGATATGGTTCAGAAAGCTGGTGGGGAAGCGCCTATGCTGCGCATTTTTTACTGGAAGCCAAAAAGGCGGGATATGAAGTAAACACCAAAACCCTGGACCGTCTGTTTCAGTATCTGAAATACAGGCTTACCCGGCGAGAGACAGAAACACTCTACTACAATGAAAACCTGAGCAAAGAAATTGCCGCAAAAGAAATTGCATACAGCCTCTATGTACTTGCGTTAGCCGGACAACCACAACCCTCAACCATGAACTATTACAAAGCACACCCCGAAATGCTCAGTCTGGACAGCAAATACCTGATTGGCGGAGCCTATGCACTTGCCGGGCAACCCGTCATGGCCAAAGAACTCACTCCCGGACAATTTGAAGGAGAAAGATCCAGACAAGCCCTCGGAGGCAGCTTCTATTCCTATATCAGAGACGAAGCCCTTGCCCTGAACACGCTGCTCGATACGGATCCCCGCAATCCACAAATCGGCAATATGGCCAAACACCTCAGCCAACAGGTGAAACAGGCACGGTACCTGAATACTCAGGAAAATGCATGGACCATTCTGGCCCTCGGAAAAATAGCGCGGCGCAGCAATAATACTACCGCCACAGCCCTGCTACTGGACAATGGCAAAAAACGTAAGAGCACCGACAATACCATGAACCTCGATGTGACCCAACTGACGGGCAACCAGCTTACCCTTCAGGTGAAGGGGAAAGGAAGCTATTATTACTTCTCGGAAATGTCGGGTATCACGGCCGATGGCTCCATCACCGAAGAAGATAGCTATCTGAAAGTGCGCCGTAGCTTTTTTGACAGAAACGGACATCCGGTGAATGAAGGCCAGTTCCGCCAGAACGATCTTGTTGTCGTACGTATCTCCCTGGAATCAGCTTACAACGGCACTGTGGAAAACGTGGCGATTACGGATATGCTGCCGGCTGGACTTGAAGTAGAAAATACGCGGCTTACAGAAATACCGGGGATGGACTGGATAAAGGATCAGGCTGAAGCCGATTATGTTGATTTTCGTGACGACCGGGTAAACTTTTTTACCGACGCTACCAGCAAACCCAAACATTTCTATTACATGGCACGTGCGGTATCGCCGGGAAAGTATAAGCTGGGGCCGGTTCTGGCCGATGCGATGTATGACGGAAGCTACCACTCTTACCACGGAGCAGGTACAGTAAAAGTGACGGAGCGCTGATGTCGGTTATGTTGCACACAAAGCTCTGGCACAAGAGAACGCTGACCTTTCTGGCATTATGCCTCCTCGTGTTTGCGGTGCTGGACCTCTGTTTCCCTGTTCATACAGAACTGGAATATGCGCCGGTGATCGTAGCCTCCGACGGTACCGTGATGCATTGCTTCCTGACCGGTGACGAGCAGTGGAGAATGTACACCCGGCTGGAAGAAATTACTCCTGAGCTAAAAAAGGCAATCGTCTTCAAAGAAGACAAGTACTTCCGCTACCACTTTGGCATCAACCCAGTTGCTGTGGTGCGGGCTGCGCTTTACAACCTACTGAAGGGCCGCCGCGTTTCTGGTGCATCCACCATCACCATGCAGGTGGCCCGCATGCTCCAACCCAAAAAACGCACGTGGCTAAACAAAATAACCGAGGCTTTTCGTGCGCTACAATTAGAACTGCATTTTTCCAAAGATGAAATTCTGCAACTCTATCTCAATCTTGTGCCCTATGGCTCAAACATACAGGGGGTAAAGGCCGCAGCACTGCTCTACTTTCAGAAATCTCCTGACCAGTTGTCGCTCGCGGAGATCACCGCCCTGAGCATCATTCCCAACCGGCCTAATGCCCTTCAGATTGGCAGAAACAATGATCAGATCATCTTTGAGCGCAACAAATGGCTGCTCAGATTCGAAGCAGATCATCTTTTTGCCGCCAAAACGATAAAAGATGCCCTACAGGAGCCCTTGCTGGCCAGCCGACATGAAGCACCTTCCGCAATCCCGCATCTTGCATACCGGCTGAGAAGGCAGTTTCCACAACTCCATGAAATCAAAACCACGATAAATCCGCGCTGGCAACAAACCGCAGAAGAGCTGCTGTCCAACCACGTCCGCACGCTGCAGCACTACAATATTTTCAATGCTGCTGCAATAGTTGTAGACAACAGCACAAGGAACGTGCTTTGTTACCTTGGCTCCTCAGATCCGTACGACCGTCAACACCACGGTGCGGTAGACGGCGTGCAGGCAAGGAGATCGCCGGGCAGCACACTAAAACCGATGTTGTACGCGCTCTGCATGGACAAAGGATGGATTACTCCGCAGTCGGTCATCGCAGATGTGCCCGTTAACTTTGGGGGATATGCTCCGGAAAATTTCGATCTCGGCTTCCGGGGAAATGTGACCGCTGAAAAAGCGTTGCAGCAATCGCTAAACATCCCCGCCGTTAAAATGCTTCAACTGGCAGGCACCCAAACCTTTACCCATCTGCTGGCACAAGCAGGATGCAGGTCTGTATGGCAGCAACGCAAGGAGCTCGGACTTTCTATGATCTTAGGGGGATGCACCGTGCGGCTTAGTGAACTTGCCTGCCTTTACTCGACGCTGGCCAACGAAGGTCGGTACCTTCCGCTCAATACCCGTGCCCTTCCCGGCCCGTCTTCCGTTCAGCCTGTGAGCGTACTTTCGCCGGAAGCAAGCTATCTTACTTCGCGGATCATTGCCGGCCTTTACCGCCCCGACATTCCCAACCTTACAGATAAATCACAAGACCTGCCTCGCATTTGCTGGAAGACCGGCACGTCTTATGGAAGAAAAGATGCCTGGAGTGTAGGGTACAACAAGCGCTACACCATAGCCGTGTGGATCGGCAACTTCGACGGCAAAGGGGTGCCGGAAATCAATGGAGCGGGTGTCGCCACGCCCTTGCTGTTCCATTTGTTTCGTGCGCTCGACCGCCGTGCCGGCGAAGAGTGGCTGAAGGCGCCTGCCGGCATCGCTGCAAGGTTCGTATGTCCGCAGTCGGGAAAGCTCGCCAACGATTTTTGTACGAGCTCCGTACTCGATGAATATATCACCGGCGTGTCTTCACAGGAAGTATGTGATCACAAACGTGAGGTATGGACGAGTGCCGATGGTAAGATGGCCTATTGTACAAGCTGCCTGCCGCCTACAGGATACGCAACCCGGCTCTACGACAATGTATCGGCCGAGCTTGCAGCATTCTACGACAGCCACCATATAAGCTATGAAAAGGTACCGGCGCATAACCCTGCCTGCAACAGAAGCTTTGAGGGCTTTCCGCCCACGATCAACTCACTTACCGATGGCATGACCTATATCATTGCCGACCGCGGCAAACAAAAACTAATGTTGCACTGCACGGTAGCGAACGATGTAAAAAAAGTGTATTGGTATGTAAATGATCAGTTCTATGCGGGCGCCGCAGCTTCCGAAAAAATATTCTTCTCGCCGCAAGCTCCGGAAATAAAAATATCCTGTGCCGACGACAAGGGACGGAATGCGAATATCTTCATCAGGGTAAAGTTCATTTAGAACTATTCGTCGAGCTTCAGCACGGCAAGGAAGGCCTCTTGTGGCACTTCTACACTACCGATCTGGCGCATACGTTTTTTGCCCTCCTTCTGCTTTTCAAGAAGCTTGCGCTTACGGCTGATATCGCCACCATAACATTTGGCCGTTACATCCTTCCGCATGGCAGAAATGTTTTCCCGGGCCAGAATCTTGGCGCCCACAGCAGCCTGTATGGCAATGAGAAACTGTTGGCGTGGCAACAGATCTTTTAGTTTAGAACAAAGCTTACGGCCGAAATCCTGTGCACGACTGCGATGTATGAGCGCACTCAGTGCATCTACCTTATCACCGTTCAGAAGGATGTCCATCTTGACAATATCACTTTCCCGGTAGTCGAGCGGATGATAGTCGAAGGACGCATAGCCGCGGGTACAGCTTTTTAGCTTGTCATAGAAGTCAAACACAATTTCAGCGAGCGGCATTTCAAAGATCAGCTCTACGCGGGTAGGGGTAAGATAGTGCTGGTTGATCAAAAGACCTCGTTTGCCCAGGCAAAGACTCATGATGTTTCCGATGTAATCGGGAAGTGTAATGATCTGTGCACGAATGAAAGGTTCTTCGATGCGGTCTGTGCGGCTGGGATCGGGTAGTTCGCTCGGATTGTTAACGATCATAGCCTTGTCTTTTTCTGCAGTGAGATAGGCCTTAAAACTCACGTTGGGCACCGTGGTAATGACGGTCTGATCAAACTCACGTTCCAGCCTTTCCTGAATGATCTCCATGTGCAACATGCCCAGAAAACCACATCGAAAACCGAAGCCAAGTGCCTGAGAAGTTTCCGGTTCGAAGGTAAGCGAAGCGTCATTGAGCTGGAGTTTTTCCATACACTCGCGCAGTTCCTCAAAATCGTCAGTGACCACAGGGAAAATACCGGCAAACACCATCGGTTTTACTTCTTCAAAGCCATGTATGGGCTCAGGGCTCGGATTGTTTACCAGGGTGATCGTATCGCCCACTTTCACTTCTTTGGCGTCTTTTATTCCGGTAATGATATAGCCCACATCACCCGTCTTCACCTCTTGTTTGGGCGAGAGTCCCATTTTTAAGATACCTACTTCGTCGGCTGTGTAATAGTTGTCTGTATGAAAAAACTTCACGCGGTCATTCTTGCGGATAGCTCCGTTAAAAACACGGTAGTAAGCAATGATGCCACGAAAGGAATTGAATACCGAGTCGAAGATCAACGCCTGAAGTGGCGCATCAGGATTGCCCTTGGGGGCCGGTATGCGCTCTATGATACCCGACATGATCTCTTCGATGCCGATACCAGATTTTCCGGAGGCCAGAATGATATCTTCGGGCTTGCATCCGATCAGATCCACAATCTGGTCTGTAACCTCGGGGATCATTGCACCATCCATATCAATTTTGTTGATGACCGGAATGATTTCGAGATCGTTATCGAGGGCGAGGTACAGATTGGATATTGTCTGCGCCTGTATTCCCTGAGAGGCATCCACCAGCAGCAACGCACCTTCACAGGCAGCCAGTGCACGAGAAACCTCGTAGGAAAAATCCACGTGACCCGGCGTGTCGATAAGGTTCAGCGTATATTTTTCTCCTTTGTACTCATAATCCATCTGGATAGCATGACTCTTGATCGTAATTCCTTTTTCACGTTCCAGATCCATATCGTCCAGCACCTGCGACTGCATATCGCGCTCGGAGATGGTTTTGGTAAACTCCAGCAGCCGGTCGGCCAGGGTACTTTTACCATGGTCGATGTGGGCTATGATACAAAAGTTGCGAATGTGCTGCATAGTATTTGACAAAAGAGCGGCAAAGGTACTTAATTGTAAGTAGTTGTAAGCTGTGAAAGTTGCCGGCCTCTTTCGGGTCGGGATGGTCTAGGATGCGCTGTTCAAAGCCTTCCTGACTGCGGGACCCACCACCGTTCCCAGCAATTCAATACTCCGCAAAACAGCGGCATGCGGAAGCGTACCTACGCTGATGTGGAGCAGGAAGCGGGTGTTGCCAAAAAGCTCGTGATAGCGGAGTATCTTATCAACGACCTGCTGAGGGCTGCCTACCAGCAGACTGCCCTCCGCGGCACGCATGGCATCATATTGCTGCCGCGAAATACCCGACCATCCGCGTTCGCGGCCAATAGCACCCATCATTTGCGCATACGGGCCGAAAAATTCCTCCGCCGCCTGCTGTGCATCGTCGGCAATAAAACCATGGGAGTTAATCGCCAGTTGCAGGCTCTGCAGATTATGACCAGCGTGTTCAAATCTGTTTCGGTACAGATCCGTCAGCGGCACAAATCGTTCGGGCAGGCCTCCGATGATGGCGACGGCCATAGGAAGACCTTTTTGCGCCGCACGGACCACCGACTGTGGCGTACCGCCCACCGCAATCCAAACCGGAAGCTGATGTTGAAACGGGCGAGGGTAAACCCCGCGACTCCGCACGGGAGGTGTATGGGTTGTGCCGGCCCAGTCCAACACCGCAGAATTATTGATCTCCAGCAGCATATCCAGCTTCTCCACAAACAGTTCGTCATAATCCCTGAGGTCGTAGCCAAAGAGAGGGAACGACTCGGTAAACGAGCCCCGGCCTGCCATGATCTCCGCTCTGCCTTTGGACAGCAGATCGAGCTCAGCAAAATCCTGAAACACCCGGATAGGATCGTCGGAACTGAGCACACTTACGGCACTCGACAACCGGATTTGCCGCGTGCGCGCTGCAATGGCTGCCAACACCACAGCCGGCGAGCTGACGATAAAGTCGGGCCGATGGTGCTCGCCAATGGCAAATACATCCAGACCTACTTCATCAGCCAAAACGGCCTCTTCCATGAGATGCGTCAAGCGCTCATGCGGAGCCAGCAATTTGCCGGTGGTTGGATTGGGCGTATTTTCAACAAAGGTGGTAATACCGATCTCCATAAAGCTCGTTTGCAGGGCAAGATAAAAAACCCAGTCGGTGTGGCAGGCATTTAGAAAGCAACGAGCCCTCTTTCGGACAAGAACCGGAAAAGATTATTCCGGACATCCTTTCACAGGCTACCGAAAAAGGACATAGTAATCGGCTTCCCTGCTGCGGGCCATTTCGCGTGTAGCATCCGAACCGATATCGAAAGTCAAATCTTTATCCGGTATGGGTTTGCTCACTGCTTCCAGGGTCACAAACTCCTTATCAGAATCTACCGTTTCCTTCTCGGTAATGTTTTTGACCACCAGATGCGTATAGCCACGCTGCCGGAGTTGTTCGAGTATCATATTTGTAAGTGGCACCCATTTCATAACGCTGTTGGTTTAAGATCGCGAAGTCAATGTATGGCCGAAGCAGCCAAAAAAGAGGTGCGAGGTGAAAAAATAAAGCCTTTCGCTCCGTGAGCCATAAAGGTACGCCTTACCCCGCGGTTGAAACGTTAACGGCTCAACTAAAACGCTTCCGCAGCCAAAGATTACGACATACTTAACATCAGCACGCCAACGCAAACTGAGGTCGGGATGCTGGCACCGTTTTATAACCCAGTTCCGTCGAAAAAAAAGAAAACGATGGGAACAATACAGCACCTTGAGGGTAAAGAAGCGATTGAACAAATGCAGAAGATTGCTGATGATGCAAGCATCTGCATGTTTTGCACCTCCACCAGCGAAATTCCGTTTGCCACGCGACCCATGGCCACACAGCGGGTGGACGAACAGGGAAGCTTCTGGTTTTTAAGCAGCCATACCAGCGAAAAAGAAAAGCAGATCCACAAAGATGCCCAGGTACAACTGATCTATGCACAGCCCGACAACTACCGGTTTTTGAGCGTTACCGGCCAGGCAGAACATGTGAACGACCGGAAGAAGATTGAGGAGTTTTGGAATCCACTGGCAAAAAACTGGTTTCCCGAAGGCAAAGACGACCCAAACCTTACGCTGATCAAAGTGACGCCTTCCGAAGCGCACTATTGGGACACTAAAGACGGAAAATTATTGTCGGTGGTGAAACTGGCGATCGGTACGCTGACAGGCCAGTCGAAAGACGGCGGTGTGACCGGAGACCTCAGACCTTAGGCTTTTAGCAAATCATTTTGTAACGAACGAAACGGGAAGGGTACCTTTGCGGCGCAAACTCCGAAACTATGCGCAATAAAAAGGTCGTTATCTTTCTCGTTTCGTTTTTCATTTTGCTCAGCGCTGCTTTCATGACTTACTATTACAATCTAAGCCGAGAGCAACCCCGCCGACTGCCGGTTCTGGGAGCGGGAGATCACCGAATCCGGCCGTTTAGCTTTACCGATCAAAACGGAAACACAGTGACTAATGAAACGGTAAAGGGCAAGACCTATGTGGTAGAATATTTCTTTACCACCTGCGAAGGCATCTGCCCGAAGATGAATGAAAACATGAGCAAGGTTTATCAGGCTTTTCGGGGAAATGATCAGGTCATGATCTTGTCGCACACCGTAGATCCGAAAAAAGATTCGGTGGCTGCAATGAAAACCTATTCGCTTCGATTTGACGCCGATCCGAAACAATGGCTGTTTCTTACCGGCGATAAAAAAGACCTCTACGATATGGCCCGCTACAGCTACCTTGTCACTGCCGTAGAAGATACCGGAACAGGCGATATCCGGACAGATTTCATCCACACAGACCGCTTTGTGCTGGTGGACAAAAACGGGCATATCCGCGGACAATACGAAGGAACGGACATGGGGTCGGTCAACCAACTTATTGGTGATGTGAAAGAATTGCTGGAAGAGAAAGATTAGATTTGGGTGTCAATTAAAGAATGGACCCATGAAATTTGCCGCGGTCAACCTTGTTGCGTTTCTATTGTTGGTTGCATTTTTTATCCGTCACCTTCTTGTGCAATTAAGATATTCAGGTGCCTACGGAATAAACAATGATTTCAAAAGAAACACGGTCCTCTACATCATCACCATAGTTTGGTGGCTGATCGTTGGAGCATTACCCAGCTTAAGCAGATTTCTCTAATCGCCATTTTCTGTTCAACAAATCATTTTCATTACGGTGAGTACTAAGAGGGTATTTGGGTTAGATATTCTTCGTGCTATTGCGATACTCACGGTTGTTTATGGCCATTTGTTTTATGTTCTTCCCACGGGCTTAAATCCGTTCTCTACTACCGTCCGGCTTCAGTTTTTTGATGGTGTATCCCTGTTTTTTGTGTTGAGCGGTTA
This sequence comes from Flavipsychrobacter sp., assembly GCA_017849575.1. Classification (GTDB taxonomy): domain Bacteria; phylum Bacteroidota; class Bacteroidia; order Chitinophagales; family Chitinophagaceae; genus JAFIGV01. The sequence continues at coordinate 13,359 of JAFIGV010000023.1, read as the reverse complement.
CCTCATTGGGGGCATCCTGCTTAAGAAACTGACCACCGAAGCACCCACATTCCCAAATTTGTTTCGATTCTGGCGCGATCGTTGGCTGCGCACTCTCCCTGCCTATTTCGTTGTCCTGGCGCTGATCGTCCTGGCTCCTTTTCGTGATTTTCCTCTAAACACCCTGAAGCCATATCCATTCTTTTTACAAAACCTATGGGATGGCGAAATGCGTGTATTCGGCGAATCCTGGTCGCTGTCTGTCGAGGAATGGTTTTACCTGTTGATACCAATGATGCTCTTTGGGATGTGTTATCTAAAAGGTGCCAGGCAGGGGAAATTCTTAATGGTCATCCTGATGGTCATTTTTTCAAGTAACATGTTCCGGATCATCAAGGTTCAGCTTTTTCAACCGCAGAGCTTCGATCGTTTAATAAACGGATATATGATGACCGTCCCTTCAAGAATGGACGCCATTATGTTTGGTGTGCTGGCCGCCTGGGTAGCATTTTTTCATCCACAAAGCTGGGTGCGTTATGCAAAGTTGTCTTTTGTTATCGGGCTGACCGGAACACTGTTCAATCATTTTTATTTCAACGGCACTTCAGCAATCGGATTTTATCATCAATATCTTTCCCTGCCCGTACAAGGATTTTCGGCTATGCTGCTGCTGCCCTATATGAGTACCATAAAAACCGGTACAGGCTTTGTTGCCAAAGTGATCAGTTTTATTTCCCGTATTTCCTATGCTACCTATCTGCTCCACGGCACCGTCTTTCTCATGTATTCCAAGGCCCTGATGCCCGACTCATTTCCTGTTCAGTTGGCCTGTTATCTTTTTTACGCCTTTGGTCTGGCCTGGGTGATGCATGCCACTGTAGAAAAATGGGGATTGACCTACCGAGACAAGATCAAACAACGCGAGCGAAATACGCTGCAGCCTTTTTCGTCCGAACCGGAAGTTGGCCAGCTAAAAGCCGCAGAAGTGCTACAGGAAACCAATACGCAAACATGGCAAGGATAAGTTGATGTGAAAATCTGCGGCCAGCGTTATCTGAATTTCTGGGTTCAGGCGACCAGTCAGCGAGTGAAATCTTCAATAGTTCATGGCCCACCCCATCAGTAGCCAGCCAATAACAATAAACGGTGAGGGTATCTTAGTAAAATAAAGTAAGGCGAAGGTGATGGCCACCACCACGAGGTTGATCAGTTCAAAAGGCTGCATCATCTGAAACAAAACAATACCCGAGGCCCAGATTATGCCGACCACTGCGGCATTGATCCCCTCAAGCGCACGGTAGATAATAACATGCTGCCGAAGATTCTGGTATAGGGGGAAAAGAAAGAAAAGCAAAAGGGTGCTCGGAAGGAACACGGCGATCGTGGCGATCAGGCATCCGGCTATCTGCCAGAAAGTGCCGTAAGGACTCATGATCATACCGCCCACAAAACTGCATACGGAAAACACAGGCCCGGGTACTGCCTGCACTACCCCATAGCCCGTTAGCAAGGCTACGGACGAAAGCAGCGGTGTCTTTTGCATCTGCAGCGGCCGGTTCACAAACTGATACAGCATCATGGGTAACAGGGCCTGTCCGCCGCCGAAAACGATAGTACCAAAGCGATAAAAATTCTCAAACAGATTGAAGGCAATGCCGTGATTCCACTTATGGGCACGGGCAGCTTCGGAAAGAATACCGGCTACAAGAAAAACCACAACAAAAAGCCAGATGTTGATCCAGCGCACCGGCTTAGGCTTGTCTTTGGTATCAGGTATCCGATTATTACTGAAATTGCTGATGCTACCCGCCAGCAACAATACAATAGGGAACACCCAGGGCGTACGGACGAAGACCGTGACCAGCAAGGCTCCGATCATAATAGCGGCCGTGGCGAAATGCTTAACGCTGGCCCGCATCATCCGTGCTGCGGCAAAGGCGATAAATCCTACCGACATGGGCTGGATATACATAAATAGATTCGTCTGTATATCCCTTGCATTGATGTAATAAATGAGAAAGGAAAATGCCCCCATGATGAACGCCGCGGGAAATACCCAGAGCAGCAAAGTGAGCAGGGCAAGGCTGATGCCGCCGCGCTTCATGGCAATGAGCATAACCGTCTGTGTGGAGGATGGCCCCGGCAGCATCTGGCAAAAAGCGTTATACTCCAGCAGCTCTTCTTCTGTTACATCTTTCCGCTTTTGTACAAAGGTCTTTACCATCATACCAATATGCCCCTGCGGCCCTCCAAAGGCAGTGACTGCATACCAAAGCACAGCCTTGAGAAACGGTATGTGTCGAAGCAACATCGCAATAAAGGGAAAGCTGCGAAAATTAGCCACAAAAAATGGTAAAACACAGTAACAGCTTTACTGCCGTTTGTTGTATCTTGCGCACAAATTATTCTGTTCGTAATGAAAGGGCTTATTCTCAATGCGTTCTACGATGCCTTCCAATACAATATTGGCTGGGTGATCACCTACATCTTTATCTTTCTGATGTTGATAGAGCTCATCTACGTGATGGCAAAATATCTTGGCTCCCGCTCTGATAAGTAGTCCGCTTTGCCATCTTCATCTACCGATATTGCTTCGATAAGAAGAGACTATCAACTGGCTGCGCTCGATGAGGCCACAGCCGGAAAAGACCCTTTGGTTTTTTTCCGAAAGTGGTTTGATGAGGCCCATAAAGCCAATGTAGCGGAAATCAATGCCATGACGCTTGCTACGGTAGATGCCGAGAACAAGCCTCATGCACGTATCGTATTGCTCAAAGGGCTTGATGAGGACGGCTTTGTATTCTTCACGAATTACGATAGCGCCAAAGGCAACGAACTAGACGCCCGTCCCTATGCAGCACTTGTTTTCTTCTGGCAGGAGTTGGAACGTCAGGTGCGCATCGAAGGGTCAGTAGTCCGGGTGTCGGAGGCAGAAAGCGATGCCTATTTCCACTCGCGACCCACAGGCAGCCGGATCGGTGCCTGGGCATCCCCACAATCAAGCGTGATAGCCGACCGCAGTATTCTGGAGCAAAACTATCTCCGCTTTGAACAGCAGTTTTCGGGAGGCAACGTGCCGCGGCCCGAACATTGGGGTGGATACCGCGTACTACCCGATCATATTGAGTTTTGGCAGGGCCGTAGTAGCCGTATGCACGACCGTATATCCTTCCGCCGCCATCATGACGATTGGAACATACACAGGCTTGCACCCTGACGGATAGAGAAGCTTATCTGAAGACTGACGATCAAAAAGTAATTCCTGTCTTTACTCCTGTTCATCCGGTTGCAGCAGAATATCTATCGGCTACGCCTCACAAAATTTTTCCATATTTTTACAGTGCAATTAGTAAACCACTCATCCTAAAAAATCATGAAATTTCCGATGTTGCGCGGACGATCTTCCGCCTTATTATTTATTTCTGCCGCAGCTTTTCTGTCTATGGGCTTCTTCCTGTTGCCGGAACAAAAGGAGCGCGGTGAAAAAGAAGAGCAGGAAGACGAACCTATGGAAGCCATCAGGCTGGAATTTGCCAAAACCCGCGACCCAAAGCTCAACACAATACCGAGAGAGCGCCTTACAGCCGCCATGCAGTTTTATGAAAGGCAGGCACAGTTGCTGGGACAGCTTAAAACGACTTCGGGATTTTCATCGATCAACTGGACCGAACGTGGCCCCAACAATGTAGGTGGCCGAACAAGAGCGATAATTTTTGATGCCAACGATCTGACAAACAAGACCGTATTTGCAGGTGCAGCCGGTGGCGGCCTCTGGAAATGCACGGACATTACACAGGCCAACCCTGCATGGGTAGCCGTAAATGATCAGTTTGCCAACCTGGCCGTGACTACGATTGCTCAGGACCCTTCTAACACGCAAATTCTTTACTTCGGCACCGGAGAAGGATACGGAAACGCCGATGGCATAAAAGGCAATGGAATCTGGAAATCTACAGACGGCGGAAACACCTGGACCCAACTCTCTTCTACCAACAACAACAATAATTTTTCTTACGTACAAAAGATCATCGTTACCGGCAACGGCGACGTATATGCGGCTTGCAGAGGCGCTACGGCAAATACGGGAGGATTACAAAAATCGACTAACGGAGGTAGCACCTGGACCCGCGTGATTGGCAGTGGCAGCAGCGACATGCGCATATCCGATGTGGAAGTAGCTGCCAACGGAGACCTCTATGCAACCACGGGGCTCTTTACTACGGGTAAGATTTATAAATCGAGCGTGGCTACCAACGGGGTAAACGTAGGAAACAGCGGCAACTGGAGCAATATAACCCCCACCGGCACATGGGCCCGCATCGAGATTGCCCTTGCCCCGAGCAACTCCAGCCAGATATACGCCCTGTGTCAGGATGGTAACAGCTATGAAGTGACCGGCATCTATTCAAGTACCAATGGCGGCACAAACTGGACCTCTAAAACCATCCCGACCATTTATGATCAGGGTGCCAACTCGTTTTTTACCCGCGGTCAAGCCTGGTATGACCTTACTTGCGCGGTGGACCCCAACACCAGTACCACCTTGTACATTGGCGGAGTGGATGTTCTCAAATCAACCAATAGTGGTACCAGTTGGACGCAACTTACATCATGGTCGCTCTATGGAGCACTCGGAAGCACCTGGAACAATGCGAACGTGCACGCTGACATTCACAGCTTCGTATTCAGACCCGGAACAAATACAACCGCACTGGTAGGATGCGACGGTGGTATATTTTATTGTACAAACCTCAATTCTTCGCCGGCTTTGCCCACATGGATCAGCAAAAGCGACAATTACAACGTTACCCAATATTATTCCTGCGCAACGCACCCTACCAATGTAAACTATTTCCTGGCCGGAGCTCAGGACAACGGTTCTCACAAGTTTACCAATGCCGGCATCAATGCCGTTACAGACGTTTCGGGCGGCGACGGCGCTTTTTGCTTTATTGACAAGACAAACGGGAACAATCAGATCACATCTTATGTGTACAACAACTATTATGTTTCTACAAACGGAGGAAGCAGCTTTACCTATCTCTATTACGATTCGGACAATTCGGGAAGCTTTGTAAATCCTTCGGACCTCGACGACAGCAGCGACATTCTGTACTCTGCCGCCGCCACCAATTATCTGGGTATGTGGTACAATATCTTTGATCCTATCAACGAATATCGCAGCGATCAGTACGTAAACCTGAACGGCGAACAGATCACATCCATCAAAGTATCTCCCAATAATAAAAACCGCGTTTATGTAGGTACAGACAACGGAAGGGTTTATCGCATCACCAATCCGCAAACTGTGGCTACCGTCACCAATCTTACATCCACTGTGCTGGTAGCCAACGGATACGTAAGTTCTATTGATGTAAAAAAACGCAGCACCGGTACCGACGACAGCATTGTAGTGGCCATCTCAAACTACGGTGTAAACAGTGTGTACTACACCGCCAACGGAACCTCAAACTCACCGACCTGGGTAGATATTGATGACAACAATACCCTGCAGGATGTGCCGGTGCGCTGGGCTATCTGGTCGCCTGCCAGCAGTAAAATCATCTTCTTAGGTACAGAAGTGGGTGTGATGGGCACCGGTACTCTCAATGGCAACAGCACTGTGTGGACACTTCTCAACAACAATACGCTGCCCATGACCCGTGTAGATATGGTGGATGTAAACAGCAACAATGAATTGGTAGTGGCTACACACGGACGCGGTTTATGGACCTCAAGCGATGTGACGCCTCTGGAACTGAAGCTGCTGAACTTTGATGTAAAACTGCAACAAAACACTGTGGCGGTGAGCTGGAAAGTAAATACCGACAATCAGGCCAGAGAATACACCGTTGAACGTAGTTACGACGGACAATTGTTTACCACACTCGAAGTGGTGAAACCTACAGGAAGCGGAGCCTATACCCTGCAAGATAATAGTTATGACCGCAGAGCCGCGGAGATTTTTTACCGGCTGAGGTATGAAGACAAGACCGGCGACCGGTACTATTCGGCAGTAAAAACCGTTCGTCCCGTCACGGCTGCAGATGTCTTTATTGCGGGCGTTTTCCCCACGATATCTGACGGCAGGGTGCATATTAAGGTAGGCAACATGAACAACCTCAAATTGCGGGTACATGTGGTCAATCCCGTAGGCAAAGTTTTGTATCAAGCCGTACTGGATTATGAGCATGCAGACCTCGACCTACGCCACCTGGCAGCAGGCAATTATATTGTGTACATCACCGATGAAAAAGGCAACCACGAATATTTTACACGAATTGTAAAACAATAGTGGAGGATAAGAGATTCGCATTCGGAAAAAGCCGCCCAACAAACGTACGGGTGGCTTTTTGATTTCAGGGGAGCAAAAACCGTCCGTAGCGCCAGATCGCATATTTTATCGGCAATCGACGAAAGACGAAAAAAGGCAGCCTTCCTATAAAGCTGCCTTTTTCGAAGCCAGAACTCCGGCTCAAACATCAAAGATGTTCGTCAGTCGATGCTGCTTCGGCGTATAAATCCCAAAAGAAGGGATATAATAGCAATGACCAGCAAAATGTGGATCAGCCCACCTGCGTTCCATACGAATGCGCCCAATAACCAACCTATTATCAGTATTACCGCAATCAAATACAATAATGATCTCATAGTACAAAATTTTATTCCGATTAAGAGAAAAAAATACTGTGCCAGCAGGAATATCTTATGAACGAGGAAACAGTATCCCTTAGGGAAACGGCACGTTATTTATGACTTACCTTTATTGCTTCGAGCGCTACATGAAGAAAAAAAATCTTATCATCCTGTTGGTATTGGTTCTGCTGGTAGCAGGCGGCCTGGCCTTGCGCCACTACACCCATTGGTTTAGCCACAGCAAAAGCTACATTGGTTATTATCACGATGTGCGTGGTCTGCAGGAGGCATCGGCGGTATATTACAAAGGCGTTAAGGTGGGTAAGGTCAACGAAATAGATCTGAACATCCGTAAAAAAGTGCGGGTGGTGCTCGAAATTGAGGGTACGCTAAAAATAACCCGCGGCTCAAAAGCTATAATCACAAGCGGAGATGTGAACGGAACCAAATCCATTCGCCTGACTATACCCGCCGGGCAACCTGTTGTAGCAGAGGGCAGCACCCTACACACAGGATTCGACAGCACGGTAAGTGAAAATTTCCATGCAAAGATCTCCCCCATGATACAAACCGGAAAGTATATGCTGCACAGCGCAGATAGTGCTTTGCTCTCTTTCAATAATCTGCTCCGCTCCGGATGGGGCAATGAGACCCGCAAAGGGTTTGCCAGCGCTAATAAAGATCTGGAACAACTGGCAGGCAGCAGCGCCGACGCCCGCAGAGGGGTGACGAGCTTCGGCAACACCTTAAACAAACTCGATTCCTCTACCCGTCGCCCGGAAGAGAGAAACAAAAACATCAATAAGAGCCTGAATAACGCAGAAGAAAATACAGCTAAAGCCCGACAGCAGGACGCAGGAAAATCCCTTCGGGAGCTGCAGGCCTCCATCGCCTCGCTATCGCGAAAGATAGAAGCCGCCAGTCACAACAAAATACTGACGAACAAAGAAGCTTACGAACGTGCAAACCGACAGCTCGACTCACTCAACCGCAGCATGGAGCAATATGCCAAAGACCCGCCACCCCTGATCAACATTGGCTTTGGCGGAGGTAAAAAATAGCGGTTTTAACCCTCTGATAATAACACCTGCCAGGCCTTTTCCACCTGATGGGTCTCTAATAATTCTTTAGCATAAAGATGTAAGGCATTCGTTTTTCCCTGCTCGTCATGATCGTATTCTTTAATGATCTGGGTGAGCCTGTCGTCATAAAGAATTTCGCTTACTACCGGTATAGCCGTACTGTTTCCCAATATGCCGAGATTATTACCACTAAGCACTCTACTATTGCGAATACTTTCAGGCAAGGCGTCTATCCCTATACCTAAAGCCACATTGGGTTTGGGTACTTCAAACACGGCAGCACCCGAAGCACGGCAATAGAAATCGCCTCCCATTCGGGCCACAAGGTCAATTTTATGCGGATCGATTTTTCCCTCGGCATTAAGTACCGCATCATCAATGTGCATACACAGTACCTCACACACAATGAGGTTGCCCGCTCCGCCTTCTTCCCCGGTGTGGATCACCTGGTTTACCCTGCACTCCAGTTGTACAGGCGACTCTTTAACCCGAAAAGGCCGGACCATATCTGAAGCTATGGGTGTAAAACCCGCCTTTACAAATTCATCAGTCCCTTTTGGATATTCGCAACTGGCCAGATTCATTTGCTGCACCATGTTGTAGCTAACCACATTGATCACCACTTCCTTTGTAGCCAGTACGTTATCGAGCGTATGCTTTGTAGTATTGTCGCGAACCCGGCGCGCCGGTGAAAAAACAAGAATAGGTGGCTTACTGCCAAAAACATTGAAGAAACTAAAGGGAGAAAGATTGGCAACTCCGTTTTCATCAATGGTGCTGGCAAAACAAATGGGCCGGGGTGCTACCGAACCGAGTAAATATCCATGCAACAGCGCAGTCTTTATTGAACCGGGAACTATTTTCATCGTATAAATTCTGAACTGCAAATTAACACATTAGGGGCAGAGCAGCACGCTGAAAAAGCAGGGAACGGGTGCCGGTGGCATAGTTGTTTCTCTTACTGCAGGCAGTACCAGAAGGGTGAACAAATTATAGAACATAAAAAGAAAATGGCTATGAAAAAGTATGTAGTAAAACCAATTATCTGGGCGATCGGCACCTTGTTACTGGTCGCGAACCAGGTCACCGCATTATATGCCCGTGGCCTCGACATAGACGTGGATATTGAAAAACATCAGGAACATTGGTACAACCAGCCCTGGGCATGGATCGTGGGTGCGGCTATATTCATTCTGCTCCTTGTGGCCATTGTACGCAGCGGGGGCCGTGCCAGCGACTCAGACTAAGGTAGTCCGATCACAAAAAAATAACCGGCAGCGTGCCGGTTATTTTTTTCTCCATATTCAGATCGCTGATTAACGCTCCACCTTAGACATAATTGCAGAGGCCAGCAGCATGATCATGAACGCAAATGCTCTCTTCATAAATGCATTCGATTTTCTTAAAAATACACTCTTTCAGGCAAATTCGAAACCCATAATAACAAAGTTTTAGATCGTAAGGGTCAGTTGCTGGTACTAAATTGTAACATCTTAAATAAAATGGAAGACAATGAAAAAGATATACATAGCCATCGTAATGGCCCTGGCCGCCGCCTCGATAAGTGTGCGTTCCAAGGCACAGGCTTTCTACAAAGAGCAGCCCCCGGTGTATTCCGGTTATTATCCTGCCGAAGTGATCAATCTTTATCCCAATCCTGCCCGTAATGCAGCAACAGTGGTTTTGAATTACGCTCCGCAGGACAGGGTTGCGATAGACCTGGTAGATTTTAGCGGCAATCTGCGCAGGACGTTTACGTTCAACGCCGGTGGCAGAGCCTTCCGATTTGATGTGGGCTTTTTGGAACGCGGGTACTACCTGATACGGGTGCGCGAGGAAAACCGGTTGATTGACATACTCCGGCTGCAAAAAAGTTAAGCATTAAGCTTTTGCAGTCTTAGCTGCACCACCTGCTGCTCTTCCCGCACAAAGATTTCCTGCTCGCTAAATAGATGAAGGGGCAGTTTATTATGATGGTTGGCTACGCGTTGCACGGCACGAAGAATATATTTTCCCTGCGCTACATCATCAATGATAAAAAAGGGACTGTCTGCCTTACCCACCTTCATTGCCGGAATGATCCGGCTTTCTCCGGGCTTTTGAACCGATACGGAGACATCATCGAAACCGTGCCTCCTAACGATCTCGCGGTCTTCATCAAAAAGCCCGGCGTCATCAAGTTCCAATTGAATGACCAATGTGGTGTAGGGCAGCAAGCCATAGGCTTCGTCGCCGGCATCAGAATCGGGTGGCTTTAAGTCCGGCTGCGGCTGAAAACGCGCTGCCGGTTCCGCAAGCCTGCGAATTGCTTCCCCCACGTGACCGGAAAGCAACCCGGTGAAAAAAGCCAGAACAAACCACCAGGGCGGTGCCAAGGGTGCCTGTTTTTGATCCAGACATCCGAAAAGGAAAAGGGCAAAAACGGCCGCAAAAACAATCTGGAAAAGGCCCGTAAAGAAGGCTCTGACCGGTAACCCGCCAGACAAAAAACCACGGGAAGCGGCATGTAAGAAAATCTGTACTATGGCACCCAGCACCGACCAAAACAAAATAGCCCCGGCCACAGAAGAGGATTGACCAACAATGCCGGCGGCTAAAGCACGAGTTGCAGAAAAAATCAGCACAACAACCACTGCGGCGAAAGCAGATACTTTGCCGCATGCCCGGAAAGATTTTCGGAGATAAAAAAGCCTCATCAGCATGAGATTCCCTACAAAATAACAATAAAATGCCCTGTATGCCCCTGAAGTATTCGGCCGTATGTTGCCTTGCTTTCGGGCAAAATAAAATTTTGCCGGAAATAGTGCCGCAACACGGGAAAATGATACCTTTACGCCCTCAAAAAAAGTTTGAGAGGAGCGGGCCTCGTAGTACAATGGATAGTATAAGAGTTTCCGAAGCTCCAGATTCAGGTTCGATTCCTGACGAGGCTACTAACAAAGGGTGCGCAGCGATGCCACCCTTTTCTTGTAGCATAATGCAAGCCTTAGACGCCGGGCCACACGCACTATAGGATTGCCGGGCACAGACCTGCCTTTATTTGGGGTTTAAGTCTGCTGCGCAAGACTTAAACCAGTGGGGGCAGTCAGGAGACCGCTATCCACTGCGACGTAGTCAGCTACACACAAGCCTTACCTTCAGACTACGCCGAACTGGGGAAGTATATACCAAAGACCAGAGCGGCATGGTACTGGAGCGGCAGACGGTGCACCTGGCAGATGCAGGTGGAAGCGTAGCCATTATAGACAGCCCGGTACGCGACGACTATGGCACCGGTGAGGTACAGCTGGTACGCTACCAGTACAGCAACCATCTGGGTACAGCCACCCTTGAGCTGGATGACAGCGGGGATATTATCTCTTACGAAGAATACTACCCCTTTGGCACCACCAGCTTCCAGAGCGGCAGAACCACAGCAGAGGTATCATTAAAACGATATAGATTTACGGGAAAAGAAAGAGACGAGGAAACCGGCATGTACTACCACGGCGCACGCTACTATATACCGTGGCTGTGTAGGTGGAGTGCGGTGGACCCGCTGGAAGGTGATTATACACCCTGGAGTTCTTACAATTATGGGTTTGATAATCCACTGGCGCGAGACTTCCGAAGGATGTCTCGTGTCTGTTTTATCTGCCGGTCTCCAGACCGGAATTTGAAGAACGCCTGCATCATGGCTTGCTATAACTTTATTAGCGGCAGTAAGCCGTTTCTATTTTCATAGTAGTCGCCAGCACTGCTATACTTGTAATGTGCCGCCTCCCACACGATACCTGCCCGCACAGGGTTTTCATGAAGATAACGCATCCGCTGTACAAACATATCGTTTCCATCCAAAGCTATGGGATGATAATCTTGTTGCCAGAATTGGTATTGATCATTGCTCTTGTTATACAGCCCTGCGTACCTGAACATACCGAGCATCCATTCTCTTCTGCTCTCCTGCATATTAGCAGCTATAGCATCCGTTATCTTCCTGCTGGTAAACTTCTTAAAATCGCGAATGATGTCGCTAATACGGAAGCCATCTGAAGCACTTACAATTAAATGCAGATGATTACTCATGATAACCCATGCATGAAGCTGTAATCCTTTATTGTTGATGCAGTAGTTCAGGCTTTCCAGCAAGATCTCTTTGTATTGCTCGCGACTCAATGCATCTATCCAGTTTACTACTGTGCAGGTAATAAAATGCGGCACATAATCAAAATGCACTTTGTATCGGGACGACATGGTTACGGCTATGTGATGATGAAAATAATGCCCGGCTTCTGTATTTCAAATGCCAGTTGCAAGCTGGCTGCTTCCATTAGACTCGAGAGCGCTGCGCTAACTCTCGCGCCAGTGGAAAGTGCCCTGCCCGATGAAGAGAAGCAGCGCATCTTTCATTACATTGATTTAATCATCCGCGACTACAAAACAAAACAGGCTTTCAGCAGGTAAAGCAAGCCTTGATCTTTTGACAGCTTCGCTAACAAAACAAAGCCCCGCGAGATGCGAGGCTTTTGTTATCAGTTATCAGCGGCTTTGTAAGACTTTTGCAAGAGTAGGAAAAGCAGAATTTAAGCTCTGACTTTTAAAATCGGGATTGTTTCCATACTCTAAGCCAACGTCAATGTATGCCTCAATAGTTGATTTTTCTTTTGAGTTAGCCTCCTTTACGGCATCAACATAATTCTCCTCACCTATCAGTAAGATCAAGTCAACTATGACGCTGCCGTGGTCATAGCCAGCAGCATCATTAAATTCTAATAAAGACAGCGTTTTAATTGAAGCCTTATCATTTTTTACTGCCTTGCGTAAAAGCTCACAATATTCGTAAGATTGTTTTCCCGCAGTTATGAGCAACAATTCACTCACATGAATGCCTGTTTCGTCTGTGCAACTACTCCTCTTACAAGAAAAAAGCAGCAACAGGAGAAAAGCGATAACAAAATTTCTTCTAACGTTCATCCAGTTCATTTAATCTTACCTATTGTGCAAGCTATTGGGTGCAGGCTTTTTCTGTGGTATATTGTCGTTACCCTTAATGATCATTGTTCCATAATTAGTTAGCTTGCTGAAAGGCTTAAATCGTTGCATTCCTCTTCTTTCTGGCACTGTGGTTGTGCTTGTATTATTCAATATATTGGTTACTACGTTCCATTCTTCGCTGCGATCTCCTGCAGATCCACTGGCGCGAGACTTCCGAAGGATGTCTCGTGTCTGTTTTATCTGCCGGTCTCCAGACCGGAATTCGAAGTTCGCCTGCATCATGGCTTGCTATGGTTTAGTCAGCGATAATAAGCCTTTCCTGCCTTCATAATCATCACGTTGTATCAAGACACCATTGGTAATGCTATGTGTTAATGAAGATAATTCTCAGCTTCTTCATTTCAAATAGATATGAGATCCGCTGTGCGAACACTCCTGTCAGTGGATGCCTGAGCAAAACGGCAGAATCGAACCAACCAGCTCTGTTATCTGATTGCCGGTCGAAGACCTGCTTGTATTTCGGGTTTAAGTCTGCTGCGCAAGACTAAAACCAGTGAGGCAGTCAGGAGACTGCTATCCACTGCGACGTAGTCAGCTACACACAAGCCTTACCTTCAGACTACGCCGAACTGGGGACTGCTATCCACTACGACGTAGTCGGCTACACACAAGCCTTAACTTCAGACTA
>JAFIGV010000022.1 GCA_017849575.1 Flavipsychrobacter sp. | reverse complement strand
TCTCTAATCCCAATGAAGCCATCTCCATCCTCAGAGGCAGCAGCAAACTGGCACTCGATGGCAGACCCTTGTTGGATAATGGCGACACCGTAGTCATTGGATTTACCAGCATGCGCCAGAGAAATTATGAGCTGGAACTCGTACCGGGCAGCATCAATGCACCGGGACTTACTGCGACACTGTATGATAATTTTCTGAACACCACGGCACCGGTATCGCTTACTGCCAATACAGTTTATCCTTTTACCGTAACCAGCAACAGCGCTTCTTCAAATAGCGGCAGGTTCAAAATTATGGTGAGTGGATCTACACCGCTCGATCTGCAGTTTATCACCCTCACGGCAAAGCAACAAAAAGAGCAGGTACAGTTACAATGGAAGGTGAGTCATCAGGAAGGCATTACCCAATATGAAGTAGAAAGAAGTGGGGATGGAAGAAGCTTTGACAGGATTGCAACGCTTGCGGCTGGCAATGATGAGGAATACCACAGCATAGACGAAACACCCATCAATGGCGTCAACTACTACCGCATCAAGGGTGTAGCCAGAAGCCACAGCAGTATCTATTCATCAGTGGTAACCGTCTTAACCGGCACGACCGCTACACAGCTTTCTGTGGGTCCTAACCCCGCAACAGGCAATGAACTGAAGGCAACCATCGCCAACCTCGAAGAAGGCACATACCAGCTATGCCTTTACAACACTGCAGGACAAAAAGTATTGCAACAGTCATTAGACCACCAGGGCGGTAATGCAACAGTATCGCTAAACATCGCGAAGCTCACACCGGGTATGTACCTGCTGCAGCTCAGTAGCGATAAAGGACAAACGATTGCCGAGCAAAAGATCATCAAACAATAAGTCTCATCCACACCATACAAACAGCATGGACCCAGCACACGAACGCCTGAGTCCATGCTTCAAAATCATCCATAAAAAATCATTGCAATGAAGAATAAAATCTTACCGATATTATCCATGCTCATACTGCTCATCGCAGCCCTACCTTTTCTAAGCCATGCTGAAACACCACCCGACTTTGGCGGAGACGCAGGCGCACCCATTGATGGGGGAGCATCACTACTCGTAGGAGCGGCGGCGGTATATGGCGCTAGAAAGCTGAGCAAGAAATCAAAAGACTTCAGATAGCGCAATCAACAAGCAAACAAAAGCAAACGCCGGCACTTAGCTGGCGATGTTTTTTAGGTGCCTTTTGATCGGGAGCTGGATACTCCATAGAAAAAAACCATCGTTGTACAACTGTCACCAGTTGACGCACGGAAATGTTCGGACTTAAAGAGGCTGGCGAACTTGTTCGGATTTCCTTAAAAAACCATTTCACCCGTAGAATGGGTCTCGAAAGAGAAAGCTTTCTGGATTCGAATCCCTCTCTCTCCACCAAACTCAATAAATGTCCAGCTTCGGCTGGCATTTTTGTTTTCGGGAGCCGGCAAAGTTGCTTTGCAAAGGCGGACGGAAATAAAAATGTGACTTGCGCAGCAAGCGGACATGAATTGAGTTTGCAGCACGCCCGCCGCAGGCGAAGGGATCAAGCTAATAATCCCTCTCTCTCCGCCAAACTCAATAAATGTCCAGCTTCGGCTGGCATTTTTGTTTTCGGGAGCCGGCAAAGCTTGCTTTGTGAAGGCTGACGGAAATAAAAATGTGACTTGCGCACCAAGCGGACGTGAATTGAGTTTGCAATCGTTGTCCACCCACACGCACATATCATAAGTAGCACAGACTTTTTTACATTGCAGTTCATTTTCTGTAGTGAAACGCCTGTTGTTATTTCTCTGCTGTTGGCTAACCTCTGTTACGGTTGTCTTCTCCCAAAAGACGGGGCAAGACAGGAATGGTAATGCCATCAGCGCGGAAGATCAACTTATAGAAAATTACCTGAGCGCCGATGGCGACATCAATCAAAAAATTCAGGAGCTGCTTGATCTCGCTGTGGAAGATGGAAAAAACGGACGTTCCTTAGACCAGATAAAAAAATTCCAGATGGGTTTGCTGCTCGAGGAGCAGTTGCCCGCCCCATCCAGGATAAGCTTTGAACTGAACTGCGCTATGGCTGTACTGCTCTATACCATGGATCCGCACCAGGCTGCTAAATATTATGACAGGGCAATACAAATAGCGCAGCGGGTAGCTATTGCGCCGGAGGTAATGGAGCGGTTGCACGGAGCCTACGGTAGTATGCAGCTTGGGCAGCAGAAATATTCCGCAGCTTATGAGAACTACCTGAAAGCCCTCGAATTTGCCCGTTCCGTCAACAACAGTATTCTGATAGCGGCAGCACTGAATAACATCGGCATTTATCACAGCCGGTTAAACCACGCTGACAGTTCTATGTATTACTACAACCAGGCAATTATAGCGCTAAAGTCAGGACGGATAGATAGTTTATTGCAGTGCAGCATCAGGGATAATATTGCAGAAGAATACATGAAGAACGGGCAGTATCAGGAGGCAGTTTCTGTTTACCGGTCTAACGACAGCATTACGTTTCAATTGTCGGAAAGTGATAAGTATAAGAACGATGAATACCGCAAATATCACCGCTACATTACCAATAAGATCAAACTGGCCGACGCCCTGGAAAAACGGGGTGCAGGCGGCGCAGAAAAGCAGTTGAACGAACTACATCACTTTATTAAAGGCCATTATTCTTACGAGAACAGGCAGGAAATGCTTGATTTCTACAAGTTTGCCACCGGCTATTTTTTAAGACATGCAAATGTAGAAAAAGCCAGAAGCTACAGGCAGTTGTACCTGAACCTGAATGATAGCCTGCGCAAGGAAAGGAACCTGAAGCAACAGAGCATTACAGAAACATTACTCCACCTCCAGAGCAAAGCTTTTGAAAATGAAATAGCCGCCCGCAACGAAATGCTGAAGGCGACGAAAAAATTAATCTTCTACCATCGTTTTTCCATAGGAATCACTATATGCCTCAGTGTCATAATTATAAGTCTGCTCTGCTTACTGATCATCAGCCGCAGGCGAAAACACAAAGCAGAACAACTGGCAGCCAAAACAGAGCTGGACAAAAAGAACATGGAAGCCGAGATAGCAAGGCATGATGTGCAGATGAAACAAAAGGATATCACCAACCTTGCGCTGCAAACCAGCAGGATATACGAAACCAACCAGGAGCTGATCAACGAACTACAGGAAATTGCCAATAGTAAGGAAGACGCCATCGTGTCTTTACGCTCCCTGTTGAAAGGCGTGCAGCTAAAAGATCAGAAGAACGAAGAGTTTATCAATATTCAAAAAAATATAGAAGTAATCAACGCTGATTTTTACTCCAAGCTCAAGAAAACATTCCCGTCGCTTACAGCTTCCGACCTGGAACTTTGCGGCTATTTAAGACTCCAGCTTTCCAATAAGGAGATCGCCTCGCTAAGAAATATTGCGCCCGAATCGGTGAAAAGAAATAAAAACCGCCTGCGGAAAAAACTAGAACTTTTCTCCGGTACTGATCTCCACGATTTTCTCCTGAACATGTAATTCCTTTCCCTTTTTGTGACTAATCTTTTGGCAAAAATGCCGCCACCTTACCGGGTTAGTGCGGGTACAAAGGGTTGACACATGCTAAGACGCCAACTGTATAAGGTAAAGACTGGCAACACATAGTATTTCTGCCTGTCCGGTGTCAACTCCTTGTCACCCCCCTTTCATTTGGAACAGGGCAGTCCGCCATTCTACTTTTAGCCGGATAAATCTTTCAAAGAACTTCTTATGGAGAACGAAAAATTTGATGAAAAGCTGCAAGTCAGCCTGGCTGAAAAATACCTGAACATTAAAGAAAAGATCAAAGCGTTGGCAGCCCGCCTGAGCGAAGAAAACGATTCATTGAAACACCAGTTGCAGATGCTGGAAGAGGATGCAAAGAAGTATGAGCTGGAAATGAGGAAAAATCAACAAAAAAAGCCCTCAAAAGGCGACTAAAACATTTACACAGATGTAAGTACGATGAAAAATTTCACCCACATGAAAAAAAACACTTTCGTCATCACGATCATGCTCCTGCTGCTACGGCAGGTGAGCTTTGCACAAAATGTTGGTATAGGTACAACAACACCCGATGCCAGTGCCATATTGGAACTGAATTCAAATTCCCGGGGGCTGCTGATACCCCGTATGGACAGCAATGTGCGCAAAGCCATCGTCAACCCGGCCAAAGGGCTGATGGTATTCGACAATGAGTATGGTTCATTCTGGTTCTTCGACGGCACCAGTTGGGAGAACATAGAAGGAAGCGCAACCAACCAGATGTTGTCCATCTCTAATGATACGCTGTTTCTGCAAAACGGCGGGTATGCGGTGCTGCCTTCCGGCACAGACAGCCAGGCACTGACTTTAAGCGGAGATACCCTGAGCATACAAAACGGCAACAGCATTATTTTACCCGCCGATACGATGACCCTATTGGCCGATGCCGATAGGAATACCAAAATACAGGTAGAGGAAAGCCCTAATGAAGACATCATCCGTTTTGATATGGGAGGCACCGAGTATTTCAGGATGGACAGCGGAAGACTGGAAGTAGTCAATACCGGAGGTAACGTATTTATCGGCAACAATGCAGGGCTGAGCAGTTATTTCAACGGTAATCAAAATGTGGGCATTGGCGAGAGTGCACTAAAGGACGGTCAATCAACTTATCAAAGCGTTGCCATAGGTTACCATGCACTGAGCAAATCGCTGGCTAACGATAACACGGCGGCAGGGTTTAAAGCCATGGAGAACGCCACGAATGCCTATGAAAACAGTGCGTTTGGTTCTCAGGTTCTTGCTGACAATGTGAATGGCGTGGCCAACAGTGCCTTCGGAAATTTATCACAGAGGTACAGTACGGCAAATAATAACTCATCTTTTGGCGACCACTCTCTTTACAATAATACTACCGGTGCAAATAATGCAGGTTTTGGAATGGAGGCACTGGGCTCAAATACCACCGGAACATACAATACGGCAGTGGGTTACTTTGCCGATGTAGCCAGCGGAAACCTTACCAATGCCACCGCCATCGGTGCCAATACCACAGTAGCCAAAAGCAACAGTATAGTGCTGGGGTATAACGCCAATGTAGGTATCGGCACCTCCGCACCCGATACTACCTTCCACCTGGTAGGTAAGATGAAATATCAGGATGGCACACAGGGGAGCGGTTATATCCTTACCAGCGATAATGCAGGCAACGCAACCTGGGCTTCAGCTTCATCGCTGGCTATAAAAACAGTGTTCGATACATTGGGGGGTGTGGTGATACCCGGCAGCGCGGTAAATGCAACTACAAACGACTTCGTCTTCGGCTCACCGCAACTAGATGATGACGGAAATGCCAGTCACGACAGCCGTTTCTTCTTTGATAAGAGCAAGGGAGCTTTTAGAGCCGGAAAGGTGCTAAGCACGAACTGGGATGCCGATAGCATCGGTACTAACAGCGTTGCTATGGGGTATAATACGAAGGCCAATGGCAATGTCTCCGTGGCCTTAGGATATTTTACTGAAGCGAGTGGAGACTACTCCACCGCCATAGGCAATCAGGCAGAGGCAAGTGGAACCAATGCCACCGCAATAGGATTTCGGGCTTCGGCAAGTGAAAATAGTTCCACCGCCATAGGGTTTCAGGATACGGCAAGCGGCAGTTATGCTACCGCCATGGGGAGAGAGGCGTTAGCCAATGGATACGTTGCAACAGCTCTGGGGTATCAGACAACGGCCGGTGGAAACTACTCGACCGCCCTGGGCTCTTCAACAACGGCAAGCGGAATCTCTTCTACCGCCATGGGGGATAATGCGATGGCCAGTGGAAACGACGCCACCGCCATTGGGTATGGTACGACCGCCAGCGGAAACACATCCACCGCCATGGGACGGAATACAAAGGCAATCGGAGACTTTTCCACCTCCATGGGATACCAAACGACGGCTGGGGGAGACAATGCGACAGCCATGGGAACGGCAACAACGGCAAGTGGATCCTACGCTACTGCCATGGGGAACAATACGAAGGCGCCATCTGGATACGAAACCGTCATAGGTCGCTATAATACCACGTACACTCCTGCCGATTCCACTGCGGGATGGAACCCAAACGACCGCCTCTTCTCCATTGGAAAAGGCACATCCAATACAAATCGTTCCGATGCTATGGTCGTCCTGAAAAATGGGAAAACAGGTATCGGGATTTCTACACCTGATGCTACATTCCACCTGGTAGGGCAGTTGAAATACCAGGACGGTACACAGGGGAGCGGTTATATCCTTACCAGCGATAGTGCAGGAAAAGCCACCTGGAAATCGTTTTACGCTCCTGCCGTGTTCGATACATCGGGCGGTGTGGTGATACCCGGCATAGCGGTAAATGCAAATACAAACGACTTTGTATTCGGCTCAACCCAACTGGATGATGACGGAAATGTCAACCACGACAGCCGTTTCTTCTTTGATAAGAGCAAGGGGGCATTCCGGGCCGGACAAGTTCCAGGCGCGAACTGGGATGCCGACAGCCTTGGTACTAACAGCATGGCCATGGGGTATGATACGAAGGCCAGTGGCAATAACTCCGTGGCCTTAGGATATCTTACTGAAGCGAGTGGAGATAAATCCACCACCATGGGAAATAATACAACAGCAAGTGGAGATAAATCCGCCGCCATGGGAAATAATACAACAGCAAGTGGAAACATTGCTACCGCCATTGGGAACAGTACATCGGCAAGTGGAACAGCATCTACAGCCATGGGATCTGCAACAATAGCCAGTGGAAACACATCCACCGCCATGGGAACTGCAACAACGGCCAGTGGAGACTATTCCACCGCCATGGGTAATAACACCACAGCCCCTTCGGGATTCGAAACCACTATTGGTAGATTTAGTACTACTTACACTCCCACTAGTCCGACAGGATGGGTTACAAATGATCGCCTCTTCACCATTGGTAACGGAACCGCTTCCTCAAATCGTTCAGATGCCATGGTTGTCCTGAAAAATGGCAATACAGGTGTCGGTACCTCCGCACCCGATACCACCTTCCACCTGATAGGCAAGATGAAATACCAGGACGGTACACAGGCCAATGGCTATGTGCTTACCAGTGATGTTGCAGGCAATGCAAGCTGGACGTCGGCTTCATTGCTGGCAGTCAAAACAGCGTTCGATACGCTAAATGGTGTGGTGGTGCCGGGAAGTATCGTCAGCGACTACGATAACTTCGTATTCGGCTCACCGCAACTGGACTATGACGGAATTGCCAATCACAGCAAGCGTTTCTTCTTTGATAAGGGCAAGGGTGCTTTCCGCGCCGGGCAAGCGCCCAGTAAGAATTGGGATGCCGATAGCATCGGGAACAATAGCATTGCCCTGGGATACGATACCAAGTCAATCGGTGACTTTTCTACGGCCATGGGGTATGTGTCAACGGCAAGCGGAGAGCGTTCCACCGCCATGGGGAATGAAGCAACAGCCAGTGGATACAGTTCCACCGCCATGGGGAGAGAAACTATCGCCAGCGGGGGAGCTTCCACCGCCATGGGGAACGGAACAACAGCAAGTGGCGGAGCTTCCACCGCCATGGGAATACAAACAACGGCAAGTGGAGACTATTCCACTGCCATAGGAAGACAATCAACGGCAAGCGGCATCTATTCCACCGCCGTTGGGAATCTTGTAGCAGCCGGTGGAAACTATGCTAT
The DNA here is from genome assembly GCA_017849575.1 of Flavipsychrobacter sp. GTDB lineage: Bacteria > Bacteroidota > Bacteroidia > Chitinophagales > Chitinophagaceae > JAFIGV01. Next base: position 35,782 of record JAFIGV010000022.1, on the reverse strand, counting down.
CGCCATGGGAAACCAGACAACTGCTGCTGGAAGCAACGCCACAGCCATGGGGTACCAGACAACAGCCAGCGGGACCTATTCCACCGCTATGGGGTACCAAACAACAGCCAGCGGAAGCTATGCCACTGCCATGGGGAAAAATACATCTGCCCCTTCGGGATACGAAACCACCATAGGGCACTATAATACCGCATACACTCCGGCGGATACCACAGGATGGAATGCAGATGACCGTCTCTTCACTATCGGGAAAGGCACATCTACTATAAATCGTTCCGATGCAATGGTAGTCCTGAAAAACGGCAACACAGGTATCGGCACCTCCGCACCCGACACCACTTTCCACCTGGTAGGCAAGATGAAATATCAGGACGGCACACAGACTGACGGTTATGTGCTGACCAGCGATGCCAATGGCAATGCGAGCTGGAAGGATGTAAATACATTGACAGATACGATGAGCATTATTGCGAATGCCGCTCAATCAACAACAGTACGGACGTCCAACGATAATACGATCAGGTTTACGCTGGGTGGTGTCGAAAACTTCAAAATGAGTTATAATACCTTTCAGTTAGTATCGGGTATACCCAATTACGGCAGTAACCTTGGGATCAGCTTTGCGGACGGAAGCAACACCAGCAGCATTGTTGGTGTTTCCCCCTCTATATTATCCTCACCTACAGATGATCAATATCAACTGAATTTCTCCGTAAAAAATCATCCGGTACTGGAACTACATGGTGATTCATCAGCCTACTTTACCGGTAATGTAGGTATCGGCAAAGACAGCCCTGATGAAAAGCTTGATGTGGCTGGAAATGTGAGGATAAATAACAATGATATGTACCTGCGTGACGGCTCGGATGTAAACCACGGTGTAGGTTGGTACGGCTCAGGCAAAACATGGGCAGGTGTTAGCCCTGACGGACCGGTGGTTTATGGCTATTCAGGTGGTGTGTTGGGCACCACCAATGGCGGACAAAAAAGTGTTCTTTCCTGGAATAAAGACGGACAGGTAACCTTAGGCAGCACCGGCACGGCAATAAACGGCATCATTAAAGCCACGGTGAATTACAATATTCCGCAATTGGGTGCCAATGATAACGAATACGCGAGTTTCACCATTACAGGCGCGCAGGTGGGAGCTACGGTTTTTGTTTCACCATCGCAAAAGTTGCAGGCAGGAATAGGCATTATGTATGCCCGTGTTACTGCTGCGGATACTGTAGAGGTTAAGTTCACGAATACCTGTTATAACAATTGTGCAGAAAACCCTCCCCCCATGGATTTTTATGTTACCGTCATCAATTAATTACATAAGGCCGGTTTAAACTACGCACCATGAAAAGCTCATTCAAAGTAATAATACTCTTACTGCTCTTCAATTGTCAATACGCTATCGTTAACGCCCAGTTCACTACCACCTCCGGCGCAAATATCTACGTTTCCTCCGGTGCGGCGGTAAGCGTAAGCGGCGATGTGCAGAATGATGGCGAACTATCCGGCAACGGTACCCTTCTGCTCAACGGATCTTCCTCGCAGAGCATCACCGGCACCGGCAGCATCAACAACCTGGAAGTAAATACCTCCGGCACCGCCACCATCACCTCCGGCATGCAAAGCATCAACAACGTGCTCACCCTCACCGGCGGCACCTTATCTGCCAATGGCAACCTGACCATGAAGTCCGTAGCAGGCTCCGACTCCCGTATGGCAGTAGTGACCGGCGGCACTATTACCGGCGATGTGACGGTAGAAAGATTTATACCCGCCTACGGCAACCGCGCCTGGCAGTTGCTGGCAGTGCCTATCCAGAGTAGTGGCGCCCCTACCCTTTTCAATAGCTGGCAGGAAGCCGGCAACAGCACCGCGGGCTATGGCACACAGATAACCAATTACGGTGGTGCAGCAGTAACAGGAAGTTGGGATGCCGGCGTGAACGGAGCCCCTAATTCTTCTCTCAAATATTACGACGCTACTACCAATACTCTGCCCACGCCCACTGGCACCAACATTCCCATTACGGACCATGCATCCTGGTTTCTCTATGTGAGAGGCGACAGAACGGTGAGCGGCTCCGGCAACAGCAGCAATACCACCTTAAGGATGACCGGCCAACTTAAAACCGGAGATCAGGATCAGGCATTATCTTCCACCAACTTCACGCTCGTATCCAACCCATACGTATCCCAGATAGACTTTGCCGCCGCCTTTGCCAATACTGCCACTACGAATGTGCTGGAAAAGTTCTGGGTGTGGGATCCCAAACTAAATGTGAGTGGTGGCTATGTTTTATTCGACGGAACTCTGGGCTACACACCTACAGTAACAGGGGGTAGCTATAGTGGCGCTACCAGCACGATACAAAGCGGACAAGGCTTTTTTGTAAGAAGCAATGGAAACGCGGGCAATCTGAGAATAGAAGAGAACGATAAAGTGGTGGACTACCTGAATGCATTTAAGACCACCGCAGGCAACGACACCTTATTGAAGATCAAGCTCAACATGCCCGATCCAGATAACAGCACGTCATACCTGCCAGCCGATGGTATAATAGCTGCCCTTGGCGGAGCCTACAGCGCAAATGTGGACGATGAAGACGGAAGAAAGTTCTGGAACTTCGGAGCTAATCTTTCTTTTAAAAGAAGCACCTCTTATCTGAGCATCGAAAAATATCCCTTCCCTATCGTTACCGATACGCTCCACTTGTTCCTGCACAATATGGGCAGCAGCAACTACCAGTTTGAGATAGACCCGCAAAACTTTGCAGGCAGCAACCTGAATGCATACCTGCTCGACCTTTATCAAAACACCATTACCCCGCTCGATCTGAACAATCTTTCCATCATAAACTTTGCAACTAACAGCAATGCGGGTTCATATGGCAATCGCTTCAAGATCGTTTTCCAGAACGCCATTCCTCTTGCAGAACAATCGCTGGAGTTGTTCGCAAAAAGAGAAAGCAATGACATCAGGCTACAGTGGAACAACCTTGCAGAACAAAATCAGCACAGCTACGAACTGGAGCGCAGCGCTGACGGAACGCTATTCGAGATAGTGCATAGGGTAGCAGCCAAACAAAACAATGGCGAGAAGGTGATCTATCAATGGGCGGATGAAAAGCCCCTGGAAGGCGAAAATTACTATCGCGTAAAAGCCCTTGCTTACAACAATGATGTGCTTTATAGTCCTACCGTACGGATAAGCGCTACCCTGGGTGCAGGAACGATAGCTGTTGCTCCTAATCCTGTAAAGGGGAATATCATAGGGTTACATTTTACAGGTATGGCAGGTGGAAATTATATCGTTCGCCTTTACAACAGCACGGGTCAGGAGGTATATGCCGGCAGCATCACCCATGCAAACGGTTCTGCAACATATACGATGCATACCGGCACATTGGCGAAAGGTATTTACCTGCTACAGGTTGAGCATGGAGCATATACAGCCACATTGAAAGTCATTAGCCCGTAGGAAGAAGCCTTCCTGTTTTTAATTACCAGCAGAGTCTTGTAAATGAAACTTAAAAAACTTGACACTATGAAAGCAAGAAACAATAACAAAAAAAGCCTTTTCAATATCATCTATGTTTTACTGTTCCTGCTATTGCCGGTTATATCCCTTGCAGGCGATCCCCCCGATCCGGGAGGCGGGCCGGATAGTGTGCCTATTGATGGTGGAGCATCCTTACTGGTGGTAATAGCAGGAATATACGGTGCCCAAAAGCTAAAAGACAAAACGACGGCGGATCGAGAAAATTGAGCGCTCAACGAGGACGAGCAGTACTGAGGACATGACAAGTTTAGCTCTATCTAATTCGGCTGGCAAATAGCAAAAGATGTCGGTACACGGTAGATAGGTATCGGGATTGTACTTCTAATGATCTTTAGTAATAAATTGAAACTTTGTACTCCGAAACCCACCCAAACGCAAAGCCTGAAAACGTTTTTGTCTATCTTGAACGACAGTAAACACGACACTATGGCTGAAAAGCAAACAGAAATTAAATCCTACAATGACCAGCAAACAGAAATAGACAAGCAAATTTGCGACTTGCTTGCTGAGACAATAAACAATGAACTGACTGAAGCAGAAAGTAAAATTTGGCACGCTCACCCGGTTTGGTTTTTGGACAACAACCCGACAGTTGGATATAGCGCACAGAAAAAGGGGATTCGCCTCATGTTTTGGAGCGGTGCAGACTTTGACGAAGAAAATTTGAACGTTAGAGGACAAAAATTCAAAGACGCTTCTATTTTTTATAATAGTCCGACGGAAATAGACACTAACGAAATAATTCGCTGGCTGAAAAAATCAAGAGATATCCAGTGGGACTATAAAAACCTAATGAAAAAGAAAGGGAAGTTAGAGAGACTAAAATAATATGCAATTTCCGTCCTTGGGGTAGTATAAAATAAACCGTGTAAACTGGGAAGTAACTGTAGATAAAGGATGCTCAAGGCGAGAAGAAGTTAGACGGAGCCGAGCCGAACGGTAAGTTTTTAGTGTGAAGGCCGAAGAACAACCGTACAATCATCTCTAATTTCCAGGCTGACCATTTGATCGAATAACTGCACAAAAAAGCATACAATAATAATTGACGATTCCCTTCATTTATCTTAACTTGTCTTTCATCACCAGAAAACATCCCACCATGCGAAATGCACTAACAAGCAGCCTTCTTACTGCAATGTTCACGGCAGCCATGCATTTTACCAGCCACGCGCAAGGTCTCTCATTGCAATGGGCTAACGCTATTGCGGGCACAGACCCCGTAAGTGTCACACAATGCGCTGCAGATGCTCAGGGCAATATTTACGTCGTAGGCAGCTTCCAGGGTACCGCAGATTTTGATCCCGGACCGGGTACTGCAAACCTTACAGCTAGCAGTGGTTTTGGAATGGATGATGCTTTCCTGGCTAAATATGATGCCCAAGGCAATTATATGTTTGCTTTCAAGCTTGGAACTGGTGGTAACATAATATTCAAATCTATCGCCATCAACTCCGGCGGCGACATCATTACCTTAGGCACCTATTACGACGCAACAGCAGATTTCGATCCCGGTACCGGCGTTCTGTCGCTCCCTTATTCCGGTAGTCATGATATATTTGTTGCCCGTTATGATGCCAACGGCAACCTGATGAATGCCTTTGGCATCGGCGGTACCGGTCCTGACAAGCCAGAGAAGGTGAGCATTGACGCTTCCGATAACATCTATATCTGCGGTGCCTTCAGGAACACCGTGGATTTTGATCCGGGTCCGGGTACCACCAGTTATACATGTCCCAATTTCCTCGACTACGGATTTTATGCGAAGTACACTGCAAGCGGCAGCCTCGTATATGCCTCCTCATTCCCCAGCAGCAATTCAAGTTTCATACTGGACCTCGCCATAGATGCCGCCGGCAATGTATATGCGGGAGGGGTGTTTCAGGTGGATATTGATGTTGACCCAGGTGCAGGTGTGCAAACGATAAATGCTATGCTCGGTCTGGACGGATTCTGGGCTAAGTATGATGTATCGGGCAATTATCTCAATTCTTATTCCTATAACGGAGGCGTCAACCTGGTACTCTGCGATGCCGCCGGGAATTTTTACGTGTCCGGACGAGCTTATGACACCATGGATATGGATCCTGGCCCCGCTGTTGCCAACATCGTTTCACAAAACAGCTTCGATATTTACTTTGCCCGGTACGATGCTAACGGCAACTACCTCAATGCTCATGTTTTTGAAAGTAACGCCACCTGCATCCAGAATGCGATATCAACTAATGGCCAAAACGCACTATACATGGCCGGAAGATTTCCCGATACCATGTACTGCCAGCCCGGCAATACTACTACCGGGGCGCTCATCTCTAATGGCGGACAGGATGGCTTTATCTGCAAATTCGATGTAAACGGAGCTTATGTATTTGCACACTCCTTTGGCGACTCCGGGGGCGACTATTTTACCGGTCTCTATACAGACGACCAGGGAAACGTATGGACTTGCGGGTATTTTGAAGGAACGGTGGATATGGACCCCGGCAGCGGAACCGTCAATATTGTAGCGCCTTCTACGAAAGCGGGCTTCATCGCAAAATATACCGACGGAACGGTGTCGGGTATAGCCGAAACGGCGAAGGCGCAAGCCACTCCGAAGATTTACAGCGCAAAAGATATTGTGATCGTTGACTTCACGCAGGTGGAACATGTCAACGCCGCCATCCGGGTGACAGATGTGACCGGACGCACTGTGCTGGAAACAACACACCAGAGAAGTGATAGGCTGCGGCTTGACCTTTCACAACTTGCCAGCCAACTGTATGTTGTCATCATCAACAATGAGGGCAGTAGTTCTGCGACAAAACTGTGGGTAGAATAGAGGGCCGGTTCAAAGCCTTGATTCTTTAGTTTAGCTTTGCCCGTCCATTTGCCTCGCTGATGTGCCGGGCGCAACGGGTGCGGGCACTCCCTGGGGATAGCAACCCATTCTTGCCAGCAGTTAGGTTGGTAGGGCATACCCGCAGGGCTACATTCTACGAGGCGGCAAATGATTCGCCTCCAATAGAGAACCATGACCATGAAAAATAGCATGAACGCTGTAGTGTTCGAACAAACAGGTTCGCCTCAGGATGTATTGAAACTAAAAACAATAGACATACCCGAACCCGGCGAGGGCGAAGTAAGGGTGAAAATGCTCGCAAGTCCCATCAACCCTGCCGACATGTTATTTATCCAGGGGGCTTATCGTATCCGGCCAGAATTTCCGCAAACTGCAGGACTGGAAGGTATGGGCATAATTGACAAAGTACATTCGAACGCTCGGTTTCGCAAAAATGAACGGGTTGCTTTTAGACACAAAGGTCTGTGGGCGGAATATGCTATTGTTCCCGAAAATAGGTTGATACCCCTGCCCGATAATTTTCCTCCGGAAAAAGGGTGCCAGATATCGCTAAATCCTATTACGGCCTATGCCCTTCTGGAAGAAGCCCAATTGAAGGAATACGATTGGCTGCTGGTCAATGCAGGCAGCTCGCTGGTTTCTAAAATCATCCTGCAACTGGCCCGACTGAGGGGAATAAAAACCATTGTGGTGACCCGCAATGAAAAAGAAGGAGAAGGACTCGGGCTACTCGGGGCAACAAAACTCCTCACTTCGGCGAGCGGTAACCTCGCAGAAAAAATAGTAAACATCACCGACGGAAAAGGAGTGGCCTGTGTGCTCGATGCTGTGGGCGATGAGTTATTGTCCGAACTCCTCACGGCTATGGCGCCTTTTGGAAAGGTGGTTTCATACGGCCTGCTGGGAAAAGGAAATGTAAGCTACCACAACGCCACAGTGGTTTTTAAAAATCTCAGCATCACCGGTTTCGGTATCGACGCGTGGCTTGCCACCCGGGCTAAAGACATACAGGACATATACCGCTCGTTGGTGGCCACGCTTGCAGCACCTGATTTTCAAATGCCGGTATCCGCTGTTTTCCCGATGTCTGATTTTTTTGAAGCGCTCGAATACCAGAAAAACAATGCGAATACCGGTAAAATACTGTTATCCATCAACAATGCTGAAGCAGGCTAAAGGAACGTACCCACATCTCCAGACTGCTTTCGGATCATAGGGCCGGTATCGATCCTGAGCTGGTCAGGTATTTCCGCAACGAAGCTATGGCGCCTGCGCCGCCCGTTTTCTGTCAAGCTCGGCAGCCTTTGGAAACAAGATGTTGTTTTCAAGGTGTACATGCTGAAACATGTCTTCTTCAAACAACTGAAGTTTATGATACAGCAGACGCATACTATTACAGGCACCGGCCGGCACAGTAAATCCCTGTGTCAGCCTGCGTATGCTGTGCAGTATTTCGCCAGCCTGATCATGATCTTGTTCCATCAGTACCAACGGATCGCCGATTGAGTCGAAACCAATGGCTGACCCACCCGATTCCAGTAGTCTGATAGACGGGAAAACGATTTGCTCTTCCTTTTTTAGATGCGTGAGCAATTCACAACGCAAACGATAAAACAGCTCATATACTTCCTGCAAAAAAGGATAGTGATCGCCATGATGAGCCGCCACCTTTTGACAAAGCTCTTCGATAAGGGGTAGCTGCTGCTGCACAAAACCGTGATGTACGTTCACAATATAGTCGCACAAAAAAGCCAGAGTAAAGGAGTTAAAATCGAGTTGTGGCCCCAGTGACGGCTGTCGTTGTGTGTTGTGCAGGTCTTGCCGGATCTTCATCACGTCAAGACCTTTTTCCATACAGGCCTCAGTGAGGGTCTTCCTGCCCCCGCAGCAGAAGTCAATGCCTAGTTTTCTAAAATATTCGGCCTTGCGGGTATCGCTTGCGGCCAGTTCACCGACGGTTTCTTCATCTGCCTGTCTTTTTCTGATCTCCACCTGCCATATTTCAGGTCCCTGGTGCAGATAGGTCCAGGAAAAAGTATTGCCTCTTTCGCCGAGTAGTTGGTAGTACAGGGGTTTAGGGTCGTGGTCGTTGTGGATCACTACAGCATGTCCGTCCTCCACATTATCGAAAGCCTGAAATACAGCAGGATGCTTTTGCCGGGGCTCCAGACGGGTTACGTCGATAATAATCTGGTTCATTTTGTTTCAGTTTAGTGTTAGTATTTAGGTGTGATGTTTTTCAGGTAGTGTGTTGGCAAACCGGCAATATTCGGTTGACCCACAGGGTGGCACCCGGCGGGCTGAACGGTGTATTCGAATAAGTGCTGCGAAAGGTTAATAAAGGACATTTTTATCTTTTATTTTTTCAAAAAAATTTTAGTTAGCGCTTGAGCACGGCCTTTCCATTCTTCAACTGCAAAGCCAAAAGTTCTATAGAGGTTTGCTCCATCATATTCCCCAAACTTTCCCGTACAGCCTTAAATTGTTCATGCAGCGGGCAAGGCTTATGATCAGAGCATTCCTTCAATCCCAGTCCGCAGCCTGTAAAGATTTTATTGCCATCTACCGCCGCTACAATGCGCTTAAGGGCTTGCTTTGTCTGTTGAGCATCCATATAAAATCCACCGTTCACACCTTTCTGCGAATGCACAATCCCGTTTCGGGTAAGTATCTGCAGTATTTTGGCCGTAAAATGTTTGGGTGCTTCAATATGCCTGCAGATCGCCTCAATACCGACACGGTGCTCTCCGGAGGTTTCCGAAGCAATGTAGAGCGTGGCTCTGATAGCGTATTCGCAGGATTTTGAAAACATGATGCAACTTGGTTTACATCCAGAACTGATCGTCCCAGGATATCGGTTTGAGCTGTTCATGATGGGCCGCTATCACTTTGCCGACATCCTCCAGCCCTTCAGATGCTATTTGCTCTATACCTGGGAACAATACTCTTTCTTCAAATCTTATATGCTGGTCGAGTTGGTCGGCAAATTGCGCGAGCAGGTCTTTACAATGGTCGCGATAAGCCGAAATATCGTTCACCAGATCTTTCAGGGACTGGTGCTGCTTCACAGCGGTTTGCACCTGTTCGTTCGCCTCTGGCAACAGTGTAAATACAAATTGTTCTTCCTCCGTAAAATGCGGCTGCAGGGCCTGCCCAAAGAATGTGGTTACATAGGCGGCGATCCTTCGGCAATCGAGGTCATCTTTCAAGCCTTTTCGAATCTTCCAACAGAGCAACAATCCTTCATGATGGTCTCGCGACAAGGGCTTCAAAGCCTCCGACCGTTTTATCGGTCCCTGGGGAGGTAAGTGAGGTTGGGTCATGTTTCAGATCATTTTGTCGGGCTTCGTCCATAATGCAGGGCTTGATGTGGTCATACAGTTGTTGCAACAAACGAGAGCACCCGAACAGGTAAACATTAAACGCTATATTTTTTTCATTGTATAGCTTATCAAACAGACACCAAAACAACGCAACCCCGGTTGGCTTGCATATGACAGGCGTCAGTTCTTTTGGTGACTCAGATCACAGGGAAATTATCTTCGGCCCAGGCAAAAAAAATCCCCCGGGTACCGGAGGAAAACGATGGACTTCAGATTTGTATGATCATTCCAACAGGCCAACAGCATGGAAAACTGCCGCGTAACTTTTTTGCAATTTCGACCGCAGGTCAATTAATTTCTGAGCGGCTTCGAGCATTTTTAGCTCGCGGGTGTTGAGCATAAAAAGCGTGCTTTCACCCGTGTTCACGCGGGTCAGCTCACCGCGATACAAAGCCTGGTAAGCGGTGTAGGCAACGTTGTAGTCGCGTATTTGTTGCTGCAGCGACGTACACTCGGCATAGACCGATCTCAGTTTGTTTTCGAGTTGTAACTGGGTATAGGATTGCTCCCAGCGGGTTTCGCCCACCTTAAGACGTGCGCTCCTTACGGCCCCTCTTGCACTGCGCAACAAAAGTGGCAAATTGAAGTCAACACTTGCCTTATAGTTTTCTGAAGGCTGCAGCGAAGCGCCCTGCAAAACATTGATGTCTTTGCTGAGTAAGGCTGCATTAACCGAAACCTTAGGCAGAAGCGACTGTTGCTTGAGTCGTTGCTCTACCTGCAGGATGCCGATCTTACTCTCCAGCATCAGCAGCTTGGGGTGCGTTGTAAGCACGGAGGCAAGGCTATCCATGCCCGGCAGTTCTGCAGGCAACGTGGCAAGAGCATCGACCCTGGGAACAACATTGCCGGGCAATGCCGCAGGACTGCCATCTTCTGTCCATAGAAAAGACGAAAGCTGCAGACCACTTTGCAGGAGTTGAAGCTGGGCCATACGCTGCTGTTGCACCAAAGCCTGATACTGTGCCGTGATCTCGGCGGTATCAATAGCCGCACGCGATCCCTGCTCCACTTCTATGCGAACCATGCGGATACGTTGCCGCACGGCAGTGACCTGATTAGAAAGCATGTCAACAAGGGCAAAATCCCTGGCCCACATCCAATAGGTGCTCAAGGCATCATACAAGATATCATTGACCACCAGTCTTTGTTCGTGCCGGCTCATGGTGCGGGCAAGGCGCGCCTGCTGTACGGCCGCCCGCCTTTTGTCGAACACCAGCTCATCGAGACTGAGCTTAAGTCCTGCGTATCCTACCTCTCCGAGCGTAGCCTCCGGATTGAGCCGCTCCCCGGCAATATCATTCATGCCCACCTTCAGATCAAGGCCATACCATGTTGGGATGGTCACTTCCGGATTGAAGTAGGAATAGTATAGCTTATTTTCGAGGTCTTTGCGCTGTACCGTGGCCGACACCGTAGGATCGAAGGCTCCGCGGGTCTGTTGCACTTCTGCACCGGCCCGGTCGTACCGGAGTTGCGCCTGCCGGATGAAAGGGTGGTAACTACGAACGATTTGTAAAAAAGCATCGCTCGTCAGTATTTCCGTTTCCGAGGCAGCAGCGTTGAGCGACCCCACGGACCAAAGTAGTAAAAGCAGGTATTTACTTCTTCTCCGCATAGGCGCTCTCAGTGGTTTTCGGTTTGTAATAGTCAGGCGGAAATCCATTGATATTTCGCCAGAGTTCGTACCACACCGGCACATCTTTCAACAGGGCTATGGCAGAAGCGCCCACGCCCATGCGCAGGGTCTTCGGCCAGGGCTTATCCCGGTCATCCTCACCCACCAGAATTCTGAATTTTCCGTTAGCACTCACTGTATTTTCTATGGCCACAATCCTGCCGCTAAAGATGCCATAAGACGCACCGGGCCAGCCACTGAAGACTATGGCCGGATATCCGTCGAAGAGAAACTTAACCGTCTGTCCCACTGATAGCAGGGGCACATCTACCGGCGACACAAAAACCTCTACTGCAAAAGAACCCGGTGCAGGCACAATGTCTGCAATGTTTTCGCCTTCTTTCACAATCTCGTTGATACCCGCTTTTACAGCATTGACGACCTGTCCATCCTGCGGAGCGATAATGAAGTATAGTTGATTCCGTATCTGGTAATTGGCGTTTTGATTGCTCAGCTTCAGCACTTCCGCATTAGCATTGGCCATGTCGCTGCGTGCAGATGCCTGTTCGCTGCGAGCCTTGAACACTTTTTCATTATAATCCTGCAACACCTGGCTGATCTCAGTTTTGGTATTCTGATACTTATTTTCTGCACTTACCTTTTTGGCCAGTGCGCTCTGCCGGCTCTGCGATCGTTGTTCGAGCTGCACTGCCGAGGCCAGCCCGCTGTCTCGCATCACCTGCATTCGTTGAAACTGCGCATCGGCAATGCGGTAGTCGTTTTCTGCAGCAAGCACGTCCATGCTGTCACTGATCACTTTTCTGCGCAACTGGCTGATTTTGGCCTGAAGGGAGCTTTGCATGGCTTCTATCTGATCGTCGATGGCGCGGACCTTGGTTTCGTAAAGCGATACCGATTCGTTTTTTGCCCGAAGCTGTCCCTCACTGCGGCTCAGCAACATAGGGTCGAGGTAACTGTCTTTTATTTCGGCCAGTTGCACCAGTGTATCGCCCTTGCGCACAAAATCGCCCTCGCGCACATACCATTTCGCTATGCGGCCGGCAATGACGGAATGGATGTGTTGCGGACGTCCTTCCTGCCTTAGGGTAGTGACATTTCCCTTGGCGCGAATATTCTGTGTCCAGGGCAGAAAAAGCAGCACAATACCCGCAAGGATGGCGGCCACCAGCCAGCGGCGCACATGGCTCGGCCGGCCCTCCAGAAAGATGCCGGAGAACGACCTGAGATTTCCCAGATCCGTGTCTTTTGTGATTTGCCGTTTAACCTCTTCCATGTTGTCTTTGTTTTATGGTTACAACACTTCCACTCTCCATCAGTATTGTTTTATCGCAGCGTTCCGCAAAAAACGGATCGTTACAGATTACGATCACCGTAGTGTCTTTAAGCTGCAGCAGATAGTCCTGAATAGCCTGCCCGAATTCATCTTCGAGTCCCAGCCAGGGATCTTCGAGCATAACCAGCCGGGGGTTGTGTATCAGCGCTCTGATCAGCATGATCTTTTTCACTGTCCGTTCCGACAAATGCTGACCCTGCGGATGGAGCATATAATCCAATCCGCCGGCACATTCTTCAAGAAAAGATGTGAGGCCGAACTGTGCGGCAATGCGGTTTATTTTTTCGTCAGGTACATCCCGGGCGCCCATGCATATGTTCTCGCGGATAGTGCCTTCAAATATCTCGCGCGATCCTGTTAAGATGCCCATGCCGGGTCTCAAACTTCGCGGATCGTACTGCTCAACAGAAAGATCATTGATCCAAACAAAGCCGGCATCTGGCACATGCAATCCTCCAATCAGTTTTATAAGTGTGGATTTGCCCGAGCCGTATTTTCCCATGATACACACCTTTTCGCCTCCGGCTACGGTAAAGGAAATATTGCGCAGTACGGGTTTTTCCGGTGCATAGCCAAAGGCTACATCCTGTAGTTTCAGCGACCAGCCTCCTGGGGTGGGTTGCACGGTCTGCACTCCTTCCTGATCCTTTTCCTTATCCACCAGCTTGTTCACTTTCTCTACAGAAGTAAGCGTATCATAGACCTTGTCAAGATTGACTATCAGCTTCTCCACCGACTCGATGATGGCAATGATGACGATCTCTGCCGCAATAAACTGACCAATGTTCAACTGCTGATTGACCAGCAAATAAGAGCCCACAATGAGCATGGACGATACAATAAGCAATTTGAAGGCGATAAGCGTCCAGTACTGCGACAATAATATGCGAAAATGGGCGGTGCGCGCTTTCAGGTAATTATGTACGTACTCATCGGTCTTCTTCACGGGCATACCGCTGTCTCTCGAAAACTTAAGCGGAGTGATGAGCCTCGCACTTTCCTGTAAAAAGCCCGCCACTTTATATTTATGTTCACTCACCTGCAAGCTCGTTGCCAGGCCACGGTTGCCTGTAAAACGGATGATGACGAACAGAATGAACAACAACAAAATACCAAAGAAGATAAAAAACGGATGATAGAAGGAAAGCAGGATCAGGCCGAATAAGATCTGAATGGTGGCCGTGGGAACATCCAGCAAAAGTTTGGACAAACTTTTTTGCAGTGACACGGCATCAAAAAAACGGTTCGTCAGTTCGGGAAGGTAATAATCGTTGATATGGCGCATACTGAGCCGGGGAATAGTATGAGCATATAGAAAAGCGTAGCGGGTAAACAATTGCTGTTGGATGCGCTCAATGATCTTCATCTGATTGACCTGTAGCATACCCGTAACGAATACACCCATGATAACAAAGATGATCAGCAGGATGAGCGAAGTAGAGATAGCGCCCCCCAACACAAAGCTGATGATAGACTGAATACCCAAGGGCAGTGAAAGCTGCACCAAACCGGCGAAAACGGCATAGCTGTAAATAGAAGAAATTTCCTGCCGCTGAAAGCGCAGGATGGTGAATAACTTACTGATTGTAGTTGTCTTCTTTGTAGCCATAAGCAACCGGTAGAGGTTAAAAACAATGGGCAGCCTTGTTTTCCGGGGCGCAAATTATGCGAGCCCATCAATAAGACCTATTTGATTTGCTGCATAACTAATAGATACTCTTTATGTAAACGCTGTAGGAAACGTTAAAGTTCAACAGTCTGCCTGATGAAAGGGGGAAGGCAAAATGACGAAATGCCAATCTTCAGACTTAAGGTTTCACGCTGCTTTCTGTTGGTAAAGATGTTCTTGAAATTCTATAAACAGTCGGCTGATGTTTGCCACATTTCCCAAAACTTCTTTGGCGTCTTGCAAAGATTGATACTTGTTGGTCAGCAAGATGGGTAGTTTCTCCTGGTCGAGTTCGTCCACGCCTGTTTCTATGTATTTGCTCAAAACGAAAGTGATAAACTCTTTTTGTTTGTCGTTGAGTAATGCAAAAATGGTCGCTTCGGCTGCTTGGGCTCTGGCTTCTCTTGTCATTGCGATATAGTCACCATTAAAAACGTATTCCAACACATCATACAAGTCGCTTTTTTCCATATCTACCAACTTCTGCAAAGTCAGTAAATCGTCTTTTGGGAATCCTGCTGCATCTAAATTTTCCAACAAAACTTTTCTTGTCATTGGATTGCTCCACAGTTACCGCAACTCTTCTTCGTCTTTAAAAAGCTTGGGTAACTCGCCAAATAGGTTATTCAAAAATTCTTCTGCCGAAATCGGTTTACCGTCCGCACTCCAAAACGACGTGGAAATCATTGATTGAATTTCTCTTTCCTTTCCGTTTCGCAATTTGATTTTTATCTTCTGCTTGCGTTCGGTTTCAGTCGGTTCTTTAGGTCCTCTGGGTTTGTATTCGCCTTTAGGTTCTTTCACTCCACTTGGTTCTTCTTCCAAAGGTTCTCCGTCCCATTCAGGGTCTGAAAAATGTTTGTAGGCATCTACAAAGTCGTAAATGGTAAAAAACTCTTTGCCTTCAAACAGACGTGTGCCACGTCCAACAATCTGTTTAAACTCAATCATTGAATTGACCGGACGAAGCAAAACGATGTTCCGAATGTTCCTTGCATCTATGCCCGTAGAGAGCTTTTGCGAAGTGGTCAGAATGGTAGGGATTGTTTTTTCATTGTCCTGAAATTCTCTCAACAGTCTTTCGCCTTCTTCTCCGTCATTGGCAGTAACACGAACACAATAAAAAGGGTCTTTGCTTTTTGCATTTTGATTTACCAAATCCCGTATCAATGCTGCATGTCCTTGATTGGCACAAAAGATTATTGCCTTTTCGTTTTGGTTGGCTTCTTCTAAAAAGATGTTTACTCTTTTCGCTTCTCGCTCTACAATTTCAATCGTGCGGTTAAAGTCTTTTTCTTCATACAATTTGCCTTCTTCAATTTCTCCTTCCACAATCGTATCGTCCGAAGTATAGCGGTAATCGTCCAAAGTAGTTTTGATGCGTTTACCTTGAAAGGCGTTAAGAAACCGTCATTGATACCTTCTTTCAGCGAATAGATGTAAACTGGTTCGCCAAAATATTTGTAAGTATCAACATTGTCTTTCCGCTTAGGTGTGGCGGTTAAACCCAATTGCACTGCCGGACTGAAATATTCTAAAATGCTTCTCCAATTGCTTTCGTCATTGGCTCCACCACGGTGGCACTCGTCAATAATGATGAAATCAAAATAGTCGGCTGGATATTCGCCAAACGCTTCGAAAGGCTCAGCGACCTTTGGCTCATTTTCAGCTTTATTCTTCGAAAGTTTTATGAGTTGCTCCTTATCTCCTTTGATTAGAGCAATTTTCTTTACCCTGCTCCAACCTTGAACTTGTTTTTCCCTTTTAAATGCTAAATCTATTCTTTCAAATGATTCGTAATAAACTAATTTAATTGGAAAATGTTCCTTTGTGAATTTTGCTCCTTCACCACTTTTATGTTCTTCAATTCTTCTTTGCAAATTTTTTGTACTTCCCGTATAAAAACTCCCATCTGCACATTGAAGAATGTACATATAGCCTTGTTTTCCTTTTTCAACATTGAGAATTTCAGCAAAATCTTCTTTTTCATCCTTGGTGACTGAGCTTGTCGAAGTCATAAAGGTTTGAAAAATGGTAAAGAAAATGCTGCCGTTGGTGGACACTTTTCCGCTTTTCTTTATCTCGTTGGGTTTTATCCGCACCAAAGCATCTTCGGGAAATGCTGAAAATGAATTGTAGGCCTGGTCGGCTAAAATGTTTCTGTCTGCTAAAAATAAAATTCTCGGTCTTCTTGCCGGTTCGTTGGGTCGGTGAGCCTGTCGAACCGTCCAACGGGTTTGAAAAAGTTTCCACGCTATTTGAAAAGCGATTGCCGTTTTTCCTGTTCCGGTGGCAAGGGTCAGCAATATTCTTTCTTTGCCTTGTGCAATGGCTTCAACGGTGCGTTGAACGGCTATTTCCTGATAATATCTTAACTGCCAACTTCCACTTTTATCTTCAAAAGGAACATTGGCAAATTTTTCTCTCCACACTTCGACAGGCTCAGTGTGACTGCCTTTCGGAAAGGTTTTATTCCAAAGTTCGTCAGGGCTTAGAAAATCTGTTACCAAGCCTTCTTCGCCTGATTTCATACAGATTTGGTAAATGGCTTTTCCGTTGGTGTTATAGGTGGTTTCTAACTTTAGTTTCTCAGCATATTTCTTCGCTTGCATCACACCTTCCGCCACTTCACAGAAACTGCTTTTGGCTTCAATTATCGCAAGTTTGATGCCTTTGTAAACCAACACATAATCGGCAATTTCTCTTTTACCCCTGCCACCGCCTGCTTGAATTTTACCTGCCGTTATGTTGTATTCACGAAGGACTTTAGAGCCTTCCACAACGCCCCAACCGCAAGCCTTTAGTTTTGGGTCTATGAGTTCTGCTCATGTTTCTGCTTCGTTCATAATTTCACTTTTATCAAATGACCATCAAATAAAACACTATTGCTAATCAGTGTTATAGCAATGATAACATGCCTTGTCCTCAAATAACCATCAAATAAGATTTTAAGCCCAAAATGGTATGTAACTGGCATATTTTCTTGATATCTATTGAGCATCCTATCGAGTGTTTATTGATTTTCTTGCATATTTTGCTCAATAGAATACCGATTTTGTTTTGCAATCCCGAAGGGATGAAAAGATTATAGCTCAATGCAAACCAAAAGTCAACTAAACCCCGAAGGGGTGATATGTTTAATCTATTCATTCAAATAAATATTTTTCGTTGTATTCAATTTCAAATTTTTGAAGAAAACAAGGTATTCTTCTTTGAATGTTTTTTTCCTGTGATGTTCTTCCTGATTAGCAATGTTTTGATACACATTTTCAATTTGCGAATGAGCATAAGAGAATGCACAATATCCTTCCTGCCAAGAGAATTTTCCTTTGACGAATTTTTGTTCGTTAAAAAAATTGGAAGAATTGTTTTTAATGTCTCTCACTAAATCTGAAATGCTCATTGCTGGCTTTAAACCCACAAATACGTGAACGTGGTCTGCGTCACCATTTACGATAATAGGTTTTTGACTTTTGCCTTTAATGATCCCTGCAATGTATTTGAACACTTCATCTCGCCAAGGTTTTTGCAATAGGTTTTCTCTGCCTTTTACAGCAAAAACGCATTGGATATAAATTTGTGAAAATGTTCCTGCCATAATGCTATTTCACCCCTTCGGGGTTGGTTCGTGGGTGGTTAATCTTGTTTTCTATAATCTTGTCATCCCTTCGGGATTTTTCAATTTTTGGTTCGGCAGGCTCACCACCACGCAACTCCCCCGCAAATGCCTTTTGCAAGATGGATTTTTTCAACTCCTCCAAATCATCCATTTTCTTTTGATACACCGCTTCCAGCTTTTGTGTTTCGGCTCGCAGAGTATCTAATCGGCGGACGATGGTTTGTTGTTCAATTAAAGTTGGAAAAGGGAAATACTGATTTTCAAATGTTCCTAAATTGATGTTGTCTTGGGCACTTCCTTTTCCTAACTTTTGTAATTCTGCCTTGAAATATTGCAACAAGTAATAAGCAAAATTTAAGTCGGCTTTTTTCTCGTCAACTTCAAAACCGATGATACTATCAGGAATACAAGCATCAAAATCTAAAATTGCTGTCTCGGCTATGTTTGCAGCAATAGTTATGCAAATGGTTCCTTTCTTCCAAAGTTTACTTTGTGCTAATCCTGCTTCGTTATAAGTCTGGGTATAACTTGTAATGTATTTGTTTGCATTGCGAACTTCACCTGTTTGAATAAATGGATAGTTACCGCCATACAATCCTTCCCAATTTCTTGGTCTGTGTTTCGATTTTCCACGTCCAAAAACTTTTGCAACATCTTGTAATTTCTTTTTCTCCCAATTCCGATTCTCAAACACCCCCTGCAAATTGTCTGAACCTTGATTTTTTTGATTCGCCTGATTGCTTGATTTTTTATTGGGTTTAGAATCAGGGGCATCAAGAAAATCATTTGAATCAAGGTTCAGACTTCTTCTTTCAAACACCCCCTGCAAATAGCTTTCAAACAATTCTTTGGCGTTTTTGAGGTTTTGTTCGGCATTATTTCGACTTCGCTCAATAACCGCAAAGGCTTCATCTAAGATGGAAACGATGCGTTGTTGTTCGGGGAGAGGGGGAAGGGGGATTTGCAGCTCCTTTAATTTCTGTTTGTTTAAAGTTTTGCCTTTTACTTTTACATCACCTTCTGCTGCTTTATCCCAATCAAATAAACTGAAATAATAAAACAGAAAGTCTTTTGAAATTTTCTTGTTTAAATTCAATAAAGCCGCAGTCGCTTCATTTGTATATAAATCTGTTCCCGCAAAAGATACACGCCCCAAGGTTAGTTTGAAACTTAAAAGCATTGTGCCTTTCGGGATTTTTACAATTTCTTTTGCTCCTAAATCAGTAACCTGTTCCGCACTTTCAAAGATATATTCACCGTGTTTCAAATCAGAAATTGATAGCCACACGTTTCCACTTAATTTTTCCTTATCCCAAAACTTTGGATTTTTACGATAAGGCGTTTTGCCCAACTGAATTGAACAGATGTCTCCCAACTTCTTTATTTCCCAACCTTGCTTCATATTGTCTGAGCCATGATTTATAGGATTGGCTTGATTGCTTGATTTTTTTTCTGTCTTAATCATGTTAACCTATTAATCCTTTAATCATGGTCAGAATTTCGGCACTTGTTGTCTGAACCTTGATTTTCAAGATTGACGTGATTTCTTGATTTTTTTGATTTGTAATCATGGTAATTCGATAATCCTTCATAGTCATGGTTCAAGACTTCTTGTTGTTATTGTGAACACGTTTGAATTGCAAACTTTTTGCACCAAAGTTTATCAGCAATCCTATTTCCAAATTGTATGCTTCCACATAATTCATCGCCTGAGCCAAATGCACATCTTCTAAATTGATAATGGCTTTTATTTCTACCATTATTTTTTCTTCCACAAAAAAATCTACTCGCCTTGTTCCCACATCGTAGCCTTTATACTGCAAAGGCATTTCTTGCTCTCTGATAAAATTTATATTCTGCAATTGCATCTCAATAGCTAAGGCCCGTTGATATACCACTTCCTGAAATCCATTGCCTAAGTGCTTGTGCACCTCCATAGCTGCCCCAATAATTTTATGTGTTAACTCCTGCTCTTTCATTGTCTTGAACCTTGATTATTCTTGATTTTCTTGATAACTTGATTTTTCATTATCTCACTTATTGAAATCATGGTAATTCTTAAATCCTTTTAATCATGGTTCAAGACTATAATCCAATAATCCTGCTAATCACGGTTCGGACATTTTCGGCTTCTTCATCAAGCATTTGCATCTCTTCCAAAATCTCGTGTGGTGAGCGTAGTCGAACCACTTCTTTTTTGTTCGGGCTTTTTACGCTTAAATCAAATGTGCTTTGGTCAATGTCTTTCACATTTACCGTCCAGGAGTTTTCGCTATCGGCAGTCCCTTCGGCTCCGCTCAGGGCAAGTTTTTGCAGTGCTACAAATTCTGCCAAGTCGTTTTCGTTGAGTGGGTTGGTCTTGCCCAAATTGCGGTCAAGGTTCAACTGATAAACCCAAACTTTTTGCGTGGCTTTGCCTTTTTCAAAAAACATCACAACAGTTTTTACTCCTGCACCGGTAAAAGTTCCGCCCGGCAAATCCAACACGGTATGCAGGTTGCAGTTTTCCAACAAGGTTTTGCGTATGGCAACCGTGGCATTGTCGGTATTGCTTAAAAACGTGCTTTTGATGACCACACCTGCCTTGCCACCTGCTTTCAAAATTTTAATAAAGTGCTGCAAAAAGAGCGAAGCAGTTTCACCCGTTTTAATCGGGAAGTTTTGTTGCACTTCGGCACGTTCCTTTCCACCAAAAGGCGGATTGGCAAGCACCACATCATAGCGGTCTTTTTCCTGTATATCGGCAAGGTTTTCGGCAAGGGTGTTCGTATGTATGATGTTGGGAGCTTCCACACCGCGCAAATCATATTCATAATACCAATGATATACGCCAATGATTTTTTCTCCTTGCCGTAAAAGGTTTTCTTTTGAAGCGTTACCGTGTCTTTTGTTGAAAGCCCATTTTTGTTGAGGTAAGCAAAGGCTTCGCAAAGGAAACCTGCAGAACCGCAAGCACCGTCATAAATTTTGTCGCCAATTTTTGGGGCAACCACTCTTACAATGGTGGTAATGAGCGGACGAGGCGTGTAGTATTCGCCACCGTTTCGTCCAGCGTTGCCCATATTTTTGATTTTGTCTTCATACAGGTGGCTCATTTCGTGCTTCTCTGCATGGGTGCGGAAACGCAACTCGTCAATACGGTTAATCACTTCACGCAAATTGTAGCCGCTTTGTATGCGTTTTTTCAGTTCGCTGAAAATCTCGCCAATCTTGTATTCAATGGTGTCGGCACTTTCGGCATTTAGCTTAAACTTTTTGAGGTAAGGAAAGAGTTTGTTGTTTACAAAGTCGGTGAGGTCGTCACCCGTCAGGGCTTTGTGGTGGTCCAGTTTTCCAGCCCCCTCCCGACCTCCCCCGTCAGGGGAGGAGATTTTTGGCATTGCCCAAACTGTCCATTGATACTCTCTGTCAATGATAGGCGTGTAAGTCTTGCCTGTTAGTTCTGCTGCTGTGGCTCGGTCTTTCTCCAAGTCGTCCAAATATTTCAGGAACAAAATCCAGGAGGTTTGCTCTACATAGTCTAATTCACTACCGCAACCTGGTCTTTGTGAAGTATGTCGTCAATATTTTTGAAGGTTTGTTCGAACATTTGTTGCGGCGAAAAAAATTATGAAGTTGTAAATCTAATTAACTCCTACTGATCAAAGTAACACCCCCCATCCCCCACCGGAACGATTTTTTAGCATTGATTCCAAACTCATCCGTATGAACAGCGCAATAGGCATTTACGACACGCACGACAAGGCGGTGGATGCCGTAAAAAAACTCAAAGAGTCCAACTTCCCTGCAAGTCAGCTTTCCATCCTGGGGCGCGCAGATGTAGAAGTAGTGGACGAAGAAATGCATATACAGTCGAAAAACCCCATCAATCCTGCGGGCGTAGGCATTGGCACCACGGTGGGCGCAGCTTTGGGTATCCTCACAGGTGTGGGCGTATTCGCTATTCCGGGACTTGGCTTTTTGTACGGTGCGGGTGCACTGGTGGGAGCTATTGCCGGTATTGATTTCGGGTTGATTGGCGGTGGAATTGCATCGGTGCTCACTACGGTGGGGGTAAAAGACGAGGAGCACGAACGCTACAAGACAGAACTGGAAGAAGGCAAGTATATCCTTGTTGCGCAGGGAACGGAAGAAGAGGTGGCACGCGCACGGGAAATACTAGAGCAGCACGGTCAGTACAGTCGCGCATCCATCCACTAACGGGCACGTAGGCCAGAACTATCAAGGCGCTTTCCCTTTTTGCCCGCCTCACAGCACCGCTCTTTCCGAGAGATCGTTCTGCACAGCAGGAGTGTTCCGACAGGCCTGCTGCCGAAGAGCGCTATGCCTATTTTCATTTTATCTTTGACCCGATGAAGCTGCTTTTAGTTGAAGATGATGCAAGTCTGTCTTCCGATCTGAAATATCAGTTGGAAGCGGAAGGCTTCGAAGTGGATGCGGCATTCGACGGTATCATTGCAGAAAAACTCCTCAACCGGGTACGCTACGACTGCATTCTGCTCGATGCCAATCTACCGGGCAAAAATGGCTACGAGCTGCTTCAGTCTTGCCGGCGGCAACAGCTTGCCACACCGGTTATTATGATCACCGCCTTTGGAGAGATAGAAGACAAACTGCTGGGTTTTGAATCGGGCGCAGACGATTATATCACCAAACCCTTCTACTTTAAAGAACTGCTGGCACGGATCAAAGTGTTTCTAAAAAGATCGGAGCATTATACCGCCGCAACAGAGACACTGAAGATAGAGGACCTGAGTATTGACCTGAAAAGCAAACAGGTAAGCCGGGCGGGAAATATCATCAAGCTCACCGCACGCGAGTACGAATTGTTGCGATTACTGGCCGAAGCAGAAGGCAGTCCGGTATCGAAAAAGGATTTGCTGAGCAAAGTATGGGGAACCACCTTTGAAGGCAATACCAATACCATTGAAGTCTTTATCAACTTGCTGAGAAATAAAATAGATAAGCACTTTGAGCCAAAACTCATCAAAACACGCATCGGGTTCGGATATTATCTATCGAAAGATTAGCCGGCTGCGGCTGCGGAACAAAGTGTTTCTGGGCTTTGCTTTCAGCTATATTCTTGTCTTTGCGATCACCTTTATCGCCATCTACATCATTTCCGACAAATACCGACGCGAAGAATTTTATCAACGACTGGAAGACCGCACGATTACCACGTTCACGCTTTTGCTGGAAGTAGAACAGATCGACCACGACATTCTGCAGTTGTTTGACAAGCACACGATTAATAAACTGTATGAGGAAAAGACCCTCATTTTCGACCACAACGGAAAAGTGATTTATGCCAGCATTGATGATACCCGCATTGACTATCCCGAAGAAGTGCTCAGAAAACTGCAGGTGGGCGCCAAAGAACTGGAAATGATGGAAGGTGAATATGAACTTGTAGGCATTCGGTTTGAATATGGCGGTAAGACGTATTTCGGCATTACCAAAGCGTTTGATCGCTTTGGGCGCAGCAAACTTCAATTTCTCGGAATGCTGCTGCTCATCACTTTTTTTGTAGTAGCCGCACTATTTGTCTTTCTTGCGCGCTACCTCTCGGGGCTCATCACCAAGCCACTGGCAAATCTCGCCACCGCCATTGACCGTATCTCGCCCGAAGATTTGAGCCAGCGTGTAGCTGCGCCGGACTCTAACGACGAGGTGGGTTTTCTGGCGCATAAGTTCAATGAATTGCTCGACAAAGTAGAAAGCGCCTTCCGTTTTCAATACCATTTTATCCATCATCTGTCGCACGAACTGAAAACACCGCTTGCCGTGATGATGACCAATGCCGAACGTAGCATTGCCGAAGGTGGTGAAGAAAACCTCATCAATAGCCTGCAGTTTCAGAAAAATTCGCTGATGGAACTTTCTAACATCATCAACGCGATGCTGGAAATATCTAAGACCGAAACCCAGGCGAAACAGATACTTACCGACAAGGTGCGGATAGACGAGCTGCTGTTTGAATGTATGGACGAGATCAACCTGCTGAACAACAGTGTGCGCTTCGATTTCCGCATGGATGCCCATATCGAATCCAGCGAAAACCTTACGGTACTTGGCAACTACAGGATGCTGAAAATGGCGTTGATGAACCTGTTGAAAAATGCAGTGCACTACTCGACCGGCAGTAATCCGATCATTGAAGTGGGTCTGCAACCCCGAAGCATTGAAGTGAGTATAGAAAACGACGGCGCTGTTCTGGAGGATGATGAGCACGACAAAATCTTCAGACATCTTTACCGTGGCAGAAACAGCAGGAATGTAAAAGGTTTCGGATTGGGCTTAGTGTTAACGCATCGCATCACAATGTTGCACCGCGGAACGCTGCATTACGAAGTGACCCGTGAAGGAAAAAACCGGTTTCTGCTTACGTTGCCCATAGAGGGATGAGCCGCAATGGTACCTTCAGCCTGCGTGTTGCTGACTGTTACAGAAAACACAAAAACCTCTGAAAACAGCCGGGAGCGTCTCTGTCTTAAGGACCTTTTTAACTGTCTTAAGCTGTTCTTAAGCTGCATGCTTCTATCCTTGCGGCATGTACCTCCGCCGAATGATAGGGATCGTCCTGCTGGCTGCCGGCGCAACAAGCGCACAAACCACCGACACGCTTTCGCTTACGCTACAGCAAGCCGACAAACGATTTCTGGAAAATAATCTCGACCTCCTAGCATCGCAATACAATATCGCTTTGAATGATGCAGCGGTGGTGCAGGCAAAACTCTATCCCAATCCTGTTTTCACCGCCGATTTCAACGTGTACGATCCCGACAATCAAAAAACATTTCATGTAGATCGCAGCGGGGAAAAAGCTTTTGCACTAGAACAGGTGATCTTGTTGGGAGGAAAGCGTAAAAGTGAAATTGCCCTTGCCCGGCAAAACAGTAATCTGGCAAAGCTGGAATTCGAAGATCTGCTGCGCAACCTCAAATACCAGCTCCATACCAGCTTCTACGAAGTACGGCAGCAGCAGGTAGTGCTGAAAAAATTCAATGAGCAGCTCAAATTTCTCGACACCATCATCAGCAACTACGAGGTGCAGGTGCAAAAAGGGAATCTGCCGGTGAAGGAAGTAGTGAGACTAAAGGCGGTGTACCTCTCCCTCAATAACGAACGTGCCGAACTCCTCAGCAATCAGGCAGAAGAAATGGTAAAGCTCCGGTTGCTCCTGCGCACAGAAAGCTACGTTCATCCTTTGGTAAGGGAAAATGAATCTCCTGCACTTTCTAAAATGCCCACTCGCGATGAATTGCTTGCACTTGCTAATGAAAAACGACCGGACGTAAAAATAGCAGCGCTGCAAAATGACATTGCCGGACTAAACCTGCGCTATCAGAAACAACAGGCGATACCAGACATTACGCTCAACACATCTTACGATCAGCGTGGCGGTGCGTTCAACAACCAGGTGAACGGTGGCTTCAGCATTCCGCTTCCGCTGTGGAACCGCAACAAGGGAAATATACAATCGGCGCGCACACAGACAGATCTTGCCAGGCTGCAACAACAACAGAAAGAACTTGAAGTGCAGACCGAAGTAACATCGGCTTACGATGAGTTGCTGCGCAGCATCAGGGAGTACCGAAAGTCGCAGCAACTCTACAACTCGGATTTCGAAACCGTATTTCACGGCGTATCCGACAACTTTCAAAAAAGGAATATTTCACTGCTCGAGTTTGTAGATTTTATCGAATCCTACAACGAATCTATTGCCGAGCTGGAGCGCATCAAAATGCAACTGGCACTCGCAACTGAGAAAATAAATTTTGTCACAACCACTGAAGTATATTGACATGAAAAAGACCCAAAAACTTTTTGCCCTCGCAATTTGTGCCTTACCATTTGCCACCGGCTGCAGCCACAAGGCGAGCACTGAAGATATAGGCACCAGCTTTTCCATGAGCGATACCATGATGGCTAAATGTGAATTTGCCACGGCACAAACCGAACAGGTGAAAGCCGCAATGCGCCTCTTTGGTAAAATAGTACCAGACAATAGCAAGCAGGCAGAAATAGTGCCGGTAGTAGGTGGCAATGTGGTGAAAGTGTTTGTAGAACTTGGCGACTATGTAAAGCAGGGGCAGGTGCTGGCAACGGTAAAAAGTACAGAGGTTGCCGGATTTCAGAAAGACCGTCTTGATGCGCAAAGCGATCTGGCACTTGCCGAAAAAAATCTGCAGGTAGCAAGAGATATGTATGCCGGAAAGCTGGCATCGGAAAAAGATGTGATTGCTGCTGAAAAAGAATATGACAAGGCCCTTGCAGCAAAAAACCGAAGCAACGAAGTCTATAATATTTACAGTATTGGCAGCGGCTCGGTGTATAATATCAAAGCGCCGATCAGCGGATTTATCGTGAGTAAGAACATCAATCAGAATGAACAGCTCCGCAGCGATCGCTCGGATGCCATTTTCTCTATTGCACAAATTGATGAAGTATGGGTACTTGCCAATGTAAATGAATCCGACATTGCCAAAGTGCGCGAAGGCCTCGAGGCAGACATCACGACACTCAGTTATCCCGATAAAGTATATAAAGGACATGTAGATAAGATATTCAACGTAATCGATCCGCAAACCCATGCGATGAAAGTGCGGGTACGGATTCCCAATCAGGACCTTTCGCTGAAGCCCGATATGAATGCCACAGTAACATTGCGTTTCGAAGAACCCGCACGCATGATTGCCATTCCGTCTTCTGCTGTGATTTTCGACAAGAGTAAAAACTGGGTGATGGTGTTTAAAAGCCGCACCAATATTGAAACACGACTGGTAGAAATCTATCGGCAACTCGGGAACATCTCCTATGTATCCTCCGGTCTGAAAGATGGAGAGAAAGTGATCTCAAAAAACGGACTGCTTATTTACGACGCGCTCAACGACTGACCCACAACACCCTTTGATTCACTGACTACAACTTCATCCACTCCTACATGAACAAGTTCATTCGCAATATTGTCGCCTTTTCGCTGCGCAATAAAATGTTTACCTTTTTCTGGGTGGGCATTCTGGTCATTGCCGGCGTCATTAGTTATAAAAACCTCCCTATTGAAGCTTTCCCCGATGTCACCAACACGCAGATCATCATCGTGACGGAATGGAATGGCAGGAGTGCGGAAGAAGTAGAGCGATTTGTGACCACACCCATAGAAATTGCCATGAACTCCGTGCAGCGCAAAACCAATGTGCGCAGCATTACTATGTTTGGCTTGTCGGTTATCAAGATCATTTTCGATGATGACGTGGAAGACTTTTTTGCGCGGCAGCAAGTAAATAATCAGCTACGCAATGTGCAACTGCCGGAAGGCGTTGAGCCTGATGTACAGCCACCTTACGGACCCACCGGAGAAATATATCGTTATGTATTGCAAAGTCCGCAGCGCGATACCCGCGATCTGCTCACCCTTCAAAACTGGACCATTGACCGTCAGTTGCGCGCCGTGCCGGGCATCGCCGACGTAGTGGCTTTTGGCGGACAGGAAAAGATCTACGAAATATCGGTTGACCCCGCAAAACTTCAGATCTACGACCTAACTCCGCTCGAAATCTACACAGCCGTGAGCAAAGCCAACCTGAATGTGGGCGGCGATGTGATAGAAAAAAACGGACAGGCTTATGTAGTGCGCGGACTTGGCTTGCTTTCATCGAGAGCCGATATCGAAAACACCGTGGTGGATAACTTCAACGGCAACCCTGTGCTGGTAAAAAATATTGCCACAGTACAAGAGTCAAGCGCGCCGCGTGTAGGACAGGTAGGACTCAACAACAACGACGACGTGGTAGAAGGTATCGTGGTGATGCGCAAGGGTGAGAACCCGAGTGAAGTGCTGGAACGGTTGAAGGCAAAGGTCGAAGAACTGAACACAAAGGTGCTGCCGCCCGATGTGAAAATGAAGACCTTCTATGACCGCGACAACCTGATGCAC
Source organism: Flavipsychrobacter sp. (assembly GCA_017849575.1). Classification (GTDB taxonomy): domain Bacteria; phylum Bacteroidota; class Bacteroidia; order Chitinophagales; family Chitinophagaceae; genus JAFIGV01. Next base: position 7,805 of record JAFIGV010000022.1, on the reverse strand, counting down.
TATTGTACCAAAACAGTGCTGCACAACCTGCTGGAAGGGATCATTCTCGTTACGGTCATCGTCTTTTTGTTTATGGCAGACTGGCGTACTACAGTCATCGTTTCTATCATCATTCCGCTCGCTTTACTGTTTGCCTTTATGTGCCTCAAATTAAAAGGCATGAGCGCCAACCTGCTTTCGCTGGGCGCAGTGGACTTCGGTATCATCATAGACGGTGCGGTGGTAATGGTAGAGGGGATTTTTGTTGCGCTCGACAACCTGGCGCATAAATGGGGAATGGAGAAATTCAATAAACTCTCCAAACTCGGACTGATCAAAAAGACCGGAAGTGAAATGGGCAAGGCAATCTTCTTCTCTAAGCTCATCATCATCTCTGCCCTGCTCCCCATTTTCGCCTTTCAGAAGGTGGAAGGTAAAATGTTCTCACCGCTCGCCTATACGCTTGGCTTTGCCTTGCTCGGCGCGCTGATTTTTACGCTCACGCTTGTGCCCGTGCTGTGCTCGATATTATTGCGAAAGGATGTTCGCGAAAAGGACAACAAATTTGTGAACGTCATCAACAAAATGGTAAGCAGCGGCTTTGCAAAGACCTTTGGCAACCGTCGTATCTCCTTCATTATATCCATCGCTATACTTGCACTTACGCTTTTCTCTACAAAGTTTCTCGGAACCGAATTTCTACCACCGCTTAACGAAGGCGCACTTTGGGTGGAAGCAAAACTGCCCATGAGCACTTCGCTTACCGAAACCGTGAAAATGGTGAGCGTGCTGCGCAAAGAACTGATGTCATTTCCTGAGGTGAATGGCGTACTCTCGCAAACGGGAAGAAGCAATGACGGAACCGATCCCAGCGGATTTTATTATGTGCAGATGCAGGTAAATCTAAAGCCGAAGGAAGAATGGAAAAGAAAGATCAGCACAGATGAACTGGTAGATCAGATGGATAAAAAACTGAAACATTATCAGGGCATTATCTACAATTATTCGCAGCCTATTATTGATAATGTGGCAGAAGCCGTGGCGGGTATCAATGCATCGAATGCGGTGAAGATCTATGGCGATGACCTCAATGAACTGGATGCTATCGCTAATCAGGTGATACCACAAATAGAGAATGTGCAGGGCATCAAAGATGTAGGCATTCTCCGAAACATCGGTCAGCCGGAAATAAGTGTAACACTGGACGAAGAAAAAATGGCAATTTATGGCGTGTCGAAAGCAGACGCGCAAAGCATTATTGAAATGGCAATAGGCGGTAAAACAGCAACAGTAAAATATGAAGGTGAAAAAAAGTTCGACATTCGCGTCCGTTACCTGAGAGAGTACCGGAAAGATGAAGACGACATTATGCGGCTGATGGTGCCTACCATGCGTGGCGATAAAGTGCCTTTGAAAGAAATTGCCGAGATCAGTAAAGTGACCGGACCGGCATTTATCTATCGCGACAATACCAAGCGTTTTATTGGTGTGAAGTTTTCCGTTCGCGATCGCGACCTGGGCAGCACTATTGCCGAAGCGCAGCGTAATGTTGCCAAGAATATAAAACTCCCATCGGGCTACAGCATTGGCTGGACCGGCGAATTTGAAAATCAGGTACGTGCAACAAACCGCCTGGCGCAGGTAGTGCCCATCAGTCTGGTACTCATCTTCGTGTTGCTCTTCATTATGTTTGGCAACATTCAGGATGCAACACTTGTGCTTGCCAACGTGCCTTTTGCGCTGGTGGGTGGCATTCTGGCATTGCATCTTACAGGCATGAACTTCGGCATTTCTGCAGGCGTTGGCTTTATAGCCTTGTTTGGTATCTGCGTACAAAATGGGGTGATCCTCATTTCGCAATTCCACAACAACCTTAAAGCAAAAATGGATCTTGAAACGGCGATAAAAGAAGGCGTGAGGGCAAGAACCCGTCCGGTGGTGATGACCGCACTGATGGCTGCTATCGGCTTGCTGCCAGCGGCTATTTCTACAGGCATCGGCTCTGAATCGCAGAAGCCACTGGCTATCGTCATCATTGGTGGACTCGTCACGGCAAGCATCTTTACGCTATTGGTGTTTCCCATCTTCTACTTCTGGGCGGTGAAGAAGAAGCACATGACGATCTGAAGATAAAGACCCGCGCTCAGAGGCGGAATGAGGGCATGCTGTACCATCGCAGAGGTAGGCTATGGCAGTCCGGCTCAGGGTTGGTGAGCTCCAGTGCAAAGGCACATTGCTTATCTTAGACCTCTATCAAAGCAAAGTGCTCATGCGAAAAATCGTTTTCCTGCTATGGTTCCTCGCCGCACAGATCAATACCTCGGCGCAAAGCCCACAAGCTGACAGCACTGTGAACGATACAACCCGTGTGGCAGAACAATTGCTGATGCAACAACAACAGCAAAAGATAGACGATATGCTGATGTCTCGCCTGAGAAACGAGATGGAACTTATTGCCGGAGATAATGAGAAGAAAAAACAACTCGAACAACAGATCCGGGAGATAGGCCTTCGCGATAGTGCAAGGAGAGCGGAGCAGAAAAATAAGGTGGCGATACTCATCCGCACTGCCCAAGCCTTCCCGGTCGTGCTCCATCACGATACGATGTTCAGCATCTATGTTCGATTGGGTTCCTTCAGTGCTGCGGAACGGGCTGCGGCGGTTACCGGGCGTATCGCTCATCTCTACAACGACGATTTTTTCAAACCGGATTCGCTGCATATGAGCAAGGGCGACGATGGCTACGATATAGTCTATGGGCACGATCAGGTAATCATGACGATCACAGAGCTGGACGCACTTTTTTTTGATAAGACACCCGAAACACTGGGGAAACAGTACACAGAAGCCATACGTGACACCATCAGCAAAGAAAAGCGAGACAATAGTCTGATCAACTGGGGAAAGCGAATAGGTTTTGTTGTACTGGCGCTTGCCGGTATGGTTCTGATGGTTTCCGGCATCAACCGGCTCTTTCGCCGTCTGTCGCGCTACCTTATTCTTCGAAAAGATCAATATTTCAAAGGAGTGACCCTGAAAAACTATCAGCTCTTTTCGCCGGCACAGCACCTCCGGTTTTCCCTGAAAAGCCTTGCTGTGGTTCGGTTTGCGGTGATTCTACTGGCCTTTTACCTTTCCTTACCCGTTTTGTTCAGCATTTTTCCGCAGACAGAAGTGTACACCTTCACCTTGCTACGCTGGGTGATTGACCCCGCCAAAGCCTTGCTGGGCGGCATTTTCGGTTATCTCCCCAAGCTCTTCACCATTTTGGTTGTTTACTTTTTCACGCGGTATGCTATACGCGGCATCCGGTTTCTGGCTGATGAGGTGGAGCGAGGCGACCTGAAGATTGCAGGCTTTTACAGTGATTGGGCACAACCTACGTTCAGCATTGTTAAGTTTTTGCTTTATGCTTTTATGCTGATCATCATATTTCCCTATTTGCCCGGTTCCGGCTCACCCGCTTTTCAGGGCGTATCCGTTTTTTTAGGCATCTTGTTTTCTCTGGGTTCGTCCTCAGCGATTGCCAATATCGTGGCAGGGCTGGTGATTACCTACATGCGTCCTTTTCGAATGGGCGACAGAGTGAAAATCGGAGACATCACCGGCGATGTCCTGGAAAAGACTTTGTTAGTTACGCGCATCAGGACCATAAAGAACGAAGAAATAACTGTACCCAATGCCACCGTGCTCTCGAGCCATACGACCAACTACACCCGCGGTGCGGAAGGGCATGGGATAATTGTCCACACTACAGTGACGCTAGGCTATGATTTACCCTGGAAAAAAGTGCATGAAGCGCTGATCGCAGCGGCCCTGCGTACGGAACTCATAGAAAACCAACCTTCACCCTTTGTGCTGCAAACTTCACTGCAGGATTTCTATGTTGCTTATGAGGTCAACGCCTATACCCGCGCTCCGGAGAAGCTGGCCATCATCTATTCCCAACTACACCAAAACATACAAGATTGCTGTAATGAAGCGGGTATCGAAATACTTTCACCGCATTACCGGGCCATGCGCGACGGCAACGCCTCTACCCTTCCGGAGCCATACCTGAGCAAAGAAAATTCATCACCTTCCCGAAGCATGAACCAGGGGAAGGCATCGTAGTAACGAGGATGAACGAAAAATCAATGCAAAAAACGCTGCACCCTCGCACAGCGTTAGTAATTCTAATCTTCGTCCTTATCTCCTTTTATCCTTCCTTTAGTAGTAAGTAGTGCAAGCAGGAGCAGGGACAGTGTTGTGAGCACGGCAACTCCCAGTGGTGTCATATTTGGAAAGTAAAAGAAACAGACTCATGAGGGTATAGGATGAGCTGGTAGTACAGGTAATCAGCCACAAGAATGGGCGAATTCGTGGTCAGCGCAAACAAAGGTGCGGCCTTAACGAGCGGATAACAACTTTCAAAAAGAGCACATATTTTACCAACAGAAAAACGCAGCGCTGACAGGCCGGCCATGAGTTTTGCTCTGCCTTTACTTGTCGTATTCCCCCCCTGTAATCGTCACTTCCTGCCTACTTCTTTCCACAAAACTTTCAGCAATTTTACCGTGCGATACATGTACCCATGACGTATGGAGCAGACACCATTGAAAACGGGCGAATCCGAAAAGCCAGAAGAGTAGGAAAAAATGAAAAACCACTTTTATGACCAGCAACCATGTGTCCCTGCACAGAATGATTCGCACCTCACCAGAAAAAATATTTCGGGCATTTACCGAGCCTGCTGCTATGGCCGCCTGGCTACCGCCTTATGGTTTTGTAGGTACGGTTGAGGAGCTGAATGCAACAGAAGGAGGAACATACAAGATGACCTTCCACAATTTCTCAACAGGCCACGCACATTCCTTTGGAGGCACCTTTCTTGAAATTCGTCCTAACGAGTTTCTGAAATACAACGATCAGTTTGACGACCCCAATCTGCCGGGCGTAATGACTACCTCGGTATGGATGAAAAAGACTATAGCCGGAACAGAACTTCGCATACTTCAGGAAGGAATACCCGATGCAATACCCGTTGAATTCTGCTATCTGGGTTGGCAGGACTCGCTCGACAAGCTTACCCGAATGACAGAACCAGAAATTCCGGACGCTGGATAGATTTTGCAGCCGGCAATATTCTTTGCGCAAAAAAAGACAACTGCGGCATTCCTGAATGGAGCCGCAGTTGTCACAAAAGTAGTTTTATGGTTAAAATGCCTACACAGAACGATTGCCCGAACCGATACCATAGCGGGCTGCGCCATACCAGTCAATCTTACGCGAGCTATACATCAAAGCTGCGATAATTACGAACAAGCCTATACTGCCGAAAAGCAATGCATAATCCTGTAGCTGTATCAGAATGAAGATATACGTGTAGAGCCCTCCGAGCGCAATTGCAAACCAAAGCGCGATCTGAAATCGTTTAAAAATACCCTGTACATAAAACCCTACCAGAGCGACGGTGGCCAGGGCAGCAATGAAGTAAGCTGTGTTGAAGCCGGCATACTCTGAGATGGATAAAAGCAAGGTGTAGAAGACACACAAGGCAAAGCCCACAAGAATATACTGAAGAGGATGCACTTGCTGGCGCTGAAAGATCTCCACAAAAAAGAACACGGTAAAAGTGAGTGCGATAAAGAGAAGGGCATATTTCACCGAACGTTCGGTTTTGGCGTAGCTATCTGCCGGCTGTATCAGGCGTACACCGAAAGATGAAGCCCGGAGATCGTAGCTGCCCTCGTTCCATACCTGCGGATAATTGCGCGAAATCTGCAGTACTTTCCAAAGGGCTTTAAACCCTTTGTCCGTTAACTCCGACTGCACAGGAAGATATTGCCCGTCGAATGAAGGATCTTTCCAGGGTGCAGCAACCGACACTGAGGTAGTATTACCCACCGGAGTGAAATAAAGCAATTGCGAGCCCTTAAGTTTTAACTGCATAGAAAAAGGTATGACTTCTGCACCCGCTGTTGGCACAGCGACACCAAGTCCCTTGCTGACCACCCGATTGTCGGGCACCCCAGCCTCCAGCACCATAGTCTTACCGCCCCAGTTCAAGGCCACTTCTTCCTCCAGGCCACGGGCATCATCAATCCCCAGCAGCAGCCGGCTCTCTTCCCAAATGAAGCGGGCACTGTCAATCCGTAGTTTCTGTAAAGCATTCAGATCAAACTGTCCGGTGAGTGTGGCCGAAGACCGGTACAAAGTGACATCATACAGACTACGATGTCGCACTTCGGGGTCCATAGCAGCGCTGACCTTAAGAAGTTCGGGAAGCAGATAAGCTTCACTTCTGGATTCGATGACTTTTCCGTCTTTATCATGGTCGTATATACGATAGGGTATGGCCAATACCGGCCCTACTACCACCTGTCCGCCGGCCCACTTACTGCTGATCTCCTGCACCACTTCTTCCTGTCGTCCCTGACGATCATGCACAAGATCCTGGATAAAGGCCGTAGGAATAAGCATGACCAGAATGAGAAAACCAATGATAAATCCCTTAATGATGTTTCGGTTTCGCTCCAGAAACCCGACGGCTTGTGTTTGTGTTGTCGTTTCCATTTTATTTTATTTTTTAAAAAGCACTTTTTATTTCAAAGTAAAATGAGCAAAAAAAATTTTTAGCCTATGTTCCGGATGATTTGTTCCAGGGCATCCAGATGGTTGCGAAAAGCTTTCTCGCCCGTCTTTGTAATGGAGTAAACCGTATTCGTCTTCCGACCAATAAAACCTTTCTGCACCTTGATAAACTTGTTATCTTCCAGCGTCTTAAGATGTGTGGCCAGGTTACCGTCGGTGGCGTCAATTAATGCCTTCAGATCATTGAAATTCAGCTCATCATTTACCATCAATGCGCTCATGATGCCAATACGCAGACGGCTGTCAAATACCTTGTTGAGTTGTTCGATCTGTTGCTTCATATTTTATCCCGCCTTATCATACTTATTCCACATAGCGATGCCATATACAATATGCAATATACCAAAACCGAAAGCCCAGAAATATAGTCCATAACCGGGCACAAAAAGGCAAACTGCACCAAGTACGATCTCGCACAAACCCAGATAACGTATCTCAGAAAGAGTGTACCGGCTTCCATTGAACAGGGCGATACCATAAAAAATCAGACAGGCGGGCGCCAGGTAAATGGCATGACCGTATTTCATAAATCCGATGCAAAAAATCGCACCAGCCACCAGGGGTAAGGCTAAAGCCTTCACCATAGACCGGGAAGCCGGATTCCACAAAGTACCGCCGGTACGTCGCACCTTCTGCCGGGTGAAATAATATCCTCCCGCCAGAGCGATCAAAAAAATAACAACGGCCAGGATGAGCGGCTTATAAAAATTGCTACCGCAAAAACAAAACGGATTATCCGACGCGGGTACAGGTTGCAGCATATAGTTGTAACTAAGCACATCGAGCGTGAGGGTCTTATAGGCCACGTAAGCACCAGCCAGGGCGGTGCAGCCGGCCCATACACCGCTCCACCCACTGAGGGAAAGAAAACGGGCAGACCGCTCCATGATGCTCCGTATTTCGGAAAGCGTCTCGAGGGAAACAGAATTTTTATCTTCCTGCATAAAAAGCACTTTGCAATACAAAGTAAATGACAAGTTTGCAGAAAACCAAGCTAACCCCACAAAGTTTTAACATACACGAACAAAAGCGGCACGGCATCAGATCAACAAAAAAGCCCCGTTTCCGGAGCTTTTGTATGCTGTTTTCTCTTGAGTTTTATTGCTGTGTAGCGGTATAAACTACATCGGTAGAATAAGTGCCGGCAGGGAATGCGAAGCCCGGAGTAGCCTTATACTTTACCGTAAAGTTT
>JAFIGV010000021.1 GCA_017849575.1 Flavipsychrobacter sp. | reverse complement strand
TCATTACAGGCATCCGTATAGCTTACGGTGGTACCTGTGCCCTGTGCATTGCCTACCGTTGTACCGCCTGTTGCCAGACCCGTACCCGAAGCCGCAGGATTGATGGTTGCCGTCACCGGTACGCGGGTGCCTTCGCAGCCAAATCCCTGCAGCGGCAGTGTAAGGCCACTGTTGCTGGTTCCAACAGACAAGGTAGTGATGGTAAAGTCTGTAGAATCATTGTGGTCCATCGTGCCCATACGGGATATACCGTCCGAAGCAGCCACCGTGGTGATATCTACACCACCTGTGGTCCATTGTGTTCCTACGTTCACTGTTGCAGACCCGATGGTGATGCTTGCATTCTGAATGTCTGTTGAAGGCCAGTTCATAAATACAATATCCATCAGATTGTTGTTGTTGTCCAAAATGGCTGCCCATCCTGTGTACGTAGGGTAGGAACCCGGATTCCAAAGGATATTACTTCCCCAGTAGTTTGCGGAAGATGAGTTGTCTGACCAACTGGCAATGTCACCAGGATTCATGATGCCGCTAAGCGTCTGGATGTTGGCGTTTACCGAAGTAATAGCAGTGTAGCTGTTACTTACGGCTACTTTCCATCCTGTTACATCAATCGGCACTCCCGACACATTCTGTATCTCAAGTTCGTCATTACCTACATTCAGTTCTGTAATCTGAATCGGAGAGGCGCCTGAGCTGCCGCCATTCACATTTGCAGATGCATAGTAAGTAGTAGTAGCTGCAATGGAAGGCGTAGTGTAGGCATTACCATCCCCGAGGAAATTACCACCGGTCATGGCGTCATACCATTTAATTGTTGCACCATTAGTTCCCACAGCCGCCAGCGTCACAGGTCCCGTACCACAGCGTGAGCCCGGGAAGGTTTGTGCAACTGTTGGATTGCTGTAGGTTACGGTATCCGGACTGGTGGTTGTTACCAGTGTGCTGTTGCAATACAGATTCGCTCTGTAATAAGTATTGCTGCTTACAGGCTCTGTATAGCTGGCCGACGTGGCTCCGGGTATTGTTGCGTATCCGGATCCTGTGCTTTTTTCCCACTGAACGCCGATGCCGTACATCGGTGCCGGATTGATGGTCAGCGTAGTGCTGCCCGCCTGGCAAATCGCATCTGGCGTGGCCATAGCAGCAGCGCTCGCAGGAGCCGATTTAACGTTCAAGGTTACAGAATCATAGAAAGCACAGTTGTTACCATCTACACCACTTACATAATAGGTAGTAGTGGTAGCAGGCGAAACTGAGAATGAACTGCCCGATCCTGTTGGTGTCCAGGTATAGCTGTAGTTGTTGGCTGAGCTAACCGAAATGGTGCTTTGAGAACCCAGGCAGATCGTGTCCGGCGTTGCAGCTACCGTATAGGCTGGTGGTGTTGTTACCGTGGCCACTACAGGCTGGCGCGATCCTTCACAGCCCGTGGAGATATTCCACTTGTAGAAGTAGTAGTAGTAGGATGTGGTTGATGATCCGTTCCAGGAACTGATCAGGCTTACAACGTTAGGTACAGTGTACGGGAAGTTGAACGGAGAAGCCGTGTATTCGCGATACAGACCGTTGATATTAGTGCCGGGTGTCATCCAGATCAGACGATACCCAGTGCCGGGTTGTATAGCAAAGTTCAGTTGCACGGTTTGTGCTACCGGCGTCGGATTTCCGATCACATTTACCGTAGCAGATTGGATGGTTGAACCGGTGTTGTCCTGCAATGCAATCGTGATCGAACCCGCGGTGTTGGCCGCAGAAGCATTCGGATAAACAACCACTGAATTGAGTGTGAAAGCCGTGTAGGCGTCGAAATAGATACCTGTGGATCCAGTATTATAATTATCCGCAGGAGTCATATTCGAATCGCGGCCCACAGTAGCTGTAGTGCCTCCCAGATTGGCCGCTGCCCAGAACGTGTCGGTCGCTGCAAGCACCGGAGTGGTAAATGTGTTTCCGGTGTCGAGTGCCGTGCCACCAAAGGCATCAGCATACCAGTTTACTATGCCGCCCGGGCTCGGTGTGGCAGAAAGTGTCACTGTACCTGTACCACAACGGGTTGCGCCGGTGGTTGAGGTAAGCTGTGGGTTATTTACCGTAATGGTCAGCGTATTTGAGAAGTTAGATCCACCGCCGGGATTGGTACAAGTCACCGTTACACGATAGTCGGTGCTCGCACTTAGGGCCGGAGTACTGTAGAAGTAACCTGTAGCGCCGGGAATGGGTGTAAACAATCCTGATCCTGCGGGTGCTTCCTCCCATTGGAACGAAAGACCCAGGTCGAGTGGATAGTTAGACAAAGTGAGGTCCACATTGCCGCCATTACAAATGGAAGAGTCGTTAGCAGATACGTCACCCGTAAATGACGGTGTACCTGAACATTGGATTCCCTGAACGATCGTGATCACATAATCTTCAGTTTCCCTGCCAAGTGACTGCAGATCGCAGGCGCCATTCGGTCCATACACGGGGCTTGAACTGTAACCATTACGTATGCGCAGTCCTGTAAGGCCAGGCACAGCCGTCAGCGGAACAACGATGGTTGCCGTGTCGGTAGTAGCACCGGAAGCAAATGGGATATATTCCGTCGTGTCGAAAGTGCCACTTTGATCCCAGTCTATCCAAAGCTCATTGTTCGCTGAGGTGGTCGTTGTGGTGGTCACCAGTTGATAGGTCTGTCCCTGTATCAGCGAGGCGGTGTTACCCGGCTGCGTGTAGTCTACCAGAGTATAGCCATCTCCGGGCACTGAAGTCGTAGAGCTATTCAGTGTTGTCGTAAGAATGTCCACATGCGTGAGGTAATTTGTTCCAGATGCATGTAGTGTAACATTCGTGTTTGGAGAGCAATAACAAAGGTAGAATGGATTGCTGTTGATCGTTAGCGTGTTTGAAACATCGAAGCTTCCGCCATTAGCACAGGTTACTACAGCATGATAATCGGTCGGACCGTTCAGTGTGTCGGTATAGGCCGATGTTGTAGCGCCCGGAATCGCTTGCCAGAAACCGGCACCTGCTGGTGACTTTTCCCACTGCAGCGAGATACCATTTCCAATGCTGAAGCCCGCCAGTGTAAGATTGACGTTGCCCCCATTACACAATGAGGTAACGTTGTTTGCAACGCTTGCCGTACCCGCCACCGGCGTGCCGTTACAAGGCGGTACTGAAAATTCAAATGCGCCGATATCCGGGGTGGAAAGGCTACGCGCGTTACCGTTAATGTCTGTAGCAACGCCCACTGGTGTACCCTGGTCGTCCAGCAAACTGTTGGTTGGCGTAAGGTCTCCACCGGGCAGATTTGCGAAAATCGGATTAACCTCCAGGGTGTGTTGGTCCCATGCATTTCCATTCAGGGCCTGCCAGGCTGCCAGCGTGGCTATTGCACCCGAATAGTATCCGAAATTGTTGTTGCCGGCTGTCGAACCAATATAGATATTGTTATAGTCCGAGGTTTTGCCGGTGCCTGAGAAGTAGATACCATACTTTGTACCAGAGCCCGACTGCGTGATGTAAACATTGTTGTTCTTTATGTCCACACCGCCGTTACCGGAGGAGTAGATTCCATAAATCGTACCACTCGTGGCGCCTTGATTGTCTATTGAAACCGTGTTGTGGTAAGCCTGCACATAGGTAGCGCTCGGCATGTAGAGTCCGTAGGTATTTCCTGTGTTTCCGGTATTATAAATCACGTTGTTGATCACGCGGTTTTCGTTACCGGCAGAAGAAACACTGCTTACGTAAAGGTTGTAGGCCGTAAACGATGCGTTGGGAGAAGCTCCGCAGGCATTCGTGATACGGTTTTGTTCTACCAGCATACTGTTACACCCCGTAGAAAGCATCACTCCATAGAAAGTGGTTAGTGAAGTTCTGTTGGGACGTTCAAACACGTTGTTAGATATGATGCCGCCCGATTGCTGATAGTTGTAGGAGCCATAAACATGATAGTCCATGACATGGCAGTTCACCACATTGTTGTTCAAGTTTGCTGCCGCATTGTTGCCGTAGAACACAAGGCCGAAATACCCGCCGGAAATGGTAGAATTGCTGAAGGTGTTGTTACTTCCATTTCCCCCTCCGGATGAGTATGAGGTCAGGGATGCACTCATAGATACTGCAGCCGTGGTGGACGCTGTAGCACCAAGGTTCACCATGATCACGCAACTGTCGAAAGTATTGTAATCAGCGCTGTTCATCAGGTGAACAGCAAAGTTGGTGGTAGTGCTCGAAGCCTCAATCACCATATTTTTAAAGGTGATATAGTCAGCTCCATCCAGATTAAGTGTGGGATAATTCGAAGTGGAGCCGCCACTGGTAAGGGTGTCGGTGCCGTTGCCGGTGCCGCGGAATGTAATCGTATTGGCTGCACTTGCTCCGGTTATTGAAGGAATTGAAACCTGCTCGTTATAAGTACCCGTAACATCAACCATTACGGGGCCACAAATTCCGTTTTGCGCAAAGTCCGCAACCAGTGTAGTGAAGCTGGTATAATTTGTGCCGCCCGCTGGCAGTGCTGAATTAATCGTATAGTTTCCGGACATTGCCGCCTGTATCGTGGCGCTTGTCGTATCGTTGGCATTGAGCGTATCTGCAGTGCCATTAGGCATTGAAGTCCACGCTTTTACCGTAGTTGGTGTGTTGGCAGGAAGCATAAAGCTGCCCACGTTTACAATTGCAAAATTGTTAGGACTGCCTGCGGTATCAAGTGCCGGACTAAACATAAACCATTGGCCGCCTTGCGCCACTCCGTTTACAGACCAATCTACATATACCGAGTCCAGAGTATTATTACCAAAGTTTACCACCTTGGCCGTCACATTGATGTTGCCTGCACAAGCGGTACCCAGTAGGCTGGGAAGGCTGGTGACTCCCGCATTGTTCGGCGTGCTGCCCCCTACGAAATTGATCACCACCTGACCGTCTCCTGTGTTTATAGCTGGCATATTTACCTGGTTGCTGCCCGAGTTGTATGAGCCGCCGCCGCCGCCGCCAGCGCTGGATCCTGTTTGACCGGCACCGCCTGAGTAGCCGCCACCGCCGCCGCCGCCATAGGACGAGGTACAGTTTCCGTTGCCGCCGCTGGCACCGCCAAAGCCGCCGTCGCCGGTATTGGGAGCGCCTGCACAGCCGTGGTACACAATAGTGGTAAACGGTGTTGCACCACCTACCGAAACGCCGGGAAGATTACCCGTACATTTTACACCGCATCCGCTGTTGCCGGTAAAGTCAGTACCTACCGATTTCCAGCCGCCGCCGCCTGGGTTAGCACCGTTTCCGCCCGATCCTGGTACACCCGCGCTGCCGGTGCCCGCCGTACCGGATGCTGCCGTATCTGCACCGATACCATCAGCACCATAACCGCCGCCGCCGCCGCCACCGGCTGCCATCAGGGGCTCCGTGGTCTGACCGCTGATCCATACAAAGCTACCGCCACCGCCGCCGGTGTTGTAACTGCTGGTTTCGCCGGTCTGGCCTACTAAAATGTTGAGCGTGTCTCCGGCTGCAAGAAAAAAGTCGCCTTGCAAACTGGCTCCAAGACCGCCAGGGTGGCTGCCCGCAGAACCGCCCTGCGCGCCGGCCGCCGTGATGGTGTACCACCCCGACTGCGGAATGATCCATTGCTGCACACCCCCCGACACCATGACCTGACCCGACAGGTTGGTGGCGTTGTATGCCGTGTTGATTTGCGACTGTGTCGGCCCAAAGCGTCCCGATGCTCCGCCAGGCGTAAATGTGTACGTCTGCGCATTGGAATTGGCATGCACTAAGGCCAATGACACAGCCACTGAAAAAACAGTAAAGAATTTTTTCATGCTGTAAAGTTTTTGCCTACTCTGAATAGGTTTTCGGCTGACCCCTTTGTGAGATTTTAAATTCGTAGATGGTCCTTCTGCCAAAAAGGATGCATTTCGAAGACTTCTAATTTAGCCCGATAGAGGGCTCTAAACTGAGCCGGAAAGGAAATCTAACTGCATTATAACCGTCACTTAATATTTCTCTAATAGATGCTCTGGCCCATGATTTTTTTAAGAACTTTATAGCATCACCGAAAGGGCATTCACTGTTTTAAAGTCCCGAATAATCACATTCATCATGAGTCAAAAAATCTTACTTATTGAAGACGAGGCTAAACTGGCCGGTTCTATTCAACAAGGCCTGTTTGAGGCAGGCTTTGAGGCGGCCATAGCGGCAACAGGCCAGGAAGGAAAGGATATGTTTTATGCTACGGAGTACGACCTGGCGATCATTGATCTCAACCTGCCCTTTATTAGTGGTTACGACCTTATCAAGTTTTTCCGTTTCAAGAATAAATATGTTCCTATCATCATCATCACCGCACTCAATCAGACCGATCATAAACTGAAGGGCTTTGACCTGGGCGCCGACGACTATCTCGTGAAGCCTTTTGAGTTTAAAGAGCTTTTGGCGCGCATCAATGCATTGCTGCGTCGGGCCGACATGACCCACACCCTTCAGGAAGACAAAAAAATCACCGTTTCCAACCTGGAACTAAACCTGGAAAGCAAAGAGGCTACCCGCGATGGGAAAAACATCCCGCTGACGGCAAAGGAGTTTTTGCTGCTGGAGTATCTGCTTCGCAATAAAAACAAAGTAGTGTCGAAAGAGGAGATAGCACTCAATGTGTGGGAAATTGACTTCGACCCACAGACGAATGTCATTGAAGTGTACATTAACTATCTGCGTAGAAAAATCGACCGGGATTTCACTCCGAAACTTATTCATACGAAGTCGGGGATGGGCTATATGCTGAAAGCTGACGAATAGCCTATGCAGATACGTTATAAAATTACACCGATATATACCGTCACGGTGGCTACCATTTTTCTGTTGCTGTGCGTTTCGGTTTATTTTCTCTCTGCGCAAGATCGTGAAGCGCAGTTTAGAGAGCGCCTGCGTGCCCGTGGCATTGCTACCTATCAGTTGCTGAGTACCGAAAAGGTAGATGTAAAACTTTTACGTAAACTGGCACAGTATCCGTCTGCAGCGCTAAGGGAGCGTAGCATCAGCTTTTACGACAGCCTGGGAAACCCATGGTATGCCAACAACGACGAAGGCGCCGAACCGGTGCATATTTCGCCGGAACGGATAAGAAAGGTGGCGGCCACAGGAGAGTTGTATTTTAACCTCGGACAGCGAGATGCATTGGCATTTAAAGTGGGAAAAAATGTGGTGCTGATCGCCGCGTTCGACGATGATCGGATTACATGGCTGGAAAAATTACGGTTTATTCTTGTTCTTTCGTTTTTTGTCAGCGTAGCCCTGGTGATGGTGGTGGGTTATTTTTTTTCTCTTCAACTCGTCACATCTATCAGCCGCATTTCCACCAAGGTAAATCACATCACTTCCCGCGATCTTTCCCTGCGCCTTGATGTTGGTAAGAATAGAGACGAACTGGAGCATCTTGCAGAGACGATCAATGGTTTGCTGGAGCGCCTGCAGCATTCATTTGAGACGCAGAGCCGATTTATTGATAATGCCTCGCATGAGCTATCGACGCCGCTTGCTGTTATTTTGAGCCAGCTTGAAGTAGCCAAGCAAAAAAGCAGATCTAAAGAAGCATATGAGCAACTGGTGGATTCTGTATATGAAGATGTATCCCGGCTGGATGTGCTCGTGAAAAGTCTGCTCGATCTGGCGAAGATCAGTGGGTCGCAGAATGGACTGGAACTACATGCCTTCCGTATTGACGACCTTCTGATGCAACTGCCTGCGGACATGAGAAAGATCAACAACTCCTACAAGGTGAAACTTGTGTTTGAAGAATTTCCGGAAGATGAAGAGCATATGAAGGTTTATGGAAACGAAGCCCTTCTGTTTTGCGCTTTTCACAACATTGTTCACAATGCCTGCAAGTATGCTCCGGATCATGCCTGTATTGTAAAGCTCACTTTTGTGGAAGATATGATCCGGATAATGGTGCAGGACTACGGACCCGGCATTGAGGACGCAGACATGCCTTATATTTTCCAGCCTTTTTACCGGAGCATCAATGTAAACACAACGATACAAGGCACCGGTCTGGGCTTGCCCCTGGCTAATAATATTATCAAACTCCACAACGGCAATATTTCGGTAACAACTGTAAAAGGAGCAGGTACCACTTTTCGCATAGACATAAAGCAAAGAAATTAGTAGCTTGCCCCTAAGGGACGCACTATGCACGAAAGCATTATTCTAGTGCTGCTGAGCAGTACGGTCATCATTAGCTATCTGTTTAATCTGGTGAGCAAAGCTACCAGCATACCTTCGGTACTGCTGCTGATCGCCACTGGCGTGGGTATAAAGTATGCCACCGCCTGGTATGGCGTTGCGCAGCCCGACGTCAGTAAATTGGTGAAAGTGCTGGGTACTGCAGGGCTGATCATGATTGTGCTGGAAGCAGCAATGGACCTGAACCTGAGCCGCAAAAAGCTAAAGCTCATCGGCGACTCCTTTGCCTCCGGCCTTATCATTTCCTTAGCCTCCGCCTTAGGCATTGCTATTCTGGTGATGCAATGGCTCAACGTGGATTTTTCGAATGCTTTTATTTATGCCGTGCCCCTGAGCATTATCAGTAGCGCGATTGTGATACCGAGTACCAGCCATCTGCCCGAAGAGAAGCGGGAGTTTATTATTTACGAATCTTCCTTTTCAGACATCTTCGGCATTCTGGTGTTCAACTATATGGCATCGGACGAAGGGGCAAGCATGGGTTCCGCATTCCGGTTCGGAGGGGGCATTGGTCTTGCGATCGTGGGTTCTGTTGTTGCAAGTTTGTTACTGATCTATCTGCTGAGTAAGATCACGATCCGCATTAAGTTCTTTCTTGTTTTTGCCGTATTGTCGCTGCTCTATGCCCTGGGTGAAATGATCCATCTTCCGGCCTTGCTTATCGTAATGGTTTTCGGGCTCGTTATCAACAACGCATCGCTGGTGATACGGGGCCGCCTCCGGCATTGGGTGGGTGCAGCGGGCGATTATGCTCTTGTGGAAACGATGAAATCAGTCACCGCCGAAACATCTTTTCTGATCCGGACCTTCTTTTTTATCCTGTTCGGGCTCACCATTAATCTTGAAGTGCTCATTTTGCCCGATGTGTGGAAGATAGGTTCTCTGATCATTCTTATTCTGCTGTGCGTACGGTATTTCTACCTTCGGATGATCCTGAAATCAAACCTCTTTCCCGAACTATTTCTGATGCCCCGCGGCCTCGTGACCATCCTGCTTTTTTATAGCATCCCTGCCAGCCATAGCATTGGTGGCTTCAACGAAGGAATTCTTTTTTTCGTTGTGGTGGTAAGTTCGGTGCTCATGATGCTGGGTCTGCTGTTTTTTAAAGACAATAAGCGAACGTATCTCGAGGGTAGCGAGGAAGTGATATAACTCCCGAAGGAGTGCTTGTTTGCAGCGCCTATTCTTAATAGTTTTATGCGCGTATCGTTCATGAGAAAATTAGTAGTGGCAGCCATTTTTTTCGCAGTGCCGGTGGTTGTGCAGGCGCAGGACAACAGCAGCAATCTGACGGTGGCTGCCAACACCATTCTGTCCTTTGATATACAGACTGCCGACGATCTCGAGCAAACCAAGACAATCAATAATGCACTGACGATCGATGTGAAATCCAGAAAAAGCAGTGCTTCAGTGAGTGCAAAAGTTTCTTACGCCAATATTCCTTACTCTTTGGCCTCAGCCAATATTCTTGGCCTTCAATTTGTCTCCAGTACAGCGCCAGGTTATGCCGTTTCCAGTCAAAACATCATTTACCTTACAGGCACAGATCAGTTGCTTTTTACTCAGCAAAAGCATAGCGCCAACCAATACCGTCACTATGTTTACGACCTTGTGATGAAGCCAGTTGGCTATACGGCATCGCCCTCCAATTTCAGCTTTACGATCACTTTTACGATGTCTCAACCCTGACATGGGAGATTTTGGGGAGGAAAAAATAACTTCAATTGCTTGGTAATCACGAATAATTATATAATATTGTTGCGTCAAAGGGTAAGGGGCCGTTCTTTACATAGTTTTTAGTCAGAAAGAGGATTTATAGTCAGAAGGAAATCCGATTTCAAAAAAGAAGCGGTAATTCTTTACCGCTTTGTCTTTACCACTTTAGAAATTCTGATCTTACCTACCATATTCCAATCAAAACAAAACAAAAAAAGCAGAGCAAACCGCTCTGCTTTTTACTTGTGCCTTTGGGTTCAGTTTGAGGCTGTAGGCTTACTACCTTCTATGCGTTGGAAGTCCAAAATATCCTTTTCATTATAAAAACTCTGGAAGTTCATGTTTTTCTCTACGTAGCTGCGCAGTCCTTCAGTGCTGGCAAAATGTTCCGGCAGGTTTTCGGCAAAGGGAAACAGCGTAAACCGGTTGCCATCGGGGTCAATTTTTATTTTGTAGAGATACCATGTGCGTGAACTATCTGAGTAAAGATTCATGAACATGTTTCCTCGGATTTCTGAGAAATAGCCCTTATAGGCCGATGTATTACTGATATTCTTTTGAATGATTTTGTATTCGGTTTCCGAAAGCCGGGACACATAGTAGGAGTTATAAACCTCGTCCTTGCTTTGCCAGCTTCCCAGCATCTTATTATCTATAGAAAGGTAGGGTGCGGATATGGGAACCTGCGATTCATAAGGACAGCCGAGAAGACCTATACTGCAAATGAATAGTAGAATGAAAACGTGCTTTGCGCTCATAAGCTATTGTGACTGAATGCCGGCCGGTTGGTGAAGGCTGCAAAGGTAAGGGCAAAAACCTCAGAACTTTGGTGGATTTGAGGCTTAACATACATCTAACAGTTTTGTGATCGCGGCCCTTGTCTTATCGTTGTAAACTGCAGGTTCGTCTGCTCAACGGCTATAGCTGTGGCAATTACATGACATGTGTATGGCAAGTTGTCGCATCTTTGTGTTCTTAAGCGTTATTGTTTAGTATGAAGACCCTAACATCTGTCATCCTTTTGTTACTCAGCGTACCGTTTGGTCTTCGCGCGTCTCATATCTATGGCGGCGACCTCTATTACAAGCACCTTTCGGGAAACGACTATGAGATAACGATGGGCTTGTATGGCGATTGTCAGGGGAGCGCATTCCCCGGTCTGTACAGTTTTTCACCGATTATCAGAATAGAAAAGGGTGGGGTCTTTCTTCAGGACATCAGCCTGCAGCTTAATAATTCGCCCAATGTTTTGAAAGAAATTACTCCAGTCTGCTCCGCCTACCAGGATAGTACGCAATGCAAAAGCCTGACGAGCCTGATACCCGGCGTCACGCAGTTTGTGTACAGCGGCGTCGTTACCCTACCCGGACAAGATGAGTACAAATTCATCTTTGCAGGTACCTCAAGTACGGGCAGTTCATCGGCAGGACGAACCGCCAGCATCACGAACATTGTTTTGGGTTCGGCATCGAGCCTGCTCTACCTTGTGGCTACTTTAGATAATTCACTGAATAATTCGTCGCCTACGTTTACGACGCTTCCCACTCCTTTCTATTGTATCAATAATGCTCAGGAGTTCAATCAGGGCGTGATTGATGTTGATGGTGATTCTCTGAACTTTGAACTGACCTCTGCTTTAGATGGCAGCGGGTCGCCGGCTAACTATTTACCGGGCTATTCGGCAACACATCCTTTAGACGTTAGCGGTCCTTTTTTGTTCAATTCCACCAATGGCCAGATGAGTTTTACGCCTTCATCGGTGCAGCGAAGCCTTGTCGTCAATAAGGTGACAGAATACCGCGGGGGGCAGCCGGTAGGTTCTGTCATGCGCGAAATGAGCTTTATTGTACTCGGCGATTGCATGAACCGGCCCGCGGAAGCTTCGCTCACACTCAACTCGACATCGGGAGGCATTTGGGCGCCCGAAGGCAATATCCTTAACATTTGCAAGGGTACGCCATTAGTTACTTTCGACCTTGATGTTACTGACCCGGATGGAGACAGCGTTGACGTGACGGTGCGGGGTATTTCCAACGGTGTGACTATAGCCGACAATGGGTCGGAGCATGTGTCGGTGCAGGTGTCGTTCAATACCGCCACGCTTTCGCCGGGCAACTACAATTTCTTTCTCACACTCACGGATCGTCATTGTCCGCTTAATGTTTCCCAAACTGTTGGGTACACCCTGCGTATTGTAGAACCCTATAGCGCCGATCGTAAGCTAATCTTGCCTACCGATTGCTATCATCCGGCGGTCATGCAGTTTTCATTTGCCGACGGTGTACTTCCCAGACAGGTCAGTATTTCGCAAAACGGAAATATCATCAGATCCTTCGAAGACACCAGCGGTCAATGGGTAGATAGTTTGCGCGCAGGAGATTATGTGCTGACTCTTTCCTCACCCTACCTCGGTTGCGCCCTTACCTATCCCTTCAGCATTGCAGATAGCGGAACATTTCCCTTGCTGCCCTACGTATCCGACAGTGTTTTTTGCTTCAACGCCGATACGCAGCCTATAGAGGTTATTACCTACCCGGGCGCGGTGGCCCATTGGTTCGACGAAAACGGAAATGCCTTACCGGACGCCCCGCTCGTGAACACCTCGGTGTTTCATCCACAGGTATGGTATGTGTCGCAGCAATATGATGTTTGTGAGTCGGGAAGACAAAGGGTGGAAATACGCGTACGGCCCAAGCCCGATATCCGTATTTTTTTCGATACCGGCATTGTGTGCATCGGCGAACAGGTATTTCTGCGCGCCTCGGGCGCCGACCAGATCGCATGGCTACCGGAAGACCAGATCTCCTTCGAGCCGGATGGCACCCCTTACACTCGAATTATAAACCCTACAACGCTGGTGGCCATTGGCACCAATCAGACAGGTTGCCGCGATACGGCTAATATTACCTTTCACAGCGTGGAGCGTTGCTGTACGTTTTCCTTTCCTTCGGCCTTTACCCCAAACAGCGACGGAAGAAACGATACTTGGCGCCCCGTGCTTTATGGCAACATGCGCAACTATGAATTAAGCATATACAACCGGTGGGGCACACGAGTCTTTCACTCTTTCATACCCGGCGAAGGCTGGGACGGATTCTATGAAAAGCAACCCCAGGATATCGGTACCTACTATTATCTGATGCAGGCAAAATGCTTTACCGAAAAAGAGGAAAGTCAGTCAGGTTCTTTTATGCTGCTTCGGTAAAACAAACCTAATGGAAAACTAACCGGGCATATTAACTAGAAAAGGCAGACCTTTATATATTTAAGGCAAATTCCAAATGGATGTTCTATAAGGTCACGTTCTGGATTTATTTTATTGTCGCCGGGGCGATAGCAACGCTCTATTTTTTGTCGAACGGTAATGCCGACGAATTTTTAATCCTCGTACTCAAATCTCTGGGAGCGGCATTGATTGTAGCGCTTGTGCTCAATGCTTTGGTGAAACTGACCGTGCATATGATCCGCTGGTCGTTTAACATTGGTGATTACCGTACAAAATACGAAGCACGCAAAAAGCTGATGTCGTAGGCACACTGTTAAAAAAGCTGCTGACCTGCTTTATACAGTGGGCTATTGCCGTACCTTAGTTGGTGTACGAGTTATGCACATGAGAATTCCGGCCTTTTTACTGATCATTTTTCTTTTTTCGGGCAGCATCGCAGGTTATGGCGCAAAGATTTTTATCCCCATGAACGCCGATGAGCAAAGAGCACACCTGAAAGCGTATGGGGTAACCTACGCGGCCTTGAAAATGGGTATAGAAGCCGACTGGCTGCTTAATTATAAAGGGGGCAGCTTTGCTATGGATCAGGTAGAAGCTGTGGAGCGTCTCTGCAAACTGCGCGGCGTTGATTACGAGGTGATAACGGATGCTCAGTATGCAGGCATTGTGCAGGAGATTGCTGATCCGGATTATAACGGCGATGTAATTAAACTCGAGAAACCACCCAAAATTGCGGTGTATACGCCAGGCAATAAACTACCCTGGGACGATGCGGTAACCATGGTGTTGACCTACGCCGAGATACCCTATGATAAAGTGTATGATGACGAGGTATTGGACAACAAACTGGCGGAATACGACTGGCTCCATCTTCATCACGAGGATTTTACCGGGCAGTATAGCAAGTTCCTGATGTACCGCAACACAAGCTGGTATCAGGAAGATGTGCGCACACAGGAAGGGCTTGCAGCAAAGCATGGATTTAAAAAAGTATCGGAGCTAAAACTGGCCGTGGCAAAGAAGATTCGTGAATTTGTGGCCGGCGGTGGATACATGTTCGCCATGTGCTCCGCCACTGATAGTTACGACATAGCGCTGGACGCTGAAAATACAGACATTTGCGATGTGCCCTATGATGGCGATCCCGCCGATCCTGCGGCGCAGCAGAAACTGGATTTCACCCAGGGGTTCGCCTTTAAGGATTATACGGTTTCAAGAAATCCATACGACGGCGAATTTTCTTCTATTGACAATACGCAGTTTCGTAACGGTAAGGTGCCCATGGAGGCTGACTACTTTACCTTATTTACCTTCTCCGCCAAGTTCGATCCTGTGCCCACCATGCTTTGTCAGAACCACACCACTACCATCAAGGGATTTATGGGCCTTACTACAGCTTTTCGCAAAGAAACACTGAAAACCAGCGTACTTGTGATGGGAGAATACAAGCCGGTAAACGAAGCCCGCTACATTCACGGCGAATATGGCAAGGGTACCTGGACTTTTTACGGTGGCCACGATCCCGAAGATTATCAGCACCTTATCGGCGATCCGCCCACAGACCTTTCGCTGCATCCTTCCTCTCCGGGATACAGGCTTATCCTCAACAACGTTCTGTTTCCTGCCGCTAAAAAGAAGCCGCGTAAAACCTGACTTAGCACATCAAAAGAGTTTCCAGCGGATGCCGGTATAGACGTTTCTGCCCATTACCGGTCCCCAGATCAGTGATGCGTCAAACCCCGTTTCGTAAGGATGCTGAGCGCCGATCACCGGCTCATGCATCATGTAGTTTGTCAGGTTTTCTGCCCCCAAATACCAGTCGAAGCGTTCGTCAAAACTTTTGGTGACCTGGAGGTTCATCACTACAAAAGATGGCGAAGTGCTTTCGTTACCCAAACTGTGATAAGTAGCCGGAATCCGTTTACTGCCCATCCACTGAACGGTATAATCGAGCTTCCATTTGTTGCGGGTGGCATATCCTATATTGGCAAAGGCACGGTGCGCGGCTACCAACGGTCTCTCTTTCAGCACTCCGTCGTAAGTGGTGGAGACGTGGTACCAGCGATAGGCCAAACGCAGGTCGAGCTTGTGCACCAGCTCATAGTCCGCCTGAAACTGCAGACTGCTGGCGTAAGACCTTCCCGAAAGGTTGTAGAATTTTACCGCCTCCGGACGTTCAAAATCCACTACGATCTGGTTTTGAAAATTGGTGTAGTAATAGTCCACGCTCAGCGCACCATCGCGGTAGTCCAGCCGGAATTTCTGGGTGAGGCTCAGGCCAAAATTCCAGGCTACTTCCGGATCAAGCCCATAAGCTTTTTGCTGAAGATCGCCCGAACCGATGACAAAGTTTCTGTTACTGGCCATAAAGCCCATGTTCTCAGCAAAAATATTCGCTGTTCTCTGGGCCCTGCCCACCGATGCCCTGAGCACGGTCCGGTCTAAGGGCGCATACCGCAAATGGAGTCGTGGGGTGACAAAGCCTCCAAACAAACTATTGTAGTCGCCCCTCAGGCCGGCTACAAGGTTGAACTTTTTTGTATTCCAGGCATATTCGGCAAACACACCGGGAACATTTTCTGACCTTGAATAACGCGCGCCGGCAAAACTTTCATCATAGTGGTCGAGCAACAGGCTAGCTCCGGTTTTGATCACATGATTTGTAGTGCCGAAGAACGACTGAAAGATCAGGTTGGCATACACCGAGTTTTGCAGTCCCTCATATCGCCGGGCTCCATACTCGGCGTCTTGCTGATGATGTATATAGGAAAGCTGAAGGCCCATGCTTTTTGCCGGATGATGAAACACGTGTCCGATCTTGGCCCAGCCTTCGTAGCGATGCGTGTTCAGTTGAAAACCCCAGGGATGGCCTGTAGCCTGTGGCTCGCCCTTTTCAAAATCCCATTGTCCGCCAATATTTTCTACGGCAATAGCTTTGGCTCCCGCCTGAATTTCCCAGCCGCGGGGACCAAACCAGAACCAGCGGTTGGCGGCGATAATCTGTTTGTCGAGCGGTTGATCAAGGAAGCCATCGTGATTCTGGTCGGTCTTCAACCATTGGGATTTGGCGTGGAGAAACACATTGGTAGAAAGGCTTTTGTTGATCCGCACATTACGGATCAGGTTTGCCTCCGTCCGGCCCTGTGTGTTCTGGTACAGGTTAAGATTCCACTTTTCGGCTTTTTCCTCAAAGGGTTTTCTCCATTCTACATTGATCTGGCCGGCCACGCTTTCATAGCCGTTCACTACGCTACCAGTGCCTTTGCTTAGCTGCATGCCCTCTATCCATGTGCCCGGTGTATAGGTGAGACCGGTGATGGCGGCGAGCCCTCTTGTGTCTGGTATGTTTTCACGGGTGATCAAAGTATAGGGGCCGGTGAGTCCGAGCATTTGGATTTGCTTATAGCCGGTGACGGCATCGGTGTAGGCTACATCTACAGAAGGAGTGGTTTCGAAACTTTCGCTCAGGTTGCAACAGGCTGCACGAAGTAATTCCGCTGAGCCGATCTTGTCTGATCTTATCGGGTCCAGCATATTGATTTTAGTGCTTTGCTGGTGGGTACGGATAATTACCTCATCAAGCTTTTTTGTATCGGTACTGTCTTTTGTTTGTGCCGTGGCGGCGCCCGCGCATAGCAAAATGCTACCCGCCAGCAGGTGAAAAGTCTGTTTCATTGTGCGGGTGGTTTAGTGTTCGCAGGTATTGGTTTTATAATGGCAGCAATCGGGCAGACGTTCATAGTCTTCACGGGTTGCTTCTGCTTTTTCGGAACTGTGGCCGGCTTTTGCCACCTGTGCCGCCACTTTTTTCATGTCGGTTTTAGCGGGCTTATAAACCACCACCAGCATGTGTGTCTGCTTATTCCAGTCGGCGCGTTTTACGCCTTTGGTATAAGCTGCATCTTCAATTCTTTTCTTGCACATATCGCAGTTGCCATCCACTTTTATGGAGTCTGTGACTACGGCATTTTGTGCATGCGAAGCGCTGTATATGCAGCTAAAAAGGAGTATGAATAAAATACGAAGGTTACGTTTCATTTTATTGTATTATGGGTGAAGAAAAAGGGAATCTGCTTCGACAAAAAATTTCGAAGGTTCCTTAACCATAATAAGTGAAACGTGCATACAAACGGTACAAGGGCAATTCCTGCCAAAGGCCGGGTGGCGCACCACCTCGGGGTTCGGCAGTGGAAAGTGGTACTATTGATAAGCGAACGGTGGGCGCAAAGCCATGTAACGGCGAAATGAGTGCATCAAAAACCGAAAACGCTTTTAGGAGTATGGCCTGGGAATAATGCTGTTCCTGACCGGCCTGCGAGCGTACAACCTTGTCCTTACAGCAGTCGTCCGGGCCTTCCTGTTCTTGATCACAGCCACCATCGTCGCAACCGTTGTTTTCCGAAAATAAACTCCAGGATTCCAGTTTGTCGCCACAGTAGTGCCAATGAATCATCAATCCGCTGACTGCCAGCAGATAAATGACCAATATTGGAACAACCAGGAATTTTTTCATGCGCAAAGGCAAAATTACTGCATTTGGATGTAAAGACTTATTAAAGTAGTCTTCCGCTTTGTTTTATTTTGCCGTCATGATTCATCCTTTTGAAATTGGCGAAAGAAAAACTTTTTCGCACCGTGTTACCGCTGCCGACACGGCTCGTTTTGAAAGTGGCGAGGTACATGCCGTTTACTCGACCTTTGCCCTGGCACGCGATGCGGAATGGAGCGGGAGGCTTTTTGTACTGGACATGAAAGAGTCGCACGAGGAAGGAATCGGAACGAGCATTACCGTCAGGCATGTGTCGCCGGCCCTCATTGGTCAGGAGGTTGTCTTCACGGCAACTTTAACCGGCGTCAATGGAAATGAGGTGGTCACCGACTATGTGGCGCGGGTAGATCAGCGTATTGTGGCCGAGGGTCAGCAAAAGCAAAAGATTATCAATCGCGAGAAGCTTGATCGTTTGTTCGCAGGCCTGCAATAGTTTTTTAGAATCGTATAGGGAAATGCCAGAACAAGAGGAAATAGCCATCATAGGTGCCGGTGCAGCCGGTTGTTTTGCCGCAGCCAACATTCCGGTTGCAGCAGGTCGTAAGGTTACAATTTATGAGAAAACCGGAAAGTCGCTGCAAAAGGTAAAGGTATCCGGCGGCGGAAGATGTAATGTCACCCATCAGCTCTTCGATAGAGTGGCTTTTGCAGAGAGATACCCGCGCGGTAAACAGCTACTCAAGAAAACGCTGCATCATTTCGGACCAGCCGACACCATTGCCTGGTTTGCGGATCGGGGTGTCACCTTAGTGGGCGAAGCCGATGGTCGTATGTTTCCCTCCACCCATTCTTCTCAAACTATTATTGACTGCCTTGAGCAGGAGATGACAAGAAGAGGGGTAAGCATTCGATATCACAAAGCACTGGCGGATATTGAATATTCCGATGGAGTGTTTCATTTGAGCTTTCGCGACGGCAGTTCTGCGCGGGCAGACAAGTTGTTGCTGGCCTGTGGCGGGTCTAATGCGGCGGGCCATTTCGATTTTTTGCGTTCCACCGGACACGAGGTTATGCCTTCGGTTCCTTCACTTTTCACGTTCAATATACCGGAACATTCGCTTACGAAACTCATGGGCGTGTCCGTACAGGATGCGCAGGTAAAGATTGCGGGTACGAAAATATCCGAACGAGGTCCCTTGCTGATCACACACTGGGGTATCAGCGGCCCGGTGGCGCTGCGTGCGTCGGCATGGGGTGCGCGGATATTGCACGACATGGGGTATCAGTTTCAGGCTTTGGTAAGCTGGCTCCCCGACAAAACCGATGAGCAATTAAAAGCCGCCATGGCTACAATCCGCAGCGTACAAGGCAAGAACTTACTTTTTCAGCGTAATCCCTTCGGACTACCCCGGAGGCTCTGGGAATATCTGCTATCCTATTGCGGAATCGGAGAGACCATACGCTGGGGTGAATTAGGAAGCCAGCCTCAAAACAAGCTGATCCATGCTCTGCTGCATTTTGCGCTGCCGGTGCGGGGAAAGACCACATTCAAGGAAGAATTTGTGTCCTGCGGTGGGGTGAAACGCTCTGAGTTCAACCCATCTACCATGGAAAGCCGGCTAGTGCCCGGGCTTTACTTTGCGGGAGAAATGACCGATGTTGACGGCATTACCGGGGGATTCAATTTCCAACATGCCTGGAGTAGCGCCTTTATTGCTGCTACAGCAATGGCCCCGGCCTGATGCGGGTGGCGGAACTGAGCTTTTCATACCCAGGTGCTTATATATTTCTCGAAAAAAGCTGCGCTACAAAAGAATTGTTAAAAGGACATCGTTTGAGCAATAAAGCCGCCAAGTGGCACATCCTTTTTTTACTACTACCCGAACCAAAAGATGATTAAACAATGAAAAAGGTGTATGTAGTATTAGCAGCGGCCATGATGGCAACAACTGCCGCGACGGCACAGGTAAAGCTTGGTGTAGAAGGCGGTTTGAACATTAATAACCTCGCAGATCATTATACCGGCCCTACCAACAAGAACATGACGAAGTTTGGCTTCCACGCGGGTTTGGTTAGCGATATTGGTCTGAGCGATCATTTCTCAGTGGCACCTGCCCTACGATATAGTATGAAGGGCGGCGAATTTGACTGGGAGTACAACAACGGCCCCATAGTGGTGGAAAAGAACGATAAGCTCACGTTCCACTATATTGAATTGCCGGTAAACATCGTGTACAAGACAGGAATGGAAGGCAGCGGACGTTTTTTAATCGGCGCCGGTCCCTATGTGGCCTATATGGTGAATGCACAGAACAAGTGGTACACCAAAACTGAGGCCGTACAGGAGAACGGTGGCGGTGTCATCGAGACAGAAGACAAAGGAGCACAGCGTCTGAGTGTCGGCAACGAAGCCGACGATGTGGTCAAAGGTTTTGACTGGGGTGCACAGGCATTCGTAGGTTATCAGTTCCCGATGGGTGCTTTCGTAAAAGTGGGTAGCCAGTTAGGGTTTCAAAACACGGTGCCCAAAGAAAGCAACGGTTTGTTGCCTAATCCGCAGAACACACCCGCTAACGACGGCTTTATGCAGAAGAATTACAACTTCTTCGTTACCCTCGGTTATATGTTTGGTGGAAAATAGAAATTCAACCTAAGACAGATCTGGCCGCTTCGACTATTCGGAGCGGCTTTTTTTCTGCATCCTTTGGAGGGGCTCGTCAGGCATTCCCCCCAAAAAAACCGGCACCATTAAGGATGCCGGCTCATGCAGAGAAATCTGTCTTATTATATTTTGCACATTTCTGCAAAGTACTTGTGGAAATAAGGAATGGTTTCGATGCCTTTATAATAATTGGCCAGATCGTATTTCTCATTGGGGGAGTGAATATTGTCATTGTCGAGCCCAAAGCCCATCAGTACCGTTTTGAGACCCAATATGTTTTCGAAGAGCGCAATGATCGGTATGGAGCCGCCGCCGCGGGTAGGGATGGGATCTTTTCCAAAAGCAGTTCTTATAGCTTCGGAAGCAGCTTTGTAAGCAATGCTGTCGGTAGGCGTCACCACCGGTTCCCCACCGTGATGTGCCGTCACTTTTACCTTCACAGAACCAGGTGCTATGGCTTCAAAATGTTTTTGGAACATAGCGGCAATTTCGTCGGAGTTCTGATGGGGTACCAGGCGCATAGAGATCTTTGCGTAGGCTTTGGATGGCAGTACCGTTTTGGCGCCTTCACCTGTGTATCCGCCCCAGATGCCATTTACATCCAGCGTAGGACGTATGCCGGTACGTTCCAGCGTAGTATATCCTTTTTCGCCCCACACATCATTTACATCCAGATCTTTCTTGTATTCTTCAATGTCGAAGGGTGCATCGTTCAATGCTTTGCGCTCTCCCTCTGAAAGCGTTTGCACCTTGTCGTAAAAGCCGGGGATGGTGATGTGGTTATTCTCATCGTGGCAGGAGGCAATCATTTTGCAGAGTGCGTTGATAGGATTGTGTACAGCACCGCCATATACACCGCTGTGTAAGTCTCGGTTAGGGCCTGTAACCTCCACCTCCATATAGGCAAGTCCGCGCAGACCCGTCTCGATAGAAGGATGTTCCATGCTGATCATTGAGGTATCGGAAACCAATACGATGTCGGCACTGAGTTTTTCTTTGTTGGCTGCCAAAAATTTTCCCAG
This sequence comes from Flavipsychrobacter sp., assembly GCA_017849575.1. Lineage (GTDB taxonomy): Bacteria > Bacteroidota > Bacteroidia > Chitinophagales > Chitinophagaceae > JAFIGV01. The sequence continues at coordinate 17,815 of JAFIGV010000021.1, read as the reverse complement.
GTTAGAAGAACCAACCTCTTCTTCACCCTCGATCATGAATTTTACATTGCAGGCCAGCGTGCCGGTTGCATTCATCACGTCCAGAGCTTTCACATGCATAAACATTTGCCCTTTATCATCACAGGCTCCGCGGGCATAGATCTTTCCGTCTTTAATTACGGGCTCGAAAGGGCCGCTATGCCAGAGATCGAGCGGGTCGGCAGGCTGCACATCGTAATGGCCATACACCAAAACCGTAGGCGCTGTGGGGTCCACCATTTTTTCGGCATAGACAATGGGGTGCCCATCCGTAGGACAAATTTCCGCTTTATCGCAGCCCGCTTTGAGCAGATTTTCCTTTACGGCATCAGCACAACGGGCCACATCGGCCTTATACTGGCTGTCGGCACTAATGGAGGGAATCCTCAGAAGGTCAAGTAATTCATCGAGAAAACGTTGCTTGTTCTGCGAAAGATAATCGTTCCAAACTTGCATGTGTACAATTTTTTAGTGCTCAAATGTAAGAGAATTGAACAAGGCCGGCACCATTATGGCCGGGGGATACTGAAGGTGAAAACTCAGAAAACAGATAGCCACGCAGACATCGGGATTTTTGGCTAACTTTGCCCACTTTTAAATTTTACTGCACATATGAAGTTGTCGCAATTCAAGTTCGACTTACCACTCAATCTTATTGCTCAGCATCCCGCAAAATCGAGGGAAGAAAGCCGCCTGATGGTGGTGCACCGCGACACCGGTAAAATTGAACACAAAGTTTTTAAAGATGTACTTGGCTTTTTTGACGATAAGGATGTAATGATTGTCAACAATACCAAGGTTTTTCCGGCACGTCTCTATGGACGAAAAGAGAAGACCGGTGCCAAGATTGAAGTATTTCTGCTGCGTGAGCTCAACAAGCCCAATCGCCTTTGGGATGTAATCGTTGATCCTGCAAGAAAGATACGTGTGGGCAACAAGCTCTATTTTGGTGATAATGATGAACTGGTAGCCGAAGTAATTGATAACACAACTTCCCGCGGCCGTACAATCCGATTCCTGTTTGATGGTGATGATAATGCCTTCCGTCAAATGCTGGAAACCCTCGGCGAGACTCCCTTGCCCAAGTACATAAAACGCAAGCCCGAAGAAGAAGATAAAGAGCGCTATCAAACCGTATATGCCAAGTATGAGGGAGCTGTAGCCGCCCCTACCGCCGGGCTGCACTTTAGCCGCGAACTGATCAAACGCCTTGAAATTGTAGGCGTAAAGTTTGCTGAGGTAACGCTACACACGGGTTTAGGAACCTTTAGACCTATTGAGGTTGAAGACCTTTCGAAGCATAAGATGGATGCCGAGTATTTCAAGATTGACGACGTAGCATCTTCCATAGTGAACAAAGCCAAGTCAGAGAAACGTCAAATCTGCTCCATTGGCACCACTACCATGCGCGCTGTGGAGAGCTCGGTGACCGCACAGGGCTTACTGAAACCGGCTGAAGGATGGACCAACCTGTTCATACATCCGCCCTATGACTTTTCGATTGCCAACTCACTTATCACCAACTTTCATTTGCCCAAGACCAGCTTGCTGATCATGACCTGTGCCTTCGCGGGATACGATCTTACCATGGAAGCCTATCAGACAGCTATCAAAGAAAAATATCGTTTCTTCGGTTATGGCGATGCGCTTTTGATCGTCTGAATAAAATATCCACATTCCGTTTATTGATAACAACAGCGTGTATTTGAATATACACGCTGTTGTATTTTTGAAGCAATGACCATAAGACAGATCATAGAAGCGTCGATCAGTACCAAGCAGCAGCTACTTGAGGATACAGTACTGCTGGAAAAAATTGCCACGGTAACCGAAGTTGTGGTTCAGGCCTTTAAGCATGGCCATAAGGTGTTGTTTTGTGGTAATGGTGGCAGCGCAGCCGATGCGCAGCACCTCGCCGCCGAGTTTAGCGGCCGTTTTTATACCGACCGCGATCCCCTGCCCTCAGAGGCCCTGCACGTCAACACTTCCTATCTTACCGCTGTGGCCAACGACTATAGTTTTGACGTAGTGTATAGCAGGCTCGTAAAGGGTATGGGCCGAAAAGGTGATGTGCTCATTGCCCTAAGTACCTCCGGCAATTCTGTAAACATCATCAAAGCGGTGGAGCAGGCCAACGAAATTGGTATGATTACTGTAGGATTTACGGGTAAGACAGGCGGACAGATGAAAGAGCTTTGCAACGTTCTGATCAATGTACCCAGCACGGATACACCACGAATACAGGAAACGCATATTCTGATCGGACATATCATTTGTCAACTTGCAGAGGAACAGTTATTTTAAAAATCTTTTACAGCACAACCCATGAATACCTTTACTATACAGGCACCGATAGACAGAAGCTGGACTTTGTTTTTAGACCGCGATGGAGTGATCAATGTCGAAAATGTGGGTTCCTATATCACGGACTGGAACGAATTTGAATTTTGCGAAGGAGCGTTGGAGGCTCTCAAACAGCTTAGCGAAGTTTTTGGACATATTGTTGTGGTATCCAATCAGCGAGGAGTAGGCCGCGGTATCATGTCGCTCGATAGTCTGAAAGAGATCAGTGCCAATATGGTGCAGGCCGTAGAGGCAGCGGGCGGCAGAATAGACAAGGCCTATGCCGCTACCTCTGTACATGAAGACGACAGGAACCGCAAACCCAACACTGGTATGGCGCTGCAGGCTCGTGAGGATTTTCCGATGATTGACTTCAGGAAAAGCGTGATGGTAGGCAATGCGATGCCCGATATGGAATTTGGCAAGCGCATGGCTATGCATACTGTATTTATTACCACCAAGCACGAACCAGTGTTGCTGCCGCACGATCTTGTGGATGAGCAGTATCCGTCGCTGTACGCCTGGGCAACTACGCTCAAGGCCGCAGAAATGGTAGGGTAGGCAGCTACAACAGGCTGCGATGCGCCACAAATTCATCCGGGCAAGAGCTCAAAAATATTTTTGGCTTTTGCCTTTTTATTTTTGAATAATTTCTGATACCTTTGCAGTCCTTTTTAATATGGCTAAACAGTCTTTAATCAAGCAAGATGGTGTAATCGTCGAAGCTCTATCCAATGCGATGTTTCGTGTCCGCCTCGAAAACGGGCATGAGATACTGGCAACTATCTCTGGTAAAATGCGTATGAACTACATCCGTATTCTGCCGGGCGATAAGGTTGGCGTAGAGATGAGCCCCTATGATTTGAGCCGTGGCCGTATTATTTACAGGTACAAATAATTAACTAACAATAGCAAGTAAACTATCATGAAGGTTAGAGCAGCAATAAAAAAGCGCAGTGCAGATTGCAAGATTGTGCGCCGCAAAGGAAAGCTTTACGTGATCAACAAGAAAAATCCCCGGTTCAAGCAACGTCAGGGCTAAACAACCTTGTATGGTTTGTGCAGCTTCGTCAGGTATTTTGCACGTACCATTCAATATTCAACATTTAAAATTTATAATCAACAATATGGCTCGTATAGCTGGTATTGATCTTCCAAAAAACAAACGTGGTGAAATTGCGCTCACCTATATCTACGGTATAGGCCGCAGCACTGCTCAGTACATTCTCGACAAAGCGGGTATTCATTATGACAAGAAAGCTGCAGAGTGGAATGATGATGAGCTGACTGCTATCCGTAATATCATCACCGGCGAGTTTAAAGTTGAAGGTCAGCTCCGTTCTGAAGTGCAAATGAATATTAAGCGCCTGATGGATATTGCTTGTTACCGCGGTCTGCGTCATCGTAAAGGTCTTCCTTTGCGTGGACAGCGCACCCGTACTAACAGCCGTACCCGGAAAGGTAAGCGTAAGACCGTTGCAGGGAAGAAGAAAGCACCTAAGAAGTAAGCCGGCATTTCCGGAGTAGGGATACTTCCGGAAGGTTTACCTCTTATTAAGAATCGCTGCCGGATCTGCGTGGGTGTTGCAGGGAGGAGCGCTTCGATAGTAAAAAGTAAGTAAGCGGTTGTATTAAAGTGTTTCTTTAGACTGAATACTTACGACTTTTTACTAGTTTTTTTAAAGACTACCTTATTTAAAACAAAAATGGCAAAAGCACAAGCCGGTAAAGGCGGCAAATCCGCTGCAAAAAAGCGTATCGTGAAGGTGGATCCACATGGAGACGCCCACATCAATGCAGCTTTCAACAACATCATCATTTCGCTTACCAACAAGAGCGGTCAGGTTATTTCATGGTCGTCTGCCGGTAAGATGGGCTTCCGTGGTTCGAAAAAGAACACTCCTTACGCAGCACAGATGGCGGCTCAAGATTGCGGAAAAGTAGCTATTGATGCAGGGCTTAAAAAAGTGGATGTATTTGTAAAAGGACCAGGTTCTGGCCGCGAAGGTGCTATACGGGCGCTGTCGCAGATAGGTCTGGAAGTTACCTCTATCAAAGATGTCACACCACTTCCGCACAACGGTTGCCGTCCTCCCAAAAAGCGCCGCGTTTAGTCCGTTTCGGATTCCTATATCATACAGCTTTTTCGCTTCCGGTTTTGCGATTTTGATGAAACGGAAAAGCTATTAGAAAATAAAATCGCAAATTTTATTTCATGGCACGTTATACAGGCCCCAAAAACAGAATCTGCCGAATTTTCGGCGAGCCCATCCTGGGTTCAGGCAAAAATCTTGGAAAGAACAGCAACCCTCCGGGAATGCACGGAAACTCCAAGAAGCGTAAATCACAGTCGGAATACGCCATTCAGCTCAAGGAAAAGCAAAAGGCTAAATACACTTATGGTGTGTTGGAAAAGCAATTCCGCAATACTTATGTTGAAGCGTCTCGTCTGAAAGGTGCAACCGGTGAGAACCTGATCAAACTGCTTGAAGCACGTTTGGACAATACAGTTTATCGTATGGGTATTGCTCCTACACGTCCTGCTGCACGCCAGCTCGTATCGCATAAGCACGTCATGGTGAATGGTGAGATCGTAAACATACCTTCTTATCAGTTGAAGCCCGGCGATATGATCGAACTGAAGCCCAAGAGCAAAGCCAATACCGCAGTAACCAGCATGGTTCGTGGTAGAAATCCTAAGATCAACTGGGTAGATTGGAGCGAAAAGGATATGAAAGGAACTTACATTGCTCATCCTGAGCGCGAAAGTGTTCCTGAAAATATCAAGGAGCAACTGATTGTAGAGTTGTACTCTAAGTAATCAAACATAGTTTTATTCGAAACGCCTTCCGGTTTGGGAGGCGTTTTTTTGCTTTTATTGTAATTTAGAAATATGAATGCCGATAAAACTTCTGTCAGTCAAACAAATGAACCTGATTTTGCTTATGGCGGTGAATACAGCTATGCCGATTACCTGAAATGGACGATCGAAGAACGGTTGGAACTTATCAAAGGAAAGGTATTCAGGATGAGTCCTGCGCCCAATCACATTCATCAACGGCTTGTTTCCGATCTCCATGGTCATTTGTGGAGTTTTTTAAGAAATAAGGCATGTCAGGCATTTGTTGCGCCTTTCGATGTTCGTCTGCCGCGAAAGTCCAAACGCGACGAAGATGTGATTACCGTGGTACAACCCGACATCTGTGTGGTCTGCGATCCGGCAAAACTTGACAAACGCGGTTGCATCGGAGCACCCGACGTTGTTATTGAAGTACTTTCTCCTTCCAACAATCGCAAAGAGCTCAAAAATAAGTACGAGGTCTATGAAGAATCCGGTGTAAACGAATATTGGATCGTCTCACCGCAAGATCATAGTTTTTTGGTGTACACGCTTGTAGATGGAAAGTACATGCCTTCTAAGCTGATGGGTGAGGATGACTTGATGAAAAGCACAGTGCTTGATGGATTTGCACTAAACCTGGAGGAACTTTTTGGAAATATCCCGAAGGAGTTGGAGGAGTAGATATCAGATTGTAAATTTGTGTCATATTGTGTTCGGGATGCGTTTCTTTAAAACATCTCATGAACCTCAAGAATTAATATCAAGTTCAATAGATTAAATTGTAATGAAAACATTTCTTGACTGGTATATAAGTGTGATGGTTGTCCTGATGATTATTGGTGGGACTTTCGCAAGTGGTAACCCTACCGTTCTCATCGTTTCTTTGGCGCTTATTGGACTATGTATCCTAATGAGTAAACAGGCAAAATATGCGGAGGAAAGGCAACGGCATAAAGAACGTGAAAAGGCGGCTATGACTCGTTTCGAAAACGAAATGTTCCACTTTCGTCATAAGATGTACTCGTTTGCTTACAGAAACAGAAAAGTTTGTCTCGAGACATGGGATATAGAAGAGGGCGGCGAGTATTTGAAGAATTGGCGTGAATCAGATATAGCAAAAATTGATGAAATAATAAGTAATGAAATAAAATTTCCATCATCAATTTCAATTAAGGAAGAAGTTATTCAACGTAAAATTTTGCAACTCGACAACGTTGCCGAAAAGCAAAGGTTCTACAGTTTCGAATAAATGTATTTAGAATTTTTTAGTCAATAAGCAGATGGCAGATTATTTATTTCAGCTCATTGGGAAAAAATGCGTTTTTCTAAAAAAGGTTAATAGTGCTCGGACTTCGGAAGACTTTGACTACCGCACTTTGAATGACGAAGGGGTTTATTTCGATGGTGAGACAGTTGTAATTGTTGCTGAGGATTTAGAATGTGCGAAAATAGCCTTGAAAAGGCATGGCTTTGAAATTGACCAGGATTTCTAAGTTAAATATTTAAATGAATTCACAAATGGTTCAATTTTAGTTCGAGATGCGCTCCGCTAACATGGCGAACATGATGGAATATATTTCAAAGGAAAGTAATTATTAATAGGAATCGAATGAATTTCGAAACATTGGCTAAACGGCTTGGTAGGACATGGAATAAGGAGGCGTTTTTTTATTTGATAAAGGGTGACGAAGAATTTGACAACGGCAATCTAACGCAAGCTATTTTTTATTTCTCGCAAGCGATTGAACTTTATCCTGAAAACTGGTATCCCTACTTCAAGCGAGGATTGTGTTTTCGAATACTTGAGGAATATGATAAAGCTTTGCTTGACCTTAAGCACTCCAGAGATCTTTCTGACACTTTTGAAAACAATCAGACAACCGGAGAATGTTACCTCTATAAGAAAAACTTCCAGACAGCGATTAAATTTTTCAGCAAGGCTATTTGCCATCTCGATAAATTAAGAAATATTGACTTGTCAAATGATTTCGGTTATGACTACGATGCGACAAAAGCAAGAGTTTTGAACAATCAGGCTTTTTGTCACTTCAAGCTAAAGAATTACCGTTCAGCAATTGATCTTTACACTTTTGCTTGTAGAATATGCCCTTCGTATCTCAACCCATTAATAGCACGTTGTGGCGTTTATTTTGAAACAGAAAAGTTTGAAGCCGCTTTAAATGACAGTCTCGAAATTGAAAAAATGAGGCACTTCGACCCAAAACTGTCGCAGATTTCTTCGTTTACTAAGCAAAATTGCGATAAGTTTTTCCAAGACGTAAGAATCATTTCAGAAGATTTATCAAATGAGAATTCCAGTAGAATACAGGTTGAAGCGTTTACGCAAGAGTTAGATAGCGTTATCACAGAAATCAACACTCAAGAAAGCAATCTTGAACGTCGCTATGAGCTAAAAGTTATGGTTTGTTCTGATTATTTTCGAAATCTTTGGAATAACCTCGCAGAGGAAAAGAAGAATATCGCTTTCATGGGTTTTGTTTGCTATAACATTGCAAAAGCAGTTAGCGAGATAGATATTCAGGTCAATTATTTTGAGATGTTTGTGGATTTGATATCAGTTTTAAACTATACAGGGGATTAGTTAGATTCAATTTTGCTTCCTCTGGTAATTCACAACTATGTTTTATTGAAATTGCGAAAACTGGATTCTGTTGCTTTCACAACAATAAACCAAGCCACTAAAAAAAATTCTGTAGTGGTCTCTGCCACGTTGCCCGAAGCCGCCCCACTTGTCATAACGCGAAATATCGATACGAACTTTGGAATTACCAAAATCGGAACCATGAACACCGACCGCCTTGAAAATTTCAACTATTCCTTCATTCCAACATACAACAAATACTCATGCAATTTCTTACCTCCCGAAAATCTTATTTATTGCAAGCCATCCGCGAGATGAATGTTTCAATGCTTGAGGTGCTTGGGCAAGAACAGACTGCGGGCAGCGGTGGCAAAAAGGATACGCTCGTCAACAGGCTCAGTGAGGTTTTTGAGGACTTAAAGGAGGGGGGAGACACAACGCTCGAATTATTGCCTGGTTTTTGCGAAAGCTCTTCGTGCGAAAACAAGGGAAAAAGCGGCTACATGCTTATAGGCTCAAAAAGTAAGAAATATGTGGGCTTCATTTTCGAAGACACACGGGATGGTTTTACAGAGGTTTCACATTGCGGCTGCTTTTGCACAAAAGAACATACGCTCGAGGGGTTTACAGAAATACCTTGGGAGTTTTGGTCCGAAGATACAACAGGGTTTGAGCCGCCACTCGAAATGTTATTAATTTCCAATCGTTGCGCCCAGGCAACACAGGATTTTTTCATTTCCGCACCCGATGCCATTGCCGACTACGCCATTTGCCACAACTGGCTTAATCAATACAAACCCTTGTACGAATCGTTCGAGCTGCCGCCTATTTTTGATGAGGAACAGCGTAAGTTTTATTTGTATTTCTCCCGTTTGCTGGAGTTAACAGGGTATGCTGCAGGCGCGGCACAAGCTAAGCGAGCACTGGAGACCTTGCCGGATGGAGCTTCCGCTGATGCTTGGGCACCGTGGCTCAGGGAATTTGAAGCATTGGGCAAATCGCTTGCATTGTTTGGCTGGACATCTGATACGTATTTGAAACTCGGCTCCGTTACTCTCGCGTTACCGGAATTTGATGTGGTAAAGCGCTTTAAAAAAGTCTTCGACGAACATTACTGGCAGTAATCTTTTAATCTACTGAGCTGATGATCTACACCTTCACATTCTGGCAGCGCTTCTGGCATCGCCGCAGGTGGAAGCAACTTCGATCTTCCCTTCGGCATAGCGCTCATAAGGTGCTTGAGCTAAGTGAACAACCAACCGGCGATATAATTTTGAAGCTGTGCAGTGAATCGTATTATCTGAGCCGATTTCTGGGCAAAGGAACGTTGCGGGTGGGACTGATGGTGGCAGACATCAGTACCTGGCGCTGCGGGAAGGCGGAACTAAAACCTGCAGTTGTAGAAAAGAACAATATGCACCTTGAGGGAAGTTCACTTGTGTTTCAATTCAATTATGCAGGACAAGGGTTTGTACTTCGGTGCAGGCAGCTTGAGCAGTTGTCTGACGGTTGCTATTGTATAGATGAGCAAACCGGCGAGGCTGAACCCTACGAAGAGGCGATCAAAAAAATGGAGGAAAACTCCGGAGTGCTGATGCAGTTACTCAAAAAGGCAGGTGCTAAAAAGCAGGGCGCCGAATAGGAGTTGTCGGACGAGGTTTAATCCCGAGCAATTCTTTCCTGCTTTGTCCTTAAAATCGCCTGATGAAGCATGTTGCCCCGACCTATTTTAATTAAACAATTTTTAGCATTAAAAAATTCACAAGACACATTCACAAGCAGCCGCTATTTGATATAGGTCTTTAGTGCATCCACATATTGCTCAAAGGACTCAATGCCCTTTTTCGTAATGCTGCACGTTGTGAGCGGGTAATTATTTCTAAACGATTTCTCCACCTGAATGTATCCGGCATCTTTTAGCTTCTGCACTTGTACGCTAAGATTTCCTGCTGTCGCTTTTGTTTTCTCCCGCAGGTATTGAAACTCAGCTTTCTCCACAGAAATGAGCAGCGAAATAATCGCCAGCCTTAGCTGATTGTGTAGTATCGGATCAAGCTCTTTGAACACTGCTTTTTCTTTTTTCGTCAGACCTTAACGCAAAACCGGGCACAAGATAACCGCAAAAAATTGCCGCACTGAAAAGCAGTGTGGTAAACTGTTCGGGCACATACAATGCAGCAATACCGAATAGCCAAAAACTAATGCCTCCCCACACCAAAGCCGGAAACCGAAGGATGCGACCAGAAAGAAATGTGGGCATCCCGGTGACAAGTAAGATAAACGGAATTGAGTTTATGCGCATTTGCCCGGCGCTAAAAATGATGAAAAATAAAGTGAGACCAAACCCTAGCCAGATGTTCATAATAGTCCTGTTCACATGGCTGTTTCCGGCACCACTTTTCCTGTCTTCTTTCGACCCATGAAAAAAACTTACCGTGCCGCCTATCGCCGCCTGTATCAGCCAAAGCCAGTTGGCATAAGGCATAAATTCCGACTGCAATAATAGGTAATGACCGATGCCAGTAAAAAATAACAGCCAACCCCATAGCAGAAAATAAAAGCTCTTGTTGTGATAATCTTGTTTTGCCTGCGCAATCATTTCGTTGATCAGTTTGAGGCTTTCCTCTGCCGAAAAGTTTGATGCGTTATGTTGCATGATTGTAAATTTGACTCAAATGTAGATTAGTTTATAAAACAAACCAAAATTTCGTGACAAGTTTTTTTGTCTAAATGATTAGCAGGGTGGTAATCATCTCATTCCAAACCGCTCCATACTGGGAATCCAAATTTTTATGTTTTGATTCGCTTTTCATTCATTCCAATTTTTTCATTTCTCAGCCGCCCATAGAAAATTCTAAATCTGGTTGCCAGGTAAGAATCGGATGATGGTGCCTTTTTCGACTCTTATTTCCTTCCTGCACGCCGTTCCTGCCTAACTCCGTAAATTTGCTTTCATGAAACAAGTAGTGTTGCAAATTCAGGACGACAAATATCCATTCTTCATGGAACTACTAAAAAATTTCGACTTCGTGAACGTGCAGGATGAGTCCGGAGCAAAACAACAGCTAATAAGGCAAATAGCTGAAAGTATGAATAGTGCTATTTTAGCTTCGAAAGGAAAGATAAAATCGCGACCAGCAAAGGATTTTTTGAATGAGATACACGGTTAAGACCATTGCCTCATTCGAAAAGGAAGCGAAAAGGCTTGCAAAAAAGTATTCATCGCTAAAATCAGATTTGTGCCAATTAGTCATTTCTTTACAAGAAAAGCCCACACAGGACGCTTCTTTGGGAAATGGATTTTACAAAATTCGACTACAAATAACCAGCAAGGGAAGGGGAAAGTCAGGTGGAGCAAGAGTGATAACATTCGTGTTGATCAAAGACGAAACAGTTTACCTAGCTGCGATTTATGATAAGTCCGATCAAATTAGCATTTCTGATATGGAGTTGAAATGGTTATCACAAATGATAGCGAAGTCAGCTAAATAGGTTAATGGGCTTTTAGGCGTATTTTATTTCATTTTCCCCTTTTTCCCCTTTTTCCCTTACCTTTGCCGTCCTTAAAAAGTTCTAAGTCCGTTTGCGAAGCAAGAATTTGAAGGTGGGTGTGAGAGCCCGAGCCTTTGAAGTGTGCCGGGCAACGAATGCGGAACATGGGAATCTTCCCGGGGAAAACCTTAAAAAAACAGAAAAACTTCTCAACATGGCAATTCTCAATTTCCAGAAACCAGACAAGATCGTTCTTCAAAAAGCTACAGATTTTGAAGCTCAGTTTGAATTCCGTCCGCTTGAGCCAGGCTACGGTGTAACTATTGGTAATGCCCTGCGTCGCGTATTGCTTTCTTCACTCGAAGGTTATGCGATCACTTCTATCAAAGTGCAGGGTGCAGACCATGAATTTGCTACCATCAAAGGTGTGCTCGAAGACGTTACAGAGATCATCCTCAACCTCAAACAAGTTCGTTTGAAAAAAGCGGCTGAGCATGATGTTCATTCAGACCGTGTAGAGCTGACCATCAAAGGTCAGGAAACGTTCACTGCCGGTATGATCGGTGATGCACTTCCCAACTTTGAAGTGATGAATCCTGAACTGGTGATCTGCAACATGGAGCCTGGAACTACCTTCCAGATCGAATTGTTTATAGGAAAAGGTCGTGGTTATGTACCTGCGGAAGACAACCGTCCCAAAGAGGGCGCTCCCATGGGCATCATCGCGATTGACTCTATCTACACTCCGATCAAAAATGTGAAGTACAGCATTGAGAATACGCGTGTTGAGCAGCGTACCGACTTCGAAAAGCTGATCATGGAAGTTTCTACCGATGGTACCATCCATCCGGAAGAAGCGGTGAAGGAAGCCAGCCGCATCCTGATCCAGCATCTGATGATCATCACCGATGAAAACATCAGCCTCGATACCAAGCGCGAAGAAAAAGAAGCCATCGTTGATGAAGAGACATTGCAACTGCGAAAGGTATTGCAAACACCACTTGAAGATCTTGAACTTTCTGTACGTGCCTTCAACTGTCTGAAAGCTGCCAAGATCAACTCACTGAGCGAGCTGGTACAATATACTCAGGAAGAACTGATGAAGTTCCGCAACTTCGGTCAGAAATCACTTTCTGAAATAGAGCAGGTTTTGGGCGAAAGAGGTCTGCACTTCGGTATGGACATCAGCCGCTTGCAAAGAAGCGAAGATTAGTAGCCCTCCCCACCTCCCCGAAAGGGAGGAGCAATAACCGCTGGTAGGCAAAATAGAAGTTCTTTAATCAATTTGTATAACCAAACCTCACCCCTCCTCAGGAGCGGGCGGGGGAGGCTTACATACCTTGACACGGTGTAGGTCTTATTTTTAAAACAACAATCGTCATGCGTCACGGAGACAAAATCAAAAATTTAGGACGTACAGCGTCCCACAGAAAAGCGCTCATGTCTAACCTCGCTTGCCAGCTTATTGAGCACAAGCGCATCGTTACCACACTTACCAAGGCAAAAAGCCTGCGTGTTTATGTTGAGCCATTGATTACCCGCTCTAAAAATGACAGTATGCACAACCGCCGCGTTGTGTTTAGCTATCTGCAAGACAAGGAAGCAATCAAAGAACTCTTTGGTGCTATCGGCGACAAAGTAGCCAACCGCCCGGGTGGTTATACGCGCATCATTAAGCTGCAACCGCGTATGGGCGATGCTGCCGAAATGGCAATGATCGAGCTGGTGGATTTCAACGAAATCTATGGCAAAGACAGCAAGGACAGTGCTGCTAAGAAAACTCGTCGTAGCCGTCGTAGCGGTGGTGCAAAGAAAGAAGAAGTTGCTCAGGTGGATGCCACAGCAACAGCAGTACCCGTAGCTGAAGCAGAAATGCCCGCTGAAGCTCCTGCTACTGAAGAAGCGACAACTCCTGAAGCTCCGGCACAGGACGCGGCGGAAGATACAACTGCATAGGCTTTAATTTTCCAAAGTATAAGTAAAATGGCTGCTCAATCGGGCAGCCATTTTCTATGCTCCAGTATGTTCCTTTCTTAATTTTTTGCAGCCATCGCAGCAATATCATCTGCCGACGGACCGTATATGCCCGGAACCGGTACATCCAGTAGCCGCAGATACACGCTAAGCTGTCCGCGGTGATGATAAAGATGATTGCAGCATAGTGTGCGGGTAACCACCGCTTTCGGCAACTGAATGATGACATGCTCACCCCGGCGTAGCGTCCATGTTTTTGCCCACTCATCATCTCCGGCGGCGCTTATGGCATCTAATGCTTCCTGTACGTTCTTGTCATGAAGCGCCAAAAGTTCCTGATGGTTGTGTATCTGATTGGGTTTATGATAGCTCGCAAGCATATCGTAGTCGTCTGTGGTTAAGGAACGGGTAGCCCAGTGCGGTATCTCGGCTACGTGTGCTGCCAGCCGCTGTAGCGTCATGGATTTTTCATGGGGCTGAAAGGCAAAATGCGCTTCCGGCACGCGTTCGAGGATCTTTCTTGTGTTGGCAGCTTCTGCTTTTACTTCGTTTAGCAATGCTTCTTTATGGGACATGTCGATGTTTTTTCAGCGCAATGTTACCACAAGCATTCTTCAGTTCGCTTCATAATATTCTATCGGCAGATTAAGGCAGTCAATTTTTCTAAGGCAGTGCCTGAGCCTGCTGTATAAGCGTTGCCGGCACAGTAAATCCTCTTCGCTGCATATTGCTGATGTGTTGTATCGCCTTTTGTTTCTTTTTTTCTTCAAGATATAGCAGCAGCAGATTGCTGTTGGCAGGTGCGTTCATCGAGTCGCGGGTAATGTACCGTTCCAGATGCTTTTCTGCTCCGGGTAAATTCTGCCTTTTGTGATCAATCTGTGCCAGGTAGAAATCACATTCATAGTAGTCGGAGATTTCTTGCTCTTTAAGGAAATGCTTTTCCGACTCCAATACGGAGTCTTGATTTTGCAGCATGACACCGTAGTAGTAGTTGATGTATTTTTCTTCAGGATTGAGCTGATACGCTCTTCGCATCAAGGCGTAGCCTTCTTTTTTGTCCTCCACTCTTGCTGCATACATCATTACAGCATAGGCAGAATGCGGCGAACTTTCTGCGGCGGACTGCCAGAAGGTAAGCGGATCGGTGAACTTTTGTTGATGGTTGTAATTGATGATCGCAAATCCTGCTGAGATTCCTCCGATCAGATACAATTGTTGCAAGGGTGAAAGCTTATTGCGAAACAATGCCGTTTGAGAAAGTGCTATCAGCACGCCAATGATCGGCAGGTAGAGCCGGTGTTCGAAAGCCTGTCCTGTAAGCTTGTTAGGTACCAGCATCACCGGCAGTAAAAAAATCAGAAATACAAGCAAGCCTCCTGCAATATGCCGCTTGTTTTTTTCTTGCGAAAAGAAAACTAAGGCAACAAAGAGGATGACAGCCAACAGTCCGAAAATAATCGTAGTATCCTGCTGCACTGGAAAGACACTAAGGTTGAATGGCAGCAGAATCTTCCCGAAGTACTGAAACAACAAGGGTATTCTGCCGGCAAAATCGCGGAGCATCTGTGAAGGTTGCAGCGCTTCGTGCTGAAGTGTAGCGGCAGACCGGGCTGCGAGATAGATGATCGCTGCCATAGCCCATAGTCCGTATTGGATCAGCATGGGTTTCTCCGACCACTTATGTCGTAGTATGATAACAACCAGAACAAAGGCGGCGGCAGGTGCCAGCAACGCTGTTTCTTTGGTAAAGATTGCAGCGAGCAGCAGGAGCACAGAAGCTGCGAGCGTAGCGGGTTTTCGGGTGCGGGCAAAATCGATTGCCATCATGAAGTAAGGAAGCAGAAACACCGCCATCAAAGTATCATTCCTTCCGGGTATCCAAACTACTGCCTGGCTCAAAACCGGGTGTACAGCAAAAATGAGGCTTAGCAAAAAAGCATTCATGTCGCTGATGCGAAGCTTTTTCAACAGCCGGAAAAGGAACACCACACTGAGCACATGCAGCAATAGATTGACGAGACGATAGCCGGCTATGTCTTCTTCGCTCAGATGATAATTGAGAATCATTGAGTCGAGGAAAACCGGGCGATAATACGTGTCTTTTGTGGCATCAAAAACACCGCGCTTAAACGAGGTGAGAAGGTTGGTAAAATCTTCGTTGTACCGATGCAGATCGCGGATAAAAATGGAATCGTCCAACTCGGTAAAGCCAAACTGCATGCTGGAAATATAGAGCAGCACCGTAATGGCGATTAACCAGAGGAGGGGATATTTTATCGAAAAGGCTTTTGCGGCTGGTGCGGATATTTCCAGTTTTGCCGCGGTAGCGATTTTGTTTTTTTGCTTACTCATTGCGCTGTAAGGAAAGAATAAATATACAATGTCCGATGGTTTTCTGAGCGTAGCTTAACGGGCAATAAAAATGGGAATATCAATCAGATGCCGCACGCGGTTGATCGTTTCGCCCAGCACAAAATCTTTTACCCCCGCATGTCCGTGACTGCCCACGATCAGCAGGTCTGCGCCGTGTTCTTTTACCAGCCGCGCTATTTCTACCGTACGATTTCTGTAGCCCAAAGCGGGTATAGCTTTTTTACCTTCCTGTTCGAAGAAGCGGACATATTCCATCAGCGCCTTCCTGTCTTCCCGGGTCTCGTAGTCTTCACTTTCGGCGCCTATTAGTTTTGCGGAAGCGCTTTCCACAATATGGATCATTACAAATTCCGTATGGGCATCTCCAAGTTGAAAGGCATAGCGGATCACGTTCTTATCGTCCTTGCTGTAGTCGAGGGCAAGTGCAATTTTTTTAAAAGACTGTTGCCCAGCGCCTTTTAGGTCGTCAAACAGAATGTCGTTATGCACACCGATATGAGTGGCGCGCCGTTTCAATATCAACGGGTAGAGAATGGTGACGACCAGCAAAATGACCAGCCCCGTTTCTCCGGCAATGATCAGCGTCCGGATGACAGAAGTCTCTGCCTGTTGCAGCCAGGTGAGTGCAGTTTCGTACACCAACTTAAGGTTAAGCACCACGATGATTGCGGCAATGACCCATGCGGCAATCTTTGTAGCGATGTTGATGGTAAATGTGCCCATCTTCTTTTTGTCGCTCACAAAATGTATCAGCGGAATAATGGCAAAGGCAAGCTGCATGCTCAGTAGCACCTGACTGAAGACCAGCATTTCATCCACCATTTCTTCTCCCATAATTAGTATCACCAATACAGCCGGTACAATAGCCAGCAGGCGCGTCAGTATTCTTCTTGCCCAGGGGTTGATACGCAATCGGAGGTATCCTTCCATCACGATTTGTCCGGCAAGTGTACCGGTAACGGTGGAGCTTTGTCCGGCGGCAATCAGTGCAATAGCAAATAAGTGCGGCGCCCATTGGTTACCCAGCAGCGGTGCCAGCAGTTTATGCGCATCCTTCATGGCGGCAACTTCATGATTCCCCGTGCGGTAAAATACAGCAGCGGCAAGAATGAGGATGGCGGCGTTCACAAAAAAGGCAGCATTCAGCGCAATGGTGCTGTCGAGCACATTGAGTTTTATGGCTTTCCTCACCGATTTTTCGTCGCGGTCAATCTTTCGGGTCTGCACCAGCGCCGAATGGAGATAAAGGTTATGGGGCATTACCGTAGCGCCAATGATGCCGATGGCGATGTATAGGGCAGCACTGTTGGGCAGTCGTGGAATAAAGCCATTGGCTACGTCCGCAAAGTCGGGTTTGGCAAGAAAAATTTCAACAAGAAAACATCCGCCTATAATAATGACGAGCGTAATGATGAAGGCTTCCATTTTTCGCATTCCAAGACGTTGCAGATAGAGCAGCAACAGCGTATCAAAAAGGGTGAGCGATACGCCCCAGAGCAAGGGAATCCCAAGCAGCAGGTTTAAGCCAATAGCCATTCCCAACACTTCAGCAAGATCGCAGGCGGCGATGGCGATTTCTGCAAGTAGGTAAAGAATGAAGTTGACCGACTGGGGGTAGGTTTCGCGATTACACTGCGCGAGATCGCGCCCCTGCACTATCCCCAACCTTGCAGCCAGCGATTGCAGCAGCAGCGCCATCAGGTTGCTCATGAGCAGTACCCAAATGAGTGTGTATCCAAACTGGCTGCCGCCGGCAAGGTCCGTTGCCCAGTTGCCCGGATCCATGTAGCCTACGCTTACCAGATAAGCAGGTCCGAAAAACGCTGCCACCCGCCGCCATCTTTTTTTCGATTGTTGAGGGTCTATGCTTTCGTGAACGTCTGCTAGTGATTTATCAGAAACAGGATGAGACATTGGCTCGTTAAAAAATATTTTTAGACAAATCTAAGTCTTTATCTCAATTGGCTGCTGCGACAATTTGGTAATTGACCAATTAGCCAATTAGCCAATTAGCCAATGGGGCAAAATTGATTTGAAGATTTGAAAATTTGAGGATTTGAAGATAATTAGCCAATGAGCTAATTCGGCAATTTGACATTGTTGAACGAAGTTCCTGGCTCCACGACCTCCCCTCTTGAGAGGGGACGTGCGGTGGCCTGGCGCAGAGC
>JAFIGV010000020.1 GCA_017849575.1 Flavipsychrobacter sp. | reverse complement strand
CCTGAGGTTTTGGCCCTGAGCTACGAGCGGAGCCGCAGGCACACCCTGGCAATAACCTACAGGAGTAGAGGCTGCAGGCACAGGAGGCTTGGGCGCCACCGAAATAGTGACCGGAGCCCTTGGCCCTTCGCAGCCGTCAACCGTTTGCGAAACGTAATAAGTCAGGGTGCTCGGCTGTGCTGTATTGATATTAGGCTTCGGACCAACAACGCCCCCGGTAGGCACCGTGTACCACTTCAAATTCTCACCAAAAACTTTTATCGAATCGAAGATATCATTTTGGCAATAGGTCACCACCGGCGACACAATAGGGGCATTAGGAATTGGGTTGACCGTAATAAATACCGGTACCGGATCAGAAGTATCCAGTCCCGAACCTGTTAGGGAAGGAGCGACAATAGCACAGGTATATATACCCGCTTGCGAAAGCTGAATGTTGTTAATGGTAATTGAAGGTCCGGTTCCTGAAAACCCAGGTCCAGACCAGATATAAGTGGGGTTGGCAGTTGGGTAACTTGGTACTGCCGAAAGCGTTACATTACTACCCGCGCAAAAGGAACCTTCGCCGCTCACGATCGGTGGCGGCGCAACGCTGATGATGTCGAATCCGAAATTGACGAGACCCACACCCGAAGAGCCCGAGGTAGCCGTATTGGCACCCCATATCCGCTCATTACCGCTGCCCAGCGCCTGACTTACCAGATTTCCACCGGAGGTTGAGGTAGTCTTGATCTCAAAAACCAGTGAACTGTTTGGGTCATAGTAAAATGGTGTCGGAAGTGTGAACCCAAACCATTGATTGGCTACTGCACCTGTAAAAGAAAAAGCATTAGATGACAGTACGGGCGTGAGACCGGTCACAAACGTTGTATTGGGAAAGGTAACGACGGTTCCCATATTCTGACCCAAGGATAAAGTGAATCCTGAATACACCGAACCCGGGTTAACAGGAGAACCCATCTTGATATACACCTTGGTAATGACGCCCGGAGGCGAGGCCAGACCGGTTGTGCCATTGGCGTGGAAGACATTGGGAGCATAGATCCACTGTACCTTGTTCGTCGTACTGTTCAAAGGAAAGTTGTTGTTGGAGTTTCCATTGAAATTGTTGTAGTACTGCGGCGGCTGGGCAAAGCAATCCAACGTGGGTAGCAACAGTGCCATGCATAGCACAAAGTGGTAAAGGAATGTTTTCATGTTCGTATTGTGAGCGTACTTCGAAAAATAAGAAACAAAAATGAGAGCTTAAAGTATTCTTAGAAAGAATTTGCAATGTATAGACAGCTAATGCTACGTTTTCGTTGGAATATTGCCCTGAAATACGCTTGGAAAATTATCTTCGCAGGCAATGAAATTTCTGATCGCCGGCCTGGGTAACATAGGTTACGAATACGACGCCACACGCCACAATATTGGTTTTGATATTGCTGATGCCTTTGTAATCAAGCATGGTGGTCATTTTTCCGTCGACAGGTATGCAAGCGTGGCAGAGATTCGCTGGAAGGGAAAGGTTTTTGTCGTGATCAAACCCTCCACCTATATGAATCTAAGCGGAAAGGCGGTGAGATACTGGCTGGAAAAAGAAAAAATACCGCAGGAGCATTTGCTGGTAATGATGGATGAACTGGCCTTGCCCCTCGGAACGCTCAGGGTGCGCGGCAGTGGAAGTGCCGGAGGTCATAATGGGTTGAAGAATATTGAGCTCATGTTGCAGTCGGCACAATACTCGCGCCTACGTTTTGGAATCGGTAATAATTTTCCCAAAGGCAGACAAGTGGAATATGTGCTGGGGAGATGGAGCGAAGAAGAACTCCCTTTGGTGAAGCAGACCATATTAAAATCGGTTGAGATTATCGAAAGTTTTGCGACGCAGGGCCTGGAACGAACAATGAACAACTACAACAAGTAATTTGTGTCGTGTCAAAGCTATCGTGCACCTATTGAGGGACGGAATTTCCCCCTTCGTTTGCTGCATGTAATGATCTATATATCGTCTGCCGTATGTTTTCAGTCTTTGTTATCAGCCTGCACCGAACCTTCCGGTCACAGACAGGCTTCTTATAGTTTTCAGTTCTCGCCGCAGCTTAATGCCAATATTACCTACACCCTGCGCGCGAAGCAGATCATGTCTCAACAAGTCCGTTCGATACCGTCTGCCTTTGTGCAGGACATGAAATTGACATGGCGTTGCCAGGCCATTGCAAGAGATTCTGCTACCGTGTTACTGATGCAATGCGACCAATTTTTTATCCGGTCGCGAGGAAAGGACATGGACATTACCTATGATAGTGAAGACAGTTTGCATGAGCAATTCGGCGTACCTGGTATGGCCAGTTTCGTTAGCCGTCAAGGAAGGCTCAGGGTGCAATCCAATGGCTACACGCAAATAATGAACGACTCCCTGAATACATCTGCCGTAGATTCCGAGGCATTCGCACTTACTACACCATTATTCTGCAGATTGCCGGATGCCGCTGTCTCCGTGGGCAATCGATGGGGAGCAGACTATACCAGCATTATGGGCTTTATACCACTTCAGGTTCATTGTGACTATACCTTACTTTCGGTCAGGGACGGAAAGGCTACCCTGGCCATAGACGCTCACCTAAAGACCTCGCTCCACACCGCAGGGCAGAAATTGTTTGTAGCCAATGGCAGCGGATATCAGAAGGGCAAAATAGAAATCCGGCTAAAAGATGGCATCGTTACCAGCAGTAGTTTTGTGCAGTTCCTGTCGGGTGAGATGGATATGAGCGGGCTAAAGGTACCCTTTACACAGGGCGCCGAAATACGGATCACCGGCACTGTAGAACAATGACTGATTAACGCTGTATTTTTGGGTCCTTATGAACGAAAGGATTGAGAAGCTGAAACGTTTTTTGGAACAAAGTCCGGATGACTGCTTTTTGAACCATGCACTCGCATTGGAATGGATAAAACTTAACGATGATCAGCAGGCAAGAATCCTTTTTGAACGAAACCTGCATCACGACCCGGGTTACATTGCTACATACTATCACCTCGGTAAATTACTGGAGCGTATGGGCGAGAACGACCGAGCCGTGCTGCTGTATGAACAGGGTATGACGGAAGCAAAAAAGGCCGGCGATCAACATACCTACAATGAACTACAGGCTGCCTACGAAGATCTGGTTTATTAATATGCAAACTACTTTCTTAGAAAACTGGAACCGGAAGTTTGCATCGTCCTGTCGTCGTGTGCTGGTGGGTGTGAGTGGCGGGCTCGATTCGATGACCCTATGTCATCTGCTTTATGAAAGTCGTATCCCTTTTGCGATAGCCCATGTTAATTTTCAACTGCGCGGAGAAGATTCCTTACAAGATGAGCTATGGGTTCAGGAGCGTGCAGCATCGTATCGCACAGAATTTTTTGTAGTTCACTTTGATACAGCGCTTATTGCCGCGCAGCAGAAAAAAGGGATTCAGGAGACCGCGCGGGATCTTCGATATACATGGTTTGAACAATTGCGTCAGCAGCATGGATTCGACCGTATCGCTACAGCACATCATGCAGATGATTCTATAGAGACCCTGCTGATGAACTTTTTTAAGGGTACGGGGCTTGCCGGATTGCATGGCATTCCGGAACGACAGAATAAGATCATACGCCCCCTGCTTCCCTGGAGCCGAAAGGAGATTGCAGATTATGCGCGGGCACGTGGCATTATTTTTCGTGAGGACGCATCAAACGCCAGTGAAAAATACCTTAGGAATAACGTACGCCATGTCATCATTCCCACTATCGAAAAATACTTTCCCGGTGCCTCCGTTCATCTCTCAGAAAACATTCGTCGTTTTTCACAATCGGAAATGATTTATCGGCTTGAGGTGCAACGTCAGTTGAAGAAACTTGTGGAACTGCGGGGCCGCGATCTGTACCTGCCGGTAAAAAAGTGGATGAAACTTCCCTTTGCCGAAACACTTTTTTATGAATTGCTGCGGGAATATAACTTCTCAGCAAGCCAGGCAAGCGAGGCTGTAACCCTGATGCAAGCTTCTTCCGGAAAGCATATAGCCTCGGCTACCCACCGGATGATCAGAGATCGTGACTTCCTTATAGTTACTACCGCGTCAGTACAACAAACGGATTTTATAAGGATCGAGAGTGCTCCGTTCGAGATACGCACTGAACACTTCACCATAAGTGGAGCTTTCAAAGATTTTGATGGCAGTACCGATAGCAAGGCAAGTGTTGCTCTATTGGATGCAGACGCGGTTTCATGGCCCCTTACCCTGCGACCCTGGCGCACAGGCGACTATTTCTATCCGCTTGGCATGGCACGGAAAAAGAAAAAGCTAAGCCGGTTTCTTATAGATCAGAAAGTGCCGCTTCATGAAAAGGAGCGCATCTGGGTTTTGGAGTCGCAGCGACGCATGGCATGGGTGATCGGGCACCGCATCGATGAACGCTTCAAGCTGTTGGAAAAGACCCGCAAAGTATTACAAGTGGAAGTAAGGATGCATGAGCTGGTCGAGAAATCCCGCACCATGATCGGGCGCGAATAAAAGCGTAAACACAAATCCGAAAACAGCTCCCCAAAAGTGAGCATCATGATTTACGTTATCTCTTTTTTGTCGCGACATATAGGCCGAATAGGCAAGATAAGCCACGGCAGCAATGATGCCCGGGATGGGCACAAACCAAACCCGGATGATCTCCCAGGGCGCAAAATAAACAAAGGAGAAAAGTACGGCTGCCACGCCACCCGACGCTCCGAGCGAGCGATAATAAGGGTCGTTTCTATGGCGGGCAAAAGAGGGCAGGGAGGCGGCTACAATGCCTGAAAGGTAGAGCACCGGAAAAAGCATTACAGGAATGCCCGAAAAAGCAAACTGAATCTCGACAATTCTACCAAAAAGAAACAACGCCAGCATATTGAAGGCAAGGTGCATATAGTCCGCATGAATGAAGCCGGATGTAAGCAAACGGTAATATTCTGCCGGCTGGTCCATCTTTCTGGGCCAGAGTATGAGTTTATGATAAGTCTCTTCGTTATTAAAAGCCGCAAGCGAAATAAGCACGGTAAGGACAACGATAATCAGCGTATAACTCATAGGCAGCCTGGAGCAATTTGCGCACGAATATAAGCCTTATGCATGATGGTAGGGGGAGTTGTTGAGGATACTAAAAGATCGATATAACTGTTCCGCAACAATAAGCCTTACCAACTGATGCGGAAACACAAGCGTGGATAATGACCATACTTGTCTGGCCCGTTCCCGAACCTGATCGCTGACTCCGAAAGCGCCTCCAATGAGCAGGATCAGCGTCTTGGTACCCCGGTTCATCAGCTCCTGCATAGCCGATGCCCACTGCGGAGAACTAAGCTGCCGGCCTCTTTCATCGAGTAAAATGAGGTAATGATGAGGCTGTAGTCGCTTTAGAATAAGGGCTTCTTCCTGTTGTTTCACCTTTTCTGGTTCTGTGGTGGCCAGTTTCTTAGGCGGCTTGATCGTAATGAGTTCAACCCAACAATACGGACGAAGTTTTTGAAGATAGAGCTTTACACCTTCGTCAATATAAGCATCACTCTCTCTTCCCAGACTCCAGATTTCTACCTGCATATAAATGTGTTGCAGGCTAAGGTAAAACGCAGGAAAGATTCTTCGAAAAATCTCTGAAAACTATTTGGCGGATTTATCAGAGATGCTATCTTTGCAGTCCCAAAACGGGATGGCTCCGTAGCTCAACTGAATAGAGCATTTGACTACGGATCAAAAGGTTTCAGGTTTGAATCCTGACGGAGTCACTCAAAGCAAGAAAAAAGGGTTTCAGAAATGAAGCCCTTTTCTTTTGGAATGGTCTGACGTGCAAATTGTTCTATCTCCGTGTTCGTCTTAATTCTCCTGTGTTTATCCAGTGGATAATATCAAAGTAGCGATTAGAAACATTGAAAAGTTTTACTCCGTCCATTACGGTTTTTCCATTGTCGGTTTCCTGTACGCTGATATGATCGTTATGATCGAAAGCAAAGTGTGCAAATGAAACTTTGTGCTGAAAGTGGGTCGAATGGAATTTCCTGAAAAGCTCAGGCGATGCAACGTCCCGGTCACAGATCTTTACAAGAATACGACTCCGGTCTTGTACTTCCAGAAGCCTGTTGACCCGCCGCTCCCATTTCTCGCGCGCTTCATTTTCGCTTTTATAATGCATAAAATGGATCTTGATGTCGTCAATTGTACCCACCGGGTAACCGAGCGATTGGGCTAATTGGCGCGATTCTTCTGTAAAAATGACTTGGGTCCTTATGAGCTTGTCGAAGTTTTCCAGCAGTTTCACAAAATCGGGTCCTGTCAGAAACAGGCCTACAAACGGGGTATTGTACTGCAAATTCAGGAGTTTATAGATCTCCGCGCCCCAGCAGTTGTTAGAGATTACCACAAAAGGCGATCCTTCGTACTTGGTTTTTGACCGTATATAAACTGTTCCCGGGCGCTTATATCGGCTAAGAATGAGATATTTAAGATGATCCAACATTAATAATCTACTTTATAAATTCCGCAACTTGAGTCAATACATTGTTCTATCACTTTTTGTGTCACTAGGTCGTAACTACTCAAGTTTAATGTCGGATAATGGAGAGGGTAATGACATTTTTTACTTTATCGCTTACCAGCTACCACTGGAGCCGCCACCACCGAAGCTACCGCCACCAAATCCACCAAACCCGCCGCCAGAGCTGCCTCCGCCCCAATTGCTTCCGCCGCGCCCGCCCCAGCCACTGCCCATGCTTCCTCCCAAAAATCCTCCCCAGAAAGCCCCGCCAAGTCCGCGCGAACCTCTGCGGCTCATATAGTTTCCGCCGCCACCGCCGCCCATCTTGCTTAAGATCCAGAGGATGAAGAAGATGATGAGTATCGTCATGACAATGCCGCCAATAGACACATCGGCTTTGCCGTCCTGGCTTTCAGCTTTGTACTCACCCTTGGTGGCTGCTATAATTGCATCGGTGCCTTTGTCAAAACCGGTGTAGTAGTCACCTTGTTTGAAATACGGGTTCATTTGCTCGCGGCGGATATGCCCCGTCGTAATGTCGGGTAGTGCACCTTCCAGTCCGTAGCCTGTAGAAATATTAAGCAGCCGGTCCTCTATAGCCGCGAGCACGAGCACGCCATTATCTTTGTTTCCCTGCCCGATTTTCCACTTGTTGGCAAGTTCCACAGCATAGCTCGATATGTCGTAGCCATTCAGGGTTTTGATCGTGACCACAGCAATCTGCGTAGAGGAAGTCTTTTCAAAGTTCACGAGTTTCTCTTCCAGTTGCTGCACTTGCCCGGCAGTCATGACATGGGCAAAATCATTGACCAGCCTCGGGGGGTTAGGGGCTTCCGGTATTTCCTGTGCCAGGCCGGTTATCGACTGGAGTACCACCAGCAACAGAAACAAAGTGCGATTAAAGGAACGTCTTAAGCCTGTCATTTTCCAAAAACTATTTCGTCGGGTAACTCATTTCTGCTGATGGCAGGGTCGTGCGGGAAATGCTGTGCAAGTGCCGCACCGAGCTCATTGATGCAGGTCACCAAGCCCTCAACTACCTTTCCCTCACTCAGCAGTGCCTTAAGATGGCTGGCGGCGCCCGACCAAAATTCGGGGCCGCCAGCTCTATTATATATCTCTTCGTCGCCGAAAATGGCAAACTGGTGGTCGAGCAAAGCCATGTAAACAATTACGGCATTTCTTCGTTCAGTCTTCACCATTCCAAGGTTCACAAAGACTTCTTTGGCCCGATCCATGGCATCCATATAAGTGCAATGCGATTCAATAAATACACGCAGTTCGCCAGTAGTGCCCAGTTCGGCTGCGCGAATCGCCGCTACAATGCGTTCCTGATCGTCCCTGTCGAGCAGGTCTTTTTTTCTGAACAAAGAGAACATACCGTATGGGTCTAAATGTTGAACTTAAAACTGAACCTCGGGCGCTTTTTGAGCATTCTGGTCCGCTTCAAACATGCCTTTACGTTGGAAGCCCATCATGCCTGCAAAAATATTGTTAGGAAATACCCTGAGTTTGGTATTGTATTCCTGAACAGCATTATTGAAGTTCTTGCGCGCAACAGCAATACGGTTCTCAGTGCCCTCAAGCTGTACCTGCAGGTCCTGAAAGTTTTGCGTAGCACGCAATTCCGGATAGTTTTCGGTTACCATTAATAATCTGCCTATGGCCTGAGAAAGTTCGCCCTGGCGAGCCTGAAATTCTTTGATTTTTTCAGGAGAAAGATCATTGGGATCCACTTTTATGGCCGTAGCATTGGCACGTGCCTGCGTTACTGCCTCGAGCGTTGATTTTTCAAAATTGGCTGCGCCTTTCACCGTATTCACGAGGTTGGGTACAAGATCGGCGCGACGTTGATACTGATTTTGAACTTCGCCCCATTTACTTTTTGCATATTCATCGAGCGTCACCAGACTTTTCTGCACATTACAGGTCATGCAACCGCCAATAAGTAACAAGCCGAGCACTACTAAAAGAATTACTGAGCCTTTTTTCATCGTTGTGTGATTTTGAGTACCAAAAGTAAGTAAATCCTGAAATGGGACGAGTAGGGTAGCCCAGACTCCCGAAAATGGAAAATGCCGGAGAAGTCCGGCATTCGATTACCCGTTTTTGTTGTGTCTTGTTTCGATACTATCTCAGATAGATCCTCGCACTAATGCCAAACATATTGTGCGGGAAAAAATCAACTTCTGACGCAAGATTGATTGCAGGTTTGAAATCGGCGCTCAACCCTAAGGGAATTTTCTTAAAAAGATATTCCACACCGCCTACGCCATCAATGCCCGCAATAAACTCACGGTCGTGTTGGTCATGCCTTCCTTCGTAGGCTTTGTATCGGTGATCCCAGGTACCCATGTGGGCACCACCTCCGAAAAATACGCGCCAGCTTGGGTCGGGCAGCGGTATATGATATTCTAATAACCCAACAGCAGTAACACTTTGGCCATCGCCGGCAAAGGCGCCGCCCGCATTCAATTGTGCTTCTATTGCAAGGTTTCGATCCACAAAGAATTTGCCTGTAAAGCCTGCACCGTCGGGCGAAAGGCGTAGGCCAAGGCCGGTGCGCCCGGGTTGTGCCGATGCCGGAGCGCTAATCATGAGTCCTGTCAACAGTATGCCTGCGATTCGTAATAGCTTTTTCATCTCAAGTCCGGTTTTTATTGATTTACACAAAAAACAAGTGTGCCAGCCCGGACCCGTAGGAACATTTAAAAGCACGATTTTGAAAATCATTAACAATAGCCCCTATTTTTGCGCACAAAATTTTTTGCATGTCCGCAACGTTTGCAGCTACGCTTGAATATGCTCAAAGCCTGGACCGGGTAGATGTATTATTTCCTTTTCGTGAACGATTTCTGTTTCCGCAGCATGGGGGCAGAGACGTCTATTATTTTTGTGGTAACTCCCTGGGCCTGCAGCCTAAAAGTGTGAAGTATCTGATGGATGCTGAGCTGGAAGACTGGGCAGCCCACGGTGTTGAAGGCCATTTCAAGGCGAGAAATCCCTGGTTTTCCTATCATAATCTTTTTACCAGCAGGCTGGCGAAGATCGTCGGTGCTAATAGCAATGAGGTCGTTGCACTTAACACCCTTACGGTAAATCTTCATCTGCTCATGCTTTCGTTTTACCGCCCTGCCGGTGGCCGATACAAGATTATCATGGAAGCAGGTGCTTTCCCATCGGATCAGTACGCCGTGGAAACACAGGTGAGTATGTATGGCTTCGATCCTGCCGAAGCTATTATTGAGATTGCTCCCAGAGAAGGGTCCCATATTCTGGAGGAGGAGGATATTTTAGCTGCAATTGAACAGGCCGGCAGTTCGCTGGCTCTGGTGATGATGGGAGGTGTAAATTATTACACAGGTCAGTTTTTTGATCTGAAACGAATTGCCACCGCCGCACACAAAGCAGGTGCATACGTGGGCTACGACCTTGCGCACGCGGTGGGCAATGTCCCCCTGCAACTGCACGATTGGAATGTGGACTTCGCCTGCTGGTGTTCCTATAAATATCTGAACAGCGGGCCCGGTGGCGTGGGCGGCATTTATGTTCACGAACACCATGCGAGCAATCCTAAAACCTTCCGGCTGGCAGGTTGGTGGGGAAACGATGAAAAGACGCGGTTTAAGATGGAGAAAGGATTTGTTCCTAAGCCAACGGCTGAAAGCTGGCAAATGAGCAATGCACAAGTCTTTAATATGGTGGCGCATCATGCATCGCTGGATATTTTTGAGAAAACGAGCATGGAGGCACTCCGTACAAAAAGTGTACAACTGACCGCATATCTTGAGTGGCTATTGCTGCAAGTGACGAACCTGCCTTTTGAAATCATTACTCCAAAAGATAAGGAAAGGAGAGGGTGTCAGCTTTCCCTGTTGTTTAAAGATCGCGGACGCGAAGTTTTTGATGCGTTGACGGCACAGGGCGTTATAGCCGACTGGCGCGAACCCAACGTCATTCGCATTGCTCCTGTACCACTTTACAACACGTTTGAAGACGCATATCGTTTCTACGAAATCCTGAGAGGCATCTGAACACATGGCAGTGTATTTTGAACTGGACAATCTGCCTGATCTTTCAGGGTCTGTGGTCACTATCGGCACGTTTGATGGTGTGCATCATGGACATCAGGAAATATTGAAAGAAGTAGCCAGCTATGCGTGGGAGCATGGCAGCGAGAGCGTGGTCATTACCTTCCATCCACATCCGCGAAAGCTGCTTTTTCCGGATCAGCCTATCCGGCTCATTACACCCCTCGACGAAAAAATCCGCTTGATAGAACAAACGGGCATCCGGCATATTGTTGTTGTGCCCTTCACCAAAGCTTTCTCCGAACTTACGGCCGCCCAATATATTGAGAACTTTCTTGTAAGATTATTCCGGCCGACCTGTATCATTATTGGCTATGACCACCATTTTGGCTTTGACCGAGGGGGAGACATAGCTTTACTAAGATCGCAGGAGCTGGAATGGAACTACAAAGTGATAGAAATTCCGCCTCAGGTGATAGATGAGGCCACGGTGAGCTCTACAAAAATAAGGAGGGCTCTACAGGAAGGCCGGGTGGCGGATGCCGCTTCGATGCTCGACCGTCACTACAGCATAAGGGCAACGGTCATAGCCGGAAAGCAATTGGGGCGAACGATCGGCTACCCCACTGCAAATCTACAACCTGTTGATCCTGAGCAAATAGTGCCCGCTAACGGAATTTATGCAGTAAGAATCAGAATTGGGGATGAAACCCTGGGTGGTATGATGAGTATTGGCTTTAATCCTACGGTATCCGATGGTTCGGTTTTGCACCTGGAGGTCAATATTTTCAATTTTTCCCGCGAGCTGTACGGACAAGAGATAGAAATATTTTTTGTAGCCTGGCTCCGGCACGAAGAAAAGTTTGCTACGCTGGAGGCATTGCAGCGGCAACTTGCGGAGGATGAACAGGCAGCCCGGAACTGTCTGTCTATGTCTTCTTAGTGTTTGACAACTGTTCCTTTCTTCCCCGTAAAGCGTCTTCAAACCAAAAATCCCGCCGAAGCGGGACTCTTGTTATTTTTTCTAACGTACTCAGATTAGTGAGCAGCAGCTGTAGAATCAGCAGTCATTGCAGCTGTAGAATCAGCAGGCATTGCAGTGGTTGTGTCCATTGGAGCCGGAGCTGCTTCAGGAGCTGGAGCAGTCATAGTGCTGTCAGTAGTAGTACCTTCTTCGGTAGTAGCGTTATCGCCGCAAGAAGCAACGAAAAGACCCATTGAAAGCGCGAAAATGCTCAGTTTTACGAATTTCATGTTTGTTTTTTTAAATGGTTATTTCACATTTATACCCCTAAAAGAAAAAGGTAACCCAGCTTTCGAAAAAAAATCTAAAAAATTTTTTGGGAGCATTTTCTCACCCCTCGGTAACTTAGATATAAGCCGCTAAGTTTGCAGGGCCGACCGGCAGGCGGAAAAAAAGCCGGGTTACTTTTTTTAAAAGCAGGTATAAACAAGTGTATCATCAGTTTCATACAGAGCAGGAGCTATTGTGGGGTTTGGCCAGGGGTGAGCGTGCAGCTACCGAACTACTGTATCACCAACATTATAAGGTGGTAAAATCCTGGATGTTGCAGCAGGGGGGTGTGGAAGGCGATGCCGCAGATATTTTTCAGGAGGCGATGGTGGTGCTTTTTGAGAAGGCCCAGCAGGAGGATTTTCGCCTGACCTGCAAAGTCGGTACTTATCTCTTTGCTATCTGCAAACATCTTTGGTACAAAAGATTGCAGCGGGCGCAAAAGCAGCCCTCATCGCTTGGCGATAGTGCCGGAGGCGACGAAGGACGGGATTGGGTGTATGAAGATGATATAAAAGCACATCAGGAGCGGGAATCGCACTTTATGATGCTACAAAGCGCTATGGAACAGCTCGGTGAGCCGTGTAGCTCCCTGCTCAAAGCGTTTTACAATGATGACAAAAGCATGCAGGAAATAGCGCACGAATTTGGCTATACGAATCCTGACAATGCTAAAACACAGAAGTACAAATGCCTGAATCGCCTTAGAAAGATTTTTTATGGTACACAGGCAAAATGGTAACAGATGATGAACAGAGATATTGAAAGCTGGAAATTAGCCGAAGAGTATCTGGAGGGAAATTTATCCGCCGGTGACTTATCTGCATTAAATCTAAGAATGGCCGACGACCCGGCGTTTGCTGTTGATTTTCAGGAGTGTCTGGATATGTTGCAGGCACTGAAGAATGGCGGACGACAGAAACAGTTTAGGAATATGCTGTTGAGCATCCAACAACAACACGCTACTCAAGGAAAGAACTCTTTCCGTCAGGTACGCACCATACCGCTGCGCACGCATTATCTGCGTACCGGTGCTGTGGCTGCGGCTATTGCCTTACTGACTACGCTTTCTACTTTTTGGATTGTTGCGCACAATGAAAGCAAACGGTCGTCTCAATACAAACTACTGAAGCGGGAACTCGAAACCATCAAACGCTCTCAGTCTGCTCTCATCAGCAATATCAATGGTAGTCAGGCCTCACCGGTAGCACCGGCCAACTTTTCAGGCTCCGGATTTGCGCTGACCAACGATGGTTATTTTGTTACCAACTACCACGTTACGGAAGGGGCCGATTCTGTTTATATACAAAACAAGGATGGTGAATATTTTAAAGCCCACCTGGTCACTTTTAATGAAAAGACAGATGTGGCGTTGCTGAAAGTAGATTACAAAAACTTCCGTTTTTCCAAAACCGACATTCCATACCTGCTCGCACCCTCTAAAAAAGCAATTGGGACGAGGGTATTTACTATTGGATATCCGCAGGATGATATCGTGTATAATGAAGGATACATCAGCTCGAAAAACGGATTTGAAGGGGATTCGATGCAGTATAGATTGGAGATGCCGGCCAATCCCGGACAAAGCGGCGCACCTGTAATAGACAAAAGCGGAAATGTGATCGCCATCGTAACCGGGAAAGAATCCGAATCTGCCGGCACTACGTATGCTGTAAGCACCCGCGCCATTGTTGATCTTATTAATAATTCGGCGGTCAATATCAAGTTGCCCAAAAGCAATAAGTTAAACCGGCTGAGCCGCGAGCAACAGGTCGAAAAGCTTGAAAACTTTACCTGTTCAGTAAAAGTTTACAAAAACTAATTGTATCTCATTGATTTATATTACGAAGGCGGCGAATGGTCTCGCTGCTTTTCGTTTTTAGGGTGGGTCGCTATAGCTGTAAAGGCTTAGGCACAGGGTGGCGGGTCGCACAAAAAAATCGCTCAGGCTGAGTAAATCCTTAACTTCGCGCCCGGCAACTTACCACTGTGAGCTTAATAGACAGGTTTCTAAAAAAGAGAAAAGGATCGAGCCCGGCCGCCGAAATGGCGTTTACCGATCATATTGAAGAATTGCGCTGGCATCTTATTCGCGCGGTGGCAGTTATAGCGATCACTTCGATCGTCGTTTTTTTTAACATAGACTGGATTTTTACCCATGTAATCCTGGGCCCTGCTCAGTCGGATTTTGTCTCCTACAACTGGCTTTGTTCCCTTGGTAAGCTTATCGGAACCGATGTGCTCTGCCTCGGTGATATGGAACTGATGTTTCAGAACACTGAGCTGAGCGGACAGTTTATGATGAGCTTTTCCTCGTCTTTTATGATCGGGTTTATCGTATCCTTTCCCTATGTATTCTGGGAGCTCTGGCGGTTTATCAAACCTGCGCTTACGGAAAAGGAACTGAAATATGCAAAGGGTATTGTATTCTGGTCTTCGCTGCTTTTCTTCTTCGGGGTAGCTTTTGCCTACTATATTATTGCTCCCTTTACCATCAATTTTTTCGCTAATTATCAATTGAGCCCGCAGTTCAAAAACATCATCACCATTGCTAATTACTACGATACCATGAGCGATCTGGTGTTAGGAATGGGACTGGTATTTGAACTACCGGTGCTGGTATTTTTTCTTTCTAAAATTGGCTTGCTTACCCCCAAGCTGATGCGCGATAAGCGGAAATACGCCTTCATTATCATTCTTGTACTTGCCGCGGTCATTACACCGCCCGACTGGCTTTCCATTTGGATTGTGACCATACCCCTGGTGGTACTGTACGAAGCAGGTATCACCATCAGTGAGCGCGCCATGAAAGAACGTAAAAGAAAAGACCTCGAAAACAGATAATCATGCAAAGCTTTGATAAAAATTTGCCAGTGGCAATAGGATGCGACCATGCAGGTTTTGACTATAAAGAAGCTATAAAGGAAATGTTGCAGGTAGAAGGCTGGAGCATTATCGACAAAGGAACGCATAGCGCTGATAGCGTTGACTATCCTGACTTTGCGCATCCTGTAGCTACAGACGTTGAAACGGGAAAGGCATCTTTCGGTATTCTGATCTGTGGCAGTGGTAACGGTGTGTGCATTACTGCCAATAAACACGCTGGCATCCGCGCCGCCTTGTGCTGGAATACAGAGCTTGCACAACTGGCACGTCAGCACAACAATGCAAATGTATTGTGTCTTCCTGCGCGTTTCGTGTCGTTGGACGATGCGAGCGCCATGGTGAAAGCCTTTGCTGAAACGGCGTTTGAAGGTGGAAGACATGAAAGAAGGGTAGAGAAAATACCCTGCTGATACCCTCGGGAATTGTTAATCAATTTTGGCTACAGACATTTTCCAAATTTGATTTTATTCCCCTACTTTTGCACCTCATTTTGAAAAGCATTTAATAATCTATAACAATGGCAGACTTACGCTTACAGCGCAACTTTGGTATTGCAGCGCACATCGATGCCGGTAAAACCACAACTACAGAACGTATCCTTTATTACACCGGTGTAAACCACAAGATTGGTGAAGTGCACGAAGGTGCTGCCACCATGGACTGGATGGCGCAGGAGCAGGAGCGTGGTATCACCATTACATCTGCTGCCACTACCTGTTTTTGGAACTTCCCTACGTCTCAGGGACAGCCTTTGCCCAACGCAAAAAAATATAAATTCAATA
The DNA here is from genome assembly GCA_017849575.1 of Flavipsychrobacter sp. GTDB lineage: Bacteria > Bacteroidota > Bacteroidia > Chitinophagales > Chitinophagaceae > JAFIGV01. The sequence goes on along the minus strand of JAFIGV010000020.1, from coordinate 45,801 downwards.
TCATCGATACTCCGGGCCACGTGGATTTTACCGTAGAGGTAGAACGTTCTATGCGTGTGCTTGACGGTCTGGTGGCTTTGTTTTCTGCGGTTGATGGTGTTGAACCTCAGTCGGAAACTGTATGGCGTCAGGCAAATCGCTATCGTGTTCCCCGTCTGGGCTTCGTTAATAAAATGGACCGTATCGGCGCTGACTTCCTGATGGTGGTACAGCAGGTGCGCGACATGCTCGGTGCTAAAGCCGTTCCGCTACAGTTGCCTATTGGTGCTGAAGACAACTTTAAAGGTGTGGTGGATCTGATCACCATGAAGGCAATCGTTTGGGATGATGCCACACAAGGTATGACTTATACCGAGAGCGAAATTCCGGAAGATATGCGTGCTGAAGCAGAAGAATATCGCGGACAACTGGTGGAAGCCGTTGCAGAATATGACGATATGCTGATGGAGAAATTCTTCGAAGATCCCAACAGCATCTCTGAAGACGAAATTCATGAAGCGGTACGTAAGGCTACGATCGACCTGAGCATTATCCCAATGCTTTGCGGTTCGTCTTACAAAAACAAAGGTGTGCAGAAAATGCTCGACTGCGTGATTCGTTACCTGCCTTCGCCCGTTGACATTGAAGCAATCAAAGGAACAAATCCTGATAATGGTGAGGACATGTTCCGTAAGCCTGATGCAAAAGAACCATTCTCCGCATTGGCGTTTAAGATCATGACCGATCCTTTCGTAGGTCGTCTGGCGTTTTTCCGTGCTTATTCCGGTCGTTTGGATGCTGGTACGTATGTACTCAACATGCGTACGGGCAAGAACGAACGTATCTCGCGCATCATGCAGATGCATGCCAACAAACAAAACCCGATTGACTATATCGAGGCAGGTGATATCGGAGCTGCTGTAGGTTTTAAAGACATCAAAACCGGTGATACACTTTGCGATGAAAAGCATCCTATCGTACTGGAAAACATGTTCATTCCTGAGCCGGTAATTGCTATCGCCATCGAGCCGAAAACTCAGGCGGATATGGAAAAGATGGGTATGGCCATTGCGAAGCTGGTAGAAGAAGATCCGACTTTGCGTGTAAATACGGATGAAGATACCGGTCAAACCATCCTGCGCGGTATGGGTGAGCTTCACCTTGAGATTATCATCGACCGTATGCGTCGTGAGTTTAAGGTAGAAGTAAATCAGGGTGCACCGCAGGTGGCTTACAAAGAAGCATTTACTGCTATGGTTTCTCACCGTGAAATCTACAAAAAGCAAACGGGTGGTCGTGGTAAGTTTGCCGATATCCAGTTTGAGATCGGACCTGCTGATGAAGAGTTCCTGAAAGAAGGAAAGGGAACTTATCAGTTTGTGAACAAAATTGTAGGTGGTGCGATTCCTAAGGAATTTATCTCTCCGGTTCAAAAAGGCTTTGAAGCCTCTATGACTACCGGTCCTCTGGCAGGCTTCCCGGTAGAAAACCTCAAGATCACTTTGTTTGATGGTTCTTTCCACGCGGTGGATTCTGATGGTCTGTCGTTTGAGCTTTGTGCGAAAGCAGGTTTTCGTGAAGCAGGTCGTAAGGCTAAGCCCATCATCCTCGAGCCGATCATGAAAGTAGAGGTAATCACTCCGGAACAATACATGGGTGATGTAACCGGTGACCTTAACCGTCGTCGTGCTATGCTGGAAGGTATGGACACACGTGCCGGCGCGCAGGTAATCAAAGCTAAAGTTCCGCTGAGCGAAATGTTTGGTTATGTAACACAGCTTCGTTCGCTTTCTTCTGGTCGTGCGTCTTCCACCATGGAGTTCAGCCACTATGCTCCGGCTCCGCGCAATATCGAAGAAGAAGTAGTAGCTAAAGCAAAAGGTAAAGTGAGTGCATAATTCACTTTAGATGAAATAAAACGAAAACGTCCTGCAGGCTGCGGGACGTTTTTTTTCGTTAGTGAGGTGATATAACCCGGTTTCATGCGTATTATCTACGAGCTTTCCTGTAGATGGGTTACAACCCACTGGTCAAAGTTCACCCCCGTCCTCTGAAGCGAGCTATGGTTGATTTTGTATGAATTGACCGGACCTTACAATCCGCCAAATAAGTTGCAAAGCATGAAAAGGAATATATTTTATATATTTATAGAAATTGCCTTGCTATGAAACGAACTTTTTTTCTTTGGCTGCTTTTGGTTTCGCTCATCGGCTGTAAGGTCCATGATGAAGATGATTATGTTTTCTTTTTTATGCGGGACGAGTATCGCGAAGTGGAGATTTCTACAACACAATCTGTCGGTCATACAAGTTACTGGGTAGTTGGCTATATCGCTTCTTCTCAAGAAGAACTTAGTTTTCGTTTCCATCCGAGTTCGCCCCTCATTTCGGCCACTATTAAACCAACAGGAACGTTCGCTCAGGTTAGGAAACACGATCTGACGGTTACAGTAGATAGCAACTACACTTTTCCAACAGGTCAAAATTATGGCGATGAACTTTTGGAGATTGAAGTAGAAGGCAAAGGTGGGCGTCTGGACAAGATCAGACTCAACTTAAAAATTGTAGCACCGGAACAAGTAAACTTTGGTATAACCTGTCCGTCAGATACTTCGCTTGCATCAGGTGCAACGGTTGAACTGCCTTTTGCACTGCACAATTACAGTCAGTATTCTCACACTTTTTTCTGCAATGTGTCAGGTGCACCGGTAAATATGGACGTGTTTTCAAGCGTAGTTGCAATTACTTTGGAGGGCGGTGCATCAGCGCCAGGTCACATTACGCTTATGAATAACGGTGTGCCGGGTGGTTCCTACAACCTGACATTCATTGTTCGTGCGGAAGATAGCACTGCCGACACCTGTTCATTTCAGGTTTCTGTGGGAAGCTCCGGAGGCGGTTGCATTTCAGATCTGCTGGGAAACTGGCAGGTACACGCTGTCTTTCCTGATACGGTGATGGATTATAACTCTGAAATTGTTAGTTACAATCCTAACAATCCCGTGGTGACGATCAGAAATGTGGCTAACAATGGAGATTCTGTCGTACCCTATATCAATTGCCAGTTCAATGAATATATGACTTACGCAAACCCGGGAGCCTTTATACATTCTATTCAGGCAAAAAACTGGAATGCGACTACACTTGAAATTTTGATGTTGCGTAATTCAAATGGAAGTCTCGATAGTTGTTTTCTACATTATCACCGATAGCGAATCAGCTATGAGGAATATGGGACGGGTAGGTGCTAAACACTTTGGGCATCTTCCCATTCCAGGCCTTAAAGTTTAGGACTGAATTACTTCTTTCCCACCTTCCGTTCCAGCAAATCTATCACCCGGCCAATGTTGCTATGGTCGAGTTTTTTGCCACGAATAATTTTCTCTTCATCGAGCAAATAAATAGCAGGAACAAGTTGTGTATCATACAGCGCCCAGTAGCGCGATTTATAATTCGGATCCCAGATATGCTTCCAGGCTTCTAGATGGTTTTTCTTGATAAACTCCCGCCATTTCACCTCATCCTTATCTACATTGAACGCCAGTACACGCACCCCTTTGTCTTTAAGTTCCCCACGATAAGCGGAGTCCACCAGCGGTAGCTCGTGCTGACAGTGACCGCAGTCCGAATCGTAAAAAATAAGTAGTGTGTATTTGGCCTTAAAATCATACAAGTGAAATTCGTTTTTATCGAGATCTTCAGCCGTGAACTCAGGTGCGGGATTATTGATCACATTCGGTGCTATTTTTTTGGCCCGGTCTATATACTTGTTAAGGTCTTCCGTACTCAACCAGTCGGCGTCGCCCTTCATGTAGTAGTTCTCCACCAGGTGCACGAACACCTTATCCATACCCATCACTTTGGTGGTCTGAGCATTTGTACTTAGCCAATTGAGCGTGTATTTAAAAAGGTCGGTAGTGCCGCGCATCCGGCTCAATATAGTATCTGCCTCAATGATAACGCTATCTTCCTGTTGAAAAGCCACTTTGTTGAAATATTCGTCGAGCTTGGTAGATAAGATTGGCGTATGGATCAGACGGTCATCTTGAAAGTCAAAGCCGTCCCAATAATGCTTTTTATAGTAATGCCAGCCAAAAGCGCTGTCTATGGTCTTACCATCATCTTTGTAATGCGGCCCCTCCGGCACGACGGGCATACGCATCGCCTGGAAAATGACGGAAAGCAGGCTTGACGGATGGGTTTTTGTATAGTTTTCTCTGTAATCATCCACACTTGTCTTCAGCGATTTCGCTTCTTCATAGATCGCCGTGCTGTCATTTTTGTTCTTTGCCCTGGCCAATCGGTCTTTGTATTCTTTTTCGCGGTCGGCAAGCTTCATCAAAAAGTTCTGGTACTTGAGAAAGTCGTCGTTGACGGGTGAGTTTTTGTAGTGTACCTCATGCTTCAAATCGTTCATCGCCGCAGTGATAGAAAATTCATCACCATTATCCAGCAAGAACTCCATGTAAGCATTTCTGTCGTGCGGCAAGATCATATAGATGCCACCCACAATTTTTTCGCTGTGCGTAAACACCGCATTGCCCTTACTGTCCATCTTCGCGGAATCGCATTGATACACGGTAGGGAAATTTTTTCCATAGTAGTGTGCAAGGTAGATCATCGAGTCTTTCCTGTCCGTTAGGCGGACTTTGATCTTGTAACCATCTTTAGCCAGTACAGGAATACTAAAAACTGCAAGCAGTGCAATGAGTGTGAATTTTTTCATCAATGGCAAATTAAGGAGGATCAGGATAAAAAGACGGTTCCGCGGATTAAACTGTTGGCCTATATTTAAGGTGGAGCAAACCTTTAACATCTTTTATGATAACGCCTTCGTCCAACAAACCGCGCACGGTAGCCGTAACCAGTTCCGGGTCGGTCTCGTTGCACTTGTCCAGCAATTGTGGCAGAGAAAGGGGCGATCTCAATGCGGTAACTACTATTTCTTTCACCGTTTTATTGGATTTTTTTGTGGATGTCTGCGTAGCACATACATCACAGTGGCCACAAGGCTGACGGCTATGCTCACCAAAATAACTCAAAACCATCTGTTCGCGACACTGCGTATGCTGCTTCATGAAGCGAATGATGAAGTTTGTGCGTTCCTGATGTTTTTTTCGAAGTAGCCGTATTCTTTCCAGGTCAATGATCAAATGCCGGCTATCGGCTCGTTCGTGATGAAAGTAGAGTTGTTCCCCCTCTCGCGGAAGCAAATATTCTATCGCGCCAGCCTTATTGAGTTGAAGCAGAATTTGATGGACACTTTCTTTGGGAAGTTTTGCATGGCGGGCTACAGACAATACATTGATGGGCGTAGGGTAATAAAAGAGGCTGCCATAGAGCCGGAGCAAATGGGTCAGTACCAGACCCGCATCCTTATGTGATGCGATAAGGTGGTCGAGATCGGTGCGTCCAAGTTGTATCATTACCGAAGGCGGATGGAACACTGCATCGCTAAGCGTCCAGAGTCCCTCCTGTTGCAGCAGGCGTAGGGCATGATTGGCTTGTAAGGGTTGCAGCCCGAATTTTTTACAGAAATCACTCAGCACAAAATCGAAATAACGATCGGGTGCAGCACCGATGGGGAGTTGCAGATATTCGCAGACTTTTTGATAAACTTCGCGCAGGTAAGGTTCGCGGGGATAAAGCAGATCTGTGCTGTTTTCAAGACGTTCAATATCTCCCGCATTGTACAGTAATAGGGCGACCGATCCCTTTCCATCTCGGCCCGCCCGACCGCTTTCCTGGTACCAGGCTTCCAGATGTTCCGGAGCATCATAGTGGATCACTGATCGCACATTGGCTTTGTCTACACCCATGCCAAAAGCCGTGGTAGCTACCATGGTGCGGATACGCCCTTCCATCCATTGCTGTTGGATACTTCCGCGCCGTACCATGGGCAAGCCTGCATGATAGGCTCCGGCGTCCAGGCCACGATCGCTGAGCTGCCGGGCCAGCATTTCAGTGTTTCGCCGGCTTCGGCAGTAAACAATATGGTTATCCGCCGCATTGCTTAGCGCATGAAAAGTGTCCGCCACCTTATTTTCCGAATACCGAACCTCATAAAAAATATTTTTCCTACTGAAGCTTTGTTGGAAAAATGCCGGTTGCCGCATCCTCAGTTGTTGCTGTATGTCTTCCTGCACCTGCAAAGTAGCCGAGGCAGTCAGCGCCAATACGGGAGCCTTTGGAAAATACTCCCTTAGTTCAGCTATTTTCAGGTAGTCTGGCCGAAAGTCGTGACCCCACTGCGAAATGCAGTGCGCTTCATCTACGGCAATCATACTGATGTCAAATGAAGGGAGCCAGGCCCTGAAGCTTTTGCTTTGCAACCGCTCGGGCGATATATACAACAGTTTATAGACGCCTTGCATCGCATGATCGAGGGTTCGTTCACAGTCGCGGAGGTGCATGCCAGCGCTGAGGTATGCTGCCGGTATCTGTAGCGTGTTGAGGCGGGCAACCTGATCGCTCATCAGCGCTATCAGCGGCGAAATAACGATACAGAAGCCGCCGGAAACCAGTGCCGGCAACTGATAGCAGAGCGACTTTCCACTGCCCGTAGGCAGCAGTGCAAGAGTGTCTTTTCTGTCGAGAACGCTGTTGATGATCTCTCGCTGTAGCGGACGAAAGCTTTTATAGTTCCAGTATTTTTCGAGGATTTGTTCTAATGACTGCACGTTGCGACGGGAACATTTTAGGAGCCATATACTTTTTCTACAAAAGCGGGCTTAAGTCCGTAGTTCCAGAGGTGGGCCTTGATCTCTGGTCGCTGTATCAATGTCTGTAATGAGTCCGTAACTATCCAGGTGCAACCGTTGAACCGGCTGATCTGGTGTGGCATCAACAACGCGGATACACCCAGTTGGGTCGGTGTCACGCCCAGCAACAGCACCGTTCTTACTTTCATTTGATCGCGCAAAACATGCCAGGATATCATCTCTTCGGGTTGCATCTGCACGATATGATAATCCTCCTCCGACAACAGACAGGCCATGAGCATTTTTTTCAGCATCTCTTCTTCTTCGCTATTCGCTGCAAAGCCCGTGCTGATAACGAGGACATTTCGTGGAGGAAGTGCAGTAATGGCGGCAGGGGTTGACCAAAAAATATCGTATTGGCTGCTAATGATCTGTTGGCTGATAATGTCGGGAAAATCACTCATGCGCTGGGATGATTTGACGGGCGTATCAGGCGGATTACAACCCTAACCGGAAAATTTTTGTTTCTTTGCGAAAGTAATTTAATTCTGTTTCTAATTATCTGTATTTATGAGTGTTTCCACATTAGAGATCAAAGTAAAAAAGGTTGAAAAAAGTAGAATTAATCAGCTCGATCCCGCGAATATTCAGTTTGGCAAGTTGTACTCCGATCATATGCTTGTGGCGCACTACGAAAAAGGCGAATGGAAGCAACCGGAAATTATTCCTTTCGGTAATGTAAGTCTGAGCCCTGCTACCACGTTCTTTCACTACGGACAGGCAATTTTCGAAGGTGTGAAAGCTTATAAGGATCCTCAGGGGAACCCACTGATCTTTCGCCCTTACGACAACTGGAAGCGTATGAACCGTTCAGCCGTTCGCATGGCCATGCCAGAGCTTCCCGAGGATATTTTCGTAGAAGGTATCCGCGCCCTTGTAGATCTCGACCGCGACTGGGTGCCGACATCGGAGGGTACCTCTCTGTACATACGTCCGTTCATGGTCGCTACTGATGAATTTATTGGCGTAAAGCCTGCGGAGCGTTTTTCGTTTATGATCATCACAAGCCCGGCAGGTCCGTACTATGCCAAGCCGGTTTCTATCTACGTACAGGATCAATATGTACGCGCCTTTCCGGGTGGCATCGGCTTTACCAAAGCAGCCGGCAACTACGGCGCAAGCATGTATCCAACCATGAAGATTCGGGAAATGGGATATGACCAGATACTGTGGACAGATGGTTTTGAGCATAAATATGTGCAGGAAATAGGCACCATGAATGTGTTTTTTGTGCTGGGTGATAAAGTGCTAACGCCCGATACCAGCGATACGATTCTTGAAGGTGTCAGTCGCGATAGCGTAGTGACTTTGTTGCGTGAGAAGGGGATGACAGTAGAAGAAAGACCGATAAGCATTGACGAAATTGTAGCAGCCTACAAGGCAGGTGAGCTTAGAGAGGCTTTCGGTACGGGCACAGCAGCGTCTATTGCACCCATAGCCGATCTCACTTATCAGGACAACCATATGGTACTCCCACAGGTTGAGACCTGGGAGGTAGCCAACTGGCTGAAAAAGGAGCTTTCTGAAATTCGCTATGGAAGAAAAGCGGATACACACGACTGGATTTACAGGGTTTAATCTGAAAATATGATGTCTGTGAAGATTGCGATCCGGTGCCTCGGCACCGGATCGCCGCTTTTTGCGTAAACCAGATGTTAAGCTACTGCAACAGGCTTGTTAACGGTGGCTGCGTTTCGTGCGGTTAATGAATGGCCAGTGATATTTGTAGCGACAAAAACGAAACGAGATGTATTATCAATGGCATATTCCCGAAGAAGCATCAGTAAATAACGTGAAGGCTAAGTCCCGCCGGTCGCGGCAGAGCTGCTTTTCAACCTTGTACCTTCCCTTTGCACTGGCTGCAGCAGGAATTCCTTTTTATCTGATGATACTGCTGAAACTGATCGAGCTTGCACAGTAATCCTATCGTTTCTCAAACGAAGTATTGGCGATCATTCCGTTCATATTCTTCACGCTGAGAACGTACCTGCCGGCACTCAGTGCCCGGGTGTTAATCTCTATCTGTTCATGGCCTGTCACATGAGTCCATCGTCCTGTGAACACCAGGCTTCCGCTCGTGTTCCTTATTTCAATTTCTATGCTTCCCGTAGTTTTCGGGTCAACGCTCACCATCAGCTTCTCGGCAACCGGATTGGGATAGACCAGCAACTGCTTTGCGCCATTCCTGACGTCCGCAATACCGTTCGTTTCATCGTATCTGAAAAGCTCGTAGCCGGAAGCACCATTCGTTGCATTGAAGAATAACGCATTATTCCAGACCATCAGTTCGGCGGCATCGCTGCCATTTACTCCAGCGTTTAGATCGAGCAACATTGCTGTACTGCTTCCCGTAGATTTCCAAATCTCATTTCCATGCATTCCGTCGTCGGCAACAAAATAAAGTGCGTTGTTAAACCGGGTAAAATTGACCGGGTGTGCATTTCCGCCGGGGTTTACGGTCGATACGAGGTTTGTTGTGTTGCTTACCGGGTCGTACGCATAGAGTTGAAAGTTTGCTGCGGAAGCTGCACCGGAAAAATATATTGTTCCATTGTATGCTTCGATGGAACGATTGTCCGGGCTGATGCCGTTCTCCGCTCCGGCATTGAGGTCTGTGAGGCGGGTGACGATGTTGCCGACGGGGTCGTAGCGGTATAATTCATATCCATAGTTGCTGTCCGCAGCTCCAAAGTAGAGCAGATTGTTGGCGATAGCAAAGGAAGGCTGACCGGAAAATCCATGCGCGGTATGACTGAAATGGGTAATCTGGGTCGTGGTATCTAAAGCAGGATCATAGGCATATAGGTCAGAAACATCCTGACCCATGGTGAAGAAGATTTTGTTGTTGAAAAGAAAGGGCTGTGTGGGCGGTGCAATGATAGAACCAGGAATAACGTTCGTCAGTTGCTTACAAGTTTGTTGTACAGGATCATACTTGAAAAGTTGCCTAAAAGCACCCGAGACGCTGGCCGTAAAGTAGATCTTATTGTTGTGGGAAAATAGGTTACGAACCTGAGACCCATTGGTGCCTGGCGTCAGCTCATAGGCAAGAGTGAGCAGACTACCATCGTATTGATACAATTCGATACCCGTAGGGCTGTCTTTTGCCGGAAGGTATAATTTGGAATTTGCCACCGCTCCGTGTTGGTTGAATATCAGTTGAAATGTAGATCCCGCACCAGGATAAACATCCAGGGTCATCTGTACACTGGTACCATCGTAAAACCAGAGTTCATTGCCATAAGCCGGTGTTTCGGCAGCCATAAAAAGCATGTTGTTGTAATCGGTAAGCATCGTGGGGTTACTGTCGTAAGAGCCCGTTGCGATATCCTGTATCAGCGATACTTGCGCCATACAGGAACCGGAAAAAAAGCAAATGAAGATGAGGTTGAGGAATTTCATTACTTGGATTTTACACTAATATATAAAGACTAAAAAAATTCAGAGTAATGCGATTGTCAAAACGAAAAATTATACGTGATGCTGGGAAGGATCGGGAAAATAGAAACCTGTTTCACTTTTACCTCTACGCCTTCGCTTGTATTGCCGCGGGAATCGACATACAAAAAGTAGGGATTCTGCCGGCTATACACGTTGTAAATCGAGAATACCCAACTGCTTTTCCACCGGCGCGGCCGTTTGGGCTTTGGCGTGTACACGGCCGAGAGATCAAGCCGGTGGTAAGGGAAAAGCCTGTATTCATTGAGCTTTGAATATTCGGGAGTGATTTGCTGCTCAATAAAATAATAGTTTGTCGGCAGCGTTATGGCATTGCCCGAACCAAACACAAATACACCGGAAAAGGTCCATTTTTTATTATGCTCGTAGGTGGCTACCACCGAAAGATCGTGGCGGCGATCATATTTTGCCGGGTAGCGTTCTCCTCCGTTCAGTGCAGCAAAGGTTCGCCAGGTCCAGGAAAGTGTGTAGCCGATCCAGCCAGTAAACTTTCCCTTAGTCTTATTGATAAAGAACTCCGCACCATAGGCCTGACCGTTGCCAAATACGTAATCAAGTTCCGGGTTGTCCGTCACCGAATTGGGTGTATATCCCTGGCGGTATTCGATCTGGTTTTTCATGTCTTTGTAATACACTTCCACACTGGCTTCTACTTTATTGTCCAGAAAATTTCTAAAGTATCCCAACGAGTACTGCCAGGCTTGCTGAGGCTGTACGGTATAGGTGCTCGGTATCCAGAGGTCTGTGGGTAGGGTACTTCCGTTGTTCGTAATCAGGTGGATATATTGATAAGACTTTACGATACTGGCTTTAATGGACGAGGTGTTGCTTAAGGCAAAACGAGCATTCAACCGGGGTTCCAGCCCGCCATAGGATTTTACGATTTGGCCTGCGTCGTATAGGGTGCTGTCGGTTTTATTTTGATTGATGTCATAGAGATACCTTGTGTAGGGCCCCGTTTGTCCAAAATAGGAATAGCGTACACCGGCATTGATCCTTAGCCAGTCGGTGAGTTCAAAGTCGTCGAGTAAATAGATTCCGGCTTCATGAGCATACCGTATCAGTGCATTGTCGGGTTGAAACTCGGTTTCGCCCGATCTGCCGGAAATCTGATTTGGAATGAATTTGTGATAAGTATAGTTGATGCCCGCTTTGAAATGATGATTGTTGGCCGCGTAGTAATCAAAATCTACTTTACCATTCCAGTCTTTGATGCCGGAGGATAGTCGTATCTCAAAATCGTTTTGACTGCCACCGAACTCAAACTTGTATTCATTGTATATGGCCGAAGCGTTCATGAACAAGCGGTCGCTGAAAAGATGGTTATAGCGGAGCGTTGCCGTAGAATTTCCCCAGGGAATCTGTGCCCTGAAGGAAGAAGTCTCACTATTAAAAGTAAACTTGTCTCTGCCGAAATACCCACTGAGATAAATCCGGTCCTTTTTTGAAAAGGCAAAGTTGGCTTTAAGGTTAGCGTCATAAAAGTAGTAGCCCGAACCACCGAAATTTCCTCCCTGTGTGAAGGGCTTGGTCAGCACATCTATATACGTTCGTCTGCCGGAGAGCACAAACGACCCTTTGTGTTTTTCGATGGGCCCTTCGAGGGTTAATCTCGATGCAATCAGGCCGATACCGCCCTGTGCATGATATTCATTCACGTTTCCTTCTTTCATCGATACATCCACTACAGATGAAAGGCGTCCTCCGTAGTTTGCGGGCATACTTCCTTTGATAAGAGTGATGTTTCTCACTGCATCCGAATTGAATACTGAAAAGAAGCCAAAAAGATGGCCGGGGTTATACACCACAGCATCATCAAGCAATACCAGGTTTTGATCCGGGCCTCCTCCCCGAACGTAGAATCCCGAATTTCCCTCGCCGGAAGACTGCACGCCGGGCATGAGCTGAAGCGCTTTCAAAATGTCCACTTCGCCAAAGATGACCGGCAGGGTCTTTATCTTGTCTATCGATAGCGAGACCGTTCCCATTTCTGTAGTTTTTACATTTTCGTCTTTCCGCGTGCTTGCTTTTATTTCCACTTCTTTGAGCGCAGTTTGGTTGGCCAGCTCTGCATTGTAACTCCGGCTTTCGATCAGATTGATCGTTTCGTTTCGGGTGGCATATCCTACGTAGGAAAAGATGACGGTGTAACTGCCTTGTGGCACGGTGATGGAATAAAAACCATAGTTGTTGGTCTGGGTGCCAATAGCCAGTTCTTTGATAAACACGGTAGCCGCCATCAGGGCTTCTCCGCTTTCGCCGTCGCGGATGTATCCGCTCAGGGTCACTTTTTTCTGCGCGAATGCTCCTGTTGCCAGAAAAATAAAGAGCAACAAGAATAATTTGCTTCCCGCTAACCGGATTTTCTGCATGCCTTCCATCATTCTAAGGTGTCTGAGATTTCTCCGCACTCCAGCATCTTGCTGCCAAAGTAGGGATTACGTATTTCTTCTTCTCTACTCAGCCAGTAGGCGCCTGAATCGTTTAGGGCCATAGGGCAGTACTGACGGTATAGTCCAACGTTTCTTAATTGCACATTTCTTACGAGCTGGTAAACTGCGTCGGACAAAGGGGCAAATATCAGCCTTTGCTGTTCTGTAGTGACATCGCTTATCAATGCCAGCTTTGCGGCAAGCATCCGGATGCTATCGAGTAGGGCAATCAGGTCGGTACCGGCGGTAGAATCGCCTTCCTGAAGCGCTGTGATCATAAGTTGACTTTGCGTACTTACCTGTCCAGCGGCCTGAGTTGATGTTGAGGCATCATCTGTGGTCAATGCATTTTTTAACTGGTCATAGCGGTCGAGCAGTGTCATCAGCCGGGCAGTACTGTTGCTGTCGAGCCGGCTTTGTGGCCGCGCGCCGGCGATGTTTTTATGAGGTTTGGGTGGCGTACTGCAACTCATACCCATGAATAAGCAAACGCAAATCGCATAAAAATGTTTGTTCATAACCAGAATAATTATTGACCTGCTACAAGCATCATACCGCACATCGGTTTCTCTTTCTACTACACCGTGTATGCGCTTCTCGCTTATCGGGTCTTTACAGATCCGGCGCAGGCATCTCCTTCTTCAATGCCGGTGAGCCACAGTTTTAGTTTTGCCACACGCTCATCCGTGAGTTCCTTAAGGTACTGATACCGGCAAATAAAGTGGATACTGCCATAGTAGCCAGGTTCCCGTTCGGGAAATCGGGCCAGCATTTTGCATCGCGGAACTGAAGCCATATTCTTTGAGCCTCCCGAAATCTCCGGAGGAAAGTGGTGTCTTCTTTGTACTCCCGAAGCACAGATCGGTACACGCGGTTGAGTTCTTGGTCAGACGTGTTGTACATCCCGACGGCCTGCTCGTTCATTTCCTGCTGGGTTTGTGCGCTGCAATGATGAGCAGAAAAAATGATCGTCAGGAGCAAAACCGGGCGTATCGTTTTAAGGGTCATGGTTCAGTTGTTTAATTAATGAGCAGCTTTTTTGTAAGGGTGGGGAGGTTCGTTCTGCGAAGGCTAAGAAGGTACATTCCCTTTGTCCATCTCTCAATGTTTAGCGTATGTCTGAAGTTTTCCGGGCGTCCGCTAAGGCTGCTTTGGTGCACAATCCGACCGGCCATATCCGTCACCGTGAGCAGGGTCTCCGAATGGCTGCTCCCCGGGTAGTAAACCGTGGTCTGGTGCGAGGCAGGATTTGGAAAGATATCAAAGTCTGCATTTTGCATAGGGGTTTCCGAAATTCCGGTGATCGTCATGGCTCGTTTCACTGCGGCGAGGGCGTTGATTTTGCCTGCGCCCCAGTTGTTATTTCCGCCTGCAGGTATGGCTCCGGTCTTGCTGTCCTGCAACGCTGTTTGCGCCAGGGCATCGCGCACCAGTTGCGGGGTCAGCGTCGGGTTGGCCTGCAGCATCAAGGCAACGATACCAGCCGCCACCGGCGACGACATTGATGTTCCCATCAGCATGGCATAGCTGTACGTTCTGCCATTTCCCGGGTCATTCCAGTTATAGACTACTGAGGATTGGGCGCCTCCGGCATACTCCGGGTCGTAGGAGTTTATTCCCGAGGCAATGACCATTCCGGGAGCCGTGATGTCGGGCTTAATTCGTCCGTCAGCACTCGGGCCGCGGCTCGAAAATGATGCAAGACCTCCGTTGGCAGAGGCGAAGGTTACGGTGATATTCTGGCCGTTAGCATTCTGATAGGCGGTTTTAGAAACATAAGCGCCCACGGCCAGTGCAGACCGGGTAGATGCCATATCGCCCACGGTCATTGCATAGTCTCCGTTCACAGCACCGGCAACGCCGTTAGCAGCAAAACTGCCGTAGTACCCTGTAGTGTTTTGCACAAAGCCGGTCCAGAGATTCACCGTGCCGTCCTGTGCCTTAACTCTTATCATCACGGATTCCGGTCTTTGGTTCTTCAGTTCAATAAATATCCTGGGTTTGCCGTTCATTTCCTGACTTGCCGTTACCACACGGGCAAAAAAAGTATCGTAATTACTCCCGATTTGTTGTACGGAGTGTAGTTGGTTATCCAGGCATATATAACCTGTACTATCCGCTACCGTGCTGCCGTTATAAAGCAGCAATTGCACACAAAAGTTTTTCGCAGAATCGCCCCAGATATCTACCCAGGTTTGCTTTACGGATAGCGCGGTGCTGAAGTTGACAAACGATTTGAGCAGGGTGTCCGTAGCAGAAAAGGTTTTCTTAAGATGCACATTATTGCCACCGTTATTGCCTGCAGATATCGCAAATATTCTTCCCGGTCCGGTAAGGTTGTCGCATGCCTGACTAAACAACGAACGACCATCGTGTGCGCCGATCGTGCAGCCCCAGCTTAGGTTTACGATCGCTGGTTTGCCGGCAAGAGCAGCATAATTATAGATGTAGTTCATGCCATCGACAATGGAAGTCATTCCTGTGCTGGTCCAGTCTGTATCGGGTGGAGTAATGCTCACAAAGACAAGGTCTGCTGCATCGGCCATTCCTTTGTAGAGACGATTGTTGGGGCTGCCGAAACCCGACCCGGCTGCAATGCCGGCCACATGTGTACCGTGAGAAAAAAACATATCATAGCCTTTTGACCACATTGTGGAAGAGTCGGTCATTTCATGGCCATAGCCGTAGCCCGTTGGCGGTGTGCCCGTGCTGGTTTGTTCCCAGACTTTTTTCACTCTGTACCGCGTGCCGGTAGAGTCGAAGAGTGAAGGGTGACGGTAATCAAAGCCAGCATCAATGATGCCGACAATCACGCCATCTCCATGATAAGGCTGTGAGAGCCCTCCAAGTCCGTCGTGTACGGTATCCACCCTGGTAAGGCTTCTTACTACATCGAGGTTGGGATGCACGGGCTCGTCGAGTTGAAGGTAAAGCACTCCCGTTAAGCCGGCTACTGTTGCAACCTTTTTTACTGGGATCGACACGGTGAGTATGCTTCCCGCACGGGTTCCCGGCAAAACCCCGATGTTTTGAAGTGATGAGGACCTGAATTCTTTAGTGACCTGGAGAAAGGCTGCTACATATACCGAACCGCCTACCTGACGATAAACATAGTTTTTGGGTAATGCCGCCGGATGTTCCTCCAGCTCCCGAAGATAAATCTGTGTGCGTGGCGAAAGGCCGGCTGGTTTTTGCGCCAGAGCGTTGAGCGAGAGCAATACGAAAACGAGCGTACGAACAAGTCTCATAAAACGTGCATTTAAGTTTGAAGATACATCATGTTTCAGGCTTGAACCGTAGCGGAATATGAAAAAACAATTTGGGGACAGAGCTGAGCAAGCGCGTTGTTGAAGAAAACTTCTATCTTACTACTACAGATACCTAACAATAGTTTATGGAACCGAAATCCGTAAGGGAATCTCCGGAGTCAGACCAGCAACTGTTTTCGATACCTCCGGAGCTTCTGGCGGGTGAAAAGAAAATCAGGCAGGGAAGAAACCTTCTGTTCTTCATAGGTGGGGTGCAGCTCGTTGTGGGAGTATTCGAGTATTATTCTACCGAAGATCCGTGGATAGCATGGTTTGCGTTCGGTATTGATGCTTTTGTCGGAAGCCTTTTTCTTGCATTGGGTTTTTGGGTGAGAAAACGGCCATTCTTTTCCCTGCTGCTCGGGTTGATCCTGTACATTTTGTTTATTCTGCTCCTGGCGTCGTTCAATTTGCGATCGGTGGCTGCGGGCTGGATTGTGAAGCTGTTTTTTATTCTGGCGTTGGTAAGCAGTGTCAAAGCTGCCCGGGACACTGAAGCGCTCAGAAGGCTATCCCATCCGGCAGAATAAGCCCTGCAAAGAGCTGCGAAGGATGGATTATTTTTTCATTCCGGGATATTGCATTTTCAGCTTCCGCAGCGTGTCGCGCAGCAGTACCGCCACGACGTGAGATTTATACCAGTTTTGATCTGATGGAATCACATGCCAGGGCGGTGCATCACATTGCCGGAGCACCTCTTCATAGTACATCATGTATTTGTCCCAGAGCTGCGACTCCACAAAATCATTTTCATTGTATTTCCACATCTTCTCCGGTATGCTCATTCTTTCTTTAAGCCGCTCCAGTTGCTCCTTTTTGCTGACGTGCAGGTATAGCTTGAGGATATGGGTGTTGTTGTGCTCCACAAGCAGTTTTTCAAAATGATTGATGGCTGCCATTCTCTTTTTTGCGGTAGCATCATCCACCCAGCCATGTACCCGGGTGATCAGCACATCTTCATAGTGCGAACGGTTAAAAACATTGATCATTCCCTTCGCAGGTGTACGCTGGTGAATACGCCAGAGAAAATCATGCTCCAGTTCTTCGGGTGTGGGTGCTTTGAAAGAGTGTACCTGAACGCCCTGTGGGTTAATGCCTCCAAATACATCGCGTATCAAGCCGTCTTTGCCACTGGCATCCATACCCTGAATGACGACCAGGATAGCATGCTTATTTTCAGCAAACAGCAGGTTTTGCAGGTCTGATATTTCCGCTACAATCCCCTGTAGCTGTTGTTTGTATTTGTCTTTGTCGGCCGATTTTGGCGCCCGCGTTGATATTTCTTCAAGCATGTTTTGAGCTTTATCGGATTTTTCTCCCGGAGATTGTCAGTTTTTCTTTCATCAGAACGGAGTTTCTTCATCGGGCTGGCTGGAGGAACCGGGCCGGTTAAAATTTTGGTTCATGTCGTCATCGTCATCATAGCTAAAGTTGTTCGCCTTCGAGGGAAGCGTCTGAAACCCGCCGGGGATAAACATTTTCGATCCGCCAAAATCACTAAGGTCGCGGTTTCGAAGACCCGCCTGCGGGTTATCGCCGGTTTGAAAAGGTGCGGGATTATTGCCGCCACCGCCGCCAGAATAGCCGCCGCCACTTCCTCCGCCGAAGTTGCCACCGCCTCCGAAGTTGCTGAAGCCAAAGTTATCTTCTTCTATGTCCACAAATTTCTGGTACTCTTTGATAAAACGCACCTTGACGGTGTCAGTCTGCCCGCTACGGTTTTTGGCAATATGCACATGGGTTTCTCCTTCTATAGGGTTGCCCATTTCATCATTGTTGATGCCATAGTATTCGGGTCGGTAGAGGAACATTACCATGTCCGCATCCTGTTCAATCGCACCCGACTCCCGGAGGTCACTCAACTGGGGTACTTTCGATTCTTTCCTTGATTCTACAGATCTGTTCAACTGCGAAAGAGCAATGATAGGTATTTCCAGTTCTTTCGCCAGCGACTTCAGATCGCGCGAAATCTTGGAAATCTCCTGTTCGCGGTTTCCTCCTTTATTGATATCTGCCTGCATAAGCTGCAGATAGTCAATGATGATTAGTTGTATTTCGTGTTTCTGTTTTAACCTTCGTGCTTTTGCCCTGAGTTCAAAGATGTTTAACGCGGCCTGATCATCGAGGAAGATCTGCGCTGTGGCCAGTTTGTTCATTCGCTGCGTCATCTGTACAAACTCATGCTCTTGCATCCGCCCCTTGGTGATAGCGTCCATACTCACTTCTGTTGTGGCTGCCAGCATTCTTTTTACCAGTTCGCCCGCGCCCATTTCCAGCGAGAAGAAGGCAACGGGAAACGGCTTTCCGGTGTTCATGGCTGCATTCATAGCCAGGTTAAGACAAAAAGCGGTTTTACCCACAGCCGGCCGGGCCGCCACAATGATGAGGGCATTTTTTTGCCATCCGGAGGTAAGCCGGTCCAGATACTTAAAGCCGGTCGGTACACCGGTCACATCTTCCTGCTTGTTCTTCGCTTCTTCTATGTCGCGCACGGTGGTCACAAGAACCTCTTTCAGGCTTTTAAAGTTTTTGCGAAGGTGCTTGTCGGTAATTTCGTACAGGTTAGATTCGGCACGGTCCAGAAGGTCAAATACATCGGTGCTGTCTTCATACGCATCAGAAATCACATTTCCGGAGATGCGGATCAGCTCGCGCTGTATGAACTTTTCCATCACGATACGGGCATGCGCTTCAACGTGCGCACTCGATACCACGCTCATCGTGAGGCGTGTGAGGTAATATGCGCCGCCAACAATGTCCAGTTCGTTGCTCTTGCGGAGTTCATCAGTAACTGTAAGCAGATCCACGGGCATCCCTTTGTCGAACAACCGGCGTATCGCTGCGTAGATTTTTTGATTGGCATCTACATAAAAGCAATCAGGGCTCTGAATGATCTCGAGTACTTCCGCAAGTTTGTCTTTTTCCAGCATCACAGCACCGAGCACCGCTTCTTCCAGTTCTGTGGCCTGCGGTGGAATTTTGCCATAAACGAGCGTCGTGAGGTCGGGTTTTCGGTTTCGGGTATTGCCAAATTCTTTCTTAATATTTACTGCCATTGTTACTGCTACGGTTAGTATGCGTTTCTGTGGTACTGGTCTGCCGTCAAAGTGCCGTTCGCCCGGGCGATTTTTTTATTGTCCGTTTCTGTTAAGCCAATATTAAGCGAACGTTATGCTGAAGGCAGGGCGACGAATGTAAACCCCTTTTTGAGTCGCCGCAAAAGTTTTGATGGAATTTCTTTTCAGCCCGTCCGTCACTACTCATCAACAGGTTTATCCACACAAATTTGATGATTGTTTGTGGTTTTCCCCAGTAGATTTTTAAACACACATTTTGCCCACTGGCTTTCCACATTTTCATGTGTACAAAAATGGGGTAGATTCCATTTTTCTGAAAGGATGCGATTTGCTATTATCATAGGCTATCTTTACCGAAAATTCCATTCCGATCAGATGATTATTTCTTATAAATGGCTGCTCGATTACCTGCCGGAACCCTTGCCTGTGGAGGAGTTGAGCGAAATACTTACTTCGATAGGCCTGGAGGTGGAAGCCGTGGAAAAGGTGGAATCAATTCCCGGAAGCCTGGAAGGACTGGTGATTGGAGAAGTGCTGACCTGCGAGCGACATCCCAATGCTGATAAACTAAGTGTTACCACAGTGAATATTGGCGCCCACCAGGCGCTTAAGATAGTTTGCGGCGCTCCCAATGTTGCTGCCGGCCAGCATGTAGTTGTTGCACCTGTAGGAAGTCGTGTACATCCGATAAGCGGGGAAGCTTTCGATATCAAAAAAGCTAAAATCCGGGGCATGGAAAGCGAAGGGATGATCTGTGCCGAGGACGAAATAGGACTGGGCGAAAGTCATGACGGTATCCTGATCTTGCCGGATACTGCTCCTCCCGGAATGGCCGCCGCTTCCTGGTTTTCGCTGCCTTTGCCCGACTATGCACTGCATATAGGGCTTACACCCAACCGGTCGGATGCCATGAGTCATATTGGTGTTGCCCGCGATGTGTGCGCCTACTTGTCCCACCATCGTGAGGGTCATTTTCAGGTACAGATGCCGGAACTTTTGTTGCCCGATGTGCAGGAAGAGCTGGCAATAACGGTGACCGTTGAAGCCCCCGAAGCCTGTGCCCGCTATACCGGCCTCAGTCTTACCGGTGTCGAAGTGAAGCCTTCGCCCGACTGGCTGCAACAAAGGCTAAAGACTATTGGGATACGCCCCATCAACAATGTGGTAGACATTACCAACTTTGTACTTCATGAATATGGTCAGCCCCTGCATGCCTTTGATGCTGACCAGATTGCCGGCAATAAAGTGCGTGTGGGTTTTCTGCCCCAGGATTCTTTGTTCCAGACACTTGATGGCGTCGAGAGAAAGCTTAACGCCAATGACCTGATGATCTGCGACGAGCAGAAGGGCATGTGTATGGCCGGCGTATTTGGTGGCGCGGGAAGTGGTATTACGACAGAGACCACCAACGTTTTTCTGGAAAGCGCTTTTTTCGATGCTACTTATATCCGTCGTACTTCAGTGCATCACGGACTCAGGACCGATGCCGCTACGCATTTCGAGAAAGGTGTGGACATCAACAATCTCATTCCTGCATTGAAGCGGGCAGCCGGGCTAATCTGTGCGATCGCCGGTGGTGCGCTGGCATCGGCAATAACAGATGTCTATCCGCAGGTACTGCCACAAAAAATCGTTGACGTCAGCTTTGATTTTATTAATCGTTTAAGTGGTAAATCGTACAATCCTGTGGCGGTGGAACGCATCCTGACGGCCCTGGGATTTGAAATATTGCGGAAAGATGCAAACGGACTTCAACTTGCCGTGCCGGGCAACAAAACCGATGTAGCTCAGCCCGCCGATATCGTTGAAGAGATATTACGCATTGACGGACTCGACCATATCCCTTTCCCCGAACGGTTGAATATTTCTCTGATGCCCACCAGGATAAACGACAGGCAGATGAGAGAAAAACTGGCCGAAATGCTGGTGGGGGAAGGTTTTCAGGAGATAGTAACCAACTCGATTGTCAACAGCCGGTACTATCCTGATCGTGCAGATCTGGTACATATGCTCAACAGCCTGAGCAGTGAACTGGATGTGATGCGCCCTTCTATGCTCGAAAGTGGTCTTGAAGTGATACAGTATAATGGCAACCGTCGCAACAACGATCTGATGCTATTTGAGTTTGGAAATGTGTATCATCAGCAGGAAGGCCGTTATGATGAAACCGCGCAGCTTGCCCTCTGGATCACCGGAAAGGTACATGAGCCCCATTGGGACCAAAAAGAACGATCTGCAGACTTATACTATCTAAAGGGCATTCTGGATAATTTGTTGCGCAGGTCCGGAATTCGTGGCGAACGTTGTGAAGTGAGCGAGGGATGTCTGGTGTATCGTTATAAGCGTAAGACAATCTGTACCGTAGAGCGGGTGGGCGAGCAGCGCCTTTCGGCGTTCGATCTGAAGCAGGATGTGTACTTTGCTGCAATACAGTGGAGCAACTGGGTTGATGCTGCCGCGGGTGAAAAGATCAGGTTTTCTGAAGTGGCTAAATACCCGGCCGTGCAGCGCGATCTGGCCCTGGTGCTCGATCAAAGCGTAAGTTATCAGCAGGTGGCAGAAGCTACGAGCCAATTGAAATTAGGTGCGCTCCGAAGCTTTGACCTTTTTGACGTTTTTGAAAGTGAGAAATTAGGGTTAGGTAAAAAGTCGCTGGCATTGAGTTACACTTTTCAGCTTAGTGACCGCACGCTGACCGACGAGGAAATTGACGGGCTGATGCAGACTCTTGTAAACACCTATCAAAAGAATTTACAGGCACAGATAAGGGGATAGTTATGTACGAATTGCAGCTTTTGAACAACCGACTTGACATTCTGCTCAGGAAGTATGCTATGCTGCAAGCCGAGAATAAAAAACTGCGCGAAACCATTTCGCTGCAAACCCAAAGCATGGCCACGCTGAATATGAAACTGTCGGACCTGGAGCAAAATATGGTAGCTGCCAAGTTGAGCCGCACCTTGTTGACCCTCTCTGACAAGGAAAAGATCAGGAAACAACTGGACACCGTGATCCGCGAGATTGATAAAATGCTGATAGCGCTTAATGACTAAATTAATTTTACTTATCCTCGTTTCCTGCGTAATGTGTATGGTAGCCTGCGAGCAGGAGCGCGATCCTTGCCTTCAGCCGCAAAACGTCTATCTACGGGCCAGAAGCATGAAGAACGTTGGTGATACAACCATAGCGGATAGTCTGTTGCCAGCACCCCGCTGGATCGCCGTTGATTCCGGAGTGGTCATTTTGTTTGCGCCAAAAACTGCGGCCTTTAACCTGCCCCTCAATCCTCATGCGGATAGTGCAAGATTTTCTTTACAGCCCGATAGTGCGGTGCTTAGTTTTGATACGGTGGTATTTTTTTACGAACGCCAGCTACATTTTTTATCTAATGCCTGTGGCTTCACTTATTACTTTTCCCTGCAGAATGTCAGGTTTACCCAACATCATATTGACTCTGTTCTGCTGAAAAATGACGAAGTGAATGGAAATGCAAACACACCGGAGCATGTACAGGTTTTTTTGTAGCATATTGCTTTTGGCGATCGGCTTTTGGGCCCGGGCACAAGAGGGGAGCAACGATACCGTTGCCGTGGCCCGACCCGATGCAAAACAGATACGCGTAGGTATCGACATTTCCAGGCCGGTATTAAACCAGGTCTTTCGAAACCGGCGCAGCTACGAATTCTCGCTCGATTACAGCCTGCCGAAAGACATTTATCTGGTAGCAGAAGGAGGGTTTGGCGGCTCGGATGTCGCCTATGAGGATCTTAGATACACGAGCAACAATAGTTTTTTTCGCGCTGGTATTGACAAGAGCATGTTGCAGCGCCTATTTCCCAGCGACTGGGACTATCTGTTTGTCGGGCTCCGTTATGGCGTAGGCCTGGTGGAACGGAGCGACGCGGTGTACACTACTGTCGATCCTGTCTGGGGCAGTACAAGCGGTAGTATTGAAGGCAAAAAAGTTTCGGCACACTGGGCCGAACTCACTGCGGGACTTCGGGTGGAATTACTGAAGGGATTTTTTGCGGGATATACCGTACGAGCGAAATTTCTGATCACCCAGTCTGTTTTCAGAGAGCTACCCCCTGCCTATGTAGCTGGCTATGGCAAAGGGGAAAAGACCACTAGCTTCGACTTCAACTTCTATCTGCAATACGCGCTACGATGGTAGCAGAAAAACAAAAGCCCCCTGAACAGGGAGCCGTTTGTTGTTATAGTCAGAAAGAAGATCCGGTGATTGGTTTTTTTGTTTTTGTTTTTGTTTGTTTGATGATGTAAAGGTCATTTTTCTTTTCATGGACGGCAAGGAAAGCAGAGCGCTTAACCCCTGTTTTACAATCCATTAACCAGAACTTTGCAAAGAGAGTATTTTGGGCAAATGAAAAATAGCAGGCCGTAAAACCTGCTATCTCCCGTAGCGTTAAAAACTCAAAGCTGCGTTTATGCGTGCTCGCCGATAACCTGCTGCAGTCTGTTAGCGGGCACCACCCCCGATTGTCTCCATTTCACTTCCCCTTTCTTAAAAAGTATGAGGGTGGGAACGCCCTGTATCTGAAAGACACTTGCCAGACCGGGGTTGCGATCGACATCGATTTTTACAATCGTGGCTTGTTCGCCCACTTTTGATTTGAGTTCCTGTAATATCGGGCCCATCATTTTGCAGGGGCCGCACCATTCTGCTGAAAAATCGACCAGCACAGGCTTTTCTGAGTTGATCAGTTCCTGAAAGTTATTATTCATGATTTGTTTCTTTTACTTCTTCGTATTCCACCTCTTCGGTCTTTTGAAACGATCGTTGCGTACGGGGCTGAACTCCGCAGTTTCCGGCGGCACAACCATAGTTAAACAATCCCATAGAGGCGAAGTATATTCCGATGAAAGCCACGAACCACTCGTGATTCGTAATGGCCTGTACGACAATGAACAGCCCGATGAGCAGGTAGAAAGCCCGGATAACGGTCCAGTTTTGCAGCATTCTTTGCTTCATGTTCATCTTAGTTTTTGTTGCAGACTCATCCATCCGCCACCATTATGAACTTCCTGAAAACCCGCAGCTTTCAGCATTCCCTTTGCAGACGCACTTCTCATTCCAGAGGCGCAACAGGTAATGACGGGCTTGTCTTTTTTTAGTTTCGACATGCCGGCCTTCAACGTGTCGAGCGGTATGTTTACAGATCCTTTGATGTTGCCCGAAGCGTATTCACCCCGTGTGCGCACATCCACGATCTGTGCACCGCGTTTCATCAATTCCGCAAAGTCTGTTTGCGGGCCGATTCCGAAAAGATTTTTTATAGATTGGAACATTGTCAGATAAGATTAGTTTCTGCCACAGTCTGGCGATTATCGAAAATGGTGTTTCCGTTGTAAACTACCTGCCAGGTAACCGGAAGTATTTTCTTAAGCATATGGCTCACACCACAATATTTTTCCTGCGAGTCGGTAACAGCCTGCAGAGCGGCATCTTTGTGTGCATCAGCACCTTTGAATTCGTAAACAATATTGATCGCCACATATTCTATCGGTGCTTTTTTGCTGATCTCTCCCGTCACCTTTATATCAAAATCATCTACTTCTTTTTCTGCTTTTCGCAGAATGGCTACTATATCCATACCCGTGCAGCCGGATAGCGCTGAAAGTACAAAGGGTTTGGGTATAGGGCCGTGATCTTCGCCGCCAACGCGTTCCGGAGCATCCATCACTATGGTGTGTCCGTTGACCAAAGCGTTAAATTGCATCTTTCCCATCCACTGGGTTTCGACCTCATGTGTCATACTTTAATGGTTTTTGTTTGTTCTGATCTTGAAAGGAATATATAGCGGGCAGATACCCACCAGCGCAGTGAGCAGCATTACAGCAGCTACCACCAGCAACACCGCAGCCGTAGTGCCTTCGATGCGATGGGTGAAGAATAAAATGCCAATGACGATGGCGATGAGCAGGCGAACAATTTTGTCGGCCGTACCTATGTTTTTCTTCATAAGTGAAAACATTTTTGTACAGCAAAATTACGGTGGTTGTTCCCTTGCCTTGGTTACAAAAGTTACAAATCCCGAAGCAGCTTTATCTGGTTTCGGTAGAGCAGGAGTTTGTTATCCTGTTCCAGCTTTTTGAGCAATCGGGATATGACGACCCTTGAAGTTGCAAGGTCATGTGCAATTTGTTCGTGGGAAAGGTTGATCAGGGTAGATCCGGTATTTTTCGATTTTTCTTTCAGGTAATGAACCAGTCGTTCATCAAGCTTTTGGAAAGCAATTTGATCAATCGTCTTCAGAAGTTCATGGAATCTTGCCCGGATCGTTTTCATGACAAAGCTCTTCCAGGTGGCATATTTCACAATCCACTCGTCCATTACAGAAATCGGAAAGACCATCAGTTCGCTTTCTTCTTCTGCTACCGCTTTTATTTCACTCGGGTATTGTTGCATGCAGCAGGTGAAGGTCATAGCACACCCCTCGCTGGCGCTGAGATAGTAAAGAAGCAGTTCCCTGCCATCATCATCCATTCTCGATACTTTTATGGAGCCCGAGAGCACAATTGGCATGACGCGCACCATCTGTCCGATTTCGAGAATGACCGTGTCGGCGGGCACGGTGACGAATTGTGCCTTTTCTCCTATTTCTTCCAGGAGCGCTTCTTCAAAGACATCTTTAAATTGTTCATTGTAAGTCATTGCCTCAAAGATAATTGGGGAAATGCAGCTTGTTTATAACACCTCGCTGATCACCGCACTCTTTTTCAGTATTTCTTCGAGTTGTTTCTCCCGTTTCGTCACCTGCAAACGTAGCGGTGCAAAGGTCCATTGGCTCCGCAACCTGTTGAGCCGGTCCTTTGGGGGGAGCAATACCAACCGTTTCATCCAGTTCCACGCTACCAGATGGCGGAACACCCGTGAGCATCGAACCAGATAAACCACAGTGGACGCGTCGCACTGTTCCAGTAGTTGACTGAGCTGATGAGGGTCGGTAAACGATGATACACATAGTACTGCACCCTGAGCGGGGTGAAAGTATTGTAACAGATCATGGTCCTGATGCCAGCCGCTGGCGCTAATGATTCTGGCGCTACGCTCTGCGGGTGTCAGGGTGTCCGGAAGGTTGAAGTTTTGATCGGGTATGTAGCGCATCTGCCAATCTTTTTTAGCGAGAGTGTCGTAAACAGTCCATACGCGGTTTTTATAGTAGTTCAGCATTTCTTTTGCATAGTCACTATTCAGCCGGTTTTCATTGGCCAACGCGTGGAAGCTGGCGTAGAAGTACAAGTGGGACGCATAAGGTTCGAACCGTTCGGGTATCCTCACCACAAGGTCTCTGTTTTTGGCATATACCTTCCACACGATCCTGCGCACATCGTCTCCGTGTTCAAAGTCTTTATAATTCAGATATTCTCCGTCCACACGTCGCATCTGTTCTATGCGTACATCGGTCGTCTCAGTTTTTTTAGGGAAGACATCTTTTTCCGCCGCAGACTGCACTTCCGGTGGTTGGAAGAACGAACCGCTGATTTGTTGTTCTACCGCCAGCGAAAACAGATGGAGCATATCCCGAAAATAAATAAAGCCATCCCGTAGCTGATACTCCCGAATGTCGGGGAGCAGCAGCCTGCTCTTGCCGGAGATAGCCGAACGAAGGAACAGCGAATTTTCCTTTTTCTTGTCAGACAGCAGAGCGAAGTGCCCGGTAAGCTGGTGATCGTCGTAATAAAGTCGGCCGTTTACAAATCCCAGTATGGGCCGCAGGGCTCCGTGTAGCGTAGCCTGCATGATGCTTCGCCCCGCAGTGCGATCCTTTTTTTCCTGTACAAAAGAGAGTTCAAGACGGACACCCTTATTGTGCCTGAGCCAGAGAAAATGAACCCAGACGAACAGCGTGCTCAGCGCAGAAACTGAGACCACAACCAGCACAAACCAGAAGGCCATTTTCGCCATCAGCAACACAAAAGGAAGGAAGGCGGATGGTTCTTCACCGCTACGAGGCAGCGGGCGGTAGAGCAACTTGTAAAAAAGCAGGCACAGGGCTGCAAAAACAAATGCATTGAGTGTGAGGGGAAAGTACTGAAGGTAATACCGTATTCGCCATTTCAGGGATTTGCGATTCATGCGCTGCAGGAAGAGTTTCTCTGCCTGAAAATAAATATTTGCTGCTCAATTAGTAGTTAAATGCATGCCAAAATATCTTGGAGAAATACGATATTCTTTTTAAGTTTAGATCAATAGTCATTGCATTATCCAGATTGATTGCCTATGAAACAGCTACTGTTCCTGCTCATCCTGCTGTTGCTGAATGTGGTTTGCTATGCACAGCACCGCTATGTGAAAGATGCCATGTATGGCAAATATGGAAAGGACAATGAAAAGAAAGGCGAAGATTGGTTGCGCAATGCCAGCAGCGGCAAAGTGGAGCCAGAGTACATTTTCCCCCGAATGATTGTGATGCGTACCACACGCTACCGGCGGGGCAAGGAGAATGGAACGAATGAGATCAGTTACTACACTCATGCAGAGAAAAATTATTTTGCCATGCGTGCCACTGAGGAAGGGAGCAGCCGGCGCCGTGAACCAATGCTGATCATCTATGATTATGCTGCAGGTTCTTTGATTATGCTGAACGAGCAGGAAAAGACGGGGATGGCGATGAACCTAAACGCATTTAGAAGCAGGGAGGCCGCCGCGGGAGCAAAAGACACCAGGCAGGGAACGGCCAATGGCAGCAACGATTGTCAGGCTACCGGGAAAACTAAGGAAATATTGGGCTATACCTGCGAGCTGTATATCTGCACCGATCAGGAACGCAACCGGCGCAGTGAAATATGGCTGACGAAAAAAGCTGTATTCGATTTTTCAAAAGCTAGTCTGCAGGGGCCGCTGGCGGGTTACTTTAACGGACTCTCGGGGATGAACGGATTAGTGATGGAAGCTGAATTTTACAAGGACGACGAGCTGGAGATGAAGATGCAGGTGACCAGGGCGGATATGAATGCCCATGTTGTTATCAGCACAAAGGGATACACCTTCGGTATGCGCTAGCATTTTATAGAGTAGTGGCATCATTGTTATTGTGCCAGTAGCCGATGGAACTTCAACGCATGGGCACATGGTCAGGTTTTGAGTGGCTGGACATTACTGATCCTAGTCGCGAGGAACTCGATGCATTGGCGAAAGAGCATCACATCAACAGCCACGTGGTACGCGATTGTCTCGATCCGGACCACCTTCCCAAACAGGAACAGCTTGATCATTTTAATTTTCTGATTACCCGGGTCTTTGATGCCAATGTCAACGCGCATCTTGACTCTTTACAAGAGCTGACTACGAAGATCGCGGTATTTTTTAACGACCGTTTGCTCATCACAATACACCGAAATCAACAATGCTTTTTAAAGGAGATCGCAAACGCGCAGGGAGAAGGAGAGCAATGCAGCACGGACGCTTTGGTGATTCGCATGTTGCGAGCAGTGTTGCAGCGCTATGAGGAGCCCGTCATGAAGCTGGGAGAACAGATTGATGTTTATGAATCGACAGTGTTACTAAAGCATACCCGGCCGGCCCTTTTGCATGGACTTTATTACATCAAAAGAAAGGCAGCCGCCTGTAAAAAAGTGCTGCTGCTAACGGATGACCTGCTGAGCTTTTTGAAGTCGGTGACGAAAGATAAATCCGCCGTGCAGGATGCGCGCGATCTTTATACCAAATTGATCTTACTCTACGATCAGGTGCTCGACGACGTCAACAATCTGCTGAACACTTATCTTTCCCTCACTGCGCAGAAGACCAATGAGGTGATGAAAGTGCTTACCATCTTTTCGGCTTTCTTTATGCCGCTAACCTTTATTGCCGGTATCTATGGAATGAATTTTCAGCAAATGCCCGAGCTCTCGCTGCGATATGGATATCCCGCAGTGCTTATCTCCATGTTGCTGGTATCGTTGGTTATTTTTCTATACTTCCGAAAAAAGCGTTGGCTCTGATCACCAGCATTCTACCGCCCATCCCCGCAACCAGCTTTCACCCGGCTTTAAAACACAGATACCTTCTTTTTCGCTTATCTGCTGATTGTGGTAAAGCGAATCCGCTATGCCCTGCCAGGGCTCAAGGCATACGAAAGGTGCTTCCGGCGGGGCCCAGATGCCCAGATATGGAAAGCCAGTAAAATGAAGGGTAACGCCATGATGTGAAGCCCGAGACCTGAGACTTACAGAGGAAGACCGCAGGTTTTTGAGTATCACCGCATCTTCCAGAAAAAGGTCGTGGCTTAGGGGAACAATCCGTTCCTTCTGCAAAAACGGCTTCGGGTGGGTACTCACAAGGTTTCGGGAAAGCGGCCAGCGGTCTGCAGTTTCTGCTTCGCTGAACTCCAAAAAATAGTCACGGTATTCGGGGCCTTCTTCGAGCGGAACGCGAAATGCAGGATGTCCGCCCAAAGAAAAATACATCAGTTCCTTGCCCCGATTCAACACGGAATATTCATTCCATAACTGGTTGCCTTCAAGCCGATATCGAACCTGAAATTTGAAAAGGAAGGGATAGCGGGCAAATGTCTCATCATCTTCTGTGAGTTCAAAGCAAGCATCCGTGGCTGTATGCTCCTTTAGCGTAAACACCTTGTCGCGCGCAAAGCCATGCCTGAGCATGCTGTACGATTTGCCTTTGTATAGATAGCTATTGTCTTTCAGGGTGCCGACAATCGGGAAAAGAACCGGTCCATGTTTCCCCCAAAAAGCCGGGTCGGCATCCCAGAGATATTCTATTCCCGTATCACAACTGCGGATACCTGTGAGTTCTGCGCCATGGTCGCTGATGGCTACGCTTAGTTGTTCGTTTTGTATCGTGATCATAAGCAGATAACCCGCAATTTAGCCCATTCACACAGTTTTCCGGCGTTAAATAACGAACTCATTCCGTATAGAAATTGCCATGCCGATCCATGACCATCCGGCAATCAGCCCTGTGGGCATCGTTTCGGTTTGCACGCTCACCTTAGCCGGTATATTTATCTGGATCTGCATGGCAGATGTACCGACGAAACTATTACCTTAGCGACCAGATTTTATCCTTTTCATGAGCAAGAAAAACATTGCCCTTTTGGCGGGTGGTTACTCCGGCGAATACGTGATTTCCATTCAAACGGCTACCACAATTGAAAGAAACCTTGATACCGAAAAGTACAATTGTTATAAGATACTCGTGAGTCGTGATGGCTGGTGGTTCGAAACGGAAAACGGTGAAAAGATTGATGTGGACAAGAACGATTTTTCGCTACAACTAAGTGGAGAAAAGATTCAGTTCGACTGTGCCTTTATCGCCATACACGGCACGCCGGGCGAGGACGGGAAGATGCAGGGCTATCTTGACATGATGCGCATTCCCTACACCACCTGCAATTCAATAGTATCAGCGCTTACCTTCAATAAAAGCTATTGCAACAAGGTAGTAAAGCACTTCAATATTGTCGGCATTGCCAATTCGGTACACCTGATAAAGGGCGAGACGTATAGTGTGGGTGCCATCCTCGAGCAGTTAAAATTTCCGTTGTTTGTAAAACCTAACGAGAGCGGGTCGAGTCTTGGCGTCAGCAAAGTGAAATCGGTAGAGCAACTAATGCCTGCCATTGAGAAGGCCTTTAAAGAGGATAATCAGGTATTAATCGAAGAATTTATTGAGGGCCGTGAGCTTACCATTGGCGTCTATCGGATGGGTGGCGTGGTGGAGACTCTTCCGCCTACGGAAATTGTAAGCAAAAATGAGTTCTTCGATTACGAAGCAAAATACACGCCCGGTGTCACTAATGAAATTACTCCTGCAGAGATCAAAGAAGATATTCATGAACAGCTAAAATCGAAAGCTACTTATATCTACCGCCATCTCAATTGCCGAGGCATCGTGCGCATGGACTTCATTTTACAGAAGTCTTCCAACAAACTTTATTTTCTGGAGGTGAACACAATGCCCGGCCAAAGTGAAAACAGCATTGTACCGCAGCAGGTGCGTGCGGCAGGCAAGTCGCTTATGGACTTCTATGGCACACTGCTCGATGATTGTTTAAAGAACAATTCACAATAAAAATTCTACTTTGCGACCTTTGCTGACGTCGGTCTATGGATAAAACGCTTAAGAATAGATTTTGGTTTAACCTGTTGCTCGTTTTAGCGCTCTGCGCCGGATTTTACGTTTTGTTTTTTTCCAGCCTTAGCTTGCTTACGCATCATGGCAGCGAAGCCAAGGTGCCGAAAATGACAGGAAAGCCGATGAAGGACGCGGTGAAGCGCCTCGAGGCTATGGGTTTTGAAGTGGCCGTAGATTCTTCGTTCGATCCCAAACAAAAACCTTTTACCGTGCTGGCCCAAATGCCGGATGTGAACGCCATTGTCAAAGAGGGAAGGACGATATTTCTTACGGTCAATAAGGCATTACCCCCGCTTACGCCCATGCCGAAGCTTACGGATCTTTCCTATCGCAGTGCGGTACTGATCCTCGGCAGCAGCAGACTGATGTTGGGTGATACGATACATAAACCCGACTATGCAAAGGGCACAGTACTGGAAATGCATTTTAACGGGAACGTCATTACACCCGGCGATATGGTACCTCAGGGCAGCAAAATTGATTTGGTCATTGGCGAGGGTTTTGGCAATGTAGAAACCAATGTGCCCGATGTGATCGGGATGAGTGCCGACGAGGGAATCGCGATTCTGAATGGCAACGGGCTGATTGTAACCACCATTTGGGATGGATACATTGACGACTCGGCCAATGCTATTATTTATATGCAAACTCCGGCTCCCTACAATGAACTTGATATTCCTAACCGGATCAAAGAGGGTGATGTAATCGATATTCGTATCATGCAGGCACCGACCAATGAAGAGCTCGAGAACAATAGAAGGCCTGGAACTTCAGTTGATAGAGATGTACAACCCACAGAACTGTAACTGATGAAACGGAAGTGTCTTATTATTCTCATCTCGTTCTTTTGCTATGGAGCAGCCGTAGCTCAGGAGTATGTAGCACCACTTCAGGTTAACCCTGTGCTTCGCATGAGCCGAAAGCAACCGATGCTCAAGACCACAACGCTCACGCTGCCTTTTTTTGAAGATTTTACGGGTTACGATCCCATTCCGGATATAGCACGGTGGACCGACCGAAGTGTGTACATCAACAACACAATGGCCCAAAACCCCATAAGCCGGGGCGTTGCCACCTTCGATGCTTTGAACGCGCAGGGTGCCCCCTATGATTCCACTAACCCTAATAACTATCGTTATGCTGATAGCCTTACCAGCCAACCTTTAGACCTCAGCAACCGGCAGCCTTCCGATAGTATTTATCTCAGCTTTTTCTATCAGCCTCAGGGCAATGGCTTTGCTCCCGAAACGCAGGATTCTCTTCTGCTCTTCTTCAGGGCGAGTACCAGCAAATGGAACCGTGTGTGGGCACAGGAAGGAACCACAGTGCAGCCTTTCCGTCAGGTAATGATCGGTATCACAGACACCAGTTATCTTCATGCCGGGTTTCAGTTCCGTTTTGTCAATAAGGCCTCCATCAACATTAACGACGATGTTTGGAATCTGGACTATATCCGCCTCAATGCAAACCGTAACCTTTATGACACCACAGTTCAGGATCTGGTCACTACCTTACCACCTTCCAATCTGCTTAACGACTACACTTCGATGCCTTACCGGCAGTTTGTCAACAATATGAGCAGCGAGCTCGCCACCGATCATTCTTTTACAGTGGCGAACCACTATTTTTTTTCTCAGACAATAAATTACGGGTATTCTGCCCGCGAGACGACCACCGGTTCAATACTTTCGCCCTGGATCAGCAATAGCGACAATGTAGCGGGTTTCACCTCAAAAAAATATCAGTTTCCGCTGTACACAATCGGTTTTTCTGCCGGAGGGCCGCAGGCAAAAGTTGTTTTTGAAGACAAATACTTTGCGCGTATTCCCACCACCGTAGAGCCGACTGAGAACGACACGATCGTACACCAGCAAGTGTTTGACAACTATCTGGCTTACGACGATGGCACTGCCGAAAAAAGCTATTTCCTACATCAAAGTAATACGCTTCCGGCAAAGATTGCGGTGGAGTTTCATCTCAACCAGCCTGATACACTCAGAGGTCTCGCCATTTACTTCGGCAGACAGTCGCCCTTGGCTTTCAGCAAATATTTTTCCATAGCTGTCTATAACAACCTTACCCTCGGAAGCATTTTTGACACGGTACGGTATCAGCAGGATCTTTATTCTCCTGCCTATGTAGATACCATCAATCATTTTTGGATCTATCGTTTCGATAGTGCATTGGCAATGAATGCAGGCACATTTTATATTGGTACCATACAACCCGCACAAAGCGGCAGTGACAGCCTTTATTTTGGTTTGGATGTTAACCGTCAGGGTGGAAACCATCTGTACTTCAATGCAAATGGTTACTGGGAGTCGAGCATAATAAGCGGCGCGCTGATGATTCGCCCTATACTCGGTGAGTACGTAGCAGGCACTCCTGTCGCTCCCGATCCAGAGGCCTTGAGCTGGGATCTTTTCCCCAATCCCGCCCGCCATTCTTTGACGCTCGTGGTTGCGGGCGGCACGCGGTATATTTATCAGCTTACTGACCTGGACGGTCGTGTGCTACGCAGCGGAGAAGCGCGGGGACAAAAAGAAGTAGATATTGCGGCACTTACGCCCGGCGTTTATCTCGTACGTATTTTTACAGAAGAACGCGCGGGCACGCCTAAAAAATTTATTAAGCTCTAAAAGAATATGGAGAACATTACGGTAGAAGAATTGAAAAGCCGCATGGATGCCGGCGAAAAGCTCAACATCATCGATGTGCGCGAACCTCATGAATATCAGGAGTTCAATATTGGCGGCAAGTTGGTGCCGCTGGGCAACATCCTCTCCATGCAGACCGACGAACTGGAGGACTATAAAGATCAGGAGCTGATTGTGCATTGCAGAGCAGGCAGCCGCAGCACACAAGCCTGTCTTTTTTTGGAGACAATGGGTTATAGCCGGTGTAAAAATCTGGTGGGCGGCATGGTAGCCTGGGAAGCGAAGTTTGGAAGGTAGGGGAGAGAAAGGAACTAAAAGCATGCATGAAATAGAACCATACTACAATTGGCGGCATCTCTATACCGCTGAAGAAGATGAATACTCTCCTTTCTACGGTAAAGAACACAGCGAGTTTGAATTTACCAATACAGTTTACAACTACTATATACATCCACAGTGGGACGAGTTTGGCAGTAGAACGCTATACATGAAGGTGCTTTTTGCAGACTATGAGCACAGCTTTGTTATTATAGAAATGATCGGCGAATGGAATGATGCTATCGAAAATGACATCATGCAACTAAAACGCAGCATCATTGACGAGATGACGGCCAAGGGAATTTCAAAGTTTATATTGATCACAGAGAATGTGCTCAATTTTCATAGCAGCGATAGTGATTATTATGAAGAGTGGTATGAAGACATTAAGGATGAAGGAGGGTGGATTGTTTCGCTCAATATGCCTTCACAAACCCGTTATGATTTTGAACGCTCTCATCTGGATTACTATGTTCACCTTCTGGATAGCGACAACTGGCGGACCTTTCAACCCCAACATCTTTTTCAGGTGATTGACAATAAAATGCTACGGCTCAATGCCGGATAAGACAAAGGCTGCCGTGTTCTGGCAGCCCTTGTACAAAAGCTAATTCGTGTCAGTACTTAACCAGTTTTTTCACAACCTGTCCGCACTTCACTAAAAGTACTCCAGACGGCAGTCCTGAGATGTCCAGTTGTTTCAGAGTTCCGCCCTTTACCTCGGTTTGGAGCAGGCTACGTCCGGCTAAGTCATAAATTGTTAGAGGCAGGCTGCCGAATTGCTGACCTGTTTGAATATTCAAAAGGTTGCCTGCCGGATTAGGATACATGGAAAACGCTGCTGCCTGTGTAAGGTCGTTGATGGCAGTAAGCGAACTGTTGAAATATTTCACAATGAAGTTGCTGGCGATGTCAAGTTTTCCGTCGCCAAGTGTATCCTGCCAGTTTTCTGCAACGCAATAAAAGGTGTTAGCTCCCGCACTGACCGGAAACAGCCGGGAGTGGGAGAAAAGGTTGTATTTATTGTTCATATAGGGCATGGAAAGCTGTACGCTGCCCGGTCCACTTGCCCAGCCTCTGTTTGCACTTACAGCCAGCACCATACGATCGCCAGCCTGCGAGGTGATATAGCCATCCCATTGCACCAGCGCAAAACCCGCTACCGGCGCATTGATGGTAATAGAATCTAACGATACCGGTGCTCTACGAATGAAAACATCATTGAGCTCCACATCTTTATAAGCGATTTGGGCAACACCTGCAGAAGGGAAATATTCGCCGCTCAGACTACCATAAAAAGATGCCGAACCTGAACCGCTTACATCGACTACATTTCTGGCTACGGCATAGAGCGTGTCGGTAGAATTGGTATTATACACACCGCTGTGGCTGAATACGCCGATCTTTTGATTATTGTTATAGGCCATCACGACCACACTACCACTACCTACCATCCAGGAGGGACTATGATAGGTGGTCACCATGATCCGGTCGCCCGCATCCGACCAGGTCTGACCATCGATGTGCAAGGCTACCATTCCGGCAGGTTCGGATACCGGCCAAACTTTCTGCAACACTTTTTGTGTGGAACGCACGTCTCCGGAATAGTAAATGTCGTTATGAATGAGCAGCGCATTGGAGCTTGCAGGAAAGAATTCTACCGTTAGCTGTCCGTACACACTTGCCAGTCCGCTACCGTTGGTAGTGACAAAGTTCTGTCCTACTGCAAAGAAAGTATCGAGCCCAGGTAAAACATCGTAAACACGCGTGTGACTGAAGGAGCGGCCTGCAGAAGAATTGTGGGCTGCGTAAATGCCGATGTTTCCTTCGTTCGGCGTCCAGTTTCTGTCGTCGCTGGCAGCCAGTACAATCAGGTCAGCAGAATCAGAAACACAATAACCATCGAAACGCACGGAAACCTTTCCGGCTTCGGGCACATTAAAAGCAAGCTGTCCCAGCACTACAGGACTTGTGGTGCGGAGGTTAACAGAAACGGAGTTGATGCTGGTCTGAGCTACCTGTGGCTCCGTGGGCGGCAATGCTGTGGACACCAGCGTTACTGCTGATGCTATTCCACAGAGAAGAATCTTTTTCATGAGCAGAAATTTTCGATACAAAGTCAGCACATCGTTAGGGAAAATATGATGACAGCGAACAATGCTGAGGTTGACGAAGAACGATTGACTTTTTCCCGCAGTAAACCTATATTTTCAAAATCTGTTCTGTCTGCGCAGAAGGCTGTTCAACTTTTCCAGCCATCATTTGTTCCATGCTTAATGAATTCGCGCTGAATATGTTTATGTTTTTAAGCAAGGGCGATTATCTTTGCGGGGATTTTTACCTCGAGTTATTTCAAATACAGTTGATGTTGCCAGGCTTTAACTTCCTGAGCGGTGTCAGAACCACGAAAATTCAAACATTCTAAGATGAATTGGAAACATTACTTTACCACTTCTATCGGAAAGAAGCTGGTAATGGGCTTCACAGGGTTATTTCTTATCTCTTTCCTCATCGTTCACTGTTACATCAACGCTATGATTTTCGTAAGTCGCGATGCCTTCAATGCAGCCGCCGACTTTATGGGAACGACTATCATCATCCGCATTATGGAGATCGGACTGTTTGCGGGTATTTTACTGCATATAGTTCAGGGGTATATGCTCGTTAGTAAAAATGGCGGTACCCGAAAGGAAGGTTATGCTGTGAAAGCAGGTAATAAGACAAGTGCCTGGTACAGCCGCTCCATGGGTTTATTGGGCACGTTGATTTTGCTTTTTCTGGTAGTACATATCGCTCATTTCTGGGTGCCTTCACGCATCACAGGCGACCTGAATGAAGTAATGGTTCGCGACCGTGAAATGCATGATCTGTATCAGCGCATGGTCGATGTATTTCAATCGCCCATCGTGGTGGTAGTTTATCTGCTGGGCGTGTTTTCATTAGCATGGCATCTGATCCATGGCTTCTACAGTGCCTTTCAGACCATGGGGCTTACCACACATAAGTACAAGAAGATGATTCGCAACATCGGTATCGCATTTTCTGTGATCATTTGTCTGCTGTTTGCAGCTATGCCGGTGTCCATGTTTATGGGTTGGGTTAATTAAGGCGTATGAAGACTTTATTCACAGAAGAAGGAAAGGGAGAGATTATCCGTCGTATAGAGCAACTGACGCCGCAACATAAACCCGTATGGGGAAAGATGTCGGTAAGCCAGATGTTGGCACATGCTCAAAAACCTATTGACGTAGCCACCGGTGATGGTGAACTTGAAAATGGGTTTGTGATGAAAATGCTCAGCTTGCTCTTTGGAAAGTCTGTGAAAAACAAATTCATCAGAAACGAAAATCTGGACAAAAACAGCCCCACTGCGAAGACTTTTAAAATAACCGATCAGCGAGATTTTGAAACGGAAAGGAAAAAGCTGATAGCCCGGGTCGAGAAATTTTCTGAAATGGGATCGAAGCATCATCTTGGTGAACGCCATCCGTTTTTCGGACCCATGACCCACGAAGAATGGGACCTGCTTCAATGGAAGCATCTGGACCATCACCTGAAACAATTTGGAGTATAATTTAGATAACAGTTCAATTATAGAATCAATGCCACTCAATTCCAAAATACCTCAAGGCGAACTTGCTGCAAAGTGGACCACTTACAAGTCCACCTGCAAGCTGGTGAACCCTGCGAACAAAAGACAGTTGGAAGTGATCATCATCGGAACGGGTCTTGCCGGCGCTTCGGCTGCCGCAAGCCTTGGTGAGCTGGGTTATAAGGTAAAGACGTTCTGCTTTCAGGATAGTCCACGCCGTGCGCACTCCATAGCTGCGCAAGGAGGGATCAATGCTGCAAAAAATTATCAGAACGATGGTGACAGCGTTTACCGTTTGTTTTATGATACAATAAAAGGGGGCGACTACCGTGCAAGAGAAGGCAATGTGCATCGTCTGGCTGAGGTGAGCGCAAATATTATAGATCAGTGCGTAGCGCAGGGCGTTCCTTTTGCCCGCGAATATGGCGGACTGCTCAGCAATCGTTCGTTTGGAGGTACTCAGGTACAGCGTACGTTTTATGCCGCCGGACAAACCGGACAGCAATTGCTTATAGGTGCTTATCAGGCGCTGGAGCGTCAGGTGGCTTTGGGCAATGTAACACAATATTCGCGTCACGAAATGCTTGAAATCGTCATGATAGACGGTAAGGCGCGTGGAGTGATTGTTCGCAATCTGGTGACTGGCGAACTGGAAAGACATTTCGGTCATGCAGTACTGCTGTGTTCGGGTGGTTATGGTAATGTTTTTTACCTTTCTACCAACGCCATGGGCAGCAATGTTACCGCGGCATGGAAAGCACACAAGAAAGGTGCATTTTTCGGAAACCCTTGCTTTACGCAAATTCACCCAACCTGCATTCCTGTGAGTGGAGACCATCAGTCGAAGCTTACGCTGATGTCAGAATCCTTGCGCAACGATGGTCGTATCTGGGTGCCAAAAAAACAAGGCGACAATCGCAAAGCCAACGACATACCCGAAGAAGAAAGAGATTACTATCTGGAAAGAAGATATCCTGCATTTGGTAACCTTGTGCCCCGCGATGTAGCGAGCCGTGCCGCAAAAGAACGTTGCGATGCCGGCTATGGAGTGGGAGCGAGCAAGCAGGCCGTGTATCTCGACTATGCGTCGGCAATAGACCGCTATGGAAAAATAGAGGCGGGCAAACAAGGTAATCACAATCCTGATGCTGCGCTGGTACGCGAACTTGGAAAGGCTGTAGTTAAAGAAAAGTATGGCAACCTTTTCGAGATGTACGAAAAGATCACCGGTGAAAATCCTTACGAAGTCCCTATGCGCATCTATCCTGCGGTGCACTACACCATGGGCGGCCTTTGGGTGGATTACGAACTCATGACTACTGTTCCCGGTCTGTATGCACTCGGAGAAGCCAATTTTAGCGACCACGGTGCAAATCGCCTCGGAGCTTCGGCACTAATGCAAGGTTTGGCGGATGGTTACTTTGTAATTCCTTATACACTTGGTAACTATCTGGCAGACGATATTCGTACAAAGTCTATTCCTACATCTCACCCCGCATTTGAGGAGGCTGAGAAAGCCGTGCGCGAGCGAATTGAAAAGCTCATGAACATAAAGGGCTCAGAAAGTGTTGAAAGTTTTCATAAGCGTCTGGGCAAGATCATGTGGGACAAGTGCGGAATGGCGCGTAATGCACAAGGACTGAAAGAAGCAATTGATGAGATCCGGGCATTAAGAAAAGAATTCTGGTCCAATGTGCGGATACCCGGTAATGTGGAAGAATTTAACCCTGAGCTTGACAAAGCCAACCGTGTAGCAGATTTCATGGAGCTTGGCGAATTGATGTGTATGGATGCGCTCAACCGCAATGAAAGCTGTGGTGGTCACTTCCGCGAAGAATATCAAACAGAAGATGGTGAAGCGTTGCGACAAGACGATCAATTTATGTACGTAGCCGCATGGGAATATAAGGGCGACAGCAGTTTTGAATTGCACAAAGAAGAGTTGAATTACGACGTGGTACACCCGACACAGCGGAGCTATAAGTAATTTGGGCGATTTGAAAATTTGAAGATTTGAAGATTTGAGGATTTTGCAGCCGAATAAGCAAAATATGATTGTTGATTTAACTTTTGATTTTTCAAAGGCTATTATCAATTATTCCGAAAAGCTTGAGACTGTCCGAAAGTTCAATTTATCAAATCAACTGTTCAGATCAGGAACTGCAATTGGTGCAAACGTAAGAGAGGCTCAAAACGCTGAGAGTAAAAGCGACTTTATTCATAAAATGAAGGTCGCTGCTAAGGAAGCTGATGAAACCGAGTATTGGTTGATGTTGTGCTCGGCTGCAGAAAACTACCCGGAATGTGGTGAACT
Source organism: Flavipsychrobacter sp. (assembly GCA_017849575.1). Lineage (GTDB taxonomy): Bacteria > Bacteroidota > Bacteroidia > Chitinophagales > Chitinophagaceae > JAFIGV01. Next base: position 5,784 of record JAFIGV010000020.1, on the reverse strand, counting down.
TTTAAAAAATATAGAGACTATTCAAAAGGTGCTTTCGAAAATTATTGCAACTTCAAAAGCATCTTCAAATTTTCAAATCTCCAAATCATCAAATTAGAGATGGAACACTATACAATGAACCTTACACTTAAGGTTTGGAAGCAAAAGAACATGAAGAGTAAAGGTCAGTTTGAGACCTATCAGGTAAAGAACATTTCGTCAGAGATGTCTTTCCTCGAGATGTTCGATGTTTTGAATGAGCAGTTGATTGCAGAAGGTAAAGAGCCGATAGCATTCGACCACGATTGCCGCGAGGGCATCTGCGGTATGTGCTCTATGTATATCAACGGCAGGGCACACGGACCGTGGCATCAAACCACTACCTGCCAGCTCCATATGCGGGAGTATAAAGACGGCGACACCATTGTTGTAGAACCCTGGAGAGCCAATGCTTTCCCGGTGATCAAAGATCTGGTAGTGGATCGTCAGGCTTTCGACCGTATCATACAAGCCGGTGGATACGTCTCCGTAAACACAGGTAATGCTGTGGATGCCAATGCCATACCCATAGAAAAACATAAAGCTGACGAAGCTTTTGCCGCTGCTGCCTGCATTGGTTGCGGAGCCTGCGTAGCCGCTTGTCCCAACGCTTCAGCTATGTTGTTTGTAAGTGCCAAAGCCTCTCACCTGGCTTTGTTGCCACAGGGCGATCCTGAGCGCAAGATCCGCGCTATAAACATGGTGGCTCAAATGGATAAAGAAGGTTTCGGAAGCTGCACCAACATAGGCGCCTGTGAGGCAGAATGTCCTAAAGGTATCTCCGTAGAAAATATTGCACGTCTCAATCGCGAATATATCGGCGCTGTTTTCTCCGGCGGATCCGACAATGCCTAAAAAATGATTTCTTCTGAAAGTCCCGATTTTTACCAGTCGGGACTTTTTAATTTTACCGTATGTTGCGCCTGCTTGTTTTTTTTAGCATCCTTTTTTCTTTCCAGAGTGCAGCGATTGCACAGCCCGACACCTCTCATCTACGTATTAGTCTGCTTACCTGCGGCACGGGATTGCAAGCCTGGGAAACCTTTGGTCATTCGGGCATAAGAATCACCGACAGCGTACGCGGCACGGATAATGTGTATAACTACGGCACTTTTAACGGCTATGACGAAAATTTTGTCTGGAATTTTACCCGTGGCAAACTGCTCTACTATTTGTCTTACTATTCTTTCCGGCAATTCATATTAGAATATCAGGAGGCAGGCCGAAGTGTTACCGAGCAGGAACTGCTTCTTCCCGGTGCTGCAAAACAAGCTTTGTATGAATATCTGGTGTGGAATGCGCGCGACGAAAACAAGTATTATAAGTACGATTTCTTTTTTGACAATTGCGCCACGCGGATCCGGGATGTATTTTCAAGAGCGCTGGGAAAAAAATTTGTGCTGGGACGTGCCATAGACAAGCAGCAGCACATGAGCTTCCGCGATATTATCAATCAGTACTTCTATAGGGTGCACTGGCAACGGCTGGGGGTCAATATCCTATTGGGTCGTAAAGTTGACCGGGTCATGAGTAACGAAGATATCATGTTCCTGCCCGATTATCTGCAAAAAGGAATCGCAACATCGACGTACAAAGGGAAGAGTATTGCCGGACCCGTGAACCTGATCGTGCCCCAAACGCTGCCTGCCCCTGCCGGCACAAACTGGCCCTTTTGGGTCATGGTGCTGGTCATGCTACTCACGTTTACCGGGCTCCTGTTCAAAAAATTCGAAGTCTTTGGTAAGGTCATGAGCTTTCTTTTATTGCTAATTTCCGGTCTATTAGGTTGGTTTGTATTGTTCATGTGGTTCGGTACCGATCATCAGGCCTGTCAGAACAATTATAGCTTGCTTTGGGCGGTTCCCACAAATCTGTTGCTGGCTTTTGCACCGAAGCGCAATAAGAATAAATACGCCTTGGTGGCTATGTTGTTATTGTTTGCAGCACTTGTTTTGCATCTCTTACATATACAGCAGATGCCTTTACTAGAGCTCAGTCCGTTATTGCTATCGCTCCTATTGGTATATGGCACGATTTATAGGAAGTCTGAAACCAGAAATCATTGATGGAAAGCATCCTTTTTAGCACAGCAAAATTTTCCACCCTGCGGTATGCGCGTTACGGACAGGGAGATCCGGTCTTGTTGATCCACGGTTTTCCGGAGAGCGGCACGCTTTGGGATCGTGTCGGGAAAAAGCTGGCTGAGCAATTCACGGTGATGGTACCGGATCTGCCGGGTGCAGGCGGTAGTCTCACCACTTCGGAGAACCTGAGTATGGAAGATATGGCAGAGGTGATTGCTGTGATTTTGCAGAGGGAAGGGCTTACAGGCGCTGTTATTGCCGGGCATTCTATGGGTGGCTATGTAGCTTTGGCAGTGGCTGCTCTCTACCCGGATCTGATTAAAGGTTTGTCGCTTGTACACTCAACAGCGAAGGCAGACAGTGAGGAGAAGATTCAAACCCGGTTAAAATCCATTCAGCTCATACGAAAAGGGGGAAAAGAGGCGTTTGTAAAAGGCATGATCCCTAATTTGTTTTCAGAGCGGTTCCGGCAAAGGAGCCCCGCGATTGTCGCAGAACAGATTGATCGGGCAATGGATATGGAAGGAGACAGTATGATTTCTTTTTACAATGCCATGATAAAGCGTGCTGACCATACGAACAGCCTGATGGAGCTATCTTTTCCAGTGCAGTGGATTGTGGGTGAGGAAGATGCTCTAATACCTCTGAACGTCGCTATGGAACAGTGTTTTTTGGCAGAGGTAAACTTTGTCTCGCTTTATAAAGATTGCGGGCACATGAGCATGCTCGAAGCGCCGGAAGCATTGGCAAATGACCTGGCGGTTTTCGTTGACTACTGTTATAATCGCTAATTTTAAAATCGGAATGAGAATCGCAGCTTATATCGGTAGCCTTTGTTTATTTTTGGTTGGTATCATTACACCTGCCCGGGCCACCCACATTATTGGCGGCGAGTACACGCTCATTAATTTTAATCAGGCAGGCGAAACGGGAATGCTGCGCTATCACGTGGAGTTTCGTTTATACATGGATTGTATTCAGGGAGATCCTCAGGCAATACAGAGAGAAAACGATGGATATTTTGTTTTGTATTCCAACACTGCGCCAAAGCAAGTGATCGATACGTATCGGGTACCCAAGCAACCCTTACTCTCTCAGATCATTCCTCCGGGGTTTAAAAATGAGTGTATCAACAATCCTCCAAGTACTTGTTTGTTGATGAATGTCTATAAGTTTGATGTAGTGGCTCCCAATATAGCCGGTGGTTACTATCTGGCGACCAACAACTGCTGTCGCAATGGTTCGATCGTGAATATAAACAACCCAAACACAACCGGGGCCAGCTATTATACCTATTTGCCGCCATTACCCCTTAAAAACAACAGTGCCGTCTTTAAGAATTTCCCTCCACAGATAATTTGTATCAACAACCCTTTTGTTTATGATCATTCTGCGGTGGATCCGGATGGCGACTCACTTTCCTACGAGTTCGGACCGGCCTACAATGCTCAGGTGACCACTTCCGGGGGACAGATATTCGCCGACTATACTCCCCCTCCGTACAACCCTGTAAATTATAGTTTCCCTTTCAACGCAGTCAACCCAATGGGGGGAAATCCACGACTACAAATCAATCCTGCTACAGGGGTTATCACGGGTACGCCTACATTAGCCGGTCGCTATGTGGTCGCTGTATATTGTCACGAGTGGCGCAATGGAACCGTTATCAATACAACGGTAAGAGAATTTCAGTTCGTAGTAACCAATTGTTCTAAGGCCGTCATTGCTAATATTCCGCAATATTCTGAGGAGTTCAATACGTACATCGTGGAGTGCAGCAGCCTTACTGTTCACTTCGATAATATCAGCGAAGGTGGCTTTCGGTATTTTTGGGATTTTGGGGTGGAGAATAGAGATGATGACACTTCCGATGAGTTCAGCCCCACGTTTACCTACCCTGATACCGGTCGCTACATTGTGAAACTCGTCGTTAACCGTGGCAGCACTTGTCCTGATAGTATTTCGCGGTATGTGAAGACCTATCCCTCTTTCGTCGGGTTTTTCAACTATGATGGTTTGCCCTGTCCTAATTCTCCGATTTCTTTCAGGGACTCTTCTCAAAGCACCACCAATGCAGCAAACTGGTGGCAATGGAGTTTCGGTGACGGAGATACTTCTTATTCGCAGAATCCAACCCATTTCTTCAGAGAGGGTGGTGCGTATAATGTAGTGCTCGTTGCAAGGAATCCCAGGAACTGCGTGGACACGGTGTCCCAGACCGTGGATATTGAAAAATTCAGAGCCTTTGCCGGCAATGATACGATCATCGTAAAAGGAGAGACACTTAACTTTAATGCTTTGGGCGGGGTACAGTATCTCTGGACACCTGCGACCTTCCTGTCGAACCCAAACATCGGAAATCCGTACGCTACCTATCCGGATACAGGTCATTTTGCCTACAATGTTTTCGTGAGAAGCATCAACGGCTGCGAGGGCAATGATAGCATCAGGGTTTGGGTGGTGGATCAGTCCTCGGTATTTGTACCAACAGGTTTTTCACCCAATGGTGACGGACGCAACGAAACGCTTAGGCCTCTGGGCGTAGGTTATCGAAATATCAATTACTTCCGGGTGTATAACCGATTTGGTGAGCAGGTATTTTACACCACTAAGTTTGGTGAGGGATGGAATGGCGTTTGGAAGGGTGTTCCTCAGGATATCGGCACTTATTATTGGGTATTAAGTATTACCAACAGGTTTGGTAAGGAAGAGATTATCAAGGGCGATTCCGCGTTAATACGCTAAGTGACCTTTGGTTGCCGCCCTTTTTCTGAAAGCTCTTGTTTCTACAGAATTTGATAGACATGTGTTGCAACGGGATGGGGGTGCTTTTCGTCTGCCCGCACAGTTGTCTCCAGGTCTCATCTTGGGCCTTTGCGTGTTTCCTTCGGTTCCGGCCTTCGCTGATTAACGCTCATCTATTCCCATGTAGCCCGGGCTTGGGCTCAGGTACGTGTTTTCAATGATTTGTCATCAGTTTGCCGGTCTCATTAATCCTGCTATTATTCGGTAAGTTGGGTTTGCAGGAATTGGATTGAAGACGAAAAGCATTCAGACGCCAAAAGAAAGCCGCTGTCGGCAACATCCTTGCAGGTCGAAGTATGGAAGACGAAACGCCCCGTTTTCGATCGGTTTTTCTTCAAAATTTTTTGGCCCCATTGGGTATGCCAGGGAAATGGTCTCGCTTTTTTCTCGCTGAAAAAGGGGTTGGATCGTGCGTTGCTTAACGTCCGCGTCAATGCGATAGTCAACAAAAAAGCCGTCTCAATTCGACGGCTTTTTCAGGAGTTTTTTTTTATTGCTTACCTCACCAAAGTCACTTCACCTTTTTCTTCATAGAAGTTTCCATCGGCACATTTGTATTTCACGTAGAAGTAGTAAGTGCCCATGTCTTGTGGCTTACCGTTGTAGGTACCATCCCAGCCTTTGGTTTCATCAGTGGTTTCAAACACGGTCTGTCCCCATCGGTTGGCTACTCTGAAGATGGCGATCTGGTGTGCCTGTGTCTGCGCATTGCGGTCTTTGTTGAGTGTCAGCATGCGGAAGTGATCGTTATTTCCATCGTTGTTGGGTGTAAAGGCAGTGGGGAAATAGACCTGACAGCAGGGCTGGGCATTTACCCATATTTCGCCGGTGCTTTTACAGTTATACATGCTGGTTACGTTTACGGTAATGCTTCTGG
>JAFIGV010000019.1 GCA_017849575.1 Flavipsychrobacter sp. | reverse complement strand
CCGGTCACTACCCTGCGGAACCATGTTGTTGCACTGAGTGTACCTGCAGTATATCCCGCTGCATTGGCACCGCCAATATCGCTAAAGCCTCCGGTTGCACCGCTCGTGCTGCTTTGCCATTGGTAGGTGTACGTTCCGCTGCCGCCGGTAGGCGTACTGCCCGTGAGTGGCGCCGGTGCTGTACCCGAACAAATGGTTTGTGAAGCAGAAATTGTATTGCCGGCAATGGGCGGATTGACGGTGATCAAGACCGCCGCAGACGTGTCCGAAGAACAAACACTGCCTTTGGCTACCACACGTTTAAACCAGGTACTCTGGGTCAGCACGCCTGGTGTATAACCCGTTGCATTATTCGTACCTGATGCTGCAGCAAAACCTGAAGAAGCACTGGTAGTACTGGCCAACCACGTAAACATTGCGCTGTCCGTCTGAATTCTGTCGAGATACATTCTGTTTCCAAAACCGGATGCAAATTCAAAACGCACATGGGTAGTACCCAATGGTAAGGCAAGCCTCTTGTTTGTCCATTGGGTTGCTGTAGGCACAAATCCTGAAGACGTAAAGTTAGCGGTAGTGATTCCGTTCACTGAAGTGTCCAGCACCAAACCTGAGATATATTGTTTGAGCAACGTGTAGCCGCCACCATTTGTGGTATAAATCCTAAGCGTATCCGTGTAAGGACCGAAAGCATCATCATATCCTCCATAGGCAATATCAAACCGCAGACTGTCGCCGGATAAAGAAGGCCCGAAGGCTTTAGTATCCATTTGTGCTGTGTTACCCACGCCTACATTGTAATTGTCCACCCGAATAGCACCCGCGGTTCCTGCACGTCCGTAGCTGTTCGTATTGAATCCTGTCACCAGATTATTTTGATTAAGGGTCATGGTCCAACCTGCCGGCAAGCCTGCGGTAGTGAGTCCCGCAGTGCTGGTAATGCCGTTCATGTCTTCGTTGATACCCGCCAAAGATCCGGTCAAAGGTGTTGGTGCACTGCCCGAACAGATAGTTTGTGCGGTGCCGATGGTATTGCCTGTAATCGGAGCTGAGACATTTACGACTACAGTATTTGAAGTGTCGCTGCCACACGCCGTTCCGGTATTAGCCACACGCTTGTACCAGGTGGTTTGGGCAATTGCTCCCGGCGCATATCCTGAGTTAGTGTTGGTGCCGCTTGCTGCTGCAAATCCACTGATGGCGCTCGTAGTACTGCTCAACCAAGTGAAAGAAGCGCTATCTGCCTGCACGCGGTCCAGATACATCCGGTTTCCGAAGCCCGAGGCAAACTCGAAACGAACATTCGTGGTTCCGGTAGGCAGTGCCACTTTCTTACGTGTCCACTGTGTTGCAGTAGGGGCAAATCCTGCTGTAGAAAATGCTGCCGTGTTGATGCCGTCTCCCAGGGTATCAATATTCAACCCTGTCCGATATTCCTTAAGCAGAGTATAGCCCGAACCGGAGGAAGTATAGATACGCATGGTATCCACATAGGGGCCAAATCCGTCTTCGTAAGCGCCATAAGCGACGTCAAAGCGCAAGCTATCACCCGAAACCGTCGGACCGAATACTTTGGAATCAATTTTGGCAACATTGCCCGATCCCACACTGTAGTTATTTACACGTATCGCACCGTTGGGCGCGGCTCTTCCATAGCTGTTTCCATTGTAGCCCGTCACTAGGTTACCTGAATTCTGTGTCATGGTCCAGCCTGAAGGGAGTGTAGCTGTGGTAAGTCCTGTAGTGGACGTTAACCCGTTAAAGTCTTCATACAAACCTGTGATGCTACCCGTAAGCGGAGCGGCAACCGTACCGGCACAAATGGACTGCGAGGATGCGATGGTATTTCCGGTTATGGGCTGAGATACGGATATCACCAGCGAGGCCGAAGTGTCAGAACAAGTGCCGGACATAGCAACACGCTTGTACCATGTGGTGGTGGTGGCGGTACCCGGTGTGTAATCATTGTTACTATTGCTGCCTGCTGCCGACGCATAGCCCGTAGTAGCGCTCGTGGTACTACTTAACCAGGTGTACGTATAAGTGCCTCCTGCGCCGGAGGGTGCTGAGCCGGTGAGCTGAGCTGGTATTGAACCCGCGCATACAGACTGGCTGGAAGCAATATTGTTATTAGTGATTCCCGGAGTTACGGTAATCGCGATCACAGCAGAAGTATCAGAGCAGGTGCCCGATACTACCACTCTCCGATACCATGCATCTGCCGTCAATACACCGGGGACATAGCCGCTGGCATTGTTTACACCGGGCGCTGGTGCATAGCCGGAAAGTGCACCCGTAGTGCTGAGCTCCCAGGTATATTGGTAGCTTCCGTTACCACCGGTAGGCGTAGCGCCTGTAAGTGCGGATGGCGTAGAGCCACTGCAAATAGTTTGTGAACTACCAATGGTGTTGCCCGCGATGGGAGGTTGCACATTTACCACCACACTTGCAGAATCCATACAACTGTTTCCATCGGTCACTACCACAGTATAGGTTGTCGTATCTGTTGGCGTTACCCCTACAGGATTTTGTGCTGAAGAACTGAAACCAGAAGGTGTTGAAGTCCAGGCAAAGGTATGGGTTGAGATGCCCGACACTTTCACATTGTCGAGGGCCCAGTACCATCCATATGCGGAATGGTAACGGAAGCGAACCGATACGGAAGGATAACCGATAAAGCTGTTCAGATTTACTGTGGCGGGTGAAAAAGCACTGCCGCTTCCCTGTGTAGAGGTAAATGCCTGAACAATGGTCCAGTTCACTCCATCGTTTGACGCTTCTACGATGGCGCTATCACTGAGCGAACGGAAATAGTGGTAGAAATCAAGATTTAGTGAGGTCATGCCCACAGTGCTGAACGAAGGCGACCGTAATGTTGTATTTGTGCTTCCACCCGAACCCTGGGCATCGCTATTGCTGATATAGAATGATGAATTATCGTTGCTGATAAATGTAGCCGAACTGGCATATACATAGGGACTGCTTTGCTGTGTCCACGCTGCATTGGCAGCAGTTCCACCTGTAGAGTTATTACCGGCAACCCAGCCATTTGCGGCACCGTTAAAATCTTCCTTCAATACGTAAGTATTCAGATTAACAGATGTTCCCGAACAAGTGGTCGTTGCACTGGCATCTGCCGCTACTGAAGGTCCGTTAACTTGTACGGGAGTTGTAGTACCTGCCGTGCAGCCCGCAGCATTGGTCACTGTCGCCACATAATTTGTTGAAGTTGTCGGCTTTGCATACAAGGTGTCCTTTGTCCCGCTCGTGTAGGGAATAGTTGCTGAAGCATCGGTGTATAATCCGGAAGCCGGAGACCATGTAGCTCCGGGGTTTGTTCCATTCAGTTTAAAGTCGGGACGTGCATTGTAAGAAAAACTTACAGTAGTTGCAGCAGCCGCGGCCGCGGAAGTAACACCGTCGGCGCGATAAACTATAGTGCTTTGATAAGCCGTTGGAGAATTGTATTGTGTCACCAGGTCATTGGTAGCCCCCGAGATGTTGTTGGAGAAAGTGGTTTCGAGAATGATATTGCTCGTGCCATCCCAGGTAAACGGAGCACCGAAGGTATGAGTGTTCGTATAACCCACCACCGGAACAAAAACTGACGGAGCAACAACTTGGGTCAAACCTGTCTGGAAGGCGCTGATGGATGTAAGCGAGGTGGCTCCGATACTCATCTGAAAATCAGTAAGACCGGTAAGGGTTGTACCCCAGTTGCTCCCCAGTGAAACGACCGGAAACTGAACGCTTGTAAACTGCGAACCCGCTTTATATCCCGAAGCGGTGAGTTCAGCAGCGGTGATCAACATTTGCATCCGCTGACCGCCATAATAAACTGTATATGGCGCGGGATAACCTGTCGCTGTTGTCGATGCACTGTTTTGCGCCGCCTGCGTTCCGAAGTCGTATTGTGCAACGGTATTGACCGTAAGCATCTGAATACCACCAGGGCACAACTGAGCGCTTGCCGGTGTAACTGCTGGAGCAGCAGGCAAGCCGTTTACCGTTACTGATACATTGCTCGACGTATTGCAACCGAGTGTTGCATCATATGCGGCAACTGTATAGAGATAAGTACCTGCGGCGGTAGGGGTCACGGAAATATTTTGTCCTGAAACACTACCGGAGGGGATGCCGCTACCTGTAGCTGGTGAAGCCGTCCATGTATAAACATAAGTATTGGTAGTACCGGTTTGCGCAACGCTTAAATTCACCGGACTGTTGGCACAAGCAGGACTAGTAGAGGTAGAAGCTGTGATCGCGTCCGGTTGCGTAACGTTTACGATTACCGGAGTGCGCTGGCTTTCACAACCATTCACACCCATTTCAGAAACATAGAAGGTATCTGTCGCAGACACCGATGATAAATAGGTGGTATAACCTGGCACTACGTTGTTCGTCTTTATCTCTACATTATCCAATCCAAATCCACCGGCCACGCCACCGCTGCGACTGCTGAACACATGCTTCCAGTTCGCTTTATTTGCGGAAAGAAAAGCGGCGGGAAGCTGAACGTTGTTGAAAATAGTGGTGCTGCCCAACATCAGCGTAAGCTGACCTGCAGCATTGATACTTGCCGTTACATGTGTAGTTACGCTGCCTGCTGCTGTGGGTATCCAGCTTACATCAGTTGAATAAGCCAGCACACCTGCAGTAGCACTGGTATATCCAGAATTAGCAGAAACATTGTACATCAGGTAGATTCCCTTTCCATCCGAACCGCCGACAGCATTATACGTGAAGAAACCGATCCTCAGTTTGCTGCCGCTACCATGTTCTGCCGTAGGCGTGGTGGTAGTTGCGAGGGCATCATCCGCAAAACTATAGCTGAAACCATCTGCCATAGAGGTACCGGTGGCTGTGAGTGTAAGATCAAAATCAGTTTGATACAGGGTAGCGTTGGCACCGCTTGCGTTAACGGTGAAGCCGCCTTGCAAACTTGTAGCTGCCGTTTGCAGCGTAAGCACACCGCTACCGATAGCCGCTGCACCTGATATTGAGGAATTCGTGAGCGTAGCCGAAGAAAAATCATTGAGATAATACGTACTTAAGGCATTACCATAGGCGGGCCCCTGTAGCAGGGTACCACCTGTTGGTGCATCATACCAAAGGAACGTTCCGTTACCATTCACACCAGCGGTAGAAGCCACAGAAGCTGTGGGAATACCCGCGCCGCACTGGCTGCCCGGGGTTGCCGAAGGCGCTGTTGGCAGTGGATTTACCGAAACCGTTACCGTATCCGACTGCACGCTGCAACCGTTGCCGTCAACGCCGGAAGCATAATAGCTCGTGGTTGCAGCAGGTAATACAGCGATGTTGGCACCAGTTTGACTCGTATTCCAGGTATAGTTTATCTGGGAAGTGTAATTGGTTCCTACAATGCCGCCAAAAGTCAGGATTGGTTTTGCTGCCACCAGATTGCCGGTAGTAGCTGAGCAACCTGTTGTTGTACCAGCAGAGTTGAGGTTGGAAGACACTGCCGGGGTGTAGGCATTTACTGTACTGGTTCCTGAGACACTGTTGGTCTGACAGAAATTCACCAGCAGGTTTGAAACTCCGTCCCAAATAAATGGCGTGGTGAAGGTGTGTGTATTCAAACCCGCCGCAGGCGTAAACGAAGCTTGCGTAAACACCGTTGTAAATCCACTGTTATCAAAAGAAGTATTTAAGGTGGACTGCGACGTCTGTTTGAGTGCTATGCTAAAGTTGGCCAGCGTACCTGTCGAAGAAGTGGTTGTGAGCCCTATACTGGTAATAGCACCGGCTGCAAGACCTTGTGCTGCAAGCTCGGCTGCCGTATAAAGCAGTTGAATTCTGATCTGATTCCCCGTTCCGTTGCCCGAGCGATATGGATTTCCGTCATTACCGCTGATGGTGGTGGTAGCCGTACCCATGGTAACGGTTCCGTTTACTCCATTAATGGTACTCACAGCCAGATTAGCAGCGTTTCCCTGACAGATCGTAGCGGCACTTGAAGTGACCTTAGTACTCGCGTTAGCCAGATAGGCATCTTTGTACGAACTGCCGTTTAACTGTGTTGTATAGACTCCGTCAGCCGCCGTTACTGACCAACTTACTGTAGCATCTGCAGGCGAGGCTGCGGGGATTGTACCCACCCAAACGCCATTGGTGCTCGTACCGCTCAACAAAGTCATGGGAACACTTCCGGCAGCGCCATTGTTGTAGTTCAGGGTCACCGAAGTAATGGGCAAGCCAAACGTTGAAGCATTGACCGAAATATTTCTTGAGGTGGCAACGCATTGAGCTGTTGAAGGAACAATTGTCAAAGATGACAACGATGGCGCCGGGCTAATGCCGATAAACTCATCTGCACCAACATCGGGTGTACCTGTGTTGCGGGTGTCTCCATCGTAATCGTCAGTAATTCCGGCAACGGGAATACCCCCGCTTTCCAGTTGTGTAGAAATAGCCGGATCGATATGAAGGAAGCCTGTTGCAGCACCTGACAAGCTCAAAAAATTCGCTGCTACTGAGAATGAATTCGCTTCGCGCGGAGTTAAGGCAGGTTGCAGGGTAGCCATGGTTTGATAGGCATTGGTACCATCATAGTACAATACATTGGTTGCCGATGGTGTTCCTGCATACAGATTGTTATTGTTTGAAGTTGTGTTATAACCGGTAAAGGCTGTAGCTGTCCTTCGTACTGCCGCGGCAATACCAGTACCCGTAGGCGTGGACAGATTCACCAGCACATTGTTGCGCAGGGTTACTGTGGATGCCGTTGAAGACATGTAAACCGCCGAACTTGAAAAATTGGCTCCCGTACTGGTGGCATTGAGATAAACAGTATTAAAGGACAGGTTTATAGAGCCCACACTTCCGCAAAAAATTCCGTGCAGGTTATTACCCGTACTTGCAGGCGTACTAAGGTTTCCGATCAGATTATTATACACGTTGAAGGTAGTGCCGGTTGAGCTTCCGAGATACAACCCCGAAACCGTTGGCGTCGCACCCGTGGAACTCAAATTGTAAATCTTATTGCGTGCAATCGTGCTCGTTGTTGTATAGGCATTCCGGATACCGCTTACAAAAGCATACCCGGTGCTGGAACTCGAAAAGTATAGGTTGGAAATTTTGTTTCCCGTAAAGACTTTTGTACCCGCTGCAGTGAGGTTGTAAATACCGGCTACGTTGTTAGAGGTACTAGTACTGCTTCCTGTGATGTACAGGCTGTCTATTACATTGTTGGTGTAATTTTCATTTACCGGAGAACTTCCATCGTAAAATCCATAAACCGTTGCGGCGGTCGCACCGGTGTTGTTGGGAAAGCGATTGTTGACAATCAGGTTTTGATCGTAATTGAGGGTAGATGTGCTGGCACGAACGCAATACATCGTACCAAAATTGTTTAACACGGCATTGTTGGTAATTATATTCTGGTTGGCCGTAAAATTGGTAGAGCTTGCCGAAGCATAGATGCCTTGAAAAATTGCAGCAGATGCCGTTCCTGCATTGCCCAGTGTGTTGTTAATGATTGAGTTGTTATTTACAACTTGGTTCGTAGCCGAAGCACCGGCAAGAATACCCGTGAATGTTGCCGTAGTTGCAGTGGTATAGCTACAGTTTTCGATAATATTGTTGGTAATCGTAACGGTATTCGACGCAGCAGTTGCCCCGATCACATTCTCTATCGCCGTCATCACCGATGTTGTGCCCGACGATTTCAGAGTGATTCGATTGTACGAAATTGTTACGTTAGCGCTGGCACCCGACTGACCATAAATGCCCCTGAGCGTAGTGGCATGGTTGACACCAGAACCGTTATTGTTGTTGATCGTATTGTTTGAGATGTTGAGCCCCCATTGGTTGAGCGCTCGTATGGCCGCGGCAGGGTTGGTGGCAGCACCGCCTCCGAAGTTGAGAATGGTGTTGCCGGTAGTAGCACTTGCAGATCCTGCACCTCCAATGTCGTTGTTTACATCCCCAAGTGGTGGAAGCGGATAGCCTACCGTCGCAGCATAGCCCGACAGCACGATACCGTAGTTACCGCCATTGATCGTGTTTCCATAAATCTTGTTGTTGGAGTTGGTGCCGCTGGCAGCGGTGGGCGTAATAGCGGTTGTTGCCGTCGTAGCGGTTGAGTTGATGATGAGAATACCTACCGAACCTTCAACCATAGGGGAAGTGCCCGTGGCATTGTTGATCCGCTGCATATTGAACGTACAGTTCTGTATGATATTATTCTGTGCGCCATCGGTAGCACCGAGTTTAAACAAACCGATGCCAAACTCCATGGTTGCCGGATTTGCTGCGTTGCCATCGGTAAATGTGATACCGCTGATCGTTACATAATCCGCCCCCGTGATTTTGAATATGCCGTCGGGTGTAGCGCTTCCCGGTGTGGACGTACCTACAGGAGCATTCAGCACCACAGTGGCAGGAGTTGCTGAAATGGTAAGGGTGTTCGTACTGCTCAAAACAGCATTGAGGCTTGCACTGCCCAAAACAAATCCGGAAGCGGGCGCGGTCTCCGCACCAGCAGCCAGCGTCAGGGTCACGGGTCCCGTCATGGCGGTAATGGCATTTACATCCGTAAGTGCCGAGGCAAGATCGGTGTACGAGGCGGCAAGCGACGGCGAAGTATTGGCTGCGCCGGTGACCGTTACCGCTACCTGCGCAACACCCCTTAAAGCGATGCCGGCAAGCAAAAGGCAAAGAAGTAAAATTCTTCTAGACATAAGAAATACTAAATGGGTAATCGCCTACTCTGTTAAAGGATTTTCGGCTTCGTCCTATAGTCCGGAAACAGAAAGATCCTCTACGTAGGACCCGAGAAAAACTTTGTCATATTGCGCAATATTTTGAAACAAGTGGGTCGCACGAAAAGCAATTTCAATTCGTGAGATTTTAGAATATTAAAACCAAATTAACAATTGATGCTGAAATGCGCAAGTTTTATTAGAAAATAATTAACGTGGTTTAGGCCGTAGAACGGCGATCGCGCGGTATAGCGCAAAAAAAAGCTGCCCTTAGCGGACAGCTTCTGAAACTGTAAAATTTGTCTTTTAGGCTATGCTGATGCCGTTATCGAGATATACGTCCTGAATTGTATTCAGCAGTTCTACCCCTTCGTTCATCGGCTTCTGGAAAGCTTTACGACCGCTGATCAATCCCATACCACCGGCACGTTTATTTACCACCGCAGTCATTACCGCTTCTGCCATATCGCTGGCGCCTTTGCTTTCTCCACCCGAGTTGATCAAGCCTACGCGACCCATGTAGCAATTCGCTACCTGATAACGGCAAAGATCAATAGGGTGATCGGTAGTAAGCTCGTCATACACTTTCTTGTGTGTTTTGCCGTAGTTCATAGCAAGGTATCCTCCATTGTTGGTAGGTAATTTTTGCTTGATGATGTCGGCTTGTATCGTTACGCCCAAATGGTTTGCCTGTGCGGTGAGGTCGGCGGCTGTATGGTAATCCACGCCATCTTTCTTAAAGGCACTGTTGCGCAGGTAACACCAAAGTACGGTTGCCATACCCAGCTCGTGGGCATATTCAAAAGCCTTTGCAATCTCTACGATCTGGCGGGCGCTTTCATCAGAACCGAAATAGATGGTTGCTCCCACGGCAACGGCTCCCATGTTCCATGCATCTTTGATCGTGCCAAACATGATCTGATCGAAGCGGTTGGGGTAAGAGATAAACTCGTTATGATTTACCTTAACGATAAACGGAATTTTGTGCGCGTATTTGCGGGCTACGGCTCCGAGTACGCCATAAGTGGAAGCCACGGCGTTACAACCCCCTTCCACTGCCAGTTTCACAATATTTTCCGGATCGAAATAAATTGGATTTGGAGCAAAGGAAGCACCGGCGCTATGTTCGATACCCTGATCTACCGGAAGAATGGAAACATAACCTGTTCCTGAAAGGCGTCCGTTATTCAGCAGGGTGCTGATAGAGCGAAGCGTTTGTGTATTGCGGTTGGATGTCGCCCAAACATCGTCAATAGTATTTGCCGAAGGCAGATGCAAAAGCGACTTATCAAATGTTTTCGATTGGTGCCCTAAGTAATACTCAGCCTTGTCGCCAAGTAGCTGCTGAATTTTTGCTGAAGCCATAAAGGAATTTGTTTTTTAATTCGGGTGCAAATGTAATAATTGTTGCTGTTCCGTAATAGCTGACCTCGCAACGATTAGTTGACCATAAACACCTTGAGCCCGCTGATGCTGTCTCCGGTCATTTCAGGATAGGGTTTACCCTGCTCATTTCGGAGTTGAAACATACTCCAGCCCCCCTCGTAATAATGAAAGTAATATTTCACCCGATAACGGCGCATCTCCTGTAGCAGCTCGCCACGGCTGGCAGCAACGGGCAGGTTATAATAGGCATTGCCCGAAAACCAGGCTAAGCGCATGAGGTGTTGTGTGACAGGGCCGTAGGGAATATTGCTGGTAAAACTTCCCTGCAGATGCAACTGCTTTAATCGTTGCGCCATTGTGTATTCTCTTTCTCCCTCACGAAACATGCTTCTCAGGCCGGACACTGGCTCCACACAGTAACTTAGCCCGATAACTACCCAAAGCAGGGGTAGCCACTTCCGCAGACTGTCCGCAGCGCCTGCCCTGGCAGAAATTTGCCCGAGCAGAACCATCGACAAAGGAAGCATGTACCAAAGGTATCGGGCCTGAAAGTTGATGAGCCAATAGCCTGTGGGGAAAAGCAGGAAAGAAAGTACGAGCAGTTTATCCCTTTCCGGAAGCTTTTTACTGAGAAAAATCCGGTGCACGGCGAAAAGCAACGCAAGGCTAAAAAAGCAGGTGAGTTCGTTGATGCTTTTGACGAATTTCAGCAGATTGAAAGGAAACTTAATCCACTGCAATAAAAATAATCTGCCCGAGCTCCAGAGCTGCGGGGTAGGTCCGTTCACCCAAAAGGGATCTTCCCAATAAGACGGACTGTCGCTGTACACGGGTGGCAGGAGCGGACCGATGCCGGATTTCCAATAGGGATGACCCACCAAATACCAGGAAGTATTGAGTGTGCCCGCAGTGCCTGTGGTCCAGAAGCCATATTTCTGATACAACAGGTAGAGCCAGGGAAGGGTGAATACAAACAGGGAAATCAGGATGATCAACGCAACTTTCACCGGATGGGTTGTGTATCCCGCCTCTCTCTTTCTCCAGGCGAAGACTGTGAAAACCACCAGTTCCAGAAGAAAAAAGGGCAGCGCGTAGGCTTTGGAATAATAAGCTAATGCTGCAGTAAAACCGGCAGCAACCCAAAGCACAGCCCTATCTAAGAAACGGGGATGCAGGAACAGGAGCAGCACGAGCAGCAAAAAGAAACATTCCCATAAGTCGTCGAACGACTGCCAGAAAATGGCATAGAGCAGAAAAACGGGAAGTACCGACAAAAAAATCTTTCGGAGCGCAGAAGGCAGATCAAAGCGTAAAAAAAGCAGGTGGCTGACGCTCAGAAAACCTAAAGCTCCAAGGGAGTTGACAAGGATTGCCGACGCAAAGGGTGCATATCCCAGCCTGATAAAACCTGCGGTAAGCCACACTGACCAGGGACTCCAATAGCCGTTAATCGCCTTCTGCCAATCGCCGGCAGCGTATCGCTTCGCTAACGTGAGGTAAGCCGTGGCATCGGGATCGATATAATACTGGAAATAAGGAAACGCAAATCCCACCCCTGCCACCAGCATCAGAGCACAAAAAATAAAATAGCCGTGTTTGCGAAACATGGGCAATGGAACTGCTTCAGGTTGTAATGATACGCCGATTCGCGCGTGCCTGCAACAAGCGCTGATATCCGAGCACGGCGAAACCGATGAAAATCAGCGACACCGGAAGCTGATATCTCGTGTTGGCAAGCGGACCCGTCAGAAAGGCAAAATAAAACAACAAAGCCCCCGCCAGCAGCTTGAAACGCCAGCTTCGCACCGCATCGGTAAGGTACAGCAGCGCCCCGACCACTTTTAAAAAATTGAAAAGAAGCACGACAAACATTACCACCACCGTGGGATGGCTCCGGAAGTATGCCGGCAAGGCTGAAACTGGCGTTGACCTTAGTATCTCACCGATGCGCTTATCCTTTTTCGCATAAAACCGGCCATAGGTAAGATCTCCGGTAAACAAATCGATCTCGCCCTTGCCGGGATGAATAAAAAACTGCAGGGCATACTGAGCATGAAAGCCCATATAGGACCAGAAATGTGTTTTCAAAAATTCCATGCTCCGCTTGTTACCGTAGTCGTACCAGCTTTTAAAATCGGGCTGCGCACTCCATGCCGTTCTTTCTTTTTTCATAAAAAGCGCCGCCTGCTCGTTGCCCAGCGCGTGTTCCTGATACATGCGCACATTATAGTTCATGGCATTCCAGGGCTGAATGCTCGTAAAATGAAATTTACCCGTTCGCTGCAGGTTCCAGCAATTATATAAAAGCACAAACCCAAAGGGCATAAGGACCGAAAGAAATACGGTTCGTTTCGCAGGTAGTTTCCACAGGCAAACGACCATCAGCACAACATGTATGGGCAGAAACAAAAGCAAAATGGGCTTGGTAAAAACTCCGTAAGTAAGCGCTAATGCGGCCCACCACCCGTTCTTTACCTTTCTGCTTCGCACCAGCAATACCATATGATAAAAATAGAAGAGTACGCAGGTCTGCAGCAGCAGGTCGGGAGCAATGGTATTGGCATAGATAAACTGCGCGGGAAATGCAAGGATGAATAAAGCTAACCACCCATCGTACCTGATGGCATAGCCAAGGTAAAAAAGCGTTCGGCGCAGTAGAAGAATGTTGCCTATAGATACCAGATTTTGAAGAACAAGGACCAGCCAGTTGTTCACGGAAAAAAAATAGACGGCAAGCAGAAAAAAACTGTAACCGGGTGGGCGAAGCGTAAAATTTTTCGTGAGGAGGGGCAAAGCCGGATTGCCCGCGTAAAAAAGAAAATGATCTTTAATATTCAGCGCCATATACACATACTCGTATGAGTCGCCCATGTAGATGCGCGTAAACCTCAAAGCGAGGAAAAAGAACAAGACATGCGCAAGGGTTATGATGGCAATGAAGGGTAAAACTCTCTTTCCGAAAAGTTTCATACCCTTAAAAATAAACATAGAAGCGTTTATACACAGCGATCCAAATAATCTGCCGCCTGAAGCAAGCGGCTTCCATACCAGCTAAACATTTCACCATCTACAAGTTGTACGGCCACATCCGGGAGCAAAGATTGTAGCTCCGCAATATGTTTTTCACCAAAGGGAAAGGGTTCGGAGGACAACAATATCTTCTCAACACCGGCATGAAGCAAGTCAGCCGGATTCACCTCGGGATAACGATTTTTATCTTTTAGCACATTCTGAAAGCCAATCCGGGAAAGAATATCGTTGATGAACGTGTCTCCGCCAGCAGCCATCCACGGCCGATACCAGATGAAGTAGGCAACCCTGCCACCCTTTCCTTTTTTGCCGAGCCGTTTAAACCTTTTGTCAATGTCTTCTGCCAGGGAATAAGCTTCCTTAGCTTTGCCTGTCACATCGCCCACACCGCGTATCATCCGCAGAGCATCTTCCAAAGTCCGGATATCACTCACCCAAACCGGAAACTCCTTCGCCAGGGCTTCTATCTGCTCTTTTTCATTCTCTTCTTTGTTGGCAATGATAAGGTCGGGCCGCAGTGCCTTTATTTTATCAAGATGAAGCGTTTTAGTGCCCCCTACCCGCTCTTTATTCCTAAACCATTTCTGCGGATGAACACAAAACTTCGTGATACCCACTACCTGCTCATGCAAACCCAGGGTGTAAAGCAGTTCTGTTTGCGAGGGCACCAGCGAAATAATGCGCCGGGGCGGCGTATCCAGCAGCAGGGAATTTCCCAACATATCTTCAAAAAGACTTCTCATTATTACCTGAGCAAAAAAAAATTCTAAAAAAAATTCCCAACTGTTTGGCAGTTTCAAATCATTGCGTATGTTTGCAACTGATAGGGTTTATAGGGGCTGGCCTGTTCTCAGGTCGGCTTTTTTATTTTACGGATTTTTACTCTTTCTCCGCTGCATTAATTCGCTCGAAAGCACTGCCATTGCATAGAACAAAATGTCTGCTGCTACGACGCCTGCCAATGCTCCCAACTGATAATTTTTGATAAGGCTGGTGCCTAAATACAGCAAACCCGGACGTACAATCAGCGAGTCGAGAAATTCTGCGCCACCAAATTCTACCAGTACATTTTTCAGCACGGGCGCTACATGTTTCCAGTTCCAGTTTTCCGATCTTTTTTTCGCAGCGATGAGGTCACTTCCAATAATCATCCCGTAGAAACCTATGTTCTCTGCCAGGGTGCCCACATAGGCTGCTACAATTTTATTGCGGGTAAAGTAGTAGGTGATGCTTGAAAATATCAAAACACAGGCACCGCCGGCAAGCTCTGCAAAACCATATCGCTTCAGATAGTGAACAAATTTCTTCCACATAGGCAAAGAAAAAGCTGCTATGAAAAACACAGCAGCTTCCGTTTACAAATTTATCAGCAATTAAGCTACAATCGTATCCAATACCTGATTCATGTTGCGCACGGCATCTGCTGATTTATTAAACATCTCTTGCTCTTCCGCAGTCAGTTTGTAGTCAATAATCTTTTCCCAACCTTTAGAACCAATGACCACCGGCACGCCCATGCAGATATCGCTTTGTCCGTACTCGCCGTCGAGGGCTACGCAGCAAGGAAATACTTTCTTTTCATTGCGGATGATGCTTTCCACCAAAGCTGCCCCTGCAGCACCCGGAGCATACCATGCGGAAGTACCCAACAGCTTGGTAAGGGTTGCGCCACCTACCATTGTATCGGCTGCAATTTGTTTCAGTTGTTCGGCGCTCAGATAATTTTCTACCGGAATACCGCCAAGGGTAGCAAGGCGGGTAAGCGGTATCATCGTAGTGTCGCCATGACCGCCAATTACGGTTGCAGAAAGATCATTGGGAGAGCACTGCAATGCCTGCATCAGGAAGTATTTGAAACGTGCGCTATCCAGAATACCGCCCATACCAATGATGCGATTCTTAGGCAAGCCTGTGGCTTTGAGGGTAAGATAAGTCATGGTATCCATAGGGTTAGAGATCACCACAATGATGGTATTCGGAGAATATTGCAGCAGATTTTTAGCTACGGTTTCTACGATCTTGGCATTGGTGCCGATCAGCTCTTCGCGGGTCATACCAGGCTTACGCGGAATCCCTGAAGTGATCACACATACATCGGAGTTAGCGGTTTTGCTATAGTCGTTGGTGCTGCCAATAACACGGGTATCGAAGCCCAGCAAGGGTGCTGTCTGCATGATGTCCATTGCTTTTCCTTCGGCATATCCTTCTTTGATGTCAACGAGTACCAGTTCTTCTACCAGTTCTTTGCGGGCAATGTTGTCAGCACAAGTAGCACCTACTGCGCCTGCACCCACTACGGTTACTTTCATTTTCTATGTATGATTTTAGTGAGAGAAATTAAAAAATCGGGGCAAAGTTAGTCCTTATGCCCATTGACGCCATAGAAAAATATTGACTAATATCGCTCACCCGGTTGACGACCATCATCTCTGTGGCTGTGAAAAAACCTTGGCGCCAGCCCGAGGGTAATGCCCATAGAGAGGTAAAAGGGCTGTTCCATACGCAGGTGCGGTTTGCTGGCGCTGAAATTGGCTCCAAACTGCATGTTGAATTTTACATATTGATAGCCTACGTTCAGATTCATGAACGGACCGGCAATGAGAAAGGTAGGATCGGTAATGTCTGTATTTGGCTCGGTAAATTCATAACGAAATTTAGCCGTATCCGTAGTGAAATTGCTGTACTTCTGCAGCTGAAGCCGCACGCCCCCGCACATCTCAAAAACATCATTGGCATAAAAACCTACTGAGGGCTGCAAAAACACCTGGAAATACTTTGCCTCGTAGTTACCGAAATAATTCTGCAGGTTTTTTCGCTTTAAAGAGCCAAAGCCCACCCCACTATAGAGGTCAAACAAGCCCCGGCTGCCGAAGGGCAGATAATACCCAAGTCCAAACTCAGCCCGGTTGCCGGTGTAATGAATGCTATCCTGATAATTATAATCGTAGAAATCTTCTTCGTTGCTATACCTGTTGGTGCTGCGATAGCTTGCCATGATGCCAAGCCCTTTCACCGGAGAAACAGCCAGATCGAAAGAAGGGCTCAAAACGGTTTTAGGCGCTTCCGCATTGTTTTGAACCTTTAGCGAACTCGTCAGCTTAACCTCACCCGCTTCGCGCAGCATCGGTGCATTGGTCCGGTCGGGAAAGTAAATGCGCGGAGAGCAGGATGAAAATGCAATGACGAAAAACACAAGGATGAACGATATAGGCACTCGGGCTTTCATTTCAAGTAATTTTTAGCAAAGCGGTAACAAAAACTCTGCCGTAAAATTGCTGAATACTTTGAAAAATCCGGTGTTAGTTTTTGCCGGTTTGTATTTTGTGGGTTTTGCATCCGCCGCTTCCGGCTTTTAGCGCAGGGCATACCGGCTTTGCTCCTCTGTATAAAAGTTTACCTTTGCGCCAACTTTTTTAGATATGAATGCAACCAAACGCGTGTACGATAATGTTTTGCAGACGATTGGCAATACCCCGCTGATACGTTTGAATAAAGTGACCGCCGATTTTCCCTGTCCTGTGTATGCTAAAGTCGATTTTTTCAACCCCGGCAATTCCATCAAAGACCGCATGGCGCTGAAGATGCTTGAGGTAGCGGAAAAAGAAGGGAAGATAAAACCCGGAGGCACCATTATAGAAGGTACGTCGGGCAATACAGGCATGGGGCTCGCGCTGGCAGCCATTATCAAGGGCTACAAGTGCATCTTTGCCACCACCGACAAGCAGTCTAAAGAAAAAGTGGATATTTTGAAGGCTGTGGGTGCTGAAGTCATTGTATGCCCTACCAACGTTGACCCCGAAGATCCGAGGTCTTATTACTCTGTTTCAAAAAGACTGGCTACAGAAATTCCGAATAGCTGGTATGTGAATCAATACGATAATCTAGCCAATCGCCAGGCCCACTACGAATCTACGGCTCCCGAAATCTGGGAACAAACTGAAGGCAAAGTGACCCATGTGGTGGTGGCTTCGGGAACCGGAGGAACGATTACCGGCATCGGTATGTTCATGAAAGAAAAAAATCCTGCAGTAAAAATGTGGGCAATTGACAGCTACGGATCGCTGCTAAAAAAATGGTTCGATACAGGCGAGCTGGACATGAACGAAGTCCATCCCTACATCTCCGAAGGTTTTGGTGAAGACTTTCTGCCGGAAAACTACATTCGGGATGTGATCGATCATTTTGAAAAAGTGACGGATAAAGATGGTGCGGTAATGGCGCGGAGAATTGCCAAAGAAGAAGGGCTGTTTGTGGGCTATTCTGCTGGCTCGGTGATCGCGGGGCTAAGGCAATTGAAAGATCAGCTCAGGCCTACCGACCTGGTAGTAGTCGTGTTTCACGATCATGGCAGCCGCTATGTGGGCAAGATCTATAACGACGAATGGATGCTCGATCGCGGTTTTCTGGAAGTGGAAACGGTAAAGGATCTGCTCGGAGCGCTGGGTAAAAGAAGGCTGGTAACCATTGACGAAGATGCAAAAGTGGGAGACGCGCTGGAACTGATGAAGAAATACGATATCGAACAGATACCAACCCTGAAGGATGGCGAGCTCACCGGCGCGATTACACAGTCCGGACTATTCAAAAAACTGATTGAGAATGCAGACGTAAAGGACTTCAATATTGCCGACGTACAAGAGCCTGCTCTTCCGATAGTGGCCATGGACACTCCGCTCGAACGCCTGTCGCATTTTATCAATAAAGAAAATGGAGCGGTCCTCACAAGAGACGACAGCGGGCAATTTCATATCCTTACCAAATACGATATCCTCAACGCGTTTAGTAAGGGGTAGCCAGGAAAACCCATGCTTCGTTTCCTCAAAAATATTATCACGAAGCCACCGGTAATGTTTCCGCTGGTGGCTTTGTTTCACCTGTTTATGCTGGGCTACAGCCTCTGGTGGGATGTTGGCGAGGTACCCTTCCCCTCTGTCTATTGGATATCTTCCCTGTGGCTGCTGGTGTACGCAGTATGCTGGATAGCTATCTGCGACCTCCGGAAATGGGCAGGGATTGCCTACGTATTGTTTACCGCGCTGCATATTGCCCTTCATTATTTGCTCCGATCCGAAACGGACATCGCACTGTACACGCCTCCGTTCATGTTGGTATTTGTGCTGTTCTCGTTCTTTGTCCTGGTATTTTTCAGGCGGTTGCGGTAAGCTTCTAACCCCAAAAAAACAAGTCCGGCAAAGGCTTCTGTCCTGAATTTCTTATTGGAAGTACGTGCGCCACGGCTGAGTCCGGAACTCTTTCGTTATTGACAAAATTCATTGAGGATGCCTGCCTTAGCATATTTTGCTCTAGTTGAGGGTATCGCACTCGTCTTGCCGTAGGGCCATTAGCTTTTCGGTTGATTATCGGTCAAAGGTGAGCGAATATCTGCAATAGGCTTCGAGCATGTTCCGATTACTATTTTGTAATTCCTGCACAGTTATTATAATATCTCGCCTGTCGCTGGTAATTTAGCGCGGTTAGTTTTATATGGCACAAAATTTTTGAATCCAGTAGGCAATCTTATTTTCCAGATGAACATCAAAAAATTGCTGATCGCCAACCGAGGCGAAATTGCCGTGCGCATATCGCGCGCAGCAACCGAATTGCACATCCCCACCGTGGCAATCTACACCTACGAAGACCGTTACTCGCTCCATCGTTACAAGGCCGATGAAGCCTATCAGGTAGGTGAAGACAATGACCCTTTGAAGCCTTACCTCGATATTGAAGCCATCATAGGCATTGCCAAAGAATCGGGCGCCAATGCTATTCACCCGGGCTATGGCTTCCTTTCAGAGAATGCCAGCTTCGCACGCCGCTGTGGCGAAGAGGGTATCATCTTCGTAGGTCCCTCGCCCGAAGCCATGGCAGCACTGGGTGATAAGGTAACAGCAAAACAGGTGGCACAAAAAGCCGGCATCCCGCTGATAGAAAGCAACAAAGAAGCACTTGTCAACGACGACATAGCACTGAACGAAGCCAACAGGATAGGCTATCCGCTGATGCTGAAAGCTGCTGCCGGCGGTGGCGGCAGGGGCATGCGCGTGGTAAGGAATGATGAAGAATTGAAGAAAGCCTTTCACGAGGCTCGTAGCGAAGCTAAAAATGCTTTTGGCGACGACACGGTTTTCCTCGAAAAATTCGTAGAAAATCCCAAACATATAGAAGTACAGATCGCTGCGGACCGGCATGGGAATATCGTTCATCTTTTTGAGCGCGATTGCTCCGTGCAGCGCCGTTTTCAGAAGGTGGTAGAGATTGCACCATCCGTCACCCTGCAGGCAAAAACCCGGGAAAAGCTGTACAGCTATGCCATCAGCATTGCCTCATCTGTGCAGTATAACAACCTCGGAACGGTTGAGTTTCTGGTGGACAAGGACGAGCAGATCTATTTCATAGAAGTAAATCCGCGTATTCAGGTAGAGCACACCGTTACCGAAATGGTAACCGGCACCGACCTGATCAAAACGCAGTTGTACATTGCCTCGGGCTATAAGCTTTCCGATCCTGAAATAGGAATGGGTAGCCAGGACCAGATAACAATGCACGGTGTAGCCATGCAATGCCGTATCACGACGGAAGATCCTGCCAATAATTTCAAACCCGATTATGGTACGCTGATCACCTACAGAAACGCAACCGGCTTTGGTGTGCGGCTCGATGAGGGAAGCACCTATCCGGGCATGAAGATCAGTCCCTTCTTCGATTCGATGCTCGTAAAGGTGAGCACACAAGGAAAATCGCTCGAAGAAAGCGTACAGAAAATGCATCGGGCGTTGAAAGAATTCCGTATCCGTGGTGTAAAGAACAACATCCAGTTTCTTGAAAATCTTATCACCCACCCGGATTTTATTTCGGGTAGTGCCACCGTGAGTTTCATTCAGGATCATCCCGAACTGTTTAATTTTTCAGAACGGCAGGACAGGGGCACCAAGATGCTGAAATTCCTGGCAGACGTGACGGTAAACGGAAACCCCGACGTGAAGGTGAAAGACAGCACGAAGACATTTGAAAAACCCATTGTACCCCACTACGATCATAATACTCCTTTTCCAAAAGGCACAAAAGACCTGCTTACGGAGTTAGGACCCGACCAATTTGCGCAATGGCTGAAGAACGAGCATAAGATTCAATATACTGACACCACCCTCCGCGATGCGCACCAATCGCTTCTCGCTACCAGAATGCGCACCCATGATATGCTGCGTGCTGCAGAGAGTTTTGCCCGGCATCACCCTCAAACGTTCAGCATGGAAGTATGGGGCGGCGCCACTTTCGATGTATGTATACGCTTCCTGAAAGAAGACCCATGGAAACGGCTGGAGATGATACGGAAAGCAGTGCCCAACATCCTGCTGCAAATGTTGATACGGGGGATGAACGGAGTAGGCTATGCCGCTTACCCTGATAATCTTATTGAAAAATTTGTAGAACAATCCTGGGAAAAAGGTATTGACATCTTCCGGATTTTTGACTCGCTCAACTGGATGGAAAATGTCGCTCCCTGTATCGAAATGGTGCGGAAGCGTACACAAGGCATTGCAGAAGCTGCCCTGTGCTACACCGGCGATATAATGGACCCCAAAAGGAGCAAATACACACTGGATTATTATGTGCGGCTGGCAAAAGATCTTGAAAATGCGGGAGCGCACATCCTGGCCATCAAAGACATGAGCGGATTGCTGAAACCTTATGCGGCAAAGGAATTGGTAGGTGCATTAAAAGATGCAGTGAATATCCCTATTCATCTGCATACACATGATACCTCTTCTCTGCAGCCTGCCAGCTACCTGATGGCTATTGACGCGGGTGTCGATGTGGTGGATTGCGCCATTGGTTCACTTTCCGGACTTACCTCTCAGCCCAACTTCAATGCGGTGGTGGAGATGATGAAATTCCATGACCGTGAACAACCTTATGATATAAAATCGCTCAATCAATTCTCAGATTACTGGGGTGCGGTGAGGGAATACTACTATCCGTTTGAATCGGGCCTGAAAGCCAGTGCCGCCGATGTTTTTCAACACGAAATTCCCGGCGGGCAATACTCAAATCTTAAGCCGCAGGCTATAGCGCTGGGTCTGGGTGACAAATTCGAACAGATCAAAGAAATGTATGCCACCGTGAACCAGATGTTTGGCGACATCGTAAAAGTGACACCTAGCTCCAAGGTGGTGGGCGATATGGCGCAGTTTATGGTAGCCAACGACCTTACACCCGATGATGTGTACAAAAAAGGAATGAACATTTCCTTTCCTGAATCCGTGCAGCAGTTTTTCATGGGAGAAATCGGACAACCCGAAGGTGGCTTCCCCAAAGAGCTGCAACAAATAGTGCTCAAAGACAAAACACCCATTACAGACAGAGCCGGCAAGCATACGCCACCCATTGATTTTGACCAGGAAATGGCTGCCTTTCGCGAGCAGTATGGCGACGATTTAAGTCTTACCGATTTTCTTTCTTACAAATTCTATCCAAAAGTTTTTGAAGAAGGCTTGAAATTCTGGAGAGAATTCGGCGATGTTTCCGTAGTGCCTACCCCGCTGTTTTTCTACGGTATGAAGCAAGGACAGGACACCACCATCGAAATAGCCCGCGGAAAAACCCTGCTCATCCGCCTACTGAGTATAGGCCCCGTTGACGAGCACGGTAAGCGCACGGTATTCTTTAAGCTCAATGGTCAGACCCGCGCCATCGAAGTGCAGGACCGCTCTATAAAAGTGGAGCAAAGAGAAAATAAAAAGGTTGACAAAACCAATGGTAAACATATCGGCGCGCCCTTGCAAGGCATGCTTTCCAAGCTGCTGGTGAATGCCAACGAAGCGGTGAAGAAAAATCAGCCTTTGTTCGTGATCGAAGCTATGAAAATGGAAACTGTCATTACCGCGCCTTTCGAGGGCGCCATCAAGCATATCGAATTACCTACGGGCACCTTGGTCAACACCAACGACCTGGTGCTGGAGCTAAACTGATCTGGCAAAGCCATCCTAAAAAAAAGCGTTTCCAAATCGGGAAACGCTTTTTTTTAGATAATATCTTTTTCAGGCTCTTCATGCGGTGCCGCCGCATCGTCGGGGCCGGGATAGTCCTCCTGTGCATTACTTTCCTTTTCGTTGACATGTGCGCCGTGCCCATGAGGAATATCTTCGCGTTTTTCGGATAGTTTACCTTTCACCGATGTTTGTGCAGGATCATCCTTGCGGCTGAATTCTCCGGTTCCGTTTTCTGTAGCAAGTTTTCCTCTTTCATTCTCATAGGTAGCGCCCTCATTGCGTGTTTCGCCCTGGTGGTGACTCTCTCCGCCAAGCTGGTAAGACCCCTGTCCATAGTTTGACCCTCCCTGCACGGTAGAACCTGGATGGTATGATGCCCGGCCCTGATTGCCGGACTCTGCGGCCTCGCGGGTATGCTCAAGATCGCTGTTGGGAACCTCCCGCTTTTGGTCCATACCCGGTTGATTGTCTTCAAATTTTTTCTTATCGCTCATCGTATCATTTTTGGGGGTTCATATTCTCCTCGTGCTCCGGATCAAGGTCTTCATCTCGTCCCTGCTCAGCCTTTCCCTTGTCATCATTTCCTGCAGCCGCTGCCTCATAAGCATCGTTTACCGTAGTGCGTGCATCCACGGCATCGGTGCCTGAGGCATTACCCGTGCCCACAGAGCCACCTGCGCCAGGAGCAGTATTTCCTTCGTACGATATGTTGGTGCCATTGTTGCTCCAGGTGTCCGTGTGTCTGCGTGATCGCACGGCATCGGTAGGACTGCTGATGATGGAATCTATACGTTCTGCACTGGCAGCCTTTTTTTGCCGCTCATCTGCATTTTGATCTTGTCTGTTCTTTGGGGCTTCTTTATGTTCCATAGTAAATATCGTTTACTATAGATCATAAAGTCTGTGCCAAAGGCCGTATGACCACGCTGCTACGGCACTAAAGCTCAAGCCGGTAATAAAGCATTTCCTCGGCTCCGCCGTCTGGCCACTGTTGGGGAACAGCATAGGAAAAGCAAAAGCCATAGTGCTGATTGGCAGCGCCGGAGACGATATTGGAGGCGCGATGCGCTACTTCCAGAAAAGAAAGGCCCCGTTCGCGGGCCCAGGCGATGCGTGCCTCATAAAACCACCGCGACAGGTGCCGGCCCCGATGTTCTGCTCGCAGATAAGTTTGGGTAAGATAGCCCTTTTCGCCTTCGGCGATGATAGCGGTGATGCCCACAAGTTCCTTTTCGAAAAAAAGCCCGAAGGTGCACCGGTCACCGTCTGTAATTCTTAGTTCCCAGTCCTCCGGCGACAGGGTGCATTCCTGTTCATAGCTTCGCATAAAAAAGCCAGGGTGAAGCCGAAGAGCCTCCAGCCTCAATCGCCGGTAATCGGGAACATCATCAAGTGTAAGTTTGCGAAGCTGGTAGGCCGCTTTATCTTCCAAAGACATTGCCATCCCTCTAAGTTAGGATTTGCCGGAGGGAAAGTCCTACATGCGCTCCCACGCCATAATGATCTTCGGTGGTGCGGCAACGGACGGTACCCCATTCCGTCTGAACGGTGTACACTGAAAAAGGGCCCGCAAAAACTTTCTTCGTTATCGTGCCGTTGACCCCCCTGCGATTGGGATCGGAAAGAAGCAGGCGTTCGGGCCGTATTATTGCCTGGGGCAGCACCCATCCTGCCCGCTGTGTGAGGGCGGAGGGAAGCACCTCATAAGGCCCCAGTAAACCTGCCGCTATCTCGTTGACGGGATGATGATATACGGTGTGAGGATCGCCCTGCTGAAGCAGGACTCCCTCATGCAGCAGGTAAATACGATCGGCCCAGGAGAGCAGATCTGCAGGGTCGTGTGAAGCCATGATCATAGAAAGGCCCCATGCCTCCGTAAGCTGGGCCAGCACCACTTTCAGGTGCTCCTTCTGCATCGGGTCGCTGTTGGAAAAAGGCTCGTCGAGCAACAACAATTCCGGCTGCGTTGCCAAAAGCCTTGCCAGGGCTACCCTTTGCTGCTCCCCACCGGAAAGTTGCTTGTTTTTTCTGCCTAATAATTGTTCGATACGGCAAAGCCGGTAAAGTGCAGCGGCTTGCTGATCATCTAAAGCATTGGCATAATCCAGTAGCTCGCCGATACGGTATTGATTTCTGAGCTCAAAATACTGAGAGAGATACGCGATGCCCGCCTCTCCGGGCATTAGTTGATAGTTTGGCCCACGGACTACCTTTTGCTTAAAATACAAACTACCCGAATCGGCTTGCTGCAGTCCGGCAACGATTTGCAACAGGGTGCTTTTTCCCGAACCCGAGGCTCCGGCAAGGCCTATCTTTTCGCCCCGGCGCTGGCTGACGGATATCGGCCCAAGCAAGAATGTTGCACCAATCCTTTTGGAAATCCCTTCCAGCCGAAGCAATTCATCTTTATGATTCATCATTCCGCCCAAGTTAGGATTAAGATGTCATTAGCCCTCTGTACAACATAAGTACGACCCTGCTTTTCTTTATCCTTCACATATTCCGTTTCAGACAAAAAACCCGGGGATTCATCGGGATTTAGAATACAAGAGCCCCTAGTAATTCCGAATTTTTGATCCGGACAAAGCAGCGCAGCAGTCTGCTCTAATGGTTTATTAATCAGCACTTAAAAGAAAAACAAAATGGACAGAAAGAATTTCCTGAAACTCACCGGCGCATTTTGCGGCACCGTGGTGGTGAGCGGATTTTTTGCCGCATGCAGCAAAAAGGATGTGGTTACGCCCACAGCAAATTTTGATGTAGATCTCAGCGATCCTGCCAATAGCGCACTGTCTTCCGTAGGCGGCTACGTCACCAAAAACAACATCAATATTGTACGCACAGCCGGAGGCTATGTGGCTTTCTCCGCCGTGTGTACCCACGAAGGTTGCTCGGTCAACTACAGCGCATCCGCCAACGATTTCCGCTGTCCTTGTCATGGTGGCGTGTTCAACATCAACGGGCAAGTGGTGTCAGGCCCACCGCCCTCTGCCCTGAAACAATACACCGTTACGCAAAACGGAAATATCCTCAGCATTACCTGAGGCAGCACACTTCCGCCCGCTATGTGCTTCACTGATGACGATATTTCTGCTTTCTCCCACAACGCTCCTCCTCATTGCACAACCTTTGCTTTTGTAAAGGATAGATCAGGGATAAGACTTCCTCTCTAAAAAGCCTTCTGATGTTGGCAGCTCTTGTTGCGCAAGGCTCATGCACCGGATGCCCCCAAGCGCTCTGCCTGTGCGGCGAAACGGAAACTGCCCTGTTTTTTGACGCGTTCCTACCGCATCAATATTGTTCGACACCGGTATATTTGACGCAGAAAAAATCAAGTATATGGCAACGATCCATCCTCATATCAACTTCAACGGCAATGCCGAAGAAGCCTTTGGCTTTTATCAATCTGTCTTTGGTGGGAGCTTCTCTAAAATTATCCGCTTCAAAGACCTTGCTTCTGCGGGACTACCTATAGATGAAAAGGAAGAACATAAAGTGATGCATATAGCTTTACCCATCGGTAAGAGCCACGAGCTGATCGGCAATGACGTACCCAACTTTTTAGGAACGGTAAATGAGCGTGAAAACAGAAGCAAAATTTCAGTTCGTGCGGAAAGTAAAGAAGAAGCGAATCACATTTTCTGCGGGCTTTCTGCGGGTGGAGAAGTTGAAATGCCGATAGCGGACAGCCCCTGGGGTTCGTATTTTGGCATGTTCAGAGACAAATATGGCATTGAGTGGATTGTGGAGTATGTACCCGACGCGGCGGTGTAAAACAAAGACAACAAGCAACTGGGAGTTAACTTTCCGGCGGTTCCGTACAAGGGCAATCGTTGGTACCAGGCCAGGCAATCAACAGGTGCTCCCCTGCCCATTCAGGGTTATTTACCCTTCCTGCTGGTCTATTTGTTTAAGAATTTCATTTGCATAATACACCGCTACATCGCACATTTCGATGCTCGTTTTCATTCGATAATTGACAAACAGCGCAACCTTCGCTTTACATTTTTGTCCTAAAAGTCTTTTCGAAAAATCTTCGTTCTCATCGGTTTCCAGAATATAGTTTATGATCTTTAAAGCCTCGTCTGTGGTCGCCTTGTCCATATCTGCAACAGACGGCGCCACTTTTTCATAATAAGATAGAATCGCGGATTTTAATTTCTTGTCTTCAATGTTTCCGATTTTTCCACTCGACTTAAAGCCTTCATAGTCGCCGGTATTGATCATGATCGTTGCCATTCGGGCGTTCAGGTGTAAATCTGCATGACGCTCGTGGAGGCTATCGTATTGTTGCCGGGTAAGGTCTTTCAGAAATAGAAAGTCAGCACTATTTTTTACCATAGTGTCTCTCGCCGCTTTAAGGTTTGCAATATCTTCCTGCAAATCTTCTTTTACATCGGACAGAAACTCTTTCACTTCTTTTTGCTGATGCCGATGTTCGCTCCAGTTATGCAACCAGATAGAAATGGTCACCGCAAAAACGATGATAAAGATCTCGACGAGTACTTCTCTTAGCTTTTCACCAACACTATGTTTCGTGCTTCTGGCTTCGTCATAGATTTTCTTGGTGTGCTTTGTTATTTCTTCGTGCATATATACAAAGTGAGTCTGTTAAACTATTAAAGTTTGGACAGATATTTACAAAATGTGTAAATAACCCACTGGTTTAAGTCTTGCGCAGCAGACTTAAACCCCAAATGAAAGCAGGTCTGCGACCAGCAATCAGATAATTGAGCTGGTGGTTGGATTCTGCCGTCTTGCTCGAGTATCCTCTATCACGAGTGTTCGCTTAGGGACTCTAGTGTCTTGCTAAGTAGCACGTTTGTAACTGGCAATTGAAAATATAGGAGTCGGGAATTTATCTTCATCAGGCACGTAGCGACGCAGCCGATGTAAAACAGGTTAGAAACCTGCTATATCCCATTGTTCGAGATGCGCTACGCTAACATCTCGAACAACGTGAGCACCTGTTGGGCACCAGTCATATTGAAGCGATTTGATCCGATTTCAAGAACTTATTACGTTGTCCCTACAAAATAGGGATAATGTGGACAGACAGAACGAGTCAGTATTGCATCATTGCGATAAGCAACAACCGGACATTGAGCTAAGGTTGAATAAGCAAGTGGGTTGCGGCAAGTTCAGTGATATGATTTTCTTTAACGCCGCAGTCCTCTGCGTAAGTTCGCCAGCTATGTATCACATCATGGACCTGCCGGATGATCTCTGTTGCCTTTTTAATGTTCATTTGCTTAGCTACAGATTGTAAATCCGCAATTGTAAATCCATCGCGCTTTCCGTTAAGTGTAATATTATGCGCATTTACCCATGGACTTGCAGGGTTGAATGCATGTGACATGTCATAGGCAGGAGCAAGCGACCAAGCTCCGGTCTTATCCATTAGAAAGGAAATATTTTTCGTATGGTCATCGCAGTTTCTTGCCATAACATTAAATACCATTCGTCTGAATAATTGCTCTGCCGCCGTGTATGGCAATTTAAGCGTTCGCATTACCTGAAATGCTTGTTCGTAGCTGTAGAGGCCTGGCTGTTTATAGTCGTAATGAGCCATGGCACATAAGGTTTGAACATGCACCTTTTCACTGCCTCCTATTCGGTCAAACCTTTTTGTCATAAAGTGTGCCCTGCCATTTTCCTCATATAAGGTGCATTCCGTCATTTCTATACCGCTTGCGATAGCCATTTTATAGTAGGCGTATTCGATACGGCCATATCCCTGAGGTGTTGCCAGTATATCGCTTTCAATGCCGTCAAATTTCATCAGCCAATGGCTGAATCCATCGGGAGCGGAAACTTGCCCTGACCTTACTTCCTTCGTATCAGGATTATAGGCGATTATTGCTTTTGCGCGGGCGCCGCCGGCCGATGTGCCCACTGCAATTATTTCGGCTAACCCTTCATCTGTGCCCGGCTCTACCTTCGTTGCAAAACCTTCTCTATCTGACAGTATTTGTTTCGCCATATCAACTAAGCCAGCTATTTCAATCTGTGCAGAGGTCTCTAATGTATCAGCGTTGGCAGGTTCGAACTCCAATGCCCCAATTCCACGATGACCGATATAGCATAGTCTTTCTACCGGATTAACGCTACCTGGCGGTCGGCCATTTCTGGCTAGCCAGGCATCGATAAGTGTCGTACCATACTTGTCAGGTAAAGAGTCTGCTATCATACCTGGAAGGCCGTGGTAAGTTTCAAAATTGAGGTAGGGAAAAATAAATATCCGGTGCTCACCCATATTAGGTAATGGCATCATTAGGGGCGATATAGCTAATCCTTTTGCAATAAATTCAGGAGCATACTCAAAGGCCCCTGTTTTAGTGTCATCATCCCATAATACCGCACCTACTGTTTCTCCCCATAGCTTTACCTCAGCAGTTACCATGATGATTGGTCTTTATTGTTATTATTAGGAGTGTTCTTATTTCTAATCCTTTTGCGTTGGGCCTGTTCCATTTTTAGCATTTGCAACGGGCTTACTTGCCTCTTGACCTGGAATTCATTTAAGATGTCCAGCTTTTCCAAGGCGCGCAGCAGTTGTACAAAAGTCATTAGTGTTGCAATCCTGCCGTTCTCAATCTGGCTGATAGTGGACCTATCCAGGCCGGTTCTTTCTGCCAGTTGCCCCTGTGTCCAATTCCTTTGCATTCGCTCGCTCTTCAGATATTTGCCGAGTTCCTGAATAATTGCAGTATCACTTAGACTGTACCAATTTCTGTTGCTCATAACCGTCATTAAACTATTTTATCGAATTTAATGTTGTGTCTAACCAACAAATTTAAGAAATCTAATTATCACTTCCAAGATGTTGCGCAAAAACAGCATTAATGAGCAAAACAGCGCATAACGTTGCGCATAAGCATCATTAAATAATTTTACCTTAGTTGGCGACAATATGAAAATACTGGGGCCGTAAAAGCCAATATCACACTATTGCGCTGGAGATCAGAAGTAATGAATTTTTTTGGGAAAAATCGAAGTACATTCATGAAAGCCCAGTGGGAGCGGGTTAGGTAGATGCTGCGGAAGATTTGTGTAAAGCAGCGCTTATCACTGGCACAAGGGTAAAACGGCAGTACTGTTCGGAGAACAATTGCGGCGGCGACGTGGTCTGGAAACTGTGGAGAACTGGGGCTTTGCTACTTCAATTTAACACTAAAAGTCATTTTCTTTGGTACGCATAGCATCTTTTAATGACTGAATCGTCTTTAATGCATCATTCTGGACATACTCTTTGATCAAATAGAATCTCCTATATTCTGCATAAGATGATGGTGCGTTTTTGTTCACATTTGGTTTCTCTGCATTCAAAAAACCAAATGAATTATAAGACCCATAATGATAAAAATCGGACAGTTTGCAACGGTATTTGTTTTCCTTAACCTCAATAGTAATCATGTACCTAACGTAGCTCTGCTTAGAGTTGATGTCACCTCCTTGCGGAAAGAATTTACCACTTATATCTATTACTGGTTTACAAATAATCTTTCCTTCTTCTTTGTCTTGTACATCAATAACCGCTTGAGAGCTAATAAATGTTTTAGCCGACCAACTTATAGCCCTTGAGTATAGTGTATTTTTTGACGCAACTACTGTATCAACTAACGTAAATTCAAACGGAGTGGAAAATGTAGTGTTATAGTTGATTTTCGGAGCGCACGACGCAAATAGTAAAAGAGCTAACAGGTATCTCATTTTATTCGGTTTACTACAAAACAAATAAAATGAAATTTAGATTTCAAATGCTGCAAACAAAAGATTTTTCTCACATCATTGCGCACGCAAAAAGATAATTTTTGGGCTATCCTATTCGCATGGTAAACTTGCACCTTTCAAACATCCCGGGTTCGCCGTAGTTTGTAACGCAAACCTTGTTGGAAGCATGAGAATCGGACCAGCCAGCCTGCCAATCTGCTCGCCAGTCAAAAGACCTGCTTTTATTTTGGGTTTAAGTCTGCTGCGCAAGACTTAAACCAGTGCCGGAAAAAGTTAAATGAAGTATAGATTCAAGGTGCAATTGAGAACTGTACAAAAAGTAATAAAATAGTTGAAAATAGCATATTTTATAACGTGAACTTATGAATATATTGATAGCGATTGCGGAACTTAATGCTATCAAATGACTAATCGCATTTTTGTAGCAGATATATTAGCGCACACACTTCCCTTTAAGGAGCAATTAAGCTGGGAAGAATTTCAGCTTCTATGTACTGACATTCTGAAGTCAGATGCACGTTTCGCAGATGCAAGGGATTTTCTAAAGCAAGGGAACGCTCAGGAAGGGATTGACATCTATGCCATTCCCTATGATGCATCAAAACGGTCAGTGGCACAATGCAAGCTGGAGCAATACATAAACCCAAAGGCGTTGCATGAAATCGTTGATACATTCCTAGCAGGAAGCTTTGCCACAAGCACGGGTGAATTCATCTTATGCACGAGCTTTGATTTTAAGACCGAAAAGGCTGAGCAAGCTATTGAACAAGTTCGCGCAAAACTGAAATCAGTAGGGGTTGATTTTGTTCTTTGGGACAAGTCAGGGTTGGAAGCTGAGTTGCGTGTCAGACCGCGTCCACAACTCATCGCCAGGTATTTCGGGGGGGAGATTGCCTCGGCATTTTATGGTCAAGCTTTTTCTGAATGGATAGCCAAGTATCAGGTGGCACGTAAGCGTTCATACAGTCACAACCCAAATTACATTTCACGTACACTCACAGCACAAGGAGATTTAAAGGAACGACAACTTCAGTTTTTCTGGACTGGCGAGAAGCGCAAAACGCTTCCTGAACTATTTGCGCCGTCATTAGAAGCGGACAGCAAAAGGTTAGTGATGTTGAGTACGGCGGGCTTTGGCAAAACATGGGAAGCTGACGAGCTGGCAGCACATTACGCGGACGCGAAAGAGCTTCTTTTTCCCATAAGGACGTATCTGACCGACTATGAGGGTCAGTCCATTGAAACTTTGTTATCCCAACTACAACCGGATTGGCAGAATATCCCTATAGAAACATTACTGCTCGTCTTGGACGGCTTGGATGATATAAAGAGTACCCACGTCCAGACTTTTGCCAATTATCTCAACCTTTTCGTTGAAAGCAATCCGGCAGTAAACGTTTTCGTATCAAGCCGATTCAACTTCTACGACTTGGAGTACCCGCCGCTTCGTGGCTTTAAGGTCTATGTTCTGAACGAGTTTACCGACACGGACATTTCTGAGTATATCGCAAAACATCTCCCCGGCGAAGAACTTCAATTTCGTCAGAGGTTGGACTCCGCGCGTTTCAGCGAGTATGTCGGTAATCCTTATTACCTGACACGCCTAGTCCGTTTCTATAAGGATAAGACAGCGCCTTTTCCAGAGCATAAGGCAGCCTTATTTGAGCGAATCCTGTTTGAAGGTTTTGAAGCGGACAAGCACAAATATAAAATTGAACTAAGCAAAGATGCTTTCCGGACTACGGCAGAGAAAGTGGCCTTCTGCATGACTTTGAGAGGCAAAAGTGGTTTGAACGCAGATGAACTAGAAACCATAATACCGGATGTGGCTAGTAGGAGAAGTTTTCAAAGCCTCTTTCTATTTACACGAGAAGCAGCAGAAGAGGTTTGGACTTTTGAACACAAAAACCTTCAGGAATACCTGTGTGCTTCTGCTTTCCAGAAGGTGCCTTTTAGTCGCGTAAAGGAGTTAGTAAGCTTTGAGCATACGCCCGATAAGCTGCAGCCGTGGTTCCACAATACCATTTCGTTTCTATTTTCTGCGGCAAACGAAACACTATTTGAAGCGCTCTTCCTTTGGCTCAATAATTCACAGCCGGAGTTGCTTGTGCGGTTTGAAAAAGACCGAATATTGAAAGCGACCAGATTTGAAATTCTAAAGCGCATTCTTGACTACTACGGCAATCGGGATTTATCACTTTATAGCTCATCAAACTTTTCCGTAGATGAGCTGGCTGATTTTGTTGATATTGACACGCTAGTCATTGATTACTTAGAGCAAAAGCTTTTTTACAGAAGCACAAGTAATTGGCTTGCTTACGATATCATCTCTCTATTGTCGGCATGTGGATCACCTTATATTTATAGAAAGCGCCTTATTGATATAATATTAAAAGCCATACCTACACGCACTGGCTTTAGCCAGTTTGCAGCTAGTTGCATTCACGCACTTATTGAACTTAAGTTTTTTGATAAAGAAATAGCTGAAAGTATTCTGAATAGTGGAATTGACTTTGAGGACTTTCAGACTAGGAGTGCTATCGTCAGCTATCTGAGTCATGCAAATCTTACCGAAGATTACTGTGACTTTATTCTGGCAAGTAGAACGGTGTACGCCGAAGGGCAGAAAAAAGTTTCCAACTATGGCCCGAATGAACTGCTGCAATCGATCATTACACAGTTTAGGCAAACAGTTAACATCAAAAAGGCTTTGCGCATTGCAGTAGTGGACTCTTACTTTTTTTCGGAGTACGATTTATCTCGAAAAGCGCGTTTGAATCATTCAGATACTGAAAAGCTTCTTGTTAATGCAAGTGAAGCATTCAAATCTGATGGTTCCATTCTACCACTGGTATACCGAATATTTGCGAAAGACACCCGGTTGTCCTTTGACCAAGGGTATTCAAAGTCTTTTAAGGAATTCTTTGCTACGACATCTGGCATCTTCCCCATTTTCCAAAAGATGTACAGGTACGATAGGCAC
Organism: Flavipsychrobacter sp.; assembly: GCA_017849575.1. Taxonomy (GTDB): domain Bacteria; phylum Bacteroidota; class Bacteroidia; order Chitinophagales; family Chitinophagaceae; genus JAFIGV01. Next base: position 498,851 of record JAFIGV010000019.1, on the reverse strand, counting down.
GAGAGAAACCTAATGCTGCTGATCGATGAACAGGGTTGTCAGTACCTGTTAGATGAATACAAGGCAGGTAGGATTTCGGATTTGCACATGGGACAATTCAGAAACAGATTGAGCTATGAAAGCCGAGATTTGCTTTTGGCGTTTCAAGAGGCATTAGAAAAAGATTATGGCGAGAAATTCGCCATTCCCGACCTGCACGTTGACTATGCGAAACTGCGGCAGGCATATGTGGAAAAGAACCAGCAAATGCTGTTGGATAGAGAAGAATTTTTTGCTGAAGCAGATCGGATATTTAGTACAATTGGTAAGACCAACATTACTAATCAGGATTTATGGCCCCATGAAAATCGAGAACTGCTGCCATTTCAGTCGTCCCTCGTTCTGCAGACGCTTCATCACCACGCAAACGAAGTGCCTAAAGACAAGGAAGAATTGTTGGGGAATCTGCGAAATGATTTACAATGGGAATGGTTTAAAGTCAAACGCATTGAAGAGCTATTGAAAGATGGTCGGAATCTTCAAACAATTAATTCCAAACTAGTTGATTTTGCAAAGGCTTGGTGTCTATCATTCATACAGAAAACAGATTACACCAAAGCTGTTCAACAAAATGGGGTAGGCTCAGTCAGGTTTCGGGAAGACGTACAATTCAACAACAATCTGTTCGTTTTGCTGGCCATGAATGCTGATGATGAACTGCTGCTGAAAATGTTGCCTTCAATTTTCAGTGGTGACGTCCAACAGGAGGAGAATGGTTTGGCAAGATTGATTGTTGAAAAAGTTCGTGACAAAGACCTACTGAAAGAAACTGTTCTGAAGAATATTGAACAGGATTTGCCCACGGACGTGCTTGAAGTTCACTTGTCTATTTGCCATCATCTGCATTATGCAGAATGCGTTCCTAAGCTTTACCAAACTATCATCACTAATCAATATTTGACTTCGATTGGCCGTGCACGGCTAACGGACTATTATTTTGATTTAGGCGGTAAAGTGCAAGATTTTGAAGAGCACCTTGCAATTCCCACAAACGTAGAGCACTATGCATCCTGGAATTGGCATCTGATTGAGAAAGCAAAAGACAGCGCTCCAGAATTGGCAAGGCCAATTTTATTAGGAGTTCTTTCCACACCTGAACAGCCGGACGTGAACAGAATTCATGCGTGCAGGTTGCTAATGCAGCTTGGGGAGATTCGGGCATTGCAGTACTGGCGGAACTTCATACTAGCGAAAAGCATCACACCTTTTGAACATAATCAGGATGTAATTATCCAACATGCACCTGACATGCCCATCGCCGAAATTGTGCCAATATTGATGGAAGTATTGAAGTTTACGTACGTCAACAACCTACACGAAACACTGCGTTTTCCCGACTCAATAGAAGATGCGGTATATGCCATTCTCTATGCTGTTGCAATGAAGAACGTTAGCAACCTAAAAGCAATTACAGAGGCGTTGTCCGCCATGTACAGCAGTTTTTCTAGTGCAGCATTTGCGCGGCACATAGAATTCCATCGAGAGCGCATTTCACAGGATTTCTACAAAAGACAAAATCAGGAAATAAGTGTGGCGGCTGCGATAGAAGCATATGAGCGTCTAACCACGCCAGTTGAAACTGCAATCGTTAAACGTAGTCCAACATGGCTGACGAGCAATAAGGAATGGTTGATCGGTGCTATCGTTGCGTTTGTTATATTCATACTGTCTATCATTGCTCACCTGCGTGGGTTATTATAGGCTGTTCGATAGTAACAAGAAGATAAAACACAAAAGCCACTCTGAGGGGGCTTTCACATTCTGTGATCCCATTGGGATTGGCGCTCCTTCGTCGCGCCGGACCCTTCGCTTTGACGCTACAAAGCCTTCCTTTGCTTTGCAAATGAAGTTTTCTTTTCCCGTCCTCGCTTTTAAAAGCAAGCTTTCAACGCTCCTCCGGAAAAAGAAAACCTTCCGCGTGGCGGAAGGCTTTGTGATCCCGTTGGGACTCGAACCCAAGACCCATACATTAAAAGTGTATTGCTCTACCAACTGAGCTACGAGATCAACCTTGTTGTTCTCTCGAACGGGACGCAAAGATAAGCATCCACAGTTTTTTGCCAAACCTTTTGCAGTATTTTTTTGACAGCAGCATCGAAAGCCGCACCAGCAAAGGCTTTCAGCAGTCAGCTCCTTGCTAAAAGTTGACCACCATCTTTATATTCAGCAGCCGCGATGTAAGCCGGTTCGGCACTGCATACACTTTGTTGGTGGTCTGATCCTGAATCCACGAATAGGATAGTGTGTTTTGAATACCCAGCAGGTTAAATACTTCAAGGCTGATCCAGATAGATTGCAAACTGCGGAAAAAACTATGATAAGGGCGGTCTTGCCGTGCTCCGTCGAGCAGCAGAGCCGAAAAGCCTATATCCACACGCTTGTAATCGGGCAGGCGCAGGGTATCGCCATAGCGCTGTTTATCGGGCGGACCAAAAGGCAGACCTGTGGAATACATCAGATTGAGGTGTGCTTTGAAATTTTTATTGCGGGGCAGATAATCCTCGAAATACATACCGAGCATAAAGCGCTGATCGGTAGGGCGCGGCACATACCCGGGATAGAGCGTAGCACTATCAGCACCGGCGGCATCTTTCAGTACAATCTTATCGTCCGTCACATCCTCCATCGTTTTCATGATGCCCACGCTCACCCAGGAGGTGGCATCTTTCACCAGATCGCCATAGAGCCGCACTTCGCCGCCGTAGGCATAGCCCACAGCATCGTTTTTGCCAAAGTAGCGGATACGCACATTATCGTACTCGTAGGGCACAATATCCCAGAGCTTTTTATAATAAAGCTCCCCGGTAAGCTTGAACGGCCGGCGATACATTTTGAAGTTATAGTCGGCGCCAAAAACATAGTGTGCAGATTTTTGGGCCTTAAGGTCCTTGTTCACATTTCCGTCGAGGTCGCGCATTTCGCGGTAGAAGGGCGGCTGCGCATAAAGACCACCGGCCAGTTTGAAAACTATATCACGCTTCCAGTTGGGCTTGTAGGCAAGCTGAATACGCGGGCTGATGATGAGCTCGCTGTTGAGCATATTGTAATTCACCCGAACACCCGCCGACACCGTCAGATCGAGCGAATCGTTGAAGCGAAAATTATCCTGCAGAAAGCCACTGAGCCGGGTATAGTCAAAGCTGGAAGCCGAACGATACACCCTTTTCATCACAACCGAATCGCTGTAGTAGGGCTGTGTGAATCCGGCAGAATCACGGCGCTCCCATTCGTTGAGCTTGTCATCGATGTTGGTAAAATTGGCATCGGCGCCCCAGCTAATGAAATGCTTGCCAGCATCGAGCGAACCCCGGTGTGCAAGATTGCCCACGTTTACCTTCAGATAGTTGCGGGCATAAGTATGAACGAGGCCCGTGCCGAGGTAAGTTTTGATCTGACCGAAATTGTCTTTGCCAAGGTCTGTTTCCAGCTCTCCGAGCAGGTACTCTCCGCTGATGTCGTAGGTCTCGCGTTCATTGGTCTGAAAGCCGGAAGCCAGCAATTTTAGCTTTAGCTTTTCCGAAGGATGGTAAGTGGTGGAAATGCCTCCAAATCGCGAGTCGAACTGATCGATCTCAGAACCCTGATAAAAAACACGGAGCTGATAGGCCTGATTGATAACACCAAAGCTGGTGGTCTGTTCTTCGGGAAAAAAGTTGAAACGGTTGCGCGCATAGTTGCCAATCAGTTCTACCTCCCAGCGCTTGCTGAACCGGTAGTTCACTAATGCCTGTATGTCGGTAAAGGAGGGATTGTACACACCCTTGGTGGGCTGCGACTGCAATAAGTACTGATTGCTTTTTTGCCGCAGGCCAATGAGATAGGTGAGCTTTTGGTTTTTGGAAGCCCCTTCGAGATGAACGTTTGCGCCCAGCAGACTGAGCATCACTCCTCCGCTGAATTCCTTAGGCTTTTTGTAGGTAACGTCGAGCACACTGCTCATTTTGTCGCCATACTTTGCCTGAAAGCCGCCTATTGAAAAGTTGACATTAGAAACCAGGTCTGCATTGATAAAGCTCAGGCCCTCCTGCTGTCCGGACCTTACCAGAAAGGGGCGATAGATCTCGAAGTCGTTGACATACACCAGATTCTCGTCATAGTTACCCCCGCGCACAGTATATTGGGAGGTAAGCTCATTATTAGACCCAACAAATGTTTTCAGCAGGCCTTCTATGCCCCCGATGGTGCTTGGCAGTTCATTCGCTTTTTTAGACTGTATCTGTATGGCGCCGGCTTCGTATCGCACGCGGTCGTCGCGTTTCACAAACTCCGTAAGCGCATTCGCTTTTTTCTTCAACAGCACATTCATCTCTCTGCGTTCGCCTACCGCCAGGTTCACTGATTTTTTCTGCAGGTCGAAACCCACGTTGCTAAAGACTACGAGCTGCCGGCTGCCGGCGGGTATCTCCAGCTCATACTTTCCATCGGGATTGGTGCTGGTACCAAAGCTGGTGCCCTGCACCGCCACGTTTACGAGTTCTACGCCCCTGCCCTGCTCGTCGGTGACCACGCCGTACAAAACAGCAGTCTGTGCCTGCAGCACAAAGGGAAAGAACAGCGAAGCAAGAAGGATGATTACGCGTTGCGGCATAAGAAATGTAAACGGGTAAAAAGATACATTATTTTCCTGCTTGCTTAAGGATTTTTATCGTTGCGGCCGGATCGGGAGAAGAAAATACCGTATTGCCCGCCACCAGTACATCAGCACCAGCGGCCAGAATATCCGGGGCGTTGTCAACCGTAACGCCGCCGTCAATTTCAATAAGTGTGGAGGCACCGGCATCGTTGATGATCTGCCTGGCCCTTCTGATTTTTTCGTAAGTGAGCGGAAGAAACTTCTGACCGCCGAAACCCGGATTGATACTCATGATCAGCAACAGGTCGATCTCGTGGATGATATCGCGAACCATATCTACCGGTGTATGTGGATTGATAGACAGACCCGCCTTCATGCCCAGCGATTTTATGGTCGTGAGGCTGCGATGGATATGAAAGCCTGTCTCGTAATGAATGGTAAGATAATCGGCGCCTGCTTTTTTAAACTCTTCGAAATAGCGTTCGGGCTCTACTATCATCAGGTGCACATCGAAGGTCTTTCGTGCTGCCTTTTTCATAGCAGCAATGATGGGCATACCATAGCTGATGTTGGGTACAAAACGACCGTCCATCACATCGAGGTGAAACCAGTCGGCATCGCTGTTGTTGATCATCTCTATATCGCGACCGAGATGGAGAAAATCGGCAGAGAGAATGGAAGGTGCAATGATGGCCATGCGTATATGTTGAAAGTTTGCTTTTTATTTATTGGCTCAGGCGTTTTACGGCTTCTTGCGCCTCAGTATATTGCTCGTTGAAGGTGAGCGCCTGCTTGTAATCCTGAAGTGCCGCTGCGTTGTCGCCCATCATTTCCCGGCAAAGTCCGCGGTTGTAATAGGCTTTTGCATTGACAGGGTCGAGGCGGGTAACAAGGTCAAACTGGCGAAGCGCCTTTTCCAGCGAATCCTGCTGCATGAGAATATAGCCGGTATTGAAATAAGCATTCGTGTAGTCTCTGTCGTGAAGGATGGCTGACTTGTACATTTCTTTGGCAGCTTCATACTGATGTCGTTCCTGAAAGTACATGCCTTTAGCATAAATCGGGAACACATCGGAAGTATCTTCCCTGAAGGCATTATCATAGTAGCGAAGAGCCAGACTATCATTCTTCCAGCTATAAACCGCGCCGAGCAGGAGCATAGCATCGCGATGAGAGGGGTCGATCTGCAGGGTAGTCTGGAAGCTCGAAATGGCTTTGGAGGTATCCTTCAGATCCTTATAAATAAGTCCTTTCAGAAAGTAGGCTTCCGGCACCATAGCATTTCTGCGCAATACGGTATTGATTTCGGAAAAAGCTTTTGGATAATCCTTCACAAAGATCAGCACCCGGGCCACCTTCAGGCGCGCATTCGGGTCGTTGGGGTTCAACTGCAGGGCTTTTTCTATCCAGGGCAGTGAACCTGACACATCTTTATGCTGAAACATTAGATCGCCCACGGCACTGAAGTACTCAGACTTTGATGAGTCGAGCGAAGCCGCCTTTTTAAAATCGCGTATGGCAAAGGAGTCGGCCTCAAGGTTGTGCAGTGCCAGCCCGCGCTCAAAGTAGAGCCGCGCGTTGCCAGGGTCGCGACCGATACGCTCAGAGACCGATTGCACAGATGGGTGCTGAAATACGGGATCGCCGGGAGCATCGGGAGGGGCGGCCTGCTGCCGACAGGCGGATACCAGGATTAGTGCTGCCAGCAAGCCAAAAAAATGTCCGGATTTCATGGCGCAAACTTAGCAAATATGGGCTGCAATAAATGCGATAGCGTTCTTTCAACCTTGCGTCCGTCCTTATTCTATCACCCCATTTTTGAGCGCATATACTACAAGTCCGGCGGTGTTTCTGACGCCCAGCTTTTCGATAAGACCGGATTTGATGCCCTCTACGGTACGTGCACTGAGGAAGATCTGCTTCCCGATTTCGGAAGCTGTACATTCCTGGCAGATCAGGGTAAGCACTTGTAGCTCTCTGTCGCTAAGCCTGATCTCGGGCTTTCTGCGTTCATCTTTTTTGATCACCTTTCGAAGCAACACATTGCTGACATAATCATTAAAATAGTGACCCGTATGGTGGGCGGTATGGATGGCAGCTTTGATCTCTTCGGGTTCCGCATTTTTTATCAGGTAGCCATTGGCGCCGGCTTCCATCAGATGGATGATGAAATGTTCATCTTCGTACATCGTGATCATGACGAGCTTTACGTCCGGGTCGGTTTCCCGTATCCGCTTTACGGTTTCGATGCCATCCATTTCCGGCATTTTGATGTCGAGCAGGATAACATCCGGCTTTAGCCTGTGTAGTAGATCCAGCACCTCTTTACCATTTCCTGCTTCGCCCACGCAGCTAATACCGGGATCGTCAGAAAGGGCCAGCTTAAGGCCTTCGCGGAATATCTTATGATCGTCGGCAACCAAATATTTAATTACGGACATAGACTACGAATTGAGAGGTACACTGATTACGGCGCGATAGTGATTTTCCAAAACCTGTTCGAACTGAATAGACGCGTTGATAGACTGAAGGCGATTGACGATATTTTTGAGACCGATTGCGCCGGGTTTGCGTACTTGCTTTTGAAACTCTTCTTCTGTGAGGCCAATGCCATCATGAGCAAAATGCAACACAATGGCATCTTGCAAAAGCTGAGCGCTTAACGATACCGAACGGGCTCCGGAATGTTTGATCACATTGTTGAGCAATTCCTGCACTACCCGATAAACGGCGAGCCCGGTATTTTCATCCAATTCCGGTATTTGTGCCAAAGTACAAGTCATGTGTAGATTTCCGCTTTTATTTACTGTTTCTGCCATTGCTTCCAGCGTGGCTTTTAGCCCCAGATGTTGCAACATAGAAGGCTGAAGCTTGTGAGAAATGCTGCGCACCTTCTGAATGCTGTCTTCGAGCAGTTCGCGGGAACGGTTAATGATTTCGGGATCGGAAGTTTTTGCGGCAGAGTGTAAAAAAAGGCGGACTGACGAGAGTGATGCGCCTACATCATCGTGCAGTTCGCTGGCTATGCGCATACGCTCATCTTCTTCGCCCTGTATGGATGCCTGCAGTAATTCCTTTTGTTTTTGTTCATTGATCTTTTTCAGCTCGAGATGGTGATGAAACATACGCCGCTGATAGAGCACCACGAAGAAGATGATGCCCATCATGAGTATAAGAAATGCAACGATCGCAAATACAATTTCGTTAGCGAGGCTCATGCCTGGGTTTTACGTGCCAGTAAATTGCAATACCGAGTAACAAGTTCTTCAAAATATTTGAAGTAAGAAACAGGTAGTTCCAAAGCTTCGACATCAGATCACTATTTTTTTCTACAATGTAGTTTCTAAATAAAAACAAGAGAAAGTCTCCCGAGGAATACAATCCAAAAGCAACACAGACCCAAAAAAACCAGGATCGCTCTAACAGGATCACTTCAGACATTCTGAGGATGTAAAGAAAACCCAGCAAGACATAGACTACGTACACGAAATAGAAAATACTTGCGGAGGTGAGGTTGAAGGTTTGAAAGGTGCGTACACTCATGAAGGCATACACGGCAACGACAACTGCGAGCCACACAAAAAATAAAAGGCTGCGCTTACCAAATACCGCTCTCTTGAAAATAAACGACAAAAACAGAAACTCGACAGCCAAAAAGATATTGCCCACCACAAGATGATTGACAAGAAAAACACGCTTGAGCAAAGTGCCTGTAATGTCAAAGGAAAATGCAGTGAGGCAATACCACCAAAGTACAGAGGAACGGGTTCTGAATCCGACAACAATCGGCAATAAGGGTGATAAAAGCGAGCAAATAAGAAAGGGGCTCACGGATGATAGTCGCTGATGTCGAAGTATTGCGTAGATCCGTTGAAATCAACTTTCAAAATCATTTCCGGCTCGTCTGTCTTCAGATCAGTCGCTTCATGAACTTCAATCCGGCTTGGATTCATCGCGATAATGGCCTTAAAAAGCGGAATCGAATAAACTGTCGGAACTGCAGGATTAAACGATATGATTCCACTGGCATCTATTAACACGGTTCCGTCGCAATCATGACTGTTTACAGATTCGGCTAATTCGGTCAATTCAGGTCCTGAATAGGAATGTTTGGGATTGCCGTTATGGTTTCTTGTGACGTATTGAAATCGCTCGAATGAAATATTATGTATCCAATAAATCCGTTCGAGGCATTCAGGCGTGCAAGGATCTCCACCTTGTGCCAGGCAAGGAACGAGCTTTATTGCCTGAGCAGGAGGTGGGGCGGCCTGAGCCTTAAGACTGTCGGCATTGGTTGTATCCGCTTCCGGCGTGGGATTGTTACAAGCAGAAAAACAGCGAAGATGACAGCTAAAGCCGAAAAGAGTAAGCGTTTGTCTTTCATAAACTTTGTTTTTGTAAAAGGGAAACTATAACATATTTATCATCATTAAAACAGGCGGCGAAAAAGCCAGCATGTGTTGTTCGCCGGAAAGCCACGCCAGGCAAGGATTTATAACTGCAGTCCCGCCTTTTTTACAGTAAACCTACGCATCACTTCGCGTAGATCTACGCATTGCCCGCATAGCCATTTTACGCTACAAAATCCGGTAGTTTCCACCTTGTAGGCGCGCTTAGCGGTTTGGAATTTTGAGTCAGCAAAAACGGTTCAAAGTAGAGCGAAAAAAGACAGAACCGTTCCGGGCAAATTTATTTGAGACATCCATTTTTCGACAACGCACAAATATTCATTCTATGACATTCATAACCAAACGCGAACGCCAAATCGTATCCCTACTGATGGAAGGATACAGCAGCAAACAAATTGCACAGATGCTTTTTATCAGCCAGGATACGGTATCGAACCACCGCAAAAACATCCTCAAAAAAACAGGAGCAAAGAACACGGCTCAGGTTGTGGCGCTGGCGCTGAGCACAGAAATAAGCATGGACCAAAAAATAGGCGAATACAGGCTGCGGGATGCAAGACTTTAGTCGCTTCAAAAAACTTTTTTTTCACTTAATAAAAACTGACAAATGACTCAAAAAAAAGCAGGGGGTGCAGGCCTAAGAACTAAGCATGAGCGCCTGGTGACCTTACCATTTTTGCCGGGCGTGTTACGCAGGGTCGTCTGTTTCAATGCGGCAGGATAACAGAAAAAATCTTCAAACAATAATCAAAAAGCACAATCACACTTCAATTGCCACTCATGAAAAACATAATCCTTTTTGCCGTCACAACAGCATTGCTTTGGCTGCACCCGGAATCTACCTTCGCTCGTCTTCGCACCAAGAAAATCACCATCAATACAGATGCTGATGCGAAACTATTCGTAAATGGAAAACTGGTGGGATCTGGTACTACTATGATAAAAGTAGAACCCAAAGGAACCGTAAATGTACGAGCGGAAAAAATCGGCTTTATTGCTCAGGAGCGCAATTATGTAAATGACGAAAGCCATGACCTTCCATCCAACGACTACATCAAAATGGAAAAGGACGATGCTTATGAAAATTCTTTCGTGACCAATCTCGCGAACCAGGATGTAGATATTCGTACTAATCATAGCGAAGATGAAGCCTGGCGGTTAATCAGCAGAATCATCACCAATAGCTTCGACGTGATTCAGGTAACAGACAAAGCTACGGGCTATATGTGCACCGCATGGGTAGTTAAAAACTTTAAATCTGCAACAATCCGCACGAGGTTGATTGTAAAAACCGGCAACTCCGATCCGCTCACCTACAAAGCGAAGCTCGTTTCTGAAATCGCACCGGCAGGCACCGCCGCAAGTGCAGACGAATCGTTTCGTCAATGGGATCGGCTGTTGCGCAGCTTCGAGAATGTGGTTCCCGAGCTACAAAGCAGATTAGGGAAATAACTTTTTTGCAGATGCATGCCAACAAGCCGGGAAATATCTATGGGCTACCGACAAAAATTATCCTCTTATAAAATCGACGATTCCAAACTGTTTACCAGCTTATACTTTGAAAATTTTTTTGATCATGAAATGAAACCCTGAACAGAGTATCGGCGCCGGAGAGAATGTGCCAACGATAGACCATGGCCGGCTTGTAGCTTTTACTATAAATTATCAGCAATGCCCTGTAACCAAAAATCTAGAAATCCCGGCTTTCTAAGCACGTTGGTAGATCTTATTCAATGGTGTCTGCAAAAAGAGAAAAACCCGGATGAATAAATCGCTTTGTCCCGGTACCTTTATCCCATGCAGCGCGAGCTTTTCCTCACTACCGATGGCTCTCACACGGTGCACCTTCCCGGCACAGATATTTATTATCACAGCATTCATGGTGCACTGCAGGAAAGCTTGCATATCTACATACAGCAGGGATTGAAACATTGGACGGATCAGCACACAGACCGCAAAACGATCAAGATTTTCGAGATGGGCTTCGGTACGGGCCTAAATGCCCTGCTGACGCTGCACGCTATGAACGACTTAGGCCTGCATGTGCTTTACCACGCCATAGAGACTGAAGTGCTTCCCCCGGATGTGGTCCTGCGTTTAAACTATCCGGATTTGTTAGGTAGGGATGCCTGGTTTTCAATTTTTTCGCAAATCCATACAGCGCCGTGGAATGTTGAGACAGAAATCACGGCGCACTTTCATCTCACCAAATGGCAGGGCTCCTTGCATTCTTTTGTTAGCAAAGAAAAGTTCGACCTCGTTTATTTCGATGCTTTTGCGCCAGACGCTCAACCTGAGCTTTGGTCGGAAGCGGTTTTCCATAACCTGTTTGAGCTAATGAACATCGGCGCGGTACTTACTACCTATTGCAGCAAGGGAACGGTGCGCAGAGCCTTACAGACAGCCGGATTTGCGGTGGAGAAATTAGCCGGACCCAAAGGCAAACGGGAAATTTTGCGGGCTACAAAAAACTAACGGCGCAACAAAACGTAAAAAAGGTAAGGCGCCACAAGCAGCCACAGCGGAATAAGCATCCAAATTCTACCCTTGGCCAGGTTATAATCTGCCAGCATTTCGGCCCAGGATAAACCACGATAACTACCAAAGCTGAATTCAAACGCAAGCGTCAGCACCATCCACATTGCCCCCACCAAAAACGCCTGTTGGCCACTCTCCGGAGGATATCGCCGAAAAAAAAGCCAGAAGTAAACGGCAAAAAAATCGATAAGCGTGATGGTAGGAAGCTGATGGGCCCGCAAGGGGTTCAAAAACCTGCGAAAAACTCCCTCTCTCAATATTCCATTCATGATGGCAATCACCAGCATGGGAAACCAGGCAATGATATACTTGAGCATGATAAAATTATTGACCTACAAATTAGGAAGAAGAAAGCCATTTCCACATGACGCTGATTAGATGTCGTGGTGATGCTGATCAAATTCTATTTACGCCGCGGTTTTCCCTGATGATCCACACAGACTGATAATTTTGGAATGAGACCAATCCAACATCCCACCTAATTTTTGCAAAATTAAAGGTAGGTTTTAATATTTTTAAAGCAACGCTTTAAATTTGCAAGCGATTGAACATCCAAAGATGAAGACACTAGACAGAAAAATTACGCCTGTGCTCAAAGATGCATTAGAAGTGAGTCCTGTGGTATTTCTTAACGGAGCAAGGCAGACAGGCAAAAGTACGCTTGTACAAAGTATAGCATCGGATATTGGCAAAAACGCGAATCCTGCTGCCTATGTTACATTCGACCGGCCAACACAAATGGCTGCTGCTGCTGCTGCACCCGAAGCTTTTTTGAATTCTTATGATAACACACTGATCATTGACGAAGTGCAAATGGTTCCGGACCTCTTTAGAGCCCTGAAAATCGTAGCTGATGAGCTGCGCTTAAAGGATAAGGATAACGCAAATGGAAGGTATTTGTTAACCGGGTCAGCCAATATCATGGGTTTGCCAAAACTATCAGAGCCTTTAGTGGGAAGAATGAGTGTGCTTACGCTGTATCCCTTTTGTGCGGCCGAATCATCATCGGGTATCGGTAATGGACTGGATAGAATGATCCACATGGATTTTACCGGAATAAAAAACAGAGGTATGGGCTTGCTTGACGCTATCGAAATGGCGACCTATCCTGAAATTGCGGATAAAAGCCAGAAGGAAAGAAGTATATGGTTTGACGGTTACCTGACCACTATTTTACAGCGAGATGTTAAGATGATTGCTGAGCTGGAAAAAACCGCGCTGTTGCCCAACTTATTGAGAATTTTGGCTACAAGGGCAGGAAACCTGATCAACGATTCAGAAATTTCACGCGTTATTGGTCTTAACTCCGTAACTGGTAAAGCGTACCGGAATATTCTAAAAATGATGTTTCTGAATTTTGATGTTGCACCCTGGTATAAAAATATAGGCAAGCGTCTGGTAAAATCTCCAAAAGGATATTTGACAGATACTTTAATGCTTTGCCATATGCTTGATCTAAACTTAAGGGATATTGCAGGCAACAAGCCTGATTTGTTCGGACACGTCCTTGAAAATTTTGTCGCAACAGAACTTACAAAGCTGCTCACATTTAGCACAACAAAAGCAAAGCTCTACCACTTCCGAACAAGTGATGGCAAAGAGGTAGATTTTATTTTAGAAAAGCCGGACGGTACTGTATTCGGCATTGAAATTAAAAAGTCCGAAGCGGTCAATATTCAGGACTTCAGCGGAATCAGGTTTTTGCAGGAATCGGTAGGCAAAGATTTTATCGGTGGCGTAGTGTTGTACTCCGGTAAAGAGGTTGTTCCATTCGGAAAAAATCTATGGGCAGTTCCGTACCATATTTTGTGGCAATGACAAGCGTTTGCTACGGCCTTCGTTGCCTTTCCGGCGGGCCAAATAGCTGATCTATTTCTCGGGTAAATGCCTCGTATCGTTCCATCTGTTCGGGTCTGCAAATTGACTTGATATCTTCAAAATGCCGGTAGTGTACGCGTTCTATCTGGGTTTGCAATTGCCCCAGTTCATGGAGCAGACTGTCTTTGCTTCCTGCCGCAGTGCTATCATTCAGTGTGGCATACAGTGCTTTTTTTACCGACAAAATCTGTTCTTCCCGCTCACGTATCTGTGTGCGATGCCAGCGAATCATTTCCAGATAGCGTTGTTGCTGCTCCTTGTCGAAACCTAATTTTTCGATAATTATGTCCTTCGGCCCTTCCGGCATACGCCTACCACCATGGGGTGTCGCAACAATCCATAGCTGCAATAAATTAACAGCGAGCAAAAGAACCACCGCAATCGTCAGCAGCTTCGACTTAGTCATAATACAATTCATTGTGGGGTTGCAGAAAACCAAATGCCTGCACGCCCTTTTGGGGCTCGGATTGATGATGCATAAAGGTGGTAAGGTTCAGCAAGACTACCAGCACCAGGGAAAGCAGGACAGAAAAAGCGAATGCGGGTTGTACTTTTTCTTCCCTAAGGCTGGCAATGCGTTGCAGTATCCTTGTGTAAAGAAATGGCGGAGCTTCCACCCTTTCTACCTTGCTTAATATGTCGAATGGCTCTTTCATCTGCAGCATAGTTTTTGACGCGATCCGGTCATTAATCCTTCGCTTTTAATTTAGAAAGTAAGTTGGACTTGGCTCGCTGTACCAGTGATTCTACAGCCTTCGGGCTCAGGTCCATAATAGCACCCACCTCTACCTGTGAGAGTTGTTCGATTTTACTGAGAATCAAGGCTGTTTTCTGCCGCTCGGGCAATTCATTCATGCATTGAAATATTTTTTGCAGCGCCTCCTTTTGCTCAAGGTGCACGCCGGGATGATCGAAAGGTCGATGATCAAGTGACTCCGCAATGCCGGGTTGGAAGATGGAAGTAATAAAGGCAAAACGCTTTTTGCGCTTCTGCATTCTCAAAAAGTCCAGCGACTTATTTACCGTAATCCGGTAAATCCAGGTAGAGAGTTTTGCGTCGTGACGAAAATCACTGAGCGATTCATGAACGGATACAAACACGTCTTGTGTGATCTCTTCTGCATCCTCCGTTTGTTGTACATAGTGGAGCGCCAGATTGAAAACACGATCTTTATGTTCTGCGTATAGTTGTTCGAAAAGCACGAAAAAGGCAAGGCCTGAATGGACAAAATAGCGAAAATGCAATACAGTATTGAGCGGCTTGCGCAAACTTCAGGTCCCTCATCCGAAAGACTAACCCCCCAAAGGTTCGCAACTGCCTCCTCTCCATAATCGTTCAATCGTAGGGAAAGCCTGCTATTCTTCTTCCTCATCCGGCAAAGCTGACCGGCTTTTTTTCCTCGATTTTTTACGGGCTTGCTTCTCGTCGTCATCGCTGCCGCCACGTTCATGCGGCAATCTTCCTCGTCTGCGCGGGCTCGTTTCTTCAACCACACTTCCATGCGGTTGCTCAAACTCTTCGTCATCGCTAATCCCTTCGTCTGCGGGCGCGCCGGCATCCCCGCCCGCGTTAAGACCTTCTGTAGCAATGGCATTGTTGATATCAACAAGAAACATTTTTTCCTTTTCGCCAAATTCATTGATCTTTCTGTACACCCGGTCAATGGCCTCCTGACTGTTTCCGTCAATTGCTTCGGCCGAAACCATGGCGTCGCGAACAAACTGGCGCTCGATCTGCATATAATTTCTCACAGCGGTAAGTAGTGCACGGCCATCGCCTTCCGCATACATACGCCCCAAAACCGCCAGATGCTTATCGAGATATTGCTCGTTCTCCTTGCGCAGGGCGGGCAATGCGGCGAAGTTGTGCGAACGTATCGCGTCTTCAAAAGCCTTAACCCAGTTCATGCGCAGCAGCTCCGACTGATCTTTAATATCCATCAGCCCCCGGTTAGAATAATCCTGCGCACCGGCGTGCAAGGCGAGAAACAAAAAGAAAAGGACAAAAGATAAGTGAAGATGACGCATGGGCCTGAATTTCGCAGTGAATACAATAGCCGCAAATATAAATAAACCTCAAAACGACAATTCATGGAATAGCCGGATAATGAAAATATATCAGTGCATGGCAGCAGTGGGTTAATTTTGCGGGCTTATAAACAGTTGTATGGCTAAAGTAGGGATCAACCTTGTAACAGGAAGTATTCAGCAGAAAGACAGCATTGTAGGGATTGACCTGGGCACTACCAATAGTCTGGTCGCTATTGTGCGCCCCGACACACGTCAGCCTATAGCCCTGCGCGAAACGGACGGACTGGCACTGGTACCCTCCATCGTTCACTTCGATGCGTATGGCAACCCTCTGGTAGGCAACGCCGCCCGCGACCGGCTGACCGATGCCCCGGAACGCACAATCTACAGCGCCAAGAGGCTAATGGGAAAATCCTACAACGACTTGAGCGAACATGCAGCTCAATTCTCTTACAAGATAATTGACGACAATACCGATAGCCTGGTAAAAGTGCAGGTGGACGACCGGTTTTTTACGCCCATCGAGCTGTCTTCGGAAATACTGCGCGAGCTGAAACATCGCGCCGAACACATCCTGAAAACACCGGTGAGCAAAGCCGTCATCACGGTGCCTGCCTACTTTAACGATGCGCAACGACAGGCTACACGAGACGCGGGAAAACTGGCAGGACTTGATGTACTTCGCATCATCAATGAACCCACAGCAGCAAGCCTTGCCTACGGACTGGGTGTGAAGGCCGATGAAGAGAAGACGATTGCAGTCTATGACCTTGGTGGCGGCACTTTCGACGTTTCTATACTGCATATTACCAACGGTATTTTCGAAGTGTTATCTACCCATGGCGACACTTACCTTGGCGGCGATGATATGGACCGCGCTATCGCAAACCACTGGCGGGCAAGCGACGACGAATGGAGAAACACGGAGGACAAAAGCCTGTTACAAAGACTGAGACTGGCGGCAGAAGAAGCAAAAAAACAACTTTCAACACAGGATCGTTTTACCACAGAGATTAATGGTAGAGAAGTCGTTTTAGACCGCAGCCATTTCAACAAACTGATAGAACCCCTTGTAGCGCGCACACTGGATAGTTGCCGGCAGGCTTTGCGCGACGCAGGCCTTGATATCCACTCGATAGATGAAGTAGTGATGGTAGGCGGATCGACCCGTGTACCCCTTGTGAAGGAACGGGTACAATCATTCTTTGGTAAGAAAGTACACGACGAACTCAACCCCGATGAAGTAGTGGCACTGGGCGCCGCGGTGCAGGCGGATATTCTTGCCGGCAACAATACCGATATGCTGTTGCTCGATGTAACGCCTTTGTCGCTGGGCATCGAAACCATGGGCGGATTAATGGATGTGCTAATCCCCCGCAACTCAAAGATCCCGAACAAAGCAGGGCGACAATACACTACCCAAAAAGACGGACAGAGCGGCATGAGAATTTCTGTATTTCAGGGTGAGCGCGACCTTGTGCAGGATAATCGCAAACTGGCGGAATTCAATCTGACGGGAATACCCGCAATGCCCGCTGGCCTACCCAAAGTAGAAGTTAGCTTTTTGATAGATGCAGACGGAATACTGAAAGTATCAGCCAAAGAACTGCGCAGCGGGGTGGAGCAAACTATTGAAGTGAAACCGCAGTATGGATTGACCGATCAGGAGGTGGAAAAGATGCTGATGGATTCTTTACAACATGCCCGGACCGACATAGAGCTTCGGGCGCTGGTAGAAGCGACAACCGAGGCACAGCAAATGCTGGATACCACCGAAAAATTTCTCTCAAAGCACAAAGACTTTCTGGAGCCCGCCGAGATAGAGCTCACCCGGTCGCACATGGCAAAACTGCAAAGCGCCATCGAGTCTAAAGACAAAGACCTGATCCAAAAAGAAACCGAGCGCCTCAATGATGTTTCCCGCCCCTATGCCGAACGCGTGATGGATGCCGCACTAAAAGAAGCGATGAAGGGTAAGAAGATCATGTAACGGCTTGTTATCAACTTGCAAAACACACGGCTGCCTGCAATACATGCCCTGGAACTTTTGTCATTTTGCAGATTAACGATTCCGTTTGCCTTATGCGCAACAAAATTTTTGACCTGCTTTTTGTAGTTCTCGCGGCTGTGTTTGTCTTTGTGCTCAGTGAAAAACCCGTTTATAACTGGGACATGATCGCCTATATGGGTGTGTCGGTGGAATATTCTGAGCATGACCTTCAAAAAGTTCACGACAGTGTCTATCACACCTTACAACAGGAGGTATCGCCGGAAGTTTTCCGCGGTCTGACAGAGAATTATGATGATCGTGCACAATGCCTGAAGGATGCCAGGATCTTCGGCCAGGAGCTGAGCTTTTTCAGGACCAAGCCGCTCTACACACTATTGGTATTCCTGCTTCACAAAGCCGGCGTTCATCTTGTGTTAGCCACACTCATACCGTCCATTATCGCTTGCTTCCTCATCATCCTTTTGGTATATCACTGGCTTTGTCACTTTTTGCAGCGGCCCCTTGCCTTTGCGGCTGCGGCCAGCATCGCCATGCTGCCCATCTTTGCTATGCTCGACCGCTATTCCACGCCCGATGCACTGTCTAATCTTTTTGTATTGCTCACCTTATACGCCGTTGCTACTAAAAAGCCCCGGTGGATGCTGATCCTTTTCCTGTTGCTCGCCACGCTTTCGCGTATAGACAACTTTGTTTTGGCCATTGTGATCGCCTATTTTCTTTATCTGAAAAACACAAAAAACATATTCTGGAAATCACTGGTGGTCGGCAGCATTAGTCTGATTTGTGTTGTGGGCGTGCCCATGCTTATGGGAGACCGGGCCGACTGGTTCACGCAGTTTGCCTTTCTGTTTTCGGTCAAGGAATATATTCACCACTGGAGGGATGTTTTGTACATCCTGCGCACAGATATGCTGTATCTTCTCCTCATGGCTGTTGCCGGACTTCTGCTTCTCAAAGCTCATGCTGAAATAAAAACCCTGGTCCAGATCGTAGTGACTACTGTGGTGATCAGGCTTTTCCTGTTCCCATCGCTTCAGGAACGCTTTTTTGCAGCATACGAGTTTGTGGTGATCATCGCATTGCTTTCCTTCGTGCAACAGCGGTATGGAAAGCATGAACCAACTAAGGCTTTACAGCTCAGAGATAGCTGACTATTTCATCACTACCTGCACCGTGTGTCGGGTCTTTTGCTCGAGGAGCATGAAACGGCTCCGGGTAAGATCCGACAAAATTTCGCTGGTATAATGACGGATGGTAAGCAACTGTACATCTTCATTGCGAAACACCTTATAGTCTTTGCCTAAAGCGTCCACAAGCTGCTGCACCTTGTCTTCCTTATGATCTATGCAGGCTACAAAACTGATGGCTGCATTTTGTATCAGGTTCACTTTGATATTCATGTTGTGAAAAATGCTGTACAGGTTGGCAAGATTGTCTTCGGTGATGAAAGAAAAATCGCGCGTGGTGACCTGCAATAAAATCTGCTTTTTCTTGAGTACGATCAAGGGTGGATAGAACATACTGTCCACTTCATTCATGATTACAGTACCCTTCAAATCCTTATCCAGAAAGCATTTCACATACAAGGGGATATTATTATTCTGAAGCGGCTTGATGGTCTTGGGGTGAATCACCTGTGCGCCATAATAGGCCATTTCGATCACTTCATGATACGTGATAGCTTCAATTTTTACGGTGTTGGAGAATTCTTTGGGATCGGCATTTTGCAGGCCTTCCACATCCTTCCAGATCGTCACTGACCGGGCTTGCAACATGGCGGCCAGCATAGCAGCGGTATAATCCGACCCTTCGCGGCCCAATGTCACCGAGGCATTGTCTGCAGTGGCACCAATAAAACCCTGCGTAATGATGTTCTTACCACCTTTTAAAAGAACGCCAATGTTTTCCTCCGCCTGTTTTTGTGAGTAATTCCAGTCCACACGCGCATCGCGATAAGTATCGTCTGTTCGGATCACATCGCGGATATCCACCCAAAGGAAGTCCATCCCCTGCTGTTGCAAAAAGGCCGCAAATATCCTCGTGCTCATCATCTCACCCATGCATACGATCTGGTCGTAGGAATAATCATAGCGGTCCTCATCAGCATCGTCGATAGCCCACGAAAGTTCTGTGAAGAATACATTGAGTGCCCCTACCAGTTCATCCGCATGCCGGCCACTTACAAGCTGTGCAGCATAGGTCAGATGTTCGTCCTCTATTTTTTTAGCAAGTTGATGTGCGATATCCTTGTGCCCTTTGCAGGCATTGGCTACCACTGCTTCCAGCGCATTCGTTGTTTTGCCGAGCGCTGAAACAACCAGGATTAATGGTTCTTCAGCATGACTGATGATGGGCAAAAGCGCCTGCATTCTTTCGGGCGTAGCAATAGAGGCCCCGCCAAATTTGTAAACCTGCATGTGTGTCTAAACTGTGAGGGCAAAAGTAAACAGTAAAAAATCATTTCTACCCAGGCAGCTATTGCCTACCGCTTCCGCTTTGGCTTCAACGGTTTGCTCTTAGGCTTTGCGGTTGTCTCCTCTTCTAAAGGAGTGTTGTCTTTTTTCGCAGAAAGATTTTCGTAGGGATCGTAGAGAAAAAGCTCCTGAATGCTTTGCGGTCGTCTTTCGGGCATCCATTTGAACCGGCTGAGACGCGCTGCAGGAATATTTACCTGTTGCATGGGAGTCATCGTTTGCTTCACATCCTGTTCCAACACAATTCTGCTGATCTCGGAGCTATCAAAAAGCACACGGATACGTTCACTCTGCGCCTGATTCATCCCCAGGTAAGCACCATCATCATCCGTACTGTATTGTATAGCTTCGGCTCCCGGCCAAAATATCAGTTCGCGAAGACTACCCTGCTCAAAAAACCCGGTAAGCGTTTTTCCCTGCACCTGATCATACATACCTGCTTTGTCAGGCCCTGTCTGCTTGACGATAATGGCATTGTTGGGCACAAACAATTTTCGGATATTACTGGTATCGGTATAGATCAGAATCGTGTCGCCGGTAATCTGACCCCGACGACTCCAGGCTACCGGATGATCCATCAGGCGCATGATGGAGTCGGCCTGAGAGTAGCTGATACTATCGCACACCGCCTGCAGAGAATCGGAAAAAATCCTTACGTGATGATATCCGATAAAGTAGCGGGGACCTGTAGAGTCGGCGGTCGCTGTATCTGCTTCCACATGCAGGCTATCGGCCAATGCCTGCACTTTGCTGTTATTTTCATAAGCATGAAGGGCACGGATGCTGTCTCTAACTTTTGGTACCGGCGCAGCAAAGAAGGTATCGGCCCTGATGTAAATGCTGTCCTCTCCGCTCACTCTTTTCATCACGGGTTTCAGGGTCGACCAAAGTTTTCGGCTTTTCTCATTATAGGCTGCAAATCCGCAAAAGAGTGTTGCCTTTTGTGCCGTGTCGAGTGCCAATACATTGCCGTGGGCAAGGCCCCAGCCCGACTTACGGTTATAATCCAGCGTATCCCCTTCGATATACTGCGCTTCGTTCTTTATAGATGAACGGTCCACAAGGTGAGCAATCTCATTTTTGGCATCCCAGGTTCCGCTGCGGGTATGCAATTCCGACTTATCGTTCAGAACCACAGAGGGGCCATAAAAGACAACCACACGGCTTTCTGTATTATAGCCGAGGTCGGTGGAGGTCACATTGTAATCCGGATCGGTAACAAAGACCTCACCGGTAAAGCGACTGTCTTTACTGCGGGCATTATACATGCCGGCATTGCTGGACAGGGTAGTGTTTTCGCTCTGCAACGTTCCTCCGTTGTTGTAGGTGCCCACTTTGGTGCGCACATCATATTCCAGGTCTTCGGCCCATAGGTTGTTCTTCTGGTCAGCCAGATGTACATTGCCCCTCAGGTAGGCCTTATGTGTATTACCCACATAACGGAGGTAATCGCTCTGCACCTGTGTGCCTCCCTGCTGAACGATATTCACGTTGCTGTAGGCATACACATTGTTTCGTGCAAGGTCAATGTAGGCGCTGTCGCAGTACATATTGGTTTCTCCCTGCCTCAGGGCCACATTGCCAATGAGTTTATTCACTGCTCCGGAGTCGGTAGTGACATACTCAAAACGAGTACCGTTTCCCGGCAGAATTTCGATCGGCACCTTAGACGAAGTATCTGAACCCGTTTGTGCACGGGCTTCCAAAGCCAGCAGCAGCATTAAAACACACCATCCCGCAACAGCGGGACGTGATTTGAAAATTTTATGAGCCGAACCCAAGGCGTTTACTGCTTTTTGCGGCCAAAGATAGTGAGATTAATGTAGCGCGTGGGATGCGCCTCTATATCGGCCATCAGGCTATTGAGCGTATGCAACGAGCTGTTCAGATTGTTGTACATGGCAGGGTCGTTTACCAGCAATCCCAGGGAGCCATCCTTTCCGTTCACTTTAGCCAGCACATCATTTAGCTGATTGGCAGCCAGCCGGAATTCATTCATCGTTTTATCAATCTGGGCCTGATTAAGCTGGTCCGTAATGGTGGAGGCGTTGTTGATGATGTTGGTGATCCGCTCGTTGTTACTGGCCAGATTGGAAGTGATACTGTTGGCATTTCGGATCACACCCTGCAACTGTGTGCTTTCAGCATTGAGCCTTGACGACAACTGGGAGAAATTATCCATGGTAACGTCAAGATTCGCAATGCTGCTCCGCAAGTTTTCTTTGGATTCTGCATCGAGCACTCCATTCACGCTCAGCAAAACAGAATCGAGCGTACCCACTGCATGACGCATATCGCGAAGCAAAGGAGTGATCTCCACCGATAAAGCATCTATGATCCCGCCCTCCACATCACCGACAATGATGCTCTCTTCTTCAGCAATCTGTTCATTATTGCTCAGTTCCAGGCTGATGGCTTTGGTACCCAACAGATCGGTAGAGGTCAGCTTGGCCACCGAGCCCACCGGAATTTTAGTCCGCTTATTGACGGCAATGGTCACCTGTACTTTGCCTCCGCCATTTAATTTGATTTCAGAAACCCGGCCCACGGCAAGTCCCTTAACTTGTACCGGAGATGAGGGCTGCAATCCCTGAACATTATCGTAATACACATAATATTCGTTTTCTCCGGAAAAAATATTAGCTCCCTTCAAAAAATAAAAACCGGCAAAAAATATCAGGATCGATGCAGCTACCAATAGTCCAATCCGGGCCTCCTTAGAAAATTTCATATACGCTTATCGGGGTGTTATAACCAAACAAAAGTAAACTAAAAGGGTTACACTATTCTTTGATACGTTGTTATGATGACAGGCAGTTAAATAATTATGCCCCGATGTTGTTTCGCAAGGCCGGGCAAAAAGCACACCGGCTGCGAATATTATTTTAACGTTATATCCCGAATACTATGCAGTGTGCTGTAGCTCCTGCCTATAAATTTGTCATTACCAGAATATTGCGCTAATGTTAGTTTCATACACCCCGCCAGAAATAAACGCCAGGGCTTTTAGCTGCCCGCATTGTGGCGTTTTTGCACGGCAAGACTGGGGGCTACTTTACCGCAACAGGCTTGATATTAATAACGGAAGACTTATTGTGAATCAGGATAGCAAGCTCCACGATTTTCTGGGCACGAGCTGCGAAAACTGCGGGGGAAATACACTTTGGTTTCGCGAAAAAATCATCTTCCCTTTCAACGGCGCGGCCATACAGCCCAATGAGGATATGCCGGAAGCCGTAAAAGAATTGTTTGTAGAAGCGCGCGAAATATTGTTTTTGTCTCCACGGGGTGCCTCTGCGCTGCTCCGGCTGGCATTGCAGAAACTGTGCATTTTTCTTGGCGGAACCGGAGAAAATGCGGAAGCAGACATTAGCCAACTGGTGGACAATGGCCTTCCTCCGAAACTGGTGCAGGCGCTGCACACACTCAAAACCTACGGAAAATCGGCCATAGCACCCGGCATGATTAGCGAAGATGACGATGTAGAGACGGCACAAAAACTGCTGGCCTTTATCAACATCATCTGCGACAATCAGCTTACACAGCCGCGCCTTATCGACCATTTTGCCGCAGGCACAGAGCCGCCGCTATTGTCTTGAAAAATGTAGCTCCTCAACTTTCGAAGTATTATCGTCTTTCAGCTTGATCTCATTTTCCGTTTTGCTGAGTAAGATCCAGTCGTCGTTCAGGTCCTGTAGTTTTTCGTTGCTGCTGCTGAGGTTGATGATAAACCTGGGTTTTCCGTCATCCACAGTTTCGCGCCAGGTGCCGCTGGCACTGGAAGACCCCCGCGTAGCCGTCAGAATGCCCCCGGACTGAAACGAAAAAGTATAACCGGAAAAATCTGAACTTTCCTCTTTGTCATTGTCCCAATAGTAACTGATGTACCACTGGCCTGCAATGGGCGAATTGTTTCCACCGGGTGAAACGGAGTCGTCATTACTGTGTTTGCAACTGCTGCTTTGCAACACAAAGAAGGAACAAAGCAATAAGAGAAGTGTAGCGGGGCCTTTCATTTTCTTTAATTTTTTGTGAATATAGACAGGCTTCGGAATGATGGCGCATGCGCTTTTCTGTAACGGGATGTCCAATTGACGTACCGGGAAAAATACATATTCAGCGGGCAGGCATTGTGCAGGTACGATGCATTTCGGTATCTTAGAAATAATATTCAGTTTAAGCGAAAAATTTAGTTTTAGACCGGAGCTCTTAAATAACCGTTGCGGCATGGGCATACCGACTATTTATAAGGGCGACAAAAGATTAGAAACATCACCTACCCGATGCCCCCGACCTAACGCTATTAAGATTCAGAAACCAACCGGACACGCCGGAAAAGTCTTTGAAAACATGATAAAGCCAAAACTATTTATTGCACGTATGTGGCCCGTAATGGCAGGAGCCTTGATGGCCTATCTGCTGTTTACTCATCTCAAAGCCTCTGTAGGTACCATCCTGCTGCGGTATCTTCCTATTTCCGTTGTCGGCGGGTTTTTCTTAGCGTTAGCCGCCATGCCTGTCTTTCATGTGCTGGGACTGATCACCAATATTGATTTTTATCGCGACCGCTATGAGGCAAGAAAAGCAAGAATGAAGCGGAATCGTTCGAAAAAGAAGTAAACGAAACTACCGGTGCTGCGGTCTCTTGTACGTAAAAAAAGTAACGATAAGACTTAGCTCCTCTGAGGTAAGCGTCGTTTCTGGCAGCCGGTCTTCGTGCGTAGGGTTCATCACCCGGATTTTGTAAGCCTCCAGTTGATCTACAGTAAAATCAGGCACTGTTTCTTTTCTTCCTTTTTTCTCGCTATGACAGCCACTGCAATTGAGCTGATAAAGCAGATAGCCCTGCTCACACATCCTGAGATAGGCAGCCTGTACATCGGCGGCCATTTCCTTAGGGAATTCGAATTGCATTTTATTTTTCTTTTGCGCCGTAGCCTGTGAACTGATCGACACGAGCAGAATGAAGCAATAAAGGAGTAGACGTTTCATCATCAGATTGTTTTAATAATCTCCGCCCGGCTTTCGGCGGTTAAAAGCTTTAATTCCGGAAGCTGGCAAAGCCGGCGGTCGCGTATCCTGAAGCTCAGCTTCGTTTAAAGTGTGCAGAAACAATATCAGATCGCTTTTTTCAGCCTGCGTCAGCTTCAGTGAATCCGCCGATAAGGTCTGGTTGGGAACCGTCAATCCATGACCCACACCACCACCTGCATCATAAAAATCGATTACCTCCTCCAGGGTACGAAATACACCATTGTGCATATAAGGTGCAGTACGCGCGGCATTGCGGAGCGTGCTGGTACGAAAAGCATGCTGCATTTCCGCTGCGTTCAGCCATTCGTATCTGCCCGGGTCGGCACTTAGCTTTGAGAAGCCCGTGTCCGCAGGCACCCCGATCACTTCGAACTCTGAGCCTAGAAAAGGAGGCTTCACTCCATTAAACTGCGGAACAAAATGGCAGGTGCCACATTGAGCTTTGCCCATAAACAGATTAAAGCCGTGGCGCTGGCGATCATCAAGCTGCACTTGTCCGTCCATAGCGTTGTCAAACAGCGAACGGGCTCCATCGTTTTGCGCATAATAGAAACTAAGCGCGGAGGTGATATGTGCCATGGATATTTCCGGCTGTTGTGGTGTGAAGGGAAGCAACTTTTGGAATGCAGCTTTGTAAGAAGGGCAACTTAATATTTTCCGCAGTGCCTCGCTTTCGCTGCCCTTCATTTCATCGGGGTTGCTGATCACTGCACGGGCCTGTAGATCGGGGTTAGTGTGTTTTCCATCGTACATCAGCAGGTGCTGGTAAGTAACATTGAGCAGGGAAGGGCTGTTTCGGGTCAAAAAATTCTGACGATCGTAGTGCAGCGAAGTTCTGCAGGCAGTGTCTGTAAAAGACTGCTCCGGCTTGTGGCAGGAAGCGCAGCTACGTTGATTGTTGCCCGAAAGTAGCGGATCGAAAAAGAGCAGTTTTCCTAACTCCTGTATCTGTTGCAGGACTGTAGTGTCGGTGACCCTGAGAAAAACTCCCTTAGCATTTTGAGCATGATATAGCTTTTTGTCAAAGAGAGAAAGGGCCTTTTTATTGAGTGCGTAATCCATCATACTCCTGCTCGTTACCTGATAGCGAACAATGAGCTGCTGGTTGATCATGAACAATGGATTGATATACTCCCGCAAAAAACTATAATGATCAAAAGCAGTAAGATCATCGGGTTGATTGCCGACAAAAGAAAGCAGGGAATCATAGCGTTCCAGGTAAGCAATTGTAAGTGGCTTTTCAGGAAATGATGCATTATACCGCTCATAGACCACTCTGTTTTGCTTCAGCATATACCTCAACTCTGTGATCACGGTAGTCGCATCGGCGTTATCGAAACCGGTAGTGTAGGTCGCGGCAAGATGAAGCAGAAATAATCGGTTACACAGCAGAAAGTGATCGGCATCGGCCAACCGGCTCATCACCGAGTCGGCAAGAAAAACATCTACTGCATCGCGTGCTTTCTGAAGATAAGCGATAAGTTGAGCACGGTCCACGGGCCTGCTCTCGAGGCATTGGAATGCTAGAGTAAATCCTGCACCTTCCCGGCGATACGGGGGCTCATACTTCTCGAAAGCCTCCGTTTCCCATTCCACAGCCAGCGGTCCGTTGATTAGCTTTTGGGCCAACGGATCCAGATATCGCAGCCAGATATCGGCAGCTTTCATGGCCAGGCGCGCCCTTGCAATATGGTTTCTTATTGTATTCACCACTTCTGCATCGCTCAGGTCCGCAGCAGCGACAAACTCCAGCAACGTGTCGGTGGACTTTGCCAATATTTTCATTCGCTCCTCATAGAGATTTCGGTATGGGGGCGTGGCAGCTTCGTACCGAAAGGAATAACAAAAAAATCCGAGGGTGACGATCGCAATAAGCCAAAGGCTCTTCTTCATGGCACAGATGAATGATGGCTAAAAAATTCAAACAGGGCACACCAGGCACCCTGTCTGAACAAAGGATTTTTGAAGTGAATGGCTTAATGTGCCACCACCAGTTTCAACTTTTTAGTACCGCTGGTGCTGGCCACCTGTACGAAATAGGTGCCGTTGGCGAGGCCTTCTGTAGGCAACGGTATTTGTTGTTCTCCTGTACTGAGTTGCTTGTCGAACACGGGCAGCACCATGCGCCCGGTGATGTCGGATACCTGAACAATCACACGTTCGTCGTTCTTCAACGAAAGCGACAACATTGCATTTCCATGGGTCGGGTTAGGATACAGTTTTACATAAGATGCTGAACCGAACACGGGATCAATACCAGTAGGGTCTGCGGCGATACCCTGCAACGCAAAAATGTATGCGGCTTCATCCGCGTCGTTGCTGGCAATGTTGATGTTGGCAGTGCGGATACCCGTTTGCAAAGGCATAAACTTTACGTCGATAGCATGGTTGCTACTGCCGGCAATTGTAAGCGGAAAGCTCGGTGCATTCTGAATCGAAAACTCGGAAGCATGAGTGCCGGTAAAGCTTATTCCGGTCACCACCAGATCGCCGTTGCCGGTATTTCGGATAACGAACTGTGCCGTCTTCTGTCCGCCTACACTTACGGTCCCGAAGTCGGTGTAGTTGGCCAGGCCGGGTGTAAGATCTCCGTTCAGAATGCTAATGTTATTTCCGGTTACTTCAATTTCAGGAGCCGAAAGGTCGGCCTTGATGGCGAAGTCGTAAGTAGATTCGCTGAAGTCGCTGTTGACAATATTGACTGTAGCATGGCGTGTGGCCAGCACAGCCGAGCTGAACTGAATGTTGATGTTCTGCGAGCTATTTGCAGCAATGTTCAGGGGAAGAGTTGTATTCACAAGTGAAAATTCACTGGCGTTAGCACCGGTTATGTAGATAGCAGAAATATTCAGATTGCCGCTGCCGGTATTGTGAATGGTAAAGGTTTTGGTGACAGGAGTATTGATCGCGACCATGCCGAAATCCGTGTTGTTGCCGGCTGCTGTTGCTGTGCTGCCATCATTGATCGTGATGTTATTTCCCTTTACTTCTATCTCCGGATTATTTTGGGCCGTGGCCGGATTGTAAAGTGCAAGCATCTGACCTCCTTCGGCAAACTCTCCCGAAATGCTGTAATGCGCCTGATCCACAAGCAGGAACATTCCGGGGCCCATCACTTCCTGCACATCTATGACGCCGGAAGCTTCTTCGTCCTGAGTAAGATAGTTGGCCGTGCGGGCATTGTTGAGGAACCGTGTGGTGTCGTGCGCCGCTATCTGCACGAGGGTATCTGCAGCGATATCATACTGCCACATCTTACCAACATGCGCGTTGTTACCCACGTCCTCTACCAGCAGGATGTGTCCGCTGTGATCAATAGTAATATTATCAAGCATCTGCTGCCCTTCCGTGCCCTCCAGAACAGCGGTGATGGTACCTCCCAGCGATGGCTGCGCAGCATCGGTAAATCTCAGTCTCCAAAGGCGGCTCGGACTTCCAAAACCATTAGTGGTAGCAAAGTAGAAGTCATTTAGATTGGATGGATCCCAGGCGCCATCTTCCGGACGCAGAAAGTTGGTAATACCAAGGTTGTTGCTTGCCGTATTGATCGCTGCGCCAGTCATATTTTCTACATTGCCCAGATCTGCAAGCGCAAAAGCTGTATTCGGTGCGGCATAGGCACTGTTCGATTCCAGTGTCATGCCCGAAACTTTTACGCCAAAAAGCTTTCCATTGGTGAGACCTGCTTTTTCGATTGTGTTGCCGGTTTGCTGTTTTGTACCGATATACACATAGATCTGTCCGGGCGTTGCGTCATCTGTACCGATAACCATTGTTGTGTCCGACACACCTGGCCAGGCGAGTGCATTCTCCCAGGAAAACTTGCCAAGTCTTGGCAATTCATAAGAGGTTCCGGCTTCAGGGCCGGTGATGATATGGGCCATTCCCCTTCCTTCACTTCCGTTTTCCTCTCCGTTCATAAAAATGCGCTCCATAGTTCCTTTGCCATTTACAGGGTTATAAAAGGCATGCACTGCCGGAAGGTCGGCGGAGCAAAAGCGGCTAAATGCAGCAGCGGATGAAGTAAAAGAGCTATTGTAAGTAATGTAGCTGGATGTTGCCGTGTTCCACAACTTAACGGTTTGCATCAGGTCGGCCCCGCTCAGTACAGACAGTGTCGTCTTATCAATGATCCACTTAGAAACAAAAGCTCCTTTTTGACCATGAGCGCGTGCTATGCCGGAGGTATTTCCCAACTCGTGGTTCATCACCACAGTCATGGTTCCGTTTCCATTGTCGAAAGCGCCCATACCATCAGGAATTCCCACCATCTTATAGCCGTTATCCGCTGCATCTTTTACCGTCATAAGCGCGGTGAACTCAACACCGGAAGCAGTAGGAACAAGGTAAGGAGCACTGGAAGAATTGAGTGCAGTACGGCCCTGAGACAGTGTCGGAATAACAGGAACAAAACCCGTGAGCTTCTTATTTCCCTGCAGCCCGAACGTTATCAGATGCGAAAGGATACCGGTAGCAGTTGCCACACCGTCTTCAGCAGGCGATATCTGGCCGTAATCATTATCGTTGACCAGAGCGATAGTGCTGTCGTTGATGATGGCAAGGCCTTCTGCTTTCTCCAGATTAGCGGGCCATCCACTGGCCAGTAAATCCATAAACAGGGTCTTCTTTACAGGAAAAATTCCCTGAAAAACAAGTCCCGCAGAATCCACCAGTTGCTCAACCGTCTGTCCGCCATACAAGCCGGAGTTGAAGGCTGTAGCTCCATTGATGTTCACTTTATACATCCGCTTGATATCTGTGTTTCCACGGGCAGCGGCTTCGAGTACCAAAAAGGTGCTGTCGTTAATTGCGGTCATATCTCCGATCTTCCAATCCTTGAGTCTTATCTGACTGGAACCAGAGCCTATGATGCCGTCATTGACATAAGCGAGCATGCGCTGCTGATTAGTAGCGGGGTCAATTTCTATCATGCGGTGGATACGCGTATTCTCACCGGCGGCGCTGTTGGGATAAAGGATAGGACTTTGTATGATCGCGTAGATCTTGCCATTGGGGGTTACTGCTACGCTTTCAAAACCGCGGTTGTTTTTGCGGTATTTAAATGCTGTATCGATTAAAACATCCTGCGGCTGCGCACCGGCAAGATTTGCATAGGGGCTATATCTTTTGATGACCACTCCATTGGGATTGATCTTCCAAATGGTCGGACCGTTTTCTTCAGAAACATAAAAATTGCCGTCCTTGTCCACACAGATACCTTCAGCATCAATAGACCAGATTTCTTTGGCAGCTATCTTGCTGTTAAAGTTCGAGCAGTTCTGTACAGTATCGGTCGAAGCCTGCTCGCTGGCAGTGCTTCCGAAACCTGTGGGAAGGAGCACACCTTTGGCATCGGCACCGGTAGGCGCTTTGATGGAAATGGTACGCAGTACCTGAATGGAATCGCCGTTGATTCGGATGCGATGAATTTTTGGAGCATAACCCGGGAAGGAGAATATTTTGTCGTACGTGGGCCGGCATCCCGATGGGTTGGCATTGCCCGCATCTATATTCACACCGCGGTCGGAACATACCCAGAACTCCTTACCATCCGTGCCGGGGATATAGCACAAAGCGGAAAAGCCAGCCTCTTTAAAGGAGATGCCCTGAAAGGTACCAATCGTTGCAGCCGTATAGTTCTTATAGTCCTGCAACAAGGAGATCTGGGCATGACATTCTCTCTTTGCAAATGAGAACAGGCCAAGGCAGATCAAAGCTTTGGTCAAATTTTTTTTCATGTGCGTTCTATTGATTTGTGAGGGCGAAAGTAGAAGCACTATGTTGCGGATTTCTTAAGGCGCTGTGACCAAATGGTCATTTAAAGTTGATGCGGCGGTAAACTTTTTATTACCAAATCATTAAAACGCCCTTAGTCACTAAAATATCACTCTGAAATGCTCAGAGCATTCCTTCTTCATTAAGACTGATGAAGTTGACACCTGCAACGATGAGGTGATCCAACAGGCGGATGTCCATGAAGGCGGCAGCTTCTTTCAGCTTGCGCGTAAGCTCTTTGTCGGCAGCGCTGGGCGTGAGGTTGCCCGACGGATGATTGTGCGCGACAATGAGCTGATTAGCATTGTTGAGTAGGGCGTTTTTCAAAATAATTCGAATGTCTGCTACGGTGCCTGTAAGGCCTCCGCTGCTGACAATCTCGTGGCGCAGCAGCCGGTTGGCCTGATTGAGATAGAGCACACAGAACACCTCGTGATTAAGATCGCGAAGCAGGGGTATCACAATTTCTGCAACCTCCTGGCTTTTTGAAAGTACCGGTCGCTGCACCCCCTCAGATATTTGGCGACGCCGGCCCAGCTCCAGCGCGGCGGCAATAGTTATGGCCCTTGCCTGTCCTATACCTTTCACTTTTTGCAGTTCCACCACCGACAACCGGCCCAATTCATGGAGGTTGTTGTGCGAGAGTGTGAGGATATCCCGGGCCAACGCTATAGCCGAACGTTCTTTTGTACCGCTCGAAATCAGTATGGCCAGTAATTCGGCATCGGATAATGAAGAACAACCGCGCTGTATCATTTTCTCTCGTGGGCGCTCATCTTCCGACCAGTTCTTAATGCTGACGTAGTTCTTTTCCATACTGATAACCAAGATATTAATTATCATCAGCTTTTACTATTCGCCTATGCCGCCATTTTTCGGGCACTACCGCTAACTTAGCCCTTCAAAATCTCTTCTCCTTGCGGCTTACGTTCACATATCTGCCTTATAGCGATACACATGCCTTTTCTCCCCTCGTGATAGACTATCTGAACCAGGACGAACGTCTCAGAACTTACTATGCCTATGCTCCCGAACGGAAGGGAATTGCCGAAGCCATCGCACAACGGCAACAATATCCTGTGGATCGAAAGCTGCTGGCAGCAGTGCTGGAAGACCAACTGAGCCCATACCCACTGCACGACGCGGTGAAGGCCAATATTAAAAAACTGGAAAATTCCCGCACCTACACTGTATGCACTGCACATCAGCCCAATCTCATGACGGGCTATTTATACTTCATTTACAAGATCCTGCACGCCATCAAACTGGCCCATGAACTCAAAGAATCTTTTCCTGAAAACGACTTTGTGCCGGTGTACTATATGGGCAGCGAAGACAATGATCTTGAGGAGTTGGGAACCTTCCTGTATGGCGGAAGAAAATACGTTTGGGATGCTAAGGGACAGTCGGGCGCCGTGGGGCGCATGAAAACAGAAAGTCTGAAACCGCTGCTGGAGGAGCTTTTCAGAGTGTTAGGCCCGCCGGGCGAGCATTCGGACGAATTGAAAGAGATGATTACCCGCGCCTATCTCAGCCATGAAACAATGGGCGCTGCCACCACTAATCTCGTAAACGACCTCTTTGGAAGATATGGACTGGTAGTGCTTGACCCGGACGATCGCCGGCTTAAACGATCCTTTATATCCGTGATGCAGGAGGACCTGCTGCAGGAAACCGCACACGCTGTTGTGAGCGA
Source organism: Flavipsychrobacter sp. (assembly GCA_017849575.1). GTDB lineage: Bacteria > Bacteroidota > Bacteroidia > Chitinophagales > Chitinophagaceae > JAFIGV01. Next base: position 466,393 of record JAFIGV010000019.1, on the reverse strand, counting down.
CCAGATCGCCAATCTTTCTGAGCATTATAAAGTACAGGCGCATCCCAGAAGCATTAACCTTTTTTACCTGACTGACGGTCTTCGTGAGCGTATTGAAAAAAAGGGAGATAAATGGATAGTGCTACATACGGACTTACAATTTAACCGGGAGCAATTGCTTCAGGAGCTGGATCAATATACGGAAAGGTTTAGTCCTAACGTGATTTTGCGCGGTCTGTATCAGGAAACGATACTTCCCAATGTAGTGTTTATCGGGGGCGGTGCGGAAATTGCCTATTGGCTTCAATTGCGTAGCCTTTTCAAACATTTTGGTGTATTCTACCCCTGTCTGCTACTCCGGCAATCTGTGTTGTGGATAGAGGCCCATCAGGAAAGCCTTCGGGTTAAAACCGGCCTTACCCTGTCGCAAATCTTTACACCCGAGCACGAACTGGTATATCGTTATGTGTGCGAGCATAGTGAACACGATTGGGAACTGGATCATGAGCGGGCCGCACTGGATAGTCTTTTTGCGGGGCTAAAGCTGAAAGCAGCTACTTTGGATAGTACCCTGCGCGCGTCGGCAGAAGCTGCCTTGGCCAAAATGAAACATCAGATGGATACACTGGAAAAGAAAATGTATCGTGCTGAAAAACGTAAAATGCAGGATCAGATAGCCCGTATCAGCAAGCTGCGAGCACATATTTTTCCAAACAATTCGCTGCAGGAAAGAGTGGAGAACTTTGTGACCTGGTATGCGCGGCTGGGCTCTGCTTTTTCCGACAGGCTCTTTGAAGGCATTGATCCGTTACGACACCAGTTTCTTGTCATTGCTGAGGATGGCGGGGAATAATATTTGTATAAGGATTAGCCGCTACATTTGTAGGCAAACACTGTTTATATGAAACGATTCTTTACGCTCTTAGCTTTGAGTATGCTGCTATGCCGTACGGCCGATGCACAAAAGCTCGATATAGACCTCGGCATCAAAATCGGGGCAAACTTTTCCAACATCGATGGTAAGTACTGGCAGAATGGCTACAAAGCCAATTTGCTCGGGGGCGCGTTTTTGGGTATAACGGGTCGCCGCCTTGGTGGCCAGATCGAGGGAATTTTCTCTCAATCCACTTACATCACCGGCAAGGATTTTAATGATATGTACCACGACATATTGAAGACCGGCAAGGATTCGATTAAAGAGGGGAGCTTTAAAGTAAACTACCTCAGCATACCGGTGTTGCTCAATGTCAGGTTGTTTAAAAGTGCTATGATACAACTTGGGCCGCAGTTTAGCGGAGTGGTGTCGGTAAATGACAAAGATGATCTGGTGAAAGATGCCGGCGAACTTTTTAAGGGAAGCTGGGACGGAGTGGTAGGTCTGTGGGTGAATTTGCCCGCCCGGTTAAACATTGGAGTAAGATATGTTATCGGCCTGTCCAACATCAACAAATACGATGGCAAAAGCCTTAGCAGTCAGGAAGTGGACGATGCCTGGAAACAGAAGACCATTCAGGTACATATTGGCTACTCGATTCTCTGATCGGGTTGAAAAATATTTAAAGAAAAATCCCCGCTGCGATCAAACAACGGGGATTTAATATGTTCTGCGTTTGTGTGAAAAAAAGACTATGCAATTTTTTCCACCTGCATGTAGTTCAGTTCTACAGGGGTAGCACGACCAAATATCTTCACAACCACTTTCAGCTTTTTCTTCTCTTCATTCACTTCTTCAATGGTACCGTTAAAGTCATTAAACGGTCCGTCTATGATCTTCACGGTTTCACCAACAATGTAAGGCTCGGCATATCCTATTCCCTGCTCGGTTACCTCGTCCATCTTACCAAACATCTTATTCACTTCGGTTTTTCTCAAAGCAGTAGGATGATCTTTACCGAGGAAATGAATTACGCCGGAAACATTTTTAATGGTCTGGATCATATCGTCGCTCAGCTTGCCCTCCTGTGCCTCAAGCATCAGGTAGCCAGGAAACAATATTTTTTCGCGGAGCACCTTCTTGCCGCTTTGAACCTTAAAAACCTTTTCAACAGGGCAAAGCACCTGCATGATGGCATGGGTCCATCCGTTTATTTTCACCTCCTTATCCAGGTATTCTTTGGCCTTTTTTTCTTTGCCGCTTACCACCCGCAACACGTACCATTTGGTTTCCTGGTTCGTTACAGCTTCGCTCATAGTTGTCATTATTTACTTACCCAAAAGATCATAGATAGTGCTTAGCACCTTCTCACTGGCAATGTCCATACCGGCAATGACCAGCGTAACGATGATCAGGGAAACAAGCACGATGACAGTTGTCTGCTGCAATTCATCCCAAGAGGGCCAGGTCACTTTATGTATCAGCTCATCGTAAGCTGCCTGGATATAATTGCCGAATTTGCTCATAACGTAAAAATTAAAAAAATCAAAAGCCACGCTGACTTTTGAGACCTGCACTACTGAATTCTTGGCACGGGCACCCGGATTCGAACCAGGATCAAAGGTTTTGGAGACCTCTATTCTACCATTGAACTATGCCCGTAAAAAAAAGCCCCTGACCAGAGGGGATGGCAAAAGTAAGGAATTTTATTTTGATTTTTCTGCTGCCCCACTTCAAAGCCCGGCATTTATTTTCTACGGGTATGTTGGCTGTAAAGGCAACTGAATCAACGTGAGCCGATGCAGTTGCCTTTTGGCCACCTCTACCGTACCAGGGTCACACTTCCCTTGTAGAGCTCGGTCTTCCCATCAGGATAGGCAAGCCGGATGATGTAGTTATAGACGCCAATCTCCTGCGGACCGCCATGAAAAGTACCATCCCATCCGCTGGCAGGATCCGTCGTGCTGAACACTTCTTCTCCCCAACGATTAAATACTTTAAACTCACTGAGCCTTTGAAAGCTGAGACTACCTACTTTAAAAACATCATTCTTGCCGTCTCCATTGGGAGAAAATGCAGTGGGTATAAACACTTTGTCTGAATAATCTACTGTGATTCGGATAGAATCCTGATTTCTGCAACCCTTTTCATCGATACCTACAACATACAGCGTTACCGGCCGAATGATGCTGGCCACAGGACTACCAATGACGGCATTGTTGAGCTGTGCGGCAGGATACCAGGTATAGTAGGTAGCGCCGGCAGCATTGAGTTGCACCGATTGCCCATACTTTACCAACATATCTTCCTCGAGGATGTGTACCGGTGGCAGGGGATTGATGTGTACCACGGACTGAAGTGTATCGAGGCAGTTGTATTGATCTCCGATCATTACCGAATAGGTGGTGGTTTGGGGTGGTGATACATTAGTGCTTGCACAAGTGGCACAACCAATGGTTGAAGGATCGGAAGCTACCCAATTGTACGTCAGTCCGCCGCTGGCCACCAAAGCCACAGGTTGCCCAAAACATACCGTAGTATCCTTGGGATGTACATCAACAGTCCGCTGGGACAAGGTTATGGATAAAGAATCGCGGTGGGCACAACCGTTTCTGTCGAAAACAGCTACCTGATAAGACCCGCTGGTATTAATGAAAGCTAAGGGTGCCGGCTCTGTAGAATCGGAAAGAAGGGTTCCCGGCGACCAGATATAACGCGCTACGCCGTCGGGCGGAGCACAAACAAAAAACCTTGCTTTGGGGCGCAGGTTGCGCTGGACACCCAGGGTTCCCTGGCTATTGCCCAGGCTGCAACCCGATAAGGTGGAAGATATCCGCCGCAGCACCGAGGTAAACGAAGTGACACTATGGGCCACTTCATCAGGAAGTGTTACTGTAAAATTGTCAAAACATACTTCAACAATGATATTGCTTACACCGTCCCAGTTGTAGCCGCTGGTAAACTGTATGGTATTCCAGCCCGGCACAGGCACATATGCCGGATCGGTAAAAACAGTGCTCATGCTGCCCACAGCAAATGAAGAGGATAAAGAAGACAATGCTGAGCAGCCGATCCGTACAGAAAAGTTGGCATAGGGTTGTGTAGAACGTTTCTGCGTTACCTTCCATTGCAGGGCATTGATCATACCCGCCTTTAGTCCTGCCCGTTTCAGCTCGCTGGCAAGATAGAGATACTGAGCGCGCTGGTCCGAAATGCCGCCGTAAAATGGAGAGTTGGCATCCGAAAGAGAATCTGTTCCTCCGACAAATCCGACAGATACATTACCGCTGCAGGGAAGAGCAGAAGTTCCGCAGCTCAGGTCCGCCGGCGGAAGCGAGGCATTGTTTTGCGCAGTCAGTTGCACATAAGTCGCCGAACAAACCACGGTATCGTCCATGGCTATGACCTGGCCGTCCCAGGAGCTGATGTTGAAGTTGATGGAATTACCAATGTTTTGAGGAATACCGCAACTATCCAAAAGCGTGTTGCCGTCGGTGCCAGACTGAGCTGTTATTGTGTAGGTGCCATCCGTCTGTAATGGCTTCTGCAGCACGAAGGCAACGGTGTCTGTAAAATTCGCAGTATCACAACCTACTCCGTAGGCATAGAGCACAGACGAACCCTGCGGACCGGATATCGAAAAGTCGGAACCGTCGGCGGCTATTGTGTTACAGGCTACTCTTTTATTTAGTTTGATCCTAAACTCAGTGCAGTTGGGCTGCTCGAGCACTTCATACGCCGGTGCATCATAGGCTTGCACGGTAAAGGGAACGGAAGTATTAACGGGCAAGGGTATATTGCAGGTATTGAGCAAAGTATTTCCATCGTTGCCCAATTGCGCCACAAGATTGTAATTCCCAGGCGGCAGCGGTGCAGCGAAATTTACTGTGATCTTATCGGTATATCCATTTGACCCCGAGCAATTCATACCTGTTTCGCTCGCTACTACTCCTCCCGCCACAGTAAAATCTGAACCCGTGGATGATATGCTGCTGCAAACAATGTTGTGGTTCATTTGCAGCGTAATTTGGGAAGCATTGTTGCAGGAGGGTATAACGGATAGAACAGCAGGTGTAGGACCGTTGAATGTAGCGCTGGTTCCGGAGAAATCAATGGTAAAGCCTGCGCTCGGATTGGTTCCCGAAGTGCCCTGACCAAAGTTGTTGATCATAATCAGATATACATCGCCCGGGTTGGCGTTCAATTGCTGCAGGTAAGAGTTTCCGGTAGCGCCTGCAGGGACTGAGGTAATCGTTGAGGTAGTATTTAATCCGAGCATGCCATTGTTGAACGGCGGCAAATTGTTGTTGAAGTTGCAGCGAATTACATCAGCTTGTGTAAACGTGCTGCAGCTTGAATTGGTGATGTCCACAACGGCAAAGTCGTAATCATCGGCACTGTTGAGGGGTATGATATTAAACACGATCACTCCGCCCGTCACCACATTCAGGCGCATCCACATGGAGTTATTTTCGCCACCCGAGCATGGGGTGTTTGTGAGATCCGAAACGACGCCTATTCCCTGATAGCTAAAGGAAGTAGTGAAGGTGTTGCCGCACAGTACAAGTGCATTACAGGCATCCTGCTCGGGCTGGTTGGGTGGAAGCAATTGTGCTGTGCTGTCTAATGCAAAAACACATGCTACAAAAAATAAAAACAGCCTGGACATAGAGGTACACTTTGATTCGAAAATTAAAGAATATGGGTCTTACTTACAAGACGCATTTTCTTTTCCCTTTCGTTGGCGTACCGGATGTAAAAAAGGGTTGACGATCATCAACCCCCGAATGCATCTTTTATTTTATCAAAAAAACTTCGGTCTTCCTTGGTATGTGCGGCATTAGGTCCGGGCGCAAAATTGGGAGACTGCTTCAGTTTTTCCAGCATATCTTTTTCTTCCGGCGTGAGGTTCTGTGGCGACCACACATTTACCTCCACCAGTTCATCGCCTTTTTCATAGCTCTGAAAAGCCGGAAAACCTTTGCCCTTTAGCCTGAATATTTTTCCACTTTGCGTACCCGCAGGAATTTTGATCTTGGCCTTGCCGTCAATCGTCGGTACTTCCACACTGGTCCCCAACACCGCTTCCGGAAAGGAGATGTGCAGGTGGTACACCACATCCAGATCGTGGCGTTTCAGAGACGGATGCTTTTCTTCTTCGATCAGTATCAACAAGTCGCCGGGCGCACCGCCACGTTCACCGGCATTGCCTTTTCCGCTCATGCTCAGTTGCATGCCTTCCTGTACACCTGCCGGAATATCAAGGCTAAGGGTCTCTTCCCCATACACCCGTCCTTCTCCCTTGCAGTTGCCACATTTGGCCGTGATCTGTGTTCCCTCTCCATTGCAGGTAGGACAGGTGGTGACGGTTTGCATCTGACCCAGAAAAGTGTTCTGCACCCGGCGCACCTGGCCCGATCCTCCACAGGTATTGCAGGTTTGCACCGAGCTCTTATCCTTAGCTCCGCTGCCCTGACATACATCGCAGGACACGTATTTCTTTACCTTGATTTTCTTGTTGGCACCATTGGCAATTTCCGCGTAGTTCATCTTCAGTTTTACGCGAAGGTTGGCGCCCCGAGTACCCTGCCTGCGGCCTCCCTGACGGCCGCCGCCGCCGAAGAAGCTGCCGAACATATCGTCGCCAAAGATGTCGCCAAAATTCTGGAAGATGTCTTCCATACGCATCCCCCCGCCGCCGAAGCCGCCGCCACCAAATCCGCCTCCGCCACTCATTCCCGCATGGCCGAACCGGTCGTATTGTGCGCGTTTGTCGGTGTTGCTCAGAACGTCATAGGCCTCTGCCGCTTCTTTAAACTTTTCTTCAGCATCTTTATCGCCCGGATTTCGGTCGGGGTGGTACTGAAGAGCTATCTTCCGGTAAGCCTTTTTTATCTCGTCTGCGCTTGCGGTTTTGGCTACACCCAATACCTCGTAATAATCTCTTTTTGACATCAGTTCGTTTTGATCTTTTGTGGCGGCACTACGCTTTTATCTTTTTCAGAAATTCCTTAGCGTCCTCCACCCTTATTTTCCTACAATAACTTTTGCGTACCGGATCAGCTTATCGTTCAGGTAGTAGCCCGGTTCTATTTCGTCAATCACCTTGCCTGCCAGTTCAGGATCAGGAGCGGGTATTTCCGTAATGGCTTCATGAAGGTCGGCGTCGAAGGGATGATGAATGCTCTCCATTTTCTTCAGCCCCTTGCCCTGCAGCGTGCTTCTCAGTTTATTAAACACCAGCGATACTCCTTCCTTTATCTGAACCAGATCGTCGGTTGCTTCCATTTGTTTGGCGGCACGGTCTGTGTCGTCCAACACTACCAGAAGCGCCTGCATCATATCTTTCGCTGCCGTCTGCCTCAGTTCGATCGCCTCTTTGGCGTTCCTCCGACGGAAATTATCAAATTCGGCCACCAGGCGCAGGTACTTGTCTTTCATCTCTGCGAGCTCGCCTTTTACCTGTACCAGCTCACTGTCGTCTTCCACGGAGTCGTCGAGGTGTTGCGTACCCGGCACACTATCGTCCACATTAAGTTCACGGGCGATTTGTTCTTCTGCCTGTGCCTGTGTCAGGTTGTCGGTTTGTTCTTCCGTTATGTTCTCTTTTTCAAAGTCTTTTTCGTTCATAGCCTTCTTTTTTTTGAAAAACATGGCGCAAAAGTAAGGTCAATAAATTTGCCATCCTGAAGCAGTGGGACAAAATGGCGTAGCCCATCTTTCCTGTTGCGACTTTTTTTTAAAAGGGTGCCCGCAGCCTGTCTGCTACCTTGTTGAGCGGAAAGGGAAGCCGGTTGTCCCAATACTGATAATAAGGCACTTCCACCGGACCAAAGCCTTTGTAAAAGCGAGCTACATCGGGTATATCCGAACCTTCAAAATCGAAGATCATCCCCGTGCCCGAAAACCGCCGAATTATTTCATTGATAAAAAAATAGGTGGCCCGCATCTCACGACCCCGTTGTGAAGGCGCTCCCAGCAGATAGTAAAGGCGTTTTCTATCCTTCAACAAAAGCCCGGCATATACCAGTTCTCCCTGTTCATTCCCGATGCCTGCGGTAAAAACCTGCTCGGGCGACAGGGCTTGCTGTAGCTGCCGCAATCGCTCAAAGTGTCGCGGCTTATAGGCTGCCACCTTACCGTATGCACTCTGGTAGAGACGGAGTACCTCATCGAAAGACACATCATGGCGCCAGATGCAACCCCTGTTTCGGGCTTTGTTAATATTTTTCCTGCACTCGGCGGTAAAAGACCCTGCAAGTGTTTCGTAAGCGCTGCTCAGTGGCAAAATGAAATTTGTGCGCCGACGTGTTTTGGCTCCAGGGAGCAGATACTCATCCCCAGACGAAAAACTTATAAGAGACGAAAAACTTCGGACTGCTTCTGCTATCGGTTGCCTTAATCGGGCCTCAGGGCTTCCGAGCAGTCCAAGGCTTTGCGTAAAAACGGGCATATACACCATGCGCAGACCGGCTATTTGCTTTACGGGCAGTGCCATGACCGACCGATAATCTTCGACTACCAGACCATACCAGTCATCGGCCATAACATTCAGAAAAGCCGATGCATCGTATAAACTGCCTCTGGCATCGCGCTGCACTGCTGTATCCCACTTGCGATAGTTGAGCGATGCATGAGGAACAATATGGATCTGATCAGCCAAGGAAGTTTATTTGAACTGCAGCACTTTTGCGGGCTGCACTCTGCGAATATATTGCAAGGGAAGCCACATCCATCTGTTGCAGAGGATGAGTGTGGCGACATCAATGAGCAGCACAGGTAGCCATTGTATGCGCACCGGTACTACGCTCATGTAATAAGTAGCTTCGTTGAGCTTTAAAAAACCATAGTTTTTTTGAAGCAGACAAAAACCAATGCCGATCATGTTTCCCAGCAAGATGCCTGCCCCGGCGATGAAGGCCGAGTGGGCATAAAATATACTTCTGATCTTGCCATCAGTCATGCCCAGCGCTTTGAGCACACCCACCGTTTTGGCCTGCGAAAAAATAAGGATGATCAATGCCACTGCCATATTGATGATGGCTACGATACCCATGATCACGAGGACGAGCTGTGCATTTATGTCCTGCAACTGCAGCCAGTCGAAAACGTTTGGATAGATCTCATACATAGTGCTGGTCGTAAGCGGTGCGTCAAGAAAACGATTGAATACCGTTGCGGCAACCGTGTCGGCATACCGGGCTTGTGTGAGGTCTATCTGATAGCCGTTAATCTGATCTTGGCTCCAGTTGTTGATGCGTTGCAGCAACCTAATATCGCAAAGGGCATATTCTTTATCCACCTCATCCATGCCCGTGTGAAAAACACCACGCACCAACACTTTGCGGAGGCGCGGTGCGGTGGATCCGGGCTCGAGAAAATACAACAACAGGTGATCGCCAGGTTGTACCCGCAGCCGGTTGGCGGTAGTGGTAGAAAGCACCACCTGTCGTGCATAGTCGGTATCGTTGTAACTGATGGGCTGTCCCTGAAACTTAATGCCCGGGGGCAAATGCCAATCTGCCGTTACTCCCTTTAGCTTGATACCTTCCATGGACTTATCGGCCTGTAAAATGGCCGGACGAAGCACATAGGGATAAACGCCCGCCACATGCTGCAGCGACGCTATGCTATCGGCAAGGGCCTTATCGAAATACACAGGAGTGTTGGAAATGAGATTGGCAGCATTGGGATTAAACTCGGTGACATGTACATGGCCCCAAAAGGCAAACAATTTTTCTCTGATCTCGTATTTAAATCCATTAATAAAGGCCATCGCTACAACCATGGTGGCCACACTGAGCGCGGTTGCGAGAATGGCAAGGCGGATGATGAAGGAAGTGAAATTTCCTTTTTGACTGCTGATATACCTGCGTGCTATGAAAAATGGAAGGTTCACTATTGAGGGGTGGAATACGCTGTTGCTCCTCAAAGATAATGGTTGTTGCGGGAGGCGGTGGCCGCGTCCTTAATTCTTCTATTTTTACACGGAATGTTTACAGGCAAAAAACTGTCTTATCTGCTCGCATGGTCGGTCATTGTGCTGGGCATTGCATTCCGCATCGTTATCTATTGCCAAAACCGCAACCTCATTATTGATGAAGCCAACATTGCCCGAAATGTCGTGGAACGTGGATTTGCAGGACTAACCCAGCCTTTGCGTTACGAGCAGTATGCCCCTCCCGTGTTTTTGTGGATCACTAAGCTGAACACTTTACTTTTTGGCACCAGCGAGTATGCGTTCCGGCTGCTCCCTCTTCTTTGCAGTTTTATAGCACTCGTGCAACTCTTTTTTTTACTGAAAAAAGTAGCCGGGGTGAAAACAGCATGGTATCCGCTTTTCCTTATGGCTACCGGATGGATCTATATACGTTACAGCACGGAGGTAAAACAATATTCTTCCGATACCGTAGTGGCAATGTCTCTGCTTTTGCTGAGCATCAACGTAGCCGTAGAACGATGGGCGCCGTGGCGGTTCGTGCTTCTCTGGATAGTCGCCGGCAGTATGGCCATCTGGGCGTCGATGCCGTCTGTGTTTATACTGGCGGGCGTGGGCCTTTTTTATGCTGCAAAGGTTTGGAGATTAAAAAATTACAAAGCCCTGATTCTTCTGGGAATAATTGCCGCAATATGGCTGCTGCAGTTCTTGCTGTACTATGCTTACATTTTGAAGCCGGAAGCACATTCAGACTATCTTCAAAACAGTCATAAGAACCACTTTCTTTACTTGCTTCCGGTCAATGCTGAGCAATGGAATTACAACGTCAACTCCCTGAACACCTTGCTCACCGCCATCGGAGGAAAATGGGCATTGTCCATAGCGCTGCATCTCATCTGCTTTTTCACCGGTGCATGGGTCTTACTCCGAAGAAAAAAGGCGGAAGCTATATTGTTTTTTGTACCGATACTCGCCTTACTTCTTGCAGCAGCACGGCATGATTTCTCCCTACTGCCACGGGTTTCTTTATTTATAATGCCGCTGTTTCTGACAGTCATGGGTGTGGGGTTAGAGGCGCTGTTTCAGATACGATTTCCTGCGGTAAAGTTGGTGTTGGTGGCAGCCTGCCTTGTAGCGATGGTTAACTTCAACGAGTTAGCAAGCCTGGCAAAACCCATGAGATTTGAACGAATAACGGAATCGTACCCCTGGATAGAACAGCGGAGGACAGATGAGAAAATATATATCCACGATCTGGCTATGCCTCAAAACATTTATTACACCACCATTCACCCGGACCGTAGGCGCTGGTCCTTTATGAAAACAGCAACGTACTTTTTTTGGAATACCGATATGGATTCGCTTTGTAAAACGGTGCAGGGTAAAAGCTTTTTTGTGTATGGCCTGTTGGAAGATTGGGATTGGAAAAGAAGCGAAGAAACGTTCCCGAAATATTTCAACCTTCTTGATTCTATGACGAATGAGACAAACAGGACTTTCTACTTTGCCCCAAAGCAGGCTGTAAACTGATGTAAACAGGCATAAAAAAACTGCCGAAGATAGTCTCCGGCAGCTTTCCTGAAATCGGATAAGTGTGAACTTAATCCAGTGCCGTAGCACCTTCTATCAGCACACTCGCCTTATTGTTAAGCACTTCTACAAAACCACCGGAGATTTCATACAATTCAGAGCTGGCTTTGTCCTTAATGATTTTCATTTTGCCCTTACCAAGTGTAGCGATCATTGGAGCGTGATTCTCGAGAATCTCGAAAGAGCCCTGGATACCCGGCAGTTGAATGCCGTACACGTTTCCGCTGTAAACCTTATGTTCGGGTGATAATATCTCTAGTTGCATTGAGCCCCCTCCATCTCCCCCTAAGGGGAAGGGTTTTAAATGTTATAAATATTGTTTCTCCGCCAGCCCTACTCCCACGGGGAGAGCCGGGAGCGGCCAATTTAGTTTTTCGCCTGCTCCATCAGCTTTTTACCCTTGGCAATAGCATCGTCGATATTACCTACAAGGTTAAATGCAGCTTCAGGATATTCATCAACCTCGCCGTCCATGATCATGTTAAATCCGCGAATGGTCTCTTCGATCGGAACCAGAACACCCTTAAGACCGGTAAACTGCTCCGCAACATGGAAAGGCTGCGAAAGGAAGCGCTGCACCTTGCGGGCGCGGGCCACCGTTTGCTTATCTTCTTCAGAAAGTTCGTCCATACCAAGGATGGCGATGATATCCTGAAGTTCTTTATAACGCTGAAGAATAGACTTAACGCGGTTGGCGCAGTTGTAGTGCGCGTCGCCTACGATAAGCGGGGTAAGGATACGTGATGTAGAATCCAGCGGATCTACAGCAGGGTAGATACCAAGGTCAGCAATTTTACGAGACAATACCGTAGTGGCATCAAGGTGGGCAAAGGTAGTAGCCGGAGCCGGATCGGTAAGGTCATCCGCAGGTACATATACGGCCTGTACGGAAGTGATCGAACCATTTTTAGTAGAAGTGATACGCTCCTGCATCAGACCCATCTCTGTGGCCAGTGTAGGCTGATAGCCCACCGCCGAAGGCATACGACCCAGAAGTGCCGACACCTCAGAACCCGCCTGTGTAAAACGGAAGATATTATCTACGAAGAAAAGAATGTCTTTTCCTTTACCGGTGCCATCACCATCGCGGAAATATTCGGCGATTGTAAGACCAGAAAGGGCTACACGCGCACGTGCTCCGGGAGGTTCATTCATCTGCCCGAAAACGAAGGTAGCCTTAGACTCTTTCAGTTCTTCAGTACTTACAGAAGACAGATCCCATCCACCTTCTTCCATGCTATGCTTAAATTTCTCGCCGTATTTTACAATGCCTGCTTCGATCATTTCACGCATCAGGTCATTTCCCTCGCGCGTACGCTCGCCCACACCGGCAAATACCGAAAGACCGGAATATGCTTTCGCGATATTGTTGATCAGCTCCTGGATCAATACGGTTTTTCCTACACCCGCACCACCGAACAAACCAATCTTACCACCCTTGGCATAAGGTTCGATCAGGTCGATAACCTTGATACCGGTAAATAATACTTCGGTAGCGGTAGAAAGATTTTCGAACATGGGCGGCTTTGCGTGGATCGGACGACCATTTGTCTTGTCCGGCTGTGGCAAACCATCAATTGCATCACCGGTTACATTGAAAAGACGACCGTGGATCTGCTCACCTACCGGCATAGCAATGGCCTTTCCGGTATCTCTTACTTCCATACCGCGCACCAGACCTTCGGTACCGTCCATGGCTACCGTACGGACACTATCTTCACCGAGGTGCTGCTGTACTTCCAAAACCAGTTTGTCGCCGTTTTCACGGGTTAATTCGAGCGCGTTGTAGATTTCAGGCAGCTTATTTTCGTTGCTGAAATAAACGTCCACAACCGGTCCGATGATTTGTTTGATTTTACCAACGTTTGGCATAAGACTCAATTATCTTAAAGAGAAAGTTTGAATTAAATAAATGAGGGATATCCTCAATTTTGGCGCAAAGGTAATAGTATGAGGTGAAAAACCAAAAGAGAAAAACAGGATTCAGATAAGCTTTCACTGCATGCCGCTGCTGTGAGAAAACCTTGTGAAAGTCTGTGCGTCAAACCGGCAAGGAACAGGCTCAACGCTTATCTTTGACGCGATTTAAAAAGAATATAGTGAAATATCGTCACGCGATACTGATCGTTTTACTGATCATACTTATAGACCAGGCGCTTAAGTTTTACATCAAGACGCATTTCTATTACGGCAAAGAAGTAGAGGTAATTGGCTCCTGGTTTCGTCTGCATTTCATCGAAAACGAGGGCATGGCCTTCGGCATGAAACTGAGCCAGGCCTCCGCAGGCAAGTTAATCCTTACGCTATTTCGCCTGGTAGCGGTGGTATTTGGGTTCTTTTTGCTGAAGAGAATTGTGGTGCGTGGTTACACACGTGGAGCCATTATCTGCGGCGCACTGATCCTTGCCGGCGCCTTGGGAAACCTGATTGACAGCGTGTTTTACGGTTTGATCTTTACAGAAAGTTCTTTTCATCTGGCAAGGCTTGTACCCTTTGGCCAGGGGTATGGTCAACTATTTCATGGCCGGGTGGTGGACATGCTCTATTTTCCACTGGTAGATACCCGTATGCCTCAATGGGTTCCCTTTGTCGGGGGCAAAAACTTTGTCTTTTTTGAACCCGTCTTCAACATTGCCGATGCAGCCATATCCATTGGTGTCCTGACGCTCGTGTTTTTTCAAAAAAGGCTAATTACCCGGCGGCAGCCAGACCCTGCAACCACAGCCTCTCTGGAAGTGCAGGCTTAAAATATCTTTTATGTCTGAAACAGAACTCCTTTCGATAAATGTTTGGCTGGCGGGCAGAAGTTATCGCATCCGCATCAAGCCCGAAGAAGAAGAGCCCGTAAGAAAGGCAATCAAAATAGCGGATGAGAAACTGTCTGAAATGCGCCTGCAGTACACGGGCAAAGATGACCAGGATTTTCTGGCAATGGTACTGCTCATGTACGCTGCCGACACAGCCGTGGACGTACTCCAAAACCCTTTTTTGCGACAAAGCCTTCAAAGCATGACTGAGAGAATAGACAAAATACTTGCAGCAGATGATTAAGGCTCGAGCACTGAGAGCAGTTGCTCCATTTTGCTTCCCCTCGACCCCTTGATCAGAATCTGAGTATATTCCGGCTTTTGATTTTTTAGCGCGGTTGCCGCCTCTGCGGAGGTAGCATACCAATGATAAGCCTGAGTAAGGCCTTCAAACTCTTTGCCTACCAGCACCACATCCTTCCATGTAAACTGACTGATAAATGCCAGCAGTTCTTCGTGTTCGCGTTGTTCTTCACTGCCCATTTCCTTCATACCTCCGAGCCAAAGTAGTTTAGCCTGGCCCGGCATACCTGCAAAGTTTTGAATAGCCGCCCGCATACTTGTGGGGTTAGCATTGTAGGCATCGAGAATAATTTGATTGGTCCCCCGGGTCAGTAACTGAGACCGGCTGTTGTCGGGCTCATAAGCTTCTATAGCGGCCTTTACGGTGTCTATATCCATTCCGAAATGTATGCCCACCGCCACGGCCACCATAATGTTGGGAAAATTGTAGTCGCCTACGAGGCGGGTATGCAGTGTTGTTTCCATTCCGGAGTTCAGAAGAGCAACCGACAAAAATTTATCTCCGTGCAAGGGCCTTCCGATAAAATCTGCATTAGCACTGCCATAAGTGACTCGTCGGCTGATGCCCTTTGCCATGTCCTGCAGATAGCCGAGATCTGCGTTGCAAAAAATGGTGCCGTCCTCATCGCGAAGAAAATCAAACAGCTCGCCCTTGCCTTTGCGTACGCCTTCTTCTCCGCCAAAGCCTTCTATATGCGCTTTCCCTACATTGGTGATGATGCCGTGTGTCGGCGCTGCCAGGGTACAGTACGAAGCAATTTCGCGCTGATGATTGGCCCCCATCTCTACTACGGCCATCTGGGCATCCGCGCCAATTTTCAGCAGGGTCAGCGGTACGCCGATATGATTATTGAGATTGCCTTCTGTAGCATAGGTGATAAAGCGTTTGCGCAAGACCGCGGTGATGAGTTCCTTGGTAGTCGTTTTGCCATTAGAACCGGTAATGGCAAGGACGGGAATCCGGAATTGCATCCGGTGATGATGGGCCAGTTGCTGGAGCGCAGCCAGCACATCGGGCACCAACAGCATACGCGGATGCGATGGAGAAACAAGCTCATCTACTATAGCATAGGCGGCTCCCTGTTCGAGGGCCTTCAGCGCATAATCGTTGCCATTGAAGCTTGGACCTTTCAGCGCGAAAAAAATTTCTCCTTCTTTTACTTTGCGCGAGTCGGTCTGCACCTGAGGATGCTGCAGGAAGATCTGGTAGAGCTGTTCGATTTTCAAGTGTACAAGTTATGCGCAAAAATAAAAACCCCTCAGATTTCTGAGGGGCATTTATTGCTTTTTATAACTATTATCTTCTGCGGCCAAAGTAGTTGCCCGATCCCTGATCGTTGCGACCACTTGGGCTGCCGAGGCGATCCATTACCAGACGGAAGCCTACTGTAGCGCTACCCTGATTGGCTTGCTGATAGCGGCGTGTGCCCGGAGACATCCAGTAAGCACGATCTGCCCAGCTTCCACCTTTGATCACACGGCTGTCGTTGTTGATAAGTGTCGTACGGCCATAGTCATATACGAATACTGAATCACCGTCAATGTAGTCTCTCGCATCCGGATCATTAACCATGAAGTTCTGATTTCTCTTTTCTGCAATTTCTTCTCCGGTCATCAGACGTGTGGTCAGGTTACCGAGGCTATCTTTTTCTTCCAGGGTATTGTCTTCAGCAATCCTTCTGTAGGTATCAAAAACGTTACCACGGAAAGGACGGAAATCTTCAGCATCCTGGTAAGTAAGCGGGCGATAAGTATCCAATACCCACTCGCTTACGTTGCCGGCCATATTATACAGACCAAATGCATTGGGCTTGTAAGAAAATACCGGAGCGGGGATATCAGCATTGTCATTAAGACCGCCGGCTACACCCATCGCATCGCCAGGTCCACGTTTGAAGTTTCCAAGGAATTCACCTTGCTGCTGATTGCGCATACCTGAGCGAACACCATCTTTGGGTCCCCATGGATATACATTACGATCGGTAACCACTTCTTCACCACGACGGCGGCGGGTTTCGGGCTCAGGGTTATTGCCTGCAAGGCCAAGAGCTGCATATTCCCACTCAGCCTCTGTCGGGAGACGGTAGTTTGGTAACAGGTATCCATCTGCATAGCCAATGTTACGACGTCCGGAACCGTTAGGATCAAGATCGCGTTTCTTCCTTACACCGGATGCACCTTCGTACTGACCGCTGATATAAGCCTCAGTAGTGAAAACATCTTCATTCACCTGATTCGGATTCTTTTTCAGCATTCCGTTCTTGATCAGGATGTATTCATTAACACGGTCACTCCTCCACTTGGCGAACTCATTTGCCTGATACCAGTTTACACCCACCACCGGATAATAGTTATAGGCCGCATGGCGGAAATAGTACTGCACCAAAGGTTCGTTGTAAGAAAGCGCCCTGCGCCAGGCTGTACTATCTGGCATAGCTTTTGCGATCACGTCCGGATAATCTGATCCGTACGCGCGTTGAAGCCAGTAAATATATTCGCGATAATGTACGTTGGCTACTTCAGTTTCGTCCATATAAAAGGACGACACAGAAACCGTACGCGGTATATTGTTGCGTTCTACTGTAAGATCTTCCTCAGTTTGGCCCATGGTAAAACGACCACCTTCTACGAAAGTGAGGCCGGGACCCATTTGCTGACCAGGGTAATTGGGAACATCATATCCACCCAGGCGAGGGTCGTTGTAATCCCATCCTGTAGCCCTTGAGACACCAGTGGATTTGTTGTTTGATGAGCAAGCTGGTAGAAAAGTGGCTGCTCCCACACACAGCATACTCAAGCCAATGAAAGTTCTTTTCATAATCAGTGAAAAATATTAGCTAGATTGATTGACAATAGTTAAAAAGCGTTACAATGTTAGAGCATTCTTTTCAAAATGTCAAGCATTGAAACCTTCTGGAATAAAAAAAGCAAAAAACTTTTTTCTGTTGTCAATTCATAATATTCTGTTATGTTTTTCGTTTTATCTCCACATTGCCTGTCTCAAAAACGCAGAGATACTTAATTACGTAATTTTGATAACCATTCAGGGTGTGCCTGTAATCGAGAACCACATGAAGAAAATAACCAGCATTTTATCCCTGTGCCTGCTTGGCCACAGCTTCTGTTTCGCCCAATCTTCTACAAAGCATTGCGAGGTTAATCCGCGAAAAATATCTGATGGCTATATCACCGAGAAAATAAACCTGAAACAGTTTGCGGCTCCGGAGGTTGTGATTTCCAATACGGTGTATGAGCCTGTATCTGGCACCCCCCCGGAAATTCCAGTTGATGCGGCTACTGAAGTAGCCCTGGGTATGGAGCGCAAACAGGCTTTTGCCTTTATTAATATACCGGTCTTTAAAAAAAATGAAGCCGGAACGGTGTCACAACTTGTTTCCTTCGACCTGAACATCGAAGAACAAAACACAACAAAACCAAAACCGCTGGCTAAAACTACGGGACAGGGAGAAAGCGTGCTGGCCTCCGGAACCTGGTACAAAATATCGGTTGCCACACAGGGTATCTATAAAGTGGACTACGACTTTATCAAGAACAAACTCAACACAGATCCGGCCCTGATCAACCCCGACAACATTCGGATTTTTGGCAACGGTGGCCTGATGATGTCCGAAAATAATGCTGTGGACACCCTGGACGACCTTGTAGAAAATAATATTGAAGTACATGATGGGGGCGATCATAAAATGGATCCCGGCGACTACATTCTTTTTTATGCCAGCGGACCTATGGGATGGGCACCATATGAGGCCAACAAAAGTTTCTATCACTACAAGAATCTTTTTGAAGACAAGAGCTATTATTTTATAAGCTTCGATAAAGGAACGGGAAAGAGAATACCCTTGCAAAAAGATACAACGGTGAGCGGAGCAATCCCGGTTAATACCTGCGACCAATATGCAGTACATGAAGAAGACCTGGTGAACATTGGCAGATTTGGCAAGACATGGTGGGGTGAAGACTTTGGCGTGGATGCTGCAAGGCCTTCGTCAAGAACCTTCACACTGCATACCGGCACATCCGACACCTGCCTGTTCCGGCTTTCAATTGGCTCTAAGAGCAATTCCACGGCGGCATTTAAGGTAACAGTCAACAATGTATATGCCGGTACGTTTACCCTAAGCGGACTTTTTAGTGATCAGGTGGTGAGCAGCTCCAATATATCGGTAAGGATGCCTACGCCCGGCGGTACAGCCACCGTGCAACTTGATTATGTTTCCAACGATAATACAGCAGTGGGCTACCTGGGCTTTATCGAAGTGACGGCGCGCAGCCCGCTAAGCCTATATAATGGCAGCTTTAACTTTCGCGACTGGAACTCTGTGGGCACAGGCAACTGGGCGAATTTTAGAATTGGGGGTAGCAATGGCAACACCGCTGTGTGGGATGTTACTGACCCGCTGCACCCCGTAAAAATTGCCGGCAGCTTATCAGGAAACAGTTTTAGTTTCACCAACGACGCTTCTACCCTACACGAGTATGTTGCCTTCGACGCGAGCAATTTCCTCTCGCCTGAGTTCGTATCGTCTGTAGCTCCGCAAAACCTGCACGGCCTCGGCCCCGTCGATCTGATTGTGGTGACGCATCCGGACTTTATAGAAGCTGCTAATAAGATTGCAGATTTTCATCAGCAGCACGATGGTATGAGGACGGTAGTAGCCACTACCGATCAGATATACAACGAGTTTGGCTCGGGTAGTCAGGACATTGCTGCAATTCGCGACTTTGCCAGAATGCTTTATCGCAATGCAGGTACCAACACCGCAGATATGCCGTCTTATCTTCTCCTGATGGGAGATGCCTCCTTTGATTATAAGGACAGAATTCCTAACAACTCAAACTTTGTGCCTACGTACGAGACAAGCGAATCCGACGATGATATCAGCGGGTATTGCAGCGATGACTTTTTCTCATTTCTTGATGACCATGAAAACATTGAAGGCATTCAAGGCAACGGGTATGCAGTAGTCAACACCATGGATCTTAGTGTAGGAAGACTACCCGTGAATACCGCAGAGGCAGCAAACCGACTGGTAGATAAGATCATCAATTATGCAAGTCCTGCATCACTTGGACCCTGGCGACTTTCTACTACCATCATGGCGGACGATGGCGATCAGAATGTGCACTTTGACGATGGTGAAATCATGGCGGCCACGGTAAATACGCATTCCAATCTCTACAGCGAAACCAAAGTATATATCTCGGCCACGCCTCTCGTTTCCACACCCGGAGGTGTTCGGGCTCCGGACTGCAACAAGGCTATTAATGATCAGGTATATAAGGGAACATTCTTAATGAATTATAATGGTCATGGCAGCATTACGACGCTGGCCCACGAGCGCATCCTTACGCAGGATGATTTTAATGGTTGGAAGAATGAAAATAAACTGCCTGTGGTGGTGACGGCTACCTGCAGCTTTAGTAAGTACGACGACCCCAGCTATGTATCTGCGGGTGAACAGTTGATCGTGAAGCCCGACGGTGGCGCTATTGCGATGCTTACCACTACACAGCTTGTGTATCAATACCTTAACCGGCAGATGAACGTGGATTTTCTGGATGCCTTTTTTCAGAAATACGATGGAAAATGGCCCACCTTTGGCGACGCCTTTAGAATGGGTAAGAATGCTACCTATGTACGCAGCAATCAATACTACTCCACATTGGGTAATTTCAGAAAATTTGCCTTGTTAGGAGACCCCGCGCTTACGCCTGCCTTCCCAAGATACAACGTGGTGACAGAGGCCGTGATAGACGGATATACACAGTTGCCCACAGACACGCTGAAGGCATTGGGCAAATACCAGATCAGTGGTAGTGTGCAGGACGAAAACGGGCAGTTGCTTAGCGACTTCAACGGCCGGGTATATGTAACAATCTATGATAAAGCGCGGCTGGTGCAGACACTTACCGGTCCCACGCGCAACTTTCAGGTACAGAACAACATCATTTACAAAGGCAAGGCATCTGTGACTAACGGACTGTTTTCCTTTGCCTTTATTGCACCCAAAGACATCAATTACACCCTGGGCACCGGAAAAATAAGCTACTACGCAGAAAACGGACTGACTGATGCCGCAGGTTCGGATACACTCGTAAAAATCGGCGGCTCATCAGATATAGTGGCTGCGGACGAAACTGCACCCCTGGTAAAACCGTTCATGAATGATTCCCTTTTTATCGACGGTGGAATTACTGGCAGCAACAGCATTCTTTTTGTCCAGTTGTATGATGAGTCGGGCATCAATGTGTCGGGCAACAGCGTAGGCCACGACCTCACCGGTGTGCTGGATGGCAATGTGGCGAGTCCCTATATACTGAATGATTATTACGAGACATCACCTAACGAATATCAGCATGGCTTCGTCAACTTTCCGGTGAGCGGACTCAGCGATGGCGAACACACCCTTACGGTGAAGGCTTGGGATATGTACAACAATTCGGGAGAAGGTACTGTACGTTTTGTTGTAGTAAGGGGCGAAGTGGTGGCAATCAATAATCTGATGAACTACCCCAACCCATTCCGCGATAAAACTCATTTTGTTTTTGAGCACAACCATCCCGGCGAAGACATGAAGGTGGAGATCAACATCTACAGCAACTCTGGCTACCTGGTGCGTACGATCCGTGATGAATTTACGCCCAATGGAAGTCGCAGTAATGAAATAGTGTGGGACGGAACCGATGATAACGGCGCTCAATTGCGAAGCGGACTCTATGTTTACAAACTAAGTCTGATCACCTCGCAGGGGATACGCGAAACAGCATACCAAAAGCTTGTAATCATCCGTTAATGCTTTTTGAAAGGGAACGATCATGTGTTCTTTTTTAGGTTAAGATGCTATGTTTGCAACACCGTTTAATTAAATACCTTTGCAAAACTTTAAAGTAAATCATCATAGAATGGCAAGACGCTTTGCTCTTATCGGATTAAGTTTATTAACAGGTGTCACGAGCCAGTCGTTGGCTCAAACCAATGTAAACGGGCAGGTAAATACCATCACAACCGCCGTACCCTTTTTGCGTATTTCGCCAGACGCTCGCTCAGGGGCGATGGGTGATGTGGGGATCGCGATTTCGCCCGATGCCAATGCGCAATACTGGAACGTTGCAAAATTACCTTTTGCTAAGAAGCGCTTTGGCGTTTCCATGACTTATACCCCCTGGCTTAAAGATCTGGTGCCCGATATCTGGCTTGGTTACGTGGCTGGTTATGCCAAATTCGGTGCCGAAGACAATCAGGCTATCAGTGGTTCTATACGCTATTTTTCCCTGGGCGATATCAACTTTACCGATATTGAGGGGCAACCCCTGGGCACGGGTAAGCCGAGAGAATATTCTTTCGATCTTGGCTATTCGCGCCGGCTTTCGGAATATCTTTCGGTAGGTCTTTCACTGCGCTATATACACTCTGCCCTGGCGGTAGGCTATAGCAGTTCCAATTCTGACGTAAAGCCGGGCAATGCTTTCTCTGCCGACCTCGGCGTGTTTTATTCCAAGACAAAAGAGATTGACGAGTTTCGCGCAGATAATTTCAGTTTTGGTGCCGTGTTGAGCAACGTGGGGTCAAAAATTTCTTATACTTCGGTTCGAAAAGATTTCATCCCGATCAACCTGGGCCTCGGTGTAGCTTACACCAAATCTTTGGACGAATATAACAAGCTCACCCTTGCACTGGATGTCAATAAACTTTTGGTTCCTACGCCCAAGGATTCGGGTACGCAAGGCACACCCAAATATTACATTCCTGAAAAATCAGTAGTATCCGGTATGCTCGGCTCTTTTGGCGATGCCCCCGGCGGCTTCAGTGAAGAACTACGCGAGTTTCAAATCTCCGTAGGTGCAGAATACTGGTATCAGAACCAATTTGCTGTGCGTGCGGGCTATTTCTACGAAGACAAGACTAAGGGCAATCGTAAATACCTTACAGTAGGCGTTGGCGTTAAGCTAAACGTATTCACACTCAATGGTTCATACCTCGTTCCCTCGGGCAGTGGTATCAACCGCAATCCGTTGTCCAATACATTCCGTTTCTCACTTGTTTTTGATTTCGATGAGCTTTCTAAATCAGACAGCGGCGAATAGACGAACTATTTTCAAAGAAAAAAGGCACGGATCGCTCCGCGCCTTTTTTCTTTAACTCATAACAACAGATTAGTTGGAGGGAGCAAAGAGTGCCTCGTCGAGTTTTGGATTTACTTCGATGCTGCTAAAAGTGATAGGACCCTGAGGTGAATCAATGGTCATAGCCATAACCAACCCGCCCGGCAACGCTTTATAGTTGCTGAAGTTTGTTACCAGCTCCTGTGGACCCTGCTCTGTACTAACACTGCTGGACTCGCGCAGAAGGTAGAACGTTTTTGCATCGAAATACATGAACTGCTCGCTACCGTCGCTGCTTGTCATTTTCAATTTTACTACGGCCACACCGTCCAGCTCTTCTTTGCCCACTACTTCCAGTTTGTTTCCCTTGGCTTTATAATCTACCAGAGCTCCCTGAATATCGAGCTGCTTCTGCAGAGTTTTTACCATCTCTTCCGGCATTGGCTCTGGTGCCGTTTGTTGCTGTATAGGAAAATATACCCAGCCACCTTTGTCGGTTACGATCTGATAGTTGTTCATGTCCATCACCTTCATATCCATACGCCAGCCCTTTTTATTAATGGCCGAAATATCAAGGGGTATTTCCATTCCCTGTACCGACATGCTGCCCGTCATTTTGATAGACTCAAGTGCTTTCCAGTTTTTTTCACCACCAATAGATTCCAGATGTTTCTTCACTACTTCTTCGGCAGACTGGGCCCATGTGGAAACCGTGCACACTGCAGCCGTAAGCGCCAGCAGAGACATTTTTACAATTCTCATAAAAATTATTTTTTGATTTTTTCCCGAAGTTAATCAGAAGAATGTGCAGAAAATCAACGCCCGGAAAATATTCCTTGATGCTTCTGCAGGCTCTCCCTCCCTTAAACATATTCGCTGAGCTCCAGCCAGCGCAGTTCCTTTTCTTCCAGCAAGGCGGTTACTTCCGTTATTCTGGCGCTAAGCTCCTGCAATTGTTCATAGGGCAGTCCGGAGGCACTCATTTTCTCTGTTATTTCCTGCTTTTCCTTTTCAAGTGCAGGTATTTCCTTTTCGAGTGCTTCAAATTCGCGCTGCTCTTTGTAAGAGAGCTTACGCTGTTTTTGTGCGCTCGCCGCCGGCTTTTCTGAAGTATCCGGTTTGGCGGGGACGGCAGACGCCCTTGCAGTTTCTGCCTTTTGTTGTAAGCGGTATTGGCTGTAGTTTCCCGGAAAATCGCGCACCACTCCCTCGCCCTCGAAAACAAACAAATGATCTACCAGCCGATCCATAAAATAGCGATCGTGAGATACGATGAGCAGGCATCCAGGAAACTCACTCAGAAAATCTTCCAAAACAGACAGCGTCGGCAGGTCGAGATCGTTTGTAGGTTCGTCAAGAATCAGGAAATTCGGATTCCTAAACAGCACAGAGAGCAACTGAAGCCGCTTTTTTTCGCCACCGCTCAGGCGCGAGAGATAAGTATATTGCTGATCGGGAGGAAAGAGAAAAAGCTGTAAAAACTGCGCAGCACTCAGACTGCCACCGCCGGCAAGCGGAAAACTTTCGGCAATATTCTTAACGTATTCGATCACCCTTACATCTTCTTTGATCTCAAGACCCTGCTGCGAAAAATTGCCGAACACTACGGTATCGCCAATGTTGATCTTCCCGCTGTCGGGCGTCACATGGCCTTGTAGCATTTCGAGAAAAGTTGATTTTCCGGCTCCATTTTTCCCCACAATGCCAATACGTTCTCCTTTTTTGAAAGTGTAATCAAACCCCTTCAATATCACCTTGTCACCAAAGCTCTTATAAACTTTTTTGAGTTCAGCAATTTTACCGCCCAGTCGATTCATCTTCATCTGCAGCGCTATATCATTGTCCACAATACGCTGCTTTGCCACAGCTTCTACCTTATAGAAATTGTCTTCTCTGCTGCGCGCTTTGGTAGTTCTCGCTTTGGGCTGTTTGCGCATCCACTCCAACTCTTTCCGGTATTCGTTGCGTGCTTTATCTATAGTTGCCTGCTGACTTTCAATACGGGCGGCTTTCTTTTCGAGAAAATGTTCATAGTCGCCGCGATGTTCGTACAGATCGCTTCCTTCGAGTTCCCATATTTCTTCACACACCGCATCGAGAAAATAGCGGTCGTGGGTCACCAGCAGCAGGGTTATCTTCTCCTGATTGAGGTAATGCTCCAGCCATTCCACCATTTCCACATCGAGATGATTGGTGGGCTCATCCATAATGAGCAGGACGTGGCGGTGCTCAAAACCAATGTCAATAAGCGTTTGCGCCAGCGCCACCCTTTTGCGTTGTCCACCAGAAAGGGTAACAACAGGCTGCTGCAGATGGTGAATGTTGAGTTTGCCGAGTATCTGTTTCACCTTCGCATCAAAATCCCAGGCATTGAGCTCGTCCATGCGTACAATGGCTTCGCCCAGCAATGTTGCATCGTGTTGTTCACTTACCGCTTCATAATGCTTGATGGCATTGATGACTGGATGATCGTGGTGAAAAATATTATCGAGCACGCTCAACGCTTCATTGAATTTTGGTTCCTGCTCAAAAAGCGCAACGGTCACATCTTTGTGTATCCACACCTTTCCCTCGTCGGGCGTTTCTCTTCCCGAAAGTATTTTCAGCAAAGTGCTTTTGCCGCTGCCGTTTCTTGCTACCAACGCAATTTTATCTCCCTCGCTGATGTGAAAGGAAATTTTTGAAAACAAAGGTTTCACCCCATAACTCTTGCTGATCTCTTCTGCCGAAACGTAGTGCATGCCGGATATAATACTGATAAAATGGAAGCAAAAGTAGCCCCTTTTGCCGCGCCAGCGCACAAAGCTCTGCCGTTGCGGTACGAATTTTTATTTAGCGTTATACCTACATTTGTCTTTTATGATCAGGAACGTACTGGAACATTTTGGAAGAATTGTGTTGATGCTGAAAGGGTCGTTTTCAAAACCGGAGAACGGGCAGGTGTACTGGAAAGAGTTTATGGAACAGTGCAACGATATCGGGATACGCTCGCTCCCTATCGTGCTCATCATCTCTATCTTTCTCGGAATGGTACTTACGGTGCAAACCGCCTATCAGCTCATCAGCCCGCTGGTGCCCAAGCCTGTCATAGCCGGCATCGTAAGGGATTCATCCATTCTGGAATTATCGCCCACGGTGGTCTGCATTGTGCTGGCGGGTGTAGTGGGGTCGAAGATAGCTTCGGAACTGGGCAATATGCGGGTGAGCGAGCAAATAGATGCACTCGAGATTATGGGCATCAATACCAAGACCTATCTTGTACTCCCTAAGATTGTAGCGGCATTGATCATGGTCCCTTGCCTCATCATCATCTCTATCGCCACCAGCATCTGGGGCGGCTATATTGCCGGTATGTTTTCCAGCATTTTGTCGAAAGAACAATTTCAACAGGGGCTGACGCAAGGCTTTCTTCCCTACAATCTGTTCTTTGCCATGATGAAGGCATTTACGTTTGCGTTTATCATCTCCACCATTCCTGCCTATTACGGCTATTATGTGAAAGGTGGAGCGCTGGAAATTGGAAGAGCTTCAACTACCGCTGTGGTGGTAAGCTGTATCCTTATCTTATTTGCAGATTATATCCTCACCGTCTTGCTGCTCTGACCTAAGTGTTGTCGCCAGGTAACGGTTTTGATGAGGACGGCTCCTGAACAACTGCATCTCTATTTCCTGCCCTAGTTGCATCAGAAATCATTCGGAAGGCTTGCAAAGCAATTTCCTGCCTGATGGCATCTGCACGGGCGCCTTCAGCCAGGGGTTCGGGCAAATGGTAGTTGATGGAAAGCTGGAAGCTCGTTTCGCCAAAGGCATCCGCAAAAACGTCCACAGGTTCCTGTACATGCAGGGTTTGCTGCACCATTTCTTTCAAATCTTTGATAAGCGTGCGAAGTTCATGCTCCGACAGACCGTACTTTATCGAGAACACAATGCGCCCTTTTCGGGTGTCGCGCTGACTAAGGTTTTCGAGATTCTGGCTCACCAGCGTTTTATTGGGAATGATATAGAGCGAGCCATCGGCATTGCGGACTCTTGTACTTCTGAAGCCGATTTGCTCAACGCTACCCTCAAATGTGCCCAGCCTTACGGCGTCGCCGGTCTTGAAGGGTTTATCGCTCAGAATGGTGAACGCGGCAAAGAGATTTTCCACGCTTTCTTTGGCAGCCAGCGCTATAGCGATACCGCCAATGCCGAGCCCGGTGATGAGCGCGGGTATGTTGACGTTGAAGACATCTCCTAAGATCCAGAAAATGCCTATAGTCCAAAAGATGACTTTAAACACTTCCTTAACCAGCGGAAATAATTGCTCGCGGTCGCGGTTATCTTCCGCCCTCGCCTTGCTGATCCGTACCTGAAAAATGAAGTCCACAATGCGGGAAACGACCAGTGTGAGAAAAAGAATAAGCAGGAACTGAAAAATCTTATCGGCGACGTCGCTCACCCGTACAATGGTGAGACGACTGCCATGTAGCCGTCGAAATACTACCTGGCGAAGGAAAATGGTTAGCTGGTTGACTGCGATATAATAAAGCAAGGTTTGAAGCAACCATTCGAGCGGACGAACGGTAAGGTCCTGAAAAAGTCTTCCATGATTTTTGTCGGTGAACCGGTTGGCAATGACGGCACACAACTTTGCTACCCAGCGCGACAGCGGACGTTTGAGCAGAAGCGTGGCGAAGATGATACCTACGCACCAAAGAATATTCGAGACACGTTCGTTGCCCAGCCGCTGCTCGAGCAGGTGCAGGTTGATTTGCAATATAAGCGCCCACATAACGAAATCTTTTGCGAATAAATATTATACCGAAACGTTGAAATCTCTTAGTGCATCATTGAGACTGGTCTTCAAATCTGTAGAAGGCTTTCGTTGTCCGATGATCAGCGCGCAACTCACCTGATAATCTCCGGCAGGAAATTTTTTGGTATAGCTGCCCGGTATCACTACGCTCCGCGCCGGCACGCGCCCCTTGTATTCCACAGGCTCGGCACCGCTTACATCAATAATCTTTGTGGACTGCGTTAGCACCACATTGGCACCCAGTACCGCTTCTTTTTCCACCACTACCCCTTCCACAACTATGCAGCGTGAACCAATAA
Source organism: Flavipsychrobacter sp. (assembly GCA_017849575.1). GTDB lineage: Bacteria > Bacteroidota > Bacteroidia > Chitinophagales > Chitinophagaceae > JAFIGV01. The sequence continues at coordinate 438,684 of JAFIGV010000019.1, read as the reverse complement.
AACATCCGTCTTCAATGATCACGGGCGCTGCCTGCAAAGGCTCTAATACGCCTCCAATACCCACGCCCCCACTCAGATGTACGCCTTTGCCTATTTGTGCGCAAGAGCCTACCGTAGCCCAGGTATCTACCATGGTTCCTTCATCCACATACGCACCAATATTTACATAGGAGGGCATCAGCACTACATTCTTTGCAAGGTAGGCGCCATAGCGCGCTACGGCATGCGGCACTGCCCGCACACCGAGGGTTGCATAATCTTTTTTCAGGAGCATCTTGTCATAAAACTCAAAGGGCGCCACATCCCAGGTTTGCATGGGTTGAATAGCAAAATAGAGGAGTATTGCCTGCTTCACCCATTGTTCTACTACCCAGCCCGTTTCAGTGGGTTGCGCCACCCTAAGCCTTCCCTTATCCACCTCTTCGATCACCGCACGCACAGCGTCCCGATAAGCGGATTCTTTCAGTAAATCGCGGTTGCTGTATGCGGCTTCTATTTGCTGTTGTAAAGACATTGCTGCGATAAATGTTTTGTGCTGCCAAAGATAGCGGAACGGAGATTAGTACCAACGCAGCCCCTATTTTTGTGCCGCTTATGAACGCCCGTTTGCTGCTACTTATTTGTTTATTTTCTGCCTGTCGTGAAGCGCGCCACAGCGCTCTTGCTCCTCCAACACCGGAGCAAGCTCCTGCAACTCAAGCCCCTGCGCCAAACAAGGTCGTAGCATCGGCACGGCAACGAATCAACGATAAACTCAATGAGCACTATTTTTCGGTGGAAGTGATCAGCACACCCAAAAGTGACAAGGGCGTATATGAGGTGCTGGTGACCTATCGTAAATATGACGCCTCAACGCAGATTACCATGCCAAAGGCAGACGAGCCCATCATTCCCGAAGTAAAAAAAGGAACAGCGCCCTATTCGTACATTATCGGTTTTCACCATGGTAGCGACAGCAGCTTCAAAGAATATTTCCTCATTGAAGCGGAAAGGAACAGTATCAAAATGCGATACCTTAAGGCTTACTCGTTTAAGTAAACTAACTTTATTTCTTCAGAAAAAAACACCCACTTATGATACCTGTAGTAGATCTCTCGCACTTCACAAACGGCACGGAACAGCAAAAGAAAGATTTTGTGCAGCAACTGGGCAAAGCCTATGAAGAAGTTGGGTTTGTAGCGGTAAAAAATCATGGTATTTCTGATGAATTGATTGCGGATCTTTATGATCAGGTACAGCAATTTTTTTCGTTGCCGGTTGCCACTAAAGAGAAGTACGAGATTCCGGAACTCGCCGGGCAACGCGGCTACACTTCCTTTGGTCGCGAACATGCTAAAGGTTATGAGGCTCCCGACCTGAAAGAATTTTTTCAGTTTGGACAAGTGGTGGAAGACGATGACCCGGTGAAAGACCAGTATCCGGAAAATGTTTTTGTAGATGAAGTGCCGGGTTTTGCGCCGACACTTGAGCAAGCATACAAAGGTTTTGAGCGGTCGGGCTTTGCATTGCTGCGCGCCATCGCTCTATATCTTGGGCTTCCTGAGCAGTTTTTTGACGAGCACGTGCACAACGGAAATTCCATACTGCGCGCCATTCATTACCCGCCTATCACCCAGGAGCCACAGTCTGCTATTCGTGCGGAACAGCATGAAGACATTAACCTGATCACTTTGCTTGTGGGTGCATCCGCAGATGGTTTGCAGATATTGACAAAACAGAACGAATGGGTTGGCGTCACTTCACTGCCCGAACAAATTGTAGTGAACGTAGGCGATATGTTGCAACGGCTTACGAATAACCGACTTAAATCCACCACCCATCGGGTAGTAAATCCTCCGCGCGAAAAATGGGGTTCGTCACGGTTTTCGATCCCTTTTTTCCTGCACCCCAAAAGCAGTATGAGCCTCGCCTGTCTGGAAAGTTGCATCGATGCTGCACATCCCAAAGTTTACGAAGACTACACTGCCGGCGAATACCTTGATGAGCGGCTGAGGGAAATCGGCTTGAAAAAATAAGTTTGCAACAAGGCATTAATACACGTGCTGCCCGCCGTTGATCGCGTAGTTAGCACCGGTAATAAAGCTCGTTTCTTTAGAAGCCAGAAAAGACACGAGGTGTGCAATCTCTTCGGTACCGCCGAGGCGACCCACGGGTATTTCAGAAACTATTTTATTGCGCACTTCTTCGGCTACAGCCATAACCATATCGGTGGCAATATAGCCGGGTGAAATGGTATTAACCGTAATGCCCTTGCGCGCTACCTCCATGGCAAGCGTTTTAGTAAAGCCGTGCATGCCCGCTTTTGCAGCCGAGTAGTTGGCTTGTCCAAACTGACCGCGCTGACCATTGACGGATGATATATTGATGATACGACCATAGTTGCGATCCATCATTTGATTGATGACATGGCGGGTGCAATTAAACACGCTGTCGAGGTTGGTGCGAATGACGGCATCCCAATTTTCTTTGCTCATTTTCCTAAACTGACCATCGCGGGTGATGCCTGCATTGTTGACCAGCACATCTATTGGACCAATGGACTGTTCAATATCACTAATCATTTTACCCACGGCTTCAAAGTCGCCTACGTCCGCCTGATGCATGTCAAAATCATAGCCTTCTCCTTTCATTTTTTCCCGCCATTTTTCTGCCTTCTCTTTGTTGTTGTAATTGGCTATTACATGAAAGCCATCATCTGCCAGGCGCTTGCAGATGGCAGTGCCGAGTCCGCCGGTGGCGCCTGTTACCAGCGCAACATATTTTCTATTCGTGTCCATATCGCTTTTTTTATTCACTTACAATATAATCCGTAAAAACAAAAAAATCAATATAAGCCCCGAGATGATTCTTCGATTAAGTTAGAGGAGGATAAAGGGAAATGGCACGTAGGGAATTCTTTTCGCTCAGGATAGCATCAGTCGCTAAACGATATTGCTAAACAGAACTTCATGCTGCGCTTCAATATTCGCATGAAAAGACTCGGGCAATCTTGCCCAATCAAATAATTCTACAATGATGGGAATGGTACTACGCTGAATTTTTCCCTGCAAGTCCAGTAAAATGTCCAGTGGTAATTTTTGCAGGTTAGCCGTACGAATGACAAGGTCGAGGTCGCTGCCTTCGTGTGCTTCTCCGGTTACCCGGCTGCCATAAGCCCAGATTTCCACCGGTATCTGCAACTCTGAAAAGAATTGAGTCAGGCGTTCACGATCTTTCTCCCTCAGCAGCATGGTTTTGCTTTTTAATGGCTTCCGCAAAAACGCGGGCATCTTCAATAAATCGAGGAAGCAAAAGAAGCGTCTCTTCTGCAAAATCTACTCCGTAATCGTGGGCAGTATTATTTCGGTTCTCGCGGTATTCCAGAAAATGTTCGCACATTTCCGTTGTAATAATTTCCCTCAAAGAAGCTTGTCGAAATACATCATTAAAAAAAAGCCTGTCCACTGCCCTGGAGGAATGTGAATACGGTTTTAAAACCTTTCGCAGAAGCTTTCCGCTTTGTTCCAGTATAATTTCAAATTCCTTGACACAAGCCGAACGGTACATATCGTAATCAATATTCCCGGTATCTGCCTTTAGTAGCAGACCATATGCTTTCTCAAGCGTATTGATACAGCGTTCGTAGTAGGTAGTATCAACGATCATGGAGCAAAGTTCGATTATTGATTAGCAAAAAACACGGTCATCATCACCAAACACTAAATAACAAAAGGTTGATAATTGCTTATCAACCTCAGATTGGCTTTTAAAAATCAGTTTATTATCGAAGAACGTGAGTGATCTGAAGCTTATTGGGACAGCCATACTTCTTGTTGGATGCACAGGAAGCAAGCATTGCCAGGGCTACTACCGCCAACACAGGTACAACGCGACGAAATGTGGAAATTGCTTTCATATTATTGATTGACATTTTTGCAAACTATAAAACCTCTTAGATAGATTTGTAAAGCTAAGAAAAATTAATGAAGCATATACACTTTATAGCAATAGGTGGCGCCATCATGCATCAACTGGCGCTCGCATTACTGAGACAAGGCAATAGGGTAACCGGAAGTGATGACGAAATCAACGACCCGGCGAAAACCAATCTGGAAGCGGCAGGCATCCTTCCTCCAGCTACGGGATGGTTTCCGGAAAAAATAACAGAAGGTATTGACGCCATAGTCCTCGGCATGCACGCGAAGGCAGATAATCCCGAACTGCTTCGTGCACAGCAACTAAGCATACCCGTATTTTCTTTCCCGCAGTATGTGTATGAAGTGTGCCGCGACAAAAGACGTGTCGTGATCGCCGGCAGCCACGGAAAGACAACCATCACGTCAATGCTCATGCATATCCTCCGGAAAACGGGGCAGAACTTTGATTACCTGGTAGGTGCCAAAGTACCCGGTTTTGCACAAAGTGTACAGCTAAGCGATGCTCCGGCAATTGTACTGGAAGGCGATGAATATCCGGCTTCAGTGATCGAAAAACGACCCAAAATTTTCTTTTACCATCCCCACATCAGCGTACTCAACGGCATTGCCTGGGATCATATCAACGTGTTTCCCACCTATGAAAATTATTGCAGTCAGTTTGAACAATATCTGCTAGGCATGCAACCCGGTGCTACACTTTTTTACAATGCGGAAGACAGTGAAGTAGTGCGCATCGTGGGTAAATCTGCAAACCACCTCAACGCCATTCCGTATCGGCTGCCCGCTTTTCTTTACGAAAATGGCGAAGCCTTTGTGGAAACGGACAACGGAGCAGTGAAAATGGCGGTGTTCGGTCGGCACAATTTCATTAACCTGCAAGCGGCTGTGGCTGTGGCGGAAGCTATGGGATTGCCCCGGCAAAAATGTTATGAAGCGCTCGCTGATTTTACAGGGGCAGCACGAAGAATGGAGAAAATTTTTGAGGAAGAAAATATAGTTGCCTACCGCGACTTTGCCCATGCTCCATCCAAGCTGCAGGCTACGCTGGAGGCTGTACGCGAAGCCTACCCACAACACGAACTTATAGCCTGCTTTGAACTGCATACTTACAGCAGCCTGAATGAAAAATTCCTTGCGGAGTATAAAGGCAGCATGAACGCGGCAGACAAAGCTATCGTGTATTTTAGCCATCATGCGCTATCGCTCAAAGGTTTGCCGGAGCTCGACAATGCGACCGTCTTTAACTATTTCAACCGCGAAGACCTGAAAGTAGAAGACAAGAAGGAAGAGCTGGAAGAGACGATAAAAAACCTCATTAAAAAATCGGAAAAACCCGTTTGCCTGCTGCTGATGAGCTCAGGAACCTTCGACGGAATTGACTGGAAAAATGTAAGTTCGCACATCATTTAAAGTTCTCCCTCATGGCACAGCTCGCGCTCCAAAGACCTATCATTTTTTTCGATCTGGAAACCACCGGCGTTGACCACGCGAAAGATCGCATTGTGGAAATTGCCATGGTGAAGCTGAAGACCGACGGCACAAGAGATATCTATAAGAAAAGAGTGAATCCGGGCATGCCTATTCCGGCAGAAGCTTCTTCCATACATGGCATTTATGATCACGACGTAAAAGATGCGCCGACCTTTAAACAGATTGCCCATGGCTTGTACGAGTGGATGAAACACTGTGACCTGGGCGGATACAACAGCGCAAAATTTGACATACCGCTGCTGGCTGAAGAGTTTTTGCGTGCAGGTATCAATGTGGACTTTACCGAGCGACACATGATAGATGTGCAACAGGTATTCTTTAAGATGGAAAGCCGATCGCTGAGCGCCGCCTACAACTTTTATTGCAGCAAAAAGCTCGAAAACGCTCACAGTGCAGAGGCAGACGTGCTGGCTACAATAGAAGTGCTGGAAGCGCAGCTCGATCGCTATACCGATTTGCAAAACGATGTAAAATCGCTACATGGATTTACAGGCGGTGAAGAATATATTGACTATGCCCGACGCATAGTGGTGCGCGAGGGTCATCCGGTATTCAACTTCGGGAAACACAAGGGCAAACGTGTGGAAGATATTTTCAACGCCGAACCGCAGTACTATGATTGGATGATGCAAGCAGATTTCTCCCTGCATACCAAGCAGAAAATCTCTGAGATCCTTAACCGGATGAAACTTGCCAAAACCGGTCTGAAACAATAATACAGGCCTCTCACTCGTTCGTTAACACTATGTGATGACGGTACACATTTAACGTTCCGTTCCGCAATATTTACTATTTTGGATGCCTTAATCTGCACCTGACTTGGATAAGCTTGTTGTCATTCCTACCTACAATGAAAAGGAGAATATTGAAAAGATCATTCGCAAGGTATTTTCCTTGCAGGGTCATTTTCATATCCTCATCGTTGACGACGGCTCTCCGGATGGCACAGCAGTGATCGTAAAAAATCTTCAGCAATCTTTTCCCGGTCAATTACATCTTAAGGAGCGTGCAGGCAAACAGGGACTCGGCACTGCCTATATTTTGGGTTTCAAATGGGCGCTGGAGCAAGGCTACGAATACATTTTCGAGATGGACGCTGACTTTTCTCACAACCCCGACGACCTGCTCCGACTTTTTGAAGCCTGTGCCCATGGCGCCGATGTGGCTGTAGGTTCGCGTTACGTGAAAGGTGGCAAGGTGGTCAACTGGCCGTGGGAGCGCATTTTTATTTCTAAAGGGGGGGCGATGTACACGCAGTTTATCACCTTCATGCCGGTAAAAGATCCCACTGCTGGCTTTGTGTGCTATCGCAAAAAAGTGTTGCAGACCATCCCGCTCGATCAGGTGAAGTTTATTGGATATGCTTTCCAGATCGAAATGAAATATCGAGCATGGAAACTTGGTTTTAAGATCAAAGAAGTTCCAATCACCTTTATTGACCGCACCGAGGGACAATCGAAGATGACCAAGGGCATTGTAAAAGAAGCCATGTACGGTGTGTGGAAAATGAAAAAACACGGTAAAGACCGGGCACAATAATTAGCTTTTCAGCAGTTCAGGCTCCGCCCACTTTATTACACTTTCTCCATTCTCTTTAATCCATTGCAAGCTGTAAGGACCTTCTGAAAACAACAAATCCAACAAGCTAAGATTGGGGAGAAAACCTGTTCGCTCCTGAAATACCTGATAATAGGGAGGAAAATCGCAATGATCGCATTGTTCCAATCCCGGCCTGAGGAAACGAAGATCAAAATAATTTTCGCCATAGTTCTTTTCGTAGGTCTGACTCTGATGGCTTTCTATTGAAAAATTGAGCTGACTACACAGCCAATTGAAACTCTCAAGGTTGAAATCTGCGAGGGAGAGTTTTGAGTTTAAGAATAAATGCTCGAGAGAAGGGGCATAATAATCGAAGTAGGGAGCATTATTATAAACCGAAAGAATAGTGCGCCAATGCTGAGTTTGCCAGTTGTCTGAAGTAGCAATACACGTTTCTTTCATCGCAGACTTGTGCTCTCTGCCACCCGCTATAGGTAAGGTCATTTTTAAAAGCCCACCCGCGCCGGCAATGTAGTACCTGTTGCGATAAGTCATCTTCTCAAAATGTTCGTGAACATCCCAAACGATGCCCTCGCATTGATAGATCTTACACCACCAATAAATGCAGGGGAACGGCATTAGAGAACTTATAACAAAAGCCATACCGCCCGAAAATAGCGATTTAGTAATTTGCAAAGCTGAGCAAATCTTGCCAGACCAATTCGCTTCGGATGTTATTGTACCCTTGGAAAAGCTCCCGCCGTGCGGCTGCATTGCTTTTAATTCTCGGAATATTTGCCGCAAAACCGGTGTTTGCAGTGCAGGCAGTAGTTACGCGAAACCTATTTTTTGCGCCGTCGGCTGCAGGCTTCTCTCCCTATATAGAAGCCTATTGGCAGATAGATCCACAGTCGCTTCTGTTTAAAAAGGAAGAGGGTTCGTTCAGATCGAGCATACGCACCGACATCACGATTGCCACGGATACAGGCGTGGTTCATGAAGACCATTATCTGCTGGTAACGCAGCCCCAAACCGATGGCCGGATGCTTTATCAGCAAAACATCATAGACCTGAAACGCTACTCCGTAAAACCTGGCCGATACACGCTGCAGATTGTACTGACGGACACCATGAACAGCAGTTTGCCTTACACCTTTAACGATAGCTTCACTGTCGAGCCCGTCATTCATCCCACACTGAGTGACATACAGTTGGTGGACACCATTATCAACGCCACTCAAACGGATATCTTTTCGAGAAACGGGGTTCTGCAAATTCCGCTATGCACCAATTTTTTTCCGGAACAAAGAAAGTCGCTTCATTACTACGCAGAATTCTATCAGCCTGCAGAAGAAACCGAGCCCATGATCATCTGCCGAAGCTATATTTCGCAAAGGCCCTTTGACCTGCCCATGCATAATTTGCTGCAAACGGATACGATGAAAGACCCAGGTGCGCTGCAGATACTGGAAGGGAAATTTGCCCTGCATACTTTGCCCTCAGGAAACTATTACCTGAACCTAAGCATCGAAGACACCGATCATAAAAAGCTGGCGGCGAAAAGCTTGTTTTTTCAGTTGATGAATACTAAGCCGGTGGCATACGAACCTATTGCCAGCAAAGACAGTAATCAGGGCACGGAACCCTCAAAATACGTCAACCTGAATAAGACCTTTGTCGTGAAATATACGCCTTCACAAATTAGGGCGATCCTGAAAATGCTGATACCGATAGCCGAACCCAATGAACGGGCCGCCATCAATTCCTTTATCCGGAATCCGGACGACACCTATTCCCGATATTTCATTTACAACTTCTGGCTAAAGCGCGACAAGACCGACCCGGAGCGAAGCTGGAAAGCCTATGCTGAAAAGGTGAAAGAAGTAAACAAACTATTTGGATCGTCGATGCTGCTAGGCTACGAGAGCGACCGAGGCATGTTGTATCTGCGCTACGGAGCCCCCACAGAACGCATTGTGGTGAACAACGAAAGCAATGCCTATCCTTACGAAGTGTGGCAATACAACTCGCTGCCTCATGCCTCTAATGCGCTGTTTCTTTTTTATAAACCAGGCCTTATCAGCAACGACTACAAACTGCTCCACAGCACAGTGACCGGCGACATAAGAAACCGGAACTGGCGTGCACAACTTTTTCTAAACGGAGCCAGCACAGATGCAGCAAGCTCGCGCGCCGAACAATATTTTGGTAACCGATAAGGCTCATGAACATCCATTTTTATAAATATCAGGGAACCGGAAACGATTTTATTTTGCTCGACAACCGGGCGGGCGCAATAATGCTGAACAGAGACCATATAGCCTGGCTATGCAACCGGCACCTGGGCATTGGCGCGGATGGATTGATGCTGCTCACGAACGAAGAGGGCTTTGACTTTCGCATGGTTTATTACAATTCCGATGGTAACGAAAGCACAATGTGTGGCAATGGAGGCCGGTGCATTGTTGCCTTTGCAGCAAAGCTGGACATCCTGAAAAACGAAGCACGGTTTGTGGCCATAGACGGAGCGCACTTCGCAAGGATACTTGATGACGGCAGGGTAAGCCTCAGCATGACCGATGTTTCGGAGATGAAGAAGTCGGCAGCAGAAACAGTACTCAATACTGGCTCTCCGCATCTGATACATATAGTGGATGCGGTAAAGGAACTGGACGTTGTATCACTCGGACGTGCCTTAAGACACCGGAAGGAATACGAGCCCGATGGCATTAATGTAAATTTCGTGCAGCTACATAAATCCCACATAGAAGTACGTACTTATGAAAGAGGTGTAGAAAACGAAACCCTGAGCTGTGGAACAGGAGTGACGGCCGCGGCAATGGCCACAGCACCGGAAGAGCCCGGGCTATACCAAACGGCTGTCGTTACACCTGGCGGCCAGTTGGAAGTGAAGTTCGAACGTACAGCCACTGGCTTGATGACCCATGTGTGGCTAACCGGCCCTGCTGCGTTTGTGTTTGAGGGAGAAGTACGTTTACCGTGATTTATGAGTTGTGCAGATTCACATAATTATCGATTGGCAGTCGTCGTGCAATGGAGCGAGCCAGCGTCATTTCATCAGCATACTCCAGCTCACCGCCAAAGGAGATGCCTCTGGCAATGGTTGTGATCTTTACCGGACATTCTTTAAGCTGCCGGGCAATATAATACACCGTGGTATCGCCTTCTATGGTAGGGCTCAGCGCCATTATCAGTTCATCAATCTGATGAGTCTGCACGCGGCTTTGCAGACTAACGATATTCAACTGCTCGGGGCCAATACCATCGATCGGCGATAAAATACCACCCAACACATGATACAGACCGCTGTATTGCTGCGTACTCTCAATGGCGATGACGTCACGAATATTTTCCACCACACATACCTGCATACGATTTCTACCGGGGTTTGCACAGATGGTGCAGGTATCGCCATCAGACACATTATGACACTCTTTGCAAAAACGAATACCGTGCCGCATACGGGTAAGCGCGCCGGCAAACTCATCCACCTGCAACGTATCCAGCTTCATGAGGTGTAATACCATCCGCAAAGCCGTCTTTTTACCAATGCCCGGCAACCGGGAAAATTCCTGAACCGCGTCTTCAATCAACTTCGAAGAAAAAATCATCCTGATGCACCTGTGGTTTAGCGTAAATAATGTACTGTCGGGAGGGCGTGATGAGCCAGGAATGAGCAACGCGCCTTCCGTGTGCAAAAGTACGGGCAAACCCCGATGTAGAAGACAAACCATCCACTTACAAATCGGCAATATTCTATTTGTCCGTAACGGAAAACGCACATAGCTTCGCGCTCTTTTTAAAACTATAAAGACCATGCAAAAAACACTACTCTTTACCCTCGCGGTGACCACCTGTTTCACCAGCTTTGCGAAGAAAGACAAGACCAGGACCCACGCGTCTCAAAAACAATTCAACAGCAGCACGATGCCCGCTGCAAAAACTACCGGCGTAGGCGACACCCTGATATTATCGAATATCAGCAGCAATGATACGCTTACCATCCTTTCGTATCCAGACGATGGCTACACTTCAGGAAATAACAGCTATGGAGATAACGGATTTGCCGAACGTTACGATTTCAACCCTGCAGACAGCGCCGTGCAGATACTCGGTGTGGTAACCTACTTCACCGGTACCGTTAACCCATCTACCACCGCCACGGTAACGCTGAAAGCCTACGATCAGGGAAGTCCGGAAAGAGACGGAAACTTTGTTTACAACGGTTTCCCTGGTGTCAATGTACTTGCATCGCGCAGTGTATGGTTAAAAAATCTCGGCATCAACAGCATGCAGGATACCGTAAAGGCTTTCCTTTTCGCTACACCCTCCGCAGTGCTTACCGACTCCTTTTTTGTAGGTTATGAAATGTACTACAACGCTTCGAATCTGGCCGGCGATACCATTGGTCTGGTTTATACCAAAGACGGCAATCGCAATAGCTGGACCTGGATGCCTTCAGGAGGAGATACCATAATAAATGTTCAAAATGCGGTGCGTTGGACCGACGGCAAGTGGCATGATGAATGGTTCGACAACTCGGGAATGGCGCATAACTTTTACATTTTACCCATCGTAAAAATTCATGGGGCGGTATCAGTTCATCCGGTGGTGAAAAATAATCTGTCCTTTTTCGGAAGCTATCCCAATCCGGCAAAAGATCGCATGAACGTAAAACTGAGCCTGGAAACAGCGACAATCGTTACGGTACAGATCACCGACATGAACGGCCATATCTTGCAAACGATATCCGAAAATGCAGGCGCAGGTGTTACTCTCATCCCTGTTAATACGGCTGCATTAGCCTCCGGAAACTACCTGTACACCGTACGGACATCCGAAGGCGATGGCATAGCCAGCGTATTCAGCATTGTGAAATAACACTACTTCATACACATAAAAAAGAGAAGCGGCTGCACCACGCAACCGCTTCTCTTTTTTTATATCAGGCTCTATAACTATTTAGCTACTGTAAATTTACCAGTGCTTACCTTTTCGCCCATTTGAACCTGATAGAAGTACAACCCAGGAACATAATTGGCGGTGTTCACGGTTATGGAGTGATTGCCCCTTGTAAAACGACCTTTGTTTTCTTCGTACACCACTCTGCCTGTGAGATCAAAGATGCGCAGGCTCACATTGTCGTTACCATCCATGTGCACATCAAACGCTACCTGAGTCGTTGCCGGGTTAGGATATACATTGGTTACTGCAGACTCATTGAGGGTAGCTGAAAGATCATTGATACCGGTTGTTCCACCAACAAAGTTGACGTTCGCACAGCCCTGGTTGTTATTGGTGATATTATCTCTTACTGAGTCAGCGCTGTGGTTGCTTGGCACCGCTACTACGCAAAAATTGTGAGTACCGTTAAGTGTAGAAGCGAATGTGATGGTCAGACTGATATTGAACATCATGGTGTCGTTTTGTGCGAGCGCTTTACCCGAGCGGCCAAAAGCGGTGAAGGTTTGACCACCGTTATTAAATTGCAACAGAGAGTTATCAACTGCAAATCCATAGAGAACGGTATCTGTCGTTTTGAGACTCACCGAGCCCACGTTTTTTACGACAAAAGTAGTGTTGAAAGACTGGCCCGATGTAACCGTTGCGTTCGTTGTGGGCGCCGACATGGTCACCTGAAGGTCAACCAAACGCTGAGCTTGGGAAGAAACAGAAAGCCCAACAGCAAGGGCAAGCACTGAGTAAATTTTTTTCATTTTTTAAGAAAATTTTCAGCCAATATAGAGAATATTGCCCACATCTATTGTCATCTTATTGCCAGGGATCTACCGGGGCTTCAGTTTTTCATTGTCCTGATGCCTTGTGCGGTCTCTGCTGGTCTTTTTCTGAAAATTCTTTTGAAGGGCATCGGTGAGATCTACACCGGTTTGATTGGCCAGGCAAAGAAGCACCCAAAGCACGTCCGCCATTTCGTCCTCCATATCGGGGTTATTTTCGCTTTCTTTAAAGGATTGCTCTCCATACTTCCGCACCATCAGACGCGATAGCTCGCCCACTTCTTCCATCAGGATTCCAAGGTTTGTGAGCTCGTTAAAATAGCGAACCCCGGTCGTCCTGATCCAGCGATCTACAGATTGTTGCGCTTCTCTTATTGTGATATCCACCGAAATGTTTTGTTAGTTTTCACAAAATAATAGAACTTGATTCGGTTTTGATCCTTCAATTTTGAAACTTGACAGAAGCCCGATCAGGGCTTTTTACACAACTGAAACATGCACACGAACACCTCGGATATAGAAGCGGCAAAAGCCCTCAGAACAAAGTTTGAATCGATAAAATCAACAATAGGACAGGTAATTGTAGGACAGCATGATGTAGTTGAGCAACTGATTATTTCCATACTCTGCAATGGCCACAGCCTTTTGGTAGGCGTGCCCGGGCTGGCTAAAACCCTGCTGGTAAAAACGGTGGCCGATGTGCTGCATCTTTCCTTCAAGCGCATTCAGTTTACTCCGGATCTGATGCCCAGCGACATCACGGGCGCTGAAATACTGGATGAAAACCGTCAGTTCCGCTTTATCAAAGGCCCCATCTTTGCCAATATCATTCTGGCCGATGAGATTAACCGGACGCCCCCGAAAACACAGGCTGCGCTACTTGAGGCCATGCAGGAAAGAAACGTAACTACAGGCGGCCAGATCTATCAGCTTCCCGCTCCCTTCTTTGTGCTGGCCACCCAAAACCCCATAGAACAGGAAGGTACCTATCCGCTACCCGAGGCCCAGCTCGACCGCTTTATGTTCATGATCACACTCGATTATCCAAGTTTTCAGGAGGAAGTCAGGATAGTGAAGAACACCACAGGTTCACAGCGCCCAAGCCTCGAAAAAAATCTATCGGCAGAAGAGATCATAGCCTTCCAGGAGCTCATCAGGAAGGTGCCTGTGCCCGACAATGTATTTGAATATGCCGTAGCCCTTGTGCACAAAACAAGGCCCGCAAACAATACTGCCCCGGAGCTTACAAAGCAATATATAGCCTATGGCGCAGGTCCAAGAGCATCGCAGTACCTGATCCTTGGGGCAAAATGCCACGCGCTTTTAAATGGAAAATATTCTCCCGATATTGAGGACGTGAAAGCCATGGCACTTTCGGTACTGCGGCACCGCGTAGTACGGAACTACAAGGCAGAAGCAGAAGGAATTACACAGGAATCACTCATTAAACAACTACTCTGATCCAATGATACAGTTATCCAAAAAGGCACGCTTCCTGAAACAGGAATATATTCCCTTGCTCCAGCGACTTTCGGCAGATACCCCGGCACAATGGGGAAAAATGAATGTGCAGCAAATGATCGAGCATATGGCCGACTATGTTGCTATGGCCTATGGCAATCCGCCGCAAGAACTCGTTACCGCTGAAGACCGCCTGGAAAAAATGCAGGATTTCCTGAAAAGTGAAAGGGACTTTAAACCCAATACGCCCAACAGCCTTCTGCCCGACGATCCTGTGCCGGCAAGGCTTTCATCCGTTCGCGAGGCTATATTATGGCTGCATGAAGAGCTCACTAATTTTTTCAACAGCTTCGACTCCGAAAAGAAAAAATACGTGATGAATCCTTTTTTCGGAGAATTGGATTATGGCATGTCTATTCAATTGTTGTATAAACATGCCTGGCATCATCTCAGGCAGTTTGGTATTGAGCCGCATAACTAAGCTCATGGAGGGTTGACTCAAAAAAAACCTACAGTTGTGCCAAAGCCGGAAATCCGAAAACTGAACTAAAAAACAGGTACGCTCACAGATGAAACCAAAGTCTGCAAAAGGCTTTGTTTTCGCTATTTCTAAAAGCGTTTAGGGACAAGAATATGACGCCGGAGGCTTGTGAAGGCCGAACACTATCGTGCCTCCCGCAGATGCATCAGCTTTCTGCTATCTTTTATGGTAGAGATATACATAGCAACCCTGCTTCTCAAGGCTCGCTATCGGTCGGTTAAGTTGACTCAAAGCCTGCCTTTTTTCTTTGAGCTCTTTGATACTGATACTCGTAAAAATGCAGGCAAATACGGAGTCGGATTGCCTGCCGATGTTGGCATAGTCGGCATCCCAGTTGGGGGTTTGTGCGTCTTTTAGCCGCTCCCATCGCGAATTATCAGGGTGTATCTGGGTGTAATAAATAAATGCGGGCTGACTTCCTATACTCACATACAGTTGTTTCCCGTGGTTGATTTGATGATCAATGACAAAACTCATGGCATCGGTGATTTCCTCGCTCTCAAATCGTTGCCAAGCCATTTTTACACTGCTAAAAGCATAAACGCCATAAAACCCTACCGGCAGGAAAACAAGGGGCATCAGGCGGTAATTGGCTCTGCAAAGAACATCCAGACCCAGCCCCAATAAAACAAGCAATAGCGGCACCGTAAACAAGGCCACCCTGGGAATAAGCGAATATTGATTGAGCGCTGCAGCGCAAAGTACTGCTGCCAGGGGCACTACAAAAAGCATCGTCTTCTCCCGCAACCTGTATATCCCCGCACCGACACCGATGATCATGCAAACGAGATGGAAGTAAAATAAATGCACTTCATATCCGGCGGCTTCCTCAATCAGTTCTTTAATACGGTTCCAGTTATGTTTCCATTCGGCCTTGCTATCGGGCAGTGCATACAGAAAATAATCCTGGTGAAAATTTTGCAGATAGCTCGATTCTATCTGCGGCCGAAGAATAAGAAAATAATAAAGAATGAACTGAAGCAACCAGGCAACCCCGATCGCCAGCATCAGGAAAAGCTTTCTTCTGTCTTTTCGGACAAGGCAAGGCCATATATAGTAAACACCCACGCCCGCCAAAGCAAAAACGGCGGGCATAGCCGCCCATATTGCTAACGAACCTGCGCCGAGCCAGATCAGAAAAAATCTTTTTTCCGACAGCTTAAACAAATCGATACGCAGGGCGAGGTAGAGCAGACCGAGCACTACGGTCTCATCGCTCATATACTGCTTCAGCTCGGTAGCATAACGAATGGTGAGGTATCCTACGACCATCAAAGCCAGAGGGTACCAGAGCGTTCTTGTCAAACCTAACTGCCTGAGTATGAGAAAAAACAAAATGAGCGCAGCAAAAGAGGATAGAAGCGGATAGAGCCGCAGCGCCATTTCTCCATATCCGAAAAAAAAGCTGGAGAGCTTAACCATCCACAGAAAAACCGGAGGGGCATACTGTTCGTAGCTGAGCGGCGTAGCGAGTTGCAAAAAATTACGCTCAAAAATGTTTCGGGCCACATTGGCCTCATCAATAAAAAGATTTCGATTTTGCAAAAAAACGGCTATACGCAACAGTATGCCTGCGGCGATAAGGAACAGAGCAAGGCAATCAAAGAGCCGGTCGTATAGATTTGTTCTTTTTTCAGAGATCATCGCCAGGTTACAGTGGGCAGCATTAAACGCACAAAATACCGGTTTAAATTCAACTTCCGGCATAGCCTTGGGTACGACCCAACCCGACAACTAAGCTGTAGCGAAAAATAGAAAGGTAGAAAGCCTCTGTGCACGGCAAGCAAACGCTAAGCTTGCCCGAGACAACCGCCCACCGATTTTAATCGTTAACCCCAAAACCGTTATTTTGCGCAATTAAAGAATTCAAGGACGGAACTGTCTTATAAATAAACTGTTTTATGGCTCTGACGCAATTAAAAAACTACGCAGAAGGCAAATGGGTAACCGCCGATAAAGAGGGCGATGTGCTCTATAACGCCATTACCGGCGATCCTATTTATACTGCCAGCAGTGAAGGTCTCGACTTTGGTGCTATGATGCATTATGCACGCAAGGTGGGCGGACCCGCGCTGAGAAAACTCACCTTTCATGAGCGGGGAAGAATGCTGAAGGCTCTGGCCATGTATCTGCTGGAACGCAAAGAATATTTCTACGAAATCAGTGCACACACGGGGGCTACACGTGCCGATAGCTGGGTAGATATTGAAGGGGGTATCGGAAATCTGTTTGCCAACGCAAGTCTTCGCCGGCAATTTCCTAACGAAAGGTATTATGTGGATGGAGATGCCATCAGGCTTTCGAAGAATAACACCTTCATTGGCCATCACATTATGGTGCCACGCGAAGGTGTCGCTATTCACATCAACGCTTTCAACTTCCCGGTATGGGGGATGCTGGAAAAAATAGCCGTGAATTTATTGGCGGGAGTACCGGCAATCGTTAAGCCTGCAACACTTACGTCCTACCTTACCGAAGCCGTATTTGAAGAGATCATAAAATCGAATATTTTGCCGGAAGGCTCTCTGCAGCTTATCTGTGGGTCGGCCCGTACCATCCTCGAAACCGTAGAAAGTCAGGATGTAGTAACATTCACCGGCTCTGCAGACACCGGGCGTAAGCTGAAGTCCCACCCGCGTATCATTTCTGAGGCCGTACCTTTCAACATGGAGGCAGATTCGCTCAACTCCTGCGTCCTCGGTCCTGACGTAACCACGGATATGCCCGAGTTCGACATTTTCATCAAAGAAGTGGTGCGGGAAATGACAACCAAAGCCGGACAAAAATGTACGGCAATCCGCCGCATCATGGTGCCGGCGGACAAGGTAGAAGACGTGCAGATTGCCTTAGGTAAAAGACTGAAAGGCACTACCCTTGGTAACCCCGGCACAGAAGGTGTGCGTATGGGGCCGCTCGCAGGCCAGTCGCAGCGCAATGAAGTGCGTGAAAAAGTACAGCACTTTGCCCAATCACAACAAATTGTCATTGGCGATCTGGAAAAATTTGAAGTAGTGGGCGCCGATAAAGAGAAAGGAGCATTCCTTCCACCCATTGTCTTTTTCAACGACGATCCGTTCAACAAACTCGACTGTCACAATATCGAAGCTTTCGGTCCGGTGGCTACCATTATGCCCTACCATCAACTTGATGAAGCCATGGAACTGGCAAAGCTGGGCAAGGGATCGTTGGTATGTTCTATCGTAACACACGATGACCATGTAGCCCGCGATTTTGTGTTGGGAACAGCCGCTACGCACGGACGAATACTTATTCTGAACAGAGAATGCGCAAAAGAAAGTACAGGACATGGATCGCCGATGCCCATGCTCGTGCATGGTGGACCCGGCCGCGCGGGTGGCGGTGAAGAAATGGGCGGAAAACGCGGGGTATTACACTATCTGCAACGCACAGCTATACAGGGTTCGCCGACCACACTTTCGCGCGTCACCCATGTCTACCAGCAGGGAGGGCAACAAAACGAAACCGAAATACACCCCTTCCGCAAGCATTTTGAAGACCTCGAAGTTGGCGATACGGTAACGACCGCCAAACACACGGTAACAGAAACTGACATCACCAATTTTGCCAACGTAAGCGGCGACAATTTCTATGCACATATGGACGCCACCTCGCTGGAAGGAACCATTTTTGAACGGCGCGTGGCCCATGGATATTTTATTCTTTCAAAGGCAGCAGGACTTTTTGTCGATGCCAAAAAAGGACCGGTATTGCTAAACTATGGCATAGACGAATGCCGTTTTACCAAACCTGTATATCCCGGCGCTACGATAGGCGTGCGCCTCACTGTGAAGGAAAAAGTAGATCAGGAAAAGAGAACAGAAGAAGACATAGCGAAAGGCATCGTGAAATGGCTGGTAGATGTGTATGACGAGACCGGTGAAACCGTAGCCATCGCCACAATACTGACGATGGTAAAGAAAAAAGATCAGCGATAAGCACAGGGCGTCCTAAACGGGCGCCTTTCTTCATTGCTGCCGGAGCGTCGTTAATTGTCGTAAAAAAGTAGAAAGTAAGCTGCGGGCTGTCTGCGGTCGGCTTTAGTGCCTAATTCTTGCTATCTTGCAGGGCTTTTTCAAGAATCAGAAAATCAACTCACAAGCAGGCTTATCCATGTTAAAAGTTGGCATACTCGGCGCCGGTCATCTGGGCAAAATCCACATCCAGCAATGGAAGGAAATAGCAGGCATTGAACTGGTTGGATTTTTTGATCCGAACGACGAAAATGCAGCCGGCACCATAGCTCAATATCAGGTGCCTCGCTACACGGATCTGGAACAATTGATCCACTCGGTGGACGCGGTGGATATCGTAGCGCCGACAACAGCACATTATGAACTGGCAAAAATATGTTTGCTCAATGGCAAGCATATCTTCATTGAAAAGCCGCTGGCCCATACCCTCGACGAAGCAAGAGAACTAGTGACTCTGGTCAATGAGGCCAATGTAAAATGCCAGGTCGGGCATGTAGAACGGTATAACCCTGCCTTCCTTGCGCTGAAGAACGAATCGCTGCAACCCATGTTTATAGAGGCACACCGGCTGGCGCAATTTAACCCTCGGGGTACCGATGTAGCCGTAATTCTGGACCTGATGATCCACGATATAGACATTGTCTTACATCTGGTAAAGTCTCCTGTAAAGCGCATATCAGCGAGCGGGGTTTCGGTAATTAGCGAGACGGCAGACATCGCGAACGCCCGTATTGAGTTTGATAACGGCTGTGTAGCCAACCTCACCGCCAGCAGAATCTCCCTGAAGAAAATGCGGAAAATGAGGCTCTTTCAGCGCGACGCCTACATTGGCATTGACTTCCTTGATAAAAAGGCAGAGGTAATCCGGCTGAAGGATGAAGGAATGAAACAGGGCATGCTCGATTTTCCGCTGGATATCGGCAACGGTGAAAAGAAAATCATATCGGTGCAAATGCCCGAGGTAGAAAACACAAATGCCATAAGGATGGAACTTGCAGACTTTGCAGCAGCGGTGCGGCAGGGCCGGCAAACCGCCGTGACCGTACATGACGGGTACCATGCTATGGATGTGGCACATCAGATACTCCGAAAGATGAGCCAGCATAATGAATTGCATAATGTTTAACAATTTTAGATTTAGCTTTCGCTCCATGAGCGCTTTGAGAATCCTGTTGGTGTTAGGAGCGGTAATATCCTTACATAGCTGCGAGGTTATCAATCCTTCGGAGCAGGTTCCTACTTACCTGCATATCGACTCGTTTCGGTTTCTACCCACCCCCAACTCCGGCACCCTTTCGCACAAAATCACAAGCGTGGCGGCTTATCTGGACTATGCTCCCCTCGGCATTTTTGATCTCCCTGCAGATATTCCGGTGCTCACAGGCAAAAGCGGAAGCCTCCTGCTGACACCCTGTGTGGTGTATAGCGGCCTCAGCGATATTATCGTCCCTTACTCATTTTACCGGTCAGACACTTCTACGCTGCAGCCTGCTCCGGGACAACGTATGGTGTATCAGCCGCAGACCCGTTATTTCGACGATAATGTGTTGAACTTCACCCACGAGGACTTTGAGTCGGGCAATTCCTTTGTACAGCTCGAAGGAGATACCCTGAGACGAACTTCAGATCCGCAATATGTGTTTGAAGGAAGCTATGGAGGACTGATACAACTAGACAGCACGGACTATTCGCTCAGTGTGATGTCTATTCCGTTCAGCGGTTCGGTCAATTCTTCAAACCGGGCTGAAGCCTACCTTGAGCTCAACTATAAGGGCACATTAAACTTTGAAATCGGAGTACAGACCACAAAAAATGGCGTCACCCAAAGTCAGTTTTTATACGGCTTTCGCCCCAAAGGCGACTGGAATAAAGTTTATGTCGGGCTCCAGGATTTTCTTACCAATTTCCAGGGAGGATCTTACAATATTCTCGTGCGCGTTGCAGAGACAAAGCCCGTCACCGGCTATGTGGCATTCGACAATTTTAAGATCGTCACCAGAAAATAACAATGCACCTCTCTCAGGAAAAAAGGCGGGCGATACAAACACTGGCATCTCTCGATTACGTATCGGCGGTGCTGGCATGGCTACTTTTTTTCCCCTACCGCCAGCAGTGGTTGGGTAAATCCGCTTTTTTCGGGGCCTGGCAGCTCATGAGCAGCAAAGACTGGATCATTGCTTTGCTGGTAGTACCCGCGGGGTGGCTCTTTTTGTATCTGCTCTCGGGCACCTATTTCGATTTGTATCGAAAATCAAGACTTAATGAGATCAACCGCACGTTGATCTCTTCCATCATCGGCACGGTACTGATTGCCCTGTTTGCATTTGCCAATGATGCTACAAACTATAGCTATTTCATTCAGATGACCGGGCGCTACCTGCTCATCCACACCCTGTGCACACTGTTTTTCCGCCTGATGATGCTGAACCGCGCCAAGCGGAAAATGCTGCGGGGGAAAGTGGGCTTCAACACATTGATCATCGGGGGCAATGACAAAGCGATAGAGCTGTTTCAGCAGCTTTCGGGTAGCCGCAAGTCACTGGGCCATCTTTTCAAAGGCTTTATCTATTCCAATCTCGAATCGTCGAATGGCATGAGCAAGTTCCTGCCACAGTTGGGCCACCTCGACAGGCTGGAACATATTATTGACGAGCACCAGATCGAAGAAGTGATCATAGCCGTAGATTCGAGCGAACACCATTTGCTGGAGAACATTCTCACCCGGCTAAGCTACCGGCCGGTGTATGTTAAAGTGCTTCCCGACGTTTATGATATCATTTCCGGATCGGTAAAAACAAGCAATGTTTATGACGCTGTGCTCATTCAGATTCCGCCTACACTGATGCCTGACTGGCAAAGGGTATGCAAACGCACACTCGACATCATCATTTCCCTGACTGCGCTCATCCTGTTGACACCGGTGTACCTTTTTGCCGCATTGAAGGTCAGGCTGTCGTCTCACGGCGCTATCATTTATCGTCAGCAAAGGGTGGGTCTTTTTGGCAAAAGTTTCTACATCTACAAGTTTAGATCGATGTACGTAAACGCTGAGGAAAAAGGCCCTGCTCTATCCAGCGACGACGACCCGAGAATAACGCCCTGGGGCAAGGTGATGAGAAAATGGCGCATAGACGAGCTGCCTCAATTCTACAACATACTTATCGGCGATATGTCTCTTGTAGGCCCGCGTCCGGAACGTCAGCATTTTATTGACATTATCAGTCAAACCCACCCGCACTATCGTTATTTGCATAAGGTAAAACCCGGCATCACCTCCTGGGGAATGGTTCAGTTTGGCTATGCAGAAAACGTGACGGAAATGATCGCGCGTATGAAGTACGATCTTCTATACATCGAAAATTGTTCGCTGGCGCTCGACATTAAAATCATGCTGTACACCTTTGTGGTGCTTTTTCAGGGAAGGGGGAAATAGAGCGATTCAGCTCAGCGTCACCAGAATTTTTTCAGCATCCTGCTTGCGAATGCTAAGGTAATACCCAGCTATCCTTATAGCCAACGGGTCGCCCAGGGGTGCTACCATCTCTACCCATACCGGCTCACCAGGCACACATCCCATCTCCATCAAAGCCAGTTGAAAATCGCTCTCCTCATGATCTTTTATGACCGCACGCTGCCCGGTGTGAAGCTGGGAGAGGCGTAAAGATTTTTCTTCCAACACATTCATCTCCGCAAAAGTACGCGATAAAGGCAGCGATCACCAAAAATATTCGACCTTCGCAAAAATGATAAACGGATGGCGGTCAGGTACTACGATCAGCAGATAAAATCAAACCTCCGCGACAAACGAAAACTGTCGGGATTTTTGCAACAGCTTATCCGCCGGCAAAGAAACGCGGTAAAGCTCATCGACATCACTTATATATTCTGCACCGATGATTATCTGCTCGGGATCAATAAAGAGTTTCTCGAACATGACACCCTTACAGATATTATCACCTTCGACATGAGTGAGGAGGAAAAGGAGCTGAATGCTGAAATCTATATCAGTGTGGACCGGGTGCATGAAAATGCAAAAAAATTCAACCAGACCCCCATGCATGAATTACACCGCGTCATATTCCACGGAGCTTTGCATCTTTGCGGCTTCAAGGATAAAAAACCGGCAGACAAAAAGATCATGACAGAGATGGAAGACCTTTGTCTGAAACAATATTTTGAAGGAAGCTAAAAGATTGATAATTCCGCCCCCGATGCACATCCATACCATTTACGAAGACGAAGACCTGATTGTAGTGAATAAACCGGCCGGTCTGCTGGTGATACCCGATCGCTTTAATAACGATCTTCCTTCACTAAACAAACTACTGGAGGCTAAACTTAAACAACGCGTATGGGTAGTACATCGGCTGGACAGAGATACCAGTGGTGTACTATGCTTTGCTAAAAATGAAACTGCACACAAGTACCTTTCCGAACTGTTTCAGCAGCATAAGGTCACCAAACTCTACGCGGCACTGGTGCAGGGCCTTGTGACGCCCGAAAGCGGACGAATAGAAACACCAATAGCCGAACACCCGGTCGTAAAAGGGAAGATGGTGGTGGCCAAAAAAGGCAAACCGTCGGTGACCGACTACCGCGTGGTAGAGCAATGGCCTTTATTTGCGCTCCTGCAATTCCAGATACACACCGGCCGTACGCACCAGATTCGGGTGCACATGCAGTCTATCGGCCACCCTGTGGTCTGTGACGAACTTTATGGCGATGGTAAACCCTTTTTTCTTTCTTCGATCAAGAAAAAATACCGGCTTTCCGAAAAAGAAGAAACAGAGCGCCCCTTGCTGCAAAGGCTGGCTCTGCACGCCTACCGGCTCAGTTTCCCGAAAGCCGATGGGAAAGAAATTGTAGCCGAAGCGCCATTGCCCAAAGACATTGCAGCCTGCGTCAACCAACTGAACAAGTGGTGTACACAGGCTTCATAACACAGCCAGCAAACCAAAAAGAGATAACATAATACCGTATGCAATCAAACATCAATATTCAAATTACACTCGACGAAGAAAAAATGCCTGAAACCATAGAATGGAATGCCCCCGGTGGCGGCGTGGAGGGCTTTCAACAGGCAAAAGGCATACTGCTGGGTTTGTGGGACGGACAAGAAAAGTCGGCGCTGCGCATAGACCTCTGGACAAAAAAAATGATGGTGGACGAAATGAATGATTTCTTGTACCAGACCTTGTTCGGACTGGCCGATACCTATGCGCGGGCCACAAGAAATGCAGACCTTGCAAAAGAGATTAAGGACTTTGCTCAAACATTTCATAAAAAAGCGACCGACATACTGAATGCTGAAGAGCAAAAGTGAGGGCAAAACATTAGCCGGCGGGTTTTGTACTTTTGAGGATTACCAAAAAACACAGGAAACATGTCTCTGGAAAGTAAAGTAATGGAAGAGATGAAAACGGCTATGCGTGCTAAGGACGAGGCGGCACTGCGCACCCTTCGCGCCATCAAGGCTGCCATTTTGATCGAAAAGACTTCAGCCGGTGCGAGCGATCAGATTTCAGAAGCAGACGAGATCAAGATGCTTCAAAAAATGGCGAAGCAAAGAAAGGACTCGCTCGAAATATTCACCCAGCAAAACAGAGAAGACCTTGCGGCAAAAGAACGCGAAGAGCTGGCGATCATTGAACGCTTTCTTCCGGAGCAGATGAGCCCCGCTGCGCTGGAAGATGCTGTGAAACAAATCATTGCTGCTACCGGGGCGAATACGCCTGCAGACATGGGGAAAGTGATGGGAGCGGCTACAAAAACTCTTGCAGGCAAGGCCGATGGCAAAGCGATTTCAGAAACCGTAAAGCGACTTCTGGCACAAGGCTGAGGAATGATACTTGATTTTGCGGGGCTTACCATCCTCCTTTTGTTTTTTATCCGCGGCTACATGAAAGGCATCATTGTAGCCGCTTTTTCCGTAATAGCGGTGGTGCTGGGCATTGTCTGTGCTTTAAAGCTCTCCGGCTGGCTGGGTGCATGGCTGCTGTCGCATGGCTGGGTGACCAGCGCGTGGAGTCAGCTCATTAGTTATGCCCTGCTTTTTATCGGTGTACTCTTGCTGGTCCGGCTACTGGCGAAAGCTATCGAATCTGTAGCACAACTAACGATGCTGGGCTGGCTTAATGGACTTATCGGCGGGGCGCTCTATGTCTTTCTGGCTGCTGTGGCCTGGAGCACTGTGCTCTGGATAGCCAACCAGATGCACCTGATCAGCCCGGAGACCATAGCCACTTCGAAAACCTATGGATGGCTGCAACCCGTGGCACCCTGGCTATTTGAGCACATAGGCCGGCACTGGTCTTTTGTGAAAGATATTTTTGCAGACCTGCAGCACTTCTTTTCCAATGCCGATCAAAATCTGCCGCAGCATGTGGGTACTCATTGACAATTACGACTCATTTACCTACATATTGCATCACTACCTGCTGATGACAGGCAACGACTGCAGGGTAGTGCGCAACGATGAAATAAGCATCCCGGAGTTGCGGCAGCTCAGGCCTGAGCGTATCATTCTTTCGCCCGGACCCGAAACACCAAAGACCGCCGGCATAACAATGGACGTAGTCTCAGCTTTTCACGAACACACGCCTCTGCTCGGTATATGTCTTGGGCATCAGGCTATTGGCTTGCATTTTGGCGGCAGGCTGGCACATGCCCCCTATCCCATGCACGGAAAAACGAGTACTATACGGCATGTTGAACACCGGCTTTTTGACGGCCTACCCCAACCCTTTACCGCTATGCGCTACCACTCACTTTGTCTGGAAAACCTTGCAAATACAGGCCTTCAAACACTTGCTACTGCACAAGACGATGGGCTTATTATGGCTATTGAGCATCAGCAGTACCCTAGTATCGGTTTTCAGTTCCATCCCGAATCCATCGGCACACCCCTGGGGCAAAGGCTGCTGCGCAACTGGAGTAATATTGATTATTCCCACTTCCAGGCGACCACACCATGAGTGTAGCGATGGGCGATGCCATCTTCCGTTTCTACTCCCAATGTTCCGTCGCTGCTTACAGCAATCACCCTTGCCTTCCACTCCACAGGTCCTTCACAAAATGACTGTAGATTCCCCTGGCGAAAAAGATAGCTGTTGTACCCATCCATGACCTCGCTTATAGATAAGGGCGACACGCTTGCACTCAATATGGCACGTCGCATCCTTTCAAGCATTTCGGCGAGGGCATAATCCTTACCGGAAGCGATTTTGAGCGATGTAGCAAAGGGAAGATCGTTTGGAAACATCTGCTGGCAAACATTCAGACCCAGCCCGACAATGCTATAACTCCAGGCAGCGCCGCGCAGCACATTTTCGATTAAAATACCGCCTGCCTTTTTGTCATTGATTATAATATCATTAGGCCACTTAATGGCTACGCGCCAATGTTCGTAGAGCGCGGTGAGTTCGTCGGCTATAGCCAGTGCAACAGCGGCACTGAATACGAACTGCTGTTCGATTGGATACTTCGGTGTGCATACTATGCTGCTCAGTAAGCTTTGGCCAGATGCGGCAATCCACACCCTTCCCCGCTGCCCACGACCCATTGATTGCTCAGCGGCAACGATTGTCAGGCCGGCCTGTGCCGTATCGGCATCAATCAGTTGCATGGCATAGTTATTGGTGCTGTCGATGGTATCAAGCTCAATGATCGGTGCATCTAATAAACGCTGTAAGCTTTGAGCCAAGATTTCAGTAATTTTGACCGTAAAGATATTATTCTAACAAAACAGTATTTACAGCCTTTGGAGAAACTAGTGACGGCACTGCAAGGAAGAAAGAAATCGGACAGCCGGTTGACCCGCAACAGCAAGCTTTTTAAGACCATCTTACAAGCCATTCAGGATAAAAAAGGAAGTGAAATCGTATCGCTCGATCTCAAAAAGATTGACGAGGCGGTAGCCGATTTTTTTGTGCTTTGCGAAGGACAATCGCACGTGCAGGTAAAGGCGATTGCCGACCATGTGGAGGAACAGGTATGGCGTCTTTGCGGAGAACGCCCCTATCATATAGAGCACGGACCACAGTGGACGCTGGTGGATTATGTAAACGTTGTGGTACACATCTTTCAGCACGAACAACGAAACTTTTACAGCCTTGAGAGCCTTTGGGAAGACGCCGGGCGAATGGAGCATAATGATTAATATTGCCGACTCAATCTTTTTAGACTAAACAAAAAAATGGAAGATAATAAACAAAAACCCTTGCCGGGGAATGACAATAAAACACCGCGAAAAGGGCCGCGCTTCAATATATATTGGGTGTACGGTATCATCTTCGTAGCCCTGATCGTACTGCAGTTTTACACCAGCAATGTGGGCAGTGCAACCGCTACAAAGAGCTTTCAGGAATTTCGGGATGAATACCTCTATCAGGGTAAAGTAGACCATGTGAAAGTGATTAATGGCAGCGAAGTGGAGGTGTTTTTGACTGGCGAAAACACAAAGCAGGCCGACGAAAAAAGCCCATCGGTATTTAACAACAACAGCACCGGACCGGCTTTTTCCTTCAAGATTGGTTCTGACGAACAGTTTCGCGACGACATGTCTGACGCGCTGAAAGCGAAGCCTGCTAATGTAAAAGAGCCTAAAGTATATTATGATGTTCGGGCGAACTGGCTGCGCGATGTACTGAACTCCTTCCTGCTTCCCATCATCATCCTCGTAGCTATGTGGTTCCTGATTATGCGTAAAATGGGCGGTGGTGCACCCGGTGGAGGAGCCGGCGGTATATTTAACATCGGAAAATCCAAAGCCCAGCTTTTTGAAAAAGGCACACGGGTAAATATTACATTCAATGATGTAGCAGGACTTGATGAGGCGAAGGTAGAAGTGATGGAAATCGTTGATTTCCTGAAAAACCCAAAGAAATATACGGCACTCGGGGGTAAGATACCCAAAGGCGCGCTGCTGGTGGGTCCTCCGGGCACAGGTAAAACCTTGCTGGCAAAAGCCGTAGCCGGTGAAGCACAAGTGCCCTTCTTCTCCATGTCGGGTTCTGACTTTGTTGAATTATTTGTAGGTGTAGGCGCCAGCCGCGTAAGGGATTTGTTTAAGCAAGCCCGGGAAAAAGCACCTTGTATTGTGTTTATTGATGAGATTGACGCCATAGGACGCGCTCGTGGTAAGAATGTGGTCATGAGCAACGATGAACGCGAAAACACCCTGAATCAGTTGCTGGTAGAAATGGACGGTTTTAGCGGCGACAGCGGAATTATTGTATTGGCGGCAACAAACCGCCCTGACGTATTGGACACAGCCTTGCTTCGTCCGGGTCGTTTCGACAGGCAAATATCCATTGACATCCCTGATGTAAAGGGCCGTGAAAAAATATTTGAAGTACACCTCAAACCCATCAAAAAATCCAAGGATCTTAACATCACGAAGCTGGCCGTGCAAACCCCGGGTTTCGCAGGAGCAGACATTGCTAATATATGTAATGAGGCAGCGCTGATTGCTGCAAGAAAGGGCAAGGAAGAAGTGGACATGAGTGACTTCAACGATGCGATTGATCGTGTGATTGGCGGACTGGAAAAGAAGAATAAGATCATTTCTCCGGAAGAGAAGAAAGTGATTGCCTTTCACGAAGCCGGACACGCAATATGCGGTTGGTTTCTGGAGCATGCCCACCCGCTAATCAAAGTATCGATAGTTCCGCGTGGCGTTGCAGCACTTGGCTATGCGCAGTATCTGCCCAAAGAACAATACCTCTATACCCTTGAACAGATGCAGGATCAAATGGTAGCATTGTTTGGCGGTCGGGCCGCTGAACAGATAATTTTCGGAAAAGTCTCTACCGGCGCACAAAACGACCTGGAGCGCATTACCAAAATGTCTTACAGCATGGTGAGCATTTATGGTATGAATGAAAAAGTGGGCAATGTTTCTTACTACGATGGCAATCAGGAATACGCCACCACTAAGCCTTACTCCGAAGAAACAGCAAAGATTATTGACGAAGAGGTGCGTGCCCTTATTGCTGAACAATATGACCGTGCTAAAGATCTGCTGAGAGAACACAAACAGCATCTGAATGCGCTGGCTGATGAGCTGCTGAAAAAAGAGGTGCTCTATAAAGACGACCTTGAGCGCCTTATCGGCAAACGCCCCTACGAAGACATGTCGCCGAACGAAGGCATACCGCCGGTTACAGGCACCATTGCCGAAAACCCGATAGCTTCGTAAGCAGAAAATGAAATAGAGAAAAGCGGTGGTTATCCCATCGCTTTTTTACTTTTGAAAACGGTTATGCAAACATTCAGAACTTCCAAGTCGAGAGAAAAAATACTAAGCAGGATTCGCAATGGTTTGAACAAATCTAAAGCAGAGATGCCTTTTCCTGAAGCGGAGCAGCAGGCCGCCACAGCTATTTATCGCACTCCGGAGCTATCGCTTGAAGAGACCTTTGCCGATGAATTCAGCAGGCTTGGTGGCAAGTTCGTTTTTTGTGCCCATGAGCAGGAATTTCTTGAAAACGTACACAGTCTTATAGATCAACGCGGATGGAAAGACGTGCTCTGCGCTGAGTCTCGTTTTCTGGACATGTTTCAGAACAACAGAATACCTTTTGTCAATGATCTGTCTCCGGATAACAGTACTGCCGAGGCCTGCATAACCGGTTGTGAGACCCTTGTCGCAAGAACGGGTTCAGTAATCCTGAGCAGCCGCCAACGTTTTGGACGGGTGTCTTCCGTATTTTACCCGGTGCATATTATTGTAGCTTATCATAGTCAGCTTGTGTTCGACATCGAAGACGGCCTTAGGTTTATCACGCAGCAGTATGAGGGTCAGGTTCCTTCGATGATCAACCTGAATACCGGACCCAGCCGCACTGCCGATATAGAAAAAACGCTTGTTGTGGGTGTGCATGGACCCGGCGAAGTATTTTGCTTTTACATCAACGACTAAACCGTCAAAATTCTTTTTACATTCTTAATGGTCAACCGAACTATTGTTCCGGTTTCCGGCTCAGTCTTGTCGAAATACTCCAGCAGTATATCCATGTCTTCGTACTGCCGGAAAATATCGATGAGATCGTGAGTCAGATCAGTGCCGTAAGACCCCCGTTCAGTTGCATAGGGTTCAAAGAGCGCTTTCGACCGCTGCCTTCCAATTCCATTATCTTCAATTTCACAAACGATCTCGTTGTCTGATCTACCTTTTTTGAAGCGGATGTGCAGCAATCCCTGTGCGCCCACCGTACCGAGCCCATGATTAATTGCATTTTCCACCAGGGGTTGTAGCAATAAAGATGGAAGTAAGGTATGGAGGGCAGAAATGCTGTTGTCCAGCGAGATATCAAACCGGAAAGGTTCGGCAAATTTTGCCCGCTGTAATTCAATATAGCGCCGCAGCATTTCTATTTCATCTGCAAGTGAGATATAGCGCTCTCTCGAAGATTTGAGGTAACTGCGCAGAAGCTTTGAAAAATTGTTGATATGGTTATAGGCTTCTTTATTTTTGTTTTTGCTGATAAACAGAAGGGCGGTCGTCAGCGTGTTAAAAATAAAATGCGGATTAATCTGTGCGTAAATGGCCCGAAGCTCGAGTTCCGTTTGCCTGCGCCGGCGCTCGTTGGCCCGTACAACGGACCGTCGTGTGATGACCATGGTCGAGTACACGATGGCGCCGGTTAGGCTGAGCCCTAAAGCCCAGAACGCGATTTGCCAGATCAATGTCTGGTACCAGTAGGGTTGGATCTTTATGTAAAAAATGAAAGGATCGCTAATCCATGTATTATCGAAGACCTTCAAATGAACCTGGTAGGATTTATCGGGCTCCAGCGCATTGAGGGATATTTCACCAAATCTGCTTTCGAAGCTTTCACTTACACCATCAATGCTGTACCGAAAGCCCGGAGTTCCGTTTCCCAAAAAATTGATGGCATCAAATCTGATTTTACTTGTGCCTGGCGCCAGGGTGTATGTTGCGTTATTCCGCAGTTTAGCCGACACCGGAGCAGTGAGGCTAATGGCAAATAAATCGTCTGGAACGAAAGCTGCGCGATCCTGGGGTATCAGCAACCGGTACAACCCTGCTTCTGTGTTCAACAAAAACCAGGAGGAATCCTGAATGAACACATCCAGTACCTGTTTGTATTTCTGCATTTTTACATTGGCAAACAATTTCACGCGGGAAAAAAGGCCATTCTCTTCTCTATAAAAGGCAATTCCGAAGTTTCCCGCCACAACCATCATTCTATCACGAACAAAAACTCTTGCATTGCTCAGGTCGAGGTTGCGTTCGACACACTGGCTGGTATGGTTCGCCAAATTGAATTGGATAATGCTTTGGGCGTTTACACAGAAGATGGTTCCCCGTTGATTCGTAACGATCTCCCTGAGCTTTTCGACACCGAGCCTTGACAATGTCACTCCTGACACTTCAGTGAAAACACTATCAATAGGATCATAGATTGTCGTAAGATCAGCATTGCTGAGAAAGATTTTCTTACTGAAGCTGTCCATAACAATGGATGGAGATCGTCCCACAACATTCATGGTGGAAATTATCGGCATGGAACGATCCTGAGGCATTCGAAACTGAATAAAACCATCAGTGCGTCTGATCGCATAAATGTCTCCGGCGTATTCAGCCACCTGATGAATATTATTAGTGACCACTCTCTTAAGACTATCACCAAGTTTTAATAGTGAAAAGGGCTTCAAATTTTGAAATCGCCAGTTATAGCTTAAGTAATTTTTGCTCATGTCGAAAAATGGGCGGGTGGTTCCTTTTTCCCTGTCTAAAACAAACAAGCCCTGGCTAGATGTAATGAGCAACTCCTTGCGAGGCCGGCCTGTCACGCAACGTACGGTGCCGATTTCTCCTATGGGTAAAACTGTCTTGGTTGACCCGTTTAGGCTCACCAACTGGCTTTGTTGGCCATCCCACCAAAAACCTTCATTTCCATAGCTGCCCACAAGTGAAAGCTGGCGTTCTTTCAGAAGCTGTTGCTTGTTCGGAAGTTCAGTGGAGGATTCATGGGTGCGGGAAAACCACAGCCCATCACCTAATGTCGACAAAAACTCAACGCTCCCCACCTCGGTGTGCCAGCCTGTACGTCCTTTGATAAAAGTTGGTAAATTCCTTCTTTCCAAAACCTGGAAGTTTGTATCGAGTATCAGGTATTTATCCCGAAGAAATATATTTACTCTATTGTCGATAGTGGTGACAAGGTGAAACTTCTTGCTACTGTCAACTTTTGAGATTGAAAATGAATCAATTTTTTGGAACGGCTCTTTACTCCACCAAAAAAATGAGCTCCCCGGACTCATCAGAAACAACCGCCTTGCGTGTAGCCAGACTACCGGCATCTGACGAACGAAATAATACAGATCAATCTTGGATTTCCACTTTCGCAATGTCGGTTTACGGTTTCCTCGATCCAGGTCTAGCATGGAAACAAGGCTATCCTTAGCCATCATGAAGACTGTCTGCATATTCGCATCGACCTGAGAAAGCATAAATGGATGATCTCTCTCAAAGACAATTGAATGAACCTTATCGCCGATCAAAAAAACAAAGCGATTATCTATTGGAGCATCGCTAACATAGCTGAAAAACAAGACGTTGCCTACCTGAAAAACATCGGAAGCATAGATGTAACTTCGGATTTCCGGCAACGGCAGGTCATAATATACCCCCTCTTTGATATAGCCAAAATGGCTGGAGAGCGAATACACCCATATTCTACCGGAGCTGTCTTCAATTAGCTTGTAAACATCGTTGGTCGGCAGCCCGTCTGACGTGGTGAAAATTTTCAATTCATATCCGTTATAACGTACTACGCCACGATCGGTTGCCATCCACAAATAGCCCTTACTATCCAAAATAGTACTGTAGACATTATTCGTGGGGAGTCCATTGTCAATGTTCAGGTTATACCAGTCAGCGCGCTGCTGAGCACATACAAATTGGAAAGAGCAACTAAGCGTCAGGAAAAGTATGTAGGATATCTTTCGCAAAGCAGAGCTTATTGTACAATGTTAATTCAATCTTTGTACTTATTATCTTGTAACCGGCAAAAAGCATATTATGAACGAGGAAGGATTTTCAGTGTCCGGAAACTTTGTGGATCTTTTTCAACGACGTATCTATCCTGCTGAAGTTGTTGTAAAAAACAGGAAAATAACTTCTGTAAAGGAGTTGACCAATGCTCCGGAGCAGTATATTTTACCGGGCTTTGTCGATGCTCATGTTCATATAGAAAGCTCGATGCTGATACCCTCGGCATTTGCCCAGCTTGCTGTGGTGCACGGCACAGTGGCAACAGTGTCCGACCCACACGAGATCGCAAATGTATGCGGCATCGAAGGAATTGATTTTATGGTTGCCAACAGCCGCCAGACTGATTTTAAATTTTTCTTCGGAGCTCCCTCCTGCGTGCCCGCCACCAGCTTCGAGACCGCCGGTGCAAGGATCGACGCCGACGCTATCGAAAAACTGATGTATCGGGACGACATCTGGTACCTGGCAGAAATGATGAACTACCCCGGCGTACTACAACAGGATGAGCAGGTGATGAAAAAAATCGCTGCGGCAAAAAAGGCAGGTAAACCCATAGACGGACATGCACCGGGCCTGAAAGGTGAATGGGCGGAACGGTACGCCGCCGCAGGTATTACTACCGATCATGAGAGCTTTAGCCTTGAGGAAGGACTGGATAAGGTTAAGTTCGGAATGTACTGCCTGATACGCGAAGGAAGTGCGGCAAAAAATTTCGAAGCTTTAATCGATATTATCCGCACCAACCCCTATGCGGTTATGTTTTGCAGCGACGACAAGCATCCCGACGAACTGGTCTTGCATCACATTAACAATCACGTGAAAAGAGCCATCGACAAAGGCTTCGATCTATTTGACGTATTGCGCGCCGCGTCGGTGAATCCCGTTGTTCATTATAACCTTCCGGTAGGTTTGCTACGCGTGGGCGACCCTGCAGACTTTATTGTCGTTAACAACCTGACGGAATTTAAAGTACTGCAAAGCTATATTTCCGGAAAACGGGTGGCGGAAAACGGTGTAAGCTTTTTGCCTTCACCGAAAATAACGCCCATCAATAACTTTCTGGCAGACAGCATCACCATCGGCGACTTGCAGTTGACTGCCCTGGAAAACCTGAAGGAGATTCGTGTGATCAATGCCATCGACGGACAGCTCATTACACAAGAACTGCTGGCATCGCCTAAAATTGAAAACGGATATTTGATAAGCAACACCGACGAGGACATTCTAAAAATCTGCGTGGTGAACCGTTATGAGAAGAAAGCTCCCCCGGCAGTTGCCTTTATTAAGAATTTTGGCATCAAAAAGGGCGCGATTGCTTCTACAGTTGCCCACGACTGCCATAATATCGTAGCCGTCGGCACAGACGATGCTTCACTCACCGCTGCGATCAACCAGCTCATTGCGGTGAAGGGCGGCATCGCCGTAGCGCTCCATGAAGAGGATGTCCGGTATATGGCGCTTCCAATAGCCGGGCTCATGACCGACAAAGATGGCTATGAAGTGGCGAGAGAATATTCTTTTTTGGACACCCTTGTAAAAAAAGAGCTGGGAAGTACACTGCAAGCTCCGTTTATGACGCTTTCCTTCATGGCGCTTTTGGTGATTCCTGCGCTAAAGCTTAGCGATAAGGGGTTATTTAACGGCAAAGATTTTCAGTTTACAGAGGTACAGATTAAGGCATAGTTTCGATCCATTCATAGATCAGGAAGGGATACACCACAGGCTCCTGTCTGATCTGATCAGAAATTTTTGCGTACTGAGTTGCGTCAAGCTGCTGCTCGTCATAGAGAGCGCGAATAAAACTCCTTCCATTTGCCTTGATGGAATCGATATTGCGCAGCAATGCTGGCGGACGCGAAGTGTCTGAACTGCGAAGTGACAGTTGCTCGCGAAAATACTTGAGATAGTTAAAATTAGAATCAACGTTCACAGACTGCAATCCCAGTTCCTTTATCGCGCTCATAAAGCTAATCTTCTTACACATGCCGGCCACAGAACGCAATTGCGGACGCGGAAGGCTGGCAATGTTCACCTCTATCATCGCAGCTTCAGCTTCGGTAACCAAATGATGTTGCTGAGAAAGGACCATGAAGTGCGCAGCGTTGAAAGGTTTTCGTTCCTTGCAGGAAAAAAATATCAGTGTTACAACAAGCAATACGAAGCTCCGTTTCATAAAAAATTGAGCGCACAATAAATGCGCGCTCAATTTACTTATTCCGGCAGTATTCTCAGCGCTTATTATACTCTTTTAGTGCGGCTTCCAGACAATCCATTGCAGCGTTTATGTCCTCCGTGTTCAGCACATACGCCAGCCTTACTTCATCTTTGCCCCTGCCGGCGGTAGCATAGAAACCGGCTGCAGGCGCCATCATTACGGTAGCACCATTGTGCGAAAAGTTTTCCAGCAACCATTGACAAAAACGTTCGGTATCATCTACCGGAAGCTTTGCGATGGCATAGAATGCGCCACCGGGCATGGGGCAGGTTACACCATCCATTGCCTGTAAACGCTTCACGAGCAAATCGCGCCGGGCATTATATTCTGCATGCACCGCATCAAAGTAATCAGCAGGAAGGTCCACGGCTGCCTCTCCCAAAATCTGTGCAAAGCTGGGCGGACTTAGCCTTGCCTGCGCAAATTTCATGGCGGCATCAAGCACCTTCTGGTTTTTGGTTACAAACGCACCGATGCGTCCGCCGCAGGCGCTATACCGCTTAGATATCGTATCCATCAGAATGGCATGCTCTTCCAGTCCCTCAAGAGACAAGGCAGAAATATGCTTTTTGCCATCGTAACAAAACTCGCGATAAGCCTCGTCACTGAACAAGAACAGGTCATGCTTCAGACATATCTCCTTCAGTACGGAAAGCTCTGCCGCACTGTAGAGATACCCCGTAGGATTATTGGGATTGCAGATCATGATAGCTTTGGTCTTTGCAGTAACCGCTTGTTCAAAAGCCTCTATCGGGGGAAGCGAAAAACCATCTTCGATACCCGAAGGGATGGGAATGATCCTGACGCCGGCACTCACGGCAAAGCCATTATAGTTTGCATAAAAGGGTTCGGGAATAATGATCTCATCGCCGGGATCGAGACAGCTCATGATAGCAAAAGAAATAGCCTCCGAACCGCCGGTAGTAACAATGATCTGATTGTGATTTACGTCAATGCCATTGCGCCTGTAGTATTCCGAAAGCTTTCTGCGATAGCTCTCAAATCCTGCACTGTGCGAGTATTCCAGCACCTTGATATCTGCATCTCTCACGGCCTGCAATATAGACGGTGGTGTTTCAATATCCGGTTGTCCGATATTAAGGTGATAAACTTTGGTCCCGCGTCGCTTTGCAGCTTCTGCATAAGGAACGAGCTTTCTGATGGGCGATGGCGGCATTTGCTCGCCCCTATGTGCTATTGATGGCATGGGCGCAAAATTATGTGCATCGCAGATAAAATAAAAATGACCAGATTCGTATCAGGAAGCTGGTCATTTATCTCTTTAACTATCGGTTGCTTTAGTGCGCCGGAGCGGCAGAAGTTCCACCCTCTTTGGCTTTCACTCTGCCTTTGATATGCAGCTCATAACGCTCTTTGTCGGAAACTGCATTCGAAGTAAGAAAAACGGTCTTGTCAAAAGGCTGACCACCACGGCCGGCAGTGCTGAAGCTCACCTTTACCTTACCGGTTTTTCCGGGCAAAATCGGCTCTTTGGGCCACTCGGGTGTCGTACATCCGCAGCTTGCATTTGCGTTCTGTATAATGAGCGGCTCATTTCCGACATTCTTAAACTCAAAAACATATTCGGCAGACGGCCCTTCGGCCACTTCTCCGAAATCGTGCGTATCGCCACCCTTAAACTCAAACCTGGGGCCGTTAACATTCTTAGAAGCAGTGCCCTGTGCCGCAGCAGATTGAGCAAATGCAACGGAACCTGTAAACGTAACGCACATCAAGGCAAACAACAGTTTTTTCATTTTTCCGGTTTTATTATTTTTTAGTGTGTTTTTATCATAGACGTGTTGGAAGGCACCGAAGCATCAGGTGCTTTTTCCACATTGCCTTTAATGGTCAGCACCTTGGTACCTACATTGGTCACCACTGTGATTGTTTTGGTAAAGGCATTGGGTCTTCCCTGCGTACCATAAGAGGCCTTAATGCTTCCGGTCTTTCCCGGCAATACAGGATCTTTCGAATAAGACGGTGTAGTACAGCCGCAGGAGGGCTGAGCGCGCTGGATGATGATGGGCTCTGTACCGTTGTTCTTGAAAACAAACTCGTACTCGGCAGCCGGTCCTTCAGGGATAGTGCCAAAATCGTGCACCTCTGCTTCAAACTTTATGGCATCCGGGTTAGACGCCGGAGCATCGGCCTGTGTAGCCGCAGTTTTTGCTTCCTGAGCCAGAGCAGGCGCAGCACATACAATCAATAATCCAAGGGAGAATACAACTTTTTTCATATTGTTAATGGAAATTTATTACTGAACATCAAATTTACGGATTATAGACTACCCAAAGATGCACCAAAGTTTGTTAATCAGTAGTTAACAAGTTTTGGTTGTACTTTTATCAGCCACATGCACAAATTTCTCATTATCCAAACCTCTTTTATTGGAGATGTAGTGCTCGCTACGGCTGTAGCCGAAAAGCTACACCAATGTTTTCCCGACGCTTCGATAGACTTTTTGTTGCGAAAAGGAAATGAAAGTTTACTGAAGGGCCACCCATTCATCAATACGGTGTTGATATGGGATAAGCAAAAAGGTAAAAAACGAAACCTTTTGAAAATGGCCATGCTGGTGCGCAAACAGCGCTATAGCCACGTGATCAATCTGCATCGTTTCGGCACTTCCGGATTCATCACGTTTCTTTCGGGGGCAAAAAACAAAATCGGTTTTGATAAAAATCCCTTCTCCTTCTGCTATACAAGAAAGGTGAAGCATATCATCTCCGAACCCTATACCCATCCGGTACACGAAACGGAACGTAACCAGTCGCTGATCGCCGATATCACCGACGAACACGCTGCTTATCCAAGACTATATCCGCAGCAGGAAGACCTGATACAGGTACGTAGCCTCCAGGCTGGAAAATACATTTGCATCGCTCCGGCTTCGGTATGGTTTACCAAGCAGTTTCCTATTCAAAAATGGACGGAGCTTACCGATGCCCTTCCTGAAGACCATGACATTTATATACTGGGCGGGCGGCAGGACGAAGAAATGGCGAGGGTTATTATGCGCAACACCCGGCACCGAAAGCTGACAAGCCTGTGTGGCACCATCAGCTTCTTACAATCGGCAGCGCTGATGCAAGGGGCAGTGATGAACTATGTCAACGACTCTGCACCGCTGCACTTCGCATCTGCGGTACATGCTCCGGTCACGGCAGTTTTTTGCTCTACGGTACCTGCGTTTGGTTTCGGGCCCATACGAGAAAACGGAAAGCTGGTGGAAATCGAACAAAAACTTTACTGCAGACCCTGCGGATTGCATGGGCACAATGCCTGCCCCGAAGGGCATTTTCGATGCGCACTGGACATTAAGAAAGAACAATTGTTATGGTGGATTTCGAAAACGACATCCGAAACTGTATAGATACCCTCGAACGGGGAGGAACCATTTTATATCCCACGGATACAGTATGGGGAATTGGCTGCGATGCACTCAATGAAAATGCAATTGATAAGGTCTTTTCCATAAAGAAACGCCCCAGGGAAAAAAGCCTTATTGTTTTGCTTGCAGAAGCTAAAGACATCCTGCACTATGTGGCGGCTCCTCCGCCCGATATAATCGACATGCTTGATAACTTTGCGCAACCCACAACAGTGATCTACGAACACGCTTTGGAGTTTCCTGCCAACGCCATACACGAAGATGGCAGCATAGCCATCAGAGTAACCCGCGATCCGTTTTGCAAGGCAATTCTGAAAAGACTACGTAAGCCATTGGTCTCCACCTCAGCCAATTTCAGCGGTGCACCCACGCCATCCACATTTTCACGCATCGATGGGCAGCTTAAAAAAGCAGTGGACTATGTGGTGCACTACCGGCAGAATGATGAATCCATTGCGAGTCCTTCAAGGCTTATCCACCTCGACGATGAAGGAAATATGAAAATAATACGGGGCTGATTTTATACGAAGAAGTTACTTTTGCCGCCCATGGATATAGCCTGTACTAAGGAGGAACGATCTATACTCGAACACATCAGTAAGGTGGCAAAGAGCCAACAGACTCCCTGTTACCTTATTGGTGGTTTCGTGCGCGACAAACTTCTGGGCCGCAGTTGTAAAGACATAGACGTGGTATGCCTCGGCAATGGTATTGATCTGGCTCATGCGGTGGCTGCCGCACTTCATCCCCGGCCAAAGGTTTCGTTCTTCAAAAATTTTGGAACCGCACACCTGAGGTACCGCGGCTTTGATGTAGAGTTTGTGGGCGCCCGCAAAGAGAGTTATCAGCCGCATAGCCGTAAGCCCGAAGTAACCGCAGGAAGCCTTGAAGACGATCAGCAACGAAGAGATTTCACGATCAACGCTTTGGCGATAGACCTTTCTGAAGAGCATTTTGGAAAGTTGATTGACCCCTTCGACGGGCGGCGCGATATGGATCAAAAAATCATCCGAACACCCCTCGACCCGGACATCACTTTTTCCGACGACCCGCTGCGCATGATGCGGGCTATACGCTTTGCATCACAGCTTCGTTTTGAGATTCACCCCGAAACTTTTAAGGCCATTGTAAGAAACAGTGGACGAATAAAAATAGTTTCTCAGGAGCGGATCACAGACGAACTTAATAAGATTGTTAGCAGCAAAAAGCCTTCGGTAGGGTTTGATCTGCTCTTCCGTACCGGCTTGCTCCACTTCTTTTTTCCTCAGATGGCGGACCTTTATGGTGCTGAGATCATCGACGGGAAAGGTCACAAAGACAACTTTTACCATACGCTTCAGGTGCTCGACAATGTGGCGGCACGCAGCAACGACCTTTGGCTGCGGTGGGCAGCCATTCTCCACGACATTGGCAAGCCCGCAACAAAAAAGTTTGAAATGCATCATGGCTGGACATTTCACGGACATGAGGTGGTTGGCGAGAGAATGACACCCCGGATTTTCAAACAGCTTAAGCTACCGCTCAATGAAAAAATGAAGTTTGTGGCAAAGCTTGTTGCCCTTCATCTCCGGCCCATAAGCCTCACCAAAGAGGAAGTATCCGACTCGGCCATGCGCCGCCTTTTGTTCGATGCCGGAGACGATCTTGAAGACCTGATGATCCTCTGCGAAAGTGATATCACCTCGAAAAACCCTCATAAGGTTCGCCGCTATCTCGAAAACTTTGAACACGTAAAAGAGCGGTTGCATGAAGTGGAGACCAAAGACAAAATCAGGAACTGGCAACCCCCGATTACGGGAGAAATAATCATGGAAACCTTTGGCCTGCCACCATCGCGCGATGTGGGCACCATAAAAACCGCAGTGCGAGAAGCCATCCTCGACGGCCTTATCCCCAACGGGTATGAGGCTGCTTTTGCTTACATGATAGAACGCGCCAAAGAACTTGGCTACACACCCCGTGCCGGCAGTTAGAGCTTTTTCAGATAGTTTCGGACGCTGCTGTCTGAAGGATTATATAAGAGTACCCTTTCGTACCACATTTTTGCATCGGTGATCTTGCCCGCAGCTACTTTAGCTTGTGCCATCAGCAACATGCTGTCGTAGTCGAAGGGATAAAGATCAAGTACCTTTTGCAGATGCGCCTGTGCATTTCCAAAATCCTTCCGGTAGTAGTACATCAGTGCGATCCGGTAATTGGCCAGAGCGTGATTGGGGTCTAATGAAAGTATTTTCTGATAAGTTTCAAAAACCTTATTCCAGTTTTCTACAGCGGCCAGCGGATTGATGTAACCCAACAAGGCCTCGATGGACCGTGGCTGCAGGCGTATTGCCGTTTCATAATATTTTGTAGCACTTGCATAATCTTTTTTGCTGTAACAAAGCCAACCCAACCGCAAATTGATTTCATAAGACTGCTCTGAATAACTCGGCTTCAGCGCGTTGATGGCAGCCTCATATTCTTTTGCCGCCTCTTTTTTATAACTGTCCGAAAAAGCCTGGATGAGCGACTCGGAAACCGCCTGTGCAGCGCCGTGAAGACTAAGACCTGCCAACAGCCAAAACAGAAAAATCCTTTTCATAACGTATACTTTAGTGTGAGATAGAAGCAATTAAAAATCATCGTTTCCCCACCGGCAAAAGGAAACTGCCGTTCATGTTGATAGGTTACCATGGGTGATAGCTTCCGGAGCGGTCTCCACTGTAGCGTAGCGCCCCATCTTTCTTTCACCGCACTGCCGGCATTGTAATAAATCCCTTCTGCATTTTGCGCAAGCGGGTAATTTCCCTTACTCAGCCAAATTGCATGCAGCCACCATTGTTTGCTGAGCTGAGCAAATAAGTGTGCCGAAAAATCCAGATCATTGCCATGGTCGTCGAATACATAATAGCACATAGCCCGTAGCCGAATGTGTTCGTTCCAAAACGGAAGATGAAACGTAAGCCCGGCGGTCAACTGACCGTATAGATTTTGAACGGTGGTATCAGAAGTTTTACCCTCGCCGTTATCATTGTAGGATTCTGTGCCTAAATGACTGCCATTTAAAAAAGAATCCACCACACCGGAACGGTGATAATTGTACTCGTAGTGGTAGCGGGTATGAGAATAATGCAGGGAGGGCTCAAAGGTCATCGTCCAAGCGCTTTTCTGCAGCGAAAGATTGATCGCTGCATTGAGGGCATAGGCCGTACCAGGCACTTTATTCTCAGCCTGATACCTTCCGTCGGTCTGATAGACGGTTGGCCCCAGACTATATTGATAAAACTCGGGAACTGTAGTGCTAAAGGCTTTGTTGAAAAG
Source organism: Flavipsychrobacter sp. (assembly GCA_017849575.1). Classification (GTDB taxonomy): domain Bacteria; phylum Bacteroidota; class Bacteroidia; order Chitinophagales; family Chitinophagaceae; genus JAFIGV01. The sequence continues at coordinate 397,052 of JAFIGV010000019.1, read as the reverse complement.
AGCATAGGCCCCATGTACTGACGGTCGGACCGAGAGGCCAGCACCGGTGTAACGGGTGTAGGCGCAAAAATATTCGTACTGGGTAAAACCGTCGTTATTCTTATCCTGCCAGAGCGAAGCTATAGCCTGCCGCAGCCGACTTGTTTTATTAAGACGCTGAAGCATACCGGCCTGTACATAGCCGATGTTGCCGAAATGGCTGTTGACCGACAGTTTCACCCCGGCGTCCAGGTCGAAAGATTCCACTCCTTGTGCGGGCTTACTTTCAAACAAGCGATCTCCTTCCAGCAGCACCTTGGAAGCTTCAAGATCGCGCCCCAGATACAAAAGGCTCAGGTACCGCATTTCGCGACTTTCTGCAGAAGCCTGGTTTTGCTCCAAAGCACGCCGAAAAAAGTCTTCGGCGGCCTGATATCGCTGCAGGGTAAAAGCCGCAAGGCCAGCGCGATAACTGACCGCAAAATAATCGCTGCCTTGCTGGTGTGCCCGTCGCCCTAATTGATACAGATCCTGGTACTGCCCAAGCGCAAGCATGGACTTCGAAGCGCTATCGAGCCAGACAAAGCTCTTTTGCGCCTCCGTGCGTGCGGGAGCTATACTACCCCAAAGGCAGAATACTATGTTTATCAGGCGACGCATCTTGCAATGAGTGAACCCTTTTTATTGGTGATCTTTACTTGTATAATTCCTTCTTCGCCGATTAACAATTCAGCCTTGCTGCTTTTTACCACACGATTGAAAAACTTACCGGTTGCAACGCTTCGGAGCATCAAACCCGACTCAGGTGGCAATCCTTCTGCTAGAGTCATAGTACACTGATAACTACCGGTGAGAAAGTGAAAAAAGGGTGCGGCAAAGTCTTGCAATGCACGGCTTACCGGTCCAAAAAACGATGCAGGCATCAGCCAGTCTTCTAACAACACACCGGGATACCATCCCAATAAAACCTTTTGGCAATGGAGATAAAAGCGGTGAAGAAAACTGCTTTGTTCACCATAAAAATCAGTGAAGTAAAACAAGGTTCCATCGTTTACAAAATAGGCTACCGAACCCGTCCTTTTGCAGTAAACATACTGCTTGTTATAGGCATCTACATGCAGGGTCCAGACCTCTTGCCGGTCTTTCCCCTTTTCGTTGATCATCCATTTTAACTCTTTGCCGGCTACAAAAGCAAAAGCGCCTGCCAGCAACGGATGCAGCACCACATTTCTGAGCACCTGACCTTCGCGGGGATAGTCGAAGGCATGAAATTCATAGGCGTCGCGATTTTTTACGAGATAATAGGCTATGGGATAACGCAGTGTCCGAGAGCCGATATAGGGTGTAGCCTGAAGCTGAAAGTGTAAATGGGGTTCCGGGGAACGGCCACTGCTGCCGCAATGTGCTATGAGCTCCCCCTTGCTTACATAGTCACCTTCCTTCACCAGAATGCTGTGTGGTTTAAGATGAGACAACTTGCTATAAAGACCTTCGGCATGTTTGATCACGATGGTATTGCCCCAGTTTTGCGCCAGGTTGATATCGCTGATCATATTGTCTGCCACTCCGTCAAATACCTTTACCACCCATCCATATGAAGGAGCCACCACCGGGAGGTCGTAGCAATAAAAATCCTTGAGGTCCTGCCCGGGTGCCCGGTAGCTAAATCCTTCCTGATCGCGTACATCAAAATCCCAGGCATGCTGCCATTCTTCTTTATGTGTAATGGCTCCATTGTGCCCCTGGGATATATTCCACTCGCCCATTACCGGCAGGCTGATGTGGTAGAACGTCTGACTTTGAAAACGCTTTTTGAAATAAATGCTTTTATAATGGTTGAGTTCGGGCTGATATTGCTGCAATTGCACAAGCTGGAGGCCTGCCGCCTTAAAACGCATGTGCAGCGCACCCACCATCACGACAACAATGATGTTGAAGGGAAGGGAAAACAGAGGAAGGCTAAGCTTTGAAAAAACCGTATGAAGGCCACTGAGCAACAGCGCCGTTACAGGTACGACAAACAAGAGCAACAAATGACTTTTTGCAGACGGTACGAGGAAAAAACCACCAAGCGCAATAGCGGTAAGCATGAAGTTGAAACCGATATAGGAATATACAAGAGGCGTAAAATCGCCCTCGAGGTAATAATAAAAAAAGTAGCCTATGAGAAAACCATAGACGGTAAGCGCAAATGAAATACGTGAGTACCGCAGCAAGGCAAGAGCAATGATTGCCCCGGCGAGATCATTGTACTGAAAGAAAATGGCGCTTAAGGATCGCAGGTATAGATGCACGGCATCATGAAAGGGCCAGCGATCCACCTGCCCCGATATCCACGAAAAAATCTGCGGGTACCACTCCTGCAGACTATACTGTTGTTTTCCGGCAAGGCCAAACCCGCTGAAATTAGCCACGCCAAGAAAGATTATCCATATCGTCAGTAGGAAAGGAAGGCTAAGCATGGGAAGACCGCTTGCCGCCAGTCTTCCGGACAACCAGACCGTAAAGAAGAAGCATAGCATTGCTGCAATCACCAGCACTATGATGTATGCAGCACTCAATTGATAGAGCCCGCCCATGGCCAGGCCCACCATAAGGGCATTGAAGGTGTAGGCGCCATCGAAAATATACGCGCGGTTAAAATTGAAGAATACGGTGCATAGATGACAAACGACAATGGTGATGAGCCCCGATACCCCGACACCGATATCTGCAAAAGAGACGAGCATCAATGCCAGACCAAACCCCACACTGTTGGCAAAATAGATCTGTGCATAGCTAAGGGGCACGCCCCGGAGATGTCTTGTCCACTGCTGCATGAAAGTTGCGCCGCTACAGGTTGAAAGTGTTTAGATATTCGGGCGTCATTTCATTGTGCTGCAGGTCATGGAGGGTTTCCTTTCGCTTCAGCAAATGGGCATTCCCTGTTTTGTCAATGACCACCGCAGCCGGGCGCATGGCTATGAACTGCATGCTCTGTGTGAGGTTGTAAGCACCTACATGATGGATGACGATATGGTCTCCGGCATTGAGCGGGGGAAGGGTCACGTTTTCACGCACCACGTCTATGTTCATACACAGCGGCCCGTACAGCACGGTATCTTCTGTATGACTTCCAAATTCCTGTGCCGGAGACACTTTATGATCGTACCAAAAAGAAGTGAACAAAATATTGACTCCTACATCGAGTATCGTGGCCTTCCTTCCGTCACTGAGCCTTTTGTTGGCCACCACAGTACCGAGCAGATATCCGGCATCGTCAATAAGCGCTCTTCCCGTTTCGAGATAGAGTGCGGGCAACTGATTGTTTTGAAAACCGGCGTTGAGCAGTGCAGAGCAGATGGCTTCGGCATATTCACTGATCTCGGGCACTACATCGGTACCACGGAGGTAACTGCCTTTCAAAGTGTTTTTTGAGGCAAACCCGCCTCCCATGTCTATGTAGTCAATGGTCTTTCCGTACTTCTGCTGAATGCCTATGGCAAGGTCGGCCATTTTGTATGCCGCCACTCCGTAAGCACTTGGCGTGAGCATATAAGTGCCGATATGGGTATGCAATCCGATCAGATCCATTTTCCCGGTAGTCATAATTTTATTGATAGCGTCCCAGGCTTGTCCGCTTTCGTAATTAAACCCAAACCGGTCCCACATAGGATAAACGCCTACGTCCATATTAACGCGTATGGCTACCCTGGGTCGTTTCCCGGTTTCCGCCGACAGTTCGGAGAGGCGGTAAAGCTCATCCAAATGATCTATATGTATGGGAGCACCATCATGTATGGCAGTCCGGAGATCGTCTTCCGTTTTGTCCGGGCCGTTAAATATGATCCTTTCCGGCGGCACTCCATTTTGCTTTGCCTTGTCGTATTCCATCCTGCTCACTACTTCTGCCCATGAGCCTTCCTGATGAAAGATGTTGCAAATACCGTTGAGATAGTTGGTTTTATAACTCCAGGCAAACTGAACTTTGGGATATCTAGCCTCAAATGCTCTTCGTGCACTGCGAATATTCTCTCGGATCTGACGTTCGGAAAAAACAAACAAAGGCGATCCGTATTGCTCGATGAGCCCGGCGACAGATGCACCTTCAATATGAGTCATGGGTGCATATTCGGTGCGGGTCCCAAATTTATTCATAAGGCCCGTGTGCAGCGGACGGATGATGGGCCGCTCATAAAGTTTCTTAGACATAACCTGCGGTTTTGTTCGTGCTTACAACTCTCCTTCGGTGGAGATCTTTTCAAATTCTTTTATATCAACGATAAGGTCGTTAGCATAACGTATGAACATAGTTCCCTTCTTGTAGTCGTCAAAAGGTTCCACTTCAACCCCCATAGCGAGATTTACCACGGCTTCTATCTGATTTTGCCCTGCCCCAACCGTGAGGTAGCACCATGCCGGAAAACGTGGATTGATCTCAAGGAGGTAATACTTGTCTGCAGACTTCACAAACTCCATCTCAAAGGGCCCGCGCCAGTTCGTTTCCTGTACCATTTTGCCAGTGATGCGCACCAGCTCTTCATCATCGAGCGTTATCCCCGCCCAGGCCTTTCCTTTGTCGGTAATATAGAGTTTGCGCATGGGCACAGCACCGATCACGTTACCCTTGCCGTCGCCCACGCCACATACATTCACTTCGGTACCGGTCACAAACTGCTGAAGCAGCACGGGCAGTCCCCACTTGGCGTTGATCTTATTGAAATACTGCTTTGCCTGATCGGCATTATAAGCAATAGAGGCATCGTAGTATTTTCCTTTTACGGCAAGCGGAAAACCAATGCCCCGCGCTGCAGCTTCCACTTCCGACACACTAAACACGGCTTTTGCAAAGGGAACATCAAGTCCGTGTTTGCTGCCAAATTCATAAAGCTGCACTTTATGGCGTGCATCAAACTGTTCGGCTGTGGGCAGAAACATGCGAATGCCCAGCGCCGAAGCCAACCTTTGCTCAAGTTTGATGAAATTGTACAACTCTGCATCAAAGTTGGGAAAGAGAAAGTCTATCGCTCCTTCCCGACTCCGTATATAGGCTATACGCTCAAAGAGTACATCCTGACCGGCAGAAGGATAAGGGATCTGATAGGTCTTATCCACCTGATCGTGCAGATAAATAACCGGCTCTAATGCCTCGTAGGAAAGGCCAATGATGCGCACCTGAAACGAGGTGGCTGCTCTGAGCGCACGTATGACGGCAAGCCCCGGCCCGGGACTATCAATAGCATTAAGGCCCGTCACTGCGATAGTGTACCTGGGCTTATGCATTTTCTTCCAGCAGTTTGTAATTGCGTAGCATTAATGTAAAATCATAGAAATCCTTCTCAAAGGTGGACTCATCACAGACATAGTCTGCCATAATGCGGCGTTTGATCTCATCTTTGGAGCGCCCTTCATGCATCATGTTTACAATGTCCATCCCGATGGGATTGATGGAATAGCTATCGCCGGTAGATGGGTTAAATAAAAAACCCGTTTCGCTGACCGCTACGTTTTTCTTCAGCTTCATAAGCTAAAATATTTAGTTGAAAAGTTTGCATGCAGCATATATGGGTTTGGGTTGCAAAGGCAATTCAACTAAAGCACTTCATTGCACAATGATCTGTCATTAGACCGAAAGTGTTGCCATTCGTTTAATCGGACAACTCTTTTATTTTATCGGTTATAATTTTTTCAGCAGCACTGAAAGTGATTACAATCTCGTCCAGCAACTTTACTATGACGTCCTTGTCGCGCTTTTCCTTCGCCAGTGTTTCAATTTTTTGCAAACGGTCATGCATGCCCTCCACTCTCACAATTCCTACACTCGACTTCAGGAAGTGTGCCTGTTTGGAAATCTTGTCCCAACTGCGCCCTTTTCTGACATACTTTTCCAACTCTTTCAATCCCGGCGGCGTATGCTCCATAAAAATGCTGAGCACCTCTTTTACAAACTCCGGTTTACCCTCCCCAAGTTCCAGCACATAACTTAGATCAACGACATTATGATTCGCTTGCGAGTGTTCCATACCTACAATACTTGCTTCGATAAGTGGCCCTGAAAATACAATAAAAAAGCGCTTTACCATTGGGTAAAACGCCTGCAGTCTATAGACATCACTTGGTCAGACAACAACCTTATCGCCTGTTGCCGCCGGCATGCATTTCTTTCTTTGCTGCACCACACGGGCCATATTCTGCTTTACAAAACTTCTCAAGTCCATCCATACGCATATTTCTTCATCCTGCAGATAACGCGAGAGGACGATAACATCGTAGCCTCCATCAACATCAAAAGCATTGAGATCTGTATATCCGAGGAGGTCCATATCGTCGATAAACTCTCTTTGCGCCTCTTCGGAAAACGGAGCCACCATTACCCCAAGCACAGGAGACGTGCCCGGAACGGCGGGATCAAAGGCCATTCCGGCAATAAACTGGTAATGGTCACAGATATGGCTGGCTTGCTTGCGTGTCATAGGCTTGTTCATGGCGAGGAGATTGATGCTCTAGATCAATAAATTTCGTACCAGCAAAACGCCTTACCAGAGCCTCTTGCTGTCGCCGACCCCGCTTAGGCTGGCATAAAAATTTTCTGAAAAACCTACCGGGCCATTCAGACATCCGGAAGCTATAAGTTTTTTTAAAAGTTAATCACCAGGCTACAACTTTCTATGGAGCATATCCTCTACCCCGGAAATCCTTTTCCACTGGGCGCCACATGGGATGGCACCGGGGTCAATTTCTCGGTCTATTCTGAGTCTGCTTCGGCTGTGGAGCTTTGTCTTTTTAATGAAAAAAATCCCGGCGAGGAAAGTTTAAGGGTAAAAATGCCCGAACGCACGGGTCACGTATGGCATATCTATGTGAAGGGTGCACAACCCGGACAGCTCTATGGCTTTCGCGTACACGGTGATTACGATCCCCAAAATGGGCACAGGTTTAACCCAAACAAACTCCTTATCGATCCAAACACCAAAGCAATTGCCGGAACAATAGAGTGGCATGATGCGCTGTTTGGCTATGAGATCGGGCACGAACAGGAAGACCTGAGCTTCAGCGAAACGAATAGCGCAGCTTTTATTCCCAAGTGCGTTGTCGTCGATCCGCATTTCGACTGGGAGGGAGATAAGCCACCGAATATTCCCTTTCATAAGACCATCATCTACGAGGCCCATGTAAAAGGCCTGACACAACTTCATCCGGATATCCCCGATGCTATACGAGGCACCTACGCTGCACTGGCGCATCCGGTCACTATTGCCTACCTGAAAGATCTTGGTATTACCGCCATCGAGCTGATGCCCGTACATCACTTTGTAAGCGATCGCTACCTGCGCGAAAAAGGACTCAACAACTACTGGGGCTACAATACGATTGGCTTTTTTGCGCCCGACGTGCGCTACAGCAGCGCCGACGGCAAATCTGGGCAGGTCAGTGAATTCAAAGAAATGGTGAAAGCCCTGCATCGCGCAGGCATAGAAGTGATTCTGGATGTGGTGTATAACCATACTGCCGAGGGCAGCCACCTGGGACCAACTCTGTGCTTTCGGGGTATCGATAATGCAGCGTATTATCGCCTGACCGACGACCGCCGATATTACATGGACTATACCGGCACGGGCAATACCCTCAACGCAATGCTTCCTAATGTGCTGCGCCTTATCATGGACAGCCTTCGGTATTGGATTCTCGAAATGCATGTGGACGGCTTTCGCTTTGACCTCGCTTCTGCGCTCGCAAGGGAGCTTCATGAGGTGGATCGACTGGGTTCCTTTTTCGACATCATCTATCAGGACCCTGTGATTTCGCAGGTGAAGCTGATTGCCGAGCCATGGGATATCGGAGAGGGTGGATATCAGGTGGGCAACTTCCCTCAGGGATGGAGTGAGTGGAACGGCAAATACAGGGACACAATCAGAGACTACTGGCGCGGTGCAGAAAGTGTTATCGGCGAATTTGCAGAACGCTTCACCGGCAGCTCCGACCTCTACAAAGGCGATTACAGGACACCCACAGCAAGCATCAATTTCATTACCGCACACGATGGTTTCACCCTGCGCGACCTGGTAAGCTACAACGAAAAACACAACCAGGGCAATGGAGAAGACAACAATGACGGAGAAAGCTACAACCGATCATGGAACTGCAGTGAAGAAGGCGAAACGGACAACCACCTCGTCAAGAAACTAAGAGAAAAACAAAGGCGAAATTTTCTTACCACTCTTTTTCTCTCGCAGGGCGTACCGATGTTGCTGGCGGGCGATGAACTGGGAAGAACGCAGCAAGGAAATAACAATGCCTATTGCCAGGACAACGAAATCTCGTGGATAGACTGGGCAGCGGCAGACAAAGACCTGCTGGAGTTTACGAGAAAACTAATTCGCCTGCGCAAAAACCATCCGGTATTCTGCAGACGTCGATGGTTTCAGGGGCAGCGCATTCATGGCTCCGGCGTTGAAGATATTGCCTGGTTTCAACCCGACGGCAGCGAAATGAGTGATGAAAGCTGGACGAACGGATTTGCAAAGTCGCTGGCGGTTTACCTGAATGGAAGCGGCATCCATGCCATTGATGACAACGGGAACCGCATAGTGGATGAAACGTTCTACGTGATCTTCAACGCGCACTACGGTTCTATAGACTTCATACTGCCCGCTGAAAAATATGGAACAAAATGGTTTAAAATTCTCGACACCGCGTCGGATATGATCGATGAAGACAACCGTGAAAGCTATGGGCATCACGAAAGGATTGCCGTAAAAAGCCGCTCGGTGATTGTACTAAAACATCCGTTGAAATAAAAAGCCATGCAGTTACCCGACCTTTCAAGAAAAACGCTCGGCGTTCATATTAATCAGGATGGTACCGCAAGCGTATGCGTGTGGGCACCAGACAAGAAAAGCGTGGCGCTCAGGATTAACAACGACAAAGAACTTCCCATGGAGCGCGGGGAATATGATTACTGGACGCTCAACACCGACCTTCTGCGGGAAGGAGATCGTTATTGTTTTGTTCTGGATCATGAAACATCACTACCCGACCCTGCTTCAGTCTCCCAGCCGGATGGTGTACATAAGTGCTCTGAAGCCCTGTCGCTGCACCGTATGCACTGGAACGACGAGTCATGGACCAACCCCTCGCTAACAGACTATATCATCTACGAACTGCATACAGGCTGTTTCACCGAAGAAGGAACCTTCGATGCACTGCAACAAAAACTCAGCTACCTGAAATCATTAGGGATCACTGCTGTAGAGCTGATGCCGGTGGCGCAGTTTCCCGGCAGCCGCAACTGGGGTTACGATGGCGTGTTTCCTTTTGCCGTACAAAACAGCTATGGCGGTGCGCATCGGCTGCAGCAACTTATTAATGCATGCCATCAACAAGGGCTTGCAGTAGTGCTGGACGTCGTGTATAACCATGTGGGACCTGAGGGCAACTACCTGAGACATTTCGGGCCATACTTCACCTCGCGCTATGGCACGCCCTGGGGCGAGGCTATCAACTTCGATGATGCCTGCTGCGATGGCGTAAGAGCATTTTTTCTGGAGAATGCACTCATGTGGTTTCGCGATTTCCATGTGGATGCTCTTCGTCTCGATGCCGTACATGCCATCAAAGACTTCAGCCCCAAACACATACTCCGCGAACTAAGGGAACATGTGGATGCCCTCAGCAAACGTACAGGGCGCACCTACTACCTTATTGCCGAGTGCGACCTCAACGACTCCCGCTTTATCAACCCTGTAGCGGAACAAGGCTTTGGCATGGATGCCCAATGGATTGATGAATTCCATCATGCCCTCCGTGTGACCGCCGGCCAGCCGAAAACCGGCTACTATGCCGACTTTGAGCCTGTAGAGCATTTAGCCAAGGCATACCGGGACGCCTATGTTTATGACGGGCAATATTCTCCGCACAGAAGAAAACACTTTGGCGTGCGCACAGACAACGAAGGCCACCAGTTCGTTATTTTCTCCCAAAACCACGACCAGACCGGCAACCGGATGCTTGGCGAACGCACCAGCGGATTGCTGAGTTTTGACATGCTGAAATTATTAGCCGGTGCGGTGTTGATAGCGCCCTACATACCGCTGCTGTTTATGGGAGAAGAGTATGGCGAAACCCATCCCTTTCTATACTTTGTCAGCCACAGCGATCCGGAACTTATAGAAGCGGTTAGGAACGGAAGGAAGCAGGAATTTGCCGCCTTTCACCATGCCGGTGAAACACCCGACCCACAGGCAGGGGGCACCTTTGAAAACTCAAAACTGCAATGGGAACTACATAAGTCCGGTGCCCATCAGACGCTATTTTTATACTACCAAAATCTGATTTCGTTTCGCAAGAACAACCCCGTGTTGCGGATACTCAACCGAAAAAACCTGGATGTACGGATCGACACGCAAAACAAATTGTTGCTCCTGTATCGCTGGCAAAACGGCGATCGCTTGCTTTCTCTGCTGAACTTTTCAGACCAGCCACAAAAGATACTGATCCCCCCTTATGAGCAAGGCTGGAGGCTGGCTGTAGACAGCGCATCCCGGCGATGGGGCGGCGCCGGGGCAGCTAAAGCCCAGGTTTCAGACAATGAAGAAATCAGTCTGCAGCCTGAGTCCATTTTGATCTATGAAAACTTTTGAGTCTATGCGAATTCCCTGCTCCACATATCGGATACAATTCAACAAGTCCTTCACTTTCTCTCATCTGGAAGAAGTGCTTCCTTATCTGTATCAGCTTGGCGTTTCCACAATCTATGCTTCTCCCATCTTTGAGGCAATGCCGGGAAGCACTCATGGCTATGATGTGATCAATCCTCACCGGATCAATCCTGAGCTGGGAACAGAAGCACAGCTCAGGCAGATACGAAGAAAAATGGCAGAATACGGTATGACCTGGGTGCAGGATATTGTACCCAACCACATGGCGTTCGATAGCCGCAATCCTTGGGTGTATGACCTGCTGCAGAAAGGCTCATCCTCTTCATTCTATCCCTATTTCGATTTATTTCATGAGGGTTCGAAACTGATGGTTCCCTTTCTGGGAGAAACGCTTGAAGAAGCGATTGAAAACGGAGCGCTGACGCTCATTACAGAAAACGGTACAGCCGCACTTCGCTATTATGAGGCCACTTTTCCGCTCAACGAACAAGCACAACAGTTGTGGCAACAAATGGACGGTAACCCGGAAGGACCTGCAACACACACGCCGGCTACGAAAAACCTGATACGGCAACTCTGCGATAAGCAGTTCTATCGTCTTTGTCACTGGCAGGAAACCAGTAGAAAAATCAATTACCGCAGATTTTTTACGATCAACGGCCTCATCGGCATGAACATGCAGGATGCACGGGTTTTTGCACACTACCACCAATACCTGGCTCAGCTCGTACGCGAAGGAATATTCGATGGACTGCGCATAGACCATATTGACGGACTCAATGACCCTTCGGCCTACCTCAATCAATTGAAAAATCTCGTGGGTGAAGACACTTATGTAATTGTTGAAAAAATACTGCAGCATGACGAAGACCTTCCCCCGCTCTGGAACTGCGAAGGGACCACCGGCTACGACTTTCTTGCCTTAGTCAACAACCTGTTTACCCGATCGGGCGCCCAAAAGAAATTCAGCAAATTTCTTACCCGCCTCACGGATGGTCATGACGATTACAAGCAGCTATCCAGGGAAAGCAAGCAACTGATCCTGAAGAATTATATGGCAGGTGAGCTGGAATATCTTACCGATCTTTTTCTCACCTTGTTGCCTCCCGAAGAACATAAAGCACGCATACCATTGCAGACGATTCTGGCCGAACTCATGGTCAAACTTTCGGTGTACCGATTTTATGGAAGTACGTTTCCGCTGCCTGATCCGGAAGCAAATGTGCTGCGAGACCTTCTTCAGCAAATTGCAACAGAGCAACCGACGCTGGAACCCACTGTGCGGCTGCTAACCCACGCCCTGTTTGAAAAACCTTCATGGGCCGACAAACCCTTCAATAGCGAATTACAGCGTGCCTACAAACGCCTGATGCAGTTCACTGGTCCTTTGATGGCGAAAGGAGTGGAGGACACAGTCATGTATCGATATTATCGCTTCGTGGCGCATAATGAAGTGGGCGATCACCCGGATGCTTTTGGCATCAGTATAGAGGCTTTTCATGAGCAGATGGTACGGCGTCAACAGCTATGGCCCCACACCCTGAACTGCACCGCCACTCACGATACCAAACGAGGAGAGGACATACGGGCACGCCTGAACACATTGTCTGAAGTGCCGGAACTCTGGCAAGAAAAGTTTTTGCACTGGCGTAAACTGAATAGGCCGTGGAAAACCAAAGGCATGCCGGATGCTGCCGACGAATATTTCCTCTACCAGACACTCGTGGGCACACTTCCTTTAGACGGGGGGCCTGATGACCACTACAAGGATCGGGTGGCAGCCTATATCCCAAAAGCGCTTCGTGAAGGCAAAAGGCATACGCACTGGGAAAAACCCAATAAAGACTATGAACAGGCAGCAATTGATTTTGTTCTAAAGCTCCTTTCCGCGGGCCAGCCCTTTTTATCATCGCTCACGGACTTTGTAAAAACGATCAGCGATGCGGCCATAGTCAACTCATTATCGCAAACGGTTTTGAAATACTCCTGCCCGGGAGTGCCCGACTTATACCAGGGCACAGAACTATGGGATTATAGCCTTGTAGATCCGGACAACCGCCGACCGGTCGACTATTCCGCTCGCCACAAGACACTGTCGGAGATCGCAGAAGGGAAAGCCAATATCCGAACGCTGTGGCATAGCCGGAATGATGGAAGAATAAAACTATCCCTCACGAAAGAGCTGGCACATTTAAGAAAAAACGAGGCTGCGCTTTTTGAGCAGGGCGACTATATGCCGCTGGAGGTAAAGGGGAGATACGCCAAGCACATACTCGCCTTTGCCCGGCGGTATTCCCATCGTTGTCTGATCGTAGTCGTGCCTCTTCATGTACTCACCATAATGCAGGAGCAGCAAAAAGAAGTGGACGAAATAAACTGGCATCACACCCATATCGTAATCCCCCCTCACCTGCCCGCAGAATTCCATTTTGCAGGAACAGACCGAAGGCTGGCCCACGAAGGCAGCATATGGGCCGGAGACCTTTTTGAAGAACATCCTTATGCCTGTTTACTATCCACGGCCCCGGAAAAAAAACGGGGTGCCGGCATATTGCTTTCCATCACTTCATTGCCGGGTGCTTATGGCGTGGGTGATCTGGGAAAAGATGCTCATCGCTTTGTTGACTGGCTTGCAGAGGCCGGGCAAAAGTATTGGCAGTTGCTGCCGCTCAACCCCACCGAAGCTATGGCCGGACATGCTCCCTACAGCTCCTACTCGGCAATGGCGGCCAACCCTCTGCTGATTAGTCCGGATATGCTGATGACGGAACAACTGTTGACCGATAAAGACCTGAAACAGATGAGGGTGCCAGCCGGCGAGACCGCTGACTACTCGGCGGCGACTGAAATTCGCAACCTATTGTTTGAGATCGCCTATAGCAACTTTACAGCACAGTCCGATACCAAACTTCAGCCGGCCTTTGCAGCGTTTTGCGAACAAGAGTCCTACTGGCTCGATGATATGGCCTTATTTAAAGCATTGAAGGACACGCATGGCGGCAGTCCGTGGTATGCCTGGGAATCGGAGTTTAAATTCAGAGAAGCCGCAGCTTTAAAGACGTTCGCACAACAGCATAGTGAGGCTCTGATTAAAATAAAATTCCTGCAGTTCCTGTTCCATCGTCAATGGTACAGTTTGCGAAAGCATGCCACTGCGGCAGGTGTACAGCTCTTTGGCGACATGCCTTTCTATGTGAGTTACGACTCAGTGGATGTATGGGCAAACCCCCAACTCTTCTGTCTGGATCAGGACGGTCAGATGACCGGAGTGGCCGGAGTACCTCCCGATTATTTCTGTGAGACGGGTCAGCTTTGGGGCATGCCGACGTACAACTGGAATGCCATGCGGCGCCAAAACTATGAGTGGTGGATACGAAGATTGAAAAGGAATCTGGAGTTCTTTGATCTGCTCAGGATTGATCATTTTAGGGCATTTCAGGACTATTGGCAAGTGCCAGCCGGTGAAAAAACCGCGATGAACGGGCGATGGCTGCCAGGCCCGGGAAAAGAATTCTTCGATGCGGTGACCTTGCAGTTGGGCTCACTTCCCTTTGTAGCGGAAGACCTCGGTGAAGAAATGGACGCTGTATATGAACTGCGTCGAAAAACGGGTTTGCCCGGCATGAAGGTGCTCCAGTTTGCATGGGGCGAAAACATGCCCGTGTCGGTAGATGTGCCACATCATCATGAAGAAAACAGCATTGTCTATACCGGCACACACGACAACAACACGACTATGGGATGGTATAAAGAAGAAACAAACAAGGCCAGCCACAAGCGCATGCATCATTATTTGGGACTAAAGCCGAAACAAAAGAACATCCACGAAATCTTTTCGCGCTTGGCCTACTCGTCTGTAGCCCGGCTCGCTATACTACCTATGCAGGATGTGTTGGGCACCGATGCAGAAACACGTATGAACACGCCGGGACAAAGTAAGGGGAACTGGCTTTGGCGCATGCCTGAGAATGTGCTGACCCACAAACTTGCCTCGCGCCTCCGCGAATGGGTAAAGTTATACGACAGATAAGCGCACAGATTTGAGTAAATTTTTCTACCACCACAATTTTTTTTGCCGGGCAGCGACAAGAAGCGGGGAAAAAAGTCAAGACACTGTACCCATGCCAGTTACATCAACCTTTGTTTAGCATAAGAGCACAAAACGAGTCAATAAGTAAACAAGATTCTCCATGTTCTGCTGTGGGTATGATCGTATTGAGAAAACCAACTCCAAACTGTTCCCGTAAGTACGAGAAGGAAAATATTGTTCACTTAAACAAAAAGATCACATGAAGAAAGAAATGCTCTCAGAACCCGCCGTGCCCAACCTGCGGCAAAGTGGTTTATCCCGCCGCAAATTCTTTGGCATCACCGGTGGGCTTGTTGCCGCTGGTATGTTGCTGGATGCCTGCAACAAAGATGATGACAATCCGTCGAACAATACGGGCAACACAATTAACCTGGGCAGTGGCGACACCGGCATTTTAAACTATGCCTATGCCCTCGAACAGCTTGAAGCTGCATTTTATATGCAGGTAGCCATGACACCGTATAGTGGCATTAGTTCTGGTGAAATGAGTTTGCTTACGGACATCCGCGACCACGAAGTGGCACACAGGGAATTTTTCAAAAAAGCATTGGGCAGCGCTGCCATTCCTGCATTGGAGGTAAACTTCAGCAGCATTGACTTTAGCAGCCGCGACAGTGTGCTTACCACTGCACGGTCTTTCGAGGACCTCGGAGTATCTGCGTACAATGGCGCCGGTCAATTGATCACCTCGCCGGACTATCTGGTACTTGCAGGCAAGATCGTATCCGTAGAAGCAAGACATGCGGCCTACATACGCGACCTGATCGCTAATGGCAGCTTTGCCGGCAGCGATGTGGTGGACAACAACGGACTCGACAAAAGTCGCTCACCGCAGGAGGTACTTTCCATAGCGGGTGCCTATCTCAAGTCTTCACTTAATGCAAACAATCTTCCAACCTCCTAAATGTCCTCAACATGAATTTTGCAAATATCCTCAATGAAATTGCCAAAGCCGACCCTGAAGTATTTGAAAAAACAAGTGAGCGGCGCCATGTGCTGAAGGGCTTGGGCCGAAGGATTGCCCTTACAGCCTTACCCTTTGCCGTAGGCTCTGTATTTCAAAAAGCTTACGGAAAAACTACCGATGCTGTAATAGACACTTTGAATTTTGCGCTCAGACTGGAACATCTTGAAGCTGCTTTCTACAACAAAGTGCTTACAGACGCTATGTCTATCATCCCTACGCCCGCTGCTGTAGCGGCTTTCACCGGCATCAGGGATCATGAGGTAGCTCACGTCAACTTCCTCACCGGCGCCATATCGGCGGCAGGCGGCACCCCACAGGCCATGGAAAATTATGACTTCACCGCAGGCGGTACCTTCAGCGATGTGTTTACCAATTACGACACACTGCTGGCCGTAGCACAGGCCTTCGAAGACACCGGTGTACGAGCTTACAAAGGTGGCGCCGGTGCCTTGATGAGCAACAACACCTTCCTGACCGCCGCCTTAAACATCCACTCTGTAGAAGCAAGACACGCTGCCCATATCCGGCAGATGAGAAAGGCCAGGGGCGCAGATGTAAAGCCATGGATCACGCTCAACCAGAGCGGTATCGGAAGCTCTGCCGTACAACCCATTTATAACGGCGAGGAAAACACCATGCAAGGTGGCGTGCAAATCAACGGTATTGCAGGCGGCATAGGAGCTGAAGAAGCCAGTGAGGCCTTTGATGAACCATTGGATGCAGCTACCGTTCTGAATATCGTGGGACCGTTCATCATGTAATTTATCATTTCATCGGAGCGGCGGAAAGGCCGCTCCCTTTTTTAAACCAGGTACTATGGAACAAACATTGTTCGTTAAATCTCTTCTTCTGCTGTCCATGCCGGGCGGCACGGAATGGGTCTTCATCATCCTCGCCATCGTCTTACTTTTCGGGGCGAAAAAGATACCCGAACTTGCCAAGGGGCTGGGTAAAGGCATGAAAGAATTTAAAGACGCCCGCGAAGGCGGCACAACAAAAAGCGATGATTGAGTATCATCGCTTTTTTTGTTTACTTAATTATCCGCTTTAGAAAAACAACGCCCAAAGGTGGTAGCGTCAGTGAGAGACTGTGCGTTTTACCATGTCTGGCAATAGGCGCTGTTTCCAGTTCAGGTTCATTTTTACAACCAGAGCCCCAAAACTGTGCATCATCGGTGTTCAGCAACTCACGATAATAGCCCATGTCGGGAACTCCGATACGGTAGTTGTTGTGACACGCCGGCGTAAAATTGGCAACAACTATCAGATCGTCCGCAGCTTCTGCGCCTTTTCGAAGCCAGCACAGCACACTGTTGGTACTGTCATTGAAGTCGATCCACTCAAAACCCGCTCCTGAAAAATTGCGCTCATACAGTGCGGGTTCGCTTCGGTAGAGCGTATTCAGTGCGGCAAGCAGCTTCTGAACTCCGGCATGAGACGATGCCTCAGCTTCGTGCCAGTCAAGACTATAGTCGTGCCGCCACTCGTGTCTTTGTGCAAACTCGCCCCCCTGAAAAATCATTTTTGCGCCGGGATGGCCGTACATATAGGCCATCAACAGTCTGAGGTTAGCAAACTGCTGCCAATCATCGCCTGGCATTTTGTTGATCAGAGAAGCCTTTCCATATACCACTTCATCGTGCGACAAGGGAAGCAGAAACCGCTCAGAAAAAGCATATACAAGGGAGAAGATCAACTGGCCCTGATGATGGCTGCGATAGATCGGATCTTTGGAAAAGTATTGCAGTGTATCGTGCATCCAACCCATCATCCACTTCAGATCGAAACCAAGACCACCTGAAGCCACAGGATGGGTAACGCCAGGAAAGGCAGTGGACTCTTCCGCTATTGTAAAAGTATCGGGATGAAACTGATGAACGCTTTCGTTGAAAGACTTCAGGAAATAGAGGGCATCCAGATTCTCGCGGCCTCCATGTTCGTTCGGTTCCCATTCGCCATAGCTGCGGGAATAGTCGAGGTAGAGCATGGACGCGACTGCATCTACACGCAATCCGTCAATATGGTATTTATCCAGCCAATACAGGGCGTTGGATATAAGAAAGGCTCGTACTTCATTGCGCCCATAATTAAAAATATAACTGTTCCAATCCGGGTGAAAACCCTTGCGCGGATCCGGGTGTTCATACAAGTGCGTACCATCGAAAAAATACAACCCATGTTCGTCGCCGGGAAAATGCGAAGGCACCCAGTCGAGAATGACACCAATATTTGCCCGATGGAGTTCGTTGACGAGGTACATGAAATCCTGAGGTGTGCCGAAACGACTGGAAGGAGCAAAGTAACCGGTGATCTGATAGCCCCAGGAACCGAAGAACGGATGCTCCATAACCGGCATAAGCTCTACATGGGTAAAGCCCATTTCCTTACAATAGGCAGGCAACTGCTCTGCAATTTCGCGATAGGTAAGGAAGCGGTTATCTTCTGTTTTCCTCCACGAGCCCAAGTGCACTTCATAAACCGACAGCGGTGTCGAAAGGATGTGTTGCTTTGCCCGGTCATTCATCCACTTGCTATCGTTCCATTGGTAGTCAAGATTCCAGACCACCGATGCTGTAGCCGGCGGAGTTTCCCAGTGCACCGCATAAGGATCACCCTTCTCTACCTTTGTTCCGTTATTCGATTCTATGAAATACTTGTACCAGGCACCCTGTTCCAGACCCGGAATAAAAGTTTCCCAGATGCCGGATCCATCCCAGCGCACGGATAGTGCATGTTCTCCGCGGTTCCAGCCGTTGAAGGTTCCGATGACCGAAACCTGACGGGCATTTGGAGCCCAGAGTGCAAAGTAGGTACCTTTCACCCCGTTGTGCTGCACAAGGTGCGCACCTAATTTGTTGTAGAGGTAAAAATGTTTTCCGGCCTTAAACAGATCAATATCAAACTCCGTAAACAGGCTGCAGTACTCTTCATTTATCTGCGGCACTTCGCCAGCAGGGGCAGGGGCAGATACCTTTCGCGTTCTGCGGACCGTCGGGATACCGGCACTACTGTCTGCGGAGGTTACTTCCTGCAAAGTGTCTTCATCAATAACTTTCTTTTTTCGGGTGGATTTGGCCATACTTCAAACACATAAAATCTGTTCCAGAATTAAACGCCCGGGTGTAAGACAACAAGGAAGTTGAATGTCATCAGGCTTTTTCTGCCTTTGCTTTTTCCAGAATTGAAGTGATACCCCGTATGGGAATAATGAGCCAATCGGGACGGTTATTCAATTCATAATTCAGTTCGTAGATCGCTTTTTCCAGAATATAGGTTTGCAGCAGGATATTCAGATCTTCGCGGTCGCCGGGAATAAAATCACTGCCCTTTACCGTGGCCAGATAGGCCTGCATAAAGAACCCGCTCATATAGTGATACCATTGTTCTGCAAAAGGAAGTAACACCGGCAAGTCCTCATCGCGTATCTGGTCGTTCAGAAAAAGAGCACCATAAGCGGCATAATGAAACGAACGAATCATTCCCGCAACATCGCGCAGCGGAGATCTCTTGAGCCTTCGTTCGCTGTAGCTCCGTGCCGGCTCTCCTTCAAAATCAAGAATGATGAAGTCCTTGCCGGTAAAAAGCACCTGACCCAGATGATAGTCGCCGTGAATCCGCGTCTTTACAGAGTTAAACTTCTTCTGATAAATACGTTTCAACGCTGAGAGCAGCTCTTCTTTCCGGCCTAAAATCTCTTCTGCTTCTTTACGCAAAGCGTCGGGAAGCTTTTTCAGCGCCCGGGCCTGGTTCTGAAAGGTGGCCCGCACAAGCGACTGGAACGAAGAAAACAAGGAACGCTGATAGTGCAATGAAAACTCTTCAGGGCGAAACTCAGGTGTCTCCTGGTCTGATGCCAGCGCAAGGTGCATCTCGCCTGTGCGTACACCCAGCAGGCGCGCACGTTCTGCCACGGTGGCATCGAGCAGTTCTTTCATCCGGTCGGGCAGCTCATCATACCCTGCAGGTTGTGTAAGGGTTCCCCGCAGGGCCGTCATGTTTTGGCGATAATCATCCTGACGCGACAGAATTTTCTCATTGTAAGCAGCCAGGCGGTCGAGCATGTAGCTCCAGGCGTCGCCGCTATTGTCCACCATTTCCTGCATCATGCCCAGCACAATGTGGTGCGACTTGTCTTTCCATATTACAGCACCCACATAGGCCGGTATGTTTTTGAACCTGGCCTTTTCAGAAAGAAACTGTGTGATTTCCACATCGGGATTGACTGCGCGGTCCACTTTTCGGTAGAGCTTCAGGAAAAATGCATTTTCATACACCAGCGAGGTATTGCTTTGTTCGGCAGACAGGAGCCGGGAGCGGACTTTTTCCTGCTCTTTCAAATACCGCTTGAGCACTCTTGAGGAAGAAAACTCGAGTGTGGCGTTTTTGAGCGCTATGTCCTGATTGCCGGCCATACGATGTAGCAATTCCTGCTGAAGGTCGTTGCCATATACGGCATCATACACAATACCTTCTTCGCCATTTACACTGGCATAAGCGATCACGGATTTGGGCGAGACTTCCCGCAGCCGGCTGGCTTCCTCGCCCTTTGCAAAACCGAGCGCGAGCTGATATAACTCCGGCAATCCGCTTTCGTAACTCACTTCTACAAGCAGCAGGTATGCGCTAAAATCTGCCAGCGGCACCTCTGCATAGTCGGTTACCCTTATGCCCTGCAACGTACGACCCTTTCCTCCGAACCAGCGCACATTCATCAGGTATCCCGGCAACACTTCGTTCTCTACCTGCTCCAGCGAAGCCGTGGTCAGTACATCACTCCACTTCTTCAGACTAATGGATGAAAGAGATTGTTCATGGTGTTTTTCGGTGGTCTGCTCCAGCAAAAACCATTGACAGTCGTGCGGACCCAGCGTAAAAAAATAAGCGGTGTCGGCCTTGATCTGCGGAAACTTATTTCGGCTAAAAACCTCTACGGGCTGATATCCGCCAAAAGCATACAGATCGAGTTCAACCGGTTGTATAAAACGGGAGAGGTTGGCTATGACCAGCATGGTCTCCTGCTCGTAGCTGCGGGTAAAGGCGAGTATCTTGGGGTTTTCATTATTTATAAAAACCATGTCGCCACGCGAAAAAGCCTTGTATTTTTTTCGTGTATTGATGATCCTGCGCATCCACCAGAGCAAGGAAGTGGTACTGCCCGACTGACGTTCCACATTCACCGTCTCATAATGATATTCGGGGTCGAGGATTACGGGTAAATAAAGCTTGTGCGGATTGCAATCGGAAAAGCCGGCATTGCGGTCATCACTCCACTGCATGGGGGTGCGGACGCCATCACGATCGCCGAGGTAAAAGTTGTCGCCCATACCGATTTCATCGCCATAGTAAATGACAGGCGTACCCGGCAGGGAGAACAATAAATAGTTGAGCAGTTCAATTTTTTTTCTGTCGTTGCCCATGAGCGGTGCCAGCCTGTGGCGTATGCCCAGGTTAATGCGCGCTTTGGGATCTTTCACATACACTTTGTACATGTAATCCCGTTCTTCGTCGGTTACCATTTCGAGCGTCAGCTCATCATGGTTGCGAAGGAACATGGCCCACTGACAGGTGTCGGGTATCTGCGGTGTCTGGTCAAAAATATCCGTGATGGGATAACGATCTTCCATTTGTAAAGCCATGAACATACGAGGCATGGCAGGGAAGTGATAGTTCATATGGCATTCGTCGCCCTTGCCAAAATATGAAGCAGAATCTTCCGGCCACATATTGGCTTCTGCCAGCAGCATGGTGCCCGGGTGCTTTGTATCGACATGGGTGCGAAGACGCTTTAAAAAATCGTGCGTCTCCGGCAGGTTTTCGCAATTGGTTCCCTCTCGCTCAAAAAGATAGGGAACAGCATCGAGTCTAAAACCATCAACGCCCATTTCGCACCAGTAATCTATCATTTTGAAAACCTCCTGCTGAACAAGAGGGTTGTCATAATTCAGATCGGGCTGATGATGAAAGAACCGGTGCCAGTAGTATTGTTGCGCCACCGGATCCCAGGTCCAGTTGGACGATTCGAAGTCCTGAAAGATGATGCGTACTTCACGAAATTGTTTCGGATCATCGGTCCATACATAGAAGTCTCGCTCCGGCGAATTCCGGGGCGCCTTTCTGGCTCGCTGAAACCAGGGGTGCTGATCGGAAGTGTGATTGATCACCAGCTCGGTAATCACTTTCAACCCACGTTTGTGCGCTTCATTAAGAAACTTTTTGAACTGCCGGATATCTCCATAAGAAGGGTTGATGCTGTAGTAGTCGGCTATATCATAACCGTCGTCTTTTAAAGGCGAAGGATAAAAAGGCAGAAGCCAAATGGCTGTGACGCCCAGATTTTGAAGGTAATCCAGCTTTTGCATCAGCCCTGTGAAATCGCCGATACCATCACCGCTGCTGTCAGCAAAGGCTTTGATATGCAGTTCATAGATCACGGCGTCTTTATACCAGTGTAGCTTTTCGTCGAGAATAGTGCTTTTGTCCGTCATCATGTGGGCTTACTTTTTTTCTACGCGCAGAATGTGCGCCGGCATGTCATAAGGATTGAGCTGCACAAACTGTGTGGCCCCCTGCCAGTGGTATCTGTCTCCGCTCAGCAAATCGCGAACAGTATATTCTCCCTCAGGTAGTCCGGCTTTTTCAACCGGCAGGGATACATGGCCGCTCTGGGTATTCCAGCCATCCATATTCACAGCTATGATCAGTTGGTTGCCGGTTTGCTTATCCGTTTTCACATAGCAGAGGATCTGATCGTTGGTGCAGGATGCAAACTCAATGTTGTAGGTATCCTGCAGTGCAGGATTTTCTTTTCTGATCCGGTTCACCCGTGTTATCAGTTCTTTGATGCGGGTGTAGGCCTTCCAGTCCCAGTGCCTGAGCTCGTACTTTTCGTTGTCGATGTATTCTTCCTTTCCGGGCATGGCTTGCGTCAATCCAAATTCATATACGGGACCATAAATGCCATAACTGGAGGATAGCGTCGCAGCAAGGATGAGTCGTCGGATGTGTGCCGTCTCTCCTCCGTAGCTTATCTCCGGAGGAAGTATATCGGGTGTGTTGGGCCAGAAATTAGGGCGGAAGTAATAGCGCATATCGCTCCGGGTCAGCTCCGTCATATACTCCCTGAGTTCTTTTGCGGTATTGCGCCAGGTGAAGTAGGTATAGGATTGGTTAAAGCCTGCCTTTGCCAGTCGCTCCATGATACGGGGCCTCGTGAAAGCCTCTGCGAGAAATATAACCTCCGGGTGTTCTCTTCTCACCTCGCCGATCATCCATTCCCAGAACGCAAACGACTTTGTATGCGGATTATCGATACGAAATACGCGAACACCTTTGTCTATCCAGAAATCAATAACACTTTTTAATTCGAGCCAGAGGTTTTCCCAATCTTCTGTTTCGAAGTTGAAGGGTAAAATGTCTTCGTATTTTTTAGGTGGATTTTCAGCATACTGAACAGTTCCATCGGGCCGCCAGCTAAACCACTGCGGATGTTCTTTCACATAGGGGTGATCGGGTGCGCACTGATAGGCAATATCCATCGCTATCTCGATATTGTATTTCTGCGCTTCGGTAATGAGCTCCTGGAAGTCCCGGAGCGTGCCCAGTTCGGGATGGATCGCTTTGTGCCCACCTTGCCGGTTGCCAATGGCCCATGGCGAACCCGGATCATCTTCCCCGGCGTTGAGCGCATTGTTCTTTCCCTTGCGCTTCAACATTCCAATAGGGTGTATCGGGGGAAAATACAAGGTATCGAAGCCCATTTCTGCTACACGGGGCAACAACTGTTTTACGTCTTTAAAATTTCCATGACGGCCCGGCTCCGCAGCCGCCGACCGTGGAAAAAGCTCGTACCAGGTGCTGAAAGAGGCTCGCCGGGTTTCGACTTCAAACCGGGGAACCTCCCGAAACACCGACACCAGGCTCTTATCGCGCCACTTAAACATGGCATAGGCAAGCTGATCGCTGGTGGCGGCGAGCAAAGCAGTTTCGGTGTCGGAGGCTTCACGCAGTGCTGCTATAAAATTCTGTATTTGTGGTCTTTCTTTTCCGGGTGCCCGCAGGCTCGCCTGCTCGATCAGGGCCGCTCCGATGTGCAGTTCGACGTCAAGATTCTGACCGGCCTCATATTTTTTCAAAAGGCCTTTTCGCCAGGTGGCAAAATGGTCCACCCAGGCATGTATCTGGAATTGGTATAAACCTGTTTTTTCCGGGTAGAATGAATATACCCAACGATCGTTATTGATCAGCGACATCCGGTATTCCTTCCAGCTACGGTCAGCATTATGTTTCAGTAACACGGTAGCGGCCACTTCATCGTGCCCATCAGTAAAAATATCGGCGCTAATCTCAAATTCCTGCTGCACTACCGCCTTTGCGGGATACCGGCCACCGTCCAGATAAGGTGTTACCCGGTCAATAACCACCCTTTTTCTGCCTGGCAAATTGATCATTCAAAAGCAAATTTTTAATCGTTGCAAATCGGTGTAAAACGCCGGAGCGTTCTTTGACTATAGTGGTATTGGAGGTATAAAATTCATTCCAGTCTGTGGAAATAGCGGAGCAAAAAAGAAGCTTTCGCTGCTGGTATGCATTTATTGTTATCCATCCCGGTCAAAAAAAAACTTTAATGGCAACGACAGCAAAGGGACATAAAAGGACAAGCAGAAAGCATCGGTGGTCCAAAAAGGTAACCGAGCGTAGCGATGCTTTAGATCTGGAAGACAATGTGTTTAAAAAAGACGACCCGTATGAGATTGCAGCTTCGCTGAAGAAATCGGCGAAACGCAGCCGTCGTAAAAAGACGAATGCGTTTAGGTCTGCCATGTCTATGTTGAATTTTTACATCAATCGCGCAGGGAAAAATCTCTCACAAAAAAGGCGGGAAAAACTGGAGCAGGCTAAAGACGAGCTCCGGACATTGTTTGGGAAAGAGCAAGATCAGCAACAAAAAAATAAGAAACGCACCAGCCGAAAAAAGAAAAAGAAATCGGCAAAAGCGTAGCCGGAGCGGCGGTGCCTAAGCTCAGCCATCAACAGAAAAGGCGCGGAACCGAAAGTTTGCGGAGCGGTGCACTATGGATTGCAAAAAAATAAAGCCCTCCACAAATGTGAAAGGCTTTGGTTTCGTCGGGACGACTGGATTCGAACCAGCGACCCCCAGCACCCCATGCTGATGCGCTACCGGGCTGCGCTACGTCCCGAAACCGGTTGGGGCTGCAAATATAATTGACTTTGGCAGAAAGTACTCAGTTTTAATAAAGTTCTGCCGTGATGAGCTTTAAAAACTCAGAGCGGGTCTCATTAGCTTCAAACTGACCGCTGAATGCAGAGGTAGTTGTGACACTATTCTGCTTGGAGACACCTCGCATCATCATACAGAGATGCTTGGCTTCAATTACCACCGCCACACCCAAAGGATTGAGTGTTTCCTGAATAGCATCCAATATCTGATGGGTCATGCGCTCCTGCACCTGAAGTCTTCTCGAAAAGCAGTCCACCACTCTGGCTATTTTGCTAAGCCCGGTGATCCATCCGTTCGGGATGTAGGCGATGTGCGCCTTACCAAAAAATGGCAGCATATGATGTTCGCACATAGAGTACAGCTCTATATCCTTTACAATCACCATTTCGCTGTACGATTCATGAAACTTTGCCGAGTTCAGGATCTCTCTGGCATCCATCTGATATCCCTGGGTCATATAAAGCATGGCTTTGGCCACGCGTTCCGGTGTTTTCAACAGGCCTTCGCGTGTTTCATCCTCACCGATAGATTCAATCACCGAGCGGTAACTGTCCACAAGTTTGCTGGTGATGTCTGCGTTATATTCTTCTGTTTTTGTATAGCCCACGTTTTCTTTATTGTGTGTTCGTTAATGACAATTTTTAGCTGCAAAAAGTTGACGATCAGCCAAAATACTCCACATAGATTCGTGGCGTTTCGTAGAGCTTCACACAATGCAGCACAGCACCCCTTTGCTCGATATGCGGCTTCAGCTCGTTCCAGATTCCAATAGCGAAATTCTCGGCACTGGTAAACTTTCCCTTCATAAAGTCCACATCCAGGTTTAAGTTTTTGTGATCCACTCGCTCTACAATTACGTCCTTCATCAGGTCGCCCAAAGTCTTGGCATTGAAAATAAAACCAGTGTCGGGATGCGGATCGCCTTTAACGGTCACATGGAGTTCATAATTGTGTCCGTGCCAGTTGGCATTGGCACACTTTCCAAATACCTCCACATTCTTCTCGTCGCTCCAGTGCTCATTCACCAGCCGGTGCGCTGCATTAAAATGCTCTACGCGGGTTAAATAAACCATTATCTCTATTTATCCGGCAAAATTACCCCCTGCAGGGCGTTTGGCAAAAATGTGCTTAATTCGTCTGTATGAACATACTGCTCGTTGCTGCCACGGCTGCGGAAATTGCCCCCTTGATGCAGCAACTGACGGAAAAGAATGCCGCAGCAACGGAAGGAAGGTTTATCTGGAAGGATCACAATCTGCAGGTGCTCCTCACTGGTGTGGGTATGATGCAGGCTACATGGGCGCTAACCAGCACCTTGAGCCGCGCCACATTCGATCTCGCGTTGCAGGTGGGCGTAGCGGGTAGCTATGACAGACATCTGCCGCTCGGAACACTGGTGCAGGTGGTGGACGAGCTCATAGGCGACCTGGGCGCGGAGGATCACTATGCTTTTTTAGATGTTTTTCAGTTGGGGCTCGCCGACCCGGACACCTTTCCTTTTTCCGGCGGACGATTGCCAGCGCCGCATCTTGCACAGGCACCGACAGGGCTGCCACGGGTCTCGGGATGCACGGTCAATATGGTAAGCGGAAGCACCTACACCGCCACTTTGCGCGCAAAACAACTGAAGTGTACCGTAGAAAGCATGGAAGGAGCAGCTTTTCATTTTGTTTGTCTGCACCATAAAATACCGTTTTTGCAGGTAAGGGCTATCTCCAACTATGTAGAAGCCAGAAACCGTGGCGCCTGGAACATGGGTGCAGCAATTACAAATCTGAACAACTGGCTTCAGGCATTTCCGGAAAGCATTTGATTTGGCCACTGCGGCAGCTTGCTGCTAACTTTGATCTATGAAACTTACGCTTGGATTTAGCCCCTGCCCCAACGATACGTTCATCTTTGATGCTCTTGTAAACGGCGGGATGGATACCCGTGGGATTGAGTTCGACTATGTGATGGAAGACGTGGAAACCCTTAATCGTTGGGCTGCTGAAGGAAAACTGGACATCACCAAACTAAGCTACAACAGCTTTCTGCATACTGCAGATCAATATGCATTGCTCCATGCGGGAAGCGCTTTAGGAAAAGGCGTGGGCCCATTACTTGTCACTACTCCCCAAAAGGCCCGACACGGGCAAACGGACGATTGGATTTCCGAGGCGCGCATAGCCATACCGGGCCTCAACACTACGGCAAATCTCCTGTTGTCGCTGGCCTTTCCACAAGCAAAACAAAAAACGGAAGTCGTGTTTAGCGACATCGAGAAAAAGGTGCTTGACGGTGCTTTCGATGCCGGTCTTATCATCCACGAGAGCCGCTTCACCTATCAGCAAAAAGGGCTGGAGAAAATAGCGGACCTCGGCGATTGGTGGGAAAACACGATGAACGCAGCTATACCGCTGGGAGGCATTGTGATCCGGCGAAGACTGGGACGCGAGGTAGCCGCTGAGGTAGATTCCCTCATCAAAAAAAGCATCAGTATTTCAAGAAGTCATTATCCCCGGCTTTCGGGCTTTGTGCAATGTCATGCGCAGGAAATGGAAGAAACTGTGATGCGCCAGCACATTGATCTGTACGTCAACGAATTTACTGACGACCTCGGACCGACGGGCATACGCGCTGTGGAACAGCTTTTTACCGCAGCCTTCGATGCCGGGTTGATATCACAACCGCACACCAACAACATTTTTTATTAATCAGGTGCCTGCTGAAGCTACAGAATGCTGCCCTTTGTGCGGAAGGACGATGGCGGAACCTTGCAATGCCCATCATCTGATACCCCTCAGCAAAGGAGGCCGCAACACGGAAACAATTTTACTGCACAAAGTCTGTCATGATAAAATCCATGCGGTCTTTTCAGAAACAGAACTAAAGCGTTATTACCACACCATACCACGCCTGCTGGAGCACGAAGAGATTCGAAAATTTGTCCAATGGCTTCGGAATAAACCGCCTGCATTTTACGACCGTTCCGTCAAAGCCAGAAAACGCCGATAAGTATTTACGACGAATACGTCGGTTTAGCTAACCGTGAGATTTCTGGCTGTTGCAGCGGCATCGGTTCCACCCGCCTCGATGTATTTTTTAAAAGCCTTGACATCGTCAAGCACCATTTTCTCGAACAAAGGATTCAGAAGCGAAGAAAGACCCTGCCCTGCAGCACCAAGGGGCGCACGGTACGTGATCACAACATGCAACTCGGTCCAGCCATCGCCTATTTCCCGAAACTCTACTTTGCCGGCATTTTCCACAGTGGCGCCGGGCAGTGAGTTCCAACCGATAAGCCTGCCTTCCTGCTCTTCGGCTATTACGGCATCCCAGGCCAATGTGCCCATACCGCCGGGTATATGAGCTTCCCAGTGAGAATTTCGCTCGTCGGTTTGCCGCACTTGTTTCAGATGCTTCATGAACAGAGGCAGGTTCTCGAATTTCCGCCAAAAAGAATACACCTCGTGCCGCGGACGATTTACCTGTACTGTTGTCCTGATATTTACGTTTTTAACGGGATCAGGCAGATGCGGTTTGCCGGCTGCGCTGTACAAGGGACAATGTCCGGTGGCTCCGCGATACACCATCCAGCCGCCCAGTCCCATACGGATAAGGCTTCCTTTTCTTATGCCATTGAGCAAAAACCAGGAACCTGCCAGCACGGAAGCAATACGTTCGGGCACATCGACATTCACAGAAGGTTTTGCACCTACAGAAGCGTTTGTATTCATAGTACGGATCATTGAGAACAGATGGAGTTAAAACATCGTTCCAACAACCGGTGTACCTGAAATTATACCGTTCCGATGCCTCCGTTCAAAACCTTGTGCTCCATGATGGTGGCAATGCCCTTGGCCCGCTGCAGCGCGAGGGTGGCGTTTTTTCCGGAAAATAGCTCCTGAACAGTGTGGGTAAACAGAAGGATCCAACGCTCAAAATGAGCGGGACTGAGGGGACTTTTCGTGTGGAGTTTCTGGTGAGCCAGCATAGGGTTTCCTGAAAAGTTTCCCGTCTGGAAAATGACTTGTTCCCAAAAAGCATACATCACCGGAAGATGGGCCTGCCAGTTTACCTGAGCCACATCATTGAACAAATAACCAATTACCTCATCAGCCTGCACCCGCTCATAAAATCTATCTACAAACGTTTGGATATCCTCCCGACCTTCAATATCTCTTTTGATCATCCTGCAAACCTACCAGTAGTTTTATAAAAAATCAGGACGAACAGAAGCAAGCTCCACAGGCTTGAGCAACAGGCCACTCTTAACTTTAACCATGACAATCATCAAACAATATGGCTATCTTCACGCAGTTTCTGTGCTAAAAACGGTCTATGTTTTCTAAATTATTCGGATCAAAAAAGTCTGGCCCATCTTCGTCCGCATCTTCTATTGATCGAAATGCCAACTGGTCTTTTCTGAAGAATGATATGCACTCCCATCTCATACCGGGCATAGACGATGGTGCGCAAACCCTTGAGGACAGCATAGCGCTGATCCGTGAATTTCAGGCATTGGGCTTCGAGGGCATTACCACTACTCCGCATATAAAATCCGACTATTACCCCAATGATGCTGCCATCATCAATAATGGTCTCCAGGAATTGAGAAAGGCTTTGTCGGAAAACAATATCCACTTTCCGGTAAAGGCGGCTGCAGAGTACTATGTGGACGAGCGGTTTGTAGAAATGCTGGAAAATGAGTCACTGATGACGATCAATGAAAATGAGGTCCTCATTGAATTTTCCTTTGTATTTGAACCGATGCGTGTGCATGAAATTCTGTTCAAGATGCAGACAAAGGGCTATAAGCCGGTCATTGCACATCCTGAGCGTTATAATTATTACCACATCAAGTACGATGCTTACCGCGAACTAAAAGACCGGGGCTGCCTGCTGCAGCTCAATGCTATTTCGCTGACGGGCTACTATGGAAGAACCGTAAAGGATGTTGCCGAAAGACTGTTGGAGGACAAACTTTACGACTATTGTGGATCGGATATGCACCATTTGCGTCATGCGGAAACCATGCGAAAACTCATGCGTTCCAAGTCGTTTCATACACTGCATCACTATCCCTTTTTAAATGCCCGTATGACGAACTGAGCCTGTTAAACGGGTGTTATTGGAAAGCGTAGGACCCTCCGGGCCAATCGCGTCTTTTAGATTTGCGCCTACAATAAGGTTCATCATGTCACAAAGAATACTTGTCACCGGAGGCGCCGGATACATTGGCTCCGTACTTACCCGGCAGCTTCTCGAAAAAGGATTTACGGTTCGTGTATTCGACCGTCTTATGTACGGCGGCGAGCCCATTGTTGACTTATTCAACTATCCTTCGTTTGAATTTGTAAAGGGCGACATTCGTAATGAAGCAGAAGTGCGCAAAGCCATGGAAGGCGTGGACTATGTAGCCCATCTGGCGGCTATTGTCGGCGATCCTGCATGCGCTCAGGACAGAGAACTTGCCCGCAGCACCAATCTGGAAGGCAGCAAACTGTTGTATGATGTTGCGAATAAAATGGGGGCCAAAAAATTTGTCTTTGCATCAACCTGCAGCAACTACGGCAAAATGGACGACCCCAATGCCTTTGTCGATGAAGATTCGAAACTCGCGCCCGTTTCACTATACGCCGAAACCAAAGTGGCAACGGAACAATATTTGCTTTCGCAGCCCAAAGACAGCACCTGCAAGCCTACTTGTCTGCGCTTTTCCACAGTGTATGGACTTTCTCTGCGGCCACGGTTCGACCTTACGGTCAATGAGTTTGCAAAAGAACTGACCTTGGGGCGTTCTCTGAAGGTTTTTGGCGAACAATTCTGGCGGCCGTATTGCCATGTATTTGATCTCGCCCGGTCGGTAGTGAGTGTGCTGGAAGCCGATGCCAGTCTTGTAGCGTTCGATGTTTTCAACGTGGGCGACACTTCAGAAAACTATCAAAAGAAAATGATCATTGATGAAGTGCTTAAAGAGCTGCCTGACTCCCAAATAGAATACGTACAGAAGAATGAAGACCCCAGAGACTACCGGGTTTCTTTCGATAAAATAAAGAACAAGCTGGGTTTCAAACTGATGTTTACCGTGCCTGATGGTATCCGTCAGATAAAAAAAGCATTGGAAGACGGCTTCATTCTTAACCCCGACGACCCGAAATACAAAAATGTATAACGACATTCTACGCTTCATTCGTGAGGTTTTTCACGAGCCGGAGGATTTCATTCCCCTACATGCCCCATATTTTGGAGGCAACGAGAAAAAATACCTCAACGATACTATTGACTCCACCTTTGTTTCGTCGGTGGGCGCCTATGTGAACCGATTTGAGGAAATGATGGCCACTATAACCGGTGCACGCTATGCCATTGCCATTAGTAATGGCACTACGGCGCTACAACTGTCGCTGGTGGCTGCCGGCGTAGCACCCGGCGATGAGGTGATTACTCAGCCCCTGACTTTTGTCGCCACGGCCAACGCCATTGTCCATGCCGGTGCACAGCCGGTGTTCATTGACGTAGATCGCGACACGATGGGTTTGTCGCCCGCAGCACTACGTACTTTTCTAACAGAGCATGCAGAAATAACCGACGGTATTTGCCGTAACAAAAAAACGGGTCATCGCATTTTTGCCTGCATTCCTATGCACACGTTTGGGTTTCCCTGCCGGATCGATGAGATCGCGACTATTTGCGAGGAGTATAAACTGGTGCTGATAGAAGACAGTGCAGAGTCTTTGGGCAGTTACTATAAAGATGTTCACACCGGCAATTTTGGTTTGATGGGCACCTTTAGTTTTAACGGCAATAAAACGGTAACCTGCGGCGGTGGCGGAGCGATCATCACTAACGATGAGACACTGGCAAAAAAACTAAAACACCTTTCTACCACAGCAAAGATTCCGCATGCCTGGGAGTTTGCCCACGACAGTGTGGGATACAACTTCAGGATGCCCAACCTCAACGCGGCACTGGCTTGTGCGCAGCTGGAACAACTCCCCGAAATACTCGAAAACAAAAAGCAGCTTGCCGAAACATATGCGCGGCATTTTGACGGCCAGAAAATATCGCTTGTTGCGGCCATACCCCATGCGGCGCCCAATCACTGGCTCAACACCCTCCTGTTTCCAAATAAAGAAGAGCAGCAACAATTTCTTAAAGAATCGAACGAAGGAAAGGTGATGACCCGTCCGGCATGGACCCTGATGAACCGCCTCCCGATGTATGCTCACTGCCCGCATGGCGACCTGAGCAATGCGCAATGGCTCGAGGAACGGCTGGTCAATATACCCAGCAGTTTTCGCACAGGGGCAGCCAAACCTTACACAGCATCGTAAATCCAGAAGTGAATGCCGCCTTCACTAGCGGACGATCAGACGCGCTTCAAAACGATGCGCGTTTTTTTTGTTGTGCGTTTGTTATCGGTAAGTTTTCCTGTTGTTATCGAAGCCTGCTTATCGAAGCCTGGCGGTGTTGCGAGCCTACTTTGCACAAGGTTATCAAAGTGAGTTATGCAATCGTCAACAAACACACCCCAGCACACCCTTATGCCACAGGTACAGAGCCACATCATCTACGAACACGAGTCGGTGCGTGATGCCCTGATCAAGTTGAATGATTTAAGGTCGGATGCCATCCTGTTTGTGTGCGATCATCATAATAAACTGCTCGGCTCCCTTACCGATGGCGATCTTCGCCGGGGTTTCATTCGCGGCCTTGGCTTCGACGATCCGCTGATGGACTATGTGCAGCCCAGCCCGCTTTTTATCTATGATACAGAACTTCATCTGGCAGATACGGCAGCCCTGAAAAAACGACACTTCCTGATCGTGCCGATCATCAACCGCCAACATATTGTTGTGGATGTGCTGAACCTGCGGGTCAATTACTCCTTATTACCGGCAGATGTTATTATTATGGCAGGAGGCCGCGGGCAAAGATTGATGCCACTCACCAAAGACACTCCCAAGCCTATGCTGCCCGTAGGCGATAAGCCGATACTGGAACATAATATTGACAGGCTGGCAAAGTTTGGCATGAAGAACATTCATATCAGCGTAAACTATCTGGCCGAAAAAATCAAAGGTCATTTTGGTGATGGCAGCGATAGAGGCTTAAAGATCGAATACATCTGCGAAAATAAGCCCATGGGAACCATCGGGTCTATCAAACTGGCGGAGACACTGGAACACGACTATTTTATGGTGATGAATTCCGACATTCTTACGAACATTGACTTTGCCCATTTTTTTCAAACATTTGTAAAGTCGGGCGCGGATATGGCCATGGCTACTACCAGCTATCAGGTAGAAATACCTTACGGTGTGGTTGAGGTAGATGCAGCAAACATGGTAAGCTCCCTGAAAGAAAAGCCACGATATACCTACTATTCCAATGCCGGCATTTACATTGCCCGCAAAGAACTCCTGACTATGGTACCCGACGATGAGTTTTACAATGTAACGGACCTGATGGAGGCACTCATCAGAAGCGGTAAAAAACTCATCTCCTATCCCATATTGGGTTACTGGCTCGATGTAGGGAAACATGAAGACTATAAGAAAGCGCAGGAAGACATAAAGTATATCAACTTCTAAGGGGAATAGGCGGGATATGCGGTCGGAAATGTTGAGCTCCGTAGGAGCGACATCCTAATAGATCAAATCATCCAACGTCCATTGAGCTCCGTAGGAGCGACATCCTAATAGATCAAATCGTCCAACGTCCATTGAGCTCCGTAGGAGCGACATCCTAATAGCGCGTTCCTTTTTACAAATATTCCAGCCTAAATTTGCGGGCTATGGATACAGTCAGAGTTCGGTTTGCCCCAAGCCCTACAGGTGGATTACATCTTGGTGGAGTTCGTACCGTTTTGTACAACTATCTGTTCGCAAAACATCACGGCGGAACATTCGTTTTGCGCATTGAAGACACCGATCAGAAAAGATTTGTAGCCGGCGCAGAAGATTACATCATGAATTGCCTGGAATGGTGCGGACTTCTGCCGGACGAAAGCCCCGTCAAAGGCGGACCATTCGCACCTTATCGTCAAAGCGAAAGAAAGCACTACTACTATCAATATGCCCAACAACTGATAGACGCCGGGTATGCCTACTATGCTTTTGATACGCCCGAAGAATTGGAGCATATGCGCAGCAGGTTTAAGACCGATGCCAACCCCGTGCCTCAATACGACCATCTTACCCGCATGGATATGCGCAATTCACTTTCGCTGTCGCAGGAACAGGTGATAGAGCTGCTGGGCAAAGGCACGCCACATGTCATAAGGCTGCGCATGCCACAAAATACTGTCATCAAAATGAAG
Organism: Flavipsychrobacter sp.; assembly: GCA_017849575.1. Classification (GTDB taxonomy): domain Bacteria; phylum Bacteroidota; class Bacteroidia; order Chitinophagales; family Chitinophagaceae; genus JAFIGV01. The sequence goes on along the minus strand of JAFIGV010000019.1, from coordinate 362,834 downwards.
GACCTGATTCGCGGGGAGGTGGAGTTTGACACAAGCCTTGTGGACGACAAAGTGCTGTTGAAAGCCGATGGCATGCCTACTTATCACCTTGCTGTGGTGGTAGATGACTACCTTATGAAGATCACCCATGCTTTTCGCGGAGAAGAGTGGCTACCCAGTGCCCCTGTGCACTTACTGCTGTGGAAATATCTGGGATGGGAAAAGGAAATGCCGCAATGGGCACACCTCCCTCTTATCCTGAAACCGGACGGACACGGTAAGCTAAGCAAACGCGATGGAGAACGACTTGGTTTCCCCGTATTTGCCATGGATTGGTGCGACCCTCGTACCGGAGAAAAGACCACAGGTTTTAAAGAAAGAGGCTTTTTACCCGAAGCGTTTGTGAACATACTGGCTATGCTGGGATGGAACAGCGGCACGGAACAGGAAATATTTTCGCTCCAGGATTTGGTGGAACAGTTCTCGATAGACAGAGTGCATAAAGGCGGCGCAAAGTTCGATTACGAAAAAGCAAAATGGTTTAACCAACAATGGATTTTCCGGAAAACCAATGAAGAACTTGCCGTGCTGGTGCGTCCATTTATCGAGCGAAAGGGGGCCATTGCAAAGCTGGATTACCTTGAAAAGGTAGTTGCACTGATCAAAGAACGCTGCCATTTGCTTACAGACTTCTGGGAACAGGGCCACTTTTTCTTTAAGGCTCCTGAAGAAATTGACCTTAGTGCTATCGCCGGGAAATGGAATCAATCCAAGACTGATTTTTTTAACGACTGGGTGCAAGCGTCTTCGGACATAAAAAGCTGGGATGCCGCCGAAATTGAGCAACATTTCAACGAAATGGCAACGGCCCGCGGACTAAAAAAAGGCGAACTCATGTTGCCTTTGCGGATCATGCTGGTAGGTGGTAAATACGGGCCGGGTGTTTTTGACATTGCTGCAATGATTGGCCGAAGCGAAATGTCTGCGCGGATACAACGTGTACTTCAACAACTTGGGTAAGCCTGCACCTTTTCTGCTTTCCGATTCAATATCCCCTTAGCGAGCAACAGACCCAAACACTCAGTTTTGGTTGCCCTGCCTGCTATCGGCATGTTGTGTAGCCATTGCCGCCCGTGTTGACGGTTCTGATGTATAAATAAACGTAAGGGTGACCGCCAGTAGCAAGAAATAGCCGAAGAAAAGCGCAGTGAGTGTATGATGATCTACATGCAGCGACTTAACAAATTTCACAGAAGTTTTCATGTTCAGACGGTTGTTTGGAATTAGGTAAATCAATAACGAGGTTGATTTAAAACTAAGGATTTATTCCGTTCAAACCGGAAACAGACAAGCATATAGTTTTGGCTTATCGGTTGCCAAAAAACATGCGGACATAAGAAAGGCCGGACATGCATCCAGCCATTCTAATTTTTGCTTAAGCCTTCGCAATTATCTGATCAGCGAAACATCGCCCTTGTAGGTTCTCTGTTTTCCTTCCGGTGTAACAATTCTGATGAGGTATTGATACACACCAATTTCCTGCGGTACGCCCTGGTAGGTTCCATCCCAGCCCTTATTAGGATCAATGGCGCTGTAAACTTCCTGACCCCAGCGGTTGAAAATGCGGAACTCAATAAGCTTCTGGAAATGCATATGCTTGATGCTGAATACATCATTTCTGCCATCGCCATTTGGAGAAAATGCATTGGGCACATACTCAAACATGGTGTAGTCTATACCCAGATGAACATAAGCTGTATCCCGGCAACCATACTGGTCCGTACCAATAATCTGGAAGGTAGCAGTATCAATGGCATGTGCTGTAGGATTAGGCTCATTGGGATAGTCGAGCAGGCGCGTCGGCGTCCAGGTGTAGTAGGTTGCCCCTTCTACGTTCAACTGAACTTTGTCTCCATAGCGCGCTACGGTATCATGACTTACATTGATCAACTCAGGTGCAGGACGGGCGGTGATATGCACCGTATCGGAGCCCGTACAACCAATAGGCGTGGTAACAGTAAGCATGTATTTATAATCACCGGGAATTCGGGTAAAGAACTCGGGTTGTAGCTTGGTAGGGTCATCGAGATATTGGGTCGGTGACCATTGATAGTTGTAGTTGGGGAAACTAGCCGGTTGCAGGTTCACCAGGATTGGATAAGGATCACTTAGACAGAAAGCGGTATCGTTGGGATTGATCTTGACAATAGGAATTGGTTCCACCGAAGCTGTGAACGAACGGGAGACGGGTGGACAGCCTTGATAGGTCGCTGTAACTGTGTAGGTTGTCGTTGTTGTTGGGGTAGCTGTAGTCAGAGAATCATTGGGATTAACAACATCTGTAGTGGGATCCCACGAATAATTAAACAATGGGTCACCGCTCGCATGCAGCGTAACCACGCCGCTTCCACCGCAAATTGAGGTATCATTGCTCAATAGCTCCATTTTCAAAGAATCCCGAACTTGAATGGAAATGCTGTCAACCGGCTCTTTACTGCAACAATTCAACCTGTAGATTGTGACTGTCTCAAATCCAGGCTCATCAATGTTATCCTGAAGAGGGAAAAGTGTCATACTTGCAGTGGTAGCATAGGGAGCAATAACTAAGGTATCCGGGAGCACAGGATAGTCCAATCCGGCGATTGCAGAACCACCATAACCCAAACAAATCTTTTTCTTTTGAGGAGACGGTTGTGTACGAACAGCCTGAATCACGGCGGGGGTACAACCCTCAACTAGGTAGCCATTACTGGACTGTATGATCCCTGACATGTCGAGCGTTACCGTATCAACAATGAAGCTGTTTTCCTGTAAAAATACAGCAGAGTTAAATGCACCGTCGCCGACGTCCTGTATCGCCAATTTCATATGATAGGTGTCGCAAGGGTGTACTATTGCGGTAGCCTCTAATTGTACGGTAAATCCATCCATCGTACAGGTTGTTCCGTTGGCTCCCTGATTATCTATGTAATAAACTGAAAAGGGAGAACTCGGACCCATCGCGTTGCAGGTGGAGATGGGGAAGCCTGTTCCAGTGGGTGCCATATTAATACTGTTGATTGCCACAGGTATAGTAGTGCCGGGAACTAGGGCTACATTATTTTTATAATATCCAGGCCCTGTTAGCAAGAAAGCAAAGACATCGTTGAAGTTGCTACAGGCATATTCCGGATACTCTTCTGAGGCAAATACATATTTAAAACGCAAAGTTGAAACAGTATCAACATCGGGAACAAAGTCAAATTCAAGTACGCATGCGTCCTGATTATTATTATTTGAGAAGTCTGTGTTAATAATCGTATCGAGATCCGGATCAGAATTTCCATTTTCTAACGAAAAATTGCTGAAGTCTGAAACCGGTCCATCAACCCCCACTATTCCATTTGCAGCATCGCTTTTCACAGCACCAGTTGATAAAACTATACCTTTACCAATGGGCAGGTTACTGTTGATAACCTCAAATTCACCACTATGGTTTGTTGGGCAGTTAAGCGTCGGGTTGAGATAAACAACGTTTGTTCCAACAAATTTCCCTACCAGTTGCGCCGCTACGCCGTTATTGGTAACATTAATTTGGCCGAAAACTGAATTGCTTGCACCAAACAATGCCAGGCAAATCCACATTAGGTTTCTCCGAATTGAAAACATACTTCTAAAATTCTTCGTTATAACAACTCTAAAGACGCAAATGCAGTCTTTTTAGTTGGCGATATGAGACGAAAGATAGAAATAAATGGTCAGAAATCTACAATCATCGGTTTGCAGTATCAGCCATCCGACGGCTCACGAAGCGCTAGTTTCTGCGCCGGAGTGAGCGCCTGCTGCCAGGAGTTATCGTAGTCTTTAAAAATTCCGGAGGAGAGCAATTCCTCTGCAGACAGGTTGTCATCCATATAGGCTGCCAAAACCTTAAAAGCCTCCGGTCGTTCTTTCTTCAGGATCAGCAAGGTAGCGTTGGCACCGGCTTTTACGGCTATAGGCACGCCACCACCGAGTTCGGCCCAATGCCCGCCGAGCAGCAGATTTTTCACCGGCGTCTGATAGTGGGCTACCTTACCCTGCATATTGGCTTTTCCGGGTTTTGCGCCCATCATCGTACCATTTTTATTGCCGGTATAGCGCCAGTGGGTGACGGGCGTAGCCACATCATAAAAAAGGATGTGTTGCCGAAGTCCGGGCGCCAGTAAACGCTCCACGCGTTCTATCAAGGCTTCAGCTATTTTATGCTTCAGCTCTTTGTAAGATTCATTGCGTACATAGTTGCCGTCGGCGTCCAGCTCCGTATGCCAATTGTTGTTGAAGTCCATATACGCCGGCATGAACAGGGTAAGCGTACCGCATCCTTCCGGCGCCAGCGATTTGTCTCTTAATGAGGGTGCCAAAATAGAAATCTCGCTTTTCCACGGATCGCCGCCTGTATGGTCTTTTCGGGAAACGTGGGCACTGGAAATATGGATGAGTTCTTCGTTGAAACCCAGTTGTTCGGTAGGGCAATCGAGTGCGATCGCTACCGTTACCGACGAGCTGTACAATTCCGCATTACTCAGCTTTGCTCTGAATTTTGGAGAAATTACGTGCTGAGGAAGCATCTTGTTGTACAAAGTTTCTACATCGCAGGCAGCTATCACGTACTTGCTTTTCACTTCATAGTCCACCCCGCGACATTGAAATTTCACACCCGTCGCCGTCTGATTTTCTAAAAGAATAGACTGTACTGTGCATTTGAAAAACAGATGGTTGTCGTAGTAACGGATCAGGTGCTCCATCCATTCGGGTATTACCTGCCCTCCGCCTTTTGGAGGACTCTGATAGTCGCCATAATAGGCCCATCCGATGGGTACAAGGCAGGAAAGCAGTTCCGTGTCGGCACTGAAAACCCGCTGCAAGCGCTCGTCTTTAAAATATTTTCTCAGCCCTTTCTTTACACCTTCTTCGCCGCTGTAGCCCAGGTGGGGGATAAAAGCCATGCCGAATTTCGCAAGGTTCAGCTTGTTTTTCGATCGTTCAAAAAAGCCCATGGTCTCTTCTGTGCGAAAGATCTTGGAAAAATTGGCAAATGCTTTTCCAAGCTTTTTGGCATCGCGAAAAAAGCGCTCAATGCCGTCTGCATCAGCCGGAAATTCGCGCTTCCACTGTTCCTTGAGGTCGTCCGGATTGTTGGTGAGCAGGTAGTCATAATCTTCTCCTTTGTAGCGCCGGATGCGCGTTTGCGGAATGGCATTCGGATGATCTTTGCCCAGTATATCAAATATTTTGGCAGCCATTCCACCCGGCATACATTGATTGAGCCAATGTATGGCCGTGTCAAACCTGAAATGCTTTCTTCGAAAACCGGCAAGATAGCCACCGGCGTGTGGTTCTTTCTCCAATACACATACCGAAAAACCCGCTTTGCTCAGGAGTGCTGCGGCGGTAAGCCCGCCAACTCCTGCACCAATGATCACGACGTCATATTCCGGCTTTAAGTCAAGCTTTTGCATAAAAGGGGTAAAAGAGCGCTCGGCTCACTTGGACACAATATACGTATATCAATGCGCTTGCAAGGATAAGGCTTTCTGCCGGAGCAAATACTTGCCCAGCACATCGAACTCAAGGTTAACCTTATCGCCTGCAGTCAGGCTCTGAAAACCGGTATGTTCAAAAGTGTAAGGAATAATGGTCACACGAAAACGGTCTTTTTCCACATCAAACAGGGTGAGACTTACACCATTGATCGCAATAGAACCTTTTTCAATGATTAGCTCCGCAAAATCCTGTGGAAATCCAAAATCGAACACCCAGCTTCCTTCTCGCTGCTGCTGATTCAGGCAGTGTCCCGTGGTATCTACATGCCCCTGAACAAAATGGCCGTCGAGCCGGTCGCCCACTCTGAGCGAGCGCTCCAGATTGACCCGAATACCTGGTTTCCAACCTGAAAGATTCGTCTTCTTCAATGTTTCTTCTACGGCTGTCACCCGGTAGCTTTCACCATTTATTTCCACCACCGTAAGGCACACACCATTGTGCGCTACAGACTGATCTATCTTGAGCTGTGGAGTAAGTTTGCTATGGATCCAGCATTCTATATTGTTTCCCTGTTGCTGTACAGAAACGATTGTACCGAGGTCTTCGATGATTCCGGTAAACATGTTTGTTATTGTTTGACGGCGGTGCCGCGATGATAATTGACACCTGTGTCACTTACCACTTTGAAGTTGACGTGCAGGGCAGCAGTGTCGGCAAGCGGCTTATAAAAGTATCCGGAAAGGGTATCGGCGGGGCGGCAGAATAGCTGACCGAAAACTTTGGTGGTGTCGTTCATAAACAGGGTTGTATCGACATTTGCACGAAAAGTGCTGCGTTCGGCTGTCATCAGTAGGGAGTCCGCAGGTGAGCAAAAGCCGGTAACGCGTATGTTTCGCTTTCCGCTTGTAAACACGCGAAGTAAATAAGTTGTGGGCGAACTTAGGGTGTCCAATACATTATCCGCACTGTATATAGAGTCGGTGTACAGATAGGTGCCGGAAAAATTATCAGAAGGGAAGATGCAAACACTGTTGTCCGGCGTACCGGGAAAATTCCAGTTGTAGTTAATAGCGTCCGGATCATTGCAGTATTTTCTTTCCGTGATGCGCGGATCCTGCACGGCAGGCTTGTCTTCCCATTTCTTGCAGGAAGATTGCGCGAGCAACAGGGCGGTGATGGAAAGAAGGAAGAAGTACTTCATGTATCTACTAACGTTGCAGAACGGGTAAAATTATCCAGAAAAAACGGGAGGGCAAAGCCTCAGCAACAGAAAAGGCTGGTTGAAGCCAGCCTTTTCGTGTATTCCATATGATTTCGCTTAGTGAACTTCTTCACCCGGACGTGCAGGCACGGTCTGCGGAATAAAATCACCGCCATTACCATCGTCTTTGTAGTCATAAGCCCAGCGGTGCACCTCAGGTATCTCACCAGGCCAGTTACCATGACCGGGATTGATCGGTGTTGTCCATTCCAGGGTAGTAGCACCCCACGGATTAGGATTAGTCAGCTTCCGGCCGCGGAAGATGCTGACAAAGAAATTGATCACAAAAACGAGCTGTGCAAAGAACACCAGTATGGCCGCATAAGAAATGAACTCATTAAGGCCTTGGAACTGTTTGAACGACTCCCATGCCGTATAGTCGTAGTAACGACGGGGCATACCTGCAATACCTTCGTAGTGCATGGGCCAGAAGATCAGATAGGCTCCGGCAAAGGTGAGGAAGAAGTGAATGTACCCCAGGGTATTGTTCATAAATCGTCCGAACATCTTCGGGAACCAGTGGTAAATACCCGCAAACATGCCAAAGAACGCAGACACACCCATTACAATATGGAAGTGCGCAATGACGAAATAAGTATCGTGCAGGTGAATATCGAGTGCTGAATTACCAAGGAAGATACCCGTAAGACCACCAGAAATAAACAGAGAAACAAAACCCAGCGCAAACACCATGGGAACGGTGAAGCGGATATTTCCTCTCCAGATGGTCGTGAGCCAGTTGAACACCTTCACTGCAGACGGCACAGCGATAAGCAGCGTGAGCAATACGAAAATAGATCCGAGGAAAGGACTCATTCCCGTAACGAACATATGGTGCGCCCATACCAGGAAGGCCAAAACTGTAATACCAATCAGTGAAATGATCATGGCAAAATAGCCGAAGATCGGCTTGCGGCTGTGGTTGGCAAGCACTTCAGAGGCCATACCCATACCCGGAAGCATGATGATGTACACTTCTGGGTGACCCAGGAACCAGAATAAGTGTTGATAAAGAATGGCAGAACCACCCACATGCGGCAACGCTTTTCCACCAATAAAGATTTCAGAGAGGTAAAATGAAGTACCGAAATTGCGATCGAAGATCAGCAGGACAAAACCTGAAAGAAGTACAGGGAAGGAAAGTACACCCAGTACAGCAGTGAAAAACAGTGCCCAAACTGTAAGCGGCATCCTTGTCATACTCATGCCTTTGGTACGCATGTTAAGGATGGTAGAAATATAATTCAGGCCGCCCAGCAATGAAGACACTACGAACAAAGCCATAGATACCAACCACAGATCCATACCAAGACCCGAACCTAAAGAGGCTTCTTTAAGCGCACTGAGAGGCGGATAGGTAGTCCAGCCACCTGAGGCAGGGCCCGTCTGCACGAAAAGGGATACAAACATGAACACGCTCGCTGCAAAGAAAAACCAGTAGGAAAGCATATTCATGAAAGGCGAAGCCATATCACGGGCACCGATCTGCAGAGGAATAAGCAGATTCGCAAAGGTTCCACTCAAACCGGCGGTAAGCACGAAAAACACAAGTATAGTTCCGTGCATCGTTACCAGTGCATAGTAAAATTCGGGGCTCAGTTTTCCGCCTTTCGCCCATTCGCCCAGAAACTTCTCCATGATTGGGAAGGTTTCGTTGGGAAAGCCCAGTTGTAAACGGAAAAACACAGAGAACAATGCTCCTATGATCGCCCAGATAATACCGGTGATCAGGAATTGCTTGGCAATGACTTTGTGATCCTGACTGAAAATGTATTTGGTAATAAAGTGCTGCTCGTGGTGTTCGTGACCATGATGCTCTGTATGGCTCTCATGTGCATGAGCAACATGTGTTCCTTCTATAATTACTTGATTAGCCATCGTTTTCCTTTTTTTCGTTTTCTAACCGTTCGTAGATTAGGATTTAATTCATGGTAATTGAATGGGTGGTATCAGCTTCCGCCTGGGGTGCTGCCGGCTCTGCCGGTGCATTCATGGTGGCATAATAGGCTACCTGTTTAGCCATCCAGGCCTTATGCTCGGCTTCTGTCTCTACGATTACAGTACCCCGCATAGAATAGTGTCCTTTACCACACATCTGATCGCAGGAAATCTCATAAACAAAGTCCGGATTTCCGGTCTTCTGTTTCATCTCTGCAGAAGTGATGGTGGGGGTAAACCACATTGTCGTAATGATACCGGGCACGGCATCCATCTTCATGCGAAAGTGCGGGAGGCCCACATCATGAATCACGTCGCGGGAACCGATGATGAGCTTCACAGGTTTATTGACGATAAGATGAAGCTCTCCATTCTCAGCAATGATATCATCCATATTGGCTTTGTCCTCCCAGTCGAGCCCGAGTACGTTATTAGCGTCGTTGATCTTACGGAAGTCTCTTTTGCCAAGGATGTTATCACCACCAGGATAACGGATGATCCAGTTAAATTGCTTACCCACAACTTCTACGACCTGCGCATCAGCCGGTGCTGCTGCAGTCATAGCAAACCAGTTGCGCAAACCGATCACTACAAGGCCAGCCATCACAATAGCTGGTATCGTAGTCCATATCAGTTCCAGCTTATTGTTGTGCGGATAATAAAAAGAAGTGCGCTTTTCCGTAGACTGATAGCGGAAAGCAAACCAGAATAATACGGTTTGGGTAGCAAAAAACACAATGCCGGTTACGGCAAGCGTCACCGTGAGCATCATATCATACTGCACTCCGTGCTCCGAAGCAGACACCGGAAGCATCTTGTCTTTAAGTGCCTGATGACACTCCCAAATGCCCCAAAGGCCGAGGAAGAAGAATGCTACCAACAGCCAGGCTATCGTGCGGTTCGTCTGCCGTTCAACCTTTTCCTTTCCCCTGAGAACCGACGCGTATTCGCTCGCTTTTGCAATCTGGTAGATAATGATAAATACCAGCGTAATCAGTACTATTGTTAGAAATCCCGACATGGTCAGTGTTACTTGTATTTACTAATGTTTTTATTCGGTTAATCTGATTCTCTTCTCTACAACTTAGCTCTGGTGGATCAAAGCTTCCTTCAGTAATGGGTGATTATTCGGTATCAATGAACTCTTAGTAAGGGTATTCGCCACGGTGTAAATCAAAATTCCGACAAATCCGGCAAAAATACCAAGCTCATACCAGCTTAGGTGCCAGTGTACACCCAATGGGCCAGGCATGGTCATGATGTAAAAGTCCAGCCAGTGTCCGAAAATGATAATCATAGCCATGAAGCTTACCGTAAAGTAGTTGCGCTTGCTGGGACGTGCCATCAGGATAAGTATCGGCATCACAAAGTTGATGATGAATACTGCGTACCAAATCATACCATAAGGTCCTTGCTGACGCATCTTGAAGTACGTGGTTTCCTCGGGAATGTTCGAATACCAGATCAGCATATACTGGGCAAACCAAACATAGGTCCAGAAGATCGAAAAGGCAAACATGAACTTACCCAGATCGTGGATGTGTTCCTTGTTTACGATTTCAAGGTTGCCCTGGTTCTTGAGATAAACCACCCAAAGCAAGATCAGCGACATACCACTTACAAATGCACTGGCAAATGTGTACCAGCTAAACATAGTGGAATACCAGTGTGCGTCTATGCTCATGATCCACATCCAGGGTGTGGTGCTCATTTGCGTCAGAGCATACACCAATAAAAAGCCGGCAGACCATTTTACCATGTTCCAGTAAATCTTCGTGCTGTTTTTAGGTGCAGACTCCTGAGCAATAGAAAGTGCCCGGAACTTACGGCCGAAGAAAGACCAAAGGGTGATGGTAACAATGGTAAAACCTGCAAACATGCCTTTATTCAAAAATCCGCTCTTGCCTTCAAGCACACGATCGCCCTCTGGATGCACCCAGTGATAAATCGGGTTATGACCGTCAATATTGAATACAAATGCGATACAGAACAGAACGACCATAGTGATGAGCCCGAATATCCACACATTGGCACCTATCGCTTCGGGCACTCTTTTATAGGCAACAATCCAGCCGCCCTGCGCCAGAGAAGCCGCCGCTTGTATGAACACACTGGCTACACAGATCAGCAGAAAGAATACACTATTATGCAGAAGCACCAGCCAAAAACGGGTCCTTTCCGCGTGCATCACTTCGTGGTCGGCAGCGTGGCTGTTCATCAGGGTAAACACCCCGAGCAAAAGGGTAACAATACCAATCAACATCAGCACAAAACTGGTCGTCTTTAATCGTGCCGGTATCTCAAAACGTTCGTTCATTGGTTAACTTTTATAAGAAGTACTTTTAAAATTCTTTGGTTTAATGATTGACAGCTGTAAGTTGCTCAGCACCTGCGGCTGTATCGGCAGCGGGTTGTGCCGAGCCCGGCGCAGCGTTTCCGGCGCCAAGGGTAAAGGCGGCGCCTCCATTTTCGCTTTGCACTTTCCTGATGTAAGCTATCACCATCCAGCGTTGTTTCACATCGAGCTGACTGGCATAAGAGCCCATTGCATTCTTTCCAAATTTAACGGCTGCATACATTTGCCCAAGGGGGATGTTCAGGTATTTAGCATCCTTAAAGTTAGCGGGCATCGCTGCAAACTTTCCGCTGGCAAATAATGGCCCTTGTCCGTCCAGCTTCTGACCATGGCAGATACCACAGTAAATATCATAGAGGCGCTTGCCCTCCTGCATCTCCTCCTCGTTGAAGCGAAAATGAGTGGTCATGGACTTATAAGCTGCACTATCGCCTTCACGAAGATGGTCCGGCAGTTCGTGTCCTCTCGCTATGGTACCCGGCACCGGCAGCCTGCTCGACTGGCTGTCAGCAAAGTTGGGGTTGTACGTATAAGCATCGTAAGCACGTGAGTAAACCATGTCCGGTGCATAGGTGTTTCCGGGGTTACGGTGCTTGTCGCCATTCTGGTTACAGGCAGCCATTCCCAACCCCATCAACAGACTTGCTACTACTATGCTTTTGGTCTTATTCATATAAAATGCAAAATTCAAAAGTCAATATTCAATTACTAAAGCGCCAACGGCGTTATGCCTGCTGATAGGCTTCTTCCTTGTCCCACCGGCCATACCACCATTCCGACTCAGCCACCTGCACATTGGTTTCGATAGAACCTGTTGATTTCAAAAAATCCACTACTTCCTGCTCCGTAACCTGATCATTCAGCTCAATAGCCACCACAAACAGGTCATCCGTTTGTCTGGGATGGAAGACGTGTTTTTTTACACCCGGCATAATCTGATTCAGATAGCAGAAGGTGAGCACCATACCTACAGCCGCAAAAAGCACCGTAAGCTCAAACGTGATCGGGATGAAGGCCGGTAGCGAAAAATGCGGCTTTCCGCCAAATACCATCGGCCAGTCGGCGGTAAAGATCCATCCCATAAAGCCAAGGGCCGTGGCAGTACCCGTGATGCCATAGATAAACCCGGCAACGTGAAGGTCTGTCTCTTTCAGGCCCAGCGCATGGTCGAGGCCGTGTACCGGGAACGGTGTATAGACATCGTGCAATTTGTATCCACTATCGCGTACTTTCTTAACGGCGGGGAACAATACTTCCTCGTCATCAAAACACGCAACTGCAAATTTCTTTATAGCCATAACTTAAAATGCCTTTTCTGTTTATTACGGGAGGTGAAGGGGTTCAGAAACTACATGATCGTGATGAGCCTCATGAAGAAAATCTTCAGAAGTCAGATTCTCGTATTTATTCATCCTTGCTTTTTGTGCCTGGCCCGAAGTCTTCAACACAAACTTGATCTCCGCTATAGCAATAACAGGGAAATATTTCGCAAACAGGAAGAAGCAGGTAAAGAACAAGCCGAAGGTTCCGAGGTAAAAACCAATCTCTGGCCAGGTGGGGCTATAGTACGTCCACGAGCCCGGAAGATAATCGCGATACAATGAAGTAACGATGATCACAAAACGCTCGAACCACATACCGATATTCACTACGATAGACATAATGAAGGTAAACGGAATGTTACGACGCAGTTTCTTGAACCAGAAGAGCTGAGGCGACACCACATTGCAGGTCATCATAGCCCAGTAGCTCCACCAGTACGGACCGGCAATACGCCATTGGAAGGCTGCCTGCTCATATACCACCTGACTGTACCACGCCATAAAGAGCTCGGTCAGATAGGCTACACCCACGATAGATCCGGTCAGCACAATTACTTTGTTCATTGCCTCGATATGACCGATCGTGATATATTCCTCCAGACCCAGGATACGACGACAAAGGATCAACAGCGTTTGCACCATGGCAAAACCAGAGAAGATGGCACCCGCAACGAAGTATGGCGGGAAGATGGTCGTATGCCAACCGGGGATCACCGATGTAGCAAAGTCGAAAGATACAATGGTGTGTACCGAAAGTACCAGCGGAGTAGAAAGGCCGGCAAGTACCAGGGAAAGCGCTTCATGACGTTGCCAGTTCTTTGCGCTGCCCGTCCATCCGAAGGAAGCCATTCCATACAGCATTTTACGCAGCTTGGTCTTGGCACGATCGCGAACGGTTGCGAAATCCGGTACAAGGCCCGAGTACCAAAACAGTAGGGATACCGTGAAGTACGTAGAGATCGCAAACACGTCCCAAAGCAGTGCCGAGTTGAAGTTCGGCCAAAGAGGACCGCGTGAGTTAGGATAAGGCAGTACAAAGAAACCATCCCATACACGACCCATGTGGAAGATCGGGAACTGACCCGCACACATTACGGCAAAGATGGTCATGGCCTCAGCAGCGCGGTTTACACCGGTTCTCCAACCCTGACGGAAGAGGAGCAGGATCGCCGAGATCAGCGTACCGGCGTGACCGATACCCACCCACCACACAAAGTTGGTGATATCCCATCCCCAACCCACGGTGCGGTTGATACCCCAGACACCAATACCATAGTAAACCTCCCAAAACACGGAGAATACTCCAAAAAGCAGCAACGCTACCGAAAAGAAGAAGCCAACATACCACATGCGACCCGGCTTTCTTTCAATCGGGCTCACAATGTCTTCAGTAACCTGACGGTACGTTTTATCTCCATCAACCAGCGGCTCCCGTACAAACGATTCGTACTTTAAATGCATAGCACGTAATTAGTAATAGTTCGTTTTAATTTTTTTTGTTGTCCCGGCTTCATTGCTACTATCCTGCGATAGTGGCGATGGCACCGTTCATCTTCGTCTCGCTTTTCTGCAACACGATCCTTATATATGATTCACCTGTAAGCTGTCGTTTACCGGCAACATTTCTCCATTTACTTCTACCGCAGCAGCAGCTATCTGATCTGTGTTTCGCACCAGCGACAGATAGTTAATGTTGGGCAGGGTATGTATCTGCTCCAGTACATAAAACTTACGCTCCAGTTGCTCGGCACTGCGCAGTTTAAAGATCTGACTGTTGCGGTCATTTACGTTTCCAAATTGTATCGCATCGGTCGGACAAGCTTGCTGACATGCTGTCCGGGCTTCACCGTCCATCAGCGGGCGGTTTTCGCGCTTAGCCGTCAGCTTCGCATCCTGCAAACGCTGCACACAGAACGTGCATTTCTCCATCACACCACGGCTACGCACCGTCACATCAGGATTGAGCACCATGCGCGTCAGGTCATCGTTCATATCGTCACGGCGGCCATCTTCGTACAGGTTGTCGTCAAAGCAATCTGCACCGTTCCAATCCATCCAGTTGAAGTGACGAACTTTATAAGGGCAGTTGTTGGCGCAATATTTCGTACCGATACAACGGTTGTAGGTCATCATGTTCAGACCTTCCGATGTGTGGGGCGTCGCCGCTACCGGACAAACGTTTTCACAAGGGGCGTTGTCGCAATGCTGGCAAAGCATCGGCTGGAAAACTGTCTGTATCGTATCCGGATCGTTCGGCATACCGCTGAAGTAACGATCAATACGCATCCAGTGCATTTCCTGCGCTTTCAGCACGTGAGTTTTACCGACTACCGAAATATTATTCTCAGCCTGACAGCCGATGACGCAGGCGCCACAGCCAATACAGGAGGTAAGATCTATCGACATACCCCAGTGGATACCGGGAGACTCAAAATTCGGATACAGTGTACCATGCTCGCGGAATCCTTCTTCCAGTTTATCGGTCGCAGGTACTTTTACATCTGTAGATGCGATATCTGCAGATTCTTCCTTTGCTCCGTGCTCCAGCCAGGGCAGAGCAGCGTAATGGCCAAGTTCCTTCACGCGCTCTTCAACCAGATGGTTGGGATTCTTAGAGAATTCCTCGAGCGTGTATTCATGGATAATGGGACGACCCTCGTAGCTATGGTGCGTTTGTGTAATGGCCACATCATAGAAGCTTCCACTCTTTTCGATGTTAGCAGCAGCATAGTTGTCGAAGGTGGTACCGTTCCAGGCCAGGAAAGGATAGGCATTCTTACCGGTGTTGGCAGCAGCGCGGCCAACCTTTTCCGTACGCCCGTATCCCAGCGCTACAGCAATCACCTCATTATGCATACCAGGAACCACCACGATCGGAAGTTCTACAGTTGCCCCGTTTGCTGCTATTTTCAGTACGTGCTTCTTATTATCTACTTCAGTGATGCTCGTGAGTTCAGCGCCAAGATCATAAGCGGTTTTGGGCGACACACACACATAGTTGTCCCAGGTAGCCTTAGTGATGGGGTCGGGCATTTCCTGAAGCCAGGGGTTGTTACTCATCCATGCACCACGGCCCATAGACACCTTTTCATACACTACCAGCTCTTTCTGCGCCGAAGCCATCTTCCGGGCCTGCAATGCGGTGATGGCCACAGCAGCATTGCCCGAAAAACCTGCACCGCCCATGGTCATTTCGCCGGCAGGCTCTATAACACCATCCTGAAGGGCACGATCAAGATTTTCCTGACCGCCAAGTTTATTCATCCAGTACTGATTCCAGTATTGGGCATAGCTCATTCCGGCTCCCGACCAGGTCATCAGGCTATCCTGAAAAGCACGAGTCTTGAAGATAGGCGCTATGCCGGGCTGCATGAGACTATAATAACCGGTTTTGGGTTCTGCATCACCCCAGCTTTCGAGGTAATGATGATCGGGAACTACATATTTACAATGTTGTGCCGTCTCGTCCATATGGCTGGCAAAAGATACCGTCAACGGCACTTTTTTGAGCGCATCGGCAAACTTTGCACCCTGATAATATTCATAAACCGGATTCACTCCGTGAATGAGTACAGTACCCACCTGACCGGCATTCATAGCGTTCATCAGATTTACCAGGTCGGCATCTACACCTTGCTTATAGTTGCTCGTTACCGCCCAGTTCACTGTGGTGCCGTTTGCGCCTATAGCATCATTGATGGCATTCACCAGGGTCTGAACATTCACGTCATTCGATCCGCTTACCACCAGGCCATTGCCCTTCTTAAGGTCGGCAGCAGCTTTGGTAATTACTTCATTCAGCTTTTTGCTGGCGAAGGAAGGCGTGGCACCTGTTGTAACTGCATAATACAGAGCAGCCGCCACAGCGCCGGTTTCCGAGGGCTTACACACGGCACGCTCATCGGCATTGGCGCCGGAAATAGTATGGATAGACTCAACCTGATAGTGCTTCGACATTTTTGGAGTCTTCGCACTTACTTTACGACCCAGGCTATATTGCTTGGCAAATTCTACAGGCGACAACCATGTTCCGAGAAAATCAGCACCGAGACTGAAGATCGTTTGTGCCTTATCGAAATGATAAGAAGGCAGAGCACGCTTGCCATAACAAGCCTCATTGGCCAGCAACATACCGCTGTAAGAAACGGGATCGTAAACGATGTGTTTTACGCCAGGATATTTCGCAATAAACTGATTGATAACTTCCCGGGTAGTGGGCGACATCAGGCTGCCTGTAAGGAGATAGGACTGCCCTGCACCGGCGAGGCCTTCCATTACCTTGCGGTCTATAGCTTCGAAAGTAGCTTCATGCCCCTCAGCATACGGTTGACGAAGGCGGGCTGTGTCGTAAAGGCTCAGGATAGAAGCCTGTACACGGGCGGAGGTACCTCCACGGGTAACAGATGATTTTTCATTACCCTCAATCTTGATGGGACGACCATCGCGGGTTTTGATGACGATGGCACAATATTCGCCATTGTCTGCATAGGTAGAAGCATAATAGTTTGGAACACCGGGCACAATGTCCTCTGGCTTGATAGCATAAGGAATCACTTTGCGCACAGGCATTTCGCAGCTCGCTGCCAGCATGGCCGCAGCGGTGCTAAACCCAAGGTATTTCAAAAAGTCGCGGCGGGGTGTTGCAGCATCCAGAAGCTTACCACTAAGGTCAAAAGGCAAGTCCTCTTTGAATTCGTTGGTGGCAACGTCCTGACCGGCTGTGTTGTTCAGCTCTTCCAGCCCCTTCCAGTATTGTTTTTGACTCATATAGTCCTAATGAGATGATTTGATAATTTGATGATTTGATAATTGCTTATCCTTCCTCAAACTGAAATTTCATCGTTAATAAAACACATCGTACTCTTTGACCGATCCTTACATCGGCCGGAAAATTTTTGCTTAATAGTGACACTTCATACATTCAGTTCCGCCAATATCCTGAACCGTGACATCGGTACGTTTACCGGCCTTCATCTCTTCATGATATTTTTCGAAAATGCTGTAATACTTATTGTCGGCAAACTGCACCTTGGTCTGACGGTGGCAGTTCACGCACCAACCCATGGACAGCGGAGCAAACTGATACACCTCGTCCATATTCTGGATATCACCGTGGCAGCGCTGACATTGTACTTTTCCGACTTTTACGTGCTGTGAGTGATTGAAATAAACGTGGTCGGGCAGATTGTGGATCTTGGTCCAGGCAATGGGATGTGCTACAATATTCCCGTTGGCATCTCTGATATATTCTTTCTTTTCAGGATCCCAGCCTGCATATTTGTAAAGCTTCTGTATTTCTTCCGTACCGTTTACCTCCTTACCCTCAGCAGTCACCAGCTTTTCCTTACCGGTGTATTCATTGATCTGCTTGTGGCAGTTCATACAAATATTAGGCGATGGCACCATAGCGTGACGGCTCTTTTCAGCGCCCGCGTGGCAGTAAAGGCAATTGATCTGGTTGACACCGGCGTGCACCTTATGCGAATAGAAAATGGGTTGCTCCGGCTGATAGTTTTGCTGACGGCCCAACTCAATGGCTCCGTTAACCAGCCAATATCCGGAGAAGATAAACACAAGAATGACAGCAATGGCGATAAACACCTTATTCCGGTAGAAAGGAATTTCTTTTTCGTTAGGCAAACCTTCCTTCTCGTTAGCTACGCGGCGCAGGCCGTAGTTGGCACGCCACAATACGATCATCAGCGCTACCAGCACCAGGGTAATGAAGGTGTACAACCAGCCTGAGCTATCGGTGGCTGCCTGTGGAGCTCCTGCAGGGCCGGCACCATTATCTTCTGTAGGCGCTTTATACTCGTCCACATACTTAATGATGGCGTCAATATCGGCGTCAGACAAAGCCGGGAAGGCAGTCATCACTACCTTATACTTGTCCACAAGCTCTTTAGCGTGCGGATCGCCCGTGGCAATAACAGCAGAGGGATTCTTTACCCACTTATGGATCCAGTCCATACCGTGAGCGTGACCCGATACTCCTTGCAGCGCAGGACCCGTAGCATCTTTTAGTGGGTTGTGACAGCTGGCACAGTTCGACATGAACAGGGCCTTACCATCCTGAGCAACAGCAGAAAAATTGCAGAAAAGGAGTGCGATGATGAGTGTAAATATGCTCTGGGCAATTTTCCGGAACATTGGCTTATTTGATTCTGACACAGGAATAAAATTGAAAATTAACTTTCCTTTAGACAAAGCGTGCGCAAAACTACAACACAAAGCCTAAAAATTGTACGCCTTTTAAAAAAAATACTTTCCGCTCTGGGAGCGGGTTTCGACCGATATTTACTTTGTATTGATGTTTCTCTGTCATTTTTTTGTCAGCGCATTTTCAGCGTTTTAGCGACTGTTATTTTAAGCTGCAAGAGCTCCCGTTTTTTCGTCAACCTTATTTTTTCAACCCGTCGAAAACGATAACGAAAGGGCTACTACAGGGCAGGTTTTTCGGACAAAAGCTTTTGTTGTCAAACAAATCTAATCATCCCATTTAAATAACACAATATCAGACCACTACAAACATTCTACCTACAGTGAGCCGGTTCTGCCGCCATCTACAGGAAGGTTGACGCCATTAATGTACGCCGCAGCCGGCGACGACAAAAAAGCGACGGCCGCTCCAATCTCCTCAGGCTTTCCGAACCTTCGGGCCGGAATTTCTTCCAGCATCTCCTGAGTTGCCTCCTCAGCGCTGACGCCCGTTTTGACCACTTTATTTTGAATGATCGCTTCCAGTCTGCCCGTGGCTGTTGCGCCGGGCAGTACATTGTTTACGGTGATTCCAAACGGACCCAGTTCGTTGGCCATCGTCTTCGCCCACGATGCCACTGCCCCGCGGATGCTGTTCGACACACCGAGGTTTTTGAGCGGAATCTTGACCGAGGTAGATATAATATTGATGATTCGACCGAATCCTTCTGCCTTCATCTTTTCGATGAGGGCTGTGGCAAGAATGTGATTACAGATAAGATGCTGCCGGAATGCCTGTAAAAAGGCATCGGGAGTAGCCGAAACGATGGGACCTGCGGGCGGCCCACCGGTGTTGTTTACCAGAATATGCACCGTGCGTTCCTTCACCAGGGCGTGTACCGCCAAACTTACTGCTTCGGTATCGCTAAAATCGGCCATGAGGAAACTATGCTCCTGGCCCTTGCTGGTATCCAGTGTATCGAGCGCCTGCTGTAGTGCCTGTTCGTTGCGGGCAATCAGCACACAATGTGCCCCCAGGCTGGCGATAGCCTGTGCCGACGCCAGGCCAATACCCTGTGTACTGCCGGCTATCAGTGCTGTTTTCCCGGATAGATCGAGTGAAAGCATAGCTTGATTTGAGGGCGAAAATAGAAATTCAATTCATTATTCCACCTTTGAAAAAATCAAAGTTTCTGCTTAGAAAATCTTAATGATCCGAACCGGGCAGGCCTCCGCCACTTCAACCATCTCTTCGGCAACTTGGTTCGACACCCCGAGCACATACACCGACTTCTTTAGATCGGCGTTCAGCAAGGTTGCCTTTCCGTCCTTTCGGGACATGCGCCAGTAGCGAGGCTGCATGGCGCAGCAAACGGCACAGCCAATACAGCGGTGGCGGTATTGCACCAACTTAGGCATCGTTTGTCACCAGTTTATAGAGCTTATCTGTCTTCAGCACTTTCCGGCCTATGGGCAGGGTAAGCAAATCTCCTTTCCGCGCTGAGCTGGCATACTCGCCGTTGACCACCATTTCTTCGAGCGATAGTTTCAGAACACCTGTGTTTCTTCCAATCACCATAATGGTGTCGCCTTTGGCCAGCGCGCCGGCTTCTATTTCAAACTCTGCCACCGCTATTTTGGAGAAATAATTACTGCCCTTCCCTACATAAACTTTTCGCTCAAGTGCAGCCGATCCCGGACTTGTAGTCCAGGCGCCCAGCTTGCGGCCAAGGTAGTAGCCCTCCCAGAACCCACGATGATAAACTTTAGAAAGTTCCTCCATCCAACCTTTCACTTTATCCGCAGCAAACGTACCACTCGCCACGGCATCGATGGCCTGACGATAACATTGGGTGGTGGTATATACATAATCAGCGCTCTTCCCACGACCTTCGATCTTCAGGACATCAGCGCCGGACCGGATCACTTCATCGAGAAAAGAGAGGGTACACAGATCTTTGGGCGACATGATATATTCATTGTCCACCACGAGTTCGTTGCCGGTCTCCAGATCCCTAACAGCGTAAGGTCGGCGGCAGTTTTGCGTGCAGGCGCCGCGGTTGGCCGAAGCATTCTGTTCGTGAAGGCTTAGATAGCACTTGCCCGAAACGGCCATGCAGAGCGCTCCGTGGACAAAGACTTCGAGGCGCATCCGTTCACCGGAAACTCCTCTGATATCCTGCCTTTTAATTTCACGGGCTATATGATCGATCTGCCGAAGGCTAAGCTCTCTTGCCAGCACTATCACATCGGCAAACTGAGCGAAAAACCGCACAGTTTCCACATTGGAGACATTGGCCTGAGTAGAAATATGCAGCGGAATTTGCATTTCGCGGCAGCGTTCCATCACCGCAAAGTCGGAAGCGATGACCGCATCAACACCACATTCCTTCACCCGGCGCAGTACGGTTTTGATCAGTTGCATATCATGGTCGTACATCACCGTGTTCAGCGTAAGGTAAGCGCTTACCCCATGTGTTTTACAGATTTGAGCCACCGCTTCCATTTCTTCCAGCGAGAAGGAATTGATAGACTTGGCCCGCATATTCAATTGCTCGGTGCCAAAATAAATGGCATCTGCGCCGCCGTCTATAGCAGCACGCAGACTTTCAAACGAGCCAACGGGCGAAAGTAATTCCGGCATTCGGGTTAGCTTATAACTGTTCAAAATGTGCGGTGAAATGCCGCAGGAATTTCGGCTCTTTGATGATCTTCATTCCACGGGTTTGCGTTTTGTTGCTCACAATTTCATCAAACACCTCAATGACATAGTCAATATGGCTCTGTGTGTACACCCGGCGGGGAATGGCCAAACGTACCAGTTCCATCGGGGCGGGCACCAGTTTCCCCTCGGTGTCGTATTTGCCAAACATAACAGAACCGATTTCGACTGCGCGTATTCCACCCTTTTTATAAAGTTCGCACACAAGGGTCTGCCCGGGGTATTGCTGCGGCGGGATATGACGGTAAAGAGCGCCGGCATCTACGTAAACGGCATGACCGCCAATGGGATAAATGACGGGAATACCTTTTGCCCGGATTCCCTCGCCGAGATAGGACGTACTCTTGATACGATAGTTGAGATAATCGTCTTCAAAAACCTCTCTCAGGCCTATGGCCATAGCTTCCATATCACGACCCGACAAACCACCATAGGTAGAGAAACCCTCGGTGATGATAAGCAGGTTGGTGCAGGCCTCAGCGAGCTGTTCGTTCCGGAGCGCCAGAAAGCCACCAATGTTGACCAATGCATCCTTCTTGGCACTCATGATACAGCCATCTGCCAGCGCAAACATTTCCTGAGCAATTTTCCGGTAGGCCACATCTTTATACCCTTCCTCCTTTTGCCGGATGAAGTATGAATTTTCGGCAATACGACAGCAGTCTATGATGTAAAGCACACCGTACTTTCTGCATACCGCGGCTACTGCACGGGCATTGGCCATAGATACGGGTTGTCCGCCACCGGTATTATTAGTCACCGTAAGGATCACGGCACCCACGTTTTCAGGTTTTGCTTCCTGTATGATCTGCTCCAGCCTTTCCACATTCATGTTGCCCTTAAAGGGAAAGTCGGAATCGTGATCTTTGGCTTCCTCGCAGGGAATGTCTATGGCTACGGCACCACCAAATTCTATGTTGGCACGTGTGGTATCGAAATGTGTATTGCTGATAAAAGTTTTTCCGGCTCCGCCAATGTAGCCATACAAAATCCGCTCTGCTGCCCGGCCCTGATGAGTAGGAAGAATGAAAGGATAAGTGGTCAGATCTTCAATTTCATCTCTCAGGCGTTCCCAGCTTACAGCCCCGGCATAAGACTCGTCGCCGCGCAGAATGCCCGCCCACTGCTCGCTGCTCATGGCAGAAGTGCCGCTGTCGGTAAGAAAATCTATGAGTACCTGTTGGGCGCGTAGCAAAAAAGGATTGAAATGAGCCTCGGTCATGTACCGCATCCGCTGCTCCTCAGTAGTCATATGGATGGGTTCTACCGATTTTATCTTAAAAGGTTCGATGATTGTTTTGTATGCCATGCCTCTTGTGTTGTGAAGTGCGACTAATCGCCTCCGGTTCAGCCCGCAAAAGACCGACGAATCTGATGCAATGGCGATGATTTTCGTCATGGACTCTATTACCCTTCATCATTTTGCCGTCATCCATTTTTCCGAAAGCCATAAGTCTGCCGGCAACTTTTATTGGCCCCTTACCCTTATCTTCGCAATTACTCCGGCAATAGTTTTGCGCCCCCCTTTCCAAATTCGCATACCACTTGCCACAAGTACCTTCCGGTTTGGGAAACCACTGCTCTGATGGCTCCCGGGCGTGTCGGCAGGGTATCTTCAACTCATACATTTTTATTAAAAAAGCAAGAACATACATGGAATATAATACTTCACGAAGCAGACTGCTGATGCCGGAATACGGCAGAAACGTGCAGAAGATGGTAGAACATTTACTAACCATCGACGACCCGCAGCGAAGACTGCGCAATGCCGAAGCCCTGATTGAGCTTATGACCACACTGGCCCCCCACCTGAAAACCATTGAAGATTACAAGCACAAACTATGGGATCATTTGTATCAGATGACCGATTTCAGGCTCGATGTGGACGGACCTTACCCTGCCCCCACCCGCGAGCAGATACTGAGGAAGCCCGAGCCGCTGCCCTACCCGAACGAGAATAAAAAGAACAAACATTTCGGGCGAAACTTCAATGCGCTGATGGAAAAGGCTCTTGCCGAAACCGACCCGGAAAGGAAACAGGGATTTACGCAGGCCTTGGGATACTACATGAAGCTGGCCTATACCAACTGGCATAAAGAACCTGTGCATGACGACATGATCAAAAGCGAGCTGGCGGAGCTTTCTGAAGGACAGCTCAGCTACGAAACCGGTGGCTACAGAGTACACTTCGATACGCGTACCAACTATAAGCAGAACCGTGGCGGAAATAACCGCAATAACTTTAAAGGCAATCAGGGTGGCGGCAACCGCAACTATGGCGGCGGCGGCAACTACAATAAAAACCGCGGTAATAAATTCAAGAACAAAAACAAATAATACCCGGCAGCATGAGCGCATTCGAAATTCGTGGCGGCCGCTCGCTCAGGGGCACCATTACCCCACAGGGAGCTAAAAACGAAGCCCTGCAGGTGCTCTGTGCGGCACTGCTTACAGACCAGCCGGTTACCTATACCAATGTGCCGGATATTCTTGATGTCAATACGCTCATCGAACTGATGGGCGATATGGGCGTAAGGGTGGAAAGACCTGCTGCCAACGTGGTCATCTTACAGACGGACGCGGTAAATCCGGACTTTTTCATTGATAAGACTTTCCGAAAAAAATCCGGTCGGCTTCGTGGTGCCGTCATGATCGCGGGCCCCATGCTTGCGCGTTTTGGCCGGGCACATATTCCGCAGCCCGGTGGTGATAAAATTGGGCGTCGCCGGCTCGATACGCATATTCGTGGCTTCGAGAGCCTGGGGGTAAAATTTGACTACGACGGCGAAGAAAGCCTGTTTATGCTCGACGGCGCTGCCATGCAGGGAGCGCGCATCCTGATGGAAGAACCCTCCGTAACCGGCACCGCCAACGTGGTGATGGCTGCCTGTATGACGCCCGGCGTGACCACTATTTACAATGCCGCCTGCGAACCCTATGTGCAGCAGCTCTGCCATATGATCAACCAAATGGGCGGACGCATCAGCGGCATCGGCTCCAACCTGCTGGTGGTGGAAGGTGTGGACCAACTGAATGGATGCAGCCACCGGCTGCTGGCCGACATGATAGAAGTAGGCTCTTTCATTGGTCTTGCAGCAGCCACCAACAGCGAGATTACAATCGCTAACGCCGATGTGGCGCATCTCGGCATCATCCCCGAAACCTTTCAGCGCCTCGGTATCCAGCTCGAAATAGAGGGTAACGATATTCACATTCCCCGGCAGGACAGCTACCGGATTCATAAATTTATAGACGGGTCTATACTCACCATCTACGACCATCCATGGCCTGGCTTTACACCCGATCTGATCAGTGTGGTGTTGGTGACCGCCACGCAGGCTAAGGGCACAGTGCTCGTACATCAGAAGATGTTTGAAAGCCGCCTGTTCTTTGTAGATAAGCTTATTGAAATGGGTGCGCAGATCGTGCTTTGCGATCCTCACCGCGCCGTGGTGATTGGCTTAGACCGCCAGGTACCGCTAAGAGGCATCACCATGGTATCGCCCGATATAAGAGCGGGAGTAGCGCTACTCATTGCCGCCCTTTGCGCCCAGGGCAAAAGCACTATTCAAAACATTGACCAGATAGACCGCGGCTACGAAAAAATTGATGAACGGCTGAATGCGCTGGGAGCGGATATCAGGAGGGTGTGATTTGTTTCTTCCAACTTCTTCTTTTCCATTCCCTTCAGACCCAGGTAAACGCAAGGATGGCAGGTTCATTTTTCATTTCGTCATATCTGAAATAGCTTGACATAGGATTCGAAAATATAGATACGGTTTCGTTTATAGCCGGTGAGTTCGCGCAATATGCCCAGCGATTCAAAATCTTTAATCATCCTATTGGCGGTGCTGGCATGGCTCTGAAGCACTTCGGCTATTTGAGTACCATGCATGATGGGGTCTCGATATAGGGCGTTGATGAGTTTTTTGGCATCCATTTGCTTTCGCCCCAGGGTCGGTAGCCTATTAAGTTCTATTTCATTGCGTAGTTGGATGATTTCCTGAAAGGTGTGTATGCTTTTTTGTGCCGTTTCTACCACCCCTTGCAGAAAAAACAGAAGCCATTGGCCGAGGTCGTTTTTCTCTCTTACCCTTGTGAGATTTTGGTAATAATCGGCACGGTTTCGCTCAAAAAAATCAGATAGATACAAGGTGGGCTGTTGAAGTAGTTTTTTGTCAATCAGATACAGCGTAATCAATAGCCTGCCAATTCTGCCATTGCCATCCAAAAACGGATGAATGGTTTCAAACTGGTAATGGATAAGGGCTATTTTGATCAGATGAGGTATTTCTATTGGCAATTCCAGGATCTCTGCATGGATAAACTGTTCGATGTCATGCATCAAGTCGGGAAGTTCTTCGTGTGTAGGCGGCACAAAAATGGCATTTTTCAAACTGCTCCCTATCCAGTTTTGACTGCTTCGATATTCGCCGGGAAATTTTTCTTTTCCTCTGGCTCCTTGCAGCAGGGTTTTATGAGTTTGCTTGATCAATCTATTTGAAATAGGGACGTTCCTCATCTCAACCATTGCCTCATTGACTGCCTTGATATAGTTGTGTACTTCTATCCAATCATTTCTTTTTTCGGGGTCTATATCGTCCACTTTTACCAACGCTTCTTCAAAACTGGTTTGAGTGCCTTCAATTTTGCTGCTCACCGTTGCCTCTTTGGTAATATGCATTTTGATAAAAAAATCAATATCGGGTATGAGTTCGGAAAACGCATCCAATCTTCCCAAATACCGGTCAGCCTCACTTAACAAACTTTGTATCCGGGGGCTGCTTATTGTCCATTGGAGGCATATTTTTTCTGGAGAAAAGCTTTTATATTCAAGCCTTTGCACCCACTTACCTGCTTTAAAATCAGCAATATCTCTTATTTGAATGGGCGCAACCATTTCAATTCTTATTTGCGTTTACGTCAATAAGTGCAAATATAGAAACTTATATTTGCAATTCGTCCCCTTTCCAAAAAGCTGTAGAAATTCCTAATTATTTGCAAAACGCTACGATCATTTGATTAGCTTTTTCTATCGTTTGATCTACTGTTGTGCCCATACTGACTGGCTCACCGCCTTCACGCAAGTCCGGTACAATTTTTTTAACTTTTTGTCCACATGCGCAAGGCCTTAAGAATTGTACTCTGGATTGTGGGAGGGGTTTTCTTCCTTATCCTTCTGATCGTCATCGCTATCAATACACGTCCGGGAAAGGACTTTATCCGAAAAAAAGCAGTGGCATTTCTACGCGACAAGCTAAAGACCGAGGTGCAGCTTGGCGACCTCGACTATGCGCTGCCAAAAATGATAGTGTTGCGCGACCTGCTGCTGAAAGATCAGGAAAACGATACGCTTATTTCCGCCCACGAGATTAAAGTGGATATATCTATGCTGAAGTTGATCAATAGCAAGGTCAGCATACAGCAGCTTTATCTCGATGGTGTGCATGCTCATATTTACCGTCATCGCAGTGATACGGTGTTCAATTTCGACTATATCGTAAAGGCTTTCGTAACGCCTTCTACCGACACAACGCCCACAGCCACCGATACTACTGCCGCTCTGGAAATGAACCTCGATAAACTGGTGCTGCATGATGTACACTTCCGGATGGACGACGATGCCGGCGGTGTGAAGATGGCTTATGATGTGGGCGACCTGAAGTTGACAATGAAGGAAATAGACCCAACGAATCTCGTTTTCCGGGCTAATAAACTATATGCAAATAACCTGAATGCCACCATCATTGAGGGTCCATCTTCTTTGCCACAGCCGGTGGATACAAGCACAGCTCAGCTTAGTGTAGTAATAGATGCCGACGAGCTGGACCTGAACAATGTACGCTACGAGCAGGATGCCCTTACCAATCAGTTTTTTATGACCCTGCAGGTAGGCAAATTGCTGGCGCATCCCAACAATATTGACATCAACCATCAGACCATCGACATCAAAGATTTTTTGCTGGCAAACACGCAGGCGGATATCCGCATGGGGGGCCGATCTTCGGAGCTGGCACAGGAAGTAGCCGATACGGTGATTCAAGAAAATCCAACCCCCGCAGCAAAATGGAGGGTAACCGCCCGGGACCTTAACCTCAGCAATATTGGCTTTATACTCAACGATGAACATGTGAAGCGAGCGCCGTCAGGGATAGACTATTCCCATCTTGACATAAAAAATCTAACCCTCGATGCAGACCATGTAAACTATACCACAGACACAATTTCGGGCAATATCCAACATTTGGCGGCAAGCGAACAAAGCGGGCTTGACCTGAGGGAGTTGAAAACGAATTTTGAATACAATCCGCAGGGAGCTTATCTGCACGATCTTTATCTGCAAACCGATAATACTATTCTTCAAAATCTGCTGGAGGTACACTATCCTTCGCTGGAAGCACTGGCGAAAAACCCGGACGCGATGCAGATGAACGTGCACCTGGTCAACAGCATTATAGGAATAAAAGACGTACTGCTTTTTGCGCCACAACTCCATCAACAGGAATTTTTCAGAAAAAACAAAAAAGGTATGCTCCGGCTGGCGACCGATCTGGAAGGCAACCTGGCAGCTCTGCAGGTAAACAAGTTTGTGGTCTCGGGCTTAGGGAGCACCGAAGCAGACCTGAGCGGCATGCTCTACCATGTGGCAGATCCCAACAAATTGAGCTACAACCTCAACATCCGTAAACTGCAATCGTCGCGTAACGACCTCGAAACACTTCTGCCACCGGCTACGCTCCGGCAAGTACGGTTGCCCGACAGATTTGGCATAGCCGGAACTATCCATGGCAATACACAAGCCTATAGACCAAAGCTTTATGTGGTAACCACGGATGGGAATGCGGCTATCAACGGGCTGGTAGATATGAGTCGCGGTGCAGGAAATGAACGCTACGACCTGAACCTGAAGACGGACCGGCTAAACATTGGAAGGATCATTCGTAATCCGGACCTGGGGGTCATTACCGCCCAACTTAGCGCTAAAGGAACGGGCTTTGACATCAATACAATGAATGCTGCAGCCACAGGAAAAATAAATGCTGCAGAGTATAACAACTATGTCTATCACAACATTGATCTGAAGGCAAAAATTGTGAAGAAACAGGCAAAGATTGACCTGAATTCCAACGACGCAAATGCGCATCTGTCGGTGAAGGGCACCGCAGATCTCGCCGGCGAATATCCCGCCATAGTTGCGGATGCCGTCATCGACAGCGTGGACTTTCGGGCGCTTCATTTTTCAACTTCGGAGATGCGCTTCCACGGTGTGGTACATGCAGACATTCCGACACTGAATCCCGACTATCCTCACGCCCTCGTTACCGTTGCTCAACCCATTCTGGCCATGAACGGCAGAAGATATGTCCTCGACAGCATTTATCTGCGTGCGAAACCCGATGCTGACAGTGGCAATAATATAGTGCTGAACGCCCAAACCCTTAAGCTGAATCTGTGGGGCCATACGCCGCTTACCCGGCTCGGCGATATTATTCAATACCAGATCAACAAACATTATGCACTAACCGACAGCACCTACCTTGCGGGTGGCGCGGCGCCTCCTCCTTCGGTACCTGCGCAGTATGATTTGCAGTTGCGCGCCAGCATTGAGAACAATCCGGTACTAGAAGGACTGATACCTGACCTTAAAGATCTGGACACAGTAAACGTGGAAGCAGCGTTGAGCCCGCAACGCCTTTACCTTAAGGCACTGGCTCCGCATATCGTCTATCAGAACTACCATATTGAAGATGCAGAAGTGGGTGTAAACGGCAGCGACTCTGCGCTTCGTTATCAGGCTTCGGTAGATCACTTTTCGCAAAGCAGTATGGACATCTGGTATGCGCGGGTAAGTGGTCAACTCGACCACAATACACTTAGCGCAAACGTTTCGGTTGCCGACAGGGATAGCAATGAAAGATTCAGGGTGGTAGCCGACCTGCAGCGTGAAGGTGGCAGGCAGGTACTGCACCTGCAACCCGGGCTGATGCTCAACTATCAAAACTGGAGCGTAAGACAACCCAACAGAATTGTATTCGGCGATGAGGGATTTTATGTAAATAATTTCGGCATCAGCAATGGCCCGGAAAGCATCAGCGTCAATAGCGAACAACAGCAATTTAACGCACCGCTCAAAGCGGAAATTTCCAACTTCCTGTTATCAAACCTTACGCAAATCATCAGTAAAGACACCTTGCTTGCCAATGGCGTGTTGGGCGGCACTATTGACCTGCGAAAATTCACGCCTCACCCCGACTTGTCGTCTCAGTTGGGCATCACAAATTTTTCGGTCCTGGGCGATACGGTGGGCGATGTCAGCATACAAGTAAATTCGGCTACCGGCAATGCACTGGACGCACAAGTGGGTGTCAATGGTTTTGGCAACGATATCCAACTTCGGGGGCGGTATTTTCCTGAGCCGGTCAACGGAAACAACTTCGATATGCGCCTCGCCCTCCAGCCCCTTAGCCTCGCCGCCTTCGAAGGCATTGCCCAACATCAGATCCGGCAATCTTCTGGTTACATCAGGGGAGACCTACACATTACAGGCACAGCCGAAAATCCAGATATCACAGGCATCCTGCGCACAGATCAGTTAAAAACGGAAGTTTCAATGCTGGGAACAACGTTTATGATGCCGGATGAAAAAATCGGATTCGAAGGCAGCAGCCTGGTTCTCAACAACTTCCGGATTCATGACAGCGCCGACAATGTGGCCCGGATCAATGGCTCGCTCGACTTTCGTAAAATGACCCTGGGTATGCAACTGCGTGCCAACAATTGGCTGGCCGTCAGTGCAACACCCCAGCAAAACAAAGACCTCTATGGCCGGCTGCTGCTCACCACACGGATGGACATCAAAGGCCCGGTAGCGGCGCCTGATATTGAAGGGAATCTAAAGGTGCTGGAGGGTACCAATCTGCACATTACCCTACCCACCCCGGAGCGGCAACTGCAGCAGACCGAAGGTGTAGTAAAATTTGTGGACTTTAGCCAGCCCGGCAGTGAAAATATTCTGATGCCGAACCGACAGGATACGGTGAAGAATATGGCATCCGTACCGGTGGGATCGAATATCAACCTGAACGTGAGCACCGATGAAGAAGCAGAATTCAGCGTAGTGATAGATGAAGCCACCGGCGACTTTGTCCGAATCAGGGGCGTGGCCAATCTCAATACCACTGTGGCGCCGGACGGCACACTGGGGCTGGCTGGCACTTATGAGATCAAAGATGGATTCTATCAGTTTTCCTACAACTTTATCCGGAGACAGTTTCACGTGCAGCCGGGCAGCACGATCTTGTTTGCCGGCGACCCGATGGATGCACAGTTGAACGTGATAGCCTACTACGAAGCTAATGTGCCGCCCTATGACCTCGTATCGCGGCAGGTGCAGGAACCCGAAGAGCTGGTGTACTTTAAACAAAGGCTTCCTTTTCAGGTACAAATGAAGCTGAGTGGCCCCATCATGCAACCCGATCTGACTTTCGACATTGTGCTGCCCGACGAAAAAAACTATCGCGTATCGAGTACGGTGACCGATGTAGTGCGTGCACGGCTTAGTGAACTTCGCAATACTCCTTCTGACCTTAACAAGCAGGTGTTTGCCCTGATCATTCTCAACAGATTTGTGGCAGAAGATCCCTTCCAGAACGGAGCCGGGGGTGGCGGAGCCGAGGCAATTGCCAGACAAAGTGCCAGCCGCTTTCTCAGCGAGCAACTGAACAAGTTTGCCAGTGGATTGATTTCCGGGCTGGACCTTACCCTAGACCTTCAGACATCCGACGACTATACTACAGGCGAGAGAAGAAACCGAACCGATCTGAGTGTGGGTGCCTCCAAACGATTGCTGAACGACCGGCTCACCATTAATGTGGGCAACAATTTCCAGCTCGAAGGGCCACGGTCCAACAGCACACAGGGCACGTCCTACATACCGGGCAACATCGCCATTGATTATGACCTCACTTCCGACCGCAGATACCGTGTGCGCTTTTTCCGTCGCGATGAACAAACGGGAGAGCTTGAAGGAAACGTCATCTCAACCGGAGCTGCCTTCATCTTTCAGGTAGATTACAACCGCTTTAAACAAATACTCACCAGCAGAAAAAAACGAAGGGAAATGCGGCAGGAACGCAGGCAGCGGCGGCGTGAACAGAACCAGAAAGACGATGAAAGCCAGGCAGCGGATGATGCCAAAGCAGCTTTGTATATACAACGCAACAAAGAAAAGGGGACAGCTCAATGATGCTCATGAAAAAATACGGATGGCTGATGATCGTCTCCAGCCTGATGACAGCGGCCTGCAGCAACACAAAACATTTGCCGAAAGGCGATTCGCTCTACCTCGGGGCCAATGTAACCCTTAAGGATAATGAAGGATCGAAGAGCTACCGGAAGGTGGTGCGACGAGATCTGGAAGCCGCTGTGCGCCCAAAACCCAACTCGAAAGTTTTGGGCGTGAGACTTAAACTAACGGTGTATAACTGGGCAGGAGATACCAGCAAAAAAGGCTTTATCAGAAAGGCGCTCCGCAACTTTGGTGAGCCGCCGGTGCTGGCGTCCAGCCTCGATCTGGAGAGCAATGAGGAGCTTCTTGTCAACATTTTGGAAAACCGGGGCTTCTTTTACCCCCGTGTGCAATCTCACCGCGAGACCAAAAAACGAAAAACAAAATCCTACTTCGACGTATGGACCGGACCGCAGTACCGCATCCGGAATGTGGTCTATCCGCTCGATTCTTCGCAGATAAGCGCCGACATCCAAAAAACAAAAGAAAAATCCCTGCTGAAACCCGGGCTACCTTATAACCTCGACCTGATCAAAGGAGAACGAGACCGTATTACCAAACAGCTTACCGAAAAAGGATATTATTACTTCAAGAGTGACTACCTTCTGGCAGAGGTGGACAGCACCGTGGATACGCACAAAGTGGACATACATATGGTGCCGAAACACTACGAAATACCTGGTCAGGCCTATAATGTCTATAAGATCCGAAATGTTTATGTATATCCCGATTACCGTATCAATGCACGGCGCAAGGACACGAGCATGGAACAGGCTACATTTCACGAAGGCTACTATCTTATTGACAGAAAAAACAGTTTTCGTCCGGTGGTTTTTCAACAGGCCATGCAGTTCAAACCCGGCGATACCTACAACCGCACCGAGCAGAACCTTGCACTCAATCGTTTGGTCACCATGGGGACTTTTAAGTTTGTAAAAAACCGTTTTGACCCGATTGATGACCCCGCCAACCCTTTGCTTGACGTTCACTATTACCTTACCCCTTATCCTAAAAAATCACTTCGGTTTCAGATTGGGGTACAGTCGCAGAGCGACAGCAGAATGGGTACTACCTCCAGCCTTAGCTGGCGCAACCGGAATGCCTTTCGGGGTGCGGAATTGCTTGCCGTAACCCTAAGAGCGGGCTATGAAGCGCAGGCGGGAGGAAATACGCAACGGCCACCAGCATTTGAGGGCGGAGCAGAAGTGAGCCTTTCCATACCAAGGTTTGTAATACCCTTCATCAAAGTGGTGCCTTCCAGCATGTTTGTGCCGCGCACTACCATTCGGGCCAGCTATGATCTTTCGCTACGGCAAAATCTTTATCTCATTACTTCTGCCAAAGGCTCTTATGGTTATCAGTTTCGGGAGGACATACGCAAAGAACACCAGTTATTCCCCATCAACATCAACTATGTGCGCACCGACACTTTGGCCGCACCCGGAGAAACTACTATTGATTACAGCAACCTTGTATTCAATGGCCTGATCATCGGCCCCAGCTATGAATACACCTTCAACAGCCAGGCTGCAGGCCTCAATCGTAACAACTGGTACTTCGACGGACTGGCAGACTTATCCAATAATATTCTGGGACTCGTGCAGGGCGCTTCAAAAGAGCAGCCTAAGGAAATTTTTGGAATGAACTATGCTCAGTACATCAAGCTACAGGCCGACGGTCGCTACTATCTCAACTACGCCCCCATCCATAAAAACAACATCTGGGCCAACCGTGTTATTCTGGGCTTTGGCTATCCATACGGCAATTCCCGGCAGCTTCCCAATATCAAACAATTCTTCTCCGGTGGCGCCAGCAGCCTGCGCGGGTTTCCCTCCCGTATGGTGGGCCCCGGCACCTTCAACGACCGTTATTTAAACAGCGATGTTACCCGGCCACGCTATGTGGAAATGCTGGGAGATCTTAAACTGGAGCTGAACACGGAGCTGAGAATGCATATTTATCAATTTGTCAATGCTGCATTTTTTGTGGATGCCGGTAACATCTGGACTTATTACGACGACCCACGTTTCCCGGGAGGAAAATTCACTCCTGATTTTTATAAACAACTTGCCGTGGATGGCGGCCTTGGACTAAGGCTGGATTTCAACATCATTATGCTTCGGCTGGACCTCGGGATACCTTTGCGCAAGCCCTGGCTGCCGGAAAAAGACAGGTGGGTCTTTAATCAGATAGACTTCGGAAGTTCTTCCTGGAGAAACGAAAATCTCATCTTCAACCTGGCCATTGGCTATCCTTTCTAACTACATGGCGGCGAAGGGGCAAAGTGGCTAATGAATCTGCTCGAACTCAAAAGTGGGACTTCCCTTGTGACCGGAGGCATCGTAAAAATCCAGAAAGTGCAGTTTCCATATCTGGCTTTGCTGCGTTTTGATAATGTAGCATTTGTTCTGATTCACCTTATAATCGCCGGTATTGAAGTCATAGTTTTTCCAGTCGAAGCCTATGATATTCCGATCGGCGGAGAAGGTAACGATGCCGGCAAATGAGCTGAAGCTAAGCGCAGAAAACCCGGTAAGGCTATCGGCAATGGCAGAGGTACCATAGGGGTTCAGGAGTACGCCCGTCACTGGATAACGAAAATTATCCAGATCGTAATAAATATGCCGGTAACGGGTGAACACAATATCGTAACTGGTTTTCACCGGTTCAGGATAAACCAGCTTACAGCCATTTTCGAGGCTTACATAGCTAAAGTTGTACTGAGCGTCTTTGGGAATTGATATACTGGAAAGCTGGGAACTGTTCACATCCCCATAAAGAAGTACATAATTAGTATCAGAAACTGAGGCGATGGCAAATTTGCAAAAGCTTCCGTCGTTGTATTTAAGCAGAAAGATCTCCGCTTTTGACCCGGTAGAGGAAGGCCGCCAATCGCCAACATAAGTGCCGGATGTGGAACCATCGGGACTATCGAAGCCCCAGGAAGTATCCCGAATCACAAGACCGCTGGCCTGGTTAACCATAGAAGCATCGGTAAGATGGGTATTAAAAAGCGCTACATCTTTACCCCCGTTCATAAACACATGAAAGCCGGTAGGAGAAGTTTCAAACGCAAGATCCCATGAATTGATCTTGCTGACCATAACGGCCTGCTTGTTGGCAAAGCTGTAGAAAATCTGATCGGCATATTCTTCACCCATGGCTACCTGGGCGATTGTGGCCGGGCCGGGTTCGGGGCGCGCTATAGGAGTCTCCTTCTTTTCGCAGGAAGTAGCGAAAAACAACCCGAAAACCAAGCCTGCCCATACGCGTAGTCTATGTAGCCTCATGCAGTGCAAATATCTATTACACACTTTTGCTGACTGTCAGCCGATTGTCATTCAGGCAAATGACGCTCATCACTGACCAAAATCCCCCCTTTTTCTGCCGCCTTTCAGGATTAACTTTTATGCAAACATCTGAACGCGAATAATTATTTAGGTTTGCAATCTCTAAAAAACGGGGAACAAGTTAATGCGTTACAAAAATCTGTTACCACTCTTGGCCATGCTCTTTGTGGTAGCATCTTGCGGAAACAAGCAAAATAAATTTACCGTAAAGGGCAAGATAGAACATGCACCTGAGCAAAGTGTGTTTCTGGAAGAGCTGAACCCGGTAACCGATGTAATCATTCTCGACTCGGGAAAAGTGGACGCCGACGGAAGTTTTGAATTGGACGGCACGGCAATGGAACCGGGCCTGTACCGCATACGCTTTGAGCAGGAACAGTCCATCCTCCTTTCCATAGACAAGGGCACGGTAGCGATCAGCGGCGACTGGAACAACCTTCAGGCCTATACCCTGCGAGGTTCAGCACCTTCGGAAGCCCTGCGCCAGTTCATGATCAAAATCAGAAATCATCTGCGCGACTTCAATACCATGACGGTGGTGATTGATTCCTTTCAGGCAAGGGGCGACGATAGCATGGTGCGTGTGGCCAGCGAAAATTTGCAAAATATGAAGATCGATTTTACTCGCTTCATCGAGCAATATTCTGACACCTCTCAATACTTACCTAATGCCTTGTTTGCCGTGCAGATGCTGAACCCCGGTGTGGAATCGGATTATCTGCAGGTCTTTACCCAAAACCTGCCGGCAAG
This sequence comes from Flavipsychrobacter sp., assembly GCA_017849575.1. Taxonomy (GTDB): domain Bacteria; phylum Bacteroidota; class Bacteroidia; order Chitinophagales; family Chitinophagaceae; genus JAFIGV01. The sequence continues at coordinate 327,165 of JAFIGV010000019.1, read as the reverse complement.
ATTTCCTAACAGTAAGCTGGCAAAAGACTTTACGACCAAGGTGAACAAAATGCTCACTGCCGTGAACGCCCCAATGGCCGCGCCCGGTGGCATACAAGTAGGCAGCAGCGCCCCGGAAATATCCCTGCCGGATGCGGGCGGAAAAACTGTTAACCTCAGCTCTTTCAAAGGGAAATATGTGCTGGTGGATTTTTGGGCGTCCTGGTGCGGACCCTGCCGTGGTGAAAACCCTAACGTAGTGGCAGCCTTTAATAAATACAAGGACAAGAACTTCACCGTGTTGGGCGTGTCGCTGGATAGTGACAAAGACAAATGGCAGGCAGCCGTAAAAAAAGACAAACTCACCTGGACACATATCAGCGATTTACAGGGCTGGGAGTCTGTGGCAGCGAGAGACTATGCAGTAGAATCTATTCCGTCAAACTTCTTGGTGGATCCTTCCGGCAAAATCATCGCCCGGGACCTAAGGGGTGAAGAGCTAATGGCAAAGCTTTCTGAAATACTGCAATAATCTGAAGAAATGACTAAAGAAAAACGCCGCCTCGGATAGAAGCGGCGTTTGATTTTTGTATCAATAACACTTAGTTTTTCACCGGAAGAAAGGAGTACTTTTTGGCGTAATCCATCATCTGGGTAAAGAAGCTGGTGGGATATTCGATTTTCACTTCCGTCACCTTATCTCCATCCATTACAGCGGTAAGCTTGGGCTGAATAAAGCCACGGTAGGGTTTGATGTTCAGCTTCGCATAACGCTCCAACACTTCTTTATGCAATACAGGATCGACCTTTACACCGTAAGTTTCTACCAAAGCCTTTCCAGCTTTGAAATCGCCTTCGGATTTTATACGCTGAATTTCGCGAAGAAGCTCTCCAAATAGTGTACGTAGTTTTTCATAGTCATTAACGCGCACATAGGTTTTGCCATCGCGCTTCACAAACTCCACTACGTTATCCTTCTTGCCATGCTCATAAGCCCATTTCGCTACTGTCTGACGGTTACGCATATGTGCCTCTTCCAACTGCTCGCCGGGTTTTAAGCGGGTAAGCTGCGTCATCAACCCATTCATCATATAGTTATCATAAGCAGCTTTCCCTACTTCTGTACTTGGCGCTACGCCTATCTCCACCAATTTCGGATCGAGGGCATAATATAAACCTACCAGGTCGGCACGTGCTTCCTCAAGTGTAGATGCATAGTTTTTCAGCGTCTTGTCGGTAGTTTCCACACCTTCATTAATCTTACCCGAAGCGTGCCCGATGCACTCATGCATATCCGTATGCAGGTCGGAAGCGAGGTCGCCATATTTTTTTGCACGTTCCTTTACTGTATCGTTTACGGCAAACTCATCCAGCATTCCACCTTTTGCACTCGCAATATTGTAAGAGTGAATGATGTTGCTCAGCGAAACCGATTTAGAACCATGTTCCTTGCGGATCCAGTCTGCATTGGGCAGATTCACCCCAATAGGCGTGGATGGCGCTGCATCGCCGCTTTCCACAATTACGGTAATTGCCTTGGCTGTGATCACTTTTACTTGTTTCTTTTTATGCTCGGGCATCAGCGGCGAGTTGTCTTCAAACCACTGTGCCTGTTTGGCTATGGCAGCAATGCGCTTGGTAGCTTCGAGATCCTTCATCGAAACCACGCTTTCGAAGCTACCTTTTTTGCCAATAGCATCGAGATAAACTTCGATGAACCCATTCACGACATCTATTCGCGAAGCAGTATCATTTGCCCAGGCAATGCTGTACTCGTCGAAGGTTTTGAGGTCGCCGGTGTTGTAGTACTGTATCAGCAACTCAAGCGACTTTTTCTGCTGCTCATTTTCCGCAACATTAACGGCTTTCTGCAGCCAGTACACTATTTTGTCAATCGCGGCTCCATACATGCCACCCGATTTCCATACGCGCTCTACTATTTTGCCGTTACTGTCTTTTTCAGTTTTGCTGTTCAGTCCCCAGCTTGGCGCATTGCCTTTGGTGTCGAACTTGCTATAAAAATCCTCAACTTCTTTCTGCGAAACATTTTCGTAGAAGTTGTTAGAAGACGCTTTCACATTGTCGATGTTTGGGCGGAGGTCCACCACCTTGGGTTCGATCTTGGGATCATAGACAAGCGGAACAATCCGTGCTGCAAAAGCCGCGGTGCTTTCGCCCGGTTCTTTGGGAAGCTGTGTGCTATCGCTCGCCATGATCAATTGCGTGAAATACTCCTTACTGCATTCGGGATAAAACTTATCGTTGCTGTAATGATGGTGGTTGCCGTTGCTAAACCAAAACCTGCCGCAATAATCCTCGAACTGTTTCCAGGATGAGTCTTTGGCGCCATTGTAGGAGCCATACATTGCTTCGATGGTTTTGCGCAGCAGGATGCCGTATTTGCTTTTTTGATCGTAGATGATGTCGCGACCGGAAAGCGCTGCTTCGTAGAGATAATAGGCAAGCTCCTTTTGCTGGGCGCTCAGGCTATTCCATCCCGGCACCTGATAACGAAGTACCTGTAGGTCTCCGAACGACTCGGCTTCTACATTGAAATTTGGATCTGTATCGGGCGCCACGGCTACCGTATCGCCGGTTGGCGCATTGCCTGTTCCGCTACCGCAGGAACTGAAAAATGTATGTGCTCCCATAAGTGCTACTACAGGAATGGTCCACTTTTTCATGTTTAATAATGGATTTTGTGTGCAGGTTAAAGGTAGTCGTTACCACCCGAAAAGAAAACGGCAGAAAGAGGGGGAGGTTTAATCAACGTTGAGTTGGAAAATTGAATTTTGGGGCGCATTTACCCGAACCCGTCTCTACAGCCGTAGAGACCGTGACAGGGCAGCAATGATTAATCTGAAGTCAACGTCTTGAGGATGTTTTTATCAGAAAGAATCAGTTGTGAAAAATAGGCTGAATTGCCTCGCTTTAGCTTGCGCTCTCGAATCAGCATTTCCTTTTTAGAAGGCAGCTCTTCAACATAAACCAAAACCCATGGCATTCTGCCTGAAGTATAATGACTCATCCCGGCATTATGTTCTTCCAAACGACGTAAGGGATCGCTACTAGATCCTTTATAGAAAACACCATCTTTCTCACTTTGAATGATGTACACGTACCATCCCATAAACAAAAAAAGCCTCCCGTTTGAGAAGCTTTTGCGGACCGGACGGGACTCGAACCCGTCTCTACAGCCGTAGAGACCGTGACAGGGCAGCCTCACAAAACTTCTCCAGAATGAAAATAAAAAAAGCCTCCCATTTGAGAAGCTTCTGCGGACCGGACGGGACTCGAACCCGCGACCTCTGCCGTGACAGGGCAGCATTCTAACCAACTGAACTACCGATCCTAAATATTTTTTATTAAAAGAACTTTTTCCTTCCCTCAGAACCGTCGAAACACACTGCAACAGCAGCAACTTTCCGCGTTGGGGTGCAAAGATAACGACAAAGTTTTCAAAGCTGCAAATCTCTTTTGAAAAAATTTCACCCCTACATTTGTACCCTTAATTTTACGGCTATGCAGTTTTTGGACTTTGAAAAACCACTGGAGGAATTGTACGGACAGATGAACAAACTGAAGGATGTTCATGCCAAAAATCACCAGGTTGACGCTGCAAAGGCTATTGAGGAAATTGAGGAAACGATTGAAAAAACAAGGGCACAAATCTATCAGAATCTTACGCCCTGGCAAAGGGTTCAACTAAGCCGGCACCCCGAGCGACCTTACACTTTGTATTATGTAGAGAGGATCTTTAGCAACTTTACGGAACTCTACGGCGATCGGCAAGTGCGCGACGACAAAGCAATGGTGGGTGGTATGGCAGAGCTTAATGGAATGCCGGTGATGGTGATCGGTCAGCAGAAAGGTGTGAACACTAAAATGCGGCAAATGCGCAACTTCGGGATGGCAAACCCCGAGGGATATCGTAAAGCATTGCGCCTGATGCGGATGGCAGAAAAATTTAACCGCCCGGTGATAACCCTTATAGATACACCAGGCGCCTACCCCGGACTCGAAGCTGAAGAACGGGGACAGGGCGAAGCCATTGCACGCAATCTGTTTGAAATGGTGAACCTCAAAGTGCCCGTCATCTGCGTCATTATTGGCGAAGGCGCTTCGGGGGGAGCATTGGGTATTGGCATCGGCGATAAAGTTGCTATGCTGGAAAATACCTGGTACACCGTAATCTCTCCCGAATCCTGCTCCTCCATATTGTGGCGGAGCTGGAACTATAAAGAACAAGCCGCCGAACAATTGAAACTCACATCGGAAGATATGAGTGCTTTTGGGTTGGTGGATGACGTAATCAAAGAGCCATTGGGTGGAGCACATGCCAAACCTGAGCAGATGGCAGACATACTAAAAGAATACCTTGTTCAATCCTTACAAGAATTGATGCCAATAAATGCTGATACCCGAATTGATCAGCGCATTCAGAAATTTTCCAAAATGGGTTTTTACGAAGAAGTCTAATTAATTAAGCATACATACCGTAATGGAACATCAATTCAGAGGAACCGGAGTCGCCTTAATTACTCCGTTTACCCCCGACAACAAAGTCGATTATCCCGCACTTGAAAAACTGATCAATTTTACCATTAAGGGCGGTGTGAACTTCCTGGTAGCGCTCGGCACTACTGCAGAAACACCAACACTCACGCAGGCGGAGAAAAAAGAAATCCTCGCCTTTGTTGTGCAGGTGAACAACGGGCGAGTGCCTGTAGTATGCGGTATTGGCGGTAATAACACAGAAGAAGTGGTAGCACAGGTCCGCGATTTTGACCTGAGCGGCGTAGCAGGGATTTTAAGTGTGGCTCCTTACTACAACAAGCCAACTCAGGAAGGCATATACCAGCATTTTAAAGCTATTGCAGAAGCCACCGACAAAGCCATTATCCTTTATAATGTGCCCGGAAGAACAGTAACCAACATCTTACCTGACACGGTTATCCGCCTCGCCCGGGATTTCAGTCATATTGTAGCTATCAAAGAGGCAAGCGGCAACATGACACAGTGCATGGAGCTGATGGAGAAAAAGCCTGCTCACTTTACAGTACTATCGGGTGATGACGACCTTGTGCTGTCTCAGATTGCCATCGGTATGGAAGGTGTGATTTCTGTAGCCGCAAACTGTTTCACAAAAGACTTTACCTACATGGTGAATGCCGCCCTCGTCAACAAATTTGACAAAGCCCGTGATATTCACTACAAACTGTTGCAGGGCATTCGTTTACTGTTTGCAGAAGGAAATCCTGCCGGCGTAAAATCGGTATTGAGCAAGATGGATCTATGCGAAAATCGTCTTCGTCTTCCACTTGTTCGTGTATCAGAAAATCTGCAGCAAAGTATCGAAGACTATCTCAGCAAACTATAGCGTCCGACAACGACTAAATAATACAACCGTCTTCATCAGCGAAGGCGGTTTTTTTTTTGCGCTGTGCATTTTTCCGGAACTATACCAACCGATGGCTCTCCTTCACCACACCCAGTACAAACACACTTTGCACGTTGCTTACATTCTCCATGGCGCTGAGCTTATGGACATGAAAATCGTAGTAGTCGTTCATATCTGCGGAAACTACTTTCAGCATGAAATCAAACTGGCCTGAGATGGTAAGACATTCCAGCACCTCATCCATCTCCATGACAGCATCAATAAACTGAGCCCCCGCATTTTTGTTGTGTTGCTGCAATGAAACATAGCAGATCACCATCAGGTTTTTGCCAATTTTGGCACCATCCAGCAGCGCTACATACTGACGAATCACACCAGTGCGCTCCAGTCGCTTCAACCGCTCATGAACCGGTGTGGGAGTGAGGTGTACCGCCTCGGCTAATTCCTTTACGGCTATACGAGCATTCTGCTGCAACTGTCGCAAAATGGCAAGGTCTGTGGCATCGAGCACAGGCGATTCTGCTTTTTCTTTAGGTTTTGCCATTGCTATTTAGAGATTAACAGGCTAAATGTCCGATTTGTAGCATTTTTCTCCAAATATTCTATTAACACGAGAAGATTATGCTGTTTTCCTAATTTTGACTTTCTAAAATCAATTTTCCATGAGCAATACTGCTGCATCAAAAGTTGACTTCAAGCTGCCATACAAGGTAAAAGACATGAGCCTTGCAGAATGGGGTCGTAAAGAAATAAGACTTGCCGAAGCTGAAATGCCGGGCTTGATGGCGATACGCGCCGAATACGGACCCCAACAGCCGTTGAAAGGTGCGCGTATTGCAGGTTGTCTGCACATGACCATTCAGACTGCTGTGTTGATTGAAACGCTTGTTGCCCTGGGCGCAGAAGTTCGCTGGAGTTCCTGCAACATCTTTTCTACACAAGACCATGCTGCTGCGGCTATCGCTGCTGCCGGCATTGGTGTTTTTGCCTGGAAAGGACAGACGCTTGCAGAAGCTGACTGGTGCATTGAGCAAACTTTATTTTTCGGTAGTGAAGATCGTCCGCTGAACATGATCCTTGATGATGGTGGCGACCTTACCAATATGGTACTCGACAACTACACCGAACTGGTGCAGCACATAAAAGGTATCAGCGAAGAAACAACTACTGGTGTTCACAGATTGTATGAGAGAATGGCAAAAGGCACACTTCCTATGCCTGCGATCAATGTGAACGACTCGGTGACCAAATCAAAATTCGATAACAAATACGGCTGTAAAGAATCGCTGGTAGATGCTATCCGTCGTGCTACAGATGTTATGATGGCGGGTAAAGTTGCAGTTGTAGGTGGTTACGGAGATGTAGGTAAAGGTTCTGCTGAATCATTGCGTGGAGCAGGTGCTCGCGTTATCGTTACAGAAATAGATCCTATCTGCGCACTGCAGGCTGCAATGGATGGCTTTGAAGTGAAGAAAATGAAAGACGCTGTGAAGGAAGCTGACATCGTAGTTACCGCTTCTGGCTGCCGCGATCTCATTACCGGTGAGCATTTCAAGCTGATGAAGGATAAGACCATTGTTTGTAACATCGGGCACTTCGATATAGAAATTGACGTAGCCTGGTTGAACGACAATTTTGGTAACACCAAAGACACCATCAAACCTCAGGTGGATATGTACAATGTGGATGGCAAAGACATCATTTTGCTCGCAGAAGGTCGTCTGGTAAATCTGGGCTGTGCTACAGGTCACCCAAGCTTTGTAATGAGTAATTCATTCTCTAACCAAACGCTGGCACAAATCGAGCTTTGGAACCATCATGCGAATTACGAAAACAAGGTATATGTGCTTCCAAAACATCTTGATGAAAAAGTAGCTCGTTTACACCTTTCTAAAATCGGTGTTGAGCTGGATGAGCTGACCGATGCTCAGTCTGACTATCTCGGCATTCCGAAGAATGGTCCATTCAAACCGGAGCATTATCGTTATTAGTAGATTGCCTTGAATAAAAAATGGCGGACCTAATACGATCCGCCATTTTTCTATTTTGCAACTTTATCTTTCATAAGTACCAGTAAGCAACTACCTGCACCAATATTCCCACAATATAGCCCAGCCATATTTCGCCGGCACGATGTGCTCCTAAAATCATCCTCGCCGTTCCCATAAGTCCTGCAATGATCAGCGCCAGAAAAAATGGCAAAACCAAGTTGACCGGACTCGTGAACATGAGCACCATCAGGATGCCAAGCATACTGCCAGCAGCCGCCGTATGCATGCTGATTTTGAAAAAGATATTAACCATAAAAACAGCGATCACACCCCAAAAGCTTCCCAACAGTAATACCCTTAAGATAAACGGGGCGTGAATGTTTTTGAATACATTATATGCCCAGAAATAAAAAATCATTGAAGCCAGTAACGGTATGATGCGATCTTTAGGATTGTACATGTGGATGCTCTCAATAAAACCGAGCGCCTTTACTAACACGGTAGCCAGTAACGGAAACAGCAGCGTATTGATGATAATTGGCAAAAGCATTTTACCAAACGCGGCATTGTTGATACCGGCAAAACTTATAGGCGACAATTTGTAAAGAACAATTGCCATAACCGTGGGCATAAATACCGGGTGGAATGCATAGCTGACAATCTTTGCTGGTATGCTGAGCGCTTTCGATTTGGGCGCTGCCGGTCGTTGTTCGGTTTCTGATTCTTGTATCATTCGCTTATCCTTCTAAATTCGGTGAAAGCCATTTTCTCATTTCCTCTTCGCTCCATCCTTTTCTCGACGTGTAATCTATAAGCTGATCTTCCAAAATTTTACCCACGCCGAAGTAAGTACTTTCCGGATGAGAAAAATACCAGCCGCATATGGAAGCTGCAGGATACATCGCCAGCGATTCCGTTAGCGCTATTCCCGCATATTCCTGTGCATTCAAAAGATCAAAGAGTTTGTATTTTTCTGTATGATCGGGACAAGCCGGATAGCCCGGAGCCGGACGAATGCCCTGATAGGTTTCCTGAATGAGTTCTTCCCGCGTTAAATTTTCTTCCTGAGCATAGCCCCAGAATTCTATGCGGGTACGATAGTGAAGCAACTCTGCAAAAGCTTCTGCCAGCCGGTCGGCTAAGGCTTGCAACATTATTTTGTTGTAATCATCGTGCTGCGCTGCAAAACGCGAAAGATGCTCTTCAATGCCATGAATACTTACGGCAAATGCACCCATGTAATCTTCAGCTTCCGGCTTCACAAAATCGGCGAGCGAAAAACTGGGTTGACCCGCCGCCTTCTTGATCTGCTGACGTAAAAATTCCAACTGCGCAAGAGTAGCGTCTTGTTCATTTTTGATCAGAATAGTATCCGGCATCACACGATCCGCGTTCCAAAAACCTACCACTCCTTTTGCCTTGAGCCATTGCTCTGCTATCAACTGATCCAGCAGCGCGTTTGCATCATTATACAGTTTTGTAGCTTCGGCGCCCACATGTTCGTCCTGCAAAATAGCGGGAAACTTTCCACGCATCTCCCATGCAATGAAGAAAGGACCCCAGTCTATGTAGTTTCTTATTTCATTGAGATCGTAGTCTGTAAATACTTTTACGCCTGTAAAGGATGGCTTTGGAGGATTATAGTTACTCCAGTCTATTTTTACCCTATTATTTTGCGCTTCAGCGAAGGAGACATATTGCTTTATAGCTTTTTTCCCTGCAAAATCTGCTCTAAGCTTTTCGTATTCGGCAGATGTGCTTTGAAGAAAATTGTCTTTTTGTTCCCTACTAAGCAATGAGCCGACGGTCGTTACGCTTCGGCTGGCATCCAGCACATACACAACACCATTATCATATTCGGGTGCAATTTTTACTGCGGTATGCGTGCGCGAGGTGGTAGCGCCGCCAATGAGCAAGGGCTGCTTCATACCGCGCCGCTTCATTTCCTTAGCTACATGCACCATCTCGTCGAGCGATGGGGTGATCAGTCCGCTAAGCCCCACTACATCTACATTTTCCTTTTGAGCAGTCTCCAAAATTTTATCTGCCGGCACCATCACACCAAGATCAATAATCTCATATCCATTACAAGCCAACACTACCCCAACTATGTTTTTGCCAATATCGTGCACGTCGCCTTTTACGGTGGCTAACAAAATCTTCGCCCCGCCTTCTTTCAGTGAAGGATTGTTCTTTTTTTCTTCTTCGATGTAGGGCGTAAGTACGGCAACGGCTTTTTTCATCACCCGCGCACTCTTCACCACTTGTGGCAAAAACATTTTTCCGCTGCCAAACAGATCGCCCACTACGTTCATGCCTGCCATCAGCGGACCCTCAATTACATCCAGCGGACGCGGATATTGTTGCCGCGCCTCTTCAGTATCCTGATCAATAAAATCGGTGATACCATTGACCAACGCATGTTTCAACCTTTCTTCTACGGTTGTGAGGCGCCATGCATCATCCTTCTTTACTTCTTTTCCTTTTGCCTTTACGGTCTCTGCAAAGGTTACCAGGCGCTCTGTTGCATCGCTGCGCCGGTTGAGAATTACGTCTTCACAAAGCTCGCGCAGTTGCGGCTCTATTTCGTCGTACACCTGCAACTGACCCGCGTTTACAATGCCCATATCCATTCCCGCAGCTACAGCATGAAACAGAAAGACCGCATGTATGGCTTCTCTTACCGGATCGTTTCCGCGAAAAGAAAAAGATACATTGCTCACGCCGCCACTCACTTTAGTCAGCGGCATTTTTTGCTTGATGATGCGTGTGGCTTCTATAAAATCTACCGCGTAATTATTATGCTCCTCAATACCGGTTGCAACCGCAAAAATGTTGGGATCGAAAATGATTTCCTGCGGCTTGAAACCTACTTGCTCTGTAAGAATTTTATAGGCACGTTCACAAATGTCAATCCGCTTCTGCAGGTTGTCCGCCTGTCCGTTTTCATCGAATGCCATTACAATCACCGAAGCTCCGTACGACCTGCAAATAATGGCCTGTTCGACAAACTTAGCTTCACCTTCCTTTAATGAAATCGAATTGACAATACACTTGCCCTGTACGCATTTCAACCCGGCTTCGATGATCGAAAATTTGGAAGAATCGATCATGACGGGAATGCGTGCAATGTCGGGTTCGCTTTGCAAAAGATTGAGGAAGGTCGTCATAGCCTGTTCGCCATCGAGCAGCGCATCGTCCATATTGACGTCCAGCACTTGCGCACCGCCTTCTACCTGTTGCCTTGCTACAGAAAGAGCTTCCTCATACTTATTCTCACGGATGAGCCGCGCAAATTTCTTAGAGCCGGTGACATTGGTTCGTTCCCCAACGTTAATAAAGTTGGACTCAGGTCTCACAACCAGCGGCTCAAGACCACTGATTCTTAAATACGGATGAATGACAGACATGTATTGTTGAGCTTCTAAACAGTGCTGCAAAGGTATTGTTAGGGAAATAATTTCAGCAACATTTCGCAACAAGCAAAAAACACCACGGCAACAAGAAAAAGGAGCGTGTTTAAAAACGCTCCCTTTCTAAAAATCATTCTTTCATTCCCTTAGTCCTTATCGTTTTTTGGCGGTCGCTGCCGTAGCACAGAGGCGTTAAGATATACCCTGTGGCCTTTCTCATCTACATAATAATATCGGCCATCATTGTCGTAAAAAATATCTTCGCCATTAGGACCCATTTTGTCGCCTACCTCCTTATCCACTACCTTGGAGTGCAGCTCGGACGCCTGTTCGGCTACTTCGTGCGCTCCTTTCTTCACCCCTTTTTTTGTTTCCTGAGCACCTTTTTTGATACCTTCCTTTGTTTCGCGGGCACCCTTTTTTATACCGTGTTCTACTTTATCTTTTGTGGTTTGGCCTGTAGCCTGTTCACAGTACAAACTCAATATCAGGCTCATTGCAATTACCCATAACTTTTTCATCGTAAAATATTTACCCATTGGGTCAAAAAACGATGCCATGGGACGGAGGGCCGCGCAAAAAAAGCGGACAGCCGCAGATTTTAACGAGGTGTAAGGAGGCTAACCTTCCAGATGAATGGACACAACGATCATACGGGTGTGAAGCTCGTCAATGGCGTTGGTCAGCGGTATGGCAGGATCGTGATAGATCTGATTGCTCAGCCCCTGACTTAGTTTGATTTCGGGAGAGAAAATAAAATTGGGATAATAAAATTCGAAGCCCACACCAATTTCAGCGCCAAGGTCCACAGGCTTTACTTTCAGCCATTCGTCGGCCCTTCTCGAACGTGCATTGGCGGCGAGATCATAATCAAACTTACCGCCGAGCATTCCATAAAACCGAAAATTGCGAATGCGGTCACTCTTGAATTTTATTTGCAGGGGCAAATGCATGTAGATGGATTCAATGCTCCGTTCGGACGTACTGTCTTCGCGCGAACCGGACATAGTGAAATTCACCTTTTTATCTGCAAAAGAAAGTGAGGGAATGAAACGCAGGTCAATAAATTTATTGATGCGGAGGTTGGCCATCAGACCGAGGTTGAAGCCCGGGCTCCATAAGGGCTGAATTCTCCGAAATGTATCGGTCTCTACAAAGGATGGCGAATACTTAATACGGTATTGCGAAAAATTGACGCCAAAAGTGATTCCGAAATAATAGAGCTTATCATCATGCTCAGGCATATTGAGGATGCGTCGTTGTGCAAAGCCATCAATGTTCAGCAATAAGATGATGGATAGTAAAAGAAGTCGTAAGCGCATGAAGCCTTTATTGAAACAAAGTAAAAACGCGATTTACGAAGATACAGTATGTACCATTTTAAGCAAGCCGCAAAAGAAAGCCGGCAGAAAAAAGGGGCGCCGAAGCACCCCCAACATTAGCCAAAACTTATCATTTATCGAAATGAATCTCTTTTTGATGCACCGGCTCGGGCAGGTTTTTATTCCGTGTTTTAGCGATCCATGCCTTAAGGCGGAAGCTCAGCAGCATCAATACCGGTACAAAAATCAGGGTAAGGAACGTGGCAAAACTTAGCCCGTAAATCATAGTCCAGGCCAGTGGCCCCCAGAATGTAGCACTGTCGCCGCCAAAGAAAATGTGCGGATTGAACTCGCTGAACAGTGTGGCAAAATCAATATTCATCCCCACCGCCAGAGGTATAAGTCCAAGGATGGCCGCCGTTGCCGTAAGCAATACCGGTGTCATTCTGGTACGGCCCGCTTCTACGATAGCATCATGTGGTGTCATTCCTTCCTTCAGCATCAGATCCATAAACTCGATGAGCAGAATACCATTGCGCACCACAATACCCATGAGCGCCACGATACCGATACCACTAAATACCATGGAGAAGTTATTCTTAAACAAGCCGTAGCCGAGCATTACCCCAAAAGCGCTCAACACAATTTCTGACATGATGATCAGCGTGCGGCTGAGTGAGTTGAACTGCAATATGAGAATGAGAAAGATAAGTGCAATGGAAGCCATTCCTGCATTGGCCAGAAAGTTGGAAGTCTCTGCCTGATCTTCCTGCTGCCCTCCCATAACAATATTGATACCTGCGGGTGTACGGAAGTTGGCAATTTCATTTTGAAGTTCCTGAACAACTTCGTTCTGATTGTAGCCGGTAAGCAGATTAGAAGAAAGGCTGATGATCCGTTTCTGATCCTTACGTTTGATGCCGCCATAAGTATTGGCATAGTCTATATCGGCAAACGAACTAACAGGCACCTGCCGAATAATTCCACCCATGCCCATATCGCGATAAATGATCGGGATATTGCGGATGGCATCTACATTCTCACGCTGATCTTTCTTCAAACGCAGCGTAATCGGATAGTCGTCATTTGCATCGCGGAAACGCGAAATCTCTTTTCCGAAGACTGCCGTACGAAGGTTGCCCGCCACGGTAGCAGTAGTGATGCCTTCATTGTTCATGCGTTCGCGGTCAAGGTCGAAGACTATCTCCGGTTTGCTCACCTGGAAGTCGCTCCGAAGCTCTTCAACACCCGCTATCTGCTTGTCCGACAAATATTTTTCCAGTCGCTGACTGGTGGCCACCAGCGTATCCAGATTTTCGCCAGTAATTTCCACCACAATGGGCTTGGGTAGTGGTGGTCCGTTACTTTCTTTATCTACGGTCACTTCAGCTCCGGGTATGCCTTTCACAGCACCCCGTATTTTCTCCAGAATATCGGAGGTATTTACACTATGCCTTTCCGAAAATTCTACAAAGGAAACCTGAATACGACCTTTGTTGGGGAAATCGCCCACCTCGCCGCTCGTAGGATCTACTGCACCTACCGTCACGTTGGAGATAATAGACTTTACTACAGGGTTCTTTTTACCGTTTTCCATGTCAAGCGCTTTATACACCCGCTTCTCCAGGTTTTGAAGCACCTGATTGGTGTAAGCCTGATCGGTACCGACGGGCATATTGAGATAGACATAGACGAAGTTGGGATCGCCGTTGGCAAAAAAGGTAAAGTTGCAGCCGCGCACGGCTACCAGTACGGTGGCGAACACAAAGATGGCTCCGGTATAAAGCAGCGTTTTATAGGGCCGGTTCAAAGCCCTCACCAACCATTTGGCATACCATGCCTGAAATGCAGGCCAGGTTTTGTTCTGGAAGGCATGAATTCGTTTTTCGAGGAAGAACTTTTCCAGCAAAATAAAGAGATAGAGGAATAGCAGGAAATTCCCGAATCCCCAGGTACCAAAAACGTAGCTTATGGCCATTAACGATCCAAAAATGATCAGAACAATACGGTCGCGCCTGCCCCATTTGCGCTTACCGGTATCATGCGGATCGTGCGGTTTCATAAAATCTACCGCAAAAACAGGATTGATCACATAGGCTACCATTAAGGATGCAATCAGTGTGATGATCAGTGTAACCGGCAGGAAGAACATGAAGGAACCGATCACGCCGGGCCAGAAAGCCAGGGGCACAAAGGGCATCAGCGTAGTAGCCGTTCCCGAAAGTACGGGAAGAAAGACCTCTCCCGTAGCGGTTTTGGCCGCCTGCTTGATGGGCATTTTTCCATTGTCAAAGATCCGGTGTGTATTTTCTATCACCACAATGGCATCATCCACCACAATACCCAGGGCCAGCAAGAACGAGAAAAGCACAATCATATTGAGCGTAAAGCCGATGGTGGGCATAACGAGGAAGGCCAGCGCACACGACAGGGGCACGGACATGGCTACGAAGAGTGCATTGGTTACCCCCATGAAGAACATGAGTATGACCGTAACGAGTATGAAACCAATGATGATGGTGTTAATCAGGTCGTGCAGGGTGGTACGTGTTTTCTCACTTTGGTCGCCGGTGATCTTGATGGACAGATCTTTGGGGAGATCTTCCTTTTGCATTTTTTCAATCAGCGCCTCTATTTTATCCGAAGCTTCTATAAGATTTTCGCCAGAAGCCTTAATGACGTTGAGCGTGATCACATTTTTGTGATCCATCCGCGCAAAGCTTTTTTGCTCTTCAAATGAATCTTTGATCTCTGCTATGTCTCTGAGGTAAATGCTGCGTCCCTGTCCGTTTTTTACAATGATATCGCCAATCTGATCTGCGGTTTTAAACTCGTTGCGCAAACTCAGGATACGTTTCTGATTATTGATACCGATTTCTCCCGCGGTGGCAGAAATATTTTCACTCGCTACGGTTCTTTCTATGTCGTCGAACGAGAGACCTGCAGCCTGCATGCGATACATGTCCACGTTGATCTGTATCTCGCGGTCGAGCGCGCCGACCATATCCACACGTTTTATTTCCTTTTGTTCTTCGATACGATCCTGAATATCATCGGCATACTTTTTCAGCCTTTTCAAGTCGTAGTTACCGGAAATATTCACGTAGAGAATAGGAAATTCGGAAACGTCCACGTCCTTTACCTCGGGTTCATTGGGCAGGTTTTGCGGCAGATCGGTGCGTGCTTTGTCCACGGCGTCTTTGGTGTCGCGCTTGGCTTTATCCACTTCTACATCGGTGTTAAACTCCACAATGATCACCGAATAGTCCTGAAAGGAATTGCTTGTTACTTTTTTAACACCGGTCAGGTTTTTCACCTGCTTCTCGATGGGCTTGGTAACGAGGTTTTCCATGTTTTCAGGAGAGGTGCCCGGGTAAAGGGTCTGCACGATAATCTGTGGAAACTTGATTTCCGGAAATTGCTCCTTGGGCAGGCTGTTATAGGTCATCAGGCCTGCCAGCGTAATGATGATGGTGATGATATATACGGCTGTACGGTTATCAATCGCCCAGCTCGATAGTTTAAAATTCTTGACAGTATCTTTCATAAAAAGAAGTGGATCGTATAGAAATGGGTTATTGAACAGTGATCAGTTCTCCATTGTCGAGGTCTTCGTAGCCGGCCGTAATGACTTTATCGCCTGCTTTCAGACCGCTGAGGATTTCTGCGTTTCCGTTCGAGATTCGGCCAACCTGCACCACAACAGCTCTTGCTTTGTTTCCTTCGGCCACATACACTATGTCTCCGCTACCTGTTCTTTGCACCACCGAAATGGGAACAATGATGGCGTCTTTATTTTCGTAATTGGCTATTTTCATCTTACAGCTCATGCTTGGGTGCAATCTGTTATTGGATCCAAGCCTCACTTCTACGCCAAAGGCACGCGAAACCGGATCAACCGCCTGAGAAACATAGCTAAGATGTGTCTTTAGTGAGTCGTTAAGATCGGGGAACACCAGCAGTACGGGGTCGCCGCTCTGCACCTTGCCCAGGTAGTTTTCGCCAAGGTTTGCCGTAGCCTTCAGCTTGTCTTTGCTTACTACCCGGATGCCGTGCGTGCCATTTCCACCGGGGGTGGCCATATCGCCCTCTTTGAGATCAATACCATCTACCACACCACTGATCGGAGCGGTAATCAGGTACATTTCGCGTTGAGCCACCAGCGCATGTTTCTGGCTCAGGAGGTTTTCGTAATTGGCTTTAGATTGCAGCAGTTGCACTTGCGTTCCTATGTTCTGAGCCCATAACTTTTGTTGTTTCTCATACAGCGTTTTTGCCAGACCCAGTTGTGCATCCATGGCCAGTATCTGCTGTTGTACTGCAGCAGCATCGAGTGTAGCCAGGGTTTGGCCCTTGCTTACCCGCTGGCCCACTTTCACCAAAATATTCTTTACAATGCCGGGCGACTGTGGTGTAGCCAGCACGTTTTCATCGCCGGTTACCTGCGCCTGCACCTGAATGTATGCGGTAAAGGGCTGTTGAGCCACCGTAGTTATGGACACAGCGGTAGCCTTGCCGGGATTGTTTTTGTTGACCTGCTTTTCGAGGTCTGCAATTTTTTTGTCCAGTTCAGCACGCTCCTTTTTTAGCTTGCCGAGCTTTTCGGCGCTTTTTTCTGTGGACGTTTTTTCGCCGCAGGAAGCGAGGATAATAGTGGTCAATACAAGATAAACGGCGCGTTTCATATAGTATGTAGCGTGTGGTTTTTGTTGAAAGAAATTAGAATTGTCCAAGGGAGTTCTGGAGGTCTGCTTCTGCATTCGTCATGGTTTGAAGTATGCTGAAGTAGTTAGCCTGCGCTTGTAAAAAATCAGTCTGGGCCTGGCTCACTTCCAGGCTACTGCCTACGCCTTCTTCGTATTTTCTACGGGCCAGTTCAAGGACGCCAGACGCAAGCGCTACATTTCGTTTTTGGCTTTCAGCCTGCAGTACTGCATTCCGAAGATTTGTCCTTGCCGTTTCCGTTTGAAAATCTATGGACAACTTCAGGTTCTCGATGTTGTTTTTTGTCTTCTCAATGTTTAATCTCGCTTCTCTCACCTGGTTGGTACGCAACAGGCCGTTGAATATGGGCACATTGAGCTGAAGGCCCACATAACTACTCCAGATGTATTGCGATTTAAAAATCTCGCTAAACGAATTGGTTGAGTAGTTATAGCCCATACTGCCGAAAGCAGACAATGAAGGAAGGCCGGCGAAACGGTATCTTTTAAGGTTATAGTTATTGAGTTTGAGTTGGGTTTGAAGAAGACTAAACTGGGTACGGCTTTCATAAGGTGCCACTTCGGCTACCAGAGCGGATGCATCCATAAGATGTTGGTCAAGTGAAGTATCCGTTAGCCATATCGGTCGGCGGATATCCATTCCCATCTGATATTTAAGAACGTTTTCACTTACCTGCAGGAGGTTGGCTATTCGCATGCTGTCGGTCGCCAGATTGTTGATCTGTACGTCCGTCCGGTCTACTTCAATTTTCTCAGCAAAGCCCGCATTCCTTAAGGCATAAACCTGTTGGGCCATATCCCGCGCACTGGCAAGGGTGGACTTCAAAATATCGAATTGCTTGTGGGCAATAACCAATTGATGGTATGCTTTCTGCACATTGTATCGTATGTTCTGTTCCGTAAGTTTTCCATTCTGCCGGGCCAGCTCAAGTATGGTTTCGCGTGCCTGTAGCGCTACTACCACACTACCATCAAATAATACCTGAGAACCGGTAATGTTTGCAGTGGCGGCATATTTTGGCGTAAACTGCACGGGAACAAATCCTTCCTGATTGAAAAAAGATCCCGGAACGAAAGATTTTACCGGATCAATATAATCTGTAAACTGCCCTTGTGCGTTGACTTTCGGGTATGCATTCGCCGTAACCTGTGCATTCTGCGCCTCCTGAATCAACACATCCAATCGGGCATTTTTTACGGCTATATTATTTTTTACTGCAAATTCCTGGGCTTCCGCCAGCGACAGTGGCTGTCCTGAAAGTTCCTGTGCAGTAACGGGTTTGAAGGAATACAGTGCGCTTAGTAATAGTAAAAAAGAAATGACGTGGCGTCTCATATTTTTGAAACTTGCTTTAGGTATTTTTCTTTGTATTTCTGGTAGAGCTTTTCGCCCTTGTGGGTCATTATTCCGTACAAAAACAGTTCGCTGATCTCCTGCGCTACCCGGTGCATGTCTTCTCTTTCAGCCACAAGAAGGTTGGGATGAAAAACAATGAGCGACAGCTCCAGGCGGTAACGCGCCATAAAGTCCGGGTCTATCTCAGGCCGGTAGAGCCCTTCTTCAATTCCCTGTTCTATATTCCTGCGTATCGACGAAACATCCTGCTGCAAAAGGCTTTTCTTAAAAGTGGCAAAGCCTTCGGGGTAGTATCGTTCCAGCTCCAGCATTGCCATCGGATTGATGGACCGGTGCAACTGGTCGAACATGCTCATCGTGCGCACCATTCCTTCAATAGCATTTTCCGAATCGCTCATGGCTTCATCACACAAACTTGAAATCCGGCATTTGTACCACGAAACGGATTCGCTGACTACCTCATTTTTATTAGCGAAATGCTGATAGAGCGTTTTTTTTTGAAATACCCGCCCGTCGCGCTATATCGTCCATCGTTATTGTTTTGAACCCATACTGTCGAAACAATTCGCTGGATGCACTGAGTATTTTAGTTAATGGCTCCATAAATGCGCAGCAAAACTATGGAAACACTTTTTACAAAAAAAGTTTCCCAAGTATTCTTTATTGCTATCGGTTGTATCAGTAAAAATGATGGGAGCGATTTCGATGGCGGCAGTTTCCGCTTCGTTGTTATATTCTTCCGTTTATTTTATCTTGTCGGCCTACCAAAAGAAAAATTTCTATGGGCTTTGCAAAAGAATTCAAAGAGTTTGCCCTAAAGGGTAATGTGATGGACCTGGCGGTAGGTGTCATTATCGGCGGGGCGTTCGGCACTATTGTAGATGCGTTGGTAAAAGACATCATCATGCCGCCGGTATCGTTGCTTATTGGCGAACGGGGTTTTACCAATCAGTTCGTACCGCTGTCTCAACCGGTGCGCGATGCGGTGGCGGCCAATCCGGGCCTTACCCTCGAAGAAGCCCGAAAGGCAGGTGCTGTGCTTGCCTGGGGCGATTTTGTAACCGTCATTATCAACTTCATCATACTTGCCTTCATCATCTTCATGATGGTAAAAGCGATGAACCGTCTGAAAAGCAAGCCTGAAGAAGCGCCGGCGGCTCCTGCTGCACCTTCGCCACAGGAACAGTTGCTTATGGATATTCGCGAAGAACTGCGCAAGCAAAATGCAGGAATGTGATATTTCTGTGGCATAAGCAGAATTAATTCCTTTTTTTTGTGCTACAGTAGTTATGAAGGGCAAGATTTACCGGGATTTATGCAGCCTGAAACAATCGGGCAAAAGCGGGTTTGCTGTATTGGTAGATCCGGACAAGGTAGCTCCGTCTGAAATGCCTTATCTCGCTCAGCTTTGTAATGATGCACAGGTAGATTTTTTATTGTTTGGCGGTAGCCTTGTTGTCGACCATCAGATGAATGCCTGCATCCAACGGTTCAAAGCTGAGTCCGACATTCCTGTCATTCTTTTCCCGGGGAGCCCGGCGCAGGTAACTCCTTATGCTGACGCATTGCTTTATCTTTCACTCATTTCTGGTCGCAATCCTGAGCTGTTGGTCGGCCAGCATGTGGTTTCGGCGCCGGCGGTAAAAGCCAGCGGACTGGAGGTGATTTCAACAGGATATATGGTAATTGATGGGGGCGTACCTACCACGGTTTCTTATATGAGCCATTCTGCGCCCATACCCGCCAATAAGCCCGACATAGCGCTCTGCACAGCCTGGGCAGGCGAGTTGCAGGGCAAACACATTATTTATATGGATGCGGGCAGCGGTGCCAGAATACCCGTGTCTGAAGAAATGATCCATAAGGTGAGCTCTCATATTGATCTGCCGCTTTTTGTGGGTGGAGGCATACAAACGCCCGAGAAAGTATATGCCAATTGCAAAGCGGGGGCCAATATAATCGTGGTAGGTAACGCCATTGAGCGCGACCCCATGTTGATCAAGGAGTTGGCGCAGGCTACCAAAGAGGCTACCGTAAGTTCTATCATCTGAGGAAATCTCCCTGTATGCCTGGCCTCCATAAAAAAAGTAAGCAGGTAGTTGGCTACTTTAAATTTTACACTTACCTTCGCACTCCTTAAAAAAGAATACTTTCTGTTGACCACAGAATTTAAAAAGATACAATTATGAAACGCACGTACCAACCAAGCCGCCGCAGTCGTAAATCCGTTCATGGTTTTCGCAAACGTATGGAGTCGGCTAATGGCCGCAAAGTATTGGCTTCGCGCAGGGCAAAAGGCCGTCATAAACTCACTGTTTCTGACGAACGTCGCCTTAAGTAATTTTTCAACCCAAAAACTACAACGCCATTCGTAATACTTTCAAAGCATACGAGCGGCTTAAGCGCGAGCAGCATATTGATACGCTTTTCCGTAAAGGGAAAGCGTATTCTGTTTTTCCGCTACGGGTCATTTTTTTGCTTGCCGACCGGGCCGTCAGGGAGCCGTCTCCGGTACGTATCGGGTTTTCTATTCCCAAAAAGAAATTCAGGAAGGCTGCAGACCGCAATCTGATAAAAAGGCGTATGCGCGAAGCATGGAGAATTCAAAAGGCACATCTTTATCCTTTAGTGCCGGACGGCAAGCAACTGCATTTGTTTCTGGTGTTTACCGCCACCGAGGCGCAAGACCTGGGTCAGATTTCAAATGCCGTGCAAAAGGCTATTTCGAAACTTGTAAATGAAATAGGGCCACATGAATAAACTGTTCTCCGTTCTCTTCGTCTGGATCATACGTTTTTACCAGGCTTTTATCTCTCCGCTGTTGGGCGCCAAATGTAGGTTTACCCCTAGCTGTTCGGCCTACGGTCTGGAAGCGATAAGAAAATATGGACCGTGGAAAGGCGGCTGGTTGGCCTTTAAAAGATTTCTATCCTGCCATCCCTGGGGTAAAAGTGGCTATGATCCGGTGCCCTGAACGGATGTCTTGTAGTTTACCCAGGCCTTTACCGGGCTAATGGCATTTAAAATGTTCAAAGGGTTCAAGACAGGAAAGGCAACGATGCAGCGACTTGCAGGAAGTAGGTCCGAACTGGCTGGTAAGTTCGGTGTGCTCAGATCCGCATCGGGGACAGGGCACCAACTCATCATCAAAAAGAGCTGGCGACGCAAGGCCCGATGATCGCCGGGGTGGAGCAATTCCATATTCCTGTAGTTTCTGTTTGCCTTCATCAGACATCCAGTCGGTTGTCCACGCCGGGCTGAGCTGGTTTTCAATATTCACTTTTCTTACCCCATGGCTCAGCAGTGCCATTCTGATATTCATGGCTATTACGTCCATGGCCGGACATCCGCTATAGGTGGGTGTAATCACTACGGTCACTTCATGTCCTGCTAGAGTAACGCCACGAACAATGCCGAGGTCGAGAATAGTCAGTATGGGCACCTCCGGGTCTGTGACGGACCGCAGCCAATCGAGAATCTGATTTTCTGTAAAAACGATTTCCATTACCACTCCATATCGGGGTAGGCGCGCTGCATAAACTGAAGCTCGGCCAGCACATACCCCAGGTGTTCACTGTGTACACCATTTTTTCCGCCCTGCTGCATCCAGGTGCTGGCGGGCAGCTTTAGTGTGGCTTCTGTAATTACTTCTGTCACTTTCTGCATCCAGCGCGGTGCTACAATACCCAAATCTACCGGGGCACCTGTTTCCTGTAGATTGAGTTCAAACGTGGCCGGGGTGTTCAGTTCTCCTGTAAACATCCAGCGCTCGTTCAATGCATTTTGCATCCTTTGGTGGCTCTCATCCGTGCCATCGCCGAGTCGTATCACCCATTCGCTGCTCCAGCGCAGATGATAGGCAATCTCCTTCAGAGACTTTTCAGCAATAGAGGCCAGCATTTTATCAGTGCTGCTTTTCAGCGCCTCAAAAAAATAAAAATTGTGTACGTCAAAATAAAAGGATCTTGCTATGGTAAATGCCCAGTCTTCATTGGGCTGCTCCACCAACAATACGTTTCTGAAGTCCCAGCCGTCGCGGAGATAAGCAAGATCATCTTCATCGAGCAGGGCACCCATCTGTACTTTTTCCTGCAAAGCCGGCGAATTGAAAACTGTAGAGCGTTCCTCAGGCGGCAATGCGTTGAAAAGCTCGGCTGCATATTGATACAGGCTTCTTGCGCGGCCCAAATGATCGAGCGCTATATTGGAGATAGCTATATCCTGCTCCAGCACCGGACCATGGCCACACCACTCACTAAGACGGTGTCCGTTGATCAGCGCATTATCGGCAAGCTGCAGCGTATAAAAAAGAAGTTGTTGATTCATGATTTTGGTGCAATGAGTGGCTCCACAAAAAATCGAAACGACGTACTACATGTGTTTGAGCTCGTCGGGCAGATTGTAGAAGGTAGGGTGGCGGTATATTTTGTCGTGGGCAGGGTCATAAAGCATCTCGGCATCGGCAGGGTCTGAAGCATGAATGTATTTGCTTTCTACCACCCATATGCTCACACCTTCCATCCGTCGCGTATAGACATCACGGGCATTTTCAACGGCCATGGCGGCATCTGCTGCATGCAAACTGCCGGCGTGTTTATGGTCGAGGCCGGCCTTACTGCGGATAAAAACCTCCCACAGCGGCCATTCCGCACGGGTATCATACTTTGTTTCGCCGGCGGCCGCCGCCTCGCGGTCGCCATAATCGCCATATCTGAAAACTCTGAAAAGATTCATTGCTGTGCTGTTTGTAATAAAAATGAAAGTCTTATGCGGCTGCGGCCTCAGCGGCTGCGTTTTTTTCCTGCTGACGCTGCCGGCGCTTTCCGGCGTATGCGCTAGCGGCCTCCCGCACCCAGGCACCATTTTCCCAGGCCTTTTTCCGGGTTTCCAGTCTCTGCTTGTTGCAGGGTCCGTTGCCTTTCACCACGTTCCAAAATTCCTCCCAGTCAATTTTGCCATAGTCGTAATGCCCGGTAGCCTCATTCCACTTTAAGTCGGGATCGGGAACGGTAAGACCTATTAAACGTGCCTGTTCCACGGTGACGTCAATAAACTTCTGACGTAATTCATCGTTGGTAAAACGCTTTATCCTCCATTCCATGCTTTGCTGTGTGTGGGGGCTATCCGCATCAGGAGGTCCGAACATCATGATAGAAGGCCACCACCAGCGGTTCAATGCATCCTGCGCCATCTTCTTCTGCACAGCAGTGCCGTTGGCCAGGGTCATCATGATCTCAAAACCTTGCCTCTGGTGAAAACTTTCTTCTTTACAAACCCTTACCATAGCCCTAGCATAGGGCCCGTACGAGGTACGGCACAAAGGCACCTGATTCATGATAGCAGCACCATCTACCAGCCAGCCTATGGCGCCCATATCGGCCCAGGTAAGTGTGGGATAATTGAAAATAGAGGAATATTTGGCTTTACCTGAGTGAAGCTGTTCGATCATTTCATCGCGACTGATGCCCAAAGTTTCCGCTGCGCTATATAAGTATAGCCCATGGCCACCTTCATCCTGCACTTTGGCCAAAAGCACGGCTTTCCGCCGAAGGCTGGGAGCGCGGGTAATCCAGTTTCCTTCCGGCAGCATGCCTACAATTTCGCTATGTGCGTGCTGCGATATCTGACGGATCAGCGTTTTGCGGTAATCGTCCGGCATCCAGTCTCGTGGCTCTATGGCAATTTCGCTGGCTACCTTTTCGTCAAATTGCTGTTGCAGTGATGGCTCAGTCATGAATACAGTGCATTTAGGGCTACAAATATAACGCATTCGAGGTGCGGACAAGAGCGGTTTATATCAGGTTTAACGATGCATAAATTGATCTGAGGGACTTTTTTGTCGCTGATAATTTTCTACAGCTGAAAAGTTCCCGGATGAATGAGGACCAAACTATTGTGCAAAAATGAAGCGCAGCGTCAATCCCGCACGCGTAGTAGTGATGGGGTATGAGCTGGAGACATAAGGAATACTTTGTCGCCGGTCGTAGAAAAGCCTGATGGTCAGTCGATCGCTGGCGATGTATTCTATAGAAGGCGAAATGGTAATAACCTTCTGTCCACGCGAAGTAATGTCTATATTCTGTGCCAGATAGGTATTGGTCGTGCGGTCTTCGCGCAGACTTATGTCCATCTTCATGTTCAGATCATTCTTCAGCTTCTTTACACCCAGTATTTCGAAGGGCAACACCAGACCTTTGATGCGATAGCCCAGGCCAAATGTATAGTCTGTGCTCTTGGTCTCACTTACCTGATAATCTACAAGGCTCAGGCTGGCTGTCCGCGACTTACGATACTCAAACCGCAGGGTCAGGTTGTTTTTAAATGCCGCGTCAATACCGATAAGCGGGCTGAACTGCTCGGTGATGGTAAGATTGGGCACCTGGAAATAAGGCACATAATTTCCCGAGTTAGAATCGATAAATGATGGATAACCCAGGTTGAAGGCATCAAGGTAATATAATGAGGAAGAAAAGCTGTTCATAGACATACGGGAGTCATAGGTATGATTCAGCACAAGGTTGTTCATGCGCTCCTGAATGATAGGAATTTTACTCAAACCATTGTAGGTAATCCGCCAGTTGGGCAATGGGAAATAGAACCGGAAAGGGTTATGACGAATGTTGTCGGTATTACTATAATCTACGAGGGCTACGTTTTCCGCACTCTTGCCAGTGTACGCCGCAATGAAGGCAGGCACCAGTACATCCTGGGAGTATTTGGTGTATCCCTTGGTATAGTTTGGATCGTTAGGGTCGAGGGTGCCGGCAGTGTAGGGATTGTTGCTGCCCAGCCTTCTGGAGATGATGGGCCGGTTATCCAGGAATTGCTGAAACGGCCCTTCTCCCGGCCCTGAATTCTGGAACATGGTCTTCAGGGCTATAGTGGTGATATTGAAAGCGCCGCTCTCATAGGGGCTGAGGTGACGGAAGCCTGCACCGGTGTCCTTAAACAATTCACTGTGCGCCTTACTGAAGGTTTGCTGCCAGGTAAGGTCTATACGTAGGTCGGGGATGGGTTCTACCGTAGTTTGTATGTTGATATTCTGGGAGTATTGTTGTTGAAACTGCGCGTTGAATAAAGAATCGCGGGACAGTACGCCATCAATACCTTTCTGCTCCAGCCACTCATGACCGGGCTGGTATCCAAAGGCAAAACCATAACCCGGCTCTCCACTTCGGAAGGTATTGACGCCCAGGAGGCGGGTACTGTCCATAAAGCCAGGCAACACCGTTCCTGATTGTTCGGAATAGCTTACGGTGGTGCGTTTTACCATGGTGAGCAATCGGCCACCTATGCGTTCCGCATCACTGAGCTGAGGCATGGAGTTTCTTCTGGCTTTGCGTCTTGCTTTACGCTCCTTTTTGCGTTTTTCTTTTTCGGCCTTCTTCTTTGCTGCGTCCTGTGCTTTCTGAATTTTTCTCAGTGAGTCTATCTGATGATCGGTAAGGTTAGAAATATCGACGCCGGCAATCAAAACAGGTTTCTTCTGGTCGTCTTTTTTGTTGCCTTCGGCTTTGCTTTTGTCATCGGTCTTTTTGGGTTCATCCGTCTTTTGGGGCACCGCATCCGGATTGGCATCCGATCCTGTTGCATCGCGCCGGTCGCGCCGGCCCTCGCCAGGCGATTGTTCTACTTCCTTCACATCGGCAGGACTGTCGGGAGCTACGTCTCTATCACCCCCCCCGCTATCGCGGCCATTGCCTGATTCCTTCTTCTGCCGCGATCTCTTAATGGAAGTACGCGACTTCGGTTGGTTTACGGCTTTGAGCCAGCGCTGCTTATTGTATAATGATCGAAAATCAAGTTCGCCGTTGGCCTGTATGCCCTGTGTGTTGCTGATGGTATTGCCCAGGCTGCGGGCCAGTTGAGACGCAGCAGTGTAGTTGTACGAAGAATTGTAGGTAAGTCTTACGGTAGTCCAGTCGGTGATCGGGAGCTTTTGCAAGGGCACCGTGTAGCTTGCCGAAAAGGTTTGGGTGTATGCCGTATTACGACCGAAGGTTTTGATGCGGTCCCAAAGCGTGTCGCGCTTTTCAGCCGTATTGGCTCGGCCATAGGGTTCATCAATCCTGGAGAAATTGGTAGCATGATAGTCGAAGCTGAGCGACCTTGTGAGTTCCCAACGCAGGTTATAATCCCGCATCCAGGTAAAGTTCTTGTAATAAGTGGGATCCATAGGTATGGCGTCTGCACCGATGGCCCGCACCTTGGTTTCATCCATGATCTTGTTAAGCTCGGTGCGGAAGGTAAAGTTGGCCGGAAGCAAATTAAAATTGAAATCTTTTACGAGCGAGAGCCATTTAGAGCGCGATTTGATCAGTTTCTTAAAAGGTTCGATAGGCTTCGATTTTATACTATAGTTGTAGCCGAGGCCCAGTTTATGGTTGGTAAGTTCATCACTCTCTATCAACGGATTTCGTTTAAACTGTCGGTTATAGGCATAGCTCAGATCGAAGTTCTTGGCGCTCCAGGGTTTGGCGGGTGAGTTCTGTTTATCAGGATTACCCAGAATTCGCACATTAGAAAGGTTGAAGCTGGTGATGGAGGTAAAATCCTGTGCAATTTTCTTGAGGGAGTCGCGCTGTGCTTTGTCGCGGGCGGCACTCAACTCATCATTATATTTTACGTCGAGGTCGTAAGGATCATATTGAGGATTGCTGACAGACTGCGAATAGCCTACAAAAACAGGAAGCTGCACGCCCCAGCTACGTGGCATCAGCTTGCCCATGTTCAGGTTGGTGGAGGCATCGTACTGATAATAGTTATCACGGAATCTCTGGTTGAGCTTCTGATCAATATTTCCGTAGCCCTGCGTGTGCATACTTCCGCTCAGCTTTACGCTACCCAGGTCGGCCATCTGCACGTTTACCTTACCAGTGGCAGCATACCCTGGCTTTTCATTGAGGCCCGTCATCCGCAGCTCGTTAAACCACACCTCCGCGCACTTGGGAAGTCCGTCATCGGCAGGTGTTTTGCTGGTTTTTTTCGGATTAAGAATGCCCAGCATGATTGTCTTGGCATCTCCAATATTCG
Organism: Flavipsychrobacter sp.; assembly: GCA_017849575.1. Taxonomy (GTDB): domain Bacteria; phylum Bacteroidota; class Bacteroidia; order Chitinophagales; family Chitinophagaceae; genus JAFIGV01. Next base: position 299,945 of record JAFIGV010000019.1, on the reverse strand, counting down.
GGCTTCCTACCACCACAATTGTATTTCCCTTTCCATCTATTTTACTGTATGGAATATAGGCCGGTAACCCCTGCACGTTTCGCTCCGTTTTTGCGGCAACCAGATCCTGCAGCGGCAGATCGAGCATGTTCTCCACCGGCCATACAGCATCGTTCCGGATGGCGCCGGCGGGAGTAATCTTCAGTGGTATCTGATATTCGTAATAATTGTTGGTAAAGTCACTGCCCAAACGAATGACTGCATGCACATCTCCATCCTTTAGCGGAGCTTGTCCCTCCTGTGTTTCGGCATGAATAAACATGCGCAGTTTATCAAACTGACGCATATCGACGCCCACTTCCTTGTACACCGCACGGGCATCGCCATCGGCCAGGCCACATACCTGCAGCGACAATGCCTGCTCATTGAGTTGTACACTGGCACCGTTAGACACCTGCGCCTGCTGACGGTCGAGCCCAGGAGGAATAATATAAGGTACCGGCGACTTACTGCTGTTTTCTTCAACACTTACGGAGGTAACAGAAAAAGGTGTGGTCTTCTGGTCTTCGTCCGGAATGAACTCGCCGGGGTTTTGCAACGAAAACTGATACCGGCGCCATTGATTGCGGCCCAGTTCCAGCCGGGCAAACCTTAGCAGCACACTATCTTCAAAGCCGGTAAGGAATAAACGGATGAACCGGATAGACCGAAAATCAGGGATATTTCCTACACGTTGGCTAAACTCTCTTATAGGCACTTTAAACTGATACCAGGTTTCGCGCTCTACATTTCCGTTTGGAAGTTTTACATTGCTCACCACAGAATTCGTGATGAAGTTTTGGCCAACCTGCATGGCAGTGGGCTTGATGTCCACCCGATACTGAAAGTAGTCTTCTGCTTCATTGAGTGTATTATCGCGGTTAATGTCTTCAGATTCCGGCAGGTTGGTGGCGGCGTTAGAATACGTCTGGCTGGCACTCACCACCGGCGAATTGCCGTGCGGGTTGTTGAATTTTTTATAACGCTGCAAAATGCTGGCATTGGCCTGATCGAATTCCGAACCGCGATAATAACGGTAGTCATCGTGCGAAGGATCAGCCTCTATTTCAGCGCGAACGCCGGCATTGAGACCAGCAGGAAGGCTATTGAGATAGGCTGCAAATTTCTGACTTTCTTCATCATCATCGAGACCATCGTAGCCCACATCCTGAACCGCTCGAGCCGCTTCATCATTATCAAAAGCCCTTACGATCTGTGTCTGCAAGGCGGGGGTGAAGCCCCACACGGTAGATTGTAGCTGCGCGGTATTTTTGGGATAAGGGATACCGTTCTCAAAAAATTTCTTGGAGTCTTTGATTACATCTTCTGAAACGTTACCGAGGTCTATATAAAGACTACCACCCGGCGAGCCCGTCTTATTGATGAAAGGATCCATGATCCAGAATTCGATAAACTCAACATTCGACTGTTCAAAATCGCTGTAGTCAATCGCTTTCTGAATGCCGCCCCAGCGTTTCGAAGGATTTTTCAGCGTTCCGTCGTTATTGAGGTCTGCATCAAAATTATAGGGTCCCTTCTCCCGCGGATAAAAACCAAGATCGAAAGTAGTAAGTCCGTTTTGCAAGGTTTGATTCGATTTTGCCGGGAACACGTCCTGCTGCTGTACCAGACGGACATAGTGTTGGTCGGGGTCATCTTTCACAAAGCCCGGCACTCCGCCGATAGCATCGATAAGTGAGGGCTCAATAGTGTACCAGGCAAGCCTCGCGCGATTTTTACCATAGTCGAGGTTGTCATACAAAGTAGCCTCAGGAAATAATACCGATCCGTTTTTGTCGGTGGCATTTGCGGGTGTAGAGGCAAGTGTCCACGACTGTGCCGGCAGCCGGAGATCTATGCCGCTGCGCGTACCTTCAAAGTCATCAATATATACCGCGCCTTCAGGATCGAGTGCATTGATTTGTTTGGGATGGCCCGGAAACAAACCTGCCACCTCACCGGATGCTGTGATAAAGGAAGAGGCGGTAGTAGAATATATCGGCAATTTATCGAGCAGACGTGTAAGGCCGGGTGATTCCGACTGATAGTTGGCATCAAGACCGAGTACCGTATTTTTTATCGGGTCGTCACCAAAGGTTGTTTTTTGGGTAAAGGGCCTTTCTGTGAGGCGCATAAAGGTTCCCCCGATGTTCAGTTTATTGTTCACATAATAGTCGAGCCGGGCGCCCATAAAGTTTTGCTGCTGAAAACCAAAGGTTGCGTTGTCTTCATACTGCACGTTGACGGGTATGCCGGAATTGAGGATACCCATGTTGAGAATTTTCAACCTTCCCAGTCCGTAGTCTATCTGATAGTCTGCTCCTTCCACCAGCTTCTGGCCGCCTGCCGTTACCGACACTGAGCCTTGCGGGATATTAAAGCCGCCGAGAAAGATTTCGGATGAAGAAGCCGATTTGTAGGTACCCCTGATGACGTAACGATTATTTTGCTGAAACTGTCTTGCGATCGTTTTTGTAGAATCATACAGTATCGTGTACAGATATTTTCTTTCGAGTTGTGGATTACCACCAAAGGCAGAACGCAGATCTTGTCCAAAAGGCTCCAGCACCGGAAAGATGATCTTTCCCTGCTGAGTGTTGATCGTGATTCCATCCACAAAATCGAAGATACCATCCGGCTGTGGGTCGTTCTGAAAATTAAGACGGTCGAGGTTAAGCAAGCGAAGCAGTTGCACCCCTTTGCTCGGACCCTCGGGCAGGTAGCGGATCTCACCGCCACCCGGATTCTGATACAGCACATTGAGCCGGAAATCTTCCTTGGTGACACCCAGGCCACCCAGAGCATATACGTTTTTCATCATCAGCTTCCAGATCGGAAGAGCCGGCCTTAGCGAAGTGCCTTTAAGTAACTTGAGGTAAATAGCTTTGGTTTGTGTAGAATCCGGTGGAAGGTCTTCAGCAAATTCACCCACCTGGTAAGTTTTTCCATTGAAATTATAACGGTAGGCTACGGCAACAATATCATCTGCATTGAGCGTGTTGTTGATAGAGATGTAGCCCAACTGTGGGTTGAAGGAATACTCGGAAGGATTGAGCTTTCTGGCGGTTGCCCGTTCAAAGTCCACGCCTTGTGCAAGGCCAAGGTTTACGACATTTTGAGGGGTGGTACGTATTTCTGTGTGCTGCAATAAAGTATTGTAGAGCTGGTTGGCCCGGTTGTCGGCAGGCACGGTAGCGCCCACACTGGAGCCGACAAAAGCCTGATTGTAAGGATTTTTTTCACCGAGATCCATCAGACCCACTACATCGCGCACTCCTTCTACGGCGCCGGTACGGTTGGTTACCCATACTTCAATCCGGTTGATCGTGACGAGCGAGCTAACAATGGGAAAATTTTTGAGCGCTTCGTTGTAGTTGTCGTGAAAGTATTGACCCAGAAGAAAGTGCTTATTCTCTTCATACTCATCCGCCTTTAGAGCAAATTGCTGGGTCTGAGACCCGCCCTGGATGGTAAGGCTCTGGCGCTTTGACTTCTGCTGCGATAGCGCTGCGGTAATCCATAGTTTACCAAACTGAAGCTGTGTCTTAATACCGAAGAGCGACTGAACCCCATTAATCAAACCGCTGTTGAGCGGGAAGCTGATATTACCTGCCTCTATTTTTTTAATGATCTCATCTTCTTTGCCGGTATATTCCAGCCGCTGCATGTTCTGATAGTCGAAGGTTGCCTTGGTATTGTTGGAGATATTAAGTTTCATTTTGTCTCCGATCATGGCCAGCAGGTTCACATTCATCTGCATGTCAAAATCGAAAACCCCATATTTCTGTGCCCGTTGTACCAGCGTCGGATTCTTGATATTTTGCCAGTTTCCGCCCACAGTAACATCCACATTTCCCTGAGGGCGCACCTGTATGGACGTACCTCCGAATATCCGGTCGAAGATGCCCTCTTTATACATGGTGGGGAGTGCAGGCTTTTTATTAAATAGTGTCACCGCGTCCATTCTGCGCTTCCAGTAATTCTGTTCGTCCTGCTGCGCTTTGTACTGCTGGTATTCCTGCATGGTCATGTAGGTAGGGTTCCGCACGTACTGATCGCCTATTTTTTCGGAGAGGTAATAACGGTTGTCGTCGGGATCATAAAACACCGATCTTTTCAGATTGATCGGATCATTAAGGTCGAGGCTGGCGGGTGTTTGCTCGGCAGGATCGCCGGTGTGGTCGTATATGGGAAAAACAAGCTTCGAGCTGTCCGTATTCACGGCCGGGGTATCAGGCTGTGGTTCCGGATCGTAATCAAACGGAAAACGAAAGCCTCTGGCACCCACATGAGCAATGCCTACCACCACAATGATGCACAACAAGACCTTGTATCCGAAATTATTATTTTGCTTCAATAAAACCCAGGTTTATAAGGCACGCAATGCCTGTTTGATCAATTCTTCCACGGTAAGCGTGGAACTATCTTTTAATTTGCTGAGTGCACTTTCTGCTGCAGTTCTGTTTATTCCGAGATTCACCAAAGCTATTAACGCATCATCCTTTGTTGTATTGTGCCCGGAAACGCTGCCGGGCCCGCTGATCTTACCCGCAGTAAGCTTTCCTTTAAGCTCCAGCACGATGCGCTGTGCGGTTTTGGCCCCGATGCCTTTCACACGTTCCAGCGTTTTGGCATCATCCAGTGCTACGGCTCTCTCCAGCTCGCCCGTAGTGAGCGATGAAAGCACGATCCTTGCCGTGGCAGCCCCTACCCCGCTGATGCTGAGCAACTGTCTGAAGGTAGTGCGCTCCTGTTCGTCGGCAAAACCATATAACACCCAGGCATCCTCCCGGATCTGCAGATGTGTGTACAGTCTGCAATGGTCCATCTGCTGCACTTTCTCATAGGTCTGCAGCGTGATGTTGATCTCATATCCCACACCATTGACCAACAGGTGCAGCAACGATGGAGATTTATGCGTCAAATCTCCTTCCAAATAAGCAAACATAAAGCTGCATTAGCTTGTAAAATTAAAACACTATAAACGGTAATGAACCGGCACAAAAAAGAACGGTATGCAATGTCGCATACCGCCCCGTAAATTAGTTAATATCACTCAAATATCAGTACCACCAAGGCGTCTTTTTGCTGGGTACTTTGAATATAAGCGTGATGCCGAATGTTGAGTAGGAATCTTTGTTGGACGCATTGCCGCGATCTTCGCCCGGCTTGTGCTTGTATGAAGGGTCAACTTCCCAGCTTCTATCCTGCATGGATGCGGCCAGCGCAGCCTCCTGCGGCGTGAGGTAAGCGTTGTAGAGATTAGGATCTACGTATTTTCCGCTCACGTTATCGAGCTGATCAGTAAATGTCATCCGGTATAACCATTCGAAGCCGATGCCCAGGCGCTTTCCGATATCCCAGCGCACGCCAAGGCCCATGGGAACTGCCACCTGCCAGAGTTTGTAGCTGGGTTTAGAATCGCCATAGATCTCTGAGGGTAAACCCGTAGCTTCGAGATTGAGGTCATAAAGGTTTACGTATCCGCGATCATTTCCTTTCGGATCGATATACTTTGCTGTGGGCTTGAAGTGGAAGTAAGAAACACCAAGCAACAAATAAGGCTGAAAGCGCTTACGAGCTGCCATGCTTTCGTAGTTAAAACGACGAGGAGTGATCTCGAACAGCAAACTGCTTTCCCAGATAATAGTACGCACACTCTGATTACGGAGGTAGCGCTGATAAGCATCGTTATTTACAGTAGTAGCACTTTTTGCTTTGGTCTCGTTCCACTTGTCCGTAGCATACAGCGTTCCATAGCTTTGACCCAGCCGTATGGCAAAGGCGGGGTGTGCTGAGTAGCGTACATAAAGGCCTCCCATAAAGTGAGGACTTTGCCAGTACTTATCATTTCCGTAATGGTCGAGTAAAGATTTAGTGCCTACATCTCCCCACAGGTCTGACAAACCAAGGTTCAATCCGATACTCCAACCCGGCGGTTCAACGTATTCTTTGGAATGACCCAACTGCGCATTAGCCGAACTAAGTGCAGCCATGGTGATACCCAAGGTATAAATGCTTCGGATAAATGTCTTCCGCATGAAATCAGGATTTAGCCTACAAGATAGAAAAATTTATTTTCCGGCAAAAGAAGCTTTACGTTTTTCTAAAAATGCGCTGGTGCCTTCCTTCATATCTTCTGTAGCAAAGCATTCTCCAAAGCGGGTAATCTCATTATGAAACCCACGGGCTTCACCCCGCGCTGCATCATTCACACAGGCTATTACTTTGGCTACCGCCACCGGAGCTTTCGTCTGAATTTTTTGCGCTATCTTTTTCGTCTCTGCCATCAGCTCAGCCATCGGAAAAACGTGATTGACCAGACCCAATGCTTTTGCATCCTCTGCACCTATCATGTCTGCGGTCATCATGAGCTCCATGGCCTTCCCTTTACCAATAAGCTGTGTAAGACGCTGTGTGCCCCCATAACCCGGAATCAGACCAAGGTTCACTTCCGGCTGACCGAATTTTGCATTTTCACTGGCCACCCGAAAATGGCAGCTCATGGCCAGCTCGCAGCCTCCGCCCAACGCAAATCCATTCACTGCCGCAATAACGGGCTTAGGGCAATTTTCTATTTTATCAAACACGTTTTCCTGTCCTTTTTTTGCCAGGGCCTCGCCACCGGCAGCATCCAGCGATGTGAATTCTGAAATATCAGCCCCGGCTACGAAAGCTTTTTCGCCCGCACCGGTAAGAATTGCTGTTTTGATGTCATTATTGCTATATACTTCGGCGATCACGTGTCCTAGTTCTTCAATCACATCTTTGTTCAATGCATTAAGTTTATCCGGGCGATTGATGGTAACAACCAGAGTGCCATCCTGCAGGTCAGTTAATAAAGTCTGATACATTCTTTTTAATAGTTTGTTGTTTAAAAAAATATTGAAGTTTATTTTTCTCGGGCAAAATGCAGCGGCTAAAGAAGATTGCTGCGATGGGCGGCCACCCATTCTGAAATATAATCTGCTATCTCCGATGTGGGCGCTCCGGGGGCAAATAATTTGCCGACTCCCATCTTTTGCAGCGAGGCCATATCTTCCTCGGGTATAATGCCGCCACCGGTGAGCAGTACATTATCCAGTCCTTTTTCCTTCATAAGCTGAAGCACTTTGGGAAAAACCGTATTGTGCGCACCGCTGAGTATGCTGATACCGATGGCATCCACGTCTTCCTGCAGGGCAGCGTTTACCACCATGTCGGGTGTCTGCCGCAGGCTGGTATAAATTACTTCCATTCCGGCATCGCGCAAGGCGGTAGCAATTACTTTCGCTCCCCTGTCATGACCATCGAGCCCCACCTTGGCAACGAGTACACGAACAGGACGTTGTAACTTATTTGTCATATAATTTCTTAAGAAACGCGCGTAAAATTAACCATCGGGGGGTAAGTAGCAAGTTTCTGTCGTTTTCTGTATCTGCGGCTCGGAGGAAAAGTTTGCGCAGAGCCAGCTTATTCCGTGTGGCAAAAAACCGAAAAACTGCATTCGGCCCGAAAATATTCCTTATGTCAGCCGACGATCTTTTAGCTTTGTGACCCTGAAAAAAAATGTTCATGAGCGAAGAACGTTCTCTCAACTTTCTTGAAGAAATAATTGAAAAAGACCTGTCTTCAGGCAAATACGATTCGATACATACCCGGTTTCCGCCAGAGCCGAATGGCTACCTGCACATCGGGCATGCGTCGAGTATCCACCTCAACTTCGGACTTGCCCGGAAGTACAATGGCAAATGCAATCTCCGTTTCGATGACACCAACCCAACTACAGAAGAGACGGAATATGTAGAGAACATCAAAAACGACATTCGCTGGCTGGGGTATAGCTGGGACAATGAATTTTATGCGTCCGATTATTTTGAGACGCTCTACGGATTTGCCGTTTCACTGATAGAGAAAGGCCTTGCCTATGTGGACGATAGCACGGCAGAGCAGATAGCGGCGAGTAAGGGAAACCTTACGGAACCGGGAAAGAACAGTCCGTTCCGCGACAGAAGTGTTGAAGAAAACCTCCGCCTTTTTTCGGCCATGCGAGAAGGGAAATATGCCGACGCTGAAAAAGTATTACGCGCGAAGATTGACATGGCGCATCCCAACCTTCTGCTCCGCGACCCGATTATGTACCGCATCAAACATGAGCATCACCACCGCACCGGTGATGCCTGGTGTATCTACCCCATGTATGATTTTGCGCACGGCCAAAGCGACAGCATAGAACACATCACACACTCCATCTGTACGCTGGAGTTTATACACCATCGTCCGCTCTACGACTGGTTTATTGAAAAGCTGGGCATTTTCCCTTCCCGTCAATATGAGTTTGCACGCCGCAATCTTTCCTACACTGTCATGAGTAAAAGAAAATTGCTGCAACTGGTCAATGAAAAATATGTAGAAGGCTGGGACGACCCCCGGATGCCCACCGTGAGCGGGATGCGCCGAAGAGGATATACTGCGGATGCAATTAAAAACTTTGCAGATGCAGTGGGCATAGCCAAACGCGAAAACATGGTGGACCTGAGTGTTCTTGAATTTCATGTGCGGGAAGATTTGAATAAAAAGGCCAACCGGGTAATGGCTGTGCTCGACCCGATAAAGCTGGTGATCAGCAACTATCCTGAAGGAAAAACCGAAATGCTGGAACTTGAGAACAATCCCGAAGATCCTGCTGCCGGTAAAAGAGAAATCCCTTTCAGCCATGAACTTTGGATTGAGCGAGAAGATTTTATGGAGCATCCTCCTAAAAAATTCTTCCGGCTTGGGCCTGGCCTTATGGTGCGCCTGAAAGCTGCCTACATTGTGAAATGCGAAGATTTTAGGACAGATGCAGATGGAAACATTACAGAGGTGATTTGTAGCTACATTCCTGAAAGTCGTAGTGGCAGTGATACCAGTGGCATCAACGTAAAAGGAACCATACACTGGGTGAGTGCAGCTCATGCAAAAACTGCCGAAGTGCGGCTCTACGACCGCCTGTTCAAAGTAGAAGACCCGAGCAATGAGGACGGCGACTTTAAGGACTACATCAATAAAGAATCGTTACAGGTTTTACCCGCCGTGTTTATTGAGCCTGCATTGGCATCGGCATCGGCAGGTGAGCATTTTCAGTTTTTAAGAAAAGGGTACTTCTGTGCCGATACCAGCAGCACGGCCGAACGACTCATCTTCAATCGTACCGTGACGCTAAAAGACACCTGGGCGAAGGAACAAAAAAAGGGATGATCGTCGGGCTCTACTGAACTGCTCAAAGAAGGATGGGTCCCAGACCAATCCTTCTTTTTTTAGCACAAAAAATTAACGGGCAGCGATCATGCTGATCTCTACCTGCACCCCTTTGGGCAGGCCTGCTACCTGCACTGTTTCTCTGGCAGGTGCTGTGGCTTCGTCAAAATAACGGCCATAGACTTCGTTGACTTCAGCAAATTTTCCCATGTCCATCAGAAAGATGGAGGTTTTAATTACATGGCTGAAATCCATGCCGACGGCATCGAGTATTCCCTTCAGGTTCTGCATCACTTTTTCGGTTTCTATCTGTATATCACCCTGATAGAGTGTGCCATCTTTGGGATCCAAAGCTATTTGTCCTGAAATAAAAAGCATGTTACCAAACTGTACGGCCTGATTGTACGGGCCAATCGGTGCGGGTGCCTGCTCTGTACGAATGATCTTCTTTTCCATGCTCCAAAAGTAATACGCATCTTACATTTGCCAGCCTATGGTTTACATTTTACACATAGACACTTCGGGCGAAAAAGCTATGGTCTTGCTATCTGCCGATGGCCAATTGCTACATAGCGCCACCTCAGAGAACAGTCGTAATCATACCGCCGAGATCAATCTGATGATCGAGGCCATGCAGCGCGAAACGGGCCTATCTATCCGTCAGCTATCGGCCGTCTCAGTGATAGGCGGGCCGGGCTCATATACGGGTTTACGAATAGGAATGGCTACGGCAAAAGGTATATGTTTTGCAACAGACAAGCCACTGCTGATGCCCAATAAACTCGAATTGCTGGTACGTGCTGCTATGGACCGAGAGCAGGGATTTGACTATTACGCTGCTGTACTTCCGGCGCGTACCCAGGAATATTTTGCGTGTATCTATGATCGGAACGAAAATCCCTTGCTGGCTCCGGCGCATCTTTTTCAGACTGATGTGGTCGCGCGTTTTACCTCACTGAATAAAAAAGTCCTTTTATTGGGCGAAAATGATTTTTTAGCTGATCTGACCGAAAATGCGGACTACAATTTCCGGCAGGAAACAGAAATTGACCCGGAATATTACTGTAGATATTCGTTCGAATCATATAATTGTAATGGTTTTGTCAATTTAGCATCTTCAGAGCCCTTTTACCTCAAGCAAGTATATACCCATAAGCCTCAATAATGCAAGACTGTCAGAGGGAAACAAATTCATTATTATTTTTTTTAACTGGCACTTAACAGAAATTATCAATGATGGGTTGTTTCATATTTGCGTCCTTCGTATGTTTGCAAACGCTATACAGGTGTGTTTACACACACTACGGTTCATAAAATTTTTATTAATTAACCTCTGTAAAATTTTTTAAAGTAAATGGAAACGACTATGTCAGCAAACACGCTGGTGATTCGCAAAGATGAAGGTTCGAACGAACAGATTAAGCTTGATTACGTAGCAGTTAAGAGCGCAGCGATGACTTTAAGAGCCATCAACCACAAACTCCGTCAGCAGATCATTAAACTGCTGGAAGAAAATAAGCGCATGAATGTGACTGACATTTATGTAAAACTTCGCCTGGAGCAATCTGTAGCTTCGCAGCATCTTGCGATCCTGCGCCGCGCAAACATTGTGATTACGGAACGTGATGGAAAATTCATTCACTATTCTCTTAATCACCAACGTATTGCAGCAGTTGCAAAATTTGTAAACGATCTGGTTAACTCTGAGGAGGCTTAATAACCGACGGCCAAAAAAAGGAATAGATCCCGGCAGACAGCCGGGATTTATTTTTTTTCTGCCTTAATCTGCTCCCAGGTAGCATACAGGCTTTCCTGCACCGGTCGTTCTGCAGGCATCTCACGGAGTGGCTCGCAAGCCTGCCAATGCTGGAAACAGTCTTCAGGCAACGCCTGGTAAAGGCGGGTTCCCCTGGTTTTCCAGTCTATCATATCGTCGCTTACCTCCCGGATAATTTTACCCGGATTGCCCACCACCAGCGAGCGGCCCGGTATGATGGTCTTTGCGCTGATAAAACTGAGCGCACCGATAATGCACTCATCGCCAATCACCACTTCATCCATCACTACCGCATTCATTCCTACCAATACATTTTTGCCAATCTCTCCGCCATGAATGATGGCCCCGTGGCCAATATGGGCTCCGGCTTTCAGCAGCACGGTAACGCCCGGAAACATATGAATAGTGCAATTTTCCTGCACATTACATCCATCTTCTATCACAATGCCGCCCCAGTCGCCTCTTAGCGCTGCACCAGGACCGATATATACATTTTTGCCAATGACCACATTGCCAGTGACCGCGGCCTGAGGATGCACAAAGGAAGAAGGATGCACGACAGGGGTAAAACCCTTAAACGAATAAAACATAGTTCGTAATTATTTGCTGAAATGAAAATCCACTCTGCGATATTTACCCTGTTGCATGCCCGCTATTGCAGCGGCAAAGCTACTGTCGGACAAGCGCCGGTAAATGATCTTTTGGGGGAAATCGTGAGCGGGGTTTTCAAAAACAATGCTGTCTCCCTTTTGACCGGCAGCTACATATCGTATGGTCTTTCCGTCATTCTGCGCTTTTACCTTAGCGCCATACACCAGTTGGGCATCTTCGTTTTTATAGATCTCAAAGTCTTCTATAAGCAGCGAATCGCGGCCCTGAAGTACATAGCCCTGTCCTCGCAGGGTATCGGCATTGACCCGCCACCAGCGTTCTACCAGCACACCATCGGGTGTTGGCATTTTCCACACGCCTGGCAGCCATTGCAGTGTAGCCATTGAGGTTTCGGCCTGCTGCTGGCAGGAAAACAAAAAAAGCACAAGGAGTAAGCGGTGCATAGGGTGAAGTTAGTAACAAAAAAGTAAGGGATTGCAGTAGTGCAACCCCCTTCTCAAAACAGTATGATCAGCGCAGATTATTCGCCTGCTACTTCAAATTCCATTTCTACGATGTTTTCCTTACCAAAGTCTATCTGAGCTTTGTAAGTACCTACTTCTTTCACCTCATCTACTATGGAGATGCGACGACGATCTATTTCATATCCCTTTTGCTCGCGGATAGCACGCGCCAGCTGGATAGCGGTAACCGAACCAAATATTTTGCCGCTGGTACCTGTTTTTGCACCCACTTTTACAGGGGATGCTGCCAGTACTTCGCGCACTTTATTGATCTCAGCCATCAGTTGTTCTTCACGCTTTTTCAGTTGCTTCTGGCGCTCTTCAAGAACCTTGCGATTTCCCTGGCTGGCCTCGATAGCGTATTTCTGAGGTATAAGGTAGTTGCGTGCATAACCCGGACGAACAGTTACCAGCTCGTTGGCAGCACCTAAATTATCTACGTCTTTAATTAAGATTACTTGCATGACTTTTTGCTTTTACAGTGTGAACAATCACCTTCTATTTTAAAAGGTCGGTTACATAAGGCAACAATGCCATCTGGCGTGCTTTCTTCACCGCCTGAGCCACTTTACGCTGATATTTCAGCGAGTTGCCGGTAATGCGGCGAGGAAGCATTTTACCTTGTTCATTCACAAACTTTTTCAGGAACTCAGCATCTTTATAGTCGATGTACTTAATTCCCATTTTCTTGAAACGGCAGTATTTTTTCTGACGTTTTTCTACGCGGGTAGAAGTAAGAAACTTTATATCGTTTTGCTTAGCCATTGTGTTCAGTTTTTTTAGGAGTTAACAGCTTCTGTTTCTGCGCTTTTGTTGCGCTTTCTGGTGTTGTACTGCACTGCATACTTATCCAGACGGGTAACCATGTGACGCATTACATTCTCATCGCGGTTCATCTGGATTTCCAGCTTGTGATTCAGATCGCTCGGAGCGTCATATTCCAACACCCAATAAAGACCGGTAGTCTTTTTGTCGATCGGATAAGCCAGGGAACGCAAACCCCAGGGATTGGAGTTGGTGATGTTTCCGCCATTGTCTGTGATGAAGTCTGAAAACTTCTTCTGAGCTGTCTTATAATCATCTTCAGCCAATACCGGCGTAAAGATTACCATCAGCTCGTAGCTTTGAAGGTTGTTTGTTGCCATAAAATTTTTTAATTAGAAATGATTCCCTCATGCCCGGCGCAACTTTGGATACTCCCGGAGGAATAGCCGGACAAATTTTGGGACGGCAAAGGTAGGCTATATATTTTATTCAAAAAAATTATTTCAGAGCTATGTACGCCCTGCGTTTTTTTGACTCCTGACCCGCACGAGTAAAAAAAACAGACGCAGAACCAAACCCCAAAAGGTCGCCGGACTATCAGGACTTACCTCTTCTTTTCCGAATAAGCTCACGCATAAGGAAAAATAGGGTAGCTACTACGTATCCTGTCATAAACGACAGGACCAACAGGGCCAGTAGATATTGCATAGGTTCGGTAGATAGATTGAGTTATAACAGGTACAAAGGGTGAAGGTAAAAAACGAATAATAAAGGTTCAATCTCCACGGCCAGAGCACAGTCCTTTATCCCCTTGCCCAAAGCCCAAGAAAATGAACCTTACGTCGTTAGCTTAGTCCAACAATCTTTCCGTCGGCATCTATATCCATAAACTCAGCCGCCGGTATATTGGGCAGCCCCGGCATCCGCATCATATCACCAAGAATCGGGATAATAAAGCCAGCTCCGGCCGCAAACTCAAACTCTCGGATATTGATCGTAAACCCTTCGGGACGATTTACCTTTTTCTCATCATCGCTAAAGCTTTTCTGTGTTTTGGCCATACACACAGGCAGATGGTCGTAGCCAAGTTTTATGATCTGTTTCAACTGATTTCGTGCTTTCAGTGAATATTCTACATTGGCCGCTCCATAAATCTGTTTGCAAATGACTTCTATTTTTTGCTCAATGCTCAGATGGTTGTCATAGAGGGGATGGAAATTACTTTCACCGGCACAAAGCTGCACCACTTCTTCTGCCAGCGCTGTCATTCCTTTACCGCCTTCGGCAAATCCTTTAGCCACTATAGCCTTTACACCCATCTTCCGGCAGTAGTCCTTTACAAATTCTATTTCCTCATCACTATCTGTTGGGAAATGGTTGATCGCCACCACCCGGTTCACACCAAACAGCAGAAGGTTTTCAAGGTGCTTACCCAGATTAGCACAACCAGTTTTCACACGTTCCAGGCTTGGAGTATTATACTCTTCTGCTTTTGCACCCCCATGGTGACGCAACGCCCGGATGGTGGCCACAAGTACAGCAACCTTAGGCTTTAGCCCGGCGTGCGCACATTTGATATCAAAAAACTTTTCTGCTCCGAGGTCTGCTCCAAAACCAGCTTCGGTCACCACATAGTCGCAAAGTGAAAGTCCCATTTTGGTTGCAATGATCGTATTGGTGCCTTGTGCAATGCTCGCAAAAGGACCACCATGCAGTATGGCTGGGTTACCCTCCAGGCTTTGTACCAGGTTCGGCTTTATCGCATCTTTGAGCAATATAGCCAGTGCGCCTACGGCCTTCAGGTCTTTGGCATATACCGGCTTCCCGTCTCTTGTCATTCCGATAAAGATGTTGCCCAGTTTCTGTTTCAGATCTTCAAAATCGTTGCTCATGCACAGAATGGCCATAATCTCTGAAGCGGGAGTAATATTGAACCCATCCTCGCGCAACGTACCATTTGCAGTGCCACCCACCCCAATGATGATGCTGCGCAGGGCGCGGTCGTTCATGTCCATCACCCTTTTCCATACGATGCTTTTGGGCTCTATATCCAGCGAATATTTTTTGTTCTGCAGATTATTATCAATAAGCGCGGCCAGCAGATTATTTGCCCGTTCAATGGCTGCAAAATCGCCGGTAAAATGCAGGTTAATGTCTTCCATGGGAATTACCTGCGCATATCCGCCACCCGCGGCGCCCCCCTTCATGCCAAACACGGGTCCGAGCGATGGCTCCCGAAGTACGGCAATGCTCTTTTTGCCGATGGCATTAAGCCCGTCGTTAAGCCCCACCGTTGTGGTGGTCTTGCCCTCGCCGGCCGGTGTAGGCGTAATAGCAGTGACCAGAACAAGGTTACTCAGTTCCAATCGCTCCTGGCTGATAAGCTTCAGCGGCAGCTTTGCTTTATGCTTGCCGTAGTACTCAAGATCGTCGTTGCTGATGTTGAGTTGGGCTGCGATGTCTTTGATGTGCAGGATCGGAGCCGACTGAGCTATTTCGATATCAGAAAGCATGGGATAACTTATTTTACCTCTAACTTAATCAATAAGATAGAAATTAAGTCATGAGCAACCTACCATACTAAGGCAGCAAATTTCCTCTAGTTCTTACTCAGTGTTTGGGGATATGTTTCAACAGTAATTGTTCGTGCTTCCCGCTTTTTATGGAGGCGGCGCAGTATAAATCGCAGGGCGGCTTTGCATAGCCAATACAGCACTGCCACTACATAGCAAGCCATTACAGATAGGAAGGAAAGGGATACTACGTATTTCATGTGGTGTGGTTCGGGCGACGTGATCGGGATGAAAGCACAGACCCCAAAGAAATGATGCCAGCCATAGTAACGACAAGCCGCAAACCATGAAAGCAGGCATACATTGTTAAAGAATATTTTTCTGCAAATCCGCTGCCGCTTTTACTTTCGCGGACCCTAAAAGGTATTTCATGACAGAATTTGCTTCCGGCGTAGCCGCCAAACTCAGTATCGCCGAAAAAAACGTTTTGGCTGTGTTGGAACTGCTGAACGAAGGCGCCACCCTACCCTTCATTGCACGATATCGCAAAGACAAAACCGGCGCGCTGGATGAAGTGCAGATACAGCACATTCAGGATGAGGCAAAATTTCAGAAAGAATTTTCAGAGCGGAAGAACTTCATTGAAAAAACAATAACCGAACAAGGAAAAATGACGGAGTCGCTGCAGCAGAAAATCAACGCGGCCACTACACTCCATGAACTTGAGGACATCTATCTGCCCTACAAGCCCAAAAGGAAAACAAAAGCCCAAACAGCCCGCGAACGCGGACTGGAACCGCTGGCGCTGCTCCTGCTCGAACAAAGGTCCGCGACTGTACTTGCGGAAGCTGCCGCCTTCGTTAAGGACGAGGTAGCCACTCCGGAAGATGCGCTGCAAGGTGCGCGCGACATTATTGCGGAAATGGTGAATGAAGATGCGACCGTGCGGTCCGAACTGAGAGCATTCTTTGAACAGAAGGCCACCGTGCAGGCCACCGTGCTTGCCGGCATGGAAGAAAAAGGGAACAAGTACAAAGACTATTTTGACTTCTCAGAACCTGTTTCAAAAATTCCTTCCCACAGAATGCTGGCGGTGATGAGAGGTTTTATGGAAGGGGTGCTGCGCATGGTCATTGCTCCGGCAGAAGACGAGGCTCTTTCCCTGGTGGGTGCGCAATATGTGAGAACGGAGAATGAATGCGGGCAACAAGTGAAAAAGGCCGTGAGAGATGCCTACCGCAGGCTGTTGCAACCCAGTCTGGAAAGCGAATTTCGTATGGCGCTAAAGAACAAAGCCGACGAGGAAGCGATCAACGTGTTTGCAGAAAATCTGCGGCAACTTCTGCTATCGTCGCCACTGGGCAGCAAGCGCATTCTGGCCATAGACCCGGGTTACCGCACCGGCTGCAAAGTGGTATGTCTCGATGAAAAAGGAGAGCTCAAAAAAACTGACCTTATTTTCATTCATGAGCAAAATCACAAACTCGTTGATGCCGAACAGAAACTAAGAAAACTTGTACAGGACTACGGCATACAAACTATAGCCGTTGGCGATGGCACCGCCGGACGGGAAACAGAACAATTCCTAAAGAAACTTAATCTGGGACTTCCTGTCTTTCTTGTTAACGAAGACGGTGCTTCGGTCTATTCTGCTTCCGAAACAGCACGGGAAGAATTTCCGGAACAGGACATTACGGTACGCGGAGCCGTGAGCATTGGCCGCAGGCTGATGGACCCGCTGGCCGAACTGGTGAAAATAGATCCGAAAAGTATTGGTGTAGGGCAATATCAGCATGATGTAAATCAGGTACGGCTAAAGGAAAGGCTGGACCAAACGGTAGAAAGCTGTGTAAATGCAGTGGGTGTAAACCTGAACACTGCCAGCAAACATCTGCTGAGCTATGTATCCGGCATCGGTCCATCCATTGCCGATAATATTGTAAAATACAGGAACGAGATCGGGCGATTTGGTAACCGTAAACAACTCATGCAGGTACCACGACTGGGCAACAAAGCCTTCGAACAATGTGCCGGCTTTTTGCGGGTAAAAGACGGAGAAAACCCGCTCGATGGAAGCGGCGTGCACCCGGAAGCCTACGCTGTGGTGCAGCAAATGGCCAAAGACCTTTCTGTAGAGGTCGCACAGCTTATCGGCAATACAGACCTCATCAATAAAATTGAAGCACGGAAATATGTAACCGGGCAAACCGGCGCCCATACGGTACAAGACATACTGAAAGAACTGAAAAAGCCCGGCCTCGACCCACGGGCAGAAGCGCAGGCATTTGAATTTGCGAATATTTACAGCATCGAAGACGTTTATCCCGGCATGATTGTGCCCGGCGTGGTCACCAACCTTACACGGTTTGGTGCGTTTGTGGATATAGGTGTAAAGCAAGACGGACTGGTACATGTATCGGAGATTGCTAACCGATATATTTCCGATCCCTCCGAAGCACTGAAGCTGAATGATAAAGTGCAGGTAAAAGTGCTGGAAGTGGATGCGGCGAGAAAAAGAATTGCGTTGTCCATCAAGCAGACACAGGAAACATCTTCATCCCGACCCAAACCGCAAAAAACTGGAAGAGAAACCCGCCCCGAACCCGCGAAGGAAGTTTCGATGAATGATGCGCTGAGCCTGTTGAAGAAGAAATTTGGGAAGTAACCCCGCTTCAAAAGAAATGGGTAGCTGAGAAGAGTCGAAGAATTTCGGTGGCTGAGCGGAGTCGAGGTCACCAACAAAAAACGCCCCTTTCGAGGAGCGTTTTTTTATTGAGTGTATCCTTAAAATTAATGATGATGGTGATGTGCTGCATGCGGATCGGCCAGCTTAAAGAATTCCTCTTCGGTTACTTCCTTTTCTTCGACCTGAAATTTCTCCGACAAAGTCTGAAAGAGGCGATCGAACAACAGCCGGCGATAAGTTTCGTCCATCGTCTTATTGTCCTTCACTACCTTTTGCATATAGCTTTCCATCCAGGGCGCATCTTCGTCGGTGTCCATTCCAAAGTAAGAAAGCACACGGGCTTTGATATCTTCTTTCACTTCTTCTGCCGTCACCTGAATGCCGTTATCCAAGATAAGTTTATCAGAGATCAGGGTCCAGCGTAGCTGATGATCGAAGCCTGGAAATTCTTTCTCCACCTCTGCTTCGGTCTTTGGCTTTTCCTGACCTTCTTTCAGCCAACGTTTCAGAAAATCTACCGGCAGTTGCAGCGGTGTGTTGTGTACCAGCAACTCGTAAATCTCATTTTGCAAACGTTCATGAGTAATACGCGCATATTCTTTATTGAGCTCTTCGCGGATACGGTCGCGGAAGGCTTCTTCCGTGGTGATCATATCATTCTGAAACACCTGCATGTACAGCTCGGTATCCAGATCGCGCGGCACCAGCAGCCCTACTTTGGTAATGCTTAGTTTGTAGCTCTGTGAAGGATCGCTTGTCGGTGCCTTCAGCGGGTCTTTGAGGAAAGCGCTCAGCTCATCGCCTTCTGCCACCTGTGCGGGTACGATCACCAGCGTATCGCCGGCTTTCTTTCCCATCACCATTTCCTGCATTTTTGCCGGCAGCTTTTCGAGCAGCACGGTGTCTTCAATTTTCTGAGCATCTTCCGCTACATTACCTTCTGCATCGCAGGCTTCGTAGGTAGCGTAGATAATATCATCTTCTGTTGAAACCGCTTCCTGATCTTCTACTTTACCATATCGACGACGGATACGCTCTACTTCATCATCCAGCATTTTGTCGCTCACATTCACTTTGTATTTGGTGAGGCTTGTACCGTTGTTCAGCGCAGGTATTTCAAAGTCGGGTTTCAGACCGATTTCAAAACTAAAATCTACCTCAGCAGGATTGTTCATGTCCATCTTAAGGTTGCCATCGGGCAGAATCATGGGCTGGGCAAAAATGGCCAGTTTTTCGTTTTGGAGATAGTCTTCCAACTGGCGTCCGGCTGTGCGAAATACTTCATCGCCAAAAATAGAGGGGCCATACATTTTACGCACCATTGCAGCCGGCACCATACCCTTACGAAAGCCCGGCACATTGGCCTGCTTTGCATATTGTTTCAAAGACTTTTCGAAGGATGGCCAGTAATCTTCCTTCGTAAGTTTTACGGTGATCTTGTCGTGCAGCGTACCGATATTTTCGCGCGTAACCGTAGCCATAGCTTTTAATGATTTTTGATGTTATAAAACAGTCCCGCTTTGACACGGGACTGATTAAATCTGATCCTTGTTTTGGTGCGGGCGGAGGGACTCGAACCCCCAAGCCGCGAAGCACTAGATCCTAAGTCTAGCGTGTCTACCAATTTCACCACGCCCGCGTAAGGAGCCGCAAAGGTAGATAAATTTCCCAACCAGACAAGTGTGCATTTTTTAGGTAAAAGAAATAGCGAAATATTACCAGCCCGCCTTGCTGCAGGCATGAAAACCTTTCCTTACAATTGTCATAAAATTTATAGAATAACCTGAGTTCGTCATGGCATTTTCATATCTCGTTTTCAGCGCTTGACTGCCGGCATGAATTGTCATTATTTTTATCTCAACAAAAACTATCCCTTTATGACACACAGAGAAACCAAGGCATCTATCCTCGTTGTAGAAGACGAAGAAAGCCTGCGCGAAGCGCTTAAGCTGAACCTCGAAATGGAAGGTTACGAAGTGACTACAGTAGATAATGGGCCCGCTGTATTGAAGATGGTCAAAAACGAATATTTCGACCTGATCATTCTCGACATTATGCTGCCCGATATGGATGGCATTACCGTATGCGAAACGATCAGGATGCAGCACAACGATGTTCCGATTCTTTTTCTATCTGCAAGAAACAGCGGCAACGACCGTGTGGAAGGCCTGCGCAAGGGTGGCGACGACTACCTTACCAAGCCCTTTAACCTGGAGGAACTGCTGCTGCGTGTGGACAAACTCATTCTGAAAAATAAAAAAATCAAGGCGCCGCAAAGTGTGCCCGATGCCTATGAATTTCAGGGATGTAAGATAGACTTTGCCGCTCATGAGGCGCTCGACAAAGACGGGCAGCCGCAGGAACTCAGCAAAAAGGAAGCTGCACTACTCAAGCTATTGGTAGAGCACGAGGGGCAGGTAGTGAGCCGCGAACACATCCTACAGGTGGTGTGGGGGTATAATGTATATCCGACTACGAGAACTATTGATAATTTCATCCTCAACTTCCGGAAGTATTTTGAGAAGGATAGCCGCAACCCGAGGCATTTTCATTCTGTAAGAGGGATTGGTTATAAGTTTACTGCGAACTAAAAATTATCGGTCATTTCTTGCTGCATAAAAGGATTTTTGTATTTTAACCCTTGAATTGACTGAAGAACATGCGTAAATTTTTACTCGGCGCAGTAACGCTTACTTTACTCGCTGTTTCGTGCAAAAAAGATAAGGACTATACCCGTGCTACGGTGATAGACAGCGGAGATATTACAGCAGATGGATGTGGATGGCTATTGCGGTTGGAGGATGGCAAGCTCGAAAAGCCAGAGTATGTTCCCGGCAACTTTCTACACAATAATCTGAAAGTGAAGGTAAAGTTTCACAGCACCGGTGTTTTGGATACCTGCCGCTCAACCCCGCCCTACGATTTCTTCGAGCAGGTAGCGATTGACGATATTAAGAGAGATATTGATTAAACTCTTTTTGGGAAAACGTAAAAAAATGAGCTGCTCCGGGCAGCTCGTTTTTTATTTAGATTGCTCCACACACCAACCTGCATTGATACCCAAGGAGATGAGCCGTTATCGCACTTCTACAGACAGGTCATTCCAGTCGGCGGTAGTATTCAGCACATTCAAATAATAGCTCACGTTAAGACTATCAATCTTCACCTTATTGATGCTGACAATCTCCTGTCCACAATGGTATTTCGATTTTCCAGTCACAACGTATTGCACGGATAGCCTGCCTTTATACATGAATCCTGCCATTTGACTAATAACCGGAAGCTGTTGCTTTTCAAAAATGGTGCTGTCGATGACCTTGCAATACATCTTCTTCATCCTGGCATCTATGATCCAGTTGAATTTTTTTATGAACGCCTGCCCCATATTATTTTCTAAATCCTTTTGCTCGCTGACATTGATGAGCGCTTCCAGTTTTTTCGAGAGGGCAACCGGTTTATTGAAATACGCGTTTACCGGAAAGCTTACTGCTTTTAAAGGAGCCTCCCAAATAGTGGAACAGTATTCAAATTGAGGTTGACCCCACGATTTCCTGTCAACTGACTTGATTAGGTTAACACCAGTATTCCAAGGATCAAAAAGAAACTCCGTCTCTTTACCGAAAAGAAGCAAGGAAATATAAATGGCATGTCGCCTGCCGAACCTCACTTTCACAGGATAGAATCCGCTTAGGTCGTAAGACGGGTTCAGATACTCAAGGTAGCCTTTATCATAATCAAGCAAAAGCGGCAGATCTACAGATAACAAAAGATTTCCGAAAACATTCGGCCGTCTTCCCGAAAAACCGGGAATGATGCTTTGAGTATCAACCACACAAAAATGACGCTTAGCGATAAACATGCCCGACGATAAATCTGCGACCGGGAAAAGGACTGCCAATTTACGGCGCTGCCCGCGGCTTCTTTGATGGGTTGTGACTGATTTTCTCCTGGAATAATTGGCAGGAAAATGATTTAATATCACCTTGTCGGAAGCCAAATCAAAAAAGAATTCGGTTTCATGGCCGCTGACATTCATTTTCACGCGCGTCTTCAAAGAATCGGTGAAATACATCCGTTGCCCGGTCTTCCGGTTACGTCCGGCCTGTAACTGTCTTGTATTAACTGAAAAAATTTGCAGGAAGCCAGCATCGTAACGGATAGCAGACTGAGGGCAGCAAGGATACGCATATAGCGGCTTGGATTTGTGATGCAAAACGAATGGTAATAATTCATTGCTAATCTGGTAGCTGCCACCAACGAACGAGTAAAAATAATTATTTCTGGAAAACGCTTCGTGCTGACAGTCAGAATTTGCAATAGCCCGGGAACGTAAAAAAGGCCGCTTTTGGGGCGGCCCTTCAATCATTATTGTATCATTCTATTTTCCTTTTCCCGCTGGCTTTGCCATCGCATCCTTCAGTTGCTTCAGGAAGGAGTTGTTCGGGTCAATCGCCTCGATCTTGTCCATGTACAATTTTGTAGTGGGGTTGTCGCCCTTATTGAAGGCACAAAGGGCAAGATACTGATAAGCATACATCAGGTCGCTGGTCTTGTCGTAGTTAGCTCCCACCGTATCCAGCCACCGCTTGTAGTAAGGCGAAGCTTCGCAGGTTTTTGCCTCTTCATCCTGAGCGGCCGCTACCCTTCCTCTCCAATATATGGCTGAAGGCTGATCAGGATATCTATTTTCCATTTGCTCAAATGCCTTTGCTGCAGAGGGGTAGTTTTTAGAATAATAAAACATAGCTCCTGCCCAGAAGTAATCAATGGGTGCTGCATCGGGGTAGGCCGTAATGAGCTTGTTGTACCATTCGGCCGACTTGCCATAGTCTTTTGCTGTTTTAAACCCTTCAGCGATCTGGCGGTAGATATCAGATTTGTCGCTGGATGTATCCTTGCTCACTGCCAGATTGAAATAGACGTTTGCAGAGTCTGTCTGATTATTGGCTGCCAGTATCTTGGCGTATTGAATCAGATCATATGAGGTAACCTTTGCCGGATCTTGTGTATCGAGGTAACGGCGCACGTTGGTGAGTGCATTTGCGTAGTCTTTGCTTTCAAACTGACTAAAACCAAGAATACCATACAGCCCGGGTTTGGCTACTCCTTTGTTGATCAGGTCTTGGGTTACCTGTGTGGCACGCTCGTAGTCTTTACTCAGATAAAGAATATTCGCGTAGTTGATGAGATCATCGGTACTCTTGTCCGATAGCTGGAGGTATTTCTCAATGTTTTGCTTGGCGAGATCATACTTACCGGTCCAGAAATAAGCATTTGCAAGATCGCGGTACGGTAGTGGGTTTGAAGAATCTGCTTCTTTAGCCTTGCTGTAATTTTCGAGTGCAAGATTGTAGTTTTTTGCGGCATACCAAAGTGCACCTACGCGAGAAAAGGCAAGCGAATTTTTTGGATCGCGCTCGGTCACCGCTTCGTAGTTGCTGGCAGCCTTTCCGCCACCGGTTTGCAGATGCTGATAGGCATCGCCCAAAGCTATGCGGAGTTCCATATTGTCTCCGTCTTTTTTCAGCGCTTCCTCATACCAGTCTATAGCTTGTTGATAATTTCCGCCCTTAGTATAGTTTATGGCATCAGCAGCGAGTTCCAACGGAGCCACTTCTTTCTTTTTAGCCTTGCTGGCTACGATATTAGCAAGTCGGGTTCCCTCTGCAATATTCCCTTTGGTAAAGGCTACGCGTGCAAGGCCCGCCATATTTGCATTGTCTTCAGGATACTTTGAGAAAATGGCGCCGGCCTGATCCGGATGGTCTAAGGCAAGCTCCGAAAGACCGAGGTAATAGTTGGCCATGGGGTTGGTTTCGGCCAGCGGTGCGAGCATTTTCTTAGCAGATTCGTAACGCTCATATTGATACATCTTTTTCCCTTCTTCCAGCGACTGCGCCCGTACACTGAAGCTAAGCAACAGGGCAGCCATAATTACGATCGTTTGTTTCATTTTCATTTTTATTACCGTCATGTTAACGTATTGCTGTGTCTATATTTTTCGTTTAGGGGCTCACATTCGCTTCGCGGAATATCACCTCCGACCTTAAAGGAAACAGTCTTGATTGTTTGAAAATCAGTTGTCCTCTGTCTTTTGCCAGAAAGTTTGCAAAGCCTGTGCCAAGTCCGGGATAGGTTTCGCGATGGATATAATAAAGCTTGCGGGTAAGCGGATACCAATTCGGAGCAATGTACGCCTGATAAGGAGCAAACGCTCTGCCTTTTGCAGTATTGTACACCTCTGCTACTTTAA
Source organism: Flavipsychrobacter sp. (assembly GCA_017849575.1). Lineage (GTDB taxonomy): Bacteria > Bacteroidota > Bacteroidia > Chitinophagales > Chitinophagaceae > JAFIGV01. Next base: position 275,599 of record JAFIGV010000019.1, on the reverse strand, counting down.
CTTTTGATGTGAACGCCAAACCTTCAGGATCAGAAAAATCTGAAACATAGCTAACCCCTACAAAACCGATAGCCTCCGGATTGTTGGCTACATATTCTATCACGGAGTCGTTACTTTTTGCTGCAAAAACATTGCTTCCTAATGGCTGGCCCTGCAGCAGTGAATCCTGCATATAGCGCAACGTACTCGACCCCTGATTGTCGAACACCACAGTATAATTCTTTGAAAAATTTCCGGTGAGTATGCTCTTGAGCTGATCTACAGAAAACAAACTATCCTTAGCTGCGGGATGCAGCACAACGGCGACTGCATCTTTGGCAACCGCCAACGAGGTAGCCACCACTTTCTTGTTTTCCAAAAACTTCTTTTCCTCAGGCAAAAGGTCGCGCGTCACCAATATCAATCGCGCACTGTCGTTCAGAAAATCCTTAATACATTCTGCTTCCGATTTATAGCGGGCCGAAATGTGTGCGTCGGGATAACTGCTGTCGAACACCCGCAATTCGTCTTCGATCACGGGTCTGTAGGTCTCATCAACCGATATGTTTACCGATCCGGAAGTGAGTGTGTCACCGGGTCCCTTCTTCTCCTCAGAACAGGAAGCTATGAGAAAAAGCGAAAACGCCGTCACTATGAAAATGCTGATTTTTTGCATGAGCCGCAAGTTTATGTAATATTTCAATAAACGGGGGAATGAAAATCTCTTGTAACAGTAATTTAACAGCGAAATAAAAAATCTGTTAGCGCGCTCTCCTTCCGGATTTCAACGCTGCTATCCCCCGCCAGACGCGAAACAGACCATAGATAATCATCAAGGTGCCAAGGGTGTAGGCAAGGCCCGATGACAACTCCATTGTGCCAAAGTATTTTACAAACAATACCAGCATACCTACCACCAGATAGAAGCACCCCATACCGAGGTGCATGATGGTTTGAAAACGTTGCATGCCATTGCGGCTATTGGTATCAAGACTCATGATTGTTTTTTAGCGACTGCAAACTTAGCCCTTTAAAATGTTTTACCCGAATGGCGACTTCCTGCCGGCACCTTACACCAAAAGACTCGTTCTTCCGCGCATTTCCATAAAAGGGCTTAGCGGATCAAGGTAATATCACCCTTCCACTTCAGGACTGCGCCGTCTTCGCAATACCCCTCCAGGATGTACACATACACATCCGGACTGAGCACAACGCCCTTGTAAGTACCGTCCCAACCTTGTGCGGCATCGTTGAGTGCTACCTGACTGCGTTCAAACACCTTTTCTCCCCACCGGTTGTAAATACTGATCAGGCGGATGCTTTTGAGCCCGGTACCGCGCGGATAGAACACGTCATTTTGCCCGTCTCCGTTGGGCGAAAAAGTGTTGGGTATAAATACCTGGCTCTGGTCGCAACGCACGGTCACAAGTACGGTGTCGGAAGCCCGGCAGCCGTATTCGCTGGTAACGATTACCTTGTATTGTGTGGTGACACGCGGCGAAGCCTCAGGGCTGCCGCACCGGTCACAGCTTAGTGAGGCAGATGGAGACCATAAATAATTTTCGATGTTCGTACCCGTAGCATTGAGCAAAGTGCTGCTGCCTGCTACAATGGTTACATCAGGTCCGGCATTGACCGTCGGCGTGGGGTACACCACCACCTTTACGGTATGTGTATCTGGCTGGCAGCTACCTTCCCAGGCTATCACCGTGTATAATGTTGTAACTGCCGGACTCGCCAGAGGATTGGGAATCCGAGAGTTGTTCAGTGATTCGGATGGCGTCCACTCATATCGCTGAGCGCCACTGGCCATCAACTGCAAAACACTATCCTGACAGATTTCCCCTCCGTTGCCAACAACACTTGTAGTCACCGTTTGAAGTTTTACCGTTACGGTGTCTTTATTGACGCATCCGTTCGCATCGGTTCCGGTCACAATGTACACGGCGGCAGCGGTAGGGGCAGCTTTAGGATTTGGGCAACTGTCGCAACTAAGCCCGGTTGGCGGTGTCCACACATAGCTTTGTCCTCCGCTGGCAGATAGTTGTGCCCAGTCGCCCTGACAGATAGAAGTATCGGAGCCGGCGCTTATAAGCGGAAGGCCATAAATGCTGATGTTTTTGGTAATCGAGTCGCTACAGCCCTGTGCGTTGGTGGCAACGATCGTTACCGGAAAAACACCGGCAGACGGGAAAACTGTTGTTACGGTTTGCGAAGTGGATATTGCCTGCCCGTTGTTGATATTCCACCGCCGACCCGTAAGGGGTGTGAAAAAACTAAATGAGGTATCTGTAAAGCTAACAGGCGTGCGGATGCAGGCCGGCGTCGTAACGAAACCTGCATAGACGCCGTCCACTTTTATAGTATCAATACCCTGGCTCGAATTCTGACAGCCGGTGTTGTCGCTCAGGATCAGTTTGGGAACGTAAGCTCCGGGAGTATTGTAAATATGCGTGGTGCTGTCGATACCGTTGGCCGGCTGCGTAACACCATCACTGAAATCCCAGATGATAGAAGGGATGTTGTACAACTGCGACTTAAACTTTACCAGCAGAGGCGCACAACCATTCAACGGCGCATAGCTCAATGCACCGGAATAACCCAGAACCCGTACTTGTCCGTAGGCGGTATCCGGGCATCCCTCGATGTTGTATGCAATCAAACGAATGCTATAAATGCCGGGTGACAAATAAGATGCTGTAGGATTTTGAAGAGAGGATGTAGATCCGTTGCCCATGGCCCATGCGTAGGAAACCGAACTGACTGAAGTATTGATAGCTATCAAAGACAGCGGCGGACAAATAGCCAGGGAATCACTTACAGTAAAAGAAGCACTCGGCTTCGAGAGTTGGATATAAGACGTCTTCACGAGGCTGTCTTTGCAACCGTTGTTGTCGGTGACGATCAGTTTCACAGTATAGGCACCGATTTGCCCATACCGGTGAAAAGGGATTTTGGCCGTGTCTGTAGCCCCGTCTCCAAAGCTCCAGAAATATTTATTTCCGGTGCCGGTGGAATTATTGTTGAACACCAGCAACTGACCTATGCACGCATTGCTGTCGTTGACCGTGAAGGCCGCTGTGGGCTGCCGCACATCAATGTAGTTTTTCTTTTCGAGTGTGTCTTTACAACCTATGTTGTCGGTAACGATCAGGCGAACGTTATACAGGCCGCGGAGGGGATAGATACGATTTGTTGTGGCAGTAAGCACCGTGTCGCTGCCGTTTCCAAAGGTCCATTCCCGTATTAAGCTATAAGCACCAGGCACGTTGCTGCTGGTGTCGGTAAAGCTGATATTTGCCGGGGTGCAGGCTACTTTGGGGCTGGCAAAAAAACCCGCGGCAGGCTTGGCAACGATAATGTTTTGGTAGGCAGTATCCATACATCCATTTATATCGCCGGCAACGACATTCACCCGATAAAGGCCTTTTTTGTTGAAACGATAACCCCATGGCCCGGACGATTGATTGGAATAAGGCGGTGGAGTACCAAAAGGATAAAAAGGAACAAAATTGTCGTAGGACCATGTGAAATTGCTGACCCCATAGCTGCCATAGGCCGGAGTGAATACCAGGCTATCGCCCTGACATATGGCAGTATCCGGGGCAGACACGGTCAATGCCGGATTGACGAGGTACACGGTGTCGGTCAACGTATCTCTGCAGCCGTAGTAACTGTTGTACGTAGCTAAGGATACAGAATACATCCCCAGAGCAGGAAAGGTATGGACAGGATTGGTAGCGGTGGAGGTCGTACCATCTCCAAAAAGCCAGACATGGGACGTAGGATTAGTGCTCAGCGTGTCGTAAAATTGAACCTGTCTGGGGAAACTGCAATTGATTCGGTAATAAATATTTGCTGTTGGCGGCTTTACAAAAATTGGCTGGGTGGCCCTGAAAGTATCACTGCATCCATAGTCCCATACAACAAGCATCACGGTGTCCAGGCCGCTTCTGAAATAAGGAAATTTCAAGTCGTTCATTCCGTTAGTGACGATCCGTTGATTTCCAATAAACCATTCACACCATTGGCCGCCCGTACTGGTATTTATGAAAAAGACCGAATCGTGAACACAAACTGAATCCGGATAAAAATGAAAACCTGCGGTGGGACGGACGCCGACGAGTACGTATGTTGAATCGGTGATCGTACAACCGTTCGACGTAGTTATTGCGAGACGAACCACGTATTGCCCCCGGGCGGTATAGAGGTGTGCCGGATATTGCACGTTCGAAACGCCGCCATCACCAAAGTCCCACAGCCAGGTTGATATAGCATAGGGATACTTCCATAAAATACCTCCCTGAAAAAAACTGCTGAGTGCAATGCCCACCGGGAAAGCAGTATCTCCGAGACAGAGATTCTTCTGAAATGAATCCATTGTCAAAAGAAGATTGAATGCCTGAAGCGTATCCTGAGCTGATGTATCCGAACACCCGAAACTATTGGTTACCACAAGACGCGGGTGATAAGTACTGTCGCTATAATAAGTATGCGTCGGATTTGCAGCGGAGGAAGTGCCGCCATCGCCAAATAGCCAGGTATAACTCGTTGCTCCGGAAGATTGGTTCACAAACTGTATGGTGGCCGGTGGCGGGCAAGGCTGCTGAGGATTGAAAGTAAACGCGGCTACAGGCTTAGGGTACGGACTGATCGTTTTGGTTATCGAATCTTTGCAGTTTCCGAAGTAAACAATCAGCTTCACCTGAAAAGGTCCGGGTGTATTGAACTGATGGTCCGGGTCGTGGGTCGTATCCGTACCTCCATCGCCGAAGTTCCAGAACACAGAGTCGGCAAAGGGGGTCAGATTAGTGAAGTGGGTGACTGAGCCCATGCATCCGTTTCCGGAAAAATCGGGTTGAAGGCTACCAATCTGAACATAATTTACCCGGGTCAACGTGTCTTTACACCCATTGGCATCCGTCACGATCAGTCGCACTGTAAACTGTCCCGGACTAGCGTAGGTATGCGATGGATTTGCCTGACCCGAAAGACCCCCATCACCAAAAGACCACTGGTAGTTGTAAGGCGGTGTTCCGGTAATGGACGATGTGAAATTGACTACGGCCGGGGCACCGCATTGGATGTTGTTTGCAGTAAAATTGATAACAGGCTTCGGAAAAACATTGATGTACTGAGTAGCCGACTGGGTACAGGATTGTCCGTCAATGACCTGCAACACTACCGGATACAACTGTGAGCCGGTGTAGGTATGCACAGGATTCTGGCTATTAATGATTGGCGTCCCATCACCAAAAACCCACTGATAACTAAGCGGACCAGGCACGGTGGAGGTGCTTGTATTGGTAAAAGTCACCGTGAGCGGCGGGCAGCCTGACGTGGGGCTTGCCGTAAAAACCACATTGGGTGGCGGGAGCACTGTGATAAAACCGTTAACCGTTTTGGTATTACTGCCATTGGCATTAGATACCGTGAGCGAAACGGTATAGGTTCCCGGAGCAGTGTACGTGACAGAAGGATTGGGCAAAACACTACTGGACGCACCGTTGCCAAAATTCCAGCTATAACTGGTAGGGTTGCCCGTGGAGGTGCTTGTAAACTGAACGACCAAAGGGTTACAACCGGTTACCGGTGTGGCGGTAAAGTTGGCTGTAGGCAGCTGCGCCTGAGAGCGGGTGGCGGGTAAAAACGCCAGGAGCAGCACGATGAGTTTCAGGTAATCCTTCATTATATTCCATATATAGTGACAAATAAAAATAAGAAAAGTTCGGCTATCTATCGCATCATCGTCACGTCTCCCTTCCAGTTCAGTTGCTCTCCTCCCTCACACTCTCCTTCTATAATGTACACATATACATCGGGGCTTAGCTCCTTGCCCTTATAGGTACCATCCCAGCCCTGCGACACATCATTAAGCTGTATCTGGCTGCGCTCAAACACCTTTTCTCCCCAGCGGTTGTAAATCCTGAAAGAACGAATATTCCTCAGGCCCACTCCCCGCGGATAAAAAATATCATTTTGTCCATCACCGTTGGGCGAAAAGGTATTCGGTATGAACAACTGGCTTTGGTCGCAAAGCACGCTCACCAGCACACTGTCATAGCTACGACAACCATACTCGCTCATCACCACCACCTTATACAACGTTGTAGCAGGCGGTGTAGCCGTAGGGTTCTGACATCCGCCGCAACTCAACGTATGGGCGGGTGTCCATTGGTAGGTTTCAATATTGCTACCCTTTGCAGTAAGCATGGTGCTGCTACCTGCTACAATTTTCACGTCCTGTCCGGCATCTACTGTTGGCAGCGGAAATACAACAACCCGCACCACATGCGTGTCAGGAAGACAACTACCCTCCCGGGCAATAACCCTGTAGTCGGTAGTGACCCGCGGGCGAGCCACAGGATTACTCAGGCTGCTATCGTTTAGCGTTGCGCCGGGTGTCCAGGCATAGGCCTGCGCTCCGGATGCACTCAACTGTATGGAGCTATCCTGACATATCTGTCCGCCGTTAGCTGCTATGCTCGTGGTGATCGTCTGCACGGTTACTTTCACGGTGTCTTTGTTTTCGCAGCCATGCACGTCGGTGCCGTTTACCCTATACACGGCAGAAGACGTGGGCGTGGCTACCGGGTTGGGGCAATTCGTACAGCTAAGGCCCGTTGCCGGACTCCACACATATACGCTGCCTCCTTTTACCGAAAGCAAGGCTGCATCGCCTTTACAAATGGATGTATCTGACACGGCTTCGATATTGGGCAAATCCCAGACGGTTAGATTTCGGGTAATTGAGTCTTTACAACCATTTGCATTGGTAGCCACAATAGTCACAGGATACACGCCCGCGCCGGGAAACAGTGTTGCCGCTGTAGCAGAAGTGCTGATGACCTGACCATTATTGATATTCCACTTCCGTGAGAGGAGTGGAGAAAAAAAGCTGAAGGAGGTATCGGTAAAGGTGATCAATGTGTTGATACAGGCTGGGCTGGTAACAAACCCTGCGTAAACGCCATCTACCTTTATCGTGTCGGTGCCCACGCTCGATGTCTGGCAGCCTGTATTGTCGCTCAGGATCAACCGGGGCACATAGGCTCCGGGGCTGGTATAGGTATGCGTTGCGGTATCTACTCCGTTGGCCGGTTGTGTTACTCCGTCACTGAAATCCCAGATCACTGAGGGTATATTGAACAATTGCGACTTAAAGCCCACAGTAAGCGGCGCGCAACCACTAAGAGGCGAATAATGCAATGCCCCGGAATAACCGAGCACCTGCACCTGTCGGTAGGCTGTATCCTTACAACCTTCCATATTCGCGGCAATCAGACGAAGCGTATATACGCCCGGTGTAAAATAAGATGCCGTAGGGTTTTGGAAAGAAGAACTGGCACCATTACCCAGATCCCACAAATAAGCAATAGCATTGACCGATGAATTTATAGCCTGCAATGAAAGAGGCGGACAAATAGCCAGCGAATCGCTGACGGTAAAAGATGCCGTTGCACTGGTGATGCTGATATAAGCAACATGGGTAAAACTGTCTTTGCAGCCTGCGTCGTCGGTCACTACGAGCTTCACGGTGTAAGAGCCCGTTTGGGTATAAGCGTGCGAGGGATGCGTGGCGGTGTCCGTAGCTCCATCACCAAAAAACCATTGACTGGTAAGATGCGTACCCTGGGACAAATTGGTGAAACTCAGGGTCTGCCATCGGCAGGCATTACTATCGTTCACCACAAAGGCCGCAGACGGCTGCCGCACCTCAATGTAGTTCGGACGGTCAACGGTATCCATACAGCCAACATTGTCCGTCACAATCAATTGCACATTATACCAGCCCTTCACCGGATACAAATGGTTCGTACTGGCCGCGAGCGCTGTTCCCGTGCCATTTCCGAAGTCCCATTTTCGGACGACATCATAGGCTCCGGGCACATTAGTACTGGTGTCTAAAAAAGTAACATTAGAGGGTACACATCCTATTTGCGGCGTGGCGGTGAAGCCCGCATCTGGCTTGGCCACAAGGACGGTAATCCAGGCCGTATCAACACATTTCAATTCGTCTGCCGCCACCACATTAATTACGTAGATGCCTTTTTGATTAAAACGATAACCCCAGGGACCCGTGGACTTATTTCGATCAGGATAAGGAGGGAAGGGATAAAACAGCGAGAAACTATCGTGGCGCCAGTAATAATCATGGAGCTGCGAACCGATGTAGGAGGGTGTAAACACAATAGAGTCGCCCTCGCATATTGCCGTATCCGGCGTGGTGACGGTGAGTACGGGATCAACAAGAGTAATTACTTTGGTCATAGTGTCCGTACATCCATAAATACTGTTGTAAGTATAGAGGCTCACGGTGTAGGTACCCAGCGATGGGTAATGATGAACCGGATTGGTTGCCGAGGTAGTATCGCCGTCTCCAAAACTCCACCAATGCGAAGTGGGCTCAATACTTACAGTGTCATAAAAATCAACATAGGTAGGATCGGAACATCTTGGGAGATATTGGAACAATGCAGTAGGCGGATGAACAACAATTGGCCGGTTGGCAGTAAACGTATCAGAGCAGCCATAGTCCATGGCAAAAAGAACGATGGTGTCAATACCGCTTTGTTCGTAGGTGTAGGTGTAAATTCCTCCGGTAGTGTCGGTGTAATTCCCGCCGTTACCAAAGTCCCAGAGATACCAGGAAGCATTGGTGCTGGTATTTACGCAAGTTACGGTACCGTGGTTGCAAACCGTGTCGGGCGAAAAAGTGAAGCTGGCAGTCGGTTTTAACCCTACCTGAACCAATACCGTGTCTGTAAACGTACATCCGTTTGCCGTAGTGATGGTAAGTGAAGCCCGGTGATTGCCACGGGTAGAATAGTAATGTTTAGGATTGCTGATGGTAGCCGTACCTCCGTCACCAAAATCCCAGTAGAAACTGGTCACTGGGTAAGGATAGGTTCTGGTTGTATTGGGAGAGGCAAATATATTGAAGCTGCCTGTGGAGTAATTGAATGAAGCCGTATCGCCGATGCACTCAAATGGATTAAGGCACCAGGCGTGAAAAATCATGGGGTATATAGCCACGGTATCGTCGAGCCAGCTTGTATCTGCACAGCCCTGATTACTTATGGCTATGAGCTTAGGAAAAAAAGCCGTATCGTTCAGATAGGTATGGGTGGGGTTACTGAGCAGCGAAGAGTCGCCGTCGTCAAAGTACCACTTATAGCTTGTAGCTCCCGTTGTCTGATTGATAAACTGAATGGTAGAAGGAGGCGGGCACGGATGCAGGGGGCTGAACGTGTAAGCTGCATTGGGCTTGGGGTTGATCGTTACCGGTTTTATAATAGAGTCAACGCAGGAAGAGTAATGAACGATCAGTGTTACGTTGAAGGTACCGGACGATTGGTAGATATGATCGGGATTTCCTGAGGTGTCTTTGCCGCCATCGCCAAATTTCCAGAGCACAGAGTCTGATAGGTTGGAGGTATTGACAAAGTGAAGCGGCGTACCTTCACAACCCGTGTTAACGGCAAAGTTTGGATTCAGACTACCTACGTTTATGTAATTGTTTTTGGTAAGTGTATCCTTACATCCATGGCCGTCGGTGACGATAAGCCTTACGGTATAGGCACCCGTGGCAATATAAGTATGGGTAGGGTTTGCAGTCGTGGCGGCTCCACCATCGCCAAAATCCCACTGATAACTGTAGGGCGGTGTCCCCCCAATGTTGGAAGAAAAGTTTACAACGGCCGGCACATCGCATGGGCTTGCAGGCGCACTAAAACTAATGGACGGCGGGGTGTACACGTCCACATAGTGGGTAAGGTTGTTCTGACAGCCCTGTGCGTCTGTGACATACAGCGTGGCAGGAAAAAGCTGGGGAAAATTATAAGTGTGTGTCGGATTTTGTTGAGACACGGGAGGAGTACCATCGCCAAATATCCACTGATAGGTTAATCCGCCGGGTATCGTAGAGGTGCTGCTATTGGTAAAATTGACCGCAAGGGGCGGACAGCCTGCCGTAGGGCTGAGTGAAAAAGCAACCGTAGGCCCCGGAAGCACAGTGATGTAATTGTTGATCGTTTTGGTGTTTGAACCATTCGAATTTGTGACCGTTAGCGAAACCGTGTAGGTTCCCGGTTGCGTATAACATACCTGAGGGTTTACCTGAGAAGAAAGCGTCCCGTTTCCGAGGTTCCAGTTATAAGAAAGGTTGCTGCCGGTTGAGGTGCTCGTGAAGGTAACGCATAAAGGATTGCAGCCTGTCACCAAATTAGCTACAAAATTGGCTACGGGAGCCTGGGCAAAACTCATGTCTGCCCGCAAAAGGATCAGCACCAATAAGGCGGATCGCAGAGCGAATCTCATAGGTATGGTATTTACAATTAACTCAATACAGTTTGCTACAGCCTACCACTGAAAATGCGGACAGATCGTTCTGCTTTTCTCCCATTTCGGATCATTGAATAATCCGGTTTTCACAATGGAAAGCTCATATCCGCCCCGCATATTCGTTGCAGCTTTCAACGGAGAGACGTTTAGATCATAGCTCAATCCAAAAGAGTAACGCATATAGTCCATCTTGATCACAGGTATCACCGCATCATTTACACGATAGAATGCACCGACATAAAAAATAAACAGCGGGTCACTCTGACGTTCATTTGGCTTTTTGTAATTCAGCAATCCACCGGCAATAATCTCCGAATAGCTTCCCTGAACCGTATAGTTTCCCTGCATCAGAAAACCCCATTTCTCATTCATCCGGTAGGTAAGCCCTGCGGTTCCGTTCCAGCGCATCTCCAGCCTGATAAGGTCATTGTTGTAAAAACTGGTTTGCGGTCTGGAAAAATGATATCCGGATACACCTAAGAAATAGGAGGCCTGGCTGTATTCACCGGCACCGCTGCTAAAGGACACACCGGCACCCACATCCCAGTAGTTCACCTTGCTCGTAGTGATGTTTTCATTGGTGGAAGCATAGGGATCGAAACTACCGTTCTGATATTGATTATTAACGGTCATTTTCGAAGGATCGAAACTTCTTTGCAAATAACCTCCGGTAAAACCCACCGACAACACAGAGTTGTTTTTGTCGCCCAGGCTTTTATTAAAGCTGACGGAAGGGTACACCGACAAGGTCTTCATATCAATACTACCCGCCTTATCATAATAAGCCAGAAGGCCTGCACTGAAAAAATCACTGCCTTCTGCATTCACGGGTATCTTGGTTTCAAAAGACACCTGTCCGGTCACGAAGGGTTTGCTGATGCTGCTCCATTGTGTCCGGTATTGAAGACTCACTTTGTAGTCATCCGCAAATATTGCTGTCAGCGCAGGGTTTCTCAAAATGGTGCTTTCATAGAACTGCGAAAAATGCACGTCCTGACCCGATGCTGCACCGAAAGAAAAAATTCCTGCAAGTACGATAGCTGCTTTTGTAAGGTTCTTCATAAGTCAATTTTTTTATCGAAGGAGGGTAACATCTCCTTTCCAGATTAAAGTTTCACCACTGTCACAAATTCCTTCTATGCTGTAGATAAAGATGTCGGATCCGAGCGTTGCACCTTTCGATGTTCCGTCCCAACCTGATGAGGCATCGTTAAGTTGAAAACCACGACGTTCAAAAACAAGCTCACCCCATCGGTTGTAAATACGGAAGGAGGTGATGCTCTTCATGCCTTCCCCTCGTGGGTAGAATACATCATTCTGGCCATCGTTATTCGGCGTAAATGTGTTGGGGATAAACACCTGGCTATTGTCACACATCAGATGTATCGTCACCGAATCATAAGCGCGGCATCCTTTATCTGAGGTAGCAATTACCTTATAGGTAGTGGTAACACGCGGGCTGGCTGATGGTGCCGTACACGAAGTACAGCTCAGGGTAGTCTCCGGTGACCACAGGAAACTCACAAAATCACTGCTTGTGGCAATCAGCACTACACTTGTTCCTGCCATAATTGTATCATCCTTACCTGCGTCCACGTCCGGCCTTGGATAAACGATCACCTTCACCTGATGTGTATCGGGAAGACAGCTTGCCTCCCAGGCAGTTACTACATAGGTGGTAGTCCGGTCCGGACTCGCGATAGGATCCGGTTTCGTATAGTCATCGAGCGTTTGGGAGGGCGACCACTCAAAGCGATCGGCGCCCCAGGCTTTCAACTGAAAGATGCTGTCTGCGCAAATTCCCCCGCCGGGTGCGGCAAAGCTGGTGGTTACATATTTTACGGAGATGACCACGGTATCTTTATTCTTACACCCGCGTTGGTCGGTGCCGGTCACAACATATGGGGTAGTTGTTACCGGAGCTGCTGAAGTGCTTTGGCAGGTAGCGCAGGCCAGGCCCGTGGAGGGCAACCAGCTATAGGTATTGGCTCCCGCAGCCGATATCGTAGTGGCATCGCCCTTGCAAATAAGTGTATCAAAAGCTGCGGTGACTACTGGTAGGTCATAGATCGTAATGGAACGGGTAACGCTATCGGTACATCCCCATGCACTCTTGGCTATTAAAGTAACAGGGAAACTACCGGTGTTGGGAAATACAAAAGAGGGTGAAGCTGCAGTGCTCGTCTGGCCATTAATTGTCTTCCAAACCCAGCCCGATATCGGCGCAAATAGTGTATAGGAAGTGTCTGTAAACACGACTGGCGTGTTGACGCAGGGCGGTGCCGCCACAAAACCGACCCACACACTATCTACATATATCGTATCCAGTCCGGAACTTGCCGTAGTGCAACCTGCATTGTCGCTGAGGATCAACTGTGGAAGGTATTTACCCGGCGTTATGAAGGTGTGCGATATGGTGTCCTTTCCATTCAGTGGCGCCGTGACCCCATCATTAAAATCCCAGATCATCGTAGCTACACCATAAATATTCGACTGGAACTCTACGGTAAGCGGCGAACAACCCGTCACCGGTGTGTAACTGAGTCCGCCGGCATAACCCAATACATTGACATGCCCGTACGCCGTATCCGTACAACCATCAGCATTTGTCACTACAAGACTTACCTGATACAAGTTGGGGGTAGCATAAATAGTAGTGGGGTTCTGAAGGGCAGACAGACTTCCATTTCCAAAATCCCATGCGTAGGATGTACCACCGACCGAAAGATTATTAAACACTACAGACAAGGGTGGGCATAGCGCCTGTGTATCGCTGGAAGCAAACTGGGCATCGGGCTTGGTGACACTGATCCATGCGGTTTTGATCAAACTGTCCTGACATCCGCTGGCGTCAGTTACGATCAACTTCACATCGTAAAGCCCGGTTTGGGAATAAGACTTCACCGGTGCTGCATTGGTAGAAGTGGTGCCGTCGCCAAAATCCCAGAGATAACCGGGATTCACTCCGCTGGAAGCGTTTGTGAAGGTGAGCTGCTGTCCGATACATGCTGTAGAGTCATCTACCGAAAAGGCGGCAACAGGTTTTCTTACATCAATATACCCGATCCGGCTCAGCACATCGGTACAACCTACATTGTCTGTAACTGTAAGGGTTACGTTGTAAATGCCGGCTACCGGATAAAGGTTTGAAATGGTGTCATTTGTTGTGGTAGCTGTTCCGTTTCCAAAATTCCAGTTTCGTGTTACGCTGTACACGCCCGGCAGGTGTACACTGGTATCTTCAAAGAGTACGCTCATGGGTACACAACCTACCGTGGGCGTAGCCGAAAACAGCACTTGTGGTTTGGCCACCAGCACATAGTGTGGCCGTGTGGTGGTATCGTTGCAACCGTGTATATCGGTTGTGTAAACTGATACATCGTATATACCTTTTTGATTAAACCGGTACCCCCACGCCCCCGAAGAAGGATTAGGATTGGATGCGGGTCCATAGGGCCATATCGGAAGGCTTCCATTGATCAACCAGGTATAGCCCGACGGTGTGTGGCTGTAGCTCGGGGTGAACAGAATGGAGTCGCCCTGACAAATAGCGGTATCCGGGGTAACGAAATCCAGGGCCGGATCTATCAGCTCAATCGTTCGGGTTTCGGTATCAGAACAACCATAAATATTGTTGAAAGTGACCAGAGAAACGGTGTACGTGCCCAAACTGGCGTAAAGGTGGCCGGGATTCTTTGAGGTATCCGTATTGCCATCTCCAAAATACCAGATATGCGAAGTGGGCTCTACACTAAGGGTATCGTAAAACTGTACAAAAAGTGGCGTGTCACAACTATATTTTTCTGACCAGATAGCCGTTGGCGCGAGAATAACAGCCGCTGAATCCACCGTAAACGTGTCCGTACAACCAAAGTTGCTGGCAATAAGCGATACATTGTAGATACCTGAGTGCGTGTAGGCGTAGTCAGGTGTCTTTCCGAGGTACACGTTTCCATCGCCCATCTGCCAGGTATAGCTGGTGGTCAGCACCGTGTCGGTAGTGGTGTTCACAAAATGAACTTTGGTATTGACACAAAGAGTGTCCGGAAATCCAATAAAAGATGCAGTTGGCTTATCACCTACACTTACCAAAGTAATACCGGTAGCGGTACAACCATTGCTCGTTGTAACGGTGAGTGCTGCATTATATACATTGTTGGGATTGACGTAGGTGTGACTGGGTGACTGACTGTTTGAGGTGCCGCCATCACCGAAATTCCAGGAATAACTGGAAATAGAATATGGATAAGTGTACCACCCTTGAGTTATCGGGTCAACAGCATAAATCATTTCGCCAAAACCCACGTTAAAGGGTACGCAACCTTTGGGATTTGCCGGAGTCACATATACACCGAGGGAATGGATCTTTATCGTATCCCACTTTGTAGAGCTACATCCGAAAGCATTTGTAGCGGTCATACCTACCGGGAAATAATTATTTGTCGCATAGGTATGGCTGGGGCTGGCCAAATTTGAGATATTCCCATCACCAAAGTTCCAATAATAGGAGGTAGCCCCATTGCTTAGATTATTAAACTGCACCTGAGTCGGAGCGGGGCAGGGTTGATTGGGGGTAAAGCTGAAATTTACATTCGGTGCAGGATTGATAGTCACCGGCAGGGTCACAGAATCGCCGCAGGGCCCATCATAGATAGCCAGCTTCACATTGTAAGTGCCCCCGGCAGCATAAGTATGGGTAGGATTGGCTAATGTGCTCGTATTCCCATCGCCGAAATTCCAGAAATAGCTGGTACCGCCGGCAGAAGTGTTGTTGAACTGAACCGGCACATTGGCGCAACCCGTGACAGGCGCTGTTGTAAAGTTCGCCCCCAGAGTTCCGATAGCTACATAGTTGGGCTTCACTACCGTGTCCATACACCCATTTCCATCCGTCACGTACAGCGTAATGGTGTAAATACCCGGCAGGTTATACACATGCGACGTGGCCACACCCACACCTGTTCCTCCATCACCATAATCCCAGTTGTACGTGTAAGGACCCGTACCGGTAGCAGATGCGGTAAAATTAATATTTGCCGGAGTGCCGCAGTAACTGGTAGGATTTGCAGTGATGTTACCTACAGGCGGCGAAAATACCTTTATAAAACCGGGCTTGGTAAGTGAGGAAGTGCACCCGGCGCCATTGGTAGCTACTAGTGTAACCGTGTATTGCCCGGGTGTATAGTATATGTTTTGCGGGCTGGTCAGTGCGGAAGTATTTCCGTCGCCAAAACTCCAGTTATAAACACCCGCACCCGTAGAATTGAAGGTGGTGGAGTTTACAAACTGCACCTGAAAGGGCGGACAGTTGTCCGTATCGAGTGCAGAAAAGGAAATGGTAGGTGCCGGCACAACGGTGATGTAGTTGGTTACCGTCTTTGTGTCGCTACCGTTGGCATTGGTAACGGTAAGGGTGACGGTGTAGGTGCCCGGCGTAGTATAGGCGGTGGAAGGATTTTGTTGTACGGTGTTTACACCATTGCCCAGGGTCCATTGGTAGGAGGTGGGATTGCCGGTAGAAGTTGAGGTGAATTGTACGATTAGTGGGGCACATCCAGAAAGTGGTGTTGCAGTAAAGTTGGCAACAGGCGTCTGTGCTGATAACTGACCGCTGAAACTAAATAGAAAAATGATCGCAGCGCGTAAAAATACCTTCATCGGCGAATGGTTGTAATGGGGACAAATAAATAAATTTACAAATAGATTTCTCTATCCGATAAATATAGACGTCAAAAACTGAAATTTCGTTTAGTTGCATACTTAATTTTTTAGCCGTTCACAATTCTTCGGTTGCAACAACTTTGAAATTTATCTTTGCCGGCATGGATCAGTTAGACCAGCAGATCAGATCTTACGAGGAAGAGATCAACAGTTTTCAGCCAAACGACGCCAACGAGCTCGAAGCCTTCAGGATCAGATTCCTGGGAACGAAGGGCATTGTGAAGCAAATATTTGGTGCGATGAAGGATGTACCCGCCGACCAAAAAAAGGAGGCCGGTCAGAGGCTCAATGCATTTAAACAGCTTGCAGAAGCCAGACATGCGTCCTTCCTTCATCTTCAAAAAAGTACCAAAAGCAAGGATACAACGCAGGACCTCACTCTGCCCGGCACGCCCGTGCCGAGAGGAGGCAGACACCCCCTGCGTGTGGTAGAAAATCAGATTGTTTCCCTTTTCGAAAAGCTGGGATTTAGTGTTGCCAGCGGCCCGGAGATCGAAGACGACTGGCACAATTTCGGAAGTATGAACCTTCCGGAGCATCACCCGGCGCGCGACATGCAGGATACGTTTTACATTTCTAAAAATCCCGACTGGTTGCTGCGCACACACAGTTCTTCCATACAGGCAAGGGTGATGGAATCGGAAAAGCCGCCGATACGTGTTATTTGTCCGGGACGTGTGTACCGCAATGAAACCATTTCTGCGCGAGCCCATTGCTTTTTCCATCAGTGTGAGGGCCTGTACATTGACAAAAACGTATCTTTTGCAGACCTAAAGCAAACGCTTTATTATTTCGTTACCGAGATGTTTGGAGCCAATACCCGCGTGCGCTTCCGCCCATCCTACTTTCCATTTACGGAGCCCAGTGCCGAAATGGATATCTCCTGCACCGTATGCGGGGGCTCGGGATGCAGCCTTTGTAAACATACCGGATGGGTAGAAATATTGGGCTGCGGAATGGTGCATCCGAATGTGCTCAGAAATTTCAATATCGACCCGGACGTGTACACTGGCTTCGCCTTCGGCATGGGCGTTGAAAGAATTACACAGGTAAAGTTTCAGGTGAATGACCTTCGGCTTTACTCACAAAACGACATACGCTTCCTGCGTCAGTTTGAAAGTCTTTAGACAAAAGTATCCCGCGGAAATGGCTTTTATTTTTTTGCAGAGTAGCTTTGGCGGTTCATGATCCTGGTCACCGGCGCAAGCGGCTTCTTAGGGCAGCACCTTGTTCGCGCGCTTTCTCAAAAAGGGCTGGAAGTTCGTGCGCTTTATCATCAGCATCCTCCGGTCAATAAGCTCAGTGAGCTGAAGGGTGTAAGCTGGGTGCAAGCCGATCTTTTGGACGTCTTTGATGTAGAAGATGTGATGCAGGGGATTAACGAGGTATATCACTGTGCCGCTATTGTTTCCTTTCACCCGCACGACAAAGAAAAGATGCTCCATTTCAACGTTGCGGCAACGGCAAACATCGTTGATGAAGCACGGGCACAGGATGTACGCAAGTTGGTCTTTGTTAGTTCTGTGGCCGCACTCGGCCGGCGCAGCGACGGGAATAAGCTGATCACTGAAGAAGAGCAATGGGAAGAAAGCCGGTATAACTCACGATACGGACTGAGTAAACATCTTGCGGAGTTAGAAGTGTGGAGGGCCGCTGCCGAAGGACTTAATGCCGTAGTCATCAACCCCGCCATCATTCTGGGCGAGGGCAACTGGGAGGAAGGATCGGCGCGACTGATGAAAGTGGTGAGCAACGAATTTCCTTTTTATACCGGTGGCATCAACGGATGGGTGGACGTACTTGACGTGGTGGAAAGCATGATCGCGCTCATGAACAGCGATATCGTACAGGAGCGTTTTATCGTCAGTGCCGGCAACTATGCTTATAAGGACATTTTTAGCAAAATGGCGGAGGCATTAAACAAAAAACCGCCACACATACACGCCGGCCGATTGATGACGGCGCTTGTGTGGCGATGGAGTATGATTAAATCAAGCCTGAGTGGCCATACAGCCACCATCACCCGGGAAACTGCTTCTACCGCACAAAACGCTGCGCGCTACGACAACACAAAACTGCTCAAGCTGTTACCCGACTTTCGCTACCGGCCAGTCCAGGAAACGATAGCCCGCATGGCCCGGGCCTTTCAGCAACAGACAGAATAATCTCCGGGGGCAGACGATAATTTTTGGTTTATTAACAAAAACATTTGTAATCTTGCTGCGGAATGCGCGAAGACGCAGATAAAGTGCCCGCAGTTCCATCCTTTCATTTTTCCAATTTTTTTCCCATTTCTTTTTACCGATCATGTTTCCATCTGTTTAAAGAAACAAGCAAAGACGACAATCAAATCTTTTAGAAAATAGTTAAGCATGCCTTACGACATTTTGCAGTTAAACGATATGCTCGTTCCCGAGCTGGTAGATGTAGCCGAAAACCTGAAAATCACGAATGCCCGAAGCCTCGATAAACAAGCCCTGATCTATAAAATACTCGACCAGCAGGCGCTCGACAACAGCAGCCCCGCAAAACAAGACGGTGCTACTGAAGAGAAAAAACGCAGGACACGTAAACCGAAGACGGAACATAAGACCGAAGAAACTCCTGAGGCTAAGGCTGAACCAGAAGCACAAGCTGCAGATAATAGCGGAGAAGAACAGAAAGAAACAGAGGGCAAAAGAAAGCGGACAAGAAAGCCCCGTGGCGGAGAAAACAACAATGAGCCCACACCTGCAGAAGCCACGGAAGCGCCGGCAGCATGGAACAATATGGCGGAAGCGATAGAGGAAACCTCTACTGCGGAAAACGAAGCAACAGAAGGAGAAGCCGTGAGCGAAGAGACGGGCATTATTATGCCTGCCACAGAAGAAACCGAACATCAGTTACCGCAGGAACCTGTCGCTGCTGAAAAGCCGCAACATCAACAACATCAGCAGCATGGCCGCCGCCGCGAAAATCAATATGGTAATTTCAATATTGAGTTTGATGGTATTGTTGTGAGCGAAGGGGTTTTGGAAATGATGCCCGACGGATACGGCTTTCTCCGCAGCTCAGACTACAACTATTTAAGTTCTCCCGACGATATTTATGTTTCACCCTCACAGATCAAGTTGTTCGGTCTGAAAACCGGAGACACGGTGCGCGGTAGCATAAGACCCCCAAAAGAAGGGGAAAAATATTTTGCCCTGCTGAAGGTAGAAACCATTAACGGAAAGCTGCCTGATGAGATTCGCGACCGTGTGCCTTTCGATTATCTTACACCATTGTTCCCTTTCGAAAAGCTTACGCTTGCACGTCATGGCAGCAGTAACAGTGTCCGTATCATGGATCTTTTTACCCCTATCGGGAAGGGCCAGCGCGGACTCATCGTAGCGCAGCCCAAAACGGGTAAGACAATGCTTCTGAAGGAAGTGGCCAATGCCATCGCAGAAAACCATCCGGAATGCTATCTGATGATCGTTCTGGTGGATGAGCGACCGGAGGAGGTTACGGACATGCAGCGTAGTGTACGGGCAGAGGTCATTGCATCCACGTTCGATGAACCGGCTGAGAAGCACGTGAAGGTATCTACAATTGCGTTGCAGAAAGCTAAACGCCTGGTGGAAGTTGGCCACGATGTAGTGATCCTGCTCGACAGCATCACCCGTCTCGCTCGCGCACACAATACCGTTGCACCCGCATCGGGCAAGGTATTGTCGGGTGGTGTGGAAGCCAATGCTATGCAAAAACCCAAACAGTTTTTTGGTGCCGCACGTAAAATTGAAAATGGCGGTTCGTTAACCATTCTTGCCACTGCTTTGATTGACACAGGGTCTAAAATGGATGAAGTGATCTTTGAAGAATTCAAAGGAACGGGTAATATGGAGCTACAGCTTGATCGCCGTCTGGCCAACAAGCGTGTATTCCCTGCTATTGACATTGTCTCTTCTTCTACTCGTCGCGATGACCTGCTGCACGATAAAGACGTTCTCAACAAAATGTGGATCATGCGGAATCACATTGCCGACATGAACACCGATGAGGCCATGCAGTTTCTGCTACAACAGATGCGCGGCACCAAGAGCAACGAAGAGTTTCTGGCAACTATGAACAAATAAAATTGAAGCTATAGCATTTGTAAAGGCAGCCCGGTGCTGCCTTTTGCTTTTTTAGTGCGAGGATGTTCACTGAAATATTGCTCGCAGGCAATGAACTAATGACAACGAACGCTGCTTAGTTGAGTTGAAAACCAGAAGAACAAAGTGTAAAACTGCACAATAGTGCCAGTGCTGCAAAAAGCATAAAGGAACCTACATAGTCATTCTCTTTTTTACCAACAGTATTGACAATGGCAATGATGATAGCCAACACAAAATTGATAATGGCGAGAACCAGCAAGGTGACTCCCCCTGAAAACATTGCAGATTTTATCCGGTGCCCCTGAAAATAATCGAAAGCGGCAATCACTAGCGTGATCAACAAATTTACCAGCACTATTTTGGTGAAGCTCTTGCGCATAGATTAATAAATCGGTTGCAGATTAAGTTTCAGATCTTTAAGATAAGCTTCTTTTTCGTCACGATAAAAAAGGTTCATGGTCTCGAAGGGAATGATCTTGCCGTGTTTGCTTACAATGTGTACGCAGGATTTTTTGATGGCTCTCACGTCGAAATCATACGCGTCAATAAAGCGCATGATGATGATACGGAAAAGGTTGTCGTAAGAGAGTCCCGGTGCATACACCTGCGGCAGACAGCACAAGAGCTGATTTAAATTTTCAGTAACCCGATCTACAGAAATTCCCGTGCTGAAGATGTTGAACAACTGCTCATGGAGCCCTTTGTCCTGTTCGTAAACTATAGTGTTTCGCGAATTACTGCTGAGCAATTGTGCCGGATCAATATATCGCGTAAGCGGAAAAACCTGACCGTTCAGCTTGAGGGCATAACCCATAGCAAGCGCATCAGGATTGCAGGGCACAGGGATCAGATCGTTGGGTTGAAAAACACCGGTTTGTGAAAGAATATTATCCCGGACATCGGTAAGTGTGAGGCGTCTCGAGGAATGATCATGTTCAAACCTTCCTGCTATCTGCACCGGCTGAAAAGTAACGCCGCGCACACAGCGTTGCTGTAAGGCATACTCAATTATTTTTCCGGTTTCATCCTCATTCAAATCCTTTTGCTGCGTGACCACAAGTGTGGTGGAAAGGTTGAGTGCATTGAGCTTTTCGATGGCTTTTTGACGCACCTCTGTTAAATCCTTTCCGCGCATCACCTCAAGCACCGAAGGCTTGAAAGAATCGAACTGCAAGTAGATCTCAAAGTCGGGCATATAGCCGGCAAGCTGCTCCGCAAAACCCGGGTCCTGAGCTATGCGAATGCCATTTGTGTTGACCATCAAATGCTTGATAGGCTTGCGTTTGGCGATATCGAGTATCTCAAAAAACTGTGGATGAAGGGTCGGCTCACCGCCGCTGATCTGCACCACATCCGGTTCTCCCTCATTCGCCACAATTATATCCAGCATCCTTTCTACTTCTTCCAGGGTACGATGTCTGCCATAGTGTGGAGAAGACATGGCATAGCAGGTAGGGCAGGTAAGGTTGCAGCGATCGGTGATTTCTACAAGGGTAAGACAACTGTGCTGTTCATGATCGGTACACAGACCACAGTCGTAGGGACAGCCATATTCGGTTTTCGTATTGAAGCGCAACGGTGTTTCGGATGGTTTGTTGTAGTTGCGGATGTTCTTGTAATATTCAATGTCCGTTGCGATCAGCACCTTAAAAAAGCCATGATCGCGGCAGGTTTTGAGCATATACACCCGGTCATTTTCAAAAACTATTTTCGCTTCGATCCTTTGCAGGCAGGTGGGACAAAGACTGAGGGTGTAGTCGTAGTACGTATATTTTCTAACCGGCATAATGCGGAAATCTTTTTGGGTTGAATAATAACCTTGGGCGAACGAAATATCTGAAATAGTAAAGCAAACCACCCATGCAGGCTAATTGTATAGCGCCAAACGGACCGACATAGACAACATGCGGCTTAATGAAATCGAGCAACAGGCGAAAGATCAGATACGAGATCAGAAACAGTTTGAACAAAGCACCTTCGGCAAGTGTCTTTTTCTTATCCAATTGAAAAAGGAATATCCATAAAAGCAACAAAAATACTATTTCATAAAGCGTAGCCGGATGCCGCGGGATGCCATCACCCAAATCTATTGCCCAGGGCATTGAAGATGGATAGCCATATACCTCTTCATAAACACCGGCAGAGAAACAACCGATCCTGCCCACAATCATTCCCAACAAAAGTGGAAAGACAAATAAGTCGCCACTACTCCGGCGCTCACCCATCATTCGCTTCACCAGCTCCACACCAGCAAGTCCGCCCAACAAACCGCCGACCAATGTTTTATTGCCGTAGAAATAGTTCCATTGGCTTGAAGCATGCATCCACGCGGGAATATTTTCGGCTGTGCCCAGCAACCTTGCACCCAATACCGCTCCAAACGTTGCCGCTATAACGATGGTGATTCTGTGCGCAGGAGCAATGAAGTCGCCCGTTTTCTTTTTGAGCCACAGATAGTACCTGAATGCCAGAAAGATGCCCAGAAATTCGCAAATGCCGTGCAACAAGACGGGTGTGCCTGCAACGGATATGGTAACCGGAAAATGCATTTCAGGTTTAAGTTAGCTTCTTTCTTTGAATGCGGAAAGTTGGCGGGTTGCGGGTTGTTCAGGATGTTCCGAAGGGCATCCTGAACGAAAGGGATGAAGCGGGTTTGAAATCCGCTATGGCTTATGTAAAAATCCTTTTCATCCTTTTGTTCGACATGCGCTTCGCCAACATAGGAAAACAAACAAAAGTCGCCGTTCTACAAATAATGAAACCTACATTGGAGTATATGCAGCCGGGCGTCTTTCACAGCATAAACCA
Organism: Flavipsychrobacter sp.; assembly: GCA_017849575.1. Classification (GTDB taxonomy): domain Bacteria; phylum Bacteroidota; class Bacteroidia; order Chitinophagales; family Chitinophagaceae; genus JAFIGV01. The sequence continues at coordinate 252,629 of JAFIGV010000019.1, read as the reverse complement.
AACGATGCTCATCCGTAATCCGTCGGCTCCAGAAACCCGAATAGTCTCCTTTTAGAGGCTCAGGTTTGCCAATGCCTTTGAAGGGCGATCGTAAAGTGTCTTTAATAAGTGCGTTAATACGCTGTAATACTTTTGTGTCGTGATCTTGCCAGTAGAGATAATCCTCCCAGGCACGGGTTTGCCACACAAGTTCCATGACTACTTTTCGATAAGCTTGTGCTTCGAAAATTTTCCTGCTTTCATTTCAGCCACAGCTTCATCAAGTCGTTGACGATTGGCTTTGGAGCCCGTAAGATGGATGGTTTCCTGTAATGCATTATACTCATCGAGGTCTATGATCACAACGTTTTTCCCTTTCGCCCTCGATACCACTACTATTTCCCTATCGTCATTCACTGCGTTCAGGTTTTCGGCAAGTTTGTTGCGAAACTCAGAATAGTTCACCACCCTCATAAAGCATTCCTTTTACGTACTAAATTACGTACTTTTTTCAAATGGGATGTCAATGATTTCCGAGTTGTTCAGGATGTTCCGAAGGGCATCCTGAACGAAAGGATGAAGCGGATTTGAAATCCGCTACCGCTTCACTACCATGTCGAACAAAGCCGGGTAACAGTAATGCTTTTGATCGCTTTCACACCCTTGCTCTCCAGGGAATATCTTCTCCGCCGTTTATGATGACGATGTAACGGGCAAGAACAAACAAAAAATCAGAAAGGCGGTTGAGGTATTGTAATATGAGCTCCGGCACTTCTTCATCCTGCTCCTGCATCGCTACGCAAATACGCTCGGCACGACGACAGATGCAGCGCGCCACATGAGCCGAAGACGCAGCTACATGTCCGCCTGGAAGAATGAACGACCTCATTTCGGGCAGCGCTTCATTCATCTTGTCAATATGTTGCTCCAGCCATTGTACATCTTCTGTATGCAGATCCGGCAACTTCATCTTCACTTCTTTTTCCGGGCTCGTTGCCAATACTGAACCAATGGTAAAAAGCCGGTCCTGAACTTCTCGCAGCCATTCGCTTATCTGTTCATTTTGCGCCAGGTCGGTTACCATACCCAACTGGGAGTTGAGCTCATCTACTGTTCCATAGCTCTCTATGCGGATATGATTTTTGGGAACGCGCACACCTCCGATAAGGCTTGTCAGTCCTTTATCACCGGTCTTTGTGTATATCTTAAATGCCATGGGATGATTTTTCTTTTATAGCGGGTTGCTGGCTGGTAAGCAGATCACTTTCCACCACACCATCGCGAATGCGCACAATGCGCCTGGTAAAGTTGGCAATATCTTCCTCGTGGGTTACCAGCACTACTGTATTCCCCTGATCATGAATTTTACTGAAGAGATCCATAATCTCCACAGAAGTCTTGGTATCGAGGTTTCCGGTGGGTTCGTCGGCAAGCAGCAGCGAAGGATTGTTGATCAAGGCACGGGCTATTGCCACACGTTGGCTCTGACCACCCGAAAGTTCATTGGGTTTGTGGTGCGAACGATCGGCGAGTCCTACTTTTTCCAACATCGCTTTTGCACGCTCTTCGCGTTCAGCCTTGCCGGCTCCTGCATAGATCAGCGGCAGGGCTACATTTTCCCAGGCGGTGAGCCTGGGTAATAAATTGAACTGCTGAAAGACAAAACCGATTTCTGTGTTGCGCACGTCTGCCAGCTCATCATCTTCCATTCTGCTCACGTCCTTGCCATTGAGAATGTATTGACCTTTGGTGGGCGTATCGAGGCAACCCAAAATATTCATAAGCGTGGATTTGCCCGAGCCGGAGGGACCCATCAGGGCAACGTATTCATTGCGGGCTATCTTCAGGTCAATGCCTTTAAGAACCGGCAACTCCTGCTTCCCCAAAAAATAGCTCTTCCGAATATCCGTTAAACTGATGACTGCCTCCATAACTGTTGTGCTGATTTCAAAAATACGGTCGTATTTCGGATTATGCGCTTTCGGACCTGTTTGAGGACATGCCTCATCATGCCTTGAACGCGCCGGATGCCGCAACGGAAGCAGTTTTTGCGGCTTCTGATTTCTGATTTCACTTACTTTTACGCCGCATTGCATGCTATGATCTGCTTCCCCAATTGTAAAATCAACATCGGATTATACGTCACCAATCGCCGCAGCGACGGCTACCACGATCTGGAAACGATTTTTTATCCGGTAGGGCTAAAAGATGTACTGGAAATTGTACCGGCAAAGGCGGAAAGCACGCTTACCCTCACAGGAAAGAGCATTCAGTGCAACGAACAAAACAATCTGGTCTGGAAAGCCTGGCAACTCATGAAACAGGAATTTCCCGGTTTGCTGCCCGAGATTGAAATTTACCTGCACAAACTAATACCCATGGGCGCGGGACTTGGCGGAGGGTCGGCAGACGGCGCTTTCATGTTGCAACTCATCAATGACTTTGGAAAACTCAATCTAACAAAAGAACAACTGTCAAATTACGCCTTACTGCTCGGCAGCGATTGTCCGTTTTTCATTTACAACACAGCACAGTTTGCGCGCGGCAGGGGCGAAAAAATGGAAGACATTGCGCTTGATTTGGCAGACTATTCTATTCAGTTGATATGCCCTGATGTGCATGTTTCGACAGCCCAGGCTTTTCAGATGTTGCAACCCAAAGAGGCAGGGTTTAATCTAAAAGAAATCGCGGCGCTCCGCGTTGAGGACTGGAAAGATGCCATCAGTAATGATTTTGAGGTGCCGGTTTTTCAGGCACATCCACAGTTGAAAGAGATAAAAGAAGAATTGTATAAGCAAGGCGCGCTTTATGCCTCCATGAGCGGAAGCGGGTCGGCGCTCTATGGTATTTTTCCTAAAGGGCGAAAGGCAGTTATTGAGAAGATCAACTCCCACTATTTGCTATGAAACCACTACCCATTGAACCTTCACTTTTTTTGCGCGAACTGGCTCCGACCGATGTCGGTAGCTTTTTTGACATGATCGACCGGAATCGCAATCGTTTACAGGACTACTTTCCCGTAACTGTTTCGGCGATTACTTCGGAGGAAAGTTGCCGGCAATATTTTGAACGGCAGTTAGCAGAAAGGACTAATAGAGCATGGTTTTGCTTTGTAATTGTGGACGAAGCCAGTGATTTGCAAGGACTATTCTTTTTGAAAAATATCAACTGGCGGGTTCCTAAAGCTGAATTCGCCTACTTTATTGATAAGGATCTTGAAGGAAAGGGAATCATGACTCATGCCTTCCGGCTCCTGATAAGCCATTGCTTCAGCGAACTTGGATTTAACCGGTTATATCTCGTGGCGATGGAAGACAACCTGGCAAGCAGGCGCCTGGCGGAAAAATGCGGATTTCGGCATGAAGGAACGTTGCGCAAAGACTTTTGCCTTGCGTCGGGCGAGCTTGTGGATGATGTGCTGTATGGTTTGGTAAAGGAAGATTGGACGCCATAAAAAAACCGCACTCTTTTGAATGCGGTCTGTATCATTTCACCCTTTCGGGAGTTAGCTTTTTACTTTACCTGAGCGATCAATGCTTTAAAAGAAGCAGGCTCGTTCATGGCAAGGTCTGCCAGTACCTTGCGGTTGAGGTCGATGCCTTTAGCAGAGAGCTTACCCATAAACTGAGAATAGCTGATACCTTCTTCGCGGCAACCGGCGTTGATACGAGCGATCCACAATGAGCGGTAATCGCGTTTCTTGATCTTACGACCTACATACTTGTAGCCAAGACCTTTTTCGAGTACGTTTTTCGCAACGGTATAGACGTTTTTACGTTTACCGTAGAAGCCTTTGGCTTGCTTTAAAATTTTCTTTCTTCTTGCGCGGGAAGCGACCGCATTTACCGAACGTGGCATGTTTTACTTTTTACTTTTTTCAAATTACTTAAATGCCCGGGGACTATTCGTGCCGGGGAACCTGAACGATTAACGCATGCCCAGCATACGCTTCACCAGTGCTTCGTTAGCAGGATGAACGTAGGCAGACTGGCGCAGATGGCGCTTACGTGTCTTCGATTTTTTGGTCAGCAGGTGGCTTTTAAACGCTTTGAACCTGCGGATCTTACCTGTGCCGGTAACTTTAAAAGTCTTTTTGGCACGGCTATGAGTCTTCACCTTTGGCATGGTCTCAATTTTGGGATGGCAAAAGTAAGGGAATATTCTAAAAGAAAAAGATTATTAGGAAAAGATTTTTCATCTCTTCCGGCTACTCAAACAAATAGCCCGCTTTTTCCAGGCTTTCGGGCTTACCCACATCTATAAATACATTGCCGCTATGATCAAATCCTTTGATGATCTCCGTCCTCGCGAAATGCAAAAAGACGTCTATCATGGAGAATTTGCCGGAGAAGGGCATATTCAGAATATTTTTTGAAAGCACCTGCACGCCACTAAACGCAAACGGCTTCGGATGTTGCGCCGCCCGCGCCATTTTCACCTCTCCGGTTTTGTCATTGGTCCAGCCGCAAAGCTCCATCTCATCGTTAAAAAGCAGATACCGCGATGTAGCTCTGTTCATCACCGCCAATGTTGCAAGCGAGCCGCTTTGCTCATGCGTTGCTATCATCTTGCCCAGATCGAGATTGGTGAGCACATCCACATTGATCACTACAAAATTTTCTTCACCCTCAAAATATCCGGCAGCTTTCTGCAGTCCGCCTCCGGTTTCCAGCACTGCTTCACGCTCGTCGGAAATAGTGACCCAACTACCGAAGCCATCATTTTCCGCAACGGCTCTTTCTATCTGCTCTGCAAAATGGTGCACGTTCACGATCACATCTTCAATGCCATATCGTTGGAGGTATTTAATGGTATGCTCCAGCAAGGTTTTGCCGTTCACTTCTGCCAGTGCCTTGGGATGGTGATCGGTGAAAGGTTTCAGCCGGGTGCCGAGACCTGCTGCAAATATCATTGCCTTCATAATCTCAAAATTTAACTTGCTGTCTTTCTCAAAACAACAACACACAAAACAACAAATAAACTATTGCAAGCACGAATAAACGAATCAACAAATAAACATTTGCAACTACCTTTGCCCGCAAATTTCCAAGCATATGTCTCTAATTGTTGTCGGTACAATGGCGTTTGATGCCCTCGAAACACCCTTCGGAAAAGTAGATCGCATTATAGGCGGCTCTGCGACTTACGTAGCGTGGTCGGCAAGCAACTTTACGCAACCGGTAAAACAGGTTTCTATCATTGGCGGCGATTTTCCAAAAGAAGAAATGGCTGCACTGGAAGAACGCGGTGTTGTGTTTGATGGCGTAGAACTCGTGCCCGATGGCAAAAGCTTTTTCTGGAGCGGACGCTACCATATGGACATGAACACCCGCGACACCCTTGTAACTGACCTGAACGTTCTGGCACAATTCAATCCGCAACTGCCTGAAAATTATCAGGACTGCGAATTTCTGATGCTCGGTAATCTTGTGCCCGCCGTGCAAATGAGCGTGATCAACCAATTGAAGAACCGCCCGAAACTGATCGTTATGGATACGATGAACTTTTGGATGGAAACCGCAATGGACGATCTGAAACAAGCCATAGGCATGGTGGACGTACTGCTGGTAAACGATGCCGAAGCTCGTCAGTTGAGCGGAGAACACTCACTGGTAAAAGCGGCAAATAAAATACAGGAAATGGGACCTAAATTCCTGATCATCAAGAAGGGTGAACATGGTGCGCTATTGTTTCATGGCAAAGAGGTTTTTTATGCTCCCGCCCTTCCGCTCGAAGATGTTTTTGATCCCACAGGCGCAGGCGACACTTTTGCCGGCGGCTTCATCGGTCATCTGGCTGCATCTAAAGACGTTTCTTTCGAAAATATGAAAACGGCGATCATCGTTGGTTCGGCGATGGCTTCATTCTGTGTGGAAAAATTCGGTCCGTCAAGGCTGCAGGAACTGACGCAGGACGATATCGAAACCCGTATCCGTCAGTTTGTAGATCTGGTGAATTTTGAGATCAATCTCGTTTAATCGAATGATCAACTTTTTATAGAAGCCTGGCAAAAAATTGCCGGGCTTTTTTATGCAGCAAAGCTAAATTGCAGGGATGGAAGGGCTAATCGTATTGTTGATTATTGTCGTGATTGGCATGCTTGTGTTTCGCTGGAACAACAAACACAGGAAACAAAAGCTGGAGGGATTTCAACTGCCCGGAAACGCACCGGAAGTCCTGGAGGAACACGTCGCTTTTTATCAGCGATTGTCGGCTACGGAAAAAGTGGAATTCAGAGAGCGGATCCGCGATTTCCTTTCGCGCACAGAAGTAACCGGTGTTGGGGGCGTGGAAGTGGACGATGTGGACCGATTACTGGTTGCCAGCAGCGCTATTATTCCCATTTTTCATTTTAAAGGCTGGCGCTATAACAATATATCTGAGGTGCTGCTCTATCAGGGCACGTTTAGCAAAGACTTTCATACACAGGGCGCAGGACGAAATGTGCTCGGCATGGTGGGCGATGGTGCGCTGCACCGGCAGATGATCTTGTCAAAGCCCGCGTTGCGACAAGGATTCCTTGCAGAGAATGACGGCAACAATACGGGCATCCATGAGTTTGTTCATCTGCTCGACAAAGCCGATGGCGCTACGGACGGCTTGCCCGAATATCTGCTCGACAAACAACATATAGCTCCGTGGCTGCGGGAAATGCACCGTCAGATGCAATTGATCCGTCAGGGTGATTCGGACATCAATCCGTATGCTTCAACCAACGAAGCAGAATTCCTTGCTGTTGCGGCTTCTTATTTTTTCGAAAAGCCAGAGTTGCTTCAGGAACACCATCCGGAATTGTACCAATTGCTTTGTGAGATGTTTAAAATGTAACCTTAGTTTGCGCCTGTGAGAAACATTTTGGTTATCCGACTGCCTATTCGTAGATATCCTTCCTGTTTCCTATGTTTCGTACGTCAATTATTTGTACTACATCATTGATCGAGTATATAATGCGGTAGTCCCCAATGCGAATGCGCCAAAGGTCTTTAAAGCCTTTTAGCTTTTTACAACCATTTGGTCGCGGGTTGACCATCAGAGATTGCAATGCTGTAATGATTTTCGCAATCACTTGCCCGGGGAGTTTCTGCAGTTCCTTCTCCGCTGACCTGGAGACAATTACACGATAATTGCTCACTTCACCTTGCCAGATTGCTTCAGACTAGCGACAACGGCGTCAAGTGAAATTTTCTCTTCATCCTTCCTGGATTCTGCCACAATACCATCAAGCAGGTCTTCGATTTCCTCCTGATGCTTTTCTAGCGTCTTAATTTCGATGATGACGGCTTTCCGACGGTTTTTTTCATCCATTACAAAACTTACACCTTTCATAGGTACCTCGATTTTCCTTATAAAATTAGTGAATAGACTTTTATAGCACTGATTGTATTATCTCCGGGTTAGAAGAGTTAGAAAAATGTACGTCATTAACTTGGTCGTACATCAATTACCTTCACCTGTAGTTTCCACACACCATTGTATTCGCAGTCGTCAATGGTATAGACCATATCAAAAGGCTTTCCACTGCACACCACATCTTCGCGGTGACCAAGGAAAAACCCAATGCCATCAATCACCACTCCGCCGTGCTGATGCACGACAAATTTCAGGTGCTGTTCTTTCACCACTTTCGAATAACCGCGGTAATCGTAAACATTGCGCGTAAGGAATACAGGGCGCAAATTGGTGGGACCGAAAGGTTCAAACTGTTTGATGATATTGTAAAAAGGCTGCTTGATATCCGTCAGTTTGATCTCTGCATCAATTTCTATTTCCGGTATCAGCAACTCGGGGGGAATCGTCTTCGCTACCACTTCTTCAAACTTCTCCGAAAATTCCTGCACGCGCTCCGGGTGCATTGTCATGCCCGCCGCATAGAAGTGTCCTCCGTAGTTTTCGAGGAGGTGCCGACATTCGTGAAGTGCTTCGTAAATGTTGAATCCGCTTACAGAGCGCGCAGATCCCGACACTTTTCCGTTGGATTGTGTGAGGATGATGGTGGGTCTGTAGTAATGATCAATCAAACGCGACGCTACAATACCTACTACGCCTTTATGCCAGTCTTCTTTGTACAAGACGGTAGATTTTCTGCGCTGCATTGCATCATCATTCTCAATCAGCGAAAGCGCCTCTTCGGTAATGTTCTTATCTACTTCTTTCCGGTCAGTATTATCCGACTGAAGCTGATGCGCCAGCTCCTGAATTTTCAACTCGTCTTTTTCTACAAACAGTTCCACAGCCTTCCGCGCATCATCCATTCTGCCGGCAGCATTCACTCTGGGACCGATCACAAATACAAGATCCGAAATAGACAGTTCGCGGTTTACATTGCCCAGCTCCTTCAAGGTCTTGATGGATAAGGACGGTTCTTCGTTCACGCGTCTTATGCCATAATAAGCCAGCACGCGGTTTTCACCGTCAATAGGCACAATATCGGCAGCAATACTCGTGGCTACAAGGTCGAGATATTTCAAAACCCTTTCCTCCGGCAGCTTCCAGTGCTTTGCCAAAGCGGTGATCAGTTTAAACCCTATGCCACAGCCGCTCAGTTCTTTGTAAGGATAGCGGCAGTCTGTCTGCTTGGGATTGAGTATGGCGTAGGCAGGTGGCAAGATGCTGTCGGGCATGTGGTGATCGCAAACAATTACGTCAATGCCAAGCGACTGTGCATAATTGATCAGCTCTACCGATTTGATACCACAGTCGAGGGTGATCATAAGGGTATAGCCATTGGCATGTGCATGATCGATTCCTTTTTTGGAAATGCCATAGCCCTCGTGGTAGCGATGCGGCACATAAAAGGATATTTCACCGTCATACTGCTCCGACAAAAAAGAATAAACCACTGCCACAGAGGTCGTTCCATCCACATCATAGTCTCCATACACCATAATGCGCTCGTGCCATTCCACGGCTTCATGTATGCGCTCCACAGCTAGTTTCATCCCCTTCATCAGAAAGGGATCGTGCAAATGGTCTAACTGCGGGCGGAAAAAAGTCTTTGCCGATTCATATTCTGTAACCCCGCGCACAGCCAGCAACCTGCACAGGGCAGGGTGAATGTGCAGGTCGTCACAAAGTTGCTTTACATGCTTCTCGTTGGCAGGTTTTAGTGTCCAGCGTTTATCCTTCATTACCAAAGTCCAGTTGTTGTACCGACTGATGATAGTCGTTTACCCAGTTCCGGAGCATAGAGTCAAAACCATTGTTCATATCCTTTGCAAAGAAGTCACCTTCGTTCATGATACGACCGAGCAATTGATCTTGTGCCTGTATGCAGCGGAGTGCCGTGTCGTAAGGTATGTGGCTGAAGGAAACCATTTCATACACCGAAATAAACTGCTCGGGGAAAAGCTTTCCTAACTCCTTCTCAATTTTCTTGCGCTCGAGGAAAACCGGATCAGCCACCTTATCCCTCATCTCAACAAAGTTAAGCAAAGCAAGCTGCGCAACAGCATCGCCATTGGGCTTACGCATGCGGTCGTAGTGCTGCAGGATGGTATTCCAGTCGCTTCCATAGGCATCAAGCAGTCCCGCAAGCACGGTGCAATCTTCGAAACCTGCGTTCATACCTTGTCCGTAAAAAGGCACTATGGCGTGTGCGGCATCACCGATCAATGCGCTTTTGTCTTTAAAGTGCCAGGGCTTGATGTGCGTGGTGATCAGTGCAGATGTGGGATTGCCAAAAAAGTCTTCGATAAGCGTAGGCATCATCGGCACCGCATCGGGGAAATGTGTGGCAAAAAACTTTTTCACATCCTCCTCCGTTTTCAGCGCTGCAAAAGATACTTCACCTTCGAACGGCAGGAAAAGCGTACAAGTAAATGTGCCATCAGTGTTCGGCAGGGCTATCAGCATGAAATTCTTGCGCGGCCATATATGCAGGGCGTTTTTCTCCATGCGCAGGCTGCCATCTTCATTGGGTGGAATGTTTAATTCTTTATAACCATGCTCCAGATAAAACTGCGAAGCATCTACCCGCTCCATGGTAACATAAGAATTGCGGAGCGCAGAAAACGCACCGTCGGCACCAAAAAGCAGATCTGCAACCTCAGTTTTGGTGGTTCCGTCGGGTAGCTCAAAATGCAGGGTATTGCTGTACACATCCACTTTGGTACAGCGATGTTCAAAATGTATGTTCACCCCTTCCTGCTCCGCGAGTGTCATGAGCTTTTTGTTGAGCTCGCCGCGACTTACCGAATAGATCGCTTCATTATTCTTTCCGTACTGCTGAAACGCTGCGCTGCCATCTGCCTGATGCAGGTAGCGTCCATTCATCGGGATGGCCAACATTTCCATATCACTACGCAAGCCGGCAAGGTCGAGCGCTTTCCATCCTCGAGCACTCATAGCAAGATTTATGGAACGACCAGCGGCGATGCTTGCTTTGCGCATATCCGGACGGCGTTCATAAAGGGTTACTTCATAGCCTCTTTTTTTAAGAATAATGGAAAGCAGAGAACCTACCAACCCTGCACCTAATATGGTAACGGAACGAGCCATTGCTTAGATTTTTTGTTTCGGCAAAGTAAAAAATATTGGTGGACTTACTCAATGACCGGAATTGTCGGAGTCGCCGGAACCCTGCGCGAGTCTTAGCACATTCTTAAGATTTTTTGTGCATTTAGTTGCTACTTTTACGCCTCATAATATTTATCCTTCATGCGACTTGCTTTCTGGAGAAAAGAAAAAGCCGACAATAAAAAAGAAAAAAAGAAAAAATCGGTAGCGCGCGAGTGGCTTGATGCTGCAATTTTTGCGATTGTGGCCGCCACACTTATCCGCACTTTTCTGGTAGAGGCCTATACCATCCCAACAGGCTCTATGGAAGGCAGTTTGCTCGTCAACGACTATCTCTTTGTTAGTAAAATCTCTTATGGTCCGCGCATCCCTATGACGCCGCTCTCTGTGCCGTTGGTGCACAATACCATGCCTGTGACTGGCGGAAAATCTTATAGCGATGCGGTGAAATGGGACTATCATCGCTGGTGGGGATTTGGAGATGTAGAACGTAATGATGTAGTCGTCTTCAACTTTCCGGAAGGAGATACTATTATGAAGGAAAGGCCGGAGGAAGATTACTATCTGGCGGTGATGCAGGAAGGCCGAAACGTAGTGCATACAAAATACACGATCGAGACAAGGCCGGTGGATAAAACCGACAATTACATCAAACGGTGCGTAGCTATTGCCGGCGAAACGCTTGAGATCCGGGACGGTGTGGTGTTTGTGAACGGACAGCAGTCGCCTCTTTTTCCACACTCAAAAATGGACTATGAGGTCATTACCAACGGAAGCCCTCTCGACGAAGATGCACTCGACGAATATGGTGTTGAAGTGGCGGCGGTTTCCGGAAACCGATATCATCTGTACATAGAAAATGAAATGGTGCCCAAGGTGCAAAAGATGCCGCAGGTGGTCCGGTTTATCCCAGTGATCAGCAAAGCCGGAGAAATGCTTCCCTTACCGATTATTTTCCCCCACGACACAGCACATTTCCATTGGAATATTGACAACTTTGGCCCGCTGCAGATTCCCAAAAAAGGGAGCACGGTACAGTTAACAACTCAGAACATTGCTCTGTATCGCCGCATCATTGATGTGTATGAAGGCAATGACTTTCAGGAAAGCAACGGACAGTTTATCATCAACGGAAAACCGGCTACAAGCTATACGTTCAAGATGGATTATTACTGGATGATGGGCGATAATCGTCACAACTCACTCGATAGCCGCTACTGGGGTTTTGTACCTGAAGATCATATTGTGGGCAAGGCCTGGTTTGTATGGCTGAGCTACGGAGAACATGGTATTCGCTGGAAGCGCCTGCTGCGCAGCGTCCATGCGCTTGAAGAGTAGAAATCTTCCCCCACAGTTTTGCAACAAACGGCCCGATTGTGGCCGTTTTTCCTGGGTTGAAGGGATTCGTTTAATATTTTACGGGCAATTCTGTCACTCTTGAGCCGAACCCGCTGATTCTTACGTATTTTTGGAAGCTTAGCAATTTTTTATATGATCGATACACCGGTAAAGAAAGCATCTCTTTTCGAAGAAGATAAGATGTCTGCTGTCGAAGCAATATCACGGGCGCAGTTCATTGCCTTCGCACCTTATATCTTTCAGGCCTCAGTATTGCTGAGGGACAAAGGCATACTGCGTGCTGTGGATAATGCCCGCGATGAAGGCATTTCGATAGAAGGCGTAAAACAGATAGTGGGCATGAGCCATTATGCCGTGCGGGTATTGCTGGAGGCCGGACTGGGCATTGGCCTGGTGGTGCGCCGAGAGGGCCGTTATTTCCTCAGTAAGACCGGCCACTTTTTTATCAACCATCACATGTCTGTAGTCAATACAGACTTTATGCGCGATGTATGTTACGAAGGCGCTGCCGATCTTGAAGCCTCACTCGAAACAGGTCAGCCGCGTGGTCTGCATCACCTTGGCAATTGGGACACTATTTATCAGGGTCTTTCCAAACTTCCTGAACCTGCAAAAACAAGCTGGTTCAAATTCGATCATTACTACTCAGACAATGCTTTTCCGGAGGCGCTGCCCATTGTGTTTGCAGGCAGGCCCAAAAAAATTATGGATATCGGTGCCAACACGGGCAAGTTCACCCTTGCTTGTCTGGAATACGATGCGGAAGTGGAAGTGGGCCTTGTAGATTTGCCCATACAACTGGAAGTGGCCCGAAAAAACATCGAAGATGCCGGCTTCGGGCACCGTGTGACCTATAATCCGCGGAATGTATTATTGCCGGAAACGGAGTTGCCTTCCGGGTATGATGTGATCTGGATGAGCCAGTTTCTGGACTGTTTTGCCGATGCGGAAATAGTTTCGATCTTAAAAAAATGTCATCAGGCTTTGTCTGCAGATGGCCGTATTTTCATTAACGAAACTTTTTGGGACGTACAGCGATTCCCGGCTTCTGCCTTTAGCCTCCAAATGACTTCACTCTATTTCACCACGATGGCCAATGGCAACAGTCAGATGTATGACAGCGAGGTTTTCTTCAGATTTATTGATGAGGCGGGCTTTGCCGTTGTTAAACAAAAAGATAACATTGGCCTCGGACATACTGTTTTGGAACTGCAAAAGAAATAACTTTATTACCCGATCCCCATTTAAGCACTGATTTTTAAATGGAAATTTACCCCTTATGAATAGCATTACAAAAGTAGACGTATTGGTAATAGGTGCCGGTCCGTCAGGAACAATAGCCGCTTCGATTATCAAGCAAGCCGGCCTTTCCGTTCAGATCGTTGAAAAAATGAAGTTTCCCAGATTTGTGATTGGTGAAAGCCTGTTGCCTCGGTGTATGGAAGCCCTGGAAGAAGCGAAATTTCTGGATGCAGTGAAGGCAAAACATTTCCAACAGAAAGACGGCGCCAAGTTCGTGATGGAAGGTCAGGTTTGCGATTTCAATTTCTCTCAGCAGTTTACCCCGGGCTGGAGCTGGACCTGGCAGGTGCCACGGGCAGAGTTTGATACTACACTGGCCGATGAATGTGTGAAGATGGATATACCGATCCATTATGAAACCGAAGTTGTAAACATTCAGATCTTCAGCGACCACTCGGTGATCGTAGTGAAAACTGCCGACGGAAATGAGCAGAAGATCGAAGCAAAATTCATAGTGGATGGCAGCGGTTATGGACGAGTAATACCGAAGTTGTTTGGCCTTGAACGCGCTTCGTCGCAGGCGGCCCGCAAAACGCTTTTCTGCCACCTCACCGACCCCAATCGAAGCGCGGCGGTTGAGCCCAACCGTATTACCATATTTGTACACGACCCTGCGACCTGGATATGGGTCATCCCTTTCTCGAACGGCAATACCTCGGTGGGCTATGTAGGCAGTCCTGAGTTTTTTGAGCAATATGAAGGCACACCGGAAGAACAATTTCGCCAACTGATACAGGCACAGTCCGAATTAAGAGACCGGTTCGGCAATGCAGAAATGCTATGGGAACCCCGCACGCTGCAAAGCTGGAGTGTAACCACTGATACATTTTACGGCGAAGGGTTTGTGCTGACCGGCAACGTAACAGAGTTTCTCGATCCTGTGTTTTCATCGGGTGTGACACTGGCCGCCGTCTCGGCACAACTGGCCGCACACCTTGTCATCCGGCATCTTCGGGGCGAACCGGTGGACTGGGAAAATGAGTATATGAAACAAATGATGGCAGGCGTAGACGTGTTTCGTACCTATGTAAATGCATGGTATGATGGTAGTCTTTTCAACATTTTCTTTGCAGAAAACCGCAACCCCGAGATCATGTCACAAATTTGCTCGGTGCTGGCGGGCTATGTGTGGGATGACAATAATCCATTTGTAAAAAATCACGAGAAAAACGTGCGCACGCTTAGTCGCTACCTTACCACACAAAAGGCTTCAGCATAGGCAACCGCTCTATTTAGTTAGTGAATCTTTCTATCCTGCATAGTGTTGTTCTCCGCGAGGGCGTGATGCTTCGCGACAAAAAGCCATTGGCTATTGACACATCGTCGCCGGAAGCCGCTTACCGTTCTTTGCCCGGAAACTATCCTAAATTTTTCAAGATGGATATCTTGAGCAAATGGGCATGGCTGGGAGCAGAAATACTGTTGAAGCAAAGCGAAAGCTTTCTCTATGAGGGAAACGACAAAGAGAAAATAGCGGTGGTGCTGGCTACACGGCATGGTTGCCTTGACGTTGACAAGCGCTATCAGGAAACCGTTTCCGACATCCCAAGCCCGGCCCTATTTGTCTATACCCTAAGCAATATCATGCTGGGAGAAATCTGCATCCGCCATGGTTTCAAGGGCGAGCAGACCTGTCTGGTGCAGGATTCTTTTGATCCGGCAGAAATTTATTTCTGGGTAAAAGACTTGCTCGAACATCGTGAAATGGATGCTTGTCTCTGCGGCTGGGTGGACGCCTACGACCAACAGGCGAACCTGAGTATGTTTTGGATCGCAAAACACGGAAACGGTGCAGCCTTCACACCCACGGCGTTAGCAAAATAAAATACAGCATACATTGGTAACTACTTGGGTAGGGGTGTTCCTAACCAACCTTTGTTAGAAATAGGCTGTGGACATTTACCAGACTTTAAAAATTTCCCGCGATCCTGTGAGAAACATTTCCTGATAGCCTTCAATCTTCTCCATCATTTTTTTCATTTCCTCAGATTGCTGCTGGTATTTCTCCCAACTTTTTTCATAGTCGCTGAGGTTTTCAAACTGCGTCACCATGATTACCCTGTTGTAGGTGCCTGTCATGTCGGTCATAATATGTACAAGGCTGGTATCGCCCTCCATGGCTTCTTTAAATTTTTTTGCAAGCTTCGAAGCCATGCCTGGTTTGCAAACAAAGATGTCGTGTACGTGGATCATAAAATTGAACTTAAAAAGGAGGAAAAAAATCCCTTTGGAAAAGGTTATTTCCGAAGCGTCAAACCTTCGCAAACATCTGGTAGGCCGCTTTAAGCTTCACATCATACTTATTCTTCCAATAATCCGGACCGTTATAACCTCTGGCAAAGCCTTTCCAGTCTTTGTGTTTCAGATTGACGCTCAGGTGCGTGTTGAGTAGATAATTGGCGAAGGCGCTGAGTTGTTCGAACTCATCCTGCTGCGCCTGAACAAACTTTTGTACCGTGGCAAATCCACATACCTTATGGTTGAAACCCATGATCTGAAAGGCTCCCCAGGAGGCAGATTTCAAAGCTGCCGTTTCGTCTATCTTCTTGGCTTTTTCGAGCCTTTGGTATTGATCGAGTTTGTATAAGGGCCGCACAACATCGATATTCCAGGTAGGATAAAGAATATCTTCGTTGCCCTTCCTCAGCGCTGTGGGGTTCTTACCCATGGCAAGCAATTGTTTCCAAAATATATGACCTTCGAATAGAATTTTTGGCCGGCCATCTTTTAGGAAACCATTTCCGCTCGATTCCACTTTCTCAACCGCCTTAATCGACGCTACTTCACAACCCAGGCTGGAAGCCACCTTCTTGTACTGTTGTTCTGTAATAGCCATGTATATTTTGTTTTAGTACCCTAAGTTTTGCCGGGGCCGGAGCTATTTTAGGCCCTTTTCTCCGCCGCACCGCACCTCAGCCGCAAGACCAGATCCATCTGCCGGCGCGACCCATCGAGCACGCCTTGCTCATGGGTAAAGCCCGCTAATTTTCCTTGCTGGTAAATTTCCATCACAATGTCATAGTGCGGATAGGCTTCGTACTGCTGCCCTTCGACCTCAACGCTAAGCACTACATCCACCACCCCTGTAGCCAGCCAGTCGGCCGGAACTCCAATCATTTCGTCATGATCATCTGTATTCGAACCGGCCTTCAGCAAACACGAAGATGACCCCCTATCCGAAAAAACCTTCAGTTGGTAAGTTGCCGACATAATGACCGGATGCGTAAACCGCAAAGCGACCGCAACCTGCCCTTGAGCCGGTTCAACAAAAACTGTCCTTGTTATCCTTGCTTCTTCGCCCATGCCCATGCTTTCGAATCTATAAGAATTCAATTAAAAAATCATTAACCAAAAGCAAACATAAAAATATTTAGCAAATTCAAGAATAGCCATTTGCGGTTATGGCATGCACCGGCATTAGCAACCATCCAAGGGCATATACCGGAGACTTAAGTTGGGGTTAATAGGATTTTTGTATCCGCAAGCATTCTTCTTATTATGTTACCTCTGAAGCTGATGCTACAGGCAACAAGATGTCTTTATATTCGTGGGTGCAAACTCAGGTTTTTGATGAATAAAGTTTATGGGGTAAATACGGGCGTTATTACAGCAATCGGCGCGGATACTGAAGCTTGTCTGCGGGCGCTCAAAGCTGGCAGCACCGGTATTGGTAAGGCTGATTTTTTGAAAACTCACTGGCAGGAGGAACTGCCGGTGGGCGAGGTAAAATACAGTAACGAACAGCTCGCAGCCCTCACCGGAATGAATGCAGGATATCCGCGCACTGCCCTGCTTAGTGCGGTGTCGGCCATGGAGGCCTGCCAGCCCTTTGCCGGCAAAACTGCCGGGCTAAAGACAGGGTTTATATCGGCAAACACCGTTGGCGGTATGGACCTTACAGAAGGCCTTTACCGGGAAATAAAGGAGCAACATGACCCAAAGGTGGTGGGTGAGATCATTCATCACGAATGTGGTGCGATAACGGAACTCGTAGCGCAGCACCTGGGCATCCATGGCTTTGTGAGCACTATCAGTACGGCATGCTCCTCCTCTGCCAACAGCATTATGATGGGAGCACAAATGATACGCAGTGGCATGCTCGATGTGGTGTTGGCCGGCGGGGCTGATTGCCTCTCCCGGTTTACCCTAAATGGGTTTAACACACTCATGATCCTCGATCGACAGCCCTGCCAGCCCTTCGACGATGAGCGACGAGGGCTGAACCTGGGGGAAGGCGCCGGATACCTGGTGTTGATGAACGAACGTGCAGCAAAACAATGTGGCGCCGAGCCGTTATGTATTGTATCTGGCTATGCTAATGCCAATGACGCCTACCATCAGACGGCTTCTTCGCCGGAGGGTGTGGGCAATAAACTGGCTATGGAGCAGGCCATTCAGACAGCAGGCCTCTCGCCCGCGGACATTGACTACATCAACCTGCACGGCACGGGCACAGCCAACAACGACAGTTCGGAAGGGAAAGCGATAGCTGCTATCTTTGGCGACGCGGTTCCCCTGGCCTCCTCAACAAAGGGATATACGGGGCACACCCTGGGCGGCTGCGGCGGTGTAGAAGCCGTATTCTGCGCACTTGCCCTGCGCGATGGTGTTGTCTTTCCAAACCTGCGGTGGCAAAAACAGATGCAGGACCTGAACTGGAAGCCCGTGACCGAACTCCTCACCGGGCGCAACCTTCGCCATGTGTTATCCAATTCATTTGGCTTTGGCGGCAATTGTTCATCATTAGTCTTTTCAAAAGCATGAAAATATACATCCACGGAGCCGGCATGCTAAGTGCAGCAGGAAGCAGCGATGCGACAGGATTTCCGTTTTTGCCCCCGCAGCAGGAAACCGACAGTTTGCTCTGCAAAGAGCCGGACTACAGCCCCTGGATTGCCCCTATGCAACTTAGAAGAATGAGCAAAGCGGTAAGGATGGGCATAGGCGCTGCAAAAATCTGCCTGCAGTCGTCTGGGAAAGAAAACGCCGATGCCTTGTCGGTAGGTACGGCTTTGGGCTGCCTGCACGATACCGAGGTATTTCTTTCAAAAATGATTGATCAGGATGAGCAAATGCTAACCCCTACAGCCTTCATCCAATCTACACACAATACGGTAGCAGGACAGATCGCCTTGATCACACAATGCCACGGCCAAAACCTGACCTATGTACACCGCGGGCATTCTTTTGAACATGCCATGATCAATGCCTCGTTGTTTTTGAATGAGCATGCCGGACAAAGCGTGCTTGTCGGTGGCATTGAAGAACTTACGGCAACCAGTCTGTCCGTAATGCAGACCGCCAAAGTATATCGCCATGAGAAGACGCTGCCGGAGCGTGTGCTTGCTGCACCGGACAAAGGAAGCCTGGCGGGCGAAGGCGCATCTTTTTTTTACGTGAGCGGACAACCTGCTGAACGGTCGGTGGCTATCCACAACATCTTCACCTTTACCACACGCGATACTGAAGAAGCGGTTTCCCTGGTGAAAAACTTTATCGCCGGCAGCGAGCTCACAATAGAAGATATTGATTTCGTCTTGACCGGAAGAAGCGGAGACCTGCGTACGGAAGGCTTTTATGACCGGCTTGAACATGAACTATTCAAAGACACGAGCACAGGTTCCTTCAAGCAATTTTGCGGAGCCTATCCGGTAGATGCGTCTTTTGGCCTGGGAATATTGTATCGGTCCATGATGGACGGCTTACCCGAAAGTCTTAAGGTAAAGCACAAGCCCACACAGTTAAAAAAGGTAATGCTGATCAACAACTTCCTTCATCACTATGCCTGCTGGTATCTCTCTGTTACTTAACCCTTACCTGGCTGGCACTTTTTTTTCGTCATTCTATCACTTCAAAACACCCCATGGCACGTCATATTTACGAATCCGGCATTATCGGAAACTGCGGCTTTCTGGCGCACATTCATAAAGACACCAATGTAAGCTGGCTTTGCTGGCCCCGTTTCGACAGCAGCTTTGTTTTCGGGAGCTTGCTTGATACGAAACGAGGAGGCGAATTCTCCATTCAGCCGCAGGGAAACTGGACGTCTTCGCAACGCTATATTGAAAATACAAACGTGCTGGTGACAGAGGTACAATGTGAAGACGGCAGCCGCTATAAGGTGACGGACTTCGCACCCAGATTTCGACTATACGACCGATATTTCAGGCCGCTGATGTTTATTAGAAAAATAGAACAGGTAGAAGGTAGCCCGAAGATAAAAGTGAGCTGCCGTCCGGTGGGCGACTACGGCAAAACCATTTTAACCCCCTTGCAAGGCAGCAACCACATTGAGTTTGTGGGGCTCGAACGCCCTTTGCGTCTTACCTCCAATGTATCCACCAATTTCATCCTCGACGAACAGCATTTTGTGCTGAACGAAACCAAATATCTGGTGCTCACCTATGGGCTGCCGCTTGAGGCGCCTTTGCTCACCACCGCAGAAGATTTTTTGACAAGAACCATAGCCTACTGGCGCGGTTGGATCAAAAATACCGGTATCGGCAACTTTTATCAGAGCCAGGTCATTCGTTCCTCACTGGCGTTAAAAATACATCAGTATGAAGATACCGGCGCCATAATAGCTGCAAGTACCACAAGCCTTCCGGAATACGATGGCAGCGGGCGCAACTGGGACTATCGGTATTGCTGGCTTCGTGATGCTTACTATATTCTCAATGCTTTCAACAATATTGGTCATTTTGAGGAAGGCGAACAATACTTTCATTTTATTGCCAACCTTCCTACCCGCGAAGGCGGACGCTACAACCCGCTGTACACCATAACCGGGAATGCCGATTTCAAAGAAAAAATACTGGACCTTGAAGGTTATAAAGGCAATAAACCCGTACGTGTCGGCAATCAGGCTGTGGAGCATATACAAAACGATACCTACGGGCAGGTGATGCTTTCTTTGTTGCCCCTGTACACCGACCGGCGGTTTATTTTTGAAGAAAGACAGGATTCGTCGCGGTGGATCAATGAAATACTCACGCAGATAGAGGCAACTATTGATGAAGCAGATGCGGGCATCTGGGAGTTTCGCACACTAGCCCACCATCACTGCTACACCAATCTTTTTCAATGGGCGGGGTGCAAAGCCGCTATAAAAATGGCGCGGCATATTGGCGACGAACATCTGTTGGAACGTGCCATAAAGCTGATGCACCAGGCTGCCGCACGTATAGAAAGCTGCTACGATGAAAAGCGGAAAGTATATACTATGGCAGACGGTATTGAAGCACTCGATGCGAGCACCCTGCAGCTGATCATGATGCATTATCTCGATCCTTCGTCGCAGCGGGCCAGAGACCATTTGTCTGCAGTGGAAAAAGAATTAAAAGCAGAGCACGGACTTTTCTACAGGTATGTAGTCGCCGACGATTTTGGCAAACCCAAAACAACATTTCTCATCACCGCCTTCTGGTATGTAGAAGCTCTTGCCTGCGTAGGGCGTGTGGAAGAGGCTATAGAAAACTTCAACAATCTGTTGCGTTTTACCAATCATCTGGGACTACTAAGTGAAGATGTGGATGCGCAGGATGGAAGTCAGTGGGGTAATTTTCCACAGGCCTATAGCCATGTAGGGCTCATGAATGCAGCCTACCGGATAGCCAAAAAACTGGATTATCCGGGCTTTATCGAATAGAGAATACGATGGTGCAAGGCGTTTAGCTCGCTTCTTTGAGCAACTGATGTGCCTCATCTACCGTATGTGGCGAATTGATCATTTCCAACAGCAGTGCCCGCACCTCTTCGCTGGTGCTCAGGAAATAAGCAGCAGCAGAAATTTTGCTGCCCACCTTTATCGTGATTGCACCTTCGGGCATCACTTTAAAAGTGTCTTCGTCGGTAGGATCATCACCTATTGCCATAACAAAATCATACTCTTCCTTCTCCAGCCAGCGTTTTGCTGCTCTTCCCTTATTCACCGAAATGCTTTTCACTTCAATGACCTTATCGCCCTGCAGCAACTGTAGTCCGCGGTCGGCTACGAGATGTTTCATATCTGCCGTAAGTTCCTGCGCCCGCAGATCGCCCAGGCCATTTTCCACCTTGCGGTAGTGCCAGGCCAGGGAATAACTTTTTTCTTCTATGGCAGCCCCGGGGGTGCGGCGGGCATACTGATTCATGACGCTATAGATCTCTTGTTTCCAGGCATCGTTGAGATCGCGCCGGCTACGCCAGAATTTCCCATGGTCTTTATACCAGGCACCATGTTCGGCAATGATGTCAACGGGCAGATGACCAAGCCATTTGTCGAGGGTCTGGTAGTCTCTGCCGCTGGTGATGACTACTTTGTTGTGCGGATCGGCAGACAACTTTTTCAGCAGGTCCAGCAAAGGCTCATCGGGCACAGCGCCCAAAAGGTTTTTATTAAAAGGCACCAGTGTACCATCATAGTCTAAAAAAATAATGCGCTTCATGCCATAGTAGTAACTGATGGCAATTTTCTGACGGATGGAAGTGTTGATATTGCGCGTGAGCATGGCCTGCTGCTGGGCTTTCACCTCAGTAAGCTTGTCCATGAAATTCTTCACCCAATTGAAAATATCAAACCGCGATACTGTCTGCTGCATGGCCGACATGCGCCGTCTTTGCTCATCCTCGGGCATGTTGAGGGCCAGAAATATCTTTTCGGAAAAATCCCAGACATCGTTAGGATTGATGATGATGGCTTCTGAAAGTTCGCGTGAGGCGCCGGCCATTTCGCTTAAGATCAATACGCCATGCTGATCGGTCTTGCTGGCAATAAATTCTTTACTCACCAGGTTCATTCCATCGCGCATGGGCGTCACCAATGCCACATCGGCGGCCTTGTACAACGCCGAGAGCAAATGGATAGGAAAGGAGCGGTAAAAATGCTGTATGGGTTGCCAGCCGAGGGTCGAAAACCTTCCGTTGATCTCACTGACCATTCGGTTCATTTCTTCTTTCAGCTCTTTGTATTTCGGCACGTTGTCGCGCGAGGGTACCACCAACTGTATCATCGAAACCTTACCCCGCAGCTCCGGGTGATTTTCGAGAAAGAGCTGATAAGCCCGCAGCCGGTCTATAATACCCTTGCTATAGTCGAGCCGGTCGATCGAAATGATCAGCTTGTTGTGGTTGATAAGCTGGCGAAGCTTGCGTTCATTTCTACGCGTGTTGGCATCTTCGGCCAGCGAGCGATACTTTTTATAGTCGATGCTTATGGGAAAGGCATCTACAACCACCGTACGGCTATCTACTCCTACCTCGTTGGCCACATTGTTCAGACCGGTAATACGGTTAGCCGCGCTGATGAAATGGCGAACGTCATCATAGGTGTGAAAACCAATAACATCGGCCCCAAGCAAACCGTTAAGCAATTCCTTCCTCCAGGGGATCAGCCGAAAGACTTCATAGGACGGAAAAGGTATGTGTTGAAAAAATCCGATGCTCACCTCGGGTATTGCCTCGCGCACCATTTGCGGCACCAACATCAACTGATAATCGTGTATCCACACCACGTCTTCCTTGCTGGCCGACTTAATGATAGCATCGGCAAATTTCCGGTTTACTTTCTGATAGCCTTCCCAATACTGAGGATTATATTCAGTATAAGTGGGGAAATAGTGAAACAAAGGCCACAGGGTTTCGTTGGAAAAACCTTCGTAATAATCATTGATCTCTTGCTGCGTGAGAAATACCGGAAAGAGATTCTGGACGGAAAGATCCTGTGTGACCCCAGCCTTCTCGGCATCTGTAAGATCCGCGCCGGGCCATCCGATCCATAAGTTATTGCCTTGTTTGTAGATGCTGCCCAGTCCGGTTGCCAGACCGCCTTCGCTGGTTTGATAGGCGATCTCCCCGTCTTTTCGGGTGATCTTTACAGGAAGCCTGTTTGAGACGATCAGCACTCTTTTTCCAGAAGTCATAGCAGCAGTGTTTTACAGGGGTTGGCTGTAGGACAATAAATAAAAAAGAACATGCCAAAGGCAGAGCTGGCTCATCTGCCTACTGTACCTGCAAGGCCTTTATAGCGTGGCCCGAGCCGCTAACCACGGGTGCATCAGCCATAAAGCTCGAGGTGAATATCTTTTTTATCGTAGCCCATATCCAGCAGGCGGTGTTTGGCTTCATCAATCATATTCCTCCAGCCACAGAGCATAAAAGTTGCGGGCTGCCGGTCGCTACATAGCTCCTCATATACATGATGCACATATCCGGTACGTCCGCTCCAGCTCTCGCGCGAAAGCGTAGGATGGTAGCGAAAACCTGGCAATTCCTTTTCGAGGAGTTGCATTTCATCGGCATAGAGCAAGTCGTCTTTAGTACGACAGCCATATATCAGGTGGAGGTTGTGGTGCGGCAGGTTGTGGCGGTGAATGTATTTTGCCATACTGCGAAAAGGTGCAATACCCGTGCCTGTGCAAATAAGAAACATCTCTTTTTCTATCTGCTGCGGCAGCGTAAAGATGCCATGCGGTCCACGGAGCGTTAACTCACAGCCTTCCTTTACATCACTAAAAAAATAGTTGGTGCCGGCACCATGCTCTACATGCACAATGACCAGCTCTATTACATTGCTGCCATCAGGCACCGAGGCGATGCTATAGCTGCGCCAGCGGCGGTTGCGCTGCTCGTGTATAGGCAGATCGAGCGTAACAAACTGACCGGGCTTAAAGGAAAAATTTTCTGTTTCAGGAAGTTCAATCCAATAGCGCCGCGTGTTGGGCGTAGCCTGTTCCATCTGTCGTACAATACCTTTTTGCCACTGCGGAATCATAGAGGCTGCAAGTTAGGCAAAAGCGCAAAGCCCGCGGAAGGATTGAACTGATGGGGATATGTGCGTTGGTTATGGCAAAGCGCTTCAACGCTTCAAAAATCCGGCACCTCTTGCTTTTTTGTCGGTTCAGGGCATATCGGCCGTGCGCTAAATGCCAAACATTTTTGGCAGTTCGTGTGCACCAGTGAAAAAGTAGTGTGTTCAATAAAAAGGCACTATCTTGTTCTTTAACAACTTATAAATCAACTCGTAATGACATTTACCAAAGTAGTCGCCCTTGCCGCTGCCTTATTCCTTTCCAGACCCGGAACTCTTCAGGCACAGAGATATGCAGACCCCGACAGAGAACGCATTTTCTTTTTCGGACCCGGTACCGGCCTTGATTTTGGTGGTATAGGACTAAAGCTCGAAGTAGTACCCTTTCCCTTCCTCGGCATATTTGGGGGCGCGGGTTACAATTTTAAGGGTCTGGGGTTCAATGGCGGACTTTCCTTCAAGGTGCTTCCCAAAAACAAGGTCACCCCTACGCTGCAGGCTATGTATGGCTATAACGCCGTCATAGTGGTCAAAGACGCGGATCGCTACAGTAAAACCTACTATGGGCCGAGTGTCGGTGCAGGATTAGATTGGAAAGTGGGCCGAGCGCCAAACAAATTATTCTTCGCCGTCTATTTTCCCTTCCGTAGCGAACAATATCAAAAAGACCTCGACGCGCTGAAATCAAATCCTATGATCAAGTTCGACAATGAGCCCCTGCCCATTGCGATCAGTATCGGTTTTCAATTTGGCTTATAATCGGGGCAAAGTGACTTTTGTATTGGCGGACTCTCGTTGTTCTCGTTGTTCAGAATGTTTCGAAGGGGCATTCTGAACGAAAGGATGTTGCGGATTTGCAATCCGCATGTAGAAGATGCCCATTTTAAAAAATGTCCGAAAACGTTATTGCGCGGAATGGCGAGGATTGCTTACTTGCTTTGCACAGCGGTGGAATCCGCAGTTTGCGGCATTTTCTCGAACTCAGGATGCTTGATCCATTCCCGGTAATGCTCCCGTATCCACATTTTCAGCTCAAGGTCGGATGCCACTCTTGCATAGTCATAGGGCATGGGGTTCGCATTGATGAAATAGGCAGCCGTGTCGCCCGTGAGACCCGTCATTTGGGTAACAAGCTCGGGCGAATACCTTGACTCAATAAATTTCATCGTCTCCCAGTAGTTAAAATTCTTCTGGAAGCGATATACCTGTTTGCTTTTTTTGGAAAGCATATCCGCCAATAAGGTTACCGGTGACATGACGCTCTTTACACGTTCTCTTGCCAGCGCGCGCTGATATGTGCTTTTCCTTTCCATAGAGTCCATCTGATAGGGCGTGTACAGGGGATGATAAACAAACTCATCCAATTCATAACTTAGCTTAAAGAGGTCTATATGCATGGTGGCCGTACCATCAGAAACGGGCACAACCTTCGTTTGTGTTTTGTACCCGATACAGCTAAAACTGATAATCGCTCCCGGCTCTGCGGAAATAGAAAAACGGCCCGCAACATCGGTATAGACATATTGCTGACTTCTTGAGTTATACACCGCGACCATGGGCAACGGCTTGCCGGATTCGCCATCTACAACCTCGCCTTTCAGCACCTGCGCCGAAGATATTCCTGACAACAGGGCCAGCATTATGGTAAAAAGAAATCGAAACAAGAGAATTTGACTAATCTGCAAATGTAGTAGATCGCACTATCTGCATTCTTGTTACAGATTTGATTTAACTAATTTTTGGAGCAAAGGCATCTGCAGCTACACTGCGTTTTCTATCTGCCCGCTTTATGCTTATTTTGCCGGATAAAATCATTGGGCAATATGTCAAGTCAGTCGTTCTACCAGCGTTTACACAACGAACTTCAGGAAATAGAAAATGCAGGACTTTATAAAAAAGAGCGCATTATCGAATCTCCGCAGGGAGCCGAGATTACCGTAAATGGCAAAAAGGTGTTGAACTTCTGTGCCAATAATTATCTGGGACTTTCTTCCCATCCCCGCGTGCTAGAAGCTGCCAAGAAAACGGTTGATGAGCGCGGCTATGGCATGAGCTCCGTACGCTTTATCTGCGGCACACAGGATATTCACAAAGAACTGGAGCATAAGCTTTCTGAATTTCTCGGCACGGAGGATACTATTCTTTACGTTGCCTGCTTTGATGCCAATGGAGGTGTGTTCGAGCCCTTGCTGGGAGAGGAAGATGCTATCATTTCTGATGAACTGAACCATGCGTCAATAATAGACGGTGTGCGTCTATGTAAAGCGAAACGCGCCCGCTATCGTCACAATGATATGGCAGATCTCGAAGCTCAGTTGCAGTCGTTGGAAGATGCGCGTACGCGGATGATCGTAACGGATTCTGTATTTTCTATGGATGGTACCATTGCGCAACTCGATAAGATCTGCGACCTCGCCGATCAATATGATGCCGTGGTGATGATTGATGAAAGTCACTCATCCGGCTTTATGGGAAAGACCGGCAGAGGGGTACATGAACTTTGCGGCGTTATGGACCGTGTAGATATCATTACCGGCACATTAGGTAAGGCACTCGGTGGAGCATCGGGCGGTTTTACCAGCGGCAAGAAGGAAATGATCGAAATGTTGCGGCAGCGTAGCCGTCCCTATTTATTTTCCAACACCGTGGCTCCATCGGTAGTGGGCGCTTCTATTGCCGTGCTCGATATGCTGAGCCAAACCACGGAGCTGCGCGACAAACTGGAAGACAATACCACGTACTTCCGCAGTAAGATGACCGAAGCAGGTTTTGATATAAAGCCCGGCACGCACCCTATCACACCCATCATGCTTTATGATGCCGTGCTGGCGCAGCAAATGGCTGCAAAACTCCTCGACGAAGGCATCTACGTGATCGGGTTTTTCTATCCTGTGGTAGCAAAAGGTCAGGCGCGTATTCGTGTGCAGATTTCTGCGGCGCACAACCGTGAACAGCTCGATAGGGCAATCGCCGCCTTTACAAAAGTGGGGAAAGAGCTCGGGGTGATTAAGTAATGTGCTAATGTGCTAATGTGCTAGTGTGCTGATGTGCTAGTGTGCTGATGTGCTAATGTACTAATGTGCTAATGTGCTAATGTAACGGACGTTGCGTGGTATGTTGACAAATGATAGGAATTCAGATCCAACCCTTCCGCCCTTCGGGCACCTTCCCTTGTGAAGGGAAGGATTGTCCCCGCTTGAGCACTTCGATTAAGCTGCATCAAAGAACTGAAGTTGGGCAACTCCCTGCCTTATTAAGGCGGGGTGCCCGTAGGGCGGGGTGGTTGTGAAATGTCTTGATGATGCCTGCTTGCTTTGCCACCGTTTTCACCGCCCACTGTACCCCGCACTGGGTGGTATAGCCAGTTTCTTCCTTGTGTTCATCATTTTTGCATCTTTAAACTTGGAGCTTACAGACACATGCAATTCATAGGGTCTGTTAAACGCCTCCTGGTTCAATTTAAACCTCTCTGAAAGAATGCGGATGGTATCTTTTGATAAGCCCTTCTTGTAATTAAGCATGTCAGAAACCAAGCCTTCGCTTACATTCAGGAGCTTTGCCAAATCAACCGCCTTCATTTTATGCTCTTTCATCAGAGACTTTAGTAATGGAATAGGTTCAAGTATTTCAAAATTGCTGTTTTCTTCATCGTATTTTTCAATCAAAAAAGTGAGCAATTCCATTTCATCTTCTACTGCTTTGGTTTTCCTTTTTGTAGCAAAATCCAAATCGTGAAGTGCCTGGCAATATTCATTGTATTGCTTTTTGGATTTAATTATTTTATATTTCAATGTTTCCATAGCACTTATTTTAATAGTCAAAGACCGTATATTGTTTTTCCTGTTTGCAAACTTTGTCATAGGCTGCATGAGTGCCTATCCAGCATACATACAATCTGATACTTGTGCTGCCAAATGAATATTTACAAATCATCCTGTACTTATTCCCTGCAGTATCAAAAATCACTCTGTCAGAACTATTGCCTAAAAAATCAGCAGAAGGGAAAGTTTGAACTACATCTTCAGTGGTAGTCCAATCAGCTAATTTTACTTTTGAAAGCCATTCTTCAAACGATGCCTTGTTACCACTATTCCCAGCTATGTAATCCCTGATTGTTTTTTTCTTTTATCAAATGGACTTTCATATCATGATGTAAAAGTAGCGAAAGTTCACAAAAAGTGAAGTTGTGCAAAAGTTATTCTGAAATATTTTTGATTTGCCTTAATATTTATAGCCGAAATAAAGGGGTGACTATCTTTATGTTATGAGGAGAGAAGGACTCGCCCGCATTGGGGCGCAATTCCCTAAATTTAACCATGAAAGTTCGAAAATTTTGTTGGAAGTATTTCCAGTTAGTCCGTAGTTAAATTGCAAGCAGACAGATGATGGAACCAAACTGCTATTACCCTGATGTGCGCGAGTCCCTTTCAGGAGAATCGCGTAAGACGATATAAAGAGGACACGGGACATCTTTCGGAAATCTCGCGTCAGTGGGATGCTACTGGAATAAAAAATTAATCCATGAGTCAAATCGTAGAATTAATAATAGACTTTTTGTTATTGATTCCTGGCGCCTTTTTTCGTTGGTTACTAACCGGATTTACTAGGAGTTGGAAGGCAATATTGGACGACGATCCACTATTAAATTCCCTATTTGGTAGTCTGCTTATACTCATGATTTGGATAATATTTAAAATACTAAAAACATAAATAGATGAAATATATTTGTGGTCTATATATTTTTATTTTGGGGTGTACTCAAAAGTCAACAAAAGTAAACATCGACGAAGATCTCGGAAAAAGGAAATGTGCGGCAATTTAAGATATGGTACAATCACCGCCCCTATCGGAAACAGCGTGCAATGGATAGAAGTTAATGGTACTAGATACTACTTCCGACAGTTTGGAAATCATGGACCTACCTTTCACAATCAACTTCAAGATGGTAGAATTATATGGAAATACAGACCTTCAAATTGATAATTTCATGAAAATATCCCTTAGTGGCTTACCGACTAATTTGTTAAACAGCTACTACAAAATATTTAACAAGAAAGATAGTTTACTACAGGTTTTGAACAGGGAAGATTACTCCGCCCATCCTGTGAATTTTAGTATCCCACAAATGGAAATAATTAGTATTATGTACAATTTGAGTCGAATAGAATATTTTGATACATTGTATCTGTATAATATTCTTGATGAAACTTCTGAATTATATATGGGCAATCTACCTTTAATATTCAACGTAAATTTTGATGAAAATAATAAAGTAAATTCCGGAGATTACGAAAAATTTAGGCAAACACAAACTATCACACCATGGTTATTTCCTTACAGTAAAATACTCTTGCCCAACTTACCGGATTTATATTTTTTTATGATAGATATTGAGGAGATTAATTTATCTTTTTTATTAGTGAACAAGAATATAAAAAATTTCTATGAAATTCAAAAAACAATTTCGACCATAACTTTTTTTCGGTAATGATTACGAAAAAGGGAGTTGTTTCTGTGTCTTCTTGGTCTTGAGACTCAAGACTAGAAAGCAAGATGCGATCTACAGTGCCGATTCGGCGTAGTTTAAAGCCAAGCACTCTAGGTAGTTAACTAGGTCGCGAGGGGGCAACGGAACACTTGGGGCTATACATACACTCTCTGGCGCGAGAGTTAGCGCAGCGCTCTCGTGTCATATATGAACAGCCGGTTTTCAACTGGCATTCGAAAGGAAGAAGCCGGCAATTTTCTTCCGTCCTGGGTGACTCAACTAGACGCTTTTTAGGGGGCTCGCCAGTATGGTAGGATCAGGATCTCTTGTTGACTGGAATCAAGTAGCTCAGAGTATACGGTATCCTATACCTGTTGTGGGTGGAGTCCCTATCTTAGGCCCTAATCATTTAAAAAATATTTTCAATGAGTTGTGTATTGTCAATTATCGGAAAAGAATTAGACATCGATTCGTTTGTTGAGAAAAGCAAACTAAGCCCACACAAGAAAAGGTACATAGGGGAAGCTAAATCACCTAATCGACCTAATGGGGCAAAAATGATGTACTCAGCTTTATCTATTGAAGTAAGTGATGCTGATTTTACTGAGTTTGAAACTCAGATAAAAGATGCCGTGAAGTTTCTAAAGAGTAATAAATCTAAGCTTAAACATGTTGGATTAACAAAGGAAATCGAATATGCTACATTAAGATTTGGTATAGAAATGACTATTGATAAAGAAAACGTACTCTCGCAGTCTTCGTTTATACCTAACGAATTATTGAAACTGGCTGGAAATTTAAATTTAAGCATTGAAATATCACTTTATCCAAAGGATTTTCAACAAGCCGTAGAAAAACTAGCAAAGCGAAAAAAATAAATTTAAATTAAATTATTTGTAATGTTATGAAGTATTTGATATTGCCTGTTCGGCGTAGTCTGAAGGTAAGGCTTGTGTGTAGCTGACTACGTCGCAGTGGATAGCAGTCTCCCGACTGCAAATCAAGGTTTCTAACAAATGCAGTGGCTAACTTTAGAGGGTGGTTAAACATGTAATATTATTGTTCGGAGAACAATTGCCGCTGCGACGTAGTCCGGAGACTACGCCGAACTGAGTCTTAGGCTTCATGCTTATGTAATTATGAGCAACCATATTCATTTGATAGCATCATCACAAGCAGGCAATTTGTCCGCCATCGTTCGAGATTTCAAAAGGCACACGAGTAAGGAAATAATTGCTACGATAGAAAGAGAGCCGGAAAGCAGACGGGAATGGCTGTTAAGAATATTTGGTGAGGCAGCAGCGCAACACGAACGCAACGAACGTTACCAGGTATGGACGCATGAGAACCATGCAATAGAATTAAGCAGTGAAAAATTTTTTCAACAGAAATTGAATTACATCCATCAGAATCCAGTTAGATCGGGAATTGTGGAAAGGGAGGAGGATTATCTTTATAGTAGCGCTAAGGAATATTTTACCGGCACAAAAGGACTTGTTGATTTGGAGTTGTTGGTTTAATTGCGACGTAGCTGCAAGCTACGCCGAACGGGGACAGGATTTAGGAAACTACATAAGGGTTCTCAAGTATGAAGGTATAGCTTATGACAAATATGGTAAATTGAAACCCGCTTCAGAATACCTTATGCATGAATACGGGCATTACCTGCAAAGCAGGAGGTATGGCTTTAAGGGTTATACCAGGGGGGGTATAAATAGTCTCTTTAATCGAGATGAACATGATGAGAATGCTTGGTATGAACGGAATGCTTCTAATATGGGACATGACTATTTTCAGAGAAAAGGGGTTGATTTAACCGGTTGGCAAGACTATTGGCCAGGTAGTGCTGACCTCCAAACCTATCAGTGGCTGATGTCAATTGCAGATTTTCCTTTTGGGCGCTTCAATTGGTGGATGAATCCTTAACACAAATTAACATTTATGAAAAATTTTTTTGTTATTTCAGTGTCATTGTTGATGATACTTTTGTTGAGCAATAGTTGCAAACCTACATATAATGAAATTGGTGTTATCACTGTTCTTAATAAAACAGGGGAGAACATAAACATGTTTTACTCAACAGATTATCCAGATACAACCCTAAAAAATTCTTTTTCTGTATGCTCTATGAGTTTTCCAGATACAATAAGTCTTGCATACGATAAGGGTTGGAAGGGAAGGTTTAATGAAAACGCATTAGGTGTATTGATATTTTTTGTTGTTAACCGGGATTCGCTTATTAAGTATCAGGGTGATGAACAATATCATCAGGAACAGATTGTCCGTCGGAAATATTTATTAACTGTTGATTCGATGGAGAAAAATAACTGGACAATTGTTTATCCTTAGTAATTCTGCCCCGGGCGAGTCATCCGGAAGCATAGAGGGGGCTCCCCCCGTATTCGGTGAACATGGTTGCAGGGAATAGACTTATCATGCGCCATTGTGCACCGGTTTCTTTCAAGTAACTCGCGCATGTCGAATTAAAATAAAATATTATTAAAGTTCTCAAGCTGTTAAATATGCAAAAAACATTTCTTGTAGAGCAGCTTTAGGTTATTTCAAGTTTCAAAGGTCAAACACAATGAATTCAATAAAATTTACAGTAATCGTCAGCATCCTGCTTTTTTGCGGATTGCATACTGCCTCGGCGCAGCGGTATAGAGACGATGAACGGGAGCGTAATGTATTCTTTGGTCTAGGTACCGGTTTAGACTACGGAGGGCTTGGCTTTAAAGTGGAGGCGGTACCCATTCCTTACCTTGGCATATTTGCCGGTGCAGGATTTAATTTCAAAGGTCTGGGCTTCAATGGCGGTCTTTCGTTTAAGGCATTGCCCAAGAAGAAACTCAGCCCTACCATACAAGCTATGTATGGCTACAATGCAGTAATTGTGGTGGCTGGGGCGTCTGAGTACAATAAGACCTACTATGGTCCGAGTGCAGGCGTGGGGCTAGATTGGAAAGTGGGCAGGGCACCCAATAAGCTGTTTTTCGGAGTCTATTATCCGTTTCGCAGCGATCAATACCAGAAAGATTTTGATAAGTTGAAAAACAACCCGAGCGTGAAATTTGACAGTGAACCTTTGCCTATAACAATCAGCATCGGTTTCCATTTCGGTTTATAGATTCATTTTTTGATTGTATTTCGTATAAAAAATTCCATTTTTTAAAAACACAATAACATGAAGCACCTTACCTTTCTTATTATTTTGTTCGTGTACGCCAGCGCTGGCAAAGCACAAAGTCAGCAAACTGTATGCGGCATTTTTTACAGTTATGATGCAAATGGGGAGCGCATACAGCGCAAGTACAATTGTATATACGATGGTCCAGCCCATCCTACTGACAAGCCTCTCTATGGCGTGATCTATCCCAATCCTACTGCAGGACCATTTGCAGTTGAATTGAATGAATTTGTTTTGTCTGTAGTGATGACGGTTTCAAACATAAATGGGGAGCAACTCTCGTCCGTATCAAGAAGTCAGTGTTGGGAGATCAGCGGCGATATAAGCCCTTATGCACCGGGTAGTTATATTGTCACTGTGCTCGTAACAAGGGAGGATGAAACGCAGGCATCGCAGAGTTTTACGCTGATAAAGGACGAGTAATACAGCAGATAACGCTCTACGATTCTTTATAGATACTCCTAGATACTCCATACATACGCCGTACATAAGCCGTTGTAACCTTATTAAAAAACGTATATAGTGTTTCGTAATACAACATTCAGGCAAAAACAAAAGAGACTGTCCGAAAACAGTCTCTTTCAATTTCGCTAAACACAAGGTCGTTTTACTTCTTTGCTTTAGCGGCTGTCTTTTTAGGAGCAGCATTCTTTTTAGCAGGAGCCGTCTTTTTAGGAGCTGCTGCTTTTTTAGGAGCTGCTGCCTTCTTAGCAGGAGCTGCTTTCTTCGGGGCTGCTGCTTTTTTAGCAGGTGCCGCCTTCTTTGGTGCAGCTGCCTTCTTCGGAGCCGCTTTTTTAGCAGGAGCTGCTTTCTTTGGTGCTGCTGCTTTTTTTGGCGCAGCCTTTTTAGGAGCTGCTTTCTTTGCTGCAGCTTTCTTTGGTGCTGCCTTTTTTGCTGTTGCCATAACTGTGTGAATTTAAGGGTTAAACAAAAAAACTTTTATGGCAAACAGCCGAGGGGGTTAGGCCTCGGCTGTAGCTGATACTTCTTTTACAGATACTAATGTCTTGGTGCGTGTCTTCCGGAATTCTACTATACCATCAGTAGTTGCGAAAATGGTAAAGTCCTTTCCTAAGCCCACATTATCACCAGGATGGTAAACAGTGCCGCGCTGACGAACGATGATATTTCCCGAAACAGCAGGCTGACCACCGTAGATCTTTACTCCCAGACGTTTACTCTGCGAGTCACGACCATTCTTTACACTACCTTCACCTTTTTTGTGTGCCATTGTTTTATAACTCTATTTACGAATTTACAAAAGAATATTTCAATTATGCAATATCATGGATTTTGATCCTCGTCAAATACTGACGATGACCATTCATCTTTTGATATCCCTTACGGCGCTTTTTCTTGAACACTATCACCTTATCGCCCTTAAGATGATCCAGAATCTCAGCCTGAACTTTTACTGCACCCGCCAACGAAATATTATTTTCACTGCCAGACATCAGAACTTCTGAAAATTCTACCTTATCGCCTACGTTTCCTTCGAGGCGATGAACAAACAATTCCTGGTCTTTAGAAACCTTAAATTGTTGACCTGCTATGTTTACAATCGCGAACATGACTACCCTAAATAATTTCGCGCAAAGGTAACAAAGATTTTTTGTTTTGAACAAATAAATTCCAAATAAGGCTTATCTCTTTTCTACCGCCGGGGGCCGGATTACCGCCAGCACCAGCACAAACAGTAGTACCGCATAGGTCATCGTCTTATAATACCAGTATAGCTCGCGAAAACTTCCCAGCAATAGTTCCAGGTTAAAGACCACAAGCGCAGTCATGTAAATTCCTTTTAGCCACGCTTTCTTTGCGCCTGTCTTCCTGTTCAACTTGGTAAACAACAGCACGTTGAGGTAAAATAATGCGGGCAGCACCAAAAGAAAAGCATAGGTTCTCTGCTGTGGAAAGATGAGTGCAGTGGCCATGAATAAATAGGCCAGCTCCCAAAGCCTTTTTTGTTTGTTCGGCTCTGCACAAAAAGGCCGCGATCTGAGGAAGTACAGCATAAAACCAGCAAAAAAAACGCGCGTACACTGAATGATGATCACCACGGTATGTACTGGTAGGTCGGCCAGATGACGGCGATAAGGGGGCGCACCCGGATAGGAACTCAGATTTTTTACCAGCAGGGAAGATATCCATGCAGCAAGGGTATGAATGTCTTCCGTCATGTAATCGAGCACATTGATCTCCTTACCCGGATTGATAGATACCAGCCATTGACCGTTGAGAAAAGTAAAATAATCCCACCCGCCAAAAACTACAGGAAGAAAAAACAGAAGCACTGTAAATAAGAGGGTAAGCAATGCAGCGCCGAAATAGCGCCGGTAAAGCAAATAGGGCACCATCACCACAGGCAGTAGTTTCACCACAATTCCCAAAGCCAGCAGCGAAGCTCCGGCTGCCGGTTTACCCAGCTCTGTGAGGCGCATCCCCTCAAGCATGACAAACAGCAGGAAAATCGTGAACTGAACCATGTGAAGATTTCGATACAGTACAAAACACACCGAAGCAAAACTGCCAATGACCAGCGCTGTGTATTGCCTGTCGCTTAGCCGGTAGAGCGGAAAATAACGCTCCAGATTGATCCATATACGGTAGAGCAGCACCAGGGAAAAAATCTTCCACAAGGCCGCTGCTGCCGCATAGGGCAAAAGCGAGAAGGGCGCCAGCAATAGTGCCAGCACAGGACTAGCGAGATAAGGTAACTGATGGGCAGAACCATACATCAGGGTATAAATATCCTTCTGCCCAAGGATGTCGGCGGATGCCTGATAATAAATAAGGAAGTCGCCCACCTCATTCCATTCTGCCACCACATGTACAACAGCGAGGATGAGGAGCAGGCTGCCCAGCACTTTCCATCGTAGTTGCTCACGGGCCGGCGCATTGTGCACAAATTCTGTGGCCATACAGTTCTTTGCATAAACTTACGAACGTTATTTTGCACCCATGAGTACCGCTGCCATATTTCAGCTCGTGCAGGAGCACCTCCTGGAGCTTATAGCCGTGGCAACGGGGATATTGCAGGTCCTGCTGGCCTGGCGCAACAGTGTATGGCTCTATCCGGCAGGCATCATCAGCACCACCTGCTCTGTATATGTGCTGGCCGATGTAAAGCTTTATGCCGAGTCTTTTCTCAATCTCTATTACCTCATCATGAGCATCTACGGCTGGCAGCATTGGCTTCGACATAAAGGCAGTTCGTCTCTGCCCATTACCCTAACCACAACAAAGGAGTGGTGGATAGCATCTGTCATCATAGTGCCGGGCTGTCTTTTCTTATATCTCGTTCTCAGCCATTTTACGCCCTCCGATGTGCCGCTGTGGGATGCCTGGGTATCTGCTACAGCCTGGGCCGGCATGTGGCTGCTGGCCAGGCGAAAACTGGAAAACTGGCTGCTGCTCAATCTTTCCAACTTATTTGCCATACCCCTACAGTTCCATAAAGGCATTCCGATGTATGCCCTGCTTACCGCCGTATTGTTTGTAGTAGCTATTTTTGGATACCTGCGCTGGAAAAAAATCATGTACCGGCAAAGCCAAACATCATGCTGAAAAGATTATTGTTTGTAATGCTCTTCCTTGCGACATCCGCTTCGGTCCGCGGCCAGAACTTTGATGTGCATCTCTACGAGGACCTGCATGTGCACCGTAACACTTCTCTGGATGGCGCCATGAATGCACTGAGCCAATCAACCTATCCTGTTGCTCTGGCCGTGCCGGCTTTGCAGTGCATAGCCGGATTAGCCGGTCGCGACAAAAAACAAATTGAATATGCCGTGCAATCGGCCACAGGGCTTATACTCAATACCGTGCTGGTTTACGGACTAAAGTACACCGTAAGGAGAGACCGCCCCTACGTTCAGCACCCCGAGTATATACCGTATGAATATGACACAAGTCCGTCTTTCCCG
The DNA here is from genome assembly GCA_017849575.1 of Flavipsychrobacter sp. Classification (GTDB taxonomy): domain Bacteria; phylum Bacteroidota; class Bacteroidia; order Chitinophagales; family Chitinophagaceae; genus JAFIGV01. The sequence continues at coordinate 216,087 of JAFIGV010000019.1, read as the reverse complement.
TCGGGTCACACGTCCTTTGCCTTCGCCACCGCTACGCAGTTAAGCATTCAGTATCGAAGGTGGTATGTAGTAGCACCCGCGTTTTTGTATGCCGGCGCGGTAGGGTACGCGCGGGTGCACCTGGGACAGCATTATCCCACCGATGTTCTGGCAGGGGCTTTGGTCGGCGCAGCGTCGGCCTGGGTGAGCTATAAAGGAAATGTATGGCTCAGGGGGCTTTGGAAAAAAAGAACTGAAAAAAAACTGGAGGATTGAGCGTCAGAAAAATTGCAGTGATCGGCCCGGAGTCCACAGGAAAAAGTACCCTGTGCGCCGATATTGCCGGTGCGCTGAATACGGTCTGGACAGAAGAATATGCGCGCGCCTACCTCGCGCAACGACAAGGTGACTATGACGAGCACGACCTGCTGAACATTGCCCTGGGCCAGTTGCAGGCAGAAGATAAATTGCTTGCACACGCTCAACGCTTTCTCATCTGCGATACCGACCTCTACGTGATCAAAGTATGGAGCGAGCATAGGTTTGGCCATTGTGCCGCCCCGGTGCTCCAACATATCGCCACAAGGCCCTATGATCTTTATTTGCTTACCTATACGGATGTACCCTGGCAAGATGATCCGCTGCGGGAACACCCCGACCCGGACATGCGGGCATATTTCTTTCAGCAGTACAAAGATGTAGTAATCAACAGCGGCGTGCCCTGGCAACTGATAAAAGGAAACCGTGCTGAAAGACTGCAGCTCGCGCTCGCGGCAATTAGCGCTACCTTTGGATAGATTTACAGGCCATGATCGTACAGATACACCCCGATAATCCGCAGCCTCGCCTCATCAAAAATGTGGTGGAAACCCTGCGTAGCGGAGGCGTCATCATCTATCCCACCGATACCATCTACGGTCTGGGCTGCGATATCTACAACACGAGCGCCATCGCCCGTATCTGTCGCATTAAAAACCTTGACCCCCAAAAGGCAAATTTCTCATTTGTGTGTGCAGGACTAAGCCACCTCAGCGAATATGCAAAAAGCATGGACACGCCCGTTTTCCGCATTCTTAAAAGCACACTGCCTGGCCCCTACACGTATATACTTGAAGCCAGCAAACAGGTGCCCAAAATGCTGAAAAGCAAAAAAGACACCGTGGGCATACGGGTGCCTGATCACAATATTACCCAGGCCATCGTCAAAGAACTGGGTCACCCCATCATGAGTGTGTCTCTGCCCATGGAGACCGACGTAGCCTACTATACCGACCCGGAAATTATCTACGAAACCTTCGAAAACCAGGTGGATATGGTAATAGACGGCGGACCAGGCGGCACGGTGCCTTCCACCATCATAGACTGCAGCCAGGGTGTGCCTTCGCTGTTGCGCGAAGGCGCGGGCAAATGGGAGCACCTGATACAATAGTTTGCTTGTATTCAACGGCAGGCTCACTGTTCAACTTCGTTTCTGCTACGGCTCATGGAGTACGAACTCCTTTCTTACAAATCAGTCTTGTTTCCGGCGTTAGTTTGCTTTAGTTGAACGCAGAACTTAGTTTTGCGCACTTTATGGCCTGTATTTGTTTCACATCAGCCGTTACTCCACCTTGATCTGACAAGGATTTGTTTGTTGTGCTGCCGTTTTTCCGCAAGGCTGTTTAATCCAATTTGTTGTAAACATTTAATTCAGGACATTGTCATGAAGGGCGTATTTAATTTGTTCGACTTTAAGCAGAAAGTCAACTACAAAACCGAAATATTATCAGGGTTAACTGTGGCGCTTGCGCTCGTCCCTGAAGCTGTTGCCTTTTCACTTATTGCCGGGCTTTCGCCGTTGATTGGACTTTACGCCGCATTTGTGATGGGATTGATTACCGCGGTCGTGGGCGGCAGACCGGGTATGATTTCCGGTGCCACTGGAGCAGTAGCTGTGGTGATCGCAGCACTGGCGAAAACCCACGGGCCCGAGTATATTTTCGCCACCGTAATTCTTGCAGGGTTAATTCAAATGCTTGCCGGAGTTTTGAAATTAGGTAAGTTCATTCGCCTGGTACCGCAGTCTGTCATGTATGGCTTTGTCAACGGTCTGGCTATCATTATCTTCCTTGCTCAACTGGCGCAGTTTAAGACCGTGGATGCCGCCGGTGTGGAGCATTGGCTTACAGGTAAAAGTCTCTATATCATGCTGGGCTTTGTGATGCTCACGATGCTGATTATTTGGATTCTTCCAAAATTAACGAAGGTGGTTCCCGCATCGTTAACGGCTATTTTAGTGGTATCTGCCCTTATCATTGGTTTGGGCATTGAGACGAGGACAGTGGGCGATATCGCCTCCATCAAAGGTGGTTTCCCGCCGTTCCACATTCCCATAGTACCCTTCTCATGGGAAACGCTGCACGTGATCTTTCCATACGCTCTAATTGTCGCTGGTGTCGGGCTGATCGAAAGCCTGCTGACCCTTAACCTTATTGACGAGATTACTGAGACCAAAGGCCGGGGAAACAAAGAGTGTGTGGCGCAGGGTCTGGCCAATGTTACCTCCGGCTTTTTCTCCGGCATGGGCGGTTGCGCCATGATTGGGCAAAGCCTTATCAATATATCGTCAGGTGCACGGGCAAGGCTTTCCGGAATTGTTGCTGCAGTGATGCTCCTGGTATTTATCATGTTCGGCGCCGGCCTGATCGAAAAAATGCCGATGGCCGCTTTGACCGGTTTAATGATAATGGTAGCCATGGGCACTTTTGAATGGGCAAGCCTCCGCACCTTCGGTAAAATGCCGCTGCATGATGTGTTGGTCATTGTGGTGGTCGCCGGCGTAACGGTACTGCTTCACAACCTTGCCCTGGCGGTGCTCATCGGCGTTATTATCGCTGCCTTGGTCTTTGCCTGGGAAAATGCCAAACGCATCAGAGCCAGAAAATATATTGATGCTTACGGCGTCAGGCATTACGAAATTTTCGGCCCACTATTCTTTGGCTCCATCACCGCTTTCAACGAAAAATTCGATGTGTTAAACGACCCTGCAGAAGTGATTATTGATTTCAAAGAAAGCCGTGTTGTTGACATGTCCGGTATTGAAGCGCTGAACCGCATCACTGAGCGCTATCACAGGGCGGGTAAACAGTTGCATTTAAGACACCTAAGTGCAGACTGCCGTCGGTTGCTAAAAAATGCAGAAGAGATAATTGATGTAAATATCATTGAGGATCCCGCATACAAAGTGGCAACCGACAAGACATAACTTCAGACAGGTAACGCACCGGGGCAGTTACCTGCCTACGGTAAAACAAGCCATGTAGCATTTCATTTTTCAAGCTTACACCAACAGCTTGACCCAATGCTCGGTTCACCGGCTTTGTTGTTATCAGGCACCCTCAGCAATCCTTATTCCCCTTATCTTAGCAACATGTACACGCCCGTGCAGGAAAAGAACCTTTATGACTCCGGCAAAGAACTGCTCGCAGCCCAGGTGCAGCCCCCGCAGGCCGATCTGTTGCGCAGCATCATCAACTACGCCGACTGGAAGTATTATGTGCAGAACGATCCCGTCTTCTCGGATTATGAATACGACCAGTTGTATAAAAAACTTACCGAGCTTGAGAAAATGTCTCCGGCATCCATACCCGGCGATTCTCCTACACAAAGAGTGGCCAAAGGCCTGAGCGAAAAGTTTCCACCGGTTGCACATCTCGTGCCCATGCTCAGCCTCGACAACACCTATAATGCAGAAGACCTTCTCGACTGGGACAGACGATGCAAAGATCTGGCCGGCACAGCCGACATTGAATATTGTGTAGAGCCTAAGTACGACGGAGCCAGCATCTCACTGGTGTACGAACAGGGCTTGCTGACGAGAGGGGCTACCCGCGGCGATGGCGTGATGGGTGAAGAGATAACCACCAATGTACGACAGATACGCTCCATTCCGCTTTCTGCAGCCTTTGTGCAGGATGGATTGACGCAGATCGAAATTCGCGGTGAGGTAGTAATCCATAAAAAGGTATTTGCCGCCTATAATGCACAAAGGGCTGCCGAAGGACTGGCGCCTCTCGCTAATCCGCGCAATGCCGCATCCGGCACCTTGCGCATACTCGACCCTGAGGAAGTAAGGAAAAGAAAACTTTCGGCTGTGCTGTACCACATCAGCGATTACACTTTGCTGAGCGGCAATGAAATACCGGAACCGTTGCACACGCACTTTGATGCCTTGCAATATCTCTATCAACTGGGCTTTCCTACACCCGTGCAGGAGATGAAACGATTCCGCAGCATTGAAGAAGTCATTGCTTTTTGCCACGAGTTTGAGCACCGCCGCGACGAGCTGCCTTATGAAGTAGATGGGCTGGTGATAAAAGTAAACTCCTTCGACCTACAGGAAAAAATGGGGATGACGGCCCACCACCCGCGCTGGGCTGTGGCCTTTAAGTTCAAGGCACGACAGGCCACGAGCAAGCTGCGCAAAGTAGAATTTCAGGTAGGCCGTACGGGCAGCATTACGCCCGTGGCCAAAATAGACCCCGTACCTATTGGCGGTGTCACAGTGGCTTCTATTTCGCTATTTAATGAAGATGTGGTACGGGAAAAAGACCTGCACCTCGGCGATACCGTACTCGTGGAGCGTGCGGGCGATGTAATTCCCTACATCGTAAAAGCTATGCCTGAGCTCCGCGATGGCAGCGAACAACCCATCATTTTTCCGACTCTCTGCCCCGACTGTGAGCAACCCCTGGAAAAACCAGCCGATGAGGCAGTGTGGCGTTGTATCAACATTTCCTGCCCCGCACAAGTGGTAGAACGCCTCAGCCATTTCTGCAGCAAAGATGCCATGGACATCCGCGGTATGGGCGCCGCCAACGTAAAAAAATTTTTTGATCTGGGTATCATTACGACCATTCCCAGCCTGTACCGTATTGATTGGAGCCGCGTAGAGCAACTGGGGGGCTTTGGTGAAAAATCCATCAGCAATCTCAGCAATGCCATAGAACAGTCAAAAACAGAACCACTTAATCGCCTGATCTTCGGACTGGGTATCCGTCATGTAGGGGAAACCATGGCGAAAACCCTGGCCCACGCCGTAAGCTACCTGAAAGAATTTTATGACTGGACCGCAGATCAGTTTCAGGCGTTGGAGGATGTAGGCCCGAAAGTGGCTGCCGCCGCCTGTGATTTTTTCCATCTTGCCGAAAACCGGCACATGATCGATGAACTGGAGCAGCAGGGCGTTAGCCTCTACAATCATCACAAATCTTCAGACCAAGGAGAAGGAGCCCTGGCAGGAAAAACCTTTCTGTTTACCGGCACACTGAACAAGCTGAAGCGCAGCGATGCGGAGGCCATGGTAGAAGAAAAATCGGGTGTGATCCTCAGCGGCGTGAGCAGCAAACTCAACTATCTGGTAGTGGGTGCAGACGCCGGTTCGAAACTCGAGAAAGCAAAAAAGCTGGGCACGGTCACCATTCTTACGGAAGATGAGTTCTTAACGCTCATGGGCTAAAACAATTTCGGCATCCTGCGAAGCACTGCTTTCCCCCGCGATATGAAACAAAAAGACCTGGCGGTATTTCACTAACCGGACCGCACTAAGGCGTTGATTTTTGTAGATTAATTGAACCCGGCCGCCGGGGATGCGATATTGATGGCGCAGTTTTGTGGGCTTGAGCCGGAACACTTCCTCCCCTATCCGGAGTTGTCCGTGCCCAAGGGATAAGCATCCTTTTGCCTCAGTAAGCTCATAGGTGTCTGTCTTGAAATTTTGCCAGCCGTCTTCACGTATTTCTACCTGATCATAAACGTATTGGCGTGTGGCCGTAGGAAAGGCGTGAGCAAAAAATAGCAGCACAAATACAGCGGTATTCATCGTGATATGGTTTAAATAAAAAATCAGGCTCGTTCATTTTCATTCACAGCATCGTGCGTTGAGCGAATAAGGCCAATACCCGAAAAGAAAAATATAAGTCCGAGGGTGCCGTAAACGATAAGCTGCCGCCAGTTGTCGTCGCTATTCACAAAGCCTACTGCAGCCATGATGAGCCCGGCAATGCCCAAAACGGTGAGGATGATTCCGAAAATTCGTTTTTCCATAACCTCTTTTTCCGAACCCTATAAAAACAATGTGCCGCCGGAAAGGCTCCCGGCAATGTTTTCGGAAAATCGGGTTTCGTTGTCGCGATTTTCCGCCTCAGTATTCAGGAGCATTACCCCGATGTTTTTAACAATATGTAAAAATGTATTGCCCTTATCTTCGCGCCGCTTTAACACAACCGGGCCTTATTGTAACATTTCCTTTAGAAAAACGTTTCACTCACAATTGCAAAAAATTAACCAAACACACTACACAATTTATGCTTGCCAGAACAACGCAGCTTCTGTATGGGCTGCTTCTTTTTCCGATTTTCGGCATGGCTCAGAACGTCACCATCAGCGGTAATATCAAAGATGCCGCCAATGGAGAAGATCTGATCGGTGCCATTGTTACCGTAAAAGGCCAGCCCAGCAAAGGGGCTGCAACCAATAGCTATGGATTTTACTCGCTTACGCTGCCGGCCGGCGAATACACCCTGCTGTACCAATATGTGGGCTACAATACCAAAGAGCAATCCCTAACGCTGCAACGCGATACGATCCTCAATCTTAGCCTCAACGCTGCTTCCAAAGACCTTGATGAAGTGGTTGTGCGTACAGAACGCGCCGACAAAAACATCAGCAGCACCCAGATGAGTGTCTTTAAACTTGACCCCAAGTCGATCGAATCCGTGCCGGTGCTTTTTGGTGAAAAAGACATTATCAAAACCCTGCAGCTCACTCCAGGTGTAAAAGCGGCCGGAGAAGGCAATGCGGGATTTTATGTTCGGGGCGGTGCAACCGATCAGAACCTTATCCTGCTGGATGAGGCTCCGGTTTATAATGCATCACACATGCTGGGCTTCTTCTCTGTGTTCAATTCGGATGCATTGAAGGACGTAACCCTCTACAAAGGAGCCATGCCGGCAGAGTACGGCGGACGCGGATCGTCGGTAATGGACGTAAAAATGCGGGATGGCAATAATAAACGTTTGAGTGCTTCGGGTGGTATCGGGCTCATAGCGTCAAGACTTACCGTGGAAGGGCCGATCGTCAAAGACAAAGGATCTTTCATCATCTCCGGACGACGCACCTATGCCGATCTTTTCCTTAAACTTTCTAACGAACCCCGGCTGAACAAGTCTAAGCTCTATTTCTACGATCTGAACATGAAGGCTAACTATCAGATCACCAAAAAAGACCGGCTGTTTCTTTCCGGTTATTTTGGTCGCGATGTTTTTGGCTTCAGTAATATATTTGGATTCGACTGGGGCAATGCAACCGCCACCCTGCGCTGGAACCACATCATCAGTAATAAAATCTTCTCCAACACTTCGGTCATCTACAGCAATTACAATTATCGTATCAAGCTTGGCTTCGACAACGAGGACATTACCATAAAATCGGCCATTGAAGACTGGAACCTGAAGCAGGATTTCACCTTTACGCCTAACCCCAACAACAATATCAAATTCGGCCTCAACATCATTCACCATACCTTCAAGCCCGGTTCTATACGCGTAGGCGAGAACAGCAACTTCAATGATCAGGACCTTACGGGCCGCAAAGCCCTCGAAGGCGCACTGTACATACAAAATGATATGCGCATCTCCGACAGGCTCGGTGTACAATACGGGCTGCGCTATTCCGCTTTCAATTTTATGGGCGGTGCTACGGTGTACACCTTCGACAAAGACGGCAACAAAACCTCGTCAAAAACCTATTCCGACTGGGAGAGCATCACTTACTATGGCGGTTGGGAGCCACGTATCGCAGCTAAGTACGAGCTTACAAAAACCAGCTCTGTAAAAGCATCCTACAACAGGAACTATCAGTATATGCACCTGCTGTCTAATGCCACTACTTCTTCACCCACAGACCTTTGGGTGCCCAGCAGCAACAACGTAAAACCCCAGATCGTCGATCAGATTTCGGCAGGCTACTTCCGCAATTTCAAAGACAATATGTTCGAGCTATCAGTGGAGGCCTATTACAAAACCCTGCAAAATCAGATTGATTACCGCAATGGCGCCGACCTCGTCTTCAACGAAGAAGTAGAAGGAGAACTGGTGTATGGAAAGGGAAGGGCCTATGGCGTAGAAGTATTGCTGCGTAAACAAACAGGCCGCCTCACAGGATGGGTAAGCTATACCCTCTCCCGCTCGCTCAAACAATTTGACGACATCAACAATGGAAGCGAATTCCCGGCGCGGCAAGACCGCATTCACGATCTCGCTATTGTGGCCATGTACGACCTGAATAAAAAATTGAAGATCTCTGCAAACTGGATTTATTATACAGGCAGTGCCGTGACCTTCCCGTCCGGAAAGTATGAGCTCAACGGAATGCAGGTGCCCTACTATACCGAGCGCAACGGATACCGGATGCCGGCCTATCACCGCCTCGACCTCGGCCTTACCTGGGTGACCCGCAAAACAGAACGCACGGAACGAAGCTGGAACTTCTCGCTCTACAATGCTTATGGCAGACAAAATGCCTATACCATTAACTTCCGTCAGAACGAAGACAATCCGCAGCAAACAGAAGCGGTGCGGGTAGCGCTCTTTACCTGGGTGCCTTCTATTACTTACAACTTCAAATTTTAAAACTGAGATGAGAAAACATATTTTACTGGCGCCTGTGGCGGCCTTGCTGTTTGCCTCTTGCGAAAAGGTGATCAATGTAGATCTTAACGATGCCGCTCCGCAATATGTGGTGGAAGGCGAGGTGTATAGCGGCAATGACACGGTGAAGGTGCATGTTGCCAAAACAACGGATTACTACGGTTTCGCTCCGCAACAGCAGATCAACGATGCAGTAGTTCTGCTCACTGATGATCAGGGGAATAACACTACAATACCATTTACCGGCAACGGTCAATATCAGCTACCCGGCTTCAATGGCGTTCCGGGTCGCAGATACTTTCTGAAGGTAACCGTAGCCGGTCAGGAATTTAACGCCACCTCCGTGATGCCACAGATGGTGGGTATAGACAGTGTATCGCGCATCTTTAAGGAAGCCGACTTCCGCAAAGAGGGCTACGAGGTGGCGGCAAACTTCACGGATCCGGCCGGCACCAAGAATTTTTATCGTGTGGTCTATACCATCAACGACACCTTGCAAAACCAGCCCAAAGATCTGTATCTGCTCAACGACAAATACAACGACGGAAAACTGGTAAAAGCAGATCTCTTCAGAAGATTTGAACCCGGTGATAAGATTGCCTTCGAACTACGGGGCATGGACGAGGCTGTGTTCGATTTTTTCACCTCGCTGAATGAAATGCTGAACAATCAAAACGGACCCGCCCCGGCCAACCCGAACTCCAATATTACCGGCGGCGCTCTCGGGTATTTTGGTGCCTTCACCCGATCGATAAAATCCACCCAGATCCCTTAACACTCAAACAACAGCAATACAAGAAGCTGTCCTCACAAACGGGGGACAGTTTTTTTATGTCCGGTACTTATCCCCTGCAGTTGTAGCCGCCCCTGATCCGGAACAGGTTCGAAAAATCAACCTAATTTTTTTACGATCCGGTGAGACTGCAGCGCCCCGAGGTATGGAAAATTTTGCGGTATTTTGTAACCTTTCTAACAAAAATTCGATTCACTAAAAAACTACTTAAAACAAAACCTATGAAGCAATTATTGACACTTTCTTTATTGATGATCGGCGCATCGACGCTGAACGCGCAAGCACTGAAGCGCGACAGAAAGCCCATGAAAGGATATGAGATCTTTCGCGAACAGATGATTGCAAAAGCTCAACGGGGCTCAGCACATGCACCACAAAAGCCGACAACGATGATGCAGCGGGTGACTGCAGAATGCGGTTATGATGTAGTGGGCACCGCAATTACTAAATCAGACACTACCTACTTCAGGTACTCCAATGGGCGGAGCTCGGTATTCAACTACGACGAAACCTATCACGACTATTATTTCCCCGGTGATACCGACCCCGCGATCGACCCCTTTGCCTATGGAACCATCAAAGTAAACGCTGATACCGCACGCTATTTTAGCTTCGACACTACGGCTCACCTCGAGGAAGAAATGTATGCGCAATACACGGCAGCCAATAAGCTCTCGCTGTACAACATTAAAAGAGTTTCTAACGGACTAAACCAAAGGGTATTGAACTATTACGATGGCCTTGGCCGGCTGGTGACGCTCTACGGTTTTGACTACAACAACGCTACCCAGCAGTGGGACAGTGCCTACCTGCGCAGAATAGACTACAATGCGCAGGACGAAGTGACTGCCGACACATTGTTTGTCAATTCGCAGGGCGATTGGCTGCCAGCGCAAGTGGGAATTTACACCTACACCGGTGGACAATTTACTTCGGCGCTGGTACGCATGGATCAATCGCTTTCAGGAACATTTGCGGATATCTATCAGACGCACTTCAGCTATTATCCCAACAACGACCTGAAAACCGTGCTGGTTGACGTAAACCTTGGCGGAGCAGGACTGGCACCTTACGAGCTCGACTCTATGGCCTGGGAGCCCGGTGGTAAATACCGCACCTACCAGGAAATTCGCACCTACAATGCAACAGCAGGTGCATGGGACAGTTATAGCCTGACCCTTCGCAATGTAAACGCCGGCGGACTACCCGACACTACCTGGTATCTGGCGCCTGCGCCTACTCCCGGCACGTACAATCTTTCGGCGTTTATGCATACCAGCTATAACAGCTATGACAACCCCACGCAAATGGAAATTTACAACCTGACGGGCAGCACCTACGAAGATGTGTACCACTACTTTTTCTACTATCAGAATTTTGACCCCGCATCGGTAAAGGCTACTGAAGCTCTGGAAAGCATGACCGCCTATCCCAACCCGGCAGTAAACACACTGAACCTGAAATGGAAAGCCGATGGCAAGCCGGTTCAGATCGCTATGGTGAACGCAGCAGGTCAGATGGTTTATAGTGAAACTGTGACTCGCGTACACGGAACGGAATCCTTCGACATCAGTCATCTTACGCCGGGTATCTACTGGCTTACCGTCACCAACAATAAGGGTGAAAGAGTGTTCAAAACCTCAGTATTGAAGCAATAAGACAACGTTTTTTACCAAGCTCAGGGTCGGTACTATTTTACCGACCCTTTTTTGTGCCTTACCGACCACCACAGTTTATTAACCGAATTCATAAAGCGAGAAAAAAATTAGCGGTTAGTTTTGCGGCAATGAATCCGGTAAGTATAAAATATCTCTTTAGTCTTGCAATGCTTTTTCTTTCGTTGAATCTCTCCGCTCAGAGCACCGTGAGCGGAACGATAAAAGACGAGAAGGGAATGGCGCTATCCGGTGTGAGCGTTTATCTGGACAATACTCTTGACGGAGCATCAACCGACAGCGCGGGCAAGTTTAGCTTCAAGACTACAGAAAAGGGGGCGCAAACTCTTGTGGCCACGGCTGTCGGTTACGCAAATGCCGGGCTTCCGCTTAATATTAACGGCGATGTCAGCGGTATTTCCCTAACCCTGAAAAACACAGCCCGTAGCCTTGAAGAAGTGACCATTACAGCGGGTGCCTTTGAGGCCAGCAATGATAAAGACAAGACTGTGTTGAAACCGCTCGACATTGTAACCACGGCAGGCTCGCAGGCCGATGTAGTACGCGCTATAGAAACACTACCCGGCACACAAAAACAGGGCACCCAAAACGGACTGTTTGTACGCGGCGGAGATGCCAGCGAAGCCTCTTTTGTGATAGATGGTATGGTGGTACAAAATGCATTTTTCAGCGGACCTCCGGGCGTGGCCACCCGCAGCCGTTTCAACGCCTTTCAGTTTAAGGGAGTGTCCTTCAGCAGCGGCGGTTACAGTGCGCGCTACGGGCAAGCTTTGTCTTCCGTATTAGAACTAAGCTCGCTGGACCTGCCCGAAAAAAGCACGATCAACCTGGGCCTCAACATGGCGGGTGTGTATGCCAGCGGCAGCAAACTCTGGAAGAACAGTGGTGGCGATGTTACCGCATTTTATAACAACCTCCAGCCATTTTATGGCGTGGTAAAGACCAACTTCGATTATTATGATGTACCCAAAGGCTACGGCGGTTCCGCACGCTATGCCTGGCAACCCAACAAGATGGGCATCGTAAAGCTGATGGCCAACATAAGCCATTTCTCCAGCGGAATAGCAGTACCCAACCCGGGCGAACCGGGCAGCACAGTGCGATATGGGCTGCAAAATGATACCTATACCGGACAAGCATCATACAAACAAACGTTGCACAACAAATGGATATTATATGCGGCAGGGGCTTATAGCTACAATCTTGATGATAGTCGTTTTGACAGCATTGCCGGCTCGCTGAAAGAACAAAGAGCGCAGGGACGACTGGAAGCGAAATATCTGGCCACCACACGGCTCAACATTCTGGTAGGGTCGGACTATCAGCATTTCGAAGTGGACAACCAATACGGGTCATCGCAGCGCAGCATCAATGAGCAACTTTTATCAGGATATCTTGAAGGAGAATGGACACCCGTGTATTGGATCGCCCTCAAGCCCGGTGTCCGGTACGAACAAAGTGCTTTGCTGGCTCAAAGCAGCATAGCTCCGCGTTTTTCACTCGCGCTCAAAGCAGGAAGACACGGTCAGGTATCTCTGGCTACGGGTGTCTTCTATCAGAACCCCGGCAACCTGTACCTCTATGCTGTGGCACCTTTTAATCAGCAGTATGAATTCCAAAAAGCAATACACTACATTGCCAATTACCAGTGGCAGCATGAAGAAAGAACGTTTAGAATAGAAGGCTATTACAAAGACTATCAGAACCTGATCCGCGAACAATGGAAAACTGCTCCCTACGATCCGAATACCTACCGGTCGCTGCAGCAGAGCATTGCCGACGGAACTGTGCATATAAACAACAGCGGGTATGGATATGCCACAGGAGCTGAGCTCTTCTGGCGTGATAAAAAATCGATCAAAAATGCTGACTATTGGATTTCGTACAGCTATATAGACACCCGGCGCTTGTATAATAATTACCCCACACAGGCCACGCCGGAATTTATCTCCACACATAACTTGAACGTAGTTGGCAAATACTGGATAGACAAGATCACCACACAGATCAATATGACGTACAGCTATGCAAGTGGTCGCCCCTACTACGACCCTGGCCAAACGGATTTCCTCAGCGACCGCACCCCCGACTATCACAATCTCTCCTTTACCATCAATCACCTTCGCAGCATCGGGAAGTGGTTCACGGTGATTTATGCCGGCGTGGACAATATCACCAATCAAAAAAACATTTTTGGCTATCGATATAATGCCGACGGATCGAAGCGCTACCCCATGGTGCCTGCGTTATACCGCTCGTATTTTGTAGGCATCAACATGTCTCTGAGTAAGTTCAACAAAGACGAATTATAATCAAACCTTTATAAAATAAAAAAACGATGAAAAAACTGATTCTGCTTGTCGCCGCTGTAGCCTTTACCTGGCTTAATGCTTTTGCTCAGGACTTTAAAGCTATGCTCGAAAAGACCTGGGTAAGTTTCGATACCACAAGCGACGCTACTACAAGAACCGAAATGAGTAATAAGCTGGGGCTTATTGCAAAAAAATGGCCCGACGAATGGGCAGCACATTATTACAATGCACTGGCCAAAACCATACTTTCATACAACGAAAGTGATGAAGCCCGGCGTGACGTCTTCCTTGATGAAGCAGAGAAAGAGCAGGAAGAAACAACAGCCCTGCTCAAAAAAGAGAATGACGAAACCTATGTGCTTGCAGCCATGATCGCCAATGCAAGGCTGGCGGTAAAACCTCAACAACGCTGGCAGAAATTCGGGAAGGTATTTGAAGAAAATCTCACCAAAGCCAAAGAATTGAATGCAGATAATCCACGCATCTATTACCTGCAGGGAGTAAGCAAACGTTTTACGCCCAAAATGTTTGGCGGGGGCAAAAAAGCAGCGCTACCTTATTTTGAAAAAGCAGACAGCCTTTTTGCTAAAGAAAACTCCGACGATATTTTGCGTCCGCATTGGGGAAAAAGAACGAACGAAGGATTCTATAAAGAAGCCATGGGCGAAGATTCCGAATAGTCATGAACAAATTTTCAAACGGCAGCGGCCACCCCAAAGGGTCGCTGTTTTTTTATTTCCTAAAGTCTGACTTATAAGTGTGTCGCTGGCACAATCTTTCACCCCTATTGAAGCGAAATAATTTGAAAACGATAAAAAGGAGGTGGTTATGTGGAAAGGATATGTACTGGTGTTTGTTATCACTTCAATTCTGGCGTTGGCCAGTTTCTTCCTGCCCTAAAAAATAAACAGCGAGACTGACGAAAAGTCCCGCTGCTGGATTAAAATCCACCCTCTAACGTTATGAGTTCAATGCAATAAATAATGTTAGCAAGGATGGTGCTTTATCTGGGGTAAATGGAAAACTTTAATTGATATTGACAGTGGTCACCGACGCCCATTCTTTAATAAATACGTACTGCTTGCTGTTGATCGACTGCGTGGAGAACTTCACGGGTATCACTTCGAGATAAGCCGTGTTGTCGGTCACAGCAGGCAGGTCTTGTAGCTCTGCAGCGCTTAAGGAAATGCTTGAAGAATTTCCTGCAAAACCTTTAACAATTGTTTTGCCTGTGGTGGCTACACAGATATATACCGAGTCGGCACCGCTGAGGCCGGTCATGGGTACTGTGATGCCGGAAGAGCGGGTAAGACTGTTGGGCAACGTGCCGGTGAAACTGGGGAAGCTGCCCGTGTGGTTGTAGCTAAAACCGGCCACACCATTCGCACCGGCTACACTCCAGTTAGCGCCGTTGTCGAGGTCGAGCGTGCTCGGAGTGCCGCCAATAAAAGCCGCCTTTAGATAACTGTTGTTGCTTTGTTTGTCGAGGTTGTAGCTATTCAGAGTCACTGCTCCGACATCTACAAAAGTGTTGGAGCCTGTGCTGGTGTAAACACCGCCGGTCCCGATATCAGAAACAATCTCTATGGGAATGGGAATCTGATCGTTGGTGTAAGCAAACTTCATCTTCACCGCAGCAAAAAAGCCGTCAGAATTGCCTGCACCCGGCGTGAAGGGTGTAGGTCCCTGCGCGGGATTATTAGGAGCAGCGTCTTCAGTTTTGGAGCAAGACCCGAGTACTACAATGGCCAGGCCTACCATCAGCAATTTCTTCATGAGCAATAGTTTTGTTGAAATACTAAATGCAAAACTATCCGGCACAGGTCGCCGTTCAATACCGCGTCAGAGGTATTTTCTACTCCGTGCCAGTACGGATGCCGTGGGTGAAGAACTTACAGCATATGGTTCTCAAGCGCGTATCGCAGCAAGCCTACCATGGTTTTATTATTGGTTTTTCGAAGCATATTTTTTCTGTGAGTCTCCACAGTGCGCTCGCTGATAAAAAGGGTTTCAGCAATCCGCGCATTGCTGTATTCCTGAGCAATCAGCTTCAATATTTCCAGCTCGCGGTCGGTAAGCTTGGGTTCCTCATGCTGCTCCTGCTTTTTTTGTTGCTGCAGGGCATAAGCCGTTATTTTCTCTGAAACTTCCGGCGAAAAATACAATTTACCCGCGGCCACAGACCTTATGGCCTCAAGCAGCTCGCGGTCGGTGATGTTTTTGAGCAGATAGCCCGATGCCCCAGCCTCTATGAGGTTCATGATGTGGGTAGCATCGTCATACATTGAGAGTACAATGATGGCAATACCCGGATACGCCTGGCGAATGTTGCGGGTGAGTGTCTGCCCGTCCATTTCGGGCATGTTGATATCAATTAATGCTACCTGCGGATTAAGATTTTCGAGCGCATCAAAAAGCTTCTTTCCATTGTCGAAAAGTCCCAAAATCTCGATATCCTTCTGCTTCTGCAGCAACGCCCGAAGTCCATCGAGAAGTATATGATGGTCATCAGCAACCACAATACGGATTTTGTCCATGCAGCTTAAAACGTTAGAGGTAAATAATTACAGGCAGCGATGAGTCGTTTCACCAAATTACGATACTCTGTCAATTATTATAGCGTTGTTATAACAGATTTTCAGCCGGTTTGTTTACCAGCCGTTTCTGGCATGGAAGCAACTATGCCCGACAGAAATTCATACACATCCTGCATGGTGGGCAGCCGGTCGGCAAGGAGCATAAACATCTTACCCGTTTGCTTCAGCCTGGCATGGTTGGTTCGGGTCTGGATGTACTGCATGATATGATTGAACGTTTCTGACTCGAAATACGGAGACTCCGGGTTGTTGATAAAGTACAGCCGTACTTGTGCATTTTTCAGGATCAGTTTCTCAAAGCCGAGCTCCCGGGCTACCCAGCGACAACGAAGAGTGGTAAATAACTCTTCCACCTGTGGTGGTATGGGGCCAAAACGATCGCGGAGCTCGTCTGCAAAACGCAGTAATTCTTCTTCTCCGGCCACGTCGTCGAGCTGGGTATATAACGACAACCGTTCAGTGATATTCTCTACATAATCGTCGGGTATCAGAATTTCAAGATCCGTATCGATCGTGCAGTCGCTCACAAACTCCTTCTTGCGCTGATATTCTTCTCTGAAAACATCCTTAAAATCTGTGGTCTTCAGTTCGCGGATGGCTTCGTCAAGAATCTTTTGGTACATCTCAAATCCAATTTCTGCAATAAAGCCGCTCTGTTCGCCGCCCAACAGATTGCCCGCGCCCCGAATGTCGAGGTCGCGCATGGCGATTTGAAAACCGCTGCCCAGTTCATTGAATTGCTCCAGCGTCTGTAGTCTCTTTCTGCTGTCATTGGGGAGTGTGCTCATCGGCGGGGCCAGCAGGTAGCAGAAAGCTTTCTTGTTGCTACGTCCTACCCGTCCGCGAAGCTGATGCAGATCGCTGAGGCCAAACTGGTGCGCGTTGTTGATGATAATGGTATTGGCATTGGGGATATCCACCCCACTCTCCACGATGTTGGTGCAGCAAAGCACATCATACTTCTGCTCGATAAATGAAAATAAAGCCTCTTCAAGCTTATGGCCCTCCATTTGGCCATGGGCCATTCCTATAGCAAGGTCCGGACATAAATTCCGAAGAAGCGTTACCATTTCGGGAAGACTTTGCACCCGATTGTGAATGAAATAAACCTGACCGCCACGCTCAGTTTCATAATAGATGGCATCGCGAATGGTGAATTCGTCGAAGTGTGTGACCTCGGTCTGAACAGGTTGCCTGTTGGGCGGCGGCGTGTTCATAATGCTCAGGTCGCGGGCATTCATCAGCGAGAATTGCAGCGTCCGCGGGATGGGTGTGGCAGTAAGGGTGAGGGTATCAACATTAGCGCGAAGCTCCCGAAGTTTTTCTTTTGCAGAAACACCAAACTTCTGTTCTTCGTCGATGATCAGCAGGCCCAGGTCTTTGAACTTTACGTCTTTGCCAAGTATAGCATGCGTGCCGATAAGAATGTCAATTTTACCTTCTTCCAGGCGTTTATAAGTCTCCTTCTTCTCGCGTGTTGATTTAAACCGGTTGATATAGTCCACCGTGCAGGGAAAGTCGTGCAGTCGCTCCCGAAAGGTCTGGTAATGCTGAAAGGCGAGGATGGTGGTCGGCACCAGCACAGCCACCTGCTTGCTGTCGCCCACGGCTTTAAACGCTGCACGTATGGCCACCTCAGTTTTACCGAAGCCTACGTCGCCACATACCAGCCTGTCCATAGGCGACAACTGTTCCATGTCTCGCTTCACATCGGCCGTGGCCTTGCTTTGGTCGGGCGTGTCTTCGTAAAAGAAAGAAGCTTCCAACTCCGTTTGCAGATAACTGTCGGGGGTAAATGCAAATCCCTGCGAAGCCTTCCGCTTGGCATATAGCTTAATCAGGTCGGCGGCAATGTCTTTTACCTGTTTCTTTGTCTTGTTCTTCAGTTTTTCCCAGGCATCACTTCCAAGTTTATTCACCCTTGGTGGCGATCCCTCTTTGCCTGTGTACTTACTGATCTTGTGCAGGGAATTGATGTTGACATACAGCACATCATTGTCGCGATAAATGATCCGTATGGCTTCCTGCATATTGCCATTTACCTCTATCTTCTGCAAGCCGCTATATACGCCTACTCCATGATCGATATGGGTAACGTAGTCGCCAGGCTGCAGTTCTTTGAGCGCGCGCAGGGTGAGAGCTTTCCCCCGGCTATACGCCTGCTTTACTTTGTATTTATGGTAGCGCTGAAAGATCTGATGATCGGTGTAGCAGAGTATATTTTTTTCGTGATCAATAAAGCCCTTGCTGATAGAGACGGGGATGGGCACAAAATTGATCTCCGCATTGAGATCTTCAAAAATGCTGCGCAGCCTTTCAAGTTGTTTGGGATTTTCTGCAAAAATGTAAGGCGTACACTGGCTGCCACAGCGCTTTTTCAGGTCTTCGATCAGCATATTGAACTGTCGGTTAAAAACCGGTTGTTCTTCTGTTGCAAATTGAAGTGTGGCGGGAACCTCATCGCCCGTGATATCGGTAAGCGAGCGGTTGTA
This sequence comes from Flavipsychrobacter sp., assembly GCA_017849575.1. Classification (GTDB taxonomy): domain Bacteria; phylum Bacteroidota; class Bacteroidia; order Chitinophagales; family Chitinophagaceae; genus JAFIGV01. Next base: position 197,551 of record JAFIGV010000019.1, on the reverse strand, counting down.
CCACTCAATCAGATGGCGTTGTCTTAGTTGATGCTGCCAGCCTTCTGCGGTTTCAAAATCATCCCGGCCAAGCTCTTTCAGCCATTCTTCCTCATGATCTACTGCCACTGTTCCCAACTCTATCTTTTCGGGCAATGCTTGCTCCAACTTTGCCAGCTTAGCGAGCGTGAAGTCGAAGTCTTTGGCCCAGATTGCGGTGTTGGCAGGCAGATAGTCGAGCAGCGAAACCTTTTCTGTAGTATCAAACTTTGTTTCGATGTTGGGAAGGATGGATACCTGAAGCAGCTTTCTTTCAGAGAGCTGAGTTTCGGGGTTGAAGATGCGGATGCTATCCACTTCATCGCCAAAGAGCTCGATGCGGTAGGGGTGTTCGTTACCAAAAGAATAGATGTCAAGGATGCCCCCACGCATGGCAAACTGCCCCGGCTCATAAACAAAGTCCTCGCGCCGGAAACCAAGTCCCACAAACTGCTCCATCAACTGGTCCACCTTCAGGGCTTCCCCCACTTTTATCCCGATCATATTGCCGGCAAGTGTGCGCGGGTTTACCACACGTTCGAAAAGCGCCTCGGGATAAGTGACCAGAACTTTTTTATGAACGCGGTCTGCGCTGAACTTTGTAAGCGCTTCCGTGCGTAGCATCACATGGCTGCTGTTCAGTTCACTGAAAGCACCGGTTTTCTTAAAGCTATCGGGAAAATAGCAGATGTCGAGGGCGCCGGTAAGGCTTTCGAGATCATTGTGGAAGTAAGCAGCCTCTTCTTTATCGTTGAGAATGAAGACATGATTGGCGTCCGTGAGTTGCCATACTGCGGCTGCTACAAAGCTTACTGCTGAGCCTCTCAGGTTGTCAAGATACAGGCGCAACGCTGGTCCGGACAAAGAGATACCCGCCGCCAGTTGTTTCAGGCGGATATCATTTTGATACATTCCCAGCAATACCTGCAAATTCACAAGGCTGCAAATTTATGTTTTTGCACAGTAAAACCTTGCCGCATTCCTTCCGACTTTATTAAGTTATTTTTATGGAAAGCCAACCACATGAAAAAAACCGTTTACGCTGCGACGATAATGTTTCTGATTACCTCCTGCAGCGGCTCCTGGGACGAGGAAGGAAGGCGCTTGTTTCATCAGGGCTGCATGGAGTCAGCACGTGAAAACAATATGGACGAAAGTGCTGCCCAATCCATGTGCGACTGCCGACTGGAAAAGGTCATGAAAAAATACCCGGATTTTTCGGAGGCTATGGAACATCTGCAGGACATTGCCGACGACCCTGAGATCCGCGCCTGCAAATAAAATTCCACACTTCTGCTCCCAAAAGCATCGGCCGAAAAGCGCAGTTTACGTACCCGTTCAGGACCTGCCTGCCGCCATTTTGCGGAGCAACACACTTGCCCGGTAACGGTCTTCGTGGTAATCGCTATAAAGTGCATCGAGTGTCTGCAATACACTCGCCGCACCGATTTCCTCGCACCATTGCAGCAACCCCTTCGGGTAATTGACACCTTTCGTCATGGCAAGATCCAGATCTTCGGCACTGGCAATATTCAGGTGCAGAGCATCCACCGCTTCGTTGATGAGCATCGCGAGGATACGGTTATAAATCCGATGCCCGAGCTCCGTATTTTTTTCCGGCTGAGGCATCTCTGCACCTTCCTGATAAGAATAAAACCCACGCCCACTTTTTCGCCCCAGCCAGCCCGCTTCGAGCAAACGCTTTTGCGAAAAAGAAGGTTTGTAGCGGGGATCGAAGAAAAACGACTGAAACACAGTTTCGGTGACTACATAGTTCACGTCATGACCAATGTAGTCCATGAGTGTAAACGGGCCCATACGAAAACCTCCAAGCTCAGTCATAGCCCAATCTATGGTGGCCATATCGGCGATACCCTCTTCATAAATCCGAAGCGCCTCGCCGTAAAATGGGCGCGCCAGACGGTTTACAATAAAGCCTGGCGTATCCTTAGTGAGTACCGGAATCTTTTTCCATTGCAGCATCAGACTTTTCATTTCTGCAGTCCGTGCGCCATTTGTCTGCAAGGCAGGTATCACTTCCACCAAGGCCATCAAAGGAGCGGGATTGAAGAAATGTAATCCGATCACACGATCTGGCTTTTGACAAGCAGCAGCGATTGATGTAACAGAAAGTGAAGACGTGTTAGTAGCCAGCACGCAAACCTCATCGACGATTTTTTCGAGTTCGGCGAATACTGCTTTTTTTACTTCCAGCTTTTCGACAATGGCTTCGATGATGAGTGCGCAACCGGCAAAGTCTGCCATCTGATCGCTGAACCGGAAGCGTGAAAAAATCTCCGCAGCGCTGTCGATCTTTCCTTTATCTTCTAATTTTTTGAGGGTAGCTTCGAGGCTTTTTTCCGCCCGCTGCAAAGCCTGCATGTTGTTGTCATAAACGACTACGGCGTGACCCGCCATAGCGGCTACCTGAGCGATACCGGCACCCATGGCTCCGGAACCTACAATTCCAATTTTTGACTCGTTATTCATCTTCGTTACCGTTCGCTTTATTGATGTGCCATCTTCTTCTTTTTCAACAAGCTCCAGTCAGTGTCTTCGGCAACGATCTTATTGCTCAACCTACCCAATCCGTCTATTTCCATTTCCACCACATCGCCGGGCTGCAGCCATTGCACTTTATAGTTAGGATCGTTGAGTAGCCCTGTACCATTGAGCTCCAGAAAACAACCGGTGCCCACCGTGCCACTGCCGATTACATCGCCGGGTAAAATATCTGCGCCATAAGCACAGCGTTCTACGATTTCTGCAAAGGTCCAGTCCATATCTCCCATATTGCCCGAGCTCACTTCTATTCCGTTTACCCAGCACTTCATTTTCAGGTTGTAGTTGTTGCCTACATGTCCGGGTTTGGCGGGAATTTTAAATGGCTCAAGCTCGTCTGGCGTCACAAGCATGGGACCGATCACGGTACTAAAATCCTTGCCCTTTGCAGGACCCAGGTTCAGCAACATCTCTTCCATCTGCAAGGTGCGGGCGCTCATGTCGTTCATGATCATGTATCCGCCTATGTAGTCATCAGCTTCTTCCGCCTTAATGTTTCTGCCTTTTTTACAGATCACGATGGCTGCTTCGAGTTCAAAATCGAGTTTTTGAAAATGATCGGGCATACACGGAATGTCGCCAGGACCCTGAACAGCATTGTGATTGGTAAAATAAAAAATCGGATACTGGTCAAATTCGGCAATCATATCCACCTTACGGTTGCGGCGGGCTGCTGCCACGTGCTGGCGAAAAGCATAACCATCGCGGCAAGACGTGGGCCTGGGTACTGGCGCGAGAATCTCTTCTGTATCCAGAGTGCCGTAGGGTACCACTGTATTTTTTCCCGAGCGGATATCTGCTTCAGTTGATTTTGCCAGGGCAATATATTGTTCCCAGCCTTCCAGCAATTCCATCATTGTGCCCGGCAGCTCCGGATGGGCTACATTGCAGTCGTAAAGATTATTATTGATGCAAAAGGCAAGCTGTTCTTTGCCATTGTTCCGATATGTAACGAGTTTCATGAACGAATAGTTTGAGCGCGTAAAAATATTCCAATCGGCACGAATAGTCATTAAAATTTTATCATTGCAGAAAGAACACACTATGGCTACTTACGAAGAGATATTTGAAAACAACAAACAATGGGTTGCCTCAATGACAAAAGGCGATCCGGACTTCTTTGAAAAACTGGCCCGCGATCAGTCGCCCGACTACCTCTATATCGGGTGCTCAGACAGTCGTGTGCCGGCCAATGAAATTATGGGTCTGGAGCCCGGAGAGGTGTTTGTGCATCGCAATGTTGCCAACCTTGTAAACAACACCGACCTCAACGTAATGTCGGTGATCAACTATGCCGTTCGCCATCTGCATGTGAAGCATATTATTGTTTGTGGCCACTACAACTGCGGTGGTGTAAAAGCAGCCATGACACCCAAAGACATGGGTTTGCTTAACCCATGGCTTCGCAACATACGCGATGTGTATCGTCTGCACCATGAAGAACTTCTGGCTATTGAGAACGAACATGAACGCTACGACCGACTGGTAGAACTGAACGTACGGGAACAGGCAACGAATATCATCAAGACGGCGGCTGTTCAAAAATCGTATGTACACAACGGGTATCCGGTAGTGCATGGCTGGGTGTTTGATCTGCACACAGGAATTTTGAAGGACCTGAATATCAACTTCACAAAAATTCTGAAAGACATACAGGAGATCTACGATCTTACCACATTACCCTCGGAGTATGACGAGGAAAAATCGTAGTCGGCAAACAGTATGTAATTTGCGGCGGTGTACTACCTGATCTACATTTTGTTGTATCCTTTGTCACTGCTTCCGTTGCCGGTATTATACCTGATTTCGGATTTCGTGAATGTAGTTTTGTTTGGCATTTTCAAGTACCGGAAAGCGCTTGTTTGGGATAATCTGAAACATGCCTTTCCTGAAAAACCAGCATCGGAACTGCGGACCATACAAAAGCGATTCAACCGAAACTTTTGCGACCAATGGATAGAGACTCTGAAACTGCTCTCTATTTCAAAAAAGCAATTGACGCGCAGGTTTACCGGCAACTGGGAAGTGTTTCAACAATTGGCGACCGACGGCAAAAACACCTACGCTATACTGGGGCATACCTTTAACTGGGAATGGGCAAATGTAGCCTGCCCATACCATACACCGCAGCAATATGCCTGTGTGTACCTGCCGCTATCGAACAATGCTTTCGACCGGTTGATGCAAAAGATAAGGTCGGCATCCGGCGCATGGATGGTGTCGATGAAAGCCTTGAAAAGCGGACTGGCACGACTGAAAGAAACACAATACATTCTTGCACTTGCTGCAGATCAAAATCCTTCATCGCCCGAGGTAGCTGAGTGGATTCCTTTCCTGCATCGCGAAGCGCCTTTTTTTCGCGGACCGGAGCAAATGGCAAGACGCGCAAAGGCAGCGGTTGTGTTTGCGGGTATCAAAAAAATAAAACGGGGTTCTTATCGTATTCATCTTTATAAATATTGCGACGATGCATCGCAGACTCATGCCGGCGATATCCTACAGGCCTATGTCAGTTTTGTAGAGCGTCAAATTTGCGAACAACCTGAAAACTGGATGTGGACGCACAAACGCTGGAAACACCAACGTAAGGCGGAATAGATCTTTTTACAAGTCCCTTCTGCCCCGGAGTATATAATGTCGTTATATACCTTTATGAAAATGAACCTGAAGAAAACCAACGCTCCCTAAAGTTTAATGATGTAATATTTGTGGAAACCGAAAAGCGTGTGACCAGGCTTTTTCTTCCTAAAATGGATAATATCTGAAATGACATCGGAAATCACTGCCGGATCTTTATAACAAATGGCTTAGAAATGTAGGTTGAAGACTGCCAGGATTGTTGCACCGCAAAAAAAAGCAGACAGACATTTCAGCCTGCCTGCATAGTATCCTTCCATTGTTTAGAGTCTATCGCCTGTCACCTGTAGCTTCAGTGTCTCCGAATGTTCCTTACTTACCAGATTCACAAAGTAATTTCCGGCTGCCAGCGAAAGATTATTCAAGGTAAACTGATCGATCATTTTATTGTTGATCAACTGCTGCATCTCAAGTCTTCCATCGGCGGCTACAATGGTCAGCAGCACTTCTCCGTCCTTAAAAATAGAAGAACTGATGGTTAGCTGTTTTCCATCATTAGGATTGGGGAACAGACTTGCAAAGGTGGTTTCATCGTCACGTATGGTCACAAAGCGAATAGGAGCCTGCGTGGTAGAACCATTATGATCTACTTCGGTAAGCCTGTAGTAGATGACACCTCTGCCTGGCGTTGCATCGTCAAGGCTATAATGATGCCTGCCGTCACTGCCGGGTTCATTGGGCGCTACCGTTCCGATGGTGAACCAGTTGCTGGCATCGGCGCTTCTTGCCACTTCGTAACGGTCCACATTTCTTTCTTCAGCGGTTAGCCATTGAAGTTTCACAGTTTTCTCCGGTTGTAGCATGGCATCGAACGATATCAGTTTTACCGCCAATGCAGCGGTTCCGCCATTAAACTGATGAACATACGTAATGCCCCATTTACCCTGAGCATCTTTCGAACGTACATAGAGCGTATGTCCTCCATTGACGAGCACCGTCATGTCCACATTAAAGGCAAGCGACGTCACATTGGTATCCTGAGTGAAAGAAAGCGGAATACCATTGCCGAAACCGGGGTCGGTATCTACAAAATACTCAATGCGGGTAAGGTTGCTTTTGCTATGCGGGTTTGTACCCAAAGCTTGTACTTTGGCAAAATTCACCGTACTGACAATACTCCATTTGCCCTGAGCATCCTTGCTACGCACAAACAAAGTATGTACACCGTTGGTCAGCGCAGTAACATTGGCGTTCATTGTGATACCGGAAATGTCGAGCGCGGGGGTTACCGGCACGTCAGTACCGTTGCCATAGCCCGGGTCCGCATCATAGAAATACTCCATCTTTACGATGTTGCTGGTCGTGTGTGGGTTGGTGGCAAGGGGCTGCACTCTTACGAAATAAAAGTTCCTTGTGACACTCCATTGACCGGAAGAGTCGCGGGTGCGTACATAAAAAGTATGCATGCCACTGCTGAGTGCCGACACGTCTGCATTAAAAGTGAGAGCGTTAACGTCGTATGCCGGAGAAGGAATAGGAATGTTGGTGCCGAAGCCAAAACCTGGGTCGGTATCGAAAAAGTACTCGGCCTTGTTGATTTTGCTCAGGCTGGCCGGATTAGGACTTAGCCCCTGGATTCTGGAAAACTGATACCAGGTGGTAATACTCCACTTGCCTTGTGCATCCTTTGTACGCAGATACAAGGTGTGCAGACCCGTAGGCAGCGAAGCGATGTTGAGGTTGGCGACGAGTCCGTTTACGTCGTTTGCAGCAGTAAGTGGTATATCGACACCATTGCCATAGCCCGGGTCTGTGTTGAAAAAATACTCCGCCTTGGTAATGTTGGAAACCGTGTTAGGATTTCCTGCCAGGCTCTGCACTTTTGCAAATAACATTGCATTAGTTATGCTCCATTTTCCCTGCGCATCCTTTGTACGCACATAGAGCGTGTGCACTCCATTGGTTAGTGAAGACACGGTTGCATTGAAAACCAGTCCGGAGATATCCGTGCCCGGTGTAAGCGGAATATCGGTGCCTCCGGCATAGCCCGGGTCTGTATCGAAAAAGTATTCGGCCTTTACGATATTACTTATCGAATTCGGATTGCCCTGCACAGCCTGGATTTTCGCAAAATAATAGTTTGTAGTCTGGCTCCATCCTGTGGCATCTTTGCTCCTGACATAAAGCGTGTGGATGCCCGTGCTTAGTGCGCCAACGGCTGCGTTGAACGCCAGCGAGGAAATATTAGAGCTTCCACCGGCAATAGCGATGGCCGATCCGTTTCCATACCCCGGATCATTGTCGAAAAAATATTCAGCGGTCGAAATATTGCTTGTTGTATTAGGATTGGCCCCTACGTTCTGCACTTTCGCTATGTAGTAGCTGTAGGTAAGGCTCCATTTGTTGTTGGCATCTTTTGTACGCACATACAGTGTGTGTATGCCTGTAGAAAGCGCGGCCACATTAGCATTGAAGAGCAGACCCGAAAGGTTGGCGGCAGGTGTTACCGACACCTGGGTGCCGTTACCAAAACCTGGATCGTTGTCAAAAAAATATTCAGCGGCTGTGATGTTGGTTTGTGCCCTGCCCGACCATGCAAGCAGCAACACTGCCACTACCATACAAGCCTTTTGTATGATCTGTTTCATTCTTAAATTTTTAGCGTGATCAATTACAGCACCGTAGTGCTGCGCGATAATCCCCGAAACAGATCACTTAGTCGTTGCTGCGCGTACTGATGGTTACAGGCAGCGTAGTGGTGGTAGTAGTAGCCGGTGCCGAAAACTGATAGATGGCAGGCACAGGAGGTATTCCGCTTTTACGATAAGGATCAGGACCACCGTAAGGGCCCACATTCACTCCGTTGAAACCGGAACCGATGCCGGGGCCTGAAGGATTGAGCACATAACTGGTATCTGCCGAACCCGTGCCATAGTTGGCAAACAGGCTGGCTGTAGAAATATTTGCCTGGTTACCATTGGCAGTACCCCAGTAACTATTGGTGGCGATATTATTGAAATACACATTGTTGTTGCCGTTGAAGCTGCCACCAACCGAAATGTTGTTGTTCAATTGGAAATTATACACATCAAGATAGTAGTAGGGTGTGTAGAACACATTGTTCATCATAAAACCGCTGATACCTACGGGTAATTGCACCTGGTTGTAATAGTACGTGTTCAAAAGATTGTTCTGGATGTTTACATTCGTCATGCTCACTGCGCCGGAATTGGTGCTGAACTGATAGCTGATAATGCCATAGGCAATCACATTCTGGCGGATATCAATGTTGGTAACATTTACGTAGTTACCATTCTGATAATTGCTCAGCCGGATGTAACTACCGATGTAGCACCTCTTCACCGTAATGTTGGAGACGTTAATATAAACATCGCCATTGCTTTCCAATCCCATAAGGGTGCTGTATTCACTGCCCGGATTGAAGTAAAGTGTACTAATCTTGGAGCTGGTCATATTGGCTTGCAAACCGCTGTTCATTGTGTGCAAAGTGAGCGTGGAAGTGGTGCCAAAATATCCGTTTCCGATAATGGTGAGCTTTTTTGCAATTGTGGCTCCGCCTACATTGGTGGTTGTAGGTTCCACATAAATAGTGTCACCAGTGTTGGCTGCGGTTACTGCTGCCTGCAAGCTGGTGTAGCCGGCGGTGATGCCTGTAATGTTGTTAACACGCAGCAGCGCTGCATTTGCTGAGCTTGTGAAAAGGCATAACGCCGCGAGGATGAATAAAGCATTTTTCATAAGGAAATATTTATAACAAAAATGCGCTATCCTTTTATTCGGCTCAATACCGCTTACACGGTAAAAAATATCCGTGCTACTGGGTATTGACGTTGTAGAATCGTCAGATTATTTTAAGCAGATTATCTTAGCAGCAAATTGCAAAAATGTCTCAAAAAATATCGACTGAAAAAGCGCCCAAGCCCATGGGATTGTATCCGCATGCACGCCGTGTAGGCAATCTGCTCTTCCTTTCGGGTATTGGTCCGCGCAACGCCGAGACGGATGAGATACCCGGTCTGAAGCTTGATAAACACGGTCAGTTTCAAAGTTTCGATTTTGAAGCCCAGTGCCACAGCGTATTTAAGAACGTTCGCACGGTATTGGAAGAGAGTGGCAGCAGTTGGGATAAGCTCGTTGATGTTACCGTGTTTCTGGTGGACATGAAACGCGACTTTCATATTTACAACCGTATCTACGCAGAATATTTCAAGGACAACCAGCCCTGCCGCACTACCGTCAGTGTCAACTCACTTCCTTCCGCAATTGCTATCGAATTAAAGTGCATTGCTACGATAGAATAAAAGATACGAGGCTTTCTCTGTCTGTGAACTGGCCCGACTCAAAGCCTTTTTCAGGCGGGCAAATCTATGCGCACCTGCTTCTGGAAAGGCCTTCCGTTGGCGTCTTTACCTTCAATTTTCCACATCACACTGCGTAAAACATTTTTGAAAGGCGGCTGCGTTACAGAACGTGTCTTACGCAAAGACCGCTCCCATTTCTGGATCATTTGCCGGCTGAGTCTTTTACTGCGGGCAGCCCGGGTGACGGCATTTCGCAATTGGGCTGCGCTAAGATTTTTACCATGTGCCCTACTGAGCCCGCTAATGGTGTAGGTATTGCCCTTCCCGCTTACAGGCGCCCATTCCGAAAGGTCGTTGAGTGCATCCACGGGCAAGGTGCCCAGTTCGTTTTTTGCCACCACATGCACAAGAAAACGCTGATAGACTTTGGTGATATTGGCACCGCTGAGTTCCAGCTTCTTACCACTCAATTCGCCCTGGGTGAGCTGAAAGCTTGCGCCGGAAGCTGTGGCATAATCCTGCTCCCGGAAAGTGCGGGTCTCAATGCCCGGAATGAAAACTGTAACTTCTTTGAAGGGTATCTTAAGGCCGCTTTTCGCATCGGTGGCGGCTGAAGCCGGGGCGACGGTTGTCGAAGCCACGGGTTGGTTTTCCGGGGCAGCGACCGGTGCGCTACTGCTATCCGTATCGCTGGTAGAAAACGTATCCTTTGGAAAAACTTTCAGCTCTATATCATCCACATAATCGCCGAGATATTTTTCATCTGTTTCGGTCACGATCGTCGATGAGTCGCCCATTACAATAGGACCCTTTGCCTGCTTCTTATTTTCGCCGCAGGAACATAGTAACAGTACAGACAGTAAAATGGAGATCGACCTTAACGTCATGTTTTTCCGGTTTCTGTACGAAAATAGCAAACACAGTTTACAACCCACAGCGCAGGGACACAATCAGCGAAAACTAATGCTCGCCTAATACTGCTGCAACTTTTGCACAGCTTCATGCATACGGCCTTTTGCCAGAAAATTCTGTTCAAGCGGTATTGCAAAAGGCACCGGCGTATCGAGACTGGCACAACGTACAATCGGAGCGTCGAGATGTTCGAAACAATTTTCCGAAATCCAGGCGGCGATTTCGCCTCCTATGCCGCCGGTTAAGGTGTCTTCATGCAGCAAAAGCACTTTTCCGGTTCGCTGCACCGAGGCGGCAATAGCTTCGTAGTCGAGTGGCAGGAGCGACCGAAGGTCCAGAATATCGAATGAGATGCCAGCATGCTCCGCGGCATAGTCGAGCGCCCAATGAACGCCGCTTCCGTAAGTGATGATACTGATATCTTCTCCCTGCTGCACCAAACGAGCCTTACCAATCTCTATGGAGTAATACTCATCGGGCACCCTACCGCTAATGCTTCGGTACAAAGCCTTATGCTCGAAAAATATTACCGGATTCGGATCTTCTAAAGCGGCAATCAAAAGACCTTTTGCATCTTCCGGGGTGGAAGGATATACAACCTTCAGGCCCGGCGTGTGTACAAACCAGGCTTCATTGCTTTGCGAATGGAAAGGCCCTGCTCCCACACCGCCGCCCGTCGGCATCCGAACCACCACATCCGCATTTTGCCCCCAGCGATAATAGATTTTTGCCAGGTTATTGATGATCTGATTAAAGCCCACCGTCACAAAATCAGCAAATTGCATTTCCATCATGCTTTTAAAGCCTTTGATGGAAAGGCCGAGTGCTGCACCCACAATAGCACTCTCGCATAGCGGGGTATTGCGCACGCGTTGCTTGCCAAACTGCTGCACGAACCCTTCGGTCACTTTGAAGGCTCCGCCATATTCTGCAATATCCTGGCCCATGAGCACCAGATTTTCGTGGCGCTCCATGCTCTGCCGCAGGCCGTCGCTTATGGCCTGAATAAATTTCTTTTCCGTAGCTGCAGCGCCCGTGGCCGGTGTGACACGCACGCTCAGCGGGGCATATACATCAGCTAATTCTTCTGCCGTGTCCGGCACTACAGGCGCAGCAGCAAAACCTGCGGCTATGCCGTCTTCAATCTCCTTCTGGATCTGATGCCGGATCACGTCAATGGTGACTTGCGACAGGATGCCCTGCTGTACAAGGTACTGTTCGAAATTACTTACCGGATCCTTTTTACCCCATTCTTCAAAAAGCTCTTTCGGTACATATTTTACGCCGCTTGCTTCTTCATGGCCGCGCATGCGAAAGGTCATACATTCTATCAGGATCGGCTTTTGCTGCGCGATGCAATATTTTCTCGCATCCGAAATGGTCTTATAAACTTCCAGAATATTATTCCCATCAATGGTGATTCCCTTCATACCATACCCCACGGCGCGATCGGCCAGTTGGGAACACACAAACTGTTCGTTGACCGGCGTACTCAGTCCGTAGCCATTGTTCTCAATGATAAAAATTACCGGCAGGCCCCAAACGGCGGCTACGTTCAGCGCCTCATGAAAATCGCCCTCACTCGTACCGCCGTCGCCCGAAAAGGCAACAGCAACCTTTTCTTCTGCACGAAGCTTATGGGCAAGCGCCACCCCGTCTGCAATGGCCAACTGCGGACCGAGATGCGAGATCATGCCACAGATATGGTATTCATTGGCACCAAAGTGAAAAGAACGTTCCCTTCCTTTTGAAAAACCGTCTTTGCTTCCCTGCCATTGCTTGAACAATTTGTCGAACGGCATTTTGCGTGCGGTAAACACGCCGAGGTTGCGGTGCAGCGGCATGATGTATTCGTCGGCATCGAGGGCCATGGTTGCACCCACAGCTATCGCCTCCTGGCCTATGCCACTAAACCACTTACTGATCTTACCCTGCCGGAGCAAAATGAGCATCTTTTCCTCAATCATGCGGGGACGCAGGATTTCGGTATATAACTGAACGAGCTGGTCATCGGACAAACCACTCCGGTCGAACTGCATAAAACTGATTTGGCGGCAAAAATAGAGGTTTAATTGTGGAATGGCTCCGTCGCCCGTATAGCCGTCTTCGTCACGGCAGCGTAAGCTTTCGGCATCATGCTCTACCTTATCTACCCACAGGCTGTCTAACTTGCGGGCCACATTATTATCTACCTGCTATGAAAAAATATTTTACACTCGTCTTTTTGCTGTGCTCCATATTTGGCCGGGCACAAATGCCTACATGGACCTGGGCACATGCCAATGTGAATGCTGGCATGGACATCAATCCATCAATATTCAGACAGTCAGTGGCAGCATCGGGCCAAACGGCACTGTGGGGAAATATTCTGAACAGAAAATACCTGGCTAACGTTCAGTATGGCGACTATCAATTCACCCAGTACGATAGCTCGGGCAATGCAATGGCAACCACGAGCGCGATGGGTAAACTATCCGTGCTGCGCACTCAGGCTGATGGAGCGGGCAACTGGTATGTGCTTGCGCAATACCACGACACAGTGGCTTTTGCCGGGGGGCCTGCTCTGCTGCAGACACCGTCCGGTTCCAGCTATTGTATGTTCCGGCTCGATGCCGGCACGCTGCATTGTAGCTGGCTAAAAGCGATCGGTGAAGATTTTAACTGCCAGGCAAACTGCTTCACGCTGGCCAACGGGTTTATCTACCTTCCACTCGACACTGATCAGGTAACGCAAGTGCTGCAGATTGATCGTGCTACGGGGGCACGCAGCCCTGTGGACACAAACGGGACGCAGTATGAGCACGTCGATACAAGTGGACAGTAAGGGCAACCTTTATCTTGCAGGCTCCTGTGCTTTCGACGGCGGCATAGACTTCAACGGACATATGGTCACCCTGCCACTCAATTTCCCTTATCCTCAATACATGGTGCGCTATCATGCAGATGGCAGCTACGACTGGTCGCAATTTATGCCCGACATTACCTGCTTTGTACGCGAGCTTAATCTTGCAGACGACAATACGCTTTATTACACCGGACCACTCAACGATTCGTTTACGCTTGGCGGTGTCCTCATCACCTCATCCTCCGCGTTCGGCTCGTTTATGGCTGCAAAAATTGACTCTGCAGGTCAATGCTCCTGGGTGCGCAAACTCAGCGACACAGCTTCGGGTGAAGCGAGCTATCCCGGCAGTGGTGCAGCCGCTATCGGTGCTAATGGCTCTTTGATTTTATACACTACCACCAGAGGATATGTTGATTGGGGCAATGGCATCCATACAACCACTACTCCATCGTGGCACTACACCGGTTCAGTGACCGCCTATGATAAGAACGGAGACGCTATATGGAATGAAAACATCCGCAGTAACATCGTCACCCCCAATGAAATTGCAGTCGGCGGAGACAATGTCTGGGCGTCGGGTAACGCCTGGGACAGCACTCAGATTGCTCTGGGAAATGCTACCATTGCCCTACCCACCGCTGCATTTCAATATTATCCCTTCATTGCACGGCTGCGCAACAGCACCGTGGTGAACAGCGTAAAAGCTCCGGGTAAGGAAAATGAACTCAGGATATCCCCCAATCCGGCCCACACCTACTTTGCCATAACCGGCAACAAACAGGCTGTGGAAGTCAGGATATATGATGAGACCGGGAGAATTGTACTGCACAAAACGGTTCAACCCGGCGAACAGGTCACCACTACCTCCTGGGCGCGCGGACTTTACTTTGCAGTCATCATCAGCGACAAGGAACAAAGAGCCTATAAAATTGTTTTAGAATAGATGGGTGTGTTTTTGGTTAAAAGGCGGGTGTGCTTCGTGCGCAGCCGCCTTTCTTTTTTTAGGAACTACTTTTCCACGCTGGAATTTGTGAACGGTATGCATCTGCTGGTAAAGTGTAGGAGCAATAACGAAACAGGCAGCCAGCTTTTACTGACCCGGGCTTCAGCACGCAGTCCGGAAATATGCTTGACCACATTACGCAGCGGTACAATACCAGTAATTGGGTATTGACTGGTGGTGATGGCATGAGTAGCTTTATGAAAGACGGCAAGCCGCTACCGTCGATTAACCAATTAGCCGGCGTCATCTTAAAATTTATAACGAAAATGAAAAAGCAAATTCTATCAGTTGCCGTTTTTCTGTTCGGTGCATTGGCCATACTGGGCTCTTGTAAAAAAAGTGATAGTGGAAGCCCGGATAATGGATTATCTCCTGAGATTAATAACATTATTTCGCAGGACATTCTAAATAACCTCACCAACCGCGGTATGGTGATTAACAAAGGCACTACGCCTCCAAATGTTACGGGCATCTATTTGGTGAATCCATTTGTATTGCAAAGCCCTTACGGACCAGATGACCCCTGGACAGCAGGACAGGTGATACCGGACTATAAATATAAACTCTATGATCAGTCGGGCACTACCGTAAAGCTGGACTATAAAAGTACCACCGGAGTAGACGATGCCACCGGATTAGGGTCATTCATTTCCGGTAGTGATAAAAAGTTCTCGCTTTTTGCCGAGGTAAGCGGCACTGCCAGCGGAATTACCTATAAAAGTGTCTCGATCATATCAGGCGAAATGACGGAAGACGGAATAAAGGACTTTCAGTATGCCTTTGTCTATACCGAAAAAAATGGTGATCCGAACGACAACGTGTTGATACCCGTCGGAGAAGGCCGTATCTGGAGAGATGGAGATGCAATGGCAGCCATTACTGCCGTATATCTTGGACATGTGCCCGCACAACTGAATCCGGCAGAAAAAGGAGCAGCTTCCATCCGATAAGAAAGGGACCAACGAAAATGCAAGGCAGGCCGCAAAACAGCCTGCCTTTATTATTTAATGCTGAAAATCTGTAGCAAGGGAAAGTTTAAGAAACAAGGATTTATATTGGTCAAACAGCCGTTTGATTTCATCCTCCCGCTCTCCGGTGATGGCAAACACAACAGCAACCAAATGATGATCATGAGGAATAAAATAGCTGACCGTGTACACCGAGAGCTTGGTGATGAGCAGGTTTTTGGTGACTACTGTTGCGACCTCAGCACAATCCATACCATCAACTTTAAGATGGCGGCCAAACAGAAACCGCGCTTTGCCACTCAGTCGCTTCATACCCTCGGGGCTCATCATCTTATCGACTTCTGTATCAGTAAAAGGCTGGTTCCGGCGCTTCACTACAATAGTTTGCAGTATGCCATAGTCGCCGATATCCAGACTGAAGGTCTGCGGTTCTGAAACCGATGTTTTCTCAACTTTCCAGGAACAGGAGTAGGCAAAAGTGGCATGAAGCCCCTCCCAACGTGCAGAACCATCGGTGGTGAGCGAGCAAATATCATTTGCAGTTTGTGCATCACTCATTAAGGGCAAGAGCAGTAGTAGCAACGTGCACCAGGTTTTCATAACAGAAAGGATTTTCTCCAAAGGTAGCCAACCGACATCTGCTGGCGCGAACTCCCTACGGAATTTTACCCATGGCCGGGGTGAACCTATGGAGCAAACGAAAACTGTCTTTACCTTTGCAGCTTTCGGGATGTAGCGCAGCCCGGTAGCGCATCACGTTCGGGACGTGGGGGTCGCTGGTTCGAATCCAGTCATCCCGACAAAAAGTTAACAAGCACCATTCACTTAAAATGGTGCTTTTTGCTTTAGGGGCCTGCAGCCTCTCATGGCTTCTTCGCTTCTCGCCCTTGGTAACATCAATACCTGAAGGAAGAAGGTGTGGATCAGTTTGTCCAATCCAATTTTATTTATCCCTGCCGCTACACGCTCCTCCAAAAGATCGTTAGCTTTAGACAAACTAACAACAACATGGAATTTACAGCCGGTCAGATTGCGGCACTACTACAAGGAACGATAGAGGGGAATGCCGAAGTGAAAATCAATAAGCTCTCAAAAATAGAAGAAGGTGTTCCGGGCTCGGTGTCATTTCTATCCAACCCGTTGTACACGCAATACATTTATAACACGGAAGCTTCGCTGGTGATTATCAACAAAGATCAGGAACTCACAGCACCTGTAAAAACCACTTTGCTGCGTGTGGAAAGTGCACAAAATGCTTTTACCAGATTGCTGGAAATGTACAATCAGGTGAAGCTGAATAAAACCGGAATTTCACCGCAGTCCTGCATTTCCGAAACTGCAACTGTGGGAACGAATATATATGCGGGTGCATTTGCCTTTGTGGGAGAAAATGTAACTATTGGCAACAACGTAAAGATCTATCCGCATGTGTACATCGGCGACAACACGGTGGTCGGCGATAATACTATGCTGTTTTCCGGCGTGAAAATTTATTCCGACACGGTGATTGGCAAAAACTGTATCATTCATTCCGGTACCGTTATTGGTAGCGATGGATTTCGTTTTGCGCCCGAAAACAACCATCAGAAAGTGCCGCAAATTGGCAATGTGATCATTGAAGATGATGTGGAGATCGGTGCCAACTGTGCTATAGATCGTGCTACGCTCGGCTCTACAATTCTGCGCAAGGGTGTGAAATTTGACAACCTCATTCATATCGCACACAATGTAGAAGTGGGCGAACATACTTATATCGCCGCGCATGGTGTCATTGCCGGCTCTACCAAAGTGGGAAAGAATTGCATGTTCAGCGGACAAGTAGGAATTGTGGGTCATCTAAACATTGCGGACAATACCATCATCACGGCACAATCGGGCATTTCTAAAAACATTTCAAAACCGGGCGAAGTGCATATGGGCTCACCAGCCTTCGATGCTAATAAATATCGCAAAGCTTACATACACTTCCGCAATCTCGACAATATTGTACAACGTATTGATAAACTGGAAAAAGAGAAAATTTGATGTCCCCTGCTATTTTTTTTCACACAGAGGGCACTGAGGGAAGAGGAATGGGAGGGTAATGGATGTAAATACGAAAAGGGTTAAAACGACGTCAGGAAACAGGCTTTTCTTCCTTTACTCTTCTAAGCGCAGGATAAATCGTATAACCGAAAGACATTCCGGCGATGAGCCCACCTATATGGGCGGCATTGTCAATCCCTTCCTTCATCCCCGAAAGCAGGTTGTAAATGACATAGAAGCCCATGAGCAGGAGCAATCGTCTGCGGATATCGGGAGGAATCAGCGAGGTGGTAAGTAATGCAAGCAGCACCCCAAACAAACCGAAAATAGCCCCCGAAGCACCTGCGCTGATGATATCCGGATGCATCACTGAACCCAGCAAGCTGCCGGCAACAGCGGTAATGAGGTAGGCAATTACAAATCTTGTAGTTCCGATGAGCGGCTCCAGAAAAGCACCGGCATATACCAGCGCAGCCATGTTCATAAAAAGATGCACAAAACCAATGTGCACAAATGCGGCAGTTACGAGCCGCCACCATTGTCCGCCCATGGAGGCAGCACCCCAGTTTCCACCCCAGTCAAATATTTGTCGGGCAGTAGGTTCTATAAGCGAAATACCGCTACCCGCCATCAACAAAAATACCAGCACATTCAGCATCAGCACCACTGGCGTTGCAGTATAACCCTTCACGGGTTTCAAAAAGCTCCACCAGCCCTCTTTGGGATGCTCCAGTTCATAACGTCGCTCTTCGAGCTTATCATCCTGAGTATTAAGGTGGGGCTGTATGATCTCGTACCTGTAGGCTATCTCTTCCTGCGACAATGCAACAGTCTGAGTGCGCATCGCATCTTTCAGAGTGCGCACCTGCTTTTCTGCCAGTCCCCAGTCGCGCAGGGTATTGTCGCGGTTGGCACTTTTCACTACATAGCCTTGCCTCGTCTTTCGCACTTCCACTTCCTGTACACTGCCGGCGCTGTTTCCCGGAGGCACAGCAATGATGCCCGATGGAGAAATATATTGAATCATCCAGCCGAGCTCCTGACTGGCAGAAACTACATACACGATAAAAGCCTCCTGCGACAGATAGGGTGCAGAAACAATAGAATCATAATGCGTGCGAAAGAGCTGCATGCTGGAATGTTTCCAAGTTTGGTGCCATGCCTTTTTTGCTGACTGACTGGCAGGTAACAACTTTTTTCACACTGAAGGCATGGAGTAAAGGTGGTTGTTTAGGATTGCGAAAATTTGAGGTCGTGATTGTTTGAAACTCTGCGCCTCAAAAACTCTGTGCGCTTCGTGTGAAACTGTAAAAATCACTCTTCCTTTTTCACACAGAGGGCACGGAGGAACAGAGGTTGCTTATGATTGTGAAAATTTAAGGCAATGATTCCTTACAAACTCTGCGCCTCAAAAACTCTGTGCGCTCCGTGTGAAACTGTAAAATCACTCCATTGTTTTTCACACAAAGGACACAGAGGATGAGAGGCTGTTTACTGATTGGTAGAGTTGGTAATGATTTATTCCAACCTCTGTGCGCTCGTGATCTCTGCGCGCTTTGTGTGAAATGTATTAACCCACCAAAAGATGTACTTGACAATTGCATTGGAAAGGGCTCGTGCGGACACGAAACAAGGCGAAGAACCTAAGGTTTCCGTATTAACGACACTTCTTTGTAGCTTAATTCAGAGCAATCTATCGTAATGCCAGCAAGCTTTAACTGATATCGGCTGTCGAAGTAACACATCAGGGTATTTAGATGTTTCAAAGCTTTACCGAAATGTTTTTCATACGTCAGAAAAGCCTTGTCACTACCAAGGTTATTATCTTTTTCATTGACCAGATATCGCGCTTTTCTTGATAAAGATTGTAGAGCAACATAAGCGCTATACTCGTCCTCAGGAAGTTTCACAGGAGATAAGGTGTAAGGATTGAGAACGTCTTTCACATCTTTATGCTTTCTGTATTGTAAACCCTGAGTTGCAAGATGCGCATTCACAAAGTGAAGAGCTGCATAGAAGCAGGTTGTGACTTGCCAATCATAATAGCCTTGTAGTTGCTCATTGACTTGTTCGAGAAATGATAGGTTGCGTTTAGCTTGCGAAATGTGATCTTCAAAGCTTGCCAAAGCGTGTTGGATTTAAGCCTTATAATGAAATTCTACGTAATGATTTGGTACCGCGAGACAATCACTTTCTTCCACAATCATGGAAGTCATGTCGTAGCCGTATTGATGATACTTCGCGTTGACCTTTGCTTCTGTTAATATTAGCTGTTTTTCAAAGGCTTCATTGTTGTCTTCGACTTCTGCCCAAACAAGGACTTCTGTATCATTCATATCGAAGGCGAGTTTGGCCGGCTTGTTTTCACTTTGAGAAAGGAGACTTAAGTAATCAACAATGATTTTCGAAATGAAATAACGTTGTGACATTTCCTTGCCTTGATGGGCGACAGTATCAATATTTCCCCCTATAAGAGTATTATAAAAATCCTGCAAATCTTTATCTGCTACGTTTTGATCAAGCATAAGTTTGTGAGTGCTAAGCGCAGCAAGCAACTCGTCAAACCATCTGTCTCGGGAAGAAGTGTTAGCAGAATTTTGATTAGCGATCATAGAAACGCAACTTTTAGCATAGTAAATGTAAAAACATGCCAAAAAGATGCGTGAAGTTAGAAAAAAAGTTGAAAACAAGGGAACAAGCGCGGCGAACGTTGCTTATTGTTTCACACAGAGGACCCAGAGGGAAAGAGGTTGTCTCCCCTCTGGTCTACGCGTCCCGCTTAGACCCATCATTTTAGAGCGTCCGCTTATCAGTCCCATCGCCATCCTCCCACTCAACGGTCCCGATAGCAATCGGCGTCGCCACCTTAGCCTCATTGCATTTCTGTCGGTGACGCCCCAAAAAATAATTTAGCTTTTTGCGCTTTCTTTCTAATCTATGGAGGTGGCTACACATACGCCGCAGAGACGTGCGCAACCATGATGAAATCTAATCGCTACCTCTCTTAAATCCAATCTTTGCTCGTTCTTTTTGCTCTGTTTCCTGTTTGTCTTTTTGCAGCAGATAATTTAGCGCTTCGTACACATCTTTAAACTGTTTATTGTATTTGCTTTCAAGCTCCTGAAGTTTTTCAGTCAGTTCCTTATGAGAAAGGGCATATTGGCGAAGAAAGACGAACGCGCGAATGATTTGTATGTTTACTTGTATCGCTTTCGGGCTATTAAGCACTGTTGCCAGCATAGCTACGCCTTGCTCAGTAAATGCAAAGGGCATGAACCTCGTTCCTCCACGCTTTGAGGACGCAATCTGCGACCTCAAACTTGCAAACTCGTCTTTTGTAAGCTCGAACATAAAGTCAGAAGGGAAACGATCTATATTGCGTCGCACAGCTTCTTTCAGACGTTTCGTTTCCACTTCATAAAGCTCAGCTAGATCAAAGTCGAGCATCACCCGCTGACCTCTGATGTCGTAAATTTTGCTTTGGATGGTTTGTAATTGCATCACTCTTAAGGCAAGATAAAAAATCTAATGCTACTTTCTCATTGTTGTGTGTGTTGCGAGAAACGCTAAAAGACAATTCTCCGTTAGCGCGAGTTTAGTGTCAGAAAACTAACATCCCACTGGTCTAAGCGTCCCGCTTAGACCCATTATTTTAAAGCGTCCGCTTTATCAGCCCCATCGCCATCCTCCCCGTCAACGGTCCCGAGAGCAATCTGCGTCGCCACCTTAGCTTCATTGCATTTCTGTCTGCGGCGCCCCAAAAAATAATTTAGCTTTGCGCTTTCTTTCTAATCTATGGAGGTGACTACGCATACGCCGCAGGAGGCAACTCTGGAGCAAGCCGTAAAACTGGGTTTGCGCGAAGAGGAATTTGAAAAAATCAAAGAGATACTGGGTCGCACACCCAACTTCAATGAAATAGCGATGTACTCCGTAATGTGGAGTGAGCATTGCAGCTACAAAAACTCCATTACCTGGCTCAAAACGCTTCCCCGCGATGGCGAGCGCCTGTTGGTGAAAGCCGGAGAAGAAAATGCTGGTCTCGTGGACATAGGCGATGGCTGGGGCTGCGTATTCAAAATAGAAAGCCACAACCACCCGAGCGCCATCGAGCCTTTCCAGGGCGCGGCTACAGGTGTGGGCGGTATTCACAGAGATATTTTTACGATGGGCGCGCGTCCTATTGCGGCACTCAACTCACTGCGATTTGGTAAGCTGGACAATCCGAAAACCAAATGGCTGCTGAAGGGCGTGGTGAAAGGCATCGGTCACTATGGCAACTGCTTCGGCGTGCCAACTGTGGGCGGTGAAATTTATTTTGAAAGCTGTTATCAAACCAATCCGCTGGTAAATGCCATGAGCGTGGGTGTGATACAGGCGGGCAAGATGGTAAGTGCTACCAGCCATGGCGAGGGAAACCCAGTGTTCATTGTAGGCGCGGCAACCGGTAAGGATGGAATTGGCGGTGCATCATTTGCATCGGCAGACATCAGCGAAGACAGCGTGAACGACCTGCCCGCTGTGCAGGTGGGCGATCCTTTTGAAGAAAAGAAATTGCTGGAAGCCTGTCTCGAAGCGGTGGAAACGGATGCGCTTATCGGCATGCAAGACATGGGCGCCGCCGGCATCACTTGTTCTACCTCAGAGATGAGTGCAAAAGGGGAGCATGGCATGATCATCCATCTCGACAAAGTGCCTACGCGCCAAAGTAACATGAAGCCATGGGAAATGCTGTTGAGTGAAAGTCAGGAACGCATGTTGATTGTGGTGAAGAAGGGCAGAGAGGCGGAGATAGAAAAGCTTTTTGAAAAATGGGATATTCATTGTGTGCAGATCGGCGAAGTGACGAAGGAACCACTGCTGAAATATTATATGCACGGCGAGCTGATGGCAGAAGTGCCCGCAGAAAGCCTGGTGCTGGGCGGCGGCGCTCCGGTTTATACCCGCGACTACAGCGAGCCGAAATATTTTGAAGAGATCAAAAAGTTCGACATCAGCAGTGTGCCTGTTCCTGCCGACATGGCAGCCATAGCCTGGGAACTGGTGAAGCTACCGAACATTGCAAGCAAGCGCTGGGTATATGAGCAGTATGATAGCATGGTGGGTACGGGCAACACACATACCAATGAGCCAAGCGATGCGGCGGTAGTGCGCGTACATGGCACCAGAAAAGCCTTGGCTTGCACCACCGACTGCAACAGCCGCTATGTGTTTGCCGATCCTTACAAGGGTGGAATGATAGCTGTGAGCGAAGCAGCGAGAAATATTGTGTGCAGCGGCGGTGTGCCGGTTGCCATCACCAATTGCCTCAACTTCGGCAATCCTTACAATCCTGAAGTTTATTTTCAGTTTGTACATGCTATCAAAGGCATGGGCGATGCCTGCCGTAAACTCGGCACTCCGGTAACGGGTGGAAACGTGAGCTTTTATAATCAAAGTGAAGACGGACCTGTTTATCCAACCCCAACCATTGGTATGGTGGGCGTGCTGGAAAGTGTGGAGGAAAAAATGACGATGTTCTTCAAAAATGAGGGCGACGTTATCTATTTGCTGGGCACACAGCGCGAGGACATTGGTAGTTCAGAATACCTGCATCATGTGCTTGGCGTAAAGATGAGTCCCGCACCGCATTTTGACCTGGAAGAAGAATATCTCCTGCAGGAAACGGTAATTAAACTCTGTAAGGAAAAGCTAATCAACTCTGCGCACGACCTTGCCGAAGGCGGACTGTTTATAACCCTGATCGAAAGCGGCATGCAGCGCAATATGGGTTTTGAGATCAATACCGATGCGCAAATGAGAAAAGATGCCTGGTTGTTTGGCGAGGCACAAAGCAGGGTGATCGTGAGCGTTAGCTCTTCGAAGGCAAGCGATTTTGAAGCAGCTTTGGGTACGCAAGTCTTTTCCAAAATCGGGACGGTGAAAGCCGATGGCCATGTACGCATTGATGGTGGCGACTGGGGTCATATCCGCGATTGGAAAAACGCCTATGATGAGGCCATTGAAAAGCTGCTGGCTTAGGTCCTAATTTCTCCATAAAATCGTAAGGGATCGCCGTGGCGATCCCTTATTCATAACATCACGGTCTGAAGTTTATTTCACAAACTTCAGCAGGGTAGTCTCCTTATCGTTTCGGAAATAAGCAATGTAGTTGCCAGGCGCAAGAAATGCTACATCCAGTTCATAATCGGAGTTGGAGAGCATGGTACTCAATACGCATTTTCCATTCATGTCGAATACAGAGACGTCGGCGTTTTTGTGCTGCGATACATGAATAGAATTCTCGCTGTACCAGGCCTTCATGTCAGACACACCCGATTTTACAGTAACGGTAATTACCTGACTGTATTCTATATGTCCGTTGTCATTAACCGTTTTGAGACGATAGTAATTTCTGGTGTCCGTAGTCTGATGGTTAAAGGTATAGCTCGATCCGTTGGTCTTTAGACTGTTTACCGTTCCAATCTCTTTGAAGTCAGAGCCATTTGCAGAGTGTTCCACCACATATTGTTTTACATCGCTCTCTACCTCGGCTTTCCAGAATAAACGTACGGTGTTGTTGTCGGCTACAGCATCAAACATACTCAGCCGGATCGGTAAGGTGTTGTTTACGATGTTGTTGGTGTAAACGATATCGTCAATAAACACGTTTGCGAGATTGCCGGTAGATGACACACCGTAAAACATAAAGGAATTGATATTGGTACCGTTCGTCAGCGCCGCCTTATTGAGGTTTCCGATGTAAACACCGTCTGCAAAAAGATCCCAGCTATCTGCTGCGAGTGTTCGCGACGCGTTGTTGACATCTGTGTAGTTAACACTGCTATTTCCATTATTTGCATAAATAGCAATATTTACGGTAGTAGCATAGGGCACTGTTATCGGTACGACGGGATTGATCCAATTGCTGCCACTACGGTAGGTCATCGCAGCGCCGGATGCACCGCAGATTAGCTGCACGCCACTAAATACCTGAGAGCCTGTAAAGGTGCTATTATCGCTATAGCTAGCACCGTTCCCCGCGAAAAAGTAGAACGAGCCATTACTCAAACTGCTCGCTGGTGAATTGAGGCTATCGCCAATAGAAAATTGGAACTTCATACCAAACGTAGTGGAAGCTGAGGCGATGTTGTAGATAGAAAATTTATTGGCGGAAGTATTGGTAGCAGCGGTAATCCGTAAAGAACTTCCCGTTCCGAAATTACCATAGGCATCCGCAGTAAATTTTCCTCCACCCGTTCCGACTCTGACACGTGCAGTGCTGCCTCCGTCTGATGGTGTTGGTAAAAATGTAGGGCTAGTCACTGCCCCGGAGGTTACCGAATCAACCACCGATCCGAAGTTGTATGTATAAACCTGAGCTTGCGTGCTGAGGGCGGTGGCGATAAATGAAGTGATAAAAAGTAAACGTCTCATCATAGGAAAATGTTTGTAAACAAATTTAAGCTAATAATTCAAGGGTTTGTTAAAGTCACTTTTATTTTTAGATGAAGTTTATTCACCTTGTTTTTACTCATCAAGGCATACCTGCGACCAGGCTACAGGGCCGCCCAGCGGCGGATGAAGTTTCCTTATAGCCACTTTTACCCTTTGTGCCAGCACAAACTTTTCTTTTGTTGCGGCATGTATGGCTTTGGCAAATGTTTCCAGTAGTTCGCCATCTTGCCCAAAGGCGTCCATCACTATTTGATAAATCAAGGCATAGTCCACGAAGGGAAGAGCCGCATGACCGTCTGTAGCTAAAAATACATCAACGTCTATCTCAAAGTCATTCCCTTCGGTTTTCTCCTCCGGATAGAGGCCGATTGGGGCATGTAGCTTTATGCCATGAAGCGATACTGTAAGCATTCGGGAAAGGTACAACGCCGCCGCTATTTGAAACGCACATCCGCCGAATAAGGCTCCACCCCTACTTCAAATCTCCGCTGCACACGCTGAAAAGTATTGAGATCAAATACATGGTAGTATCCATTTCTTCCCGCGCAGGTTGAGGCATGGTGCGGGGCAGGCCCATCCAGATTAGCATTTCGACTGGCTACAAAAAACTGATCATGTGCGTCGTCAACGGCAACACCGTGCGGCTGGTAAAAAGGACCGTCTATCCTTGTAGTCTCATAGCTATCATAGTTAATGGCATACACGGCGCCTTTATATCCGAAAGCGGCCATCTCGTCTTCCATACAGGTCACAAAGATGATGTGGCGCTTGATGCTGATCGCCATTTCCTGAGGCTTGGCACCCACGGGTATCGCCCGGATCAAGGTGTCGGCATGAGCGTCCATCACCCTCACCTCATTAGAGTGTTCGCAGGTAAGAAAATATTTAGACCCATCGGGAACCATCAAAATTTCGTGCGGATCGCGTATGCCGGCAATAAGCTTCGGTGCCGAGCCATCGATGCTGATCTGTTGCACCGAGGGTTGCTGTGTATTGAGTTTAAAGACCACATTGCCATATTGCCCCGTGATGTAAAAAGTATTGAAGGCCGCATTGCTTGCTATACCGTGCGGATAGCTGAATACCCCGGTGTATTGGCTTACCACCTCCATGGGATCGGTATTGACCAACACCATTTTCCCGTCCGGCTGCGGGCGCCAGTCGCTGATCAGGATTTGCTTGCCGTCCGGCGATATCTGAAAAACATTCCACGAACCTGTGCCGAGATAGAGCTCATCTACAACTTCATCCGTCTCCGTATTGATTTTTTGCAGGTACTCGCCTCCAAGAAAGCTCACGTAGGCAAATTTCCCATCGGGGCTCACGCGCACACAGTGGGGATTCTCTATAGCTGCGGTTTTCCCTACGGAAATAAAACGCATCACTACTTTCTTTTCGGCATCAATCACAGCAATCAAGTCGCAGCCCTGCAGACTAAGGTAGATTTTTTGCCGGGTTTGTGCCTGGGCAGCAAACGGAATGTTACCATCCTTGTCGGGAGCTCCGGCGGCCACCCAATCGCGCAGCACAAGATACTCGTCGCGCGACAGGGAAGGGTAGTTGTACGGCATCTTCATATTATCTGGTGGTATCAATCCCAGGTCGGCAAAACGGTTGGTAAAATACAGCAGCGAGCTATTTTCCAGATTATAAGGCACCACACAGTTGCCTGTGTTTCCTCCATCAAACAAATGTGCCCAGGTATCGAGCAATAAACCACCGCCGGATACCTGATAGCTACCTGCATTATGACAACCGGATATAGCACATTTGCTTTCTACAATCCTAGCCACAGCGGCAGGATATCCGCTCTCGGGAGCAGGCGCCGGAAGCGCAGGCTTTTCATGATGGCAGGCATTAAGGAACAAAAGTGCCCCTAACAAAACGCTGGGAAGAATGGTGCTTCGGGTCATAATCTTATTGCTTTCTAAAGTTACCGAGAAAAAGCGGCGGCACGCGCAAAAAAGACAGCCAGCACATACTATTGGTTTGCTGTAACTATCTTGCGCCCCGGGCGATGAAATCTTTGCTGCTTCTCCTGATGGTCTGGGCTTGTATGCCGGTGTTTGCACAAACGCCGGACAATCTTCCATTCAGCAACTCGGTAGTCATCAACCACATCTACCTTTTTGGCAATAAAAAGACCCGCGATGAAATCATCTTACGTGAGCTCAGCGTGAAAGAAGGCCAGACACTTACCGCCGATTCCATATCTGCCGCTATGAAACTGGATAGCCTCCGGCTGGCAACAGTGGGCTTGTTTACCTACATCAACGTTCATATCGACACCGTTTCCAATACACAGATCAACTGGATCATTCAGGTAAAAGAAAGATGGTTCGTCATACCGGAGCCCATCTTTCAACTGGCCGATCGAAATTTCAACGTGTGGTGGAATGAACAAAACCGGGACATCAGGAGGGTCATTATCGGAACGACCATCCGCCATAAAAATTTTCGGGGCAACCTCGAAAACCTCATCGCCACCGTACAGGTAGGATATACTAAAAAGTTTGGACTCGAATATCTGAAACCTTATATCGACAAAGAACAAAAACATGGTTTTGGCATAGCCTTTTCGGTGGCAGAAAGTCAGGAAACTTTTTACACCACAGACAGCAACAAGCTCAAATTCGTCAGGTCGGAGGACAATTACATCATCCGGCAATATGAATTTTCAGCCGCCTATACGTGGAGGCCGGCTTATGCAACGAGGCACATCTTCCGGCTGGGATACCGGAATTATCATATTGAAGACACCATCGCAAAACTCAACCCCGACTATTTCAACGACCAAAGCCACGAGCTGAATATTTTGGAGATTTCCTATCGTCTGGAACGTAACAAAACTGACAACTGGAACTATCCGCTCAGAGGCACAAAAATGATTGGTCAGGCAATAGCGCGTGTGGGCTTGCAGGGCATGAAACATCAGTTTGTTACTACGCTTGAGCTGGGAAAATACTGGCACGCCGGAAGGAGCTGGTACGTGTCCGGCACATTCAGAGGTAAAGTGAGCTTCCCCGAAGAGCAGCCCTATGCCCTTCGAGCAGCGCTGGGCGGCAAGTTTGACTATGTGCGCGGATATGAGTACTATGTGGTGGACGGTCCGCACTTTGGATTGCTGCGGGCGAACCTGAAAAAAGAAATCCTGAACGTTATGATCAACAAGACCGGCATCCGCTATCTGCCGGTCATTCCGGTTCGCATTTACCCCAAGATCTTTGCGGATGCGGGCTGTGTGTACAACCCTCAGGCAGGCAATAGTTTTCTCAACAACCGGATGCTCTATTCTTACGGTGTGGGGCTCGATATTTTCACTTTTTACGACATCAAAATTAGACTGGAATATGCCTTCAACCACCTGGGGCAAAAAGACCTATTTTTACACTTCAACAGCGAATAGATCAGGCGAATAATCCAAAGCACGTGCAGGCAATCCACCCCATTGGCATCTTCGACTCCGGCTATGGCGGGCTTACCGTCTTCAAAGCCATCAAAGAAAAGCTCCCGCAGTATGACTACATCTATGTCGGCGACAATGCTCGGGCTCCCTATGGCAACCGCTCATTCGAAACCGTGCATGAATATACCTGGGAATGCACACGATGGTTGCTGCAGCAGGGTTGTCCACTGGTGATTCTTGCGTGCAATACCGCTTCGGCAAAAGCGCTGCGCACCATACAACAAAAAGATCTTCCTGCTTTATTTCCCGACCGGCGGGTACTCGGTGTGATTCGTCCTACGGCGGAAGTTGCCGGCGACATGACGGTAACCAAAAAAATCGGAGTATTGGGCACCAAAGGAACCATCCAATCGAATTCCTACCCGATAGAAATTCACAAGTTTCATCCGGAAATTGAAGTGGTGCAGCAAGCCTGCCCTATGTGGGTGCACCTGATCGAGAATAACGAACATAATACACCCGAAGCCGAATTTTTTATTCAAAAGCACATCCGTTCCTTACTGGAGCAATCGAGTGAAATTGACACAGCACTTTTAGCTTGTACACACTACCCCATCATCGAAGACAAGATCAGAAAATACCTTCCGCCGCATATAAAGATCGTATCGCAGGGCAGTATCATTGCCGACAGCCTTACTGACTATCTCCATCGCCATCCGGAAATAGAAAGCAAGCTGACCCAAAATGGCGGCATGGGCTTTTTTACCACCGACGATCCTGCAGATTTTAATGAGCATGCTTCCATATTTTTCGGGCAGGAGGTAACTTCTGAGCATTTGAATCTGGAATAGTGCAGGCTGCAATCGGAATATCACTGAAATATCCTCTGTGGTACCCCTAATTACGAGCACCTGAAGTTCAGTAGAATTGATGCTCGAACGGTTTCAATCGGTATGGTCCAAACAGCAAATTTTGAAAGCTTATCCATTCCTGGAACCTAAGACATGAAGTGCAGTTTAGAATACAACTGACTAACAAGAATGAGCCGGTAGAGTTGTGGGAATTCCGTTTGCTTAAAATACAAAAGCCGGGAATTTCCCGACTTCTGGATTCTATATTTATTTTTCACGTCCCGCGCAAATCATCCTTCTACAACCGTCTGCTCGTAAACCGGATGTTTGGGTCGTCCGTTTCTTTGTTCCTGCGCTTCTTTGGCGGCTTTTACAAAGGCCGTAAACAAGGGATGCGGATTTTCTACCGTACTCTTATATTCCGGGTGAAACTGTACGCCTATGAAAAACGGATGATCCGGTATTTCGACAATCTCTACAAGACCGGTTCTGGTATTTTTCCCCACGGGTATCATTCCTGCCTTCTCATAAGCATCAAAGTATTCATTGTTAAACTCGTAACGATGACGATGGCGCTCGGAAATATGGGTTGAACCATAGATCGAAGCCGTTCTGGAGTCTGTACGCAATTCGCAATCGTAAGAACCGAGCCGCATGGTACCGCCCATCTGTGTTATCTTCTTCTGGTCTTCCATCATGGCTATCACAGCCTCGTCGGTGTCGGAGCTCATTTCGGTAGAGTGTGCCTTGGTCATTCCCAATACATTTCTGGCAAATTCTACACAAGCCATTTGCATCCCGAGGCAGATACCAAAGAATGGGATTTTATTTTCGCGCGCATACCGTATGGCGTCAATTTTTCCTTCTATGCCTCTGCTGCCAAAGCCGGGAGCGACGAGTACCGCATCGAGGTTCTCCATTTTCTCCGCTGCATTGTCTGTGGTAAGGTACTCCGAGTGGATGTTCTTCACTTCCACCTTGCACTCGTTCATGGCGCCGGCATGGATAAAAGCTTCGAGAATGGATTTATACGCGTCCTGCAGCTCCACATATTTTCCGATCAAGCCTATCGTCACCTTGGATTTTGGATAGCGGAGTTTGTTTAAAAATTCCTTCCACTTGTTCAGTTCCGGCTCCGTGCCTTTGGGAAGACCCAGTTTTTCCAGACAAATGACATCCAGTTTTTCGCGCATCATTTCCAGCGGCACGCCATAGATCGTATCGGCATCAAGGGCTTCAATTACGGCATCCTGCGTAACGTTGCAAAACAGCGCTATTTTTCTCTTGAGTTCTTTATACAAAGGTTCTTCTGTACGGCAAACCAGCACATCGGGGTTTAGTCCGTTTTCGCTCATCATCTTTACCGAGTGCTGTGTGGGCTTGGTTTTTAGCTCCTTTGCCGCGCGCAGGTACGGGATCAGCGTAAGGTGGATCACGATACAATTTTCATCGCCCATTTCCCACTTCAACTGACGAACCGCTTCTATGTAAGGCAGACTTTCTATGTCGCCAACGGTACCTCCCAATTCGGTGATGACAATATCATACTGATGATTTTGTCCCAGCAGGGTCATTCTCCTCTTGATCTCATCTGTGATGTGCGGGATCACCTGCACTGTTTTACCAAGATAAGCGCCCTCGCGTTCTTTGTTGATGACATATTGGTAAATGCGCCCGGTGGTTACATTATTTGCCTGCGAAGTATAAGTGTTGAGAAAACGCTCATAGTGCCCGAGGTCGAGATCGGTTTCAGCGCCGTCCTCTGTTACATAGCATTCGCCATGTTCGTATGGGTTTAGCGTGCCGGGATCTACGTTGATGTAAGGATCAAATTTCTGGATGGTGGTGCGAAAGCCTCTTGCCTGAAGCAGTTTAGCCAGCGAGGCGGCAATAATTCCTTTTCCGAGTGATGAAGTAACGCCTCCGGTTACAAAAATATATTTAGTCATAACGCTCCTGTTTTAAGACCGGTGCGGCAGCTTCATTAACAATAAAATCTGTTGGATTTGCGTAGCTGTAGCGGTCATGCAAAGATAGAATTTCGGCTCGATAACGAAACCCGTAAATCTTTGAGCGAACCGGATGTGGAGAAAAAGTTTTGTCAACCGAAGGTAAGTTATCGCACATGTTATTGTCATATGATTATCAAGCTATTGCATAGTGACAAGGCCCGCGGTAGATTCATATATTGTTTCACCGAAAAATCATTTTTTATGAGATTCCCTTTACGAGTACTCCTTATTTTTTGTTGTGTTGCGGTTAAATGGACTGCATACGCACAGCAACCTTTTAAAGCAATTGATTCGATTGACGTTGGCAACATCAATGCAGCCATTGATTGCCACGGCTACTTGTGGCAAGACAAGGTTTTCAATTCGGTTTTCCCTCATTGTGAATTCCCAAAGGGCAGTCGAAAAAATATTGCTTTTTCCGGCAGCTTATGGTTTGGCGGCTACGATAGTCAGCTTCAGCTACACATGTCTGCGCAGAGCTATATGGGTAATAACGTTGACTATTGGCCCGGCCCTTTGGATTCCAGCCAAAATAACTTCCCTCCTATCTCCTATACACATTCAAAGGACTGGGCAAAAGTGTGGAAGATAAATCGTTGGGAAACAGAGGCGCACTTGAGCCATACAACGCATACCATTCTCAACACGCCAGCATCTGTGCTTGAATGGCCGGGTTATGGCAATCCATACGCCAAAGGAAATAATGGCGCAGCGCTGGTATTTTATGGCCCGGGTGCTTTTCTTTATGCACCATTTGTGGACCTGAATTCAAATGGAACCTACGAACCTCTTTTGGGCGAATATCCCCAATTCGAGGGCGACCAGGCAACCTGGAATGTTTTTAATGACTACGGCCCGACGCATAGCTCCACTAACGGCGCTTCAAATTATCTGATCGTGCAATGCATGTCTTATGCCTATCATCGAAATACAGCGGTGGACAACATCGTTTTTTATAAATACAAAATACTCCACTACAATAACACGCCAATTGATTCATTCGTCACTGGTCTTTTTTTGGATCTCGACGTGGGATACTCCTATGACGACTATATCGGCTTTGATTCCAGCCGCAATCTTGCCTATGCTTATAATGCAGACGGGTTAGATGAACTCAGCTATGATGACTCCATACCCATGGTAGGGGTGACGGTACTAAAAAGTAATAATTGGGACACTTGTGGTGTTAATCTGGCTTTGGGCACTGCTATATATTTTCACAACAATTCAGACCCCATTAGAGGAAAGCCTGTAACTGCTGCTCAGCATTACAACTATCTTACAGGAAGCTGGCGCAATGGAAGCTGGCTCGCCGCGCCTTATGCAGACGGATCTGTTATTTTCAATGATGGAACAGGCCTCGGAGCGCGCGTTCCCTATGTATTTGACGGCAAAACTTACAACGGAACTGCATGGACTGAGTGTGCAGTAAATAACCCCCCGACGGATAAACGCTTTGTTCTGGGGCTACAACCGCAAACGATTTCGCCTGGTCTAATTGATGAATTTGCCTTCGCACTGGTCGTAAGTCCAATGGAAAAAAACAATGGTTGTCCCTCTTACAATCTTGCAGCGCTTCAGGCAATTGCAGATACCGCCCGAAAGGTATTTTGCGATCCTCTCCCTATCAGTACTGCAACGAAAGATGTAAATCAGCAGAGAAATGGCCTGCAGGTATTTCCAAATCCGGCCAGCAACACTATAACTGTAAAGACCGGAGATATGGTGAATGCCAGGTTGGAAATATACGACGCTCTGGGCAGGAAAATCAATGTTCCTGTTACGCAAAATGGATCCTCGACAACGCTCGATATCAGTTTGATCCCTGTTGGGATTTACCATTTGATTATTCAGGATCAGCAAAGCCGAAGAACTGTTGATTTTCTTAAAAACTAATGACTGATGGTGTGATCCGGGAGCGCAAGTCATGGCACTCCCGGATCACTTTTATTACCGGCTTGTCAGGCATATTATTTCTTTCTCAAGAACCAGCCCCACAACAACGGTATCGCCGAAACTTGTCCATCTGCCGAACGACGATGGCCACAAATGTGGGTGCTTTGCCAAAAAGAAAAATCCAGGTGGTAATCATTGCCTGTGCGTAACCCCGGCACCGGAAAACTACATTTTACATAAGAACGAAATCAGAACCATGATTTGCTTTTAGAGCTTCTCCCTCCCAGTCCTAATGCTCCTAAAAGACTTCGGGTGATCATAGTAGCGGCGGTGCGCCCGGCACTACGCACAAAAGGGTTGTCGAAAATGCTTTTTTCTTTGGGTGCGGCCCTTTCTTCGCGTGCAGCCTGCTTTTGCTGTTCTTCCGCTTGCTGCTTTATCTGACTCTGCCGTTCCGCTTCTTCAAGCTTTGCGGTCAATATTTCATAAGCACTTTCCGGATCCACCGTCTGATTATATTTACCCACCAGCCTGCTCTTGGAAACGATATGATCTATCTCTTCCGCCGACAGAATATCCATACGGCTATGAGGCGCCCTCATCACCACATGCGCCAGTGGTGTAGGTATTCCCTTCTCATTGAGCATGGTGACCAGCGCCTCGCCGATGCCCAGTTGCGTGATCAGTTCTTCAGTATCATAGAAAGCAGTTTCAGGATAGTTTTGCGCAGTCTGTTTTATCGCTTTCCTATCCAGAGCAGTAAAGGCGCGCAGGGCATGCTGTATCTTCATACCGAGCTGACTCAATACCGAAGCGGGCACATCCATAGGGTTCTGCGTCACGAAGAAAATGCCAATGCCTTTGGAACGAATGAGTTTGATAACAGTTTCTATTTGTTGCAGCAAGGCATCGTTCGCCTCCTGAAAAATGAGGTGCGCCTCATCGAAAAACATGACCAGCTTCGGCTTTTCAAGGTCGCCCTCTTCGGGGCACACCGCATAGAGCTCCGCAAGCAGTTGCAGCATGAACGTGGAAAACATTTTTGGACGATCCTGCAGGTCAGTAACGCGCAAAATATTGATCATACCCCGGCCATCGTCCGATAGGCGCATCAGATCTTCCACCTCAAAGCTGCGCTCGCCAAAAAAGATATCCGCGCCCTGTTGTTGCAGTTCCACCACCTTTCGCAAAATGGTCCCCGTACTCTGCGTTGAGATTTTGCCGTAAGATTTTTCTAACTCCTCCTTCCCTTCGTTGCCTACATATTGCAGCACTTTTATAAAATCCTTCAGGTCGAGCAAGGGTAGCTTTGCATCATCGCAATACTTGAAGATGATGGCTACAATGCCGCCCTGCGTATCATTAAGCCCAAGGATTTTTGACAGTAAGACCGGTCCAAACTCCGACACCGTTGCCCGCAGTCTTACCCCTTTTTCCTGGCTCAGCGTGAGCAACTCTACGGGGTAACCCATAGGCGCAAAGGGCATACCAATAGCAGTACTGCGTTCTCTTATCTTTTCATTCTCGGTACCTGGCGCCGCAATGCCGCTCAGGTCGCCTTTGATGTCGAGCATCGCCACAGGAATGCTTGCATCACTGAGTATTTCGGCCAATACCTGCAGCGTTTTGGTCTTTCCGGTTCCGGTAGCACCCGCAATAAGTCCGTGCCGGTTCAGGGTCTTGAGCGGCACGGCAATAGGCGCATCCTTTAGGGCCTGGCCTTCAAATGTCGCAGCACCAATTTGTACCTGCTCGCCTTTGAACGTGTAGCCTTTTTGTATCGTTTCGATAAATTCTGCTATCTCTGCCATGGTGGTCGTTTAAGATCAATACTTTGAACCGGAAAAATACAAATTCAGCAGAGCATTAAAAACCATATCGTTGCGCAGCGGCTCCTTGAAAAAAAATCTTTGCCTCAGAAGGGAAGCATGAGCATTGCCTTGGTAAATTGCAGCAATTTTTTGCGAAGCATGACAGCCAGAGAAATCATAGAAGACCAGATACCGGTGGCGCTGAAAAAGCGTCCTGAACTGGTTTCGGAGATCGGTGCGATCATACACTGGAACATTACTGAGGCGGGCACCTGGACCATGGATCTCACCAAACACGACAATTGGATCAGCACAGGCCTAACGGGCGATGCTGCACTAACGATAACCATGAAAGAAGACGACTTCATCCGGCTGCGGCAGGGAGAGCTTAATGGAACCCTGGCGGCCATGACCGGAAAACTCCATTTTAAACCGTTCGATCTGCCCCTTGCCATGAAAGTGGCGAAACTGCTGGGCTAAAACCTTTGCTGAATTTTTATTCTATTTTTACGACATGCCACTATTACGATTCAGAATTTATTGGGAAGATGATGATCAGATTTATCGCGATGTTGAAATCCGCTCAAACCAGAGCTTTCTTGAGCTGCATCAGGTCATCATCAAAGCCTATGAATTCGATGGAAAACATGCTGCTTCTTTTTATGAAAGCAACGATCGCTGGCAGCGTATGCGTGAAATCAATTCAGAGGTACTGATCAATAAAAAAGATGCGCCGGCCCTTTCTATGACGCGCACGCCCGTTTCGGCGCTGGTAGCCAAGCCCGATCAAAAATTCGTGTATGTCTATGACCCCGCAAAATCCTGGACCTTTCTGGTGGAGCTTATCGGCGTGAGCCGCGACGAAGACCCTAAGCGCAGCTATCCCTTTGTCTTGCGCAAAGAAGGCATTGCACCGGCACAATATGGAGTAAAAGGTGTTGCCGCAGATAAGTTGATGGAGATTGAAGAAAAGTATGATCTCGGTGCCGATGAAATGGCCGAAGGTTTTGGCAGCGAAGGGGAAGAAGGCAGTGCTTCGGAAGAGCATGACACAGGCAGCGATGGATTTGATGAATAGTGCCACAGCATCCAAAATCGTTTATGTACTTGCGGGCCCGACAGCGGTGGGGAAAACTGCGGTTTCCATAGCGCTCGCGGAAAAACTTGATACCTGCATCATTTCCGCAGACAGCCGCCAATGCTATAAAGAAATGAGCATCGGCACAGCAAAACCTTCCGGGGAAGAACTTGAGAAAGTTCCGCACTATTTTATAGATGCATTTTCCGTTGAGCAAAACATTTCGGCAGCAGATTTCGAAACGCTGTCGCTCAACTACCTCCATGAAATTTTTCAGGAACATAATACAGCCGTAGTTTGCGGCGGCACAGGACTATACATTAAGGCACTGACGGACGGGCTGGATGAAATGCCTGCAATTGACGAAGGCATAGCTGAGGAAGTCAATGAACTATATCGCCAAAATGGTTTACGCTGGTTGCAATCGGAAGTGAAGCATTTTGATCCGGAATTCTATGCAACCGGCGAAATACAAAACCCTGCAAGGCTTTTACGGGCTTTGGTATTTGCAAGGTCAAATGGTAAAAGCATCACCCAATTTCGAGGTGGAGAAAAAAAAGAAAGACCTTTTACCATCGTCAAATCTGCGCTCGATCTTCCGAGAAATGTATTGTACGAGCGGATCAACAGCCGGGTAGATACTATGATTCATGATGGTTTAGTAGATGAAGTAAAATCGCTTTTGCGTTTCCGCCAACTCAAAAATCTGCAGACGGTCGGATACAGCGAATTGTTCGACTATTTCGATGGAAAATGTAGCCTGCAGGAAGCCATAGAAAAGATCAAACAGCACAGCCGCAACTATGCCAAACGGCAACTTACCTGGTTTAGAAATCAGCCCGGCTATCACTGGTTTGCTGCGGATGATATTGATGTTGTTGAAAAGATCATGGCGTTAAAAAACTAAGCAATCAGGATTTGGATTCTATGGCTCGTAAGATTTGGTTCCATTCAATCCTCCAAGTTCGGAATGCTTTCCGAAGAGCATCAACAAGACTGGCTCTCGCGGGGTCCTAAACAGACAAAATATCAACGGACATTTTCATTTTCAGTCACTTAATGTATTTTGCTGCAACAACAACACAAATGAAACTCTTTCAAGTACTTATCTTACTCGTACTAAGCGCCAATGCCTTTGCCCAAACAAGTTCCAATTTACAAAATACAGGAGACGATTCTGCCGCGGCTAAACAGTCTGCCACTACTCCGGGCACTGTGTTCACCTATGTGGAGCAAATGCCCGAACCAACATTTAACGTCTCCACATTTATAAAAGAAAATGTTCATTATCCAGAAGAAGCCAACCTCAATGGAAACGAAGGGAAAGTATTTGTAAAATTTATTGTGAATGCGGACGGAGAAGTAGAGAATGCTGTTGTAGCGAAAGGTGTGTGCGCGTCGTTGGACAGTGAAAGCTTGCGGGTGGTTCGGCTAATGTCCAAATGGAAACCCGGGATGCAGAATGGTAAAACAGTAGCGGTTTATTATACCTTACCGATAGTATTTTCATTGGTTCATAGCGACTGGCTGTCACCGCTCTCTACGCCGAAGTCTGATAAAAGAGTGTATGTTGACGAAGCTCCTAAGCCTGGATATGACCTAGCCAAATTCGTTGAAGGGATCATGGAATATCCACAGGATGCAAAAGTTTTAGGCATTTCCGGCGAGGTACGGGTGCGTTTTCAGGTGCTTGAAAGCGGAAAGATCATGGACCCACAAGTTGTAGGAACGGTTTATCCCTCGCTCGATGCAGAAGCAGTTCGCATTGCAAAATCATTTCCGGATTGGCGCCCTGCAATTAAGGATGGCAAAGCTTTCGGTGTTTACTATTATGCCACTATCAAATTTTCCACGGGGCCCCCTATGAGCGGCGACAGCACTCTTGACTATAAAAATATTGCATTTCCTGAACCAACTTTTAACATCAATCTTTATTAAGTGAAAAGATAAAGTACCCATATAATGCCCTACAAAAAAACATCTCCGGGCGGTCATATGTAAGATTCATCGTGGATGTGGACGGTAGCATTATTGGCGTTCATACACCGCATCCTATCTACATAGAGCTTGATAACGAGGCAAAAAGAGTTGTAAGGGAAATGCCCAAATGGAAGCCGGCAACACTAAATGGCAAACCTATTCGGTTCATTTATACGTTACCAATTGGTTTTCGACTTGAATAACGGGAATGGCGCAGCTGAAGCGAAGCGAAACAAAAATGCCCAAAAAATAAGTCCCGCAATAGTGCGGGACCTACTAATATCGTTTTAGCCAAGCCTTTAGCCTTTTTTATCTTCTTTCTTTTCTTCTTTCTTTGCAGACTCGTTGTGGTGCTTGCAATCTTTTTCTTCACCTTTTTTGCAGCAAGCCTTAGCTTCTTTCTTTTCGCCTTTTTTGCAACAAGCTTTGCCGCAATCTTTCTTACCGTCGCAGGCAAAAGAAGCACCAGCTATCACTAAAGCACCAATTAATAACGTAAGTTTTTTCATTGCATTATATTTTAGTGAACCGAAGATACGATTATTAGGATAAATGTGCGATGGTGGTGATGCCGCCCTGCACAGTTTGCCCAATTTTAACATCTATTTGGGTACCCAACGGGAAAAAAAGATCCACCCGCGAACCAAAGCGGATGAATCCAAATTCGTCGTTTTGCTGCACCTGATCGCCCTCTTTAACGTAGTAACAAATCCTTCGTGCCAATGCACCAGCAATCTGCCGCACCAGCAATTCAGCTTTGGGGTTGCCAATGACCATGGTAGTACGCTCATTTTCGGTAGAAGATTTAGGATGCCAGGCCACAAGATATTTTCCGGGATGGTATTTCATGTACTTCACTTCGCCACTGATAGGATTGCGATTGACATGCACATTGAGTGGCGACATAAAAATAGATACCTGCAATCTTTTGTCCTTAAAATATTCGGGCTCAAAAGTTTCTTCAATCACCACCACTTTGCCATCGGCAGGCGCTATAGCAAGCTGTTCGCCCGCCGAAAACACGCGATTGGGAAGACGGAAAAACCAGATGATCCAAAACCACAACAGAAACAAGATAAACTGCAGTATTCCAAAAATCAGGGGAAAGGGGGCAAGTACTTTCCAGGAAAAAAAGCCCAGCAGTGCCCAGGTGACTGTAGCAATAATAATGTATTTGTAACCTTCGCGGTGAATGCGCATTGTTGAAAATTGAGGGGCGAAATTAATTTTTAAAAAATAATCAAGGGCACCGGTGGCATAAAAAGATAGGCATAACAAAAAGCAAATGGCGTAGCTACGAGCAGCGAATCGAACCGATCGAGCGCGCCGCCATGCCCGGGCATCAGTGTGCCGCTGTCTTTCACATCAGCGAGCCTTTTCAATTTAGATTCCAGCAAATCGCCCGCAGTTCCGGCCACGGATGCACACAATGCCAACGCCATCCAGTCGACCATGCGATAATAAGGACTATAATAACCCCAGATGCCCGCGCCGGCAATAGTTAATATCGCGCCTCCTGCTGTTCCTTCCCATGTTTTTTTCGGAGATATTTTTGAAAAGGGTGTTTTTCCGATAAATGAGCCTACGAGATAAGCCATCGTATCGTTCATCCAGATCATAAGTACCAGCGCGAGAGGAATGATGATGCTGATGCTGCGCAGCTCCCAAAAAAGCAAAAACGGAAGTACGATGTAAAACAGTGCACCAAAACTTTGCAGGCCTTCCAGCAAAAAAGTCCTTTTAGCAAGCACCCCCGACAAAAACAAAAGTACGGGCACAAACAGCAGGGCGGGAAACCAGGTATTTGTGCCGTGCCCATTATACCCCAGCAGCAGTAAAAGCGCCAGTGCAAAAAGCTGAACTGCCCCCTGCATCCACCATGGCGTTTGCGATGCAGAAAATATTTTGGGCATTAAACGAAAAAACTCCCTGAGACACAGGAACTGAATGAGCGCGGTGAGCAGCAGAAAAGCCCAGGGTGTCCATAATAGACCCGTCATCATGAGCGCAGAAAAAACAATAGCGCTTCCGAGGCGGGTAAAAAAAGTTGGCCAGTGCAGCGCCATTCTAAAAAAATTTAGGCAACAAAATTATTAAGCTTCTTCTATTAGTTCCTCCGGAGCATAGTCCTCGCTCCAGTCGTTACTGAGTGGCTTACGTGTTATCCAAAGCAAAACCATCACGATAATGAACACTATATTACCCACCAGTAGCCAGGAAAGCGGCACATGGTTTTGCTCGGAAATACTCCGGAACACAGAACTCTCTTTTGCGGCATAACTGACGACCACCTGAAGACCATTATAGCAAATATGCGCCAGCATAGCACACCATAGAGAACCGGTAGCATAGTAGATAAATGCAAGGAGTAAGCCCGCCAGGAAGATAGACAGCATGCCGTAAGGATTAGTGTGCATTACAGCAAACAGCACAGCCGAGAGTGCCATGGGAAAAAAGACTGACCGGCTTCTTTTGGCGGCAAAGCGCATCAGTATGCCTCTGAAAAAAAGCTCTTCGCCTATGCCGGGAAGCAGGGCCAGCACCAGAAAAGAAAGCAAAAACTGAAACGTTGTATGGCCGGAAAGCATGGCGCCAAAAATGCGTTCGTTAGCCGCTTGCTGTTCCTTTACCGCTGCGCCAAAATTCAGATGACCCACAAGCTCTGCCAAAAATAGAAACATAGGCGTTGCCGACACCAGCGCCAGCGGAGCGAGCAGCCAGTGGATGGCCCTGACCGGCGGCACCATGCCGAGATAGCGCATAGGGCGGGGATGAGTGAAATAGGCAAACATAAGCGGCGGCAACAGGAAAATACCGGCAGTGGAAATAGCCTGCACCCACATGGCAATGTCTATTACCTGTCGTGGGCTTTTTTCCGACAGGCTCATGATCTGTGGCGCCGATACATGCGAAACATTGAGCACGAGCGGAACGATTGCCAGCACAAAAAATGAAGCAAGCACCGCAATGAGTATGATGAACTGAACCAGTTGAAAAAACCAATTATAGGAACGCCAGTATCGGTTGAACATGAGAGTATTTTGCGCCACGAAGGTAAGGGTCTCCGCTTTGCCGCTCCATTTGATCCTACAACTGTGCTTCTGTATTAACAAACATTTGAACCCACCATCTGTTGTATAGCTCCGAAGCATCCCTAATTTTCTTATTTTTGAACGTTTATTCGCAATCTTGACCATGGGAGAAATCGCCACAGGACCGCTTTTGAGTCAGATCAATACCCCCGCTGACCTGAAAACGCTCGACAGGACGCAGTTGCAGCAGGTATGTAACGAACTACGGCAGTTTATTATTGACTGTGTTAGTGTGCATGGTGGCCACTTCGGTGCCAGCCTGGGCGTGGTAGAGCTTACCGTTGCCTTGCATTATGTGTTCAATACTCCCGATGATCAGTTGGTATGGGATGTAGGTCATCAGGCCTATGGCCACAAAATACTTACCGGCCGCCGTAAGGTTTTTCATACCAATCGCAAATACGGAGGTCTGAGCGGATTCCCTAAGAGAAGTGAGAGCGAATATGATGCTTTTGGCGTAGGGCATTCTTCAACATCTATTTCGGCTGCGCTGGGTATGGCCATAGCGTCAAAGTTACAGGGCGCAGAAAACCGGCAGCATGTAGCCATTATCGGCGACGGTGCCATGACGGCGGGGCTTCCCTTTGAAGCACTCAACCATGCCGGTGTAAGCAACAGCAACCTGCTGATTGTGCTTAACGACAATAACATGTCTATCG
Source organism: Flavipsychrobacter sp. (assembly GCA_017849575.1). Lineage (GTDB taxonomy): Bacteria > Bacteroidota > Bacteroidia > Chitinophagales > Chitinophagaceae > JAFIGV01. The sequence continues at coordinate 156,097 of JAFIGV010000019.1, read as the reverse complement.
ACCCGAATGTGGGCGCCCTGAAAGAATACCTTACGGACATTACCACTTCACATAGCTGGAACAAGTTTCGGGACGATGTATGGAAGTTTTTGGGCAAGCTGCCTTACGCGGATTTCCAGCGGGAACTCGCCTCAAAAATCGAGGCCAGTGTGAAGGGCGTAATTTCAAAATCGAGCAATCTGTTCGAAGCGCTCGGGCTCCGGTACTTCGGGCCTATTGATGGCCACAATGTCTTGAAGCTTGCAGAGATATTGGAAGACCTTAAAGACATACCCGGGCCAAAATTATTGCACATCAAAACAGTGAAGGGAAAAGGATATGAGCTTGCGGAAAAGGATCAAACTCTTTGGCATGCACCCGGCACTTTCGACAAGATAACGGGTAAAATCAACAAGAAAATAATTACAGTGCCGGAACCTCCGAAATATCAGGATGTTTTTGGTCACACCATAGTAGAGCTTGCCAAGGAAAATCCAAAGATCATGGGTATAACGCCTGCTATGCCTTCCGGATGTTCTTTGAAATACATGATGGAGCTGATGCCCGACCGGGCACTGGACGTGGGCATTGCCGAACAACATGCGGTGACCCTTAGCGCCGGTCTGGCCACCCGAGGCATGAAAGTATTCTGCAATATCTACAGCTCCTTTATGCAACGTGCTTACGACATGGTGGTGCATGACGTAGCCATCCAGAAACTGCCGGTAGTTTTTTGTCTCGATCGCGCCGGGCTGGTGGGAGACGACGGACCGACACACCATGGCGCCTACGATATTGCCTACATGCGCTGCATCCCAAATATGGTGGTAAGTGCACCCATGAATGAAGCAGAACTCCGCAATCTGATGTACACGGCTCAGTTGGACGAAACAAATGCGCCTATTGTGATTCGTTACCCCAGAGGAACCGGTGTCATGCCCGAGTGGCGCACCCGAATGGAAAAAATAGAAATCGGCAAAGGCAGGAAAATAAAATCAGGGAAAGACGTTGCCATCCTCAGTATCGGACATCCCGGAAATTTTGCCGTGGAGGCCTGCAAAACACTGGCAACCGACGGCCTCAACCCGGCTCACTACGATATGCGCTTCGCCAAGCCTCTCGATGAAGCCCTGCTACACGATATTGCGAAAAATTTCCAGAAAGTAGTGACTGTGGAAGACGGTACTATTGTGGGAGGATTCGGAAGCGCGGTACTTGAGTTTTTCAACGCACATCAATACAAAGTAAGTGTACACATGCTCGGCATTCCGGACCGGATAGTGGAACATGGAAAACCTGAAGAGTTACATCGCGAATGCCATTACGATGCGCAGGCCATTGTAGAAACGGTGAGAAGCCTGAGCCCGGTACGGATACGGGAGAAAGAGTTCATCGGCTAAGTTTTCTGCGCTTTCTTTGCTCAACCAGCGAAGAAAGGATCACCCCAAGCAGCACGCCTGCAATGGCAGTGTTGATGAGGTCGTCTCCCCAGTAGTAAAAGCGGGTGCGAATAAAAAGTAAAAGCCCTGCTACACCTGCCACGTTATACCAGTAATAGCGCCAATACTTCTGGCGAACAAAAGTGCTCCTCGGCAATATGTGGATTTGCCAGCAGATCAAGACGATGCCGGCGATGCTGCTCAACCACTGAAGAATCACTCTTGCTTCTGTCTCTTGCTCGGGATTGAGTTCCAAACCTACTTTTTGATGATACGTATAGGTATCGGTATGGGTAAATCGATCCCAAAGCAAATGAGTGGTACAACCGATCAGAAGGCATAACAACAGAACCGGAAGCCTTTGTAACAATTGCGACCTCCAGTGTACCGGTTCTACCTCGTGAAAACGATCGGCATAATACCTCGGCAGATGGTTGACCAGCGGATCCTTAACGACGGCGTGAAAAAGCAAGACCACTGCAAGGCCCAGCGGGAGATCGAAAGCAAACATGCCCCACCAGGAATGGCTGAACTGCTTCAATCCCCCCAGTTTGATGAAGGCTTCAAAATCGGGAATAACACTACCTACGATCAGCGCCGTCCACGAATACCAGGTCCGGGGCAGCCACCGCGCAGGCAACACGGCTGCAGGATGGGCAAAAGTGAGTGGCATGAGCTTAAGGCTGCAAAGCTCTTAAAAAACGAGCGGGATTGCCGGCATACACACCAGGTTTCACAATACTTTTGGTAACCACACTGCCTGCCCCGATCACTACATGGTCGCAGATCGTAACAGGGAGTATGGTAGCATTGCTGCCAATAGACACTTTATTGCCAATGCGGGTTTGCTTCCATAAGGTACGGTCTCCACCCGCGGGCCCACCCGTGCCGAAAAGATCGTTGATGAACATTACACCATGACCGATAAAGCAATCATCACCTATAGATACGAGCTCACAAATAAAGCTATGCGACTGGATTTTAACCCGGTTACCAATGTTCACATCTTTCTGCACTTCGGTAAAAGGTCCGATAAAGCAATCTGAGCCAATACTGCAACCATAAAGGTTTACAGGCTCCACGATCTTTACCCGTTCTCCAAAACGGACGTCAATAATCCTGGCTGTGTAGATATTTGGTTGGCTCATTGATAAAATACTAAGTAATCTGAATGGTATGTGCAGCGGCGTAAATCTTTCCAATGATCTCGACCGTCTTCAACCCTTCGAAAGAATTGGTACTGATAGCAGCATTGTTCGTCAGCACATCGATAAGATTGTCATACACCTTATCGTGGTTACTCATTGACCCCTGATAACTGCCGTAATTATTCGCCTTATTCCCTTCCGGAAGGTGTTCAATCTGATAACCTTCTATATTCTGATATTCCAGCTCGTTGAGGTACTGGCCGCCTATTTTTACCGTGCCTTTTTCCGCAAAAATGGTAAGAGAGCCCTCCATATTCTGCTGGTGACTATTGACCGTATAGTTCAGCGTGCCGATCACACCGTTGTAAAACTGAAGGATCACCACACCCGTATCTTCGAACTCGATGGTGTGCCGATGAGCATAATTTGCGATGTAGGCTTCGACGTTCTTCACATCACCGATCATCCAGTAAAGCAAATCTATGAAGTGACTGAACTGAGTGAATAAAGTACCACCGTCAAGCAATTTCGTACCCTTCCAGGAATGGTGATAATATGCGTCATCGCGATTCCAGAAGCAGCTCAGTTGTACACTGAAAATACGTCCGAGCCTTCCTTCATCAATCAGTTGTTTCACGGCAGCTACCGGTGGGTTAAATCGGTTTTGCTTGATCGCAAATAGCCGGCGGTTTGCCTTTTCTGCAGTCTTGATCATTTCTCCGCAGTCTTCCACAGTAATGGCCATGGGTTTTTCGCACAATACGTGCAGCCCGGCCTTTAGGCAGGCAATGGCGTGTGAAGCATGCAAACCATTGGGCGTACAAATTGCGGCCACGTCCACTTGCTCCTCTTTCTGCAATAGGTCATCAAGCGTGTAATAGGCACGAGCATCAAAGTGTTGGGCCAGTTGGTCGGCTCGTTCTTTGTCGATATCGCAAACAGCGATGAGTCGGCCACGGGCAGCAATATGGGCTGCATGACGCCAGGCTATACGGCCACAGCCAATGATAACAAATCGAATAGCACTCAAAACAAAGGAGGAGTTTTTAGGCCTTAAAGATAGACAGCGAAGATGAATGATAGGCAATATCTCAACTTTCGTACGGCTGTTAGAGCCATGAGAATACCGATTTTTTTTCGATCTTTACGCCGCTCTAACTTGCTATGTCTTCTTCAGCCTTATACAGGACTCACCACCGCAAACGGATAAAGAAAAGCAAAAAGGTAAAACGCCTGAAGCAGATCATTATCTCTACTGCAATCTATTGCATCGTTTATCTCGCGATATTCTTTGTGTATTTTGCCGCAGGCGATAATAGCAATAAGGACGGTTTTTTGCGCAGCGATCTCAACCGGATTCTCAGCTATTTGATTCCGGTGGCCTATGTGCTGAATATTGCTGCGCTGGGAAAAAGCTTTTTCTTAGATAGAAAACTGTCCACACAGTTTTATCCTTACCGTGTTCTTGGTATTTTTCTCACACTCATTTTCATAGCGTTCTTTATTGTAAAGATCACCGACTATGAGCAGACGAACACGAACGAGTTTATGAAAGCGGAAATTAACGGCGAAGAAGGGGAAGTGTATTGAGGCTTGCTCGTTATTTTGAGGCAGGAAGATTATTGATGCGACGGTAGGCCATCCACTTGAGTACAATGTACACACTGCCACCAACAAGCACCAGAGTGGGCAAAGTCCAGGCATTGCCGGATTGGCGGAGGATGAGGAAGTTAATGCCCAGTTGTATCAAACCATAGGCGGCGCTGACCAAAAGATGAGGCTTTTTAAACTCGTTGCAGTATAGCTGAAACAGATGTCTGCGGTGCGCCTTAAAAATATTTTCTCTGAGATACAGACGTTGAATGATCGTTAGTACGGTGTCTGCACCATATAAGAGCAAAAACCCCGCATAGTTGATATTGCTTTCCCGATAGATTCTGCTGAGGAGTAAAAAAAGCACGATCACAGCCATGGAAACGCTGCCTACATCTCCGGCAAAAGAACGAGCACGCTTGCGGGCGTTGAAAAACAAAAACACCAGCAGCCCGATCATGATATAAAGCTGCAGCTCTTTCAGCAGGTCATCGCTTTCGGAAAGGTATAAGGGCAAAATGATGGCAAAACTGTAGAAACCGGTAATGCCGTTGATGCCATCCATAAAATTGTAGGCGTTGATGACACCGATGATGAGCACTGTTACCACAACAATCCACCCCAGAGGCAAGGCAAACATGCCGGCCTGATACAATAAAAGAAGTGCTGAAATCAGGTGAGCGAAAAATCTTGTCCGGTTGGGGAGACTTCTGATATCGTCAATAAAACTCACCCCACCCGACAACAACAAAGCAATCATCAAAAAAGGCAATGCACCCCCATGTAGGATAGAAAACAAAATCAGCGCGAAGATGAAGATAATGCCGCCGCCGCGTATAGTAGGGTGCTTGTGCGAGCTGCGTTCATTGGGCTTATCAACGATACGATAGCGCTCTGCTATGGCAAAGTAAAACAGCTCGAGGCCAAAGAGTACAGCAGCCAGGATGAAGTAGAGATAGAATGACAAGCGGATGAATTTTATGGCTTAGATGATGAATGTGCCGCAAAAGAACGGATAGTTTTTGTAAGACCTTCTGTTGCACTGACGGGCAGAGCAGAAATGCCCAAGGCGTTCCTGATGCGATTGTTGCTGACCACATAATTTTCCGTCAGCTTCCGAAGCCGTTCTGAATTCAGGGGCAGATGCAGCACATCTCCTGCGCGCGCCAGCAATCTGATCAACGCAGGCGGCACCTGCCAGAGTTTTGCCTGTCTGCCGCTTGCCTCAGCTATAATTTTCATAAGCTGATTGGTGGATAATGCCTGATCGTCAGCAAGGTGATAAATTCCGGATGGAATATTGCGGACTAACAACTCCTGCAAAACATAGCAGAAATTCTCCACGCTCAGAAACGAACGCTCGTTATTAAAGGCCGCAAGTGGATAAGGAATACCTTTTCGGGCAAACTGATACAGAAGATTAAGGTTGCCTTTGTTACCCGGCCCATGTACCATGCAGGGGCGTAAAATATAAAATGCTGCAAGGGCACCGGTGTTCGATTCGATATACTCTTCGGCGGCTCGCTTAGACTGGCCGTACGGTGTTTGTGGTTGTGCAGGCGTTTCTTCTATCAGCACACCCTCTACAGAGTCTGCAGCGGCTTTTACACTGGAAACGAAAATAAACTTTCCGCCCGGTCGGCTTTTGTAGGCATCATAGAGCTGGCGGGTCAGGGTTGTATTCACTTCAAAATAAGAGTCAGGAGCACTGGTATTGCGGGTATCGTGCGCTTTACCTGCCAGATGAACAATAGCATCGTAGGGCTGCAAGGCGGCTTCTGAAACTTCCGTCCAGCTATGATCGCAATGATCGCGACCGAGAGTATGAATTTCAATATCAGGCAGCGCCTTTCGAAGGTAGGGGAGCAGGTTCTGCCCTATAAACCCCCGGGCACCGGTCACCAGTATTTTCAAGTGAAAATCTTTTTAGTAAACAGCTATTTATTGAACAAGAACTCAAAAGGCTTGAAGAAGTATTTGGAATAAATCATCAGGTAGTTGGTATAAATCTTGTTTTCGGTGCATCCTCTTTTTATTTCGCGGTTGAGGGTGATGATACTGTTTAGATTTCTTGTGCTGGCGCCACCCATGCGCATTTTGGTGGTAATGAGGGGCAGGTATCGGAATCGGATTTTATTCACCAACAGAAACCGGATCAGCAACTCATAGTCTGCCGCAATTTTGTAATCGATCTGGTAATACCCGAATTTCCCAAAAAGTGTTCGCTTGCAAAAAAAGCTGGGATGTGGTGGCATGTATCCCCAGGCAAACTTTGAAGGACGCCATTTGCCGGCGCTGTAATGCCGGAGTACTTTTTCCTGTTCGTCTTCTTTCACAAACACTATATCCGCGATGGTGGCCTCCAGGTCTTCATCCTCCAAAAAGGCATCTGCAATGGCTGATACCACATGCTTATCATAAAAAAAATCGTCTGCATTCAGGATGCCCACCACGCTGCCGGTAGCCATCCGGATGCCTTTATTCATGGCGTCGTAAATGCCCTGGTCCTGTTCTGAAACGACCTGTGAAATCTGTTCTCCATACGACCGTACAATGTCCATTGTACCATCGGTAGATTTTCCATCAATGATTATGTACTCGATATCCGGATAATCCTGTTCGAGAACAGAGGCAATGGTCTGCCCAATGGTTGCAGCATTATTATAAACAACGGTGATGATGGAAATCTTCATCGCAGGAGCTACCGTTCAATGACGCAGTTTTCAAGCACCAGCATGTCCATCTGCGTGCGCAGAAAGCAATCCAGCGCTTCAGCCGGAGTATTTACAATGGGTTCATTTTCGTTAAAAGAAGTGTTCAGTAAAATGGGCACTCCTGTCTTTTCGCGAAACTTATCGATCAGCGCCCAATATCTCGGGCTCACATCTTTCATCACGGTTTGCAATCGGCCGGTTCCATCCACATGGGTTACGGCCGGTATTTCTGTATGTTTTTCAGGCTTGATCGGAAATACCTTCTCCATGAACGGTACATCTTCGACCTTGGTAAAATAGTCGCCGGTGTACTCTTTCAGAATGGACGGCGCGAATGGCCGGAAACTTTCGCGACGCTTGATTTTGGCGTTCAACAGGTCCTTTGCCTTCGGATTGCGCGGGTCTGCGATGATGCTTCTGCCGCCTAAGGCGCGTGGACCGAATTCCGCTCTTCCGCTAAACCAGCCTACCACACCGGGCTCCATCAGTTTTCGGGTCACCTTTTCATACAACGCATCATCTGCCAGTCGCTCATACTTTATCCCTCTTTCTTTTAAGAATGCTTCAATTTCTTCGTTGGTAAACCTGCTTCCGGTGTATGCGCTGTAGATTGCTTTAGAGCGGGGCTGTTTGAGTTCATGGTTATACACATATAGTGCGGCTCCCATCGAAATGCCAGCATCGTGGCCCGCAGAAGGTATATAAAGATGTTCAAAGCTGGTACTGCTCAACACTTTACCGTTGGCCACAGAATTCTGGGCCACACCTCCTGCGATACAAACATTTTTTAAGCCTGTTCTTTTTTGCAAATGTTGCAGGATATGGATGATCAGCTCCTCACAAACCCGCTGCACGGATGCTGCGATATCTTTATGTTTCTGCGTAAGATCCTCTCCGTTTTGTCTGGCCTTGCCGAAAAGCATTTCCAGCTTCGGGCTGTACAAAACCGACACTGAAGGAATATTGTTTTCGTAACCGAGTTTGATTTCTGTTGGAGATGTGAAGTAGGTCTCATCCCAGTCGAACAAACCATTGTCGGTGAATTTGATGATCTTCCGGATTTCTTCCACATACTTAGGTTCCCCGTAAGGAGCAAGACCCATCACTTTGTATTCGTCGCCATAGTGCGGGAAGCCGAGGTATTGAGTAAAGGCAGTATAAAACAAACCTGCTGAAACCGGAAAATCCAGTGAATCAAGCACCTCTATCTGATTACCTCTGCCCACAGCCAGCATTGTGGTTGTGAAATCTCCTGAACCGTCGATAGAAAGGATGGCAGACTCTTCAAAGGGACTGGCAAAAAATGCTGAGGCGAGGTGGCTCCGGTGATGCTCAACGTTTTTTATCTTCGGCCGGATCTCCGTTTCCGTAAGCCCGGAAAGAGCCGCGAGTTCCTCTTCGATCGTCGCAACTTTCTTTGAGTTCTTGATTCTGTCGCTCAGTAGTGTATTCTTTCTGCCAATATTTCCGAGCACATACTTCACTTTGTTCCATCGCTTGGCCTTAGGGTCGCGACCGATGCATACATAATCCACATCGCGGAGTGTTACTCCGGCTTCACGCAGGCAAAACTGCACGGCCTCCGAGGGAAAGCCTGCCCAGTGCTTTATGCGCCGGAAGCGTTCTTCCTCTGTGGCGGCTATCATTGTACCGTCCACAAAAATGGCGGCGGAACTGTCTGCATGGTAAGCATTAATACCTAGTATGATCATGTTAATGTTTTCGTGTTGGTGTGTAATGCGCCGCGAAGATAGTGACTCTGAACTTGGGATGCGAGCGCAGGCGCAGCATAATAATATTACTCTGTGCGGGCCGGACCTGACGGTGATTTGAGGTTAAACCACCGGTATAGCATATAAAAAAGAATGAGATACACCACTACATTGAAAATAAAATGGTGATCGATGTTCCGGTGTTGTCTTCCCCAGTCTGAATTAAATACAAGCCCTACCGCAGCGATACGGATCATATTGAGAAGGGTAATCAGAAAGGTACCGCCCAGCAGATAGAGCAGCTTATTCTTCAGGGTTTGAGGAAAGGCAAGGATCATGGCCCACCAAAAACTATAAATCGCAAAACCCATGCAGGCATAAATCAGTTGTACACCATATCCGTTCTCCAGCTTTACCCCATGTTCATGTATGGTAGTGCTATGGCCAAAAATGCGCATGAAGAATGCGGCACCTTCAAGTAGTACATGGCGAAACCACTTGACGTAGTTTAAATATTGATCAAGAAAGGAACTGTATAGATTACCCGGAACGGTGATGCCGGTGTAGAACTTATTGCCGAAATAAAAGAAAGCGTACAGCACAAGAAATAGTCCTACAGGAAAATAACGATGGCTTCTTAGCCTCGAAAAATGAACATTCATGTAAAAAAAGTTAGAATCTATATCCCAAACATCTCCTCATAGCCTGCTTTGATGGCTGGCAGGTCTGTAGCCTCCAGGGCAAAGTTACGCGCGGCTTTACTCCATCGTTCATAAACTTCAGGACCCATTCCGGAGAAAAAAGAAATGGCCTTTTGGAGGTCATTTGTGCTATCCACCCCGACATTGATACCCGCTGAAGCAGCTTCCATCCCATTCCAGGGTGTGTTGTGGCTCGTCACTACGGGTTTTCCTGCAGTCAGTGCCTCATATATTGAATGACCGAAGTTTTCGCTTTTACTGGGCAACATGGCAATATGCACCTTTTCGAGAGCGTCAGTGACTGCCGCAGGGGGAATATCGCCATGATAATTCACAGTGATGCTGGGCGGCAGTTTGTGAATCATTTCCAGGCACTGTGTCCAGTATTCACCATCCTTTACTGGTCCGTAGATATCCCACTCTACCCATTCTTTAGATTTGCTGAGTGCTTCTAACACCAGCTTATGGTTCTTCATGGGGCTTATTACGGCGATGCTTGCCATCTTCAGCCTTCCGGTTTCTTTGGTTTTGGGCAGAAAAGGCAAAGTTTTGGGTAGATTAGGCACCACCCAAACCTTAGCGCGCCGACCGAATACCCGTTGGATATTTTCTTTTTCCAGCTCTGTTGTTGCATGCCATTCCACCCTCTTATCCAGTCCCCGGATTTTCCAGAGGGCAAGGTAAATGCGCTTTTTTAAGCGCTTCTGACTTAGGGAACCGGGGTCAAGCATACCCCTTGGGGAGACAATTTTTCTACCTGCCTTGCTCCTGATTATTGCTGTATAGTCGAAGTGGTGCGAAAAGATGGAATTAATAAAAAGCACATCTTCCGACCCAATGATTTGGCTTAAAGTGCGCCGGCCTGCGGAGCAATACCATACTTTCTTTTTGGAGTGCTTATCCAGGGGTATCCAACAGTCGGCATCCACATCCAGAACAGTACGGTCAAGATCTTCATTTGTAGCAAGCACATCAAGGGGCATGTCAAGCTCAGCGACCATATTTGCCAGAGACTGAGTGGGTCCGCCAGCTTTGTAGGCCGGGCTGAAATAATCGTAGATGAGTTTGATGGACATGGATTGATAACGGTTTGCAATAGTTGTACACCACAGCAAGAACTCTGATTAAATGCTCAATGCCTTATCCGGGTTCAGCGAGCATAGCAGCAGGCACATCGGGCAGCTTCTGACCCATATCCTCTTTTTTCCGAAGGAAGTAAATGCGCTTACGAAAATACGTGCGATAATAAACCATCAGCAATCCGAAAACGACAGTGCTCTTCACCAGGTGGGTGATAATCGTCTGAGTTTCACAGTCTGGTCGCACGGCGTAGTTAAGAATGGGGAAAACAAAAAAGACAAAATACGGAGAAATCCGGGCCCACCCTTCGACAATTTTGAAGATCAACCCGAACAAAAGCCCGAGAATCAGGCAAAATGAGAGGGTGCCAAAATAACCAAATGCTACATAGCCGTCGCCGAGCACACCCAGTCCCATGGAAGTACCATCCCGCAGGTAGTGACCCGAATACTTCCTGAATATTTCTTTGTTACCGGAAGATAACTTGTTAGGCGCCAGTACCCTGGGAAGCAAGGCAGCCTCGGTATAAAGACCAACTAACCTGAATCCCTGAAAATCCTGACGGCGATCCATATTGCGGACAGTACTTGCCAAAATCCATGCCTGGTTTACCCGGTTTACTGAGCTGTTCACATTCTCCTCATCAAAAATCCCTTTATCGGCGTTATCCGAAAGCACGGAAAAAAAAGTTCCGAAGTCCGCATTACCTGCTGTCTTTTCCGAACGATAGGTTGCTTTGGAAACCTGAAGGATAATAAAGGCACAAAGTGCAAGAAAGGCAATTCCCAACTTTGCTGCTGCAGACGGCTTTTTTAAGAACACCCAATAAAGACCAAAAAAAATCAGCCACATCACCGTGTCATGAAACATGCCGGTCTGAACAGATGTTGCGATTTCAAAAAAGAGGATGAGTAGCAACCACCAGCGGTATTTCCTTGGGTCAACCGCATAAAGACTAAAGGCGGCAACAAAACGGATGGCACTTAACAAATAGACAACAAAGCCAATGTCGCCGGGGAATAAGCCCATACCCATCTTAAGCAGGATACCAGCAATAAGCCAAAAACGCAAGACCTCCTGATTGGCAATCGCCTGCAGTCGTACCGTCTGAAAATTAAGGGAGAAAATCTCTGTCTTTACCCAAAAAAGACCAGCACGCAGACATAACATTGCCGGAATCGCCAGTTCGAAATAAGCCTCTTCCGATATTTTCATCGGATATCCACCTGCAAGGTCCGGATCGTGATAGGTTAGTGCCGGTGAAAGCAAAAAGTTGAGGCCGTATAACGAAAGCATAAATTCCCGAAAAGCGAGGCGCTCATTTGAATTGAAAAACAGCTCGTAGATAGTAAATACCCACAGTCCTATAGCAGCCGACGAATACATCGGAAAACCCCACATGATCAAACCGGCCGCAACCAGGATACCAACTATATACTTCATGCCTTATTAAAAGATGCACGCGCCTTCTACGGCTGCTGCAATTGCCGCGAAGTTAAAACTTTTGATGTGTTCTGAAGCAGCTTTCGAAGCTGTAAGGTAAAGTGATGGTTCTTCCAGAAACGCCTTAATATATTTTGCGGTACTTTCTGTGTCGTCAGGGCTGCAGACTTTACCATTATTGCTGTTGGCCACTAAGTCTTCGGCGCAGCCGCATTTATTTGAAACAATGACGGGTAGCCCACAACACATGGCCTCATTCACAGCAAGTCCCCAGGTTTCGCCAGGACCGTAGCTCGGTAGCACAAAAACTTTGGCAAGCCTGTACAATAAAGGCATCCTTGTTTGATTCTGAAATCCGATAAAAATAAACCGGTTATCATTTGCCACTTCCTTTTTCAGAGCTTCCAACAATTCGCCCTGTCCAGCAAAAAGGAAACGCACTCGAGGATCAGGCAGCAATTTGGACAGTTCCACAAGAAAGCCGGGATTTTTTTTGGGAATCATTTTCCCGGCAAATAAAATCGGAAAATTTTCGTCACTGATACCTAATTCCTGTTTCCACACTTCCAGTTCACTCACCTGATCGCTGTCCACTTGCATAAATCGCTCGTTATCGACTGCATGCGGCGCATATACCAATTGAGATGATTTAAGTCCGTGGGCGATATAGTATGCATAGTTTGCACTACCGGCGTAAAGCGCTACATCCACATGTCGGTAAACCCAGCCCAAAATCGCCCGACGTATGCCAGCCTTCAATCCGGGCTTCTCATCCAGCAAGGTGCTGTCCCCCCGAAAAAGAACCCGGCTTTTGCCTCTGAAATGTCGAAGGACTTTGAGATGCGATTTGAGCCGCCATCCAAAAACCAACACTGCATCTGCCCCCCAGGCTTCAATCCTATTGATCAGTTCCGGATTGTCTATTCCTTTGTAATGGTGCGATCCGGGTGCCCTGGATACATTCTCTAAAAATTCAAAATCATAACCCTCAGTGAGCGGAATATCCCATTCGATCTGCTTACCAAATCCTATATCAAATTTTCCGCGGGCAAACTCTTTTCCACTGGTATAAAAGACCCTTACATGTACTTTATTTCTTTCCTGCAACAGCCGGAACACAGGTGCATTATATTGAATCGGGTGTGTGGTGACAATCGCCAGACGCTTCATACGGTCAAAAAAATTATCCCTTGTTTACTACTTGCTCAATGGCTTCTGCGATGGTGCCAAAGTTAAACTTCTGTATCAACTCCTTTGATCTCTGTTTACCCTGCTTCAAACCTTCGGGCTCTTGCAACATCGTGGTGAGAAATGACACCACTTTTGTAGTATCCTCCTTAGCAAAACTGATCCCGTTTACTCCTTCCTCAATAAGCTCAGGACCCGCACCACAGGTTTCCGAAGCAGTAATCATAAGACCGCAAGCCATAGCCTCATTCAGCGCCAGACCCCATGTTTCTGAGTGCGAGCAAAGCATCAAAACATCGCCCAGCCGATAAACCAATGGCATTTTAGCCTGGTTTTGAAAATCGAGGAAATGAACATGATTGAAAGGCTCTGCCTCCTTTTTCAGTCGCTGCTCTTCAGGACCATTACCCACGATGATGAAGCTTATTTTTTCTTTCTTCAGTTGCCTTGCAACCGTCAGTAGATAATCCACATTTTTAATGGGCTCCAGTTTACCGGCAAACAGCACAACAAGGTGATCACCTGGGATTCCAAGTTGGGCTTTCCAAAGCGATGCTTCCCGCTGCAAGGATTCATCATGGGCAGAAAAACGTGCATTATCAATAGCGTGCGGTGCATAAACAAGTTTGTGCTCGGACACACCATGTGCGCGGTAGTACGCCTTGTTATGCATGCCCACAAAAAGCGCAGTATCAACATGGCGATACACCCATCGCAAAAACAGGCGTCGGGCCATTTTCTTTAAGGTGAAGCCGGCCTTTTCCCTGAGTAAGGTAGAATCTCCTCTGAAGATAATCGGCACCTTGCCCTTGTAATGGCGCAATATGCGAAGGTTTGTCTTAAAAGACCATCCGAATACCAATAGTGCATCCGGCTTCCAGGCATCAATATGTCGGAATATGTCTGGATTATCTATACCGCCAAAAGAACTTGCATTGGGTTCAGGAGCTACATTTTTCATGAATTCGTACTCATAACCCTCAAGCAAAGGAATGTCCCAGGTAATCTCCTTTCCGAAGCCCGGATCAAATTTTCTTTTCAGCACATCTTCGCCCCAGGTGTAAAAAACTTTTAACTGAAGATTACTTCGTTTTGCCAAAAGCTGAAAAATGGGAGCGTTGTACTGTATGGGATGCGAGTCAATTACGGCTAATCTTTTCAAGAATAATGTTCTTTATCAATCTTTAAAATGGAATTGGAGCGCGATTTTAGCCTGAAAAAAACTTGAACTTCAACAAATAGCCTGCTGTAGTTTGATTTCTAGATGAATGTAGGTATGTAAAATTTCAATATTCTACCTGTCGAACAGTAAAAATAGGTCAAGGGCTACCTGCTAGACGAAAAATAAAACGATTCAAAAACCCGATAGCTGAGCATCGAAATGGGTATAAGAATAACCAACGTAATGGTGAGTAACAAAAATAAACTACCTGCACTTCTATCCCAGGAAAACGGAGCGTGGTCAAAGACGAAGTGCATGGTTGCATTATGCCAGAGGTAGAAGCTGTAGGATATTTTCCCGAGAAATGTGAAAGCAGAATTTCCGATTATTTTACCGGCAACATGAGAGGTAAGTGAGCCATAGATCGCCATGGCGAAACCAAAGGTCATGATAAAGGGACCTACAGCCTGTAACAGAAAGCCAAAGTTTCCTGCCGCCTGAACCACAGAAGAGAAGTACAGTAGCTTTCCTGTGTAGGCTATCAACATCCCTCCGAAAAATCCGGGAGCTCCGTAAAATAATCTTAACTTCTTCTTTGTGCGCACAAGCCATGCAAGTAAAAAACCCCACGCAAAATGACCAATATTGGCGGGCAGATTGTAGCTCCAAGATGGAATGTCTCCTAACCGACCGGAATAAAAAAGGGCATTTAGGACAATACCTATCAATAACGTAAAAAAAATAAGCGGCAGCGCACCCCATTTTTTCGATGCCAGAAGTATGGCGGGAAGCAAAAGGTAGAAATGCCACTCCACCGCAAGCGACCAAAAAACAGAGTCTATTTCGGCGTGTGGAAGAAGGGTATGTAGAAATAAAAAATTCGCGATCAGCATTTTCATTGACGACATCATCCCCGGGTAATTGACAACCACCAATACAGCAGCAGCAAAGTAAAAAGCGGGCGCTATCCGCTTCCAGCGCCTTTTTACGAATGCTAATGAGCCTTTTAACGTCAAGACCGTCGACTCATCGGATAAGCGGAAGAAGAAAAACCCGCTGATAACATAAAATAGCAAAACGCCATTCCCAAATAGATTCAGCGCTTTAAAAAGGTCGAACCCTGCTACGTTTAATTCAGGATGTTTTAACGTCCCCCATACATGCGCATACAAAACGCCGAGGGCGGCAATCGTTCTCCAACCGTCAATTACTTCAATCCTTTTATTGGGCATACTTAACTTCCGTTCGATAGTGCTTCCTTGAGCAAAACGGCAAGTTTACCTGTAACATTTTTTGCGCTAAAAGGTTCAAATTCATCCATCTGTACCTGTTCGGCGCGAAAGGACCTGCGAAAACTGTCGTACTGCAGCCAGGCCTCCGGAAATCGATGAGCAATCTCCGGCACTTCCTTTTCTCCATCAAAATCGAGCACTGTACCCGCATTCGATGCCCGTAGAATATCCACAGCGGTGCTCTCCCGGTGCAGCACCGCCAGTATAGGCTTCTGGCTCAATACGCCCTGATAGGTTTTCGAGGGAGTATAGTGCGGTTCGGTACTACCCAGAATAAATACACCGTCAGCCTGATCGAGATGAACCAGCACATCCAGATAGGGAATTCGCCGGGGGTATTCAAAAACAACGGTCTGCCACAGTCCGTATTGCTCCGCCAGCGGCTTAATGTTATGTCCGTGAGGATCGTTGGGTGCTTTCCCTGTTCCGATAAAATGAAATTCTACCTGTGCAAATATCTCGGAATGTTGCCGGATAGCGTTAAAAATAGCCTCCAGGGGTTTGTATGCTTTCGGGAGCATCGCACCTGCATATACAAGTTGAATCTTAGTTTCATTTCGTTGAAAAAGGTAGGGCGTCAAAGCAAGCTGTTTTACCATCTCATGATCGCGTGCTTCCCCACCGTAAGGCATGGCGCCAAAAACAGCCTGCTGCAATAAGTGAGGATTTCGTTCCTGCACGCCTTTGTAATAGCCTTCCGCAACACCCGTAATGAGCCGCGCCTTTTTAATAGCAATAGGTTCAAGAAAACCGGCGATTTTTGTGCTCAGCCAATGCCTCGAAAAAACTTTGTCACTACCCGGAAATTTGTGTACCCAGGGATCTATATAGTCAATTCCATAGGGAACCCGCGTGCTATGATGCAACCAACGCCCCAATAGTGCTCCATAAAAGGATGGGATAGGTATGTAGAGAAAGTCAATCGCTTCGCTGCGAATAAGTTCCTTTGCCTTGCGAAAAAGCTGGAGAAAAGCCCGAAGACCAATGTCGCCGATGAGCCTCGGGCGCGTTACGCGAAATGCCCTTACCTTTTCGATCCGCTGCCCGGCAGGCAGTAGTTTATGAAGATTCCAGTCGGGCTCTTCCTCGTAAAAGTCTTCATGCACGGTGAGGATGACCGGCTCCCAGCCATATGTGGGCAGATGTTGTGCAAACAACCTGCTCCGATGCACCGCTGCGAGGTTGGATGGCGGATAATGTGGGGTAATAATGAGAATTTTTTTCAAGACAGTATTTGCTTTATAAGCACGAAAAATTTCTTTTGCTCCTGATCCCAGTTAAGTTCGTCGCGTCCCAAACTATAGGAAGCATGGCGGTGTGCGTGCAACCGTTGTGGATCGGAAATATAATCCAACAGTATTTTAGAAAGCGCCGAAGCATTGTGGTAGAGGATGCCTGCCTGCGGAGCTGCAGCCTGAAAAGAAACCTGCGCCCGCGTTTCTGAAAAAACAATGGCGTTTCCGGCAAGCAGATAGGTGAAAATCTTATTGGTAAGGCAAAGGTCTCGGTTGCGTAACAAACTGACCTCGGCTGCAACGCCAATATGGTGCTCTGCGGCTATGCTCACTAAAGACTCTTCTGCTACCGGAGGATGAAAAATCAACTGTGAATCTGCCAAACCCGCACGCGCTGCCAGCGTGCTGAAATAGCCTCTGTGTTCTTCAGAGACATTTCCAAGCAAGGTAAATACTATATCCTTTCTTCCCGTTAAACCTATCGCCTCGATGATTGTTTCCAATCCTCTTTCCGGACCAATATACTGTGAGAACCAGAATAACTTGAGCGGCGCGGAAGGAAGTGTGCGAAACGCTTGCTGATAACGTAGCGGAAAACAGTTATTGATGCAAACTATGCTAAGTGAAGGATAGTGCTGTTGATAAGCCTCCGCAATGAGCGGACTTGCAGCCGTTGCACCTGCTAACATCGGCACATAATAATCTTCAATCAGCTTTATTTTCCTCCAGTGTACCGAACCTTCCTTATCTTCTCCACGGTGGTAATCTTCAAAATCGAACGAAGCTTTTCGCTGAAATCTTCTTGCGGCTGTAGTAACCGCAGACAGAGCACCAATATTGTGACCGATATAAAGATCTGCTTCCTTGCTGATTGCCTTGTGCATCAACTCCTGACTGAATAACACGTTCGAGCGGATAGCGAAACCTACATTCGAAGGGAAAAAACGGAACAGATATTGGTAAATTTTCTGTCGCAGTCGCGCAAACTTGTACCGCAAGGGCTGATGATTCGGGTGCACACCTGCAACAATCCATTCGATGTCTGGGTATTGCTTCATTAGCCTTTTGTCTGATTCATCCGCCCAGGGAGAGAGCGGGCAGTAAATGACAGTCGTTCCATACCCAGCATCACTTAACGCTGTGGCCTCTTTTACCAGCCTTGGGTTGGCAGAGGGCTGACCCGAGCTCACCAACACAATTCGTTTCTTCATCTTCTGGCTCGTCACCGATTCTGTTGCTGCAGATAATGATTAATCTGGCGCGCTAATATCTCCGAATATAGTATCGCACCTCGTTTATTCAGGTGACCGACATTGCGGAAGTACTGTTCATCATTGCAAAGGGCTAATTGTTCATTTCTCAACAACAATATCCCTTCCCTCCCTGCAATATTCTGAACGCTATCCATTACCGTTTTCCCATTGGGTGCCTGACGCAAAAAGATCTGCTGATATTCGGGTGAGTACACCAATATCAATGTAATGTTCCTGCGCCTGCAGATCCCGATGATATCGTACAATAAGGCTCTACCTACGGGAGTCATCTTTTGACTATCCAGACTTTTCGGTGCTTCATCCATTACGTGGTCACTATTAGAAAGATAACCTTTGTATTGAAATTCGCCCTGCGGTATATCGTTGTGCCCGGCAAGTGATTTTAGTACAACGACTGTCTTATCATCGTCGGAGTAATCGGACAGACGGAGTAAGGGAACAAACCTTTTTAAGCCTGAAAGTGCCTGATGACTGGCAAGCGTAGTGTCCACAACTTTGTTGGCGACAAAAGGAAAATACTGCTTTGCATTGAAAAAATTTCTGGCGCCGCTAAAGGAGTGAAGGTCGAAACTGAGCACCACCACCCTGGGTACCGGATGTCGGGCAAGATAGCCTTCTAAAATAAGCTTCTCTTCAAAAAGCGATATACCGTCCACACCCGCGTTGTAGCTAGTCGCTCCGCAAATGGTATCGACAATAGCCGGATGAATGTCTGCATGAGTTTTTGACGAGCCAAGGAATAAAATGGAATAGTGGGTGCTGTCTGAAAAAAGTTCACTAAACTTTTGGTGCATATGCAATTCATATCGCGACAGGCGGTGGCTCACAAAAGAATATACTACCTGACTGACCAACAAGGCGATCATGAACGCCCATAGGATTCGGAGCAAGGGTGAACGCATCAGAACTGGAAATAGATAAAAGACTTGTTTCCAAAAACACCGAAGATAAACACCAGTGAAAGCACCATAGAACAAAAGGCAAGATCAACCGCGGGGCGCTTATTCAGGCTGAAAAGCTGTGCAGGTAGCCTACGCTCCAGGAAAAACATCAGTAGAATCATTGCTATTGATACCAGCATACCAGCATTCGTAAACACAATGGCGTTGTTTTGTGAAACATCTTTCAACACCTGCTGAAAGGGTACTGCCTGAAAACCGGTAAGCATATGCTGGAGGATCAGAGAAGCGCTGCCTGCATCATTGGCTCTGAAATAAACCCAGGCTAAGGCAACCAGCACAAAAGTCAGCAGGGTGCTTAGCAAAGAAATCAGATGACTGCGCCGGTCGGCCGCCTTGCTGTAGTGCTTATAGAGCAGGTAAGCGAGCATGTACAGGCTATGCAGTGCACCCCAGATGATAAAGGTCCAGTTGGCACCATGCCAGAAGCCGCTCAATAAGAATACAATGAGTGTATTGCGGCAGGTAACGGCAAGCCCACGGCGGCTACCACCCAGCGGAATGAAAACATAATCCTTAAACCAGGTAGAAAGTGAGATGTGCCATTTTTTCCAAAACTCCTGAATATTCCGGGCAGCATAGGGTCGGTTGAAATTGGTCATGAGCTTGAAACCCATGCTCCGGGCAGCGCCTATTGCCATATCAGAATACCCGGAAAAATCGCAGTAGATCTGAATGGTAAAGAACACAGTCGCAATGGCAAGATTTCCCCAATGGTACCCTGCCGGATGATCATAAACGGTATCCACATATATAGACAACCGGTCTGCGATCACTACTTTTTTAAAAAGCCCCCAAAGCATCAGGCGTAACCCATCGAGCAACTGCTGCGCTTCAAAACTATGATGTTCACGAAACTGATGCAATAGATTTTGCGGTCTTTCTATAGGACCTGCTACCAACTGCGGATAGAACATTACATAGAGACTGTAGATACCCAAATGCCGTTCGGCATGCTGATGACCCCGATATACTTCAATCGTGTAGCTCATCGCCTGAAAGGTGTGAAAAGAAAGACCAATGGGCAACAGAATCGATAGAAAAGGAAGCGGGTGATAAGTAATGTTCAGTGCAGCGAACAGCTCATAGATATTGTCGAGAAAGAAATTATAGTACTTGAAAATCGCCAGCACGCCGATATTGGCAATCAGGCTCATGACCAGAAAACGCTTTTTTGTAGCGGGAGTTTTGCTGTTTTCGATCAGTATGCCCGCGGCATAATCAATACCAATGGTAAAGAATAGAATTAGGATATAGACCGGTACGAAATACATGTAAAACACGCAGCTCGCCAGCAGCAGCAGCAACCATCGCCAACCATGCGGCAAAAGGTAGTACAACAGTGTAACGACCGGAAAGAAAAGAAGGAACTCCGAAGAATTGAACAGCATGGAGCAGGTTTATTTCCAGCGCTTTTCGGCGATAAGCCGGTGGTCCTTTTTTATGAATAAAAGATCGAGTTGGTCAAGTGCATTGTCGTATGGTCGTCGCATAATGCTCAAAATATCATAAGCCTGAAAACCTGCTGTATCCATAAAGTTCACTACTTCCAGCATCAGCGGATTGCCCTGGCCATAGTCGAGCAGTGCCACTTCCAACAGGCAGAAGTCTGTAACAGCAAGCGCCTGCTTCCCACCACGTAAAACATCTAATTCGAATCCCTGAACATCAAGTTTGAGGAAATCCGGAGCCGGAAAAGAACGCGACTGTAGCAAGGCATCGAGGCTTCGCGCTGCTTTTTGTGGAGCGTCTCCGTCAAGTTCTCTCTGTACGTGACTCGCTGTTTCATCTTCTGAAAAATGAAACAGCGCTCCTTCTGCCGGGCCCAATAATGCCATTTCGTATTGCACAGTACAATGCTCCGCACATACGGACTGCAGCCATTTTTCTTTTGATAATTGGGGCTCAACCATCATGACCGGTGTACCCGGAAAAACAGACAAAAATGTTCGGGTCCATTCACCTTGATACGCTCCAACATCTACTGCTGACCGAGGTCGGTAGCCCAGGCGCTGAAGGTGGACTAATCCTTGCTTCAGGGAGGGAACGCCGAGTTTGTTCTTCAGATGACTTTTGGCAGAGGAAGGTATCAGGCGGCTAAGCATGAACGCGTTTCTTTTTATTGTGAAGGCTTAAATAATGATGTGCGATCACTGAGACGTCGAATCTTGATTGTGCCTGATTTCTGCAAGCCGTGCGATCCATCTCAGCCACATTTCTAAAGGCATCAATCATTTGTTCCGCTGTGTTTACTTTGAAACCCGTTACTCCTTCGTCCACTACCTCATCTACCGATCCGCGACGAAAAGCCAGCACGGGTGTGCCGCAGGCCATGGCTTCCACCATTACCATCCCGAAGGGTTCGTTCCACTCAATGGGAAACAGCAGGGCAGCCGACTGGCGCAGATAATGATTTTTCTGTTCATCATTTACCTGCCCTACCCAGACGATTCTGGTGCCATCAATATGTGGAGCTATTTCCTGTTCAAAATAAACCTGTTCCTCAGTAAGCGGCGACCGGTTGCCGGCGATGATCAGGCGCCTCTTAAGCGCCTTCGCCACCTTGATAGCGGTGTGGCAACCCTTCACTTCTTCAATCCTGCCTAAGAACATTAATGGCGCATCCGGTGCTACCTTGTCATTCAACTGATATCGCGAAAAATCAATGGCATTATACACGGTTTCCCATCGGCCTGCTACCCCACCACGGGAGATGAGGTCATTGCTGCAACCGGTAAAAACCATATTACGCAAGGGAAGCCTATTGATGTATCGTATGTTGCGGGCACTGATCTCGCGACCATAGGTCATGATCTTTTTTACCCTGCCCGAAAGTACCGGCAACAAATAGATCATTCGCCCGAAATTATGTATCAGATCGAAAGAGCCCAGATGAACGGTGAGAAATTTCCAGGCCGTGTACACAGCTTTGATCACATCTTCTTGTTTCGGCGGAAATCCTTCCTTACCCAAAGGGTGTATCGTACAACCGGGAATCTGAGAACCCTCGGTCACGAGCAAGTGTACCTCGTGCCCCTGTCGCACATACTCTCGCGCAAACATGTCCACAAGTCGTTCGTGGCCACCATAACCTTTAGGCGGAATAAGAATACCGGGGTCCATGATCATCAAAATCTTCATCGTTTAGGTATTGTAAGTGGCCTTTATTTTTCTAGTATTATCTGTTCGGAATGGGAACTCTCGGGTGGTTGAACCGGATCGAACAAAGAGCGGTACACGTCCATATATTCCTTACCCACTTGTTCAAAACTTCGGGGCGGCCTGATCTGATCCCGCAGTTTCCCGATCAGATCAGGCTCCTCAATAAGGCGCAGGATCTGACTACGCAGATCATCGGCATTGTTAAACTCAAAGAGCAGACCGCTTCGCTCATGTTTCACCTGTTCGGCATTGCCATAGGTATTGCTGGCTATGACGGGTATGCCCGCAGCATAGGCTTCCTGAATGACCAGGGGAGACATCTCCGAAAAAGTGGACGGAAGACACAATACATGGTACCTGCTTATGGTAGGTATGACTTCGGCTTGCGCCAGTTGCCCCATCCACTTCACATTGGGCATGGATACGCTGGCTATCTTCCAGGTTCGCTCATAGCTGCTATCGGTGGTACTACCGTATATGTGCAGGCTCACTAATTTAGGGTCAATGGTTCGCAGCGCCTCGATGAGCAAGTGTATGCCTTTATAGGGAGCAATACGGCCAATGAAGATGATCCGTAAGGGAGTGCTCTGCGGAGGTTTCATGCGTAGGCCGGTGTCTTTTAAAGGAAGACCCTGGCGGATGATTGCTAAAGAAGAGGCGGGTATTCCATTCCTCACCAGTATGTCGAAATACCAACGGGTCAGTATGACAAGTTTGTCGCAGTTGTCGGCAATTTCGATCAGGTTATTACGTAGCTTTTTAATCAGAAACGGAAAGGAGAGCGATGTACCCAGCCTATTAGGCATGGATGAGGTATCGAAGTTCAGCTTGTAAAGGAGGTCAGAAACAAAAGTAAGCGGCTTCTTTATACGTTCATATCCCTTGTAGTGAATGAAACACTCGCTACACTTCTGCTCGTTTATTACACCGTCGCAAAGAGTCTGCTGTTTAAACATCAGATCTCCCGTACGGCAGGAATAACCGGCCAGGTGGAAAGTGATCACTACTTTGGCACCGGTCTTTCGCGCTTCTTTCAGATGAAAAATGCTCAGACCATTGCCGCCTGCCAACTCCTGAAAATGTATGATATCCGGGGCTTCTTGTTTCAGCACCTGCCGATAGGCCTCAAGGCCAATAGGCGCGCGCTTCCCCATATCAAGACTACGGTCGGCATCTGAGGGCTCTGCATAACAAACCACCTTGATACCATCCACCCAGTAAGTTTTGTTGCGTTTCTCACCGTAGTGGGGCATCAGCACCAGGCATTCAGCGCCGCGTGCCTGCATCTCTTTTATCAGCGAAAAGGTATAGATTTCCGTCCCGGCTACATGCAGCGGCAGAAAGTGATTAATACAATAGACAATCTTCACAGTGGGTCAGTAATTTTTCGAAACAAGTTCCTGCTTCACGTAAACAATGGTGTTGTCGGGGATGGATTGATGAACAATACTCCCGGCACCGATAATCACATTATTTCCTATCGTTACTCCTTTTAGAATGCATACATTAGAACCGATCCAGCAATTATTACCGATCCTTATTTTCCCATAGGTGTAGCCCTGGCTCGGGATGGGGCGCGACTTATCCTGGTAAGCATG
This sequence comes from Flavipsychrobacter sp., assembly GCA_017849575.1. GTDB lineage: Bacteria > Bacteroidota > Bacteroidia > Chitinophagales > Chitinophagaceae > JAFIGV01. The sequence continues at coordinate 132,418 of JAFIGV010000019.1, read as the reverse complement.
GTTACTGTCATATAAACGCACATTTTCTCCAAAGGAGACATCATCGCCTATTTCAATTCCTATAAGGCTGTTAATCGAACAGGAGTCGTTAAAGAATACACGGTGGCCTATGCTTACCTGTGCATGTTCCCCCGAACGGATAACGCAATGATTCCGGAACTGCACTTCACTGCCGATCCTAAGCGTTGAATCGAAAATATCCATCGCTACCTCAAAGTCCTTTCCGAAAATGCAATCGGAGGCAATACTTACCCGACCGGCATACAACTGCTGAAGCCTGAACCGAATGAACCGGCAGCGGAATTTATGAGCCTTCCGACGAAGTCTGTAATCTATTTTAAAGATTAGCCGGAACACCTTCTTTCTGGAAATTATAGTGATTACAAATGGGGTCTGCGGGGGTTGCATCCAGCATATAGTCGTAATAGCCGCTTTTACGTAGCAACAAAAGGTCGGCGTAGGGCACACGCAACTTTTTCATCAACCGGAAAAAGTCTTTCAACTTACCTTGTCGCAGGGTATTGAATACTACGAGTTTCACCCTTCGGTTACGAAAGTTGAAACGCGCTCGCCTGAGTTCTTCACCTTCCAGCGGACAACTATCTCCATACAGTATTTCTTCATCCATTTCTATAGTGTCCACAAAATTCTGCATCCCACCTTTGGCTCGTTGCGAGGCTTGCTGCGACGACTGTCTCCAAAACGATCTTCCACTGGGAACTAACAACATGGAATACAAGCAACTTAGCTTACGTTTTGCATGAGTGTCGGCGAGCAGATAGCGACTGTCGAAACCACCAATGGAACGGAGCGCACTTACCTTAAAAACGGTTTCGGTAAGTCCTACGGTAGAAACGGGCGTGCGGCTGAGAAAGTTGAGCCGGGTCAACTGCTGCGGCCCCAGCACTATGGGAAAAACCACAAAGTTGAAAAGGTGATAGTACACGCACCAGATACCATTGGCCTCGGGAAATGCCTTTGCAAAACGAGCATATTCCTCAAGGGTATGATGATATAAAATGTCATCCCCATCCACATAAAGGATATAGGTTCCGCCGGCCTTTTGCAATACATCGTTTCGGTTGGCATACTCGCCTTTGTTTGGTTGGTTTTGCCAACTGCGAATACGAGGATCCTGATAGCTTTGAATAATCTCCCAGGTGCCGTCAGTAGAACCGTCATCTGCAATGATGTATTCAAAATCGGTAAAAGAGGAAGCAAGCACACTTTCTATGGCTTGTCGCACCCATTTTTCCTGATTGTATGTGATTGTTGCTACGGTAAATAATGGCATAATGACTATTGTCCCTGGGTTACCAGTTCCTGATGATAGGCCGAGCCTTTGAAGGTTCTGATGAAAGATTCAAAAAGCCGCAAATATCCGATTTTGTAGAAAAAGAATTTTACTCGTTTTGCCGCCTTCCATCCTAACAGAGATTCCATTTTCTGAAATAGCTTGCCGCCTTCCATCTGTCGCCGGCTCCCTCCGTGGCTTTCCACTTTTTCTTCCAAAAACTTAACAATATCCGGAAATCTCGGATAGATTCGAAAGCACCATTCCTGATAGCGGTCGGCGCAAAGCGCCTGCATCTCGGGCGAGTCTTCCGCGGCCAGCAGATAGCCACAAGCCAGCTCCGTAGAAAGTATCGCCGCCTCGTAGGCGTGCTTCGAATTGCTCCAGGAAAGTGCCGTATTTCGCCCGGAGCGGTAATACACTTTGGCACCCCGGGTAAAAGCCACTTCTTCGGCGTGTAAAAGTAAACGAACGCTAAACTCAAAATCATTATTCAGAGAAAGGCGTTCATCCCAGTGCCCTGCCTTATCGAGCAACTCGCGCGGTATGAGCCATAGCCAGGCGGCCATCATGTCGTACTGCTGGCTCAGCGATCTTTTCAGCCATTCCAGCGGCTTCAGATCCTGCCAGACGCTTTCCGAGGCATATACTGCAGTGGAAAGATCGTTGTTAAAAAAACGATACCACTCCGACGAGGCGATCACATTTTTTCGTCCATTGATTTTCAACACCTGCAACTCAATGTGCTCCTGACACATCAAATCGTCGGCATCAAAAAATTTGATGTAGTCTCCTTTGGAAAGCTGAATGCCTGTATTAAGCGCAGCGCATTGTCCGCTATTGACCTGATGCCAGACCCGGATGCGCTTATCGTCAATTGCTGAAATTTCTTCCATGGAGTTGTCCGTACTGCCGTCGTCAATGACTATGATCTCCAGATTCTGATAAGTCTGCTGGGTAATACTCAGGATGGTCTCCCGGATATAAGCACCGGCATTAAAACAGGGAATGATGATAGAAACAAGCGGCTCGGACATAGGACGATCAGGCAAATATAAGGCGCAGTTGTTCGAGGGTATGTATTTCGTTATATTTTTTTCGCGCAGCTTCAGCGATCTGCGCTGTAGAAAACTGGTGACGGTTGGAAATAAAACGCTCCAGTGTGGCAGCAAGCGCTTCGGAATTGCCCGCGGGGTATAAATATCCGTTCCTACCCTCTTCCACAATCTCCGGACTTCCACCACTATCGGCTGCTATCACAGGCACGCCCATTTTTAAGGCTTCGACAGATACACGACCGAAGGCTTCGTTTCGCGAACACATAATGTAGAGATCTGCACGCTGCAATAACAGAAAGGGATTATCCAGATAACCCGCGAAGATCACCTGATCCTGCAGGGAAGCATCCTGCACGTATTGTTTTAACTGAGTGCTGTAAGCTTCATCCACAACATGACCGGCAAGGGTAAGTCTTATTTGGTGACCTTTCTGCTTAAGTTGTTCAATGGCCTGCAGGGCCTCCATTTGATTTTTCGAAGGAGCAATCTGGCCCAGAATTACTGCATGAAGCACCTCCGTTGTGGAAGCTTGCCGGTGCAGTGGGGCGAGGTAGGTTTCTTCTTCAATAAGCACAGGGTTATGGGCAAGGAACCTCTTTTGCCTTGGTACAAAAGCCTCGTATTTTTTACCGATAGCCTCGGAATTAAATACCACTTTCTCTGAAAGCCAGTTAATCAATCGGGCGCCCCGGCTAAAGCCACAAAAGATGCGGTATCCGTGATCTTCCTCGCCGAATTCGTGAATAAACCAAACGTGCTTTCTGAAACCGATTTTCGCCGCGACGGCAGCCGTAGGCATGGTAACGGTATTGGTAGCAACGTAGTCTGGCTTCACCCTGCGGACAATACGAAGTAAACGTAGTACAGCGCCAACGTTGCGCCACATTCTCTTGAGCAAAATCAGAGGCCGAGCAGGAAGGCGCGTATCCCGAATCCACTGATAACCGTAAACTTCATGGATGTCTTCTACAAATTCTGCGGCTGCTTCGGAAAAAGCCCCTTTGCCGGGAACAAGCAACGTTATCCTGTATCCGTGACCGTGCAATACCTGCAGATACTCGAGCAGACATTTATTTGCCCCGCCAAGATCGGTTTCATGTGATAGCCAAAGGATATGCTTCATTAACTCTTGAAGAGCTTCTTCAACCCGAAGTACAGGAACGGCGGTGTGACACCATAAATCAGTTTGTCCAACGAAGATTGCTTTTTTGCTTCTTCATCTCCTTCGGGCCGATACTTAAATAGGGTATCAGTTGCTTCATGACCGGGATTGGTGTCGGCTGCCGGACGGCCATTGCTATAGTAGTAAACGGCTAAGGACTTTCTGCTTCTGCCCGGGGGACAAGTAAGTGGGTCGGGGTGACCATGAAACGAAAAGTCGGATGTTGAGAACATGGCCATGCGGTTGAATATCGGCAAAAACTTCGCCTTGCATTCTTTCATATCCCGGTCCCAAAGCTGAAAATGCCCGCCATAAGACTCCTCCCAATCTTTGTTGAGGTAAACCAGAACATTGATCCTCCGGTCGAGGCCATTGGTCCTGTGCTTGTTGAAATCCGCATGAACCTTCAAAAATCCACCGGGAAGAATCTGATGATAACCACCACCGTAGAAATAAGGGTCAGGTATAAGATTTTCGATACCGGTGAGTGCCGACAGAAAATCGAGAAACGGGGCAGAGTTCAGATAGTGCATGAAACTTTTGGTTACAGGTCCAAACCGATCTTCGCTGTTGGCTGCCAGTTTTACCTGGTTTTGATCGTGATAAGCATACTCCGGGTGGTGTTGCAAATCCGGAAATTCTTCAAGAATCTGATCCAGCATTGCAGGATTAAAAATATTGTCGAAATAGCCGCTGGGAAAAGGATCAGCGTTTATGTACGTCTGATGTTTATTACGACCCAGCTCAACAAGCTGCTGGTCAGTAATGTTTAGGAAGTTCATAAAAAACAAACCGGTTTAATCGGAAACAAAATAGAAACACTTTGCAGCAATAAATAATAAAATGTGCTGATTTTAATCATAGACCTTCAGAGGGTTGCCGGAGCTGCCAGATAAAGGCGTGTTTGCAAAAAGCACATAGTTGGTATTGCAGCCCTCGAAGATAACCGTATAACTCAGACCTGTAAAAATCTTCAAAACTGAGGTGGCGTTCAACTACCAGAAACCTGGGCCGGTATTTTTCCCAGTTATTGCTTCTCAGGACCATTTCGTCTGCGCCCTCTGTATCTATATTCATAAAGTCAATGACAGTGCCCGCCGGCAGGTGTTCGTCAAGTAGTCGTGCGAGAGATACTGTCGTCATCCTTGTCTTTCGTAGGGGTACCTGCCCATGATATTTTTTTATCGAGGGCAATTCCGACGCCAGACAAGTATTGAGCTCTCTTTGTTCAAACTCATAGAAGGTAACGTCCTGCTGATCCCGGCCAATCAGACGTTGGAGATTGATGTCTCGTGGCCTTTTTTGGGCAAGGGCGTTAACTGCCGCCAACGACGCATCCACGTTTATTCCCCTCCATCCTCGTTTATAGAAAAACCATGTGTTTGAAAATTGTACCGGATGGAAGGCGCCAATATCTACATAAAAGCCTGTAGGGCCATCGAGGTATTGTGCGAGCATAAGGTCTTCTGCCATCTGTGCATATGAGCACTTTTTGAAGGCATTGTCGGGGTTAACTCTCCTTGCCAACGCGTTGACGAGCGTCGAAAGGAGTGGTGTTGATTGGGGGTGTAATGGTTGCATGATACTCCAGGATTTGTTGTCGGTTAACTGAAAAATCGGAGTTTTCAAGCAAGTAGGGATTATCGGGGAGTTCTTGTCCCTCGCCGATGTAGTAGGCATAACGAAGGCCGACTATGGAGGCTATGGTCCAAAAACCCTGGTTGATGTAGGTATTCGGAAAAAGTTCAAGAACGTAAGTGCCGGGCTGGCAAAAAACGAGATTCGTCAGTGCTGCACCGTGCGCCGCTATGATTGAATGTGCATGGGCAAAAGCCTGTACCTGTGCGCAAAAATCAAGATGCTCAGGATACAAAGGCTCATACCCTACCGTTTCAAGTGCCGCTCCCAGTTCTGCACTATTCGTAAGCCTGCGCCTGCGCACATGCTCTCTTCCAATAAAAATTTTAGACGACCCTGCTGAGGGTGTACAGTCTGGCAAAAATCTGGCTCTCAGGAATTCGATAATCCACGGTGAGACATTGCCGGACAGGCAGGTGGCGGTGGTCACCCATAGTTGCTTGCAGAGCAAAAACGGATGCTCATCCAATGCTATCGTCTTTTCCTCAGGTATTTCCAAAAGTGCCAAAGTTTTACGCTGGAAAGGTAGTCGTCTGCTGTTAACAATAAAATAGTCAAAATCAGCTATTTTTTTGCCGATAGCTGTTAGGATGCCCAGTTTGGGTAAAGCATCTGTCATCCAATGAAAGTAGTTGTCGTGCGCCTGACTGGCACTCAGGTTTAGCCCAACGCCATGCATCACCTTAGGTTGCTGCCAAAAAACGCGATTAAAGGCAGAATGTGTTTGCGGATTCAGCCCTATTTCAAGCGAGGCATCGTACACAAGGCGTTTTCTGTGGTCTATGATGGTGCCAGCCGGCCCGGCAACATACACCTGTTTCATAAGCCGGGCGGAAACGGGCTCTGATCTATCCATTAGCCCATGTGCTCCATCCTGAAACTTCCAGTGAAGCGGAGCATCTAAAGTGTTAGGCGCAGACCGTTGAAAGTGGACTACCGGAAAAATATTTTCGAAGTAAATGCCATCCGAATGCTCGCCCGCATCCTTTAGCAGCAAATAATGTCGGGAAAGCACGGGCCAGCCCGAGCCCCTCGCCGCCAGGGACAAGGCACCGCGGTAGAGACCTTTCAATGTTTTTCTGAGCTTCAAGGAGACTTCCGATTTGTTGCGCCCACGCTTTAGTCGTCCGACAGCAGGCGCTGCTTTACGTGCTCGATACTACACACTTTTTCTGCATACCCCATAGCATTTGCAGCGAGTGTAGACCGCAGCGGGGCATTCGCCATAATGGTTTCGATGGCCCTAACCAGTGATTCTGCATGGCCATAGCGATAGCTTACTCCCGTCTGCATGTCCGTGACCAGTTCCTTACACCCGCAAGTATCTGCAGCCACCACGGGCAGCCCCAGTTTCATAGCTTCTACCGTTACACGACCGAAAGCCTCGCATCGGGAACAGACCAGCAGCGCGTCGGCTTGCAGCATTCTTTCATTGGGCTTCAGTACAAACGACTCAAAGTCCACCTCGCCTTCAAGCGCATATTTTACGATCAGGTCCTCAAGTTGCTTCTTATAGGCCGTGTTTTCCGCGTTTCCTACTATGGAAAGGCGCACGGAATAGCCTTTCAGCTTTAACCTGTGCAACGCTTCTATCGCCTCATGCTGACCCTTCGAGGGTAGCACCTGCCCCATGAGTAAAAGTGAAAATGGCGTAGAAACTTTTTCAATCGTCTTTCGTTTTTCTGTCTGCAGTATGATGGGATAATACATTACCTCCGATTTCCGTGCCGGTATCAATCGGGTATATTTACCTGCGAGGTAATGAGAATTATAAAAAACTTTGTCGGAACTCTTTGCAATAAAACGATAGGCCGCCTTTCCCAGGGCTAATCTGAATCCAAAATCTTCTTCACCCATTTCGTGTATCATCCATGTATGATGAACCTTGTGCAGGATGGCCAGCCAGCCCCCGATGGCTACCGATACCGTATTGCTGTAAATTCTTGAAATATTATGTCGGCGCAACAGGGTTGACATTTGTTTTATAGCCAGCGTATTGCGCAACTGCATTTTGAGCAGCTTTCTTGTCAGAAAGGGTTCTTTGGGTTGCCGAACCCATGGGTAGAAGTGAACGACCTGCACGAGAGCACCAAGACGTTCTGCATGTTGCCGCATATTGCCTTCGTGGGGAAGTACCAGAACCTGCCTCTCTGTGGCACTGCTGCAGGCATTGATATATTCGAGTAAGGCAAGGTTTGCCCCACTGAGATTGGCCTCATGGGCGATCCAAAGGATAGAAGTTTTTTGTGACAAGCTGTGTTTTTATTCGAATTCAATTTTCTGACCGCTTAATACGGCTTTCACTGTACCGAGGGTCATACGGGAAACCTGACGGTCTTTGGGTTGCAGGTGCAGATGTGTCAATATTGATAACAACTTTCGCCATTTGCTCTGGGTGCTGACCTGCGTACGATCGAGAAATGCCACCCAGTCCGTACGGGCAGTTTTGTAGGCAGCTTCTTCATGAAGACCCACATAACTGCTATCCTTCAGCAAATGCCGTATAATATCTCTTTCTTCCTGTACAAAACGTTGATGTGCCGAACCCGTTTTCGATTCACCATGTATTCGGAAGTGCACCAGAAGATGTTCGAGATAGACCACCCTCGGGAACCTGTACAGATACCGGATCATCAAATCCCAATCGAAAGAATAGTGGAACTGAGGATTGATGCCCCCACAAGTTTTAAAATGCTGCAAGCGCATCCACACACCCGGCTGCACAAACTGCACACCCGGCTTCCAGCACATAATGCCCGACGCACTAAGGTTTTGATTGGCAGTAATTTCAGAGGTATGTTCGGTAAAGTTGTTTACTTTTCCCGCTACTGCATCCACGTTGCCTTTTTTAAATGCGGCGGCAATAGCCGCAAGGGCACCCGGTTCGAGGTAGTCGTCAGAATTGAGCCAGTTAAAAATCTCTCCCGTGCAATGCAGCAGCCCTTTGTTGATGGCATCGACCTGACCCTTGTCCTTTTCACTCACCCAATATTTCAGGTGTGAAGCATACTTTTTAATTATTTCCTGAGAGCCATCTGTGCTGCCGCCGTCAATGATGATGTATTCGAGATCAGGATAACCCTGAGACAACACCGAATCTATAGTCTGCTCAAGATATTGCGCCTGATTGAAGGACGGCGTTACAATGGATATTTTCATAAAGTAATTATCGCGAAAGGGGTAGACTTGATTTCATTGGCTACACAAAGCGACGAACAAAGGAGAGCAGTTTCTCTGATTCCTTCTCCCAGTTATAGGTTGTTTCAGCGGCGCTTCTGGCGGCGTTTCGGTGCTGTTGCAGCAGGCTACTGTCATCCATATACTGTTGTAAAATGGCTGCAAGCTGGTCTATCCGATCACGTTCATACAAGCCGCCGATATTTTTGTTTGCCTCCCAAAACTGCCTCTGTGCAGGCGTGTCACTGAAGATGATGGCATTGCCCGACAGCAGGTAACTAAATATCTTATTGGCGAGACAGTATTGCAGATTTTCGGATTTACCTGTCTCCAGCGCAAGTCCGATATCGTAATTACTTCCAATCCGGTACAATTCATTTTCTGCCACGGGTTCCAGTATCGTTAACTGGCCTTCATCGAGATTTTGGGTCTTCATCTGCTCTGCAAGGTAGCCGCGCATTTCGTCGGTAATATTCCCAAGAAGGGTAAGCTGCACATTTTTGTTATTCAGCCTTCCCATGGCGCTGATCACATCCTCAAGCCCACGTCCACGACCAATCTTTTGCGAAAACCACCACAACTTCAAGGGTGCCCCAGCGTGGACGGTAGCAGGCTGTTGAAGGAACCTTCGCGGAAAATAGTTGTTGACGCACTCACCAGGTATGCCAGGGTATAGTTTCCGGTATTGGTCAGTTATCATAGGGCTGGCTGCAGTGAAATAGTCAACTTTAGGAAAATACTGTTGTTCGATCCGTGTATTCTTGGCTGCGATAGACTTTCCCATAGTCATCTCTCCCCGGTGAAAGTCCTCAGCATCAAAGCCTGCTTTAACACCGTTCTTTCTGGCAGCCCTGATCACTGACGGCAAAGCGCCAAGTGTATGGGCGATGTATAGATCAGCTTTATGGTGGGGTACCTGTCTGAAAAGCCAATAGCTTGCCCGCGAAATAGCGAAGATGGAGGTAGGGAAATATTTATCCGCAAGCTTTTTTATGATTCTGCTTAATAGATAGGTTTGCTTATCCTTTTCAGGGCTACCGCCAACAAGTATGAAGTCCTTTTCAGAAATCCCGTAGTCTTCAAACAACTTTTTGTCAGCCTTTGCTGCCCAGGGCACGTTATAAGCATACAGCACCTTCACCTCATACCCTGCTGCCTTCAAGGCCATGTATTCTTTGAACATGCGCGGGTTTGTGGACGGCTGACCTACTGTTGCAATCACTATTCTTTTTGCCATGCTGCTATATTTTTTGAAGCCACAAACTACCGCCTGTGTTTTTCAGACATAAAGGCATGTGCTGCTGAAACCAGCCTTCATGAAATTGTTCGAGAAAGGTATTGAACAGAACAACCCTATACCCGGGATTATCTGTCAGGAACGCCCGGAGTATATAGATCTCGTTCCAGCCGAATCCTGCCCATTCCAATACCCATTCTTTCGGGTACTCAAAAGGATAAAAAATATCGTGAAAGTGAATGTACACACCCTTGGCCAGACGGGGCAGAATATCGAATATCATCGTGTTGACATCGCTTCCCGTTTTTGACACATGCGTCGAATCCACAAAAAGAAAATCGCCGGCTTTTAGTTGGTCAAAAACTGCGGGGTCAACATCCTGTAGTTTTTGCGGCAGTATGGTGCTGCTTTTTTTGTCTTCATCCTTGATGACGGAATAAAAATGATCAGGATAGGGCTCAATGAAGGTTAATGCAATGCTGTTGTTGAAGAAGTATTCATTGGTATCCAGCATCACGGTTGAACTGAACCCGGATCCCACTTCAATAATCCTGCGAGGCTTAAAATGGCGCATCATCAGGTGGAGAAATATGGCATCCGAATAGCTGAACTTCCAATTCTCATAATAATAGCGATATCCGGGTTTCGGGTTCGCATCGAAGGGTATGGTTTCATAAAGCGGCAATAGGTCAGTTATCAGTTTGACCTGTTCTTCTTCGTTTAAGTCAATTCCCTTGATGTGTCGCGGGGGCGGACCAAACAACCGCCCGGCATATGGAGCAATCTCAGCTCCGGAAACCACAGGGCTAAAATAATGGCCGGGAGGGTAGGCCACGTTGGCATAGAGATCAAGGTCGCGTTTGAGCTTGCCGATATAGGGCAATTTTCTAAGCAGCTTTCCGCCGAGCGTCATGTCTTATTTTTTTTTGAGTGCCTTTTCAACAAATTGTTCCGGAGAAAAAAAGTTTTGTTCAATTTCAGGCAGTCGCTCATCGCCCCAATGCCACCATTCAAGCTCCTGCATCTGTGCTATCGTCTGCTCATCAAAACGTTTTCTCAGTACCCTCATCGGGTTTCCTGCCACAATGGTGTAAGGTTCTACATCTTTGGCCACTACTGTGCCCGCACCTATTACGGCTCCATTTCCGATGGTCACGCCATCCAGAATGGTAACATTCATCCCAATGAACACGTCGTGGCCTATCGAGATTTCCTTACGTTCTTCTATCTTGTCCGTTTGAGTAAGGCTATAGCCGTTTTGCTTCAACGTGGAGTAAAACATCGGAGACGTAGAAATTCCATTAAGCGGATGTACGCCATAACCACAAAGGAAATTGGGCCCTATAGAACAGAAATTGCCGATAGTGGCATGAGAAATGAGCGAGTTTTCGGAAACATAAGTGTATCGGCCTATTGATGCATTGAATATGAGATAGGGAGGAAGCAGCTTCACCCGCGGATCTATTTGTGTATGGAGCAGCTTTCGATGCCGGTCGCGATATTCGTCCAGCGCCAACAGCTCAGGCATCAGGCTTCTGAAAACTTTTCCGGCAATTCGTCTTATCATTCCCGTCATCAGGCTTCCTTTCCGGTAATCAGTGATTTAATCGCCTTTTTCATTCGGAGGGAGAAAGGCAAGCTGTACAGCGATTGATAAAACCGGTCAATACTTTTGCGCACTGCCGTATTCTCGCAAAGGGCAATAGGTCGAACAGCAGCATAGTCAGTGAGTTCCATATCAAACCGGCCGGTACTCAGGCTATGTATGCCCGTGCCATCATTACCAATATTTCTTACAAGCGATTTTGCCGGCAGCAGGCTGTAACCATCAGCATACAACCACGATCCATACCATTTCACCGCCCAGGATTTTATGATGCCTTGCTTATTCTGCTCCAGTTGGTGGTAATACCCGGCATGGCCTTCAATATCAAATTTCTTCTTCTTCGCTTCTGTATTCCAATTCGCAAGATGGAAGTCCACATCCGGGTTATAGTAAGACCAGGCACGCTTCCATGTGGCCCAACCCCAGCAGGTATTGATATTGACAAAAAGCGTTTCTTCATCCACACGAATTCTCTTGCTGTAGGGGTAGATGTATCCACTCACATGCATTACCCTTTCGTTATCCTTATATAGCTCAAGGGCCTCATTCATAAACTTCAAAAAACCTCTTGTCACACAGATATCATCTTCAAGTACAATGATCCGATCGTTCGTCTCCAGAATGCTATTGATACCCCCAACAATACTATCCGCCAAACCAAGATTACGCTTCTGCTCTACGATATGTACCTGTCCGCACCATTGCTCTTCACGAATGAGTGTGCGTACCTCCGCTACCTGACCGACAAGCTGTGGATCATCAGGATTTCGCGGTGCGTCTGCAAAAATGTACAGTTCCGATTGTGCTGCGAGCTCGCAGTTGCGGAGGGCCTCAAGGGTAGCGCGGGTATGCGTAGCCCGATTATAGACGAACAGCGCTATGGGTGCTGTTTTCAACATTCAATTTTTTTAGAAAAGATTGCTCCCAGAAAAACGGAAGCATTTCGTACCAGACCGATTCACCCTGCAAGGTATTGGGATTTTTCCCCTCTATTACCGTACGGAGTCGTCCCGCCACATCATCAGCATCGATCAGACTGCATTGTCTGAACGCTGCTGAGGCAAGCGTGTCCGAAAGGAAAGTCTTCCAGGGGCCGCGTATCCAGTCCACTATTGGCGTGTTGAAGCCGATCTTTGTTTTTCTGTTCACGATGGCTTCCGGCATATAGGGCCTTGCAGCATCGCGGATAAGACTCTTGGTATATCCTGCCCTGAGCTTGCTCTCCCAGGGTAATGAAAAGGAGAAGCTTACAAGTCGATGGTCCATGAAAGGCATACGAACTTCTACTCCGGCGGCCATGGCATAGCGGTCGTAATTGCGCAGCAGTGTGGGCAATACGGTAACATGAAACAATTCGTAAAGCCTGCTGTTGTAACTGCCAAACGTGCCGCGATCCAGGTCGTCGTGCGGATGGATGCCCACCAGTGCACGAAGCACGTAGCGCAAAACATTTTTCCTTCCTTTCAGATGGTAACTGAGCTGCCTCTTCCATTCATCGAATCCTGCACCGCTGCTTGCTTCCTGTGCATTATCTTCTGCAAAGAGCGCCTTATACGCCCGTAGTATATCACGTATTTTTGAAGGACGTAAGCCGGCATCGAGCAAGGCTACAGAGATGTCGTTCCGGTATCCCGCCATAAGTTCATCTGCACCGTGTCCGTCAATAGAAACCGTCACGCCTTTTGCCTTGATGTTTCTATACAACTCCACCATTGGCACCGGACTGGTATGATAGAGCTCTTCAAAAAACCAAAGGTATTCGCTCAAACTTTCTATCCCTTTCACAGGATCAATTTCCAGGTATTCGGCGGGTATGTCCAGAAATTGCACTACCTGTTCGGCATACACCCGTTCATCGAGCGGCGTGCCCTTAAAGCAGGCTACAAAGGCGTGCTGCCAGGAACTGGCGGTGCGTTCTACAGCGGCATGGCGAGCCATATGTGCCATGCTGCAAATGACAGCGCTGGAATCGAGCCCACCGCTCAATGCGGTACCAATCGGCACGTCCGACCGCATACGAATAGCGCAGGCATCCAGAAACAATCCTCTGAAAATTTCGACCTGATCCTCATATTTGTTCGGTACGGCAATGAGTTGCTCGCGTGTATCCCAAAAACGCTGTGGACGAAGGCTCTGTTCGCCTTTTTTAAAGAAGGCAAAACTTCCTGCCGGAAAGCGTAGAATACCGTCTATCAGGCATTTCTCCGTGGCTTCATAACGTAGAACGTTTTCCTTGCACCATTCAAAATCAGAAGATACCTGCACCTGATCGAAGCAGGCGGCTACGGCCTTCATCTCCGAGCCGAAAAGGAAACATCCTTTATAAAAAGCATAAAAAAGTGGCTTTTTACCGAAGCGATCCCGCGAGATGAAAAACTCGCCTGCTGCTTTGTTCCAGATCACAAAAGACCACATCCCGTTGAACCGGTGGAGGCATGCACTACCCCAACAGTGATAGGCGGCTACAATTACTTCCGTATCCGTTTCTGTGCTGAAGGAGTATCCCTTTCCCTGAAGCTCTTTTCTTATCTCCAGAAAGTTGTAAATCTCTCCGTTATAGACTATTGCAAGACCATTGTATAAAAAAGGCTGATCGCCACAAGAAGAAGTATCAAGAATGGACAGTCGCCGGTGGCCTAAAAATACCTGTTCCTCTTTATCAGCCAGAAAGCGCTCGCCGTCCGGACCGCGGTGTTCCAACCGTCTCAGCCCGGCGCGTAAGCGTTCCTCAGCCATTGTGCCCCATGCACCCGAAATGCCACACATAGATTGTAGAGTGTTTTTTTGATCGTGTTACTTTAAATCTATGGTGAGGGGTTCTGATTGTAGCTGCAAGCTAAGTAAACATTTCATAGTGGGTGTTTATATTTTTGGTTACCAATAAGCGCCATTTTCATGAAGCCGGGCGTTTTCCGGTTGTTCGGCTGCATAAGGGCGTTTCCAGTGTTCGTTGAAGAGGGCTTTAAATTCCTCCCGGTCTTCCCATCGCTTCCCTCTGATGCCGAATAACAACTGGGTAGCACCGCCCATGTGCACAGCCTGCCTACCCATTTTTCGCACATGTGCCGCCAGGGGCAAACCGTAGCCACCGGCACCGATCAGGGCAACATCGAATTCATGCTTGTCAATCTCCGCCTTCATGTGTTCGAATACTTCAATCCAGTTGTTGTAGGAAGCGGTGTTGTAAGTGAGGGTCTGCACGGCCCTGACGGTTTTCAGCTCAAAAAGCGGGAGCACTTCAGGATTGCTGAAAAGCTGTTCGCGTTTATGAAGGTACTGATAGTGAATGGAGTCTTCAAAAGGATGTACCACCAGCACTTTTTTACCTTTGAGCATCCGGCTCCAGGGCGTCGAAAAGAAGTAAGGCTCCAGCGATTTGAGCGGGATAAGTTCGGCGTTGGGGCAATAGCGCCTGATGATTTCGTTCTCACCCGGGTTATTCCAGATACCCATCACCGAAACATGCTTTATGGCCTCGATATAAGTTTCCGCAAAGACCCGGAGGTAATGATCTTCAACCGGGAAAATACCGGCGAGCTTCCAGGCGGGTTCCATGACGGTTTCATCCCAGACTACCCGTGCGCGATGACGATAGTCGAGATAGTTCAGCATGATCCAAAGCTCCACCAGTCCGATCCGCGCTGCAAGAAATGGAGCGCCTGCTGCCAGCTTTCCGGCCAGGATGGCATTGCCCTCTTCCAGCGAGTGCACTGCTTTATGATATTGGTCCGGAGCCCTTTTGGGAATGATGCTGCCATAGCGGTATTCCCGGCCAAGCGGACTGAGTATTTTATTGAAAATGCGGCCAATCATGTAATCAGTTTTTCAAAGGCTTTGAGCGCCAGTGGTTGCTTCAGCGATTTTCCGGCCAGCACTTGTGCATTGAGTTCTCCCATTTTTCGTGCAGTCTGAAATCCTGCTTCCTGAAGAGACGACTTAAAAAGGTGTAGGCGCATTTGTGTGTACAGCACTTCCAGCACCCGGCGATTGCTGATGCGGGAAACTTCGTGCGGGTCGTCCGGAAAGACCTCGTTAAACAGTTTAACAGCCGAAGTGGAGGTCATATAAACCAGTTGAAGCATTTTTTTATATACCGTCTTTTCCTGCTTGATCAAATGATTCATCTTCAGATCTGGCGAAGTGCCGGCATACCAACCCAGTTTTATCCCGGTGAGCAATATTTGTATGTCGCCGCCACTGATGAGAGACTTACCAATCCGATCGGTCATGGTATAGATGCCCGATTCTGTCTGCTCGATGTAGAACTGCAGGATATCGCGCCGCACGGTCATACCCGTGCCAATGGGATAGGCCGTCTGGCCCCAGCGCACATTGTCTATGGTCGTAGTCTCAATACTTCTTTCCTGAAAAAGCTCACGATGGGTTAGAGCAAATTCAGAAACAGAACCGACGAACTCTACAGATATTCTGCCCGGCCCCCACACCCCACACTTGGGATAGCGGTCTATCAAAGCGGCAGCCTGATTCAGATAGTCCGCAGCAGGTTCGTTATCATCGTCAAAAAACACAATCCAGTCGTAACGGGCAGCCTTTACACCCGCTATGCGGGCATGAGTGAGCCCGGGTTTTGACTCCTGAATGACTTTCAGATGGCCATGCCCGGCAACAAAGTCGCGCACAAAATCAATTTCCGACAATGCCGGGCTGGAATTATTATCCACTATAATCAATTCAAACTCCGGCCTGCCGGCCTGGGCATCTATGCCGGCAACGGCATGCAGCAGGCGTGCAAAAATCGCCGGCGACGGATTGTATGCACAGGTGATGATAGAAAAAGAATGGTGACTCATGGCTACTTAACGAACAATAATGGTCTGATCACTGCCGGGTGGCAGCAATGGCTACTGGCTCAACAACAGAACTACGACGCACATAGGGAAAATATTTTTTCAGATTGTTCAAGGGTTGCTCAATAAGATACCACGAAAGGGTGGCTGCGGCAATCAATATGGCAAGCTGCAAGAGAACGAATACACCGGTCATAGGAATCGGCACCTTAAACCACTCCATCAGGTACGGCTGAAAATTGTGAAAGAGGTACAGAGCGTAGCTGATTTT
This sequence comes from Flavipsychrobacter sp., assembly GCA_017849575.1. GTDB lineage: Bacteria > Bacteroidota > Bacteroidia > Chitinophagales > Chitinophagaceae > JAFIGV01. The sequence goes on along the minus strand of JAFIGV010000019.1, from coordinate 116,167 downwards.
ACCTAAGAAGAGGAGCACTCTGGTCTCCAGAAATCTACCGGTCATACCCGGGAAACCTTTGACGCTTCCGTGTACCAGAAACAAGCCCAAAACAGCCATAGACGACCGTCGGAAAATTTCATAAAACGGTGAGAACTCGTTCCATGCCGGCAGCCCAAATGGTTTCCATTCAAAAAGCACGATCAACAAAGCGCTGAAAATACCCGCCAGAGGAAGCCCTATCCGGGCTATGGGTTGCAGACGCCGGGAGGGAGCAATTTTTTCCAAAGCCAGTAATGCCCCAAGTCCAAGTCCGTCGAGCAAAGCCGGGGTTAGCACTTCTGTGAACTGAGAAGGCCAGATGCTGTTCATCACCATGCGGAAAAGCGGAGCTATCAACACCAACGCCAAAACCATACGTTTAAGATACCGCAGTGGAACAAATAGCATAAGCAACGGCCAGATCAGATAAAACTGTTCTTCAGCACTCAGACTCCACAAATGACCCCCAAATTTCCATTGGTTTACCTTGTAGAAATAAACATTAGAAAGGTAGCTCAGATGCCACACCGAATTGTTCCGGATCCACAACACATTGAAATAATCCAGGACAAACCAGGTAAGAAAGTAAATCGGAAAAATCCGGAGACACCTGCGGATAAAGTAGTTTTTCCAAATCTGCTTTTTCGGATACGCACTCGCTTCGCCCTTGATTCTGTTGCGTACCAGTATCCCGGTGATCAAGAACCCGCTCAGCACAAAAAAGAAATACATCCCCGTTTCTGCTACCACGATCACAGCACGGAACATGTGCGGCGATAGTTGCGGACCAAAGGCGCGGGGCAACCAGTGAGCGGCCACCACAAATAAGGTAAGCAAGCCTCTTAGTCCATCTGGTTGACGGAATTTTTCCACTCTTTTTTAGGATCTGTTGCCAGTGTCACTGCTGCGGCAGCCCCGGGCACTGCAGTTTGACTTTCGTACTCAAAATATTTTTTAAGGCGCAGCAGCGGTTTTTCAAAAAGGTACCACGACAGGCTGCATACTGCCACCAGCAAGGCAAAGCGTAGGATTTGCACGATCAGCAGACCGGCAGGAAGCAGTTGCTGCGGCATTGGAATGTTCCAAAATGTGGGTACAAAATTATGGACGAGATAAAGGCCATAACTGATCTTGCCCAGATAGAGCACCCACCGATGGTTGAGTATCGGCGCGATGATGGGATTCGTTACACCCCGGGCCGCCGCCAGAATCAGCAAGCCAAAAAAGGCCGAAATCATGGGAAAGTAATAGCCATAAAACAAGAAGCTGTAAGAAATAAAATGGTCTCTTCTGCTTTGGAGCAACACGGGCGCAGAGAAATAAAGTAGTGCAAGCAACAGAATCAGTATCGAACTTCGCTTTTGTAGAAAATTAAACCACGGGGCCTTGTACCTTGATCCGTAAGCGAGGAGGGCGCCTATTCCAAAAGAGTCAAGACTGCCTGGTGTAAGCGTGCGTGGAAACTCTCCCCAGGGAACGGCGGTCTGTATTCTGTACACAATGGCAATTATTATAGCCCCGACAAATACATAGGGGAGCTTTCGGGTGGGCACCCAAAACAAAATAGCTGGCCAGAACAGGTAAAATTGTTCTTCTTCAGACAAGGACCAGAGGTGTGAAAGGTGCGCCTGCCAGTCCCACTTCATCCAGAAGTAGTAATTGGAAGCGTAAAAAAAATGCCAGTGAAAACTACCTCTGATACCGCTTTCATTAAATATCCAGGCCAGAGAGATCACCAGATAATAGAGCGGAAAAATCCTTAAGGCCCGGCGAATATAAAACGTCTTGAAGGCCCTGGATACCGGCAGGCCTTTGTCAATCTCTTCTTTGCTTTTAAGCAATATACCCGTAATCAGGAAGCCCGAAAGCACGAAAAACAAGGTGACGCCGGAGATGCCGTTGTTGTTATAACGGTTGAGAAAATTATCGCGCGGCAACCAGTGCGCAATAATCACCAACAATACCGCAAAAGCGCGCAGACTATCGAGCTGCGGCATGTAATTACCCGGCGTATTCGTCTTTGTCATGTGTTAGATACAGTAAGCCAATGATCCGGGTAATAGTCTTCGTAATATAGTGAAGGATCGCGAAACGGATCGGCCGGACGTACCACCACTTGCGATGGATGCTGACACAACCAGGCGCCCCACCAGGAAAAACTGCTGTTGGCAACGATATGATGATGGCAAAGCGTCATCATCATTAATTCTTCATAATCTTTAAGACCCAGCTCGCGGGTGACAAACTGCAAGGGACCAAGACCTTCAAACTGCTTCCGGCACCAGTCCATATCGTCAGAAAAAATCAGATAGCGGGCATTCACCACGCGCTCAGACATGAGCTTCAGAGCACGATGATAATAGTCTTCACCTAAAAATCCATAACGCTGGTCGGCCAGATATTCTTTTCGACGCACGTGTACGCAAACCGTCTCCTCCCCGGTAGTACCCACGTGGGCACGGAGCTTCTGCATGATCGGCTCACTGAGCACAAGCTCCTGAAGCAACTGCATCCGGATGCCGGAAAAATAGCGATGAGACTGCCAATGACCTTTGAAGTAGTGGATGAATTTATCCGGCACAGCATCGGTCTTATAAGAAAAGTCATTTTCCTCATACACACCGATTAAGTGCAAAGCATCCAGCACACGGAAGGCCCGGGTGCCGGGTGTCAACAACTTCCAGGAAATAAAGGGAGGTAGAGTGGTAGCCTGCACTCGGAAATGGTGCAGTAAATATTGTCGTTGCAGATAGTCTGTCTGGAACGACCGCCTGCACAACCATAGCCCCTGTCGGCTATGCACAGCAAGAGCACGACCAAAAGCATATTGAAAAAGCTGGTTGCCAATACCTCCGCTTAACGCTACTGCGATCATTGTGATTTGAAAAGATCGGGGTTGATATCAGGTAGTAAACACGGGCACCCCCGGGGGTGTTTTTCCGCGGCGAAGAATGTGCAACATGCGGCGCAGCGCATACCTTTTGCCGGTGTACCAAAACAAGGCGGCCATCAAGGCTATCTCATCCCTTAAGGAGAAATTGGGAAGCTGGCAGATATCTCCATACACCCTCAGCAGCCGGTGAAAGATCACCATCTTTTCAGCTTCTGTATTTTTTGGGTGCCGGTAATAGGGTGCTATCATTCGGAAGTGAGAACGCAGCACTTTGTGTTTGCGTTCGCGCGTCCAGTGGGTCTGGGTCACAGAGCTCTGAAGTTTGCGATAGAGCGCTGTCACTTCATTTCTGCCAAATACCTGATAATTTCTGGAGAGCCAGAGTTGCCAGGCCCAGTCTTCCGAAATAATTTTTTTTGAAAAAGGGTTCTTCATCGCTTCGAAATGACTGCGACGGATCATGCTTGCCTGTATAAAAAAGTAAAAATCGAAAGCAACGGAGGAAAAAATATTCCCGGAGGGTGCAACAAAGTCCTTTCCTCTCAACTCTTTAAATATGGAGGGTGTGAGCACCTGATTGTCTTGGTCTATCCTCCGCGAATCGCCATAGATCATGGCATAAGAATCATCCAGGCTTTCAAACAATTCCACCTCAGGTATGAGGCGGTTTTCCACCCAGAGATCGTCGGAAATAAACGTGAGGTATTTTCCCCCGGCTATGGAAAAAGCCTCTTGAAGCGTTTTAGCAATTCCCTTGTTTTGCTGATGCCGGATAAAAGTGCAGGGATACTGATGGTCGTCAATCCATTGCTGCACCTGTGTCGCTGAGTCATCTTTAGAACAGTCGTCAATAACGATATGCTGCAGATTGGGATATCCCTGGCCCTTCACACACTCCAGCGCCTGGAGCACATAAGGACCTGTGTTGTAGCAAAGGGTTATGACCGTTACTAAAGGCCATTGCATAGGATCTGTGTGCACTTACCAGGCGTTTATAGTTGTTATTACCTTATCTACCTGTTCGTCTGTCATGACCGGTGAAATGGGCAACGATAATATTTCCGCATGAATTTTTTCAGTAACGGGCAAAGAGCGTTCATTCCATTCTTTATATGCCTGTTGCTGGTGCGGTGGCAGAGGGTAGTGGATGACCGTCTGTATGCCGTTTGCCGCAAGGTATTGTTGGAAAGCTTCGCGCTCTTGTGTGCGTACAGTAAAGCAATGCCATACATGACGCAAGGGATCTATTGCAACGGGCAATGTAATTTTTTCGTTCCTAATCTCCTGCAAATACTGTGTTGCAATATTGCGCCGGCGGTTGTTATCAGCATCAAGCAACCTCAGTTTGATGGATAGAAAACCGGCTTGTATTTCATCCAGGCGGCTGTTGATGCCTTTATGAAGGTGCTGATATTTGATGTGTGAGCCATAGTTGCGCAGGGCTTTAAGCGTGGTTGCTAAGGCATCGTCGCTGGTAGTGATAGCACCGGCATCGCCCAGCGCGCCCAGGTTTTTTCCGGGATAAAAGCTGAACCCTGCAGCATCGCCAAGACTACCTGCCCTTTTTCCCTGATATAAAGCACCGTGTGCCTGGGCCGAATCTTCGATCACCTTCAGGCTGTGCTTTTTTGCGAGATCATTAATGGTGTTCATCTCGCACACTTGTCCGTACAAGTGCACAGGCATAATGGCGCGGGTGCGCGGGGTGATCATTTGTTCTATGGCAAGCGGATCGATAAGTGCTGTATCCGGTTGCGGCTCTACGAGCACGGGCACCAATCCCGATCTTGAGATAGCAATTACCGAAGCGATATAGGTGTTTGCCGGCACAATGACTTCGTCGCCCGGCTGCATCACTCCCAGCTCCTTATAGGCCTCGAGGATGAGTATAAGGGCATCGAGTCCGTTGGCTACACCGATACAATGGCGCGCACCGCAAAATGCAGCAAATTCTTTTTCGAAGTTGGTAAGGTTGTCCCCGAGGATATACCAGCCCTTATCGAGCATCTGCTGCAATACCTGTTGAAATTCCTGCTCATGGCGTTTGTTGATCGCCTGCAGGTCTAAAAATGATACCGAGAGGTTGTTCATGAAATTATTGACTTTCTGACGAAAGAGATTTCGGCTTAGGGTATAAGCCTTGCCACACCAAATCCTTCGCGACCATATTGGTTACCGTTGTAAAACATAAAGGTGCCGCTATTGAGTGTAACCACTGCAGGGTAGGCGCTCATTTCGCTATCAAATCCATCGTCGGGATAGGCGAGATCCAAAGCGCTATCCTCGCGTTCCCAAACGAGGCCATCTGCGGAACGGGCAAAAGCTAACCGATAAGGCTGCTCAGGAGTCGAAGCTCCAAAGTACATTTCGTAGGAGCCATTCCGCTTTATGACGTAAGGCCGTCCTACACGATGTTCGCCGACACCGTTTCCAAGCACTGTAGTGCCCTGTACGGGAAAATGAATTCCGTCCTCAGACTCCATATATCTTATATCGTAAACGGGCAGTGTTTTGGTGCCGGAGTTGATGAAATGGTTCCCTCCCCCATACCAGACTTTCCATTTGCCATTGTCGTACATAACCGTGTGAATTACACGAAACAGGAACTCTTTATGTGTGCGTTCCAGTATGGGCACATGGCTGTAGCGTTGAAATGTATTTCCTCCATCCTTGCTGATAGCAAGGCCTCCCAAAACCAAAAAACGTACGTTTATCCCGAGTTGATATCCTGCGTAGTACAGATAAACCTCATCGCCTCTGGCTACTACTGCAGACGGCACCACACCATTGTCATCGAAAGTACCCGGAAGACCCGGTTCAAGCACCGGATTTGTGGAAAATTGCAACACTGTGGTTGGATCATTTTTGTCCACATCCACCCAGCCAATCCGGCTGATGCCGTTCTGATCACGAAAGCCTGCATATACCCGAATACGATCTTCGAGGATCAAAGGTGTAGGTTGTAATGCCGTATTGCTTGCCCAGCTTAATTTTCCGGCGGGGTTAAAGACGAGCCCCAATTTTTCCCATTTCATATTTCCTGTTCTTGTGCTGATACACCAAATGCCTCAAAACTGCTTTTTGCGGCGGGCTTTGCCGGGCTACCTATCATCAGTTTTCCGTCCTCTGTATTTTTTACGATCAATGCTCCGCTACCAACAATGTTGTCTTTTCCGAGAGTAATGTTGTCATTGAAAGTTGAATTGACCCCCAAGAACGAGTTGGCACCAATGGTACAGAAGCCTGAAATAACGCAGTGTGAAGAAAGATAGACGTTGTCTTCGATTACGGTTTGATGACCCACATGGTTACCACTCCACAGCACCACATTGTCCCCTATCTTCACTTTGTGCTGGATGACATTATTTTCAAAGATCATCACGTTTTCACCTATTTCAGCGTTGTGCCACACAAAGGCTTTTGAACTGATGTAGGTGGCACAATGGTAGCCTTTTGCCTTTGCCGCTTTATACATCTTTGTACGTACGCGATTGAGCTTGTTATAGGTGGATGCAGCAAACATATCGGCCTTTTCGGGTGGGTAGCGCTGCTCAATTATGGCAAAGTCAATAACCGGCAATCCAAGATGCTCGTCCGATTTCATGTATGCCTTATCGACTGTAAATGCCACCACTTCATAGTCTGAGTCGTGCGTAAAATACTCGTAGGCAATATCGGCTGTCTCGCCTATGCCGTAGATAATCAGTTTTTTATTTTTCATGCTATAGCATTAAGTGCATCGTTTCTCTTAATACCCCTCGTCCTCCAAACCCCTCTTTAAAATGAAACAACCCTTCGTTAACTACCCTACCGCCGTCTTCGTTTGCTGTTCCAAGATTGAAGTATTTAAAACCGTTTTCGTGACCCCATTTGATGATGTAATGGGTAACGGCGTTTATCGGTCTAAGATCCTGGAAGGCACTATCGGAGCCAATGTATTGAGCATGCAGCGCCTGAGTACCAAAGCGAAAAATAACGGTGCCACATATAAGACGTCCCTCATGATAGCCGCCAAAAATCAGGATGTTTTCCGCTCCGACAAGTTCGCGCAGAAGGAGGATCTCCTGAAGGCTGTGGACAGGCTTTTTTCCATGCCGGTCTGCAAGATTTTTTTCCAGTATGGGCCAGAAGTTTTCAAAATCATTGCACAACCGGGTTTCTACCGATTTCTCTGCCTTCTTTATGTTGTACTTCGTGCCATTTTCAAAACGCTTCTGTATGGAATCAAGCGTGCCCGCGAGTTCTATTGCGATTTCCAATTCTCTGGATTTGAGGCTGAACCCATGATACCAGAGTGCATAGTCTGTTTCGTCTGCTAAATGCCGGTTAAAAATCCGGAAAGGATTGCGTACAACAATCTCCTGCACACCCATTTCTCTGGCTTTATCACAAAGCAGCCTGACAAGTTCTAAGGCTTCCACGGTTCCGACCTCACGGTTCACCACGAAACCTCCGAAGGTAGCCCTCAAATGCGATTGCAATACAAGGCGGCCATCCCGTTGGTAAAGGGTGGCGGGAAGCACTGCAGCGAGACGTCCTTTTTTAAAGAACATGAAAGAACAATCATCTTTGTTATTTGCCGGATTATGATCGAAGAAAGCACGCGTATGCAGGAAGTTACCGTTAACGGATTGCTGAACAAACTGATCCCAGGCTGTTTTCTGGCTTTCCTGATAAGGTACTATCTCAATCAAGGCTTTTGAAGTCGTCGTAGTTGCGGATGTAGTCATTTTCGTCGTAATGTTCTGAGGCCAGACAAAGCAGCACCGCGTTGTGCGAGAATTGTATTTCGCGCCAGGTGAACGGTGGCAGGTACAACCCCTTATTGGGCGCGTCCAACAGAAACTCTTCTCTGTTGCCAGCGCTGGTTTCCACAGTAAATTTTATCGAACCGCTCACGGCAAATATCACTTGTTGCAGCGCCTTATGTGCATGAAAACCCCGGATTACATTCTGAGGGGTATAATAAGTCCAATAGACTCTTTTCACCTCGAAGGGAATGTTTTTCGAAGCTTCTGAAACGGTGATGTATCCTACGGCGCTATCGCCAATTGATGGCAAACTCAGTAAACAAGGTTTCGTCTGGCTGATTGCTGCTTCCATGCTTTCCATTTTTCTACGCTTAAACCGATGACTCACCGATACGAGCCCTGGTCCACTCCACCTTCGGGTGTATGGCTCCCGGATACCGGTGAAAGGAATTTCCCTGACGATGAAGCCCATCTTCCACATCTACCGATAATATGCCTTCGTGATGATAGACGAGATGCTTCTGATCGGCACCGAAAATCACGTTAAAGGTATAGCGTTTATTGTTCAACAAATTTTTGGGGATGATGAAGGACACCCGATACATGCCTTTGTCAATTTTTTCGCCATTGCCCACCAGTGTTCCGATATGGCAAACATGAATCATGTCCATGTCAAAAATGTTCCAGGTTACATCGAGATCTACACCGGGCTGTTTGTTTTCAAACTCGATCAGCACTTCAATATCGTCGCTGGTTTTTACAGGATCGGAAGGTTGCCGCCCCACGGCGCATGCGTGTACGCGGCGAATGCTGATCTTGTCGTTGCCCGGCGCTTCATCAGCCATCCACGAGCTTTCGTTTGATTTTGTGACGCCTTGTATCAGGTATTGCTCGGCCACTTCGCTCATGCTACCGTCTGCCACTACCTGCCCATGTTGCATCAGCACGCCGCGGGTGCAGAGCTGTTTCATGGCCGCCATATTGTGGCTTACAAATAAGATGGTGCGTCCCTGCTGCTTGCTTACATCGTTCATCTTCCCCAAAGCCTTTCGCTGGAATTCTGCATCGCCAACGGCCAGCACTTCGTCCACCACCAGAATTTCGGGCTCGAGATGTGCGGCAACGCCGAAGGCAAGGCGAACATACATCCCCGAAGAATACCGCTTTACAGGTGTGTCGATATAGCGCTCCACACCGGCAAAGTCAACAATTTCATCAAATTTCCGCTTGATCTCGTGGCGGGTCATCCCGAGTATGGCACCGTTGAGAAAAATATTTTCGCGTCCGCTCAGTTCCGGATGGAAGCCCGTACCGACTTCGAGCAGCGAAGCCACACGACCCTTAATGGATATGGACCCCGTGGTGGGTTTGGTGGTACGACTTAGTACTTTTAAGAGCGTGGACTTACCGGCACCGTTTCGGCCGATGATGCCCACCACCTCGCCATGCTGCACATTGAAGCTGACATTGCGCAGCGCCCATACGTACTCGCTGTTTCCTGCGGTGGTACGGTCATTGGCTTCTCCGATCTTCAGGTAAGGATCTTCTTTGCCGCGCACTTTGTACCAAAGCCTGTTGACATCATGGCTCAGGCTACCGGTACCCACTTGTCCGAGGCGGTATTGTTTGGATACGTCTTCTATCTTGATAACGGTATTGCTCATGGTTGTATGCTGTGGATGCAGCCCTTGTAAAAGTATAGTTGGAACGGTAAGTCGCGATGGCGCAATGGAGCTTGTGGCAGCGCCTGCGCAGTTTCCTGCAATGGGCTAAAAGTCCTGTATTCTCAAATCCTCAAATTTTCAAATCCTCAAATCAAAAAGATTGCTTCGTCGGTCGTGCCTCCCTTCTCGCAATGACGCGAGAAAAAAGAACACGTCATTGCAAGCGAAACGAAGTGGAGGGAAGCAATCTATGCGGTGGGCGACATACCACCGGCGTCCCTACACAAATCACCCCTTCTTCAGCTCCCAGTTTTCCCAGACAAACTCATATTGCCAGGTGAGCCGGTGGGTGGCAGAAAGACGCTGCTGAATTTTTTCCATGCGCGCCCTTGCATCGGGCACAATAAAGTCGTGGAACTGAACCTGAATGTTCCTGAACTTTTCGATCATGCCAGCATCAAGAAGCGCTTCGAGCAGTCCATATTCGGCACCTTCGATATTGATCTTGATGAGATCAACCTTTTCTATGCCTTGTTCCTGCACAAACTCCACGATACTCCTGAGCTCAATAGTCTGTGCATGTTCGTCTTCGATATAGATGGACGAGGAGATATCCGAATTCGAAATTTTTGCGGTTCCGCTCTTGTCTGCTAATCCGAAACGGTGCAGATGCACCTTAGGATTGTGCGCGAACTGCGTTTTCAACACCTCACAAAATTCAGGCATCGGTTCGAACACATGGATGGTGCTGGCATACCTACAAAAGATACCGGTAGCAAACTCACCTTTGTAGCCACCCACATCGAAAACCACGGAATGTTCGTCGAGCGGGTAGGAATACCGGTAACGCTGATCGCCGAGGTCTTCGTCCCATTTCTTTACACGGAGATGAACTTTGAAATCGTCTGTCTTCAGCCAGGCATCATAACGCCTTTGCTCGTCTCTTTTATCACGCTCGTGCCGGGCTATTAAAGCCAGCCAGGAAAAGGGACGATAGTGGAGGATTTGTTTAATGGGCATTAACTAATACTTCGAAACAAAAAAAGTAGTGAATAGTGGCGAACAAAAGACTTCTATGTCAAATGCAGTTATATTCTCTTTATACTGGATAACAATATATCATATGCGGGATTGTCTCTAGCTTCACGAGTTCCGCCTCGTTGCTGAAAATCTTTTTGGTTGGTGAATTCATTTCATGGACGGAGACGGCCTTATAACGATAGGTCTCGAGAAATAATCCAGCAGCAACCAATGCTTCCTGACCATGAAGCTCTAACAAAATGACCGGACGCTTATTTTTAAAAAGTTTCGGTCCGTTTTTGAGAGCAAAAACTTCTGCGGACTCTAAGTCAAATTTAATCAGATCAGGCTCTGGTAGTCCCTTTTCAAATACCAGTTCATCAACACCAGCGCATTCGACCGTCTCCAATTCCATCGCCGCATCGTTTTTGTATTTTTTTGAAAGGCCATAAGGACCGCTGCTTCCACCCAAATTGCTTGCGAATTGTATCTGAGAATGTTCCGGACCAATAGCCAGGTGATGAACATATACGTTGCTCCATTTGTTGAGCTTTGGGAGTGAAGAAACCGCCAAAAAGTTTTTTTTTATCCTTCAAAAACATCTACGCAGCCGCTGGCACCCACCAACTTTCTGAATATTGCAGCATAATAGCCATAGAATGCTCCACAATCCCAGGCAACCATCCCGGGCTTTAAGATTTTCTCCAAAGCGATTTCATCAAATATCCACTTGTCATAATTTCCTAAAAAGTAGCTACCGCCTAAACGGATGTCTATCAGCATTCTCGTGCCTTTTGCGGGACCTTTAAGAATCGAGATTCTATTAAGCCCGTGCTCTTTGGGAAGGAGCTGATAAGCCACTCTTTTAAAAATTTCTTTCGGATGCATCGGAATTGATTTTCTTTATTAATCTGTCAGCAAGTGCTAATAGGGTAAGCGTTGGATTTGAATGTGAACTCGTCGGGAACACCGCACAGGAACAAAGGTAGAGATTTGAAAATCCGAAGACCTTTAAATCCGAATCAACGACACCTGTCTCGGCATTTGAACTCATTCTGCAGCCACCCATATGGTGATTAACGTCTGAAAGCATGTCTTCCCATTGGTCATTTTCGCTCTTAACAGAATCGTAAAGATGAATCTGGGCAATACCGCTACGTTCCAATTCTGTTTTTATCAGTCGGGACATCTCTACAATGGTATCCCAGGTGAGCTTCGTTATTTTCCAGTGCAGCTTTAGTTTCGGAAGTCCAAATTCGTCAAGTTGATTACTTAGTGTAATTCGGCTTTCGTCTGATGCCTCTTGTTCACACATCATTACCAGCTTTGCTTTGGTTCCGGGTTTGTAGTAAAATTTGTCTTTAATCAAAATAAAACCACTCCTGATCAGCATGGGAAGATGACGCAGTAGTTTTCCCTTTCCTGATACACTAAGGGAGGTCATATTACGTTTAATTTCAGAATAAGGATCAAATTTTGTGACATCGGATTTAAACATTATTCCCGCTGAAACATTCAATAGCTTATTCTCTTTCTGAAACGCCGAAGTAGCACTGAGCCTAAGAGAATATTTTACTTTGCTTTTCAGGTCAATATGGGTATTAAAATGCTTCTGTAGCTTGTATTCACTTTCACCGGCAACATCGCCAACTTCTATGCAGGGGTGTTCCATAAATCCACGACCGATGTTGCGGTTGAAGTTTTGAAAATTACTTAGCAGTAAAAGCCTGTTGGTTTCCAAGGCGCCCGCCGCAATAACAAGCCCTGATACTTCTATTTGTTGGAGCTCTTTTTTAAAGTTCGTCACTTCGATTTTTGCCACTCTTCCGTTGTCTTCATCTGCGATAATTTTTAGCAAATGGCAATTGTAATAAAGATCTACGTTATCGTTTAATTCTTGTTTGTACAGGGTATAGAAGTTGGGTGTCGGTGCCCATTTCGAAAAGTGGTAGGCTATTTTGTCGGTTCCCAAATAGTCCTTATTCAATCTGAATTTTCTAAAAATATCTTCGCCATAATTGAGCGTATCAATTTTCATAAATTCATTTGCAGCATCGTAGTGTTCTTTCAGATCATCAAACTGAATCGGCCATCCACTGGAATTAATCCAGTCCCTGTTTTGAAAATCGAGCGGTTGGAAAGGCAAAGATTGCCCACCCCAGGCAACAGTCGTGCCGCCTATTGCCCTCTTCCTGCCCCAAACAGAATTTTCCAATACTTTTCCCACATGCTCAATTTCATTTAATTGTTGCCTCTGGTCGTCAACATCAAAATGCCCTGTTTCTATTAACAGTACTTTCTTTCCTGACTTCGATGCCTTTACTGCCAGCAAAATACCGGCTGCACCAGCACCGACAATTGTCAGATCATATTTTTTTTCCGCGATCCCAGTTGTATTGAAATCAATAAGTGGCATAACTATGAAAGTATTGAACGTTACATTCCAGGTGTTTTTTATTACTGGTACCAATTAATATTCGTCCAGTGGGATTCTTTCTCGTCGCCTCAGAAATTACGGTGCCCATCTGAGCATTATAATCCAGGCCTGATACGAAATTTCTTGTAAGACTGTGAAAGACATGTTTCTTAAGAGGGAATCGCGCTATTATTTCATCTGCCCCAAATTTTGGTAGATATTCATACTGAAGTACGTCAAAATGTTCAAGCTCCTTTTCATCTGCATGGGTCAGGTTTACAAATGAACAGGCTGTTCCGAGTGATTTAATCCTGCCCTTTTCTTTTTGATTCAACAAAAAAGACAAGGCGGCTTCCGTAAGGAAAGAAGGCATGGCTTCGTGCAACAGATAGGTGTCAATGTAGTCTGTGCCCAGTCGTTTCAAACTACCGAAAAAGGATGCTTTTACGAACTCGAGGTCTAAAACTCTATACTGAAGCAAGTTTGGAGGTTGCCATGCATGATCCATGTGCTTTTCTTTAGCGCCTTTTTGCTTCAGACTATTGATAAGTAGCGCCAATCCAACCGGGATGCTCGCTTGCGGGGGATTTCCAAGACCAACTTTCGTCGTGATATGGACATCTGCTCTTTTTTTCCTCAAAAACTTACCCAAAATCATCTCCGAGTAGCCCCTCCCATAAAGAGGAGCAGTATCAAAATGTTTTACTCCGAGGTCATAAGATCTGTTGAGTAGCGAAAGAGCGCTTCCCAGAGACTTTTGCTTCGTTAAAGCAACGCATCCCAATCCGAGTTCACACATATTCAGGGTTTTAATTTTTTAGGCCGCCTAAGTTTGATAAAAAATCAGGCATCATAACGCCTTTGCTCGTCTCTTTTATCACGCTCGTGCCGGGCTATTAAAGCCAGCCAGGAAAAAGGACGATAGTGGAGGATTTGTTTAATGGGCATTAATATACTGTGAACGGTGAATACTATCGTTGAGTTCTTTATGAGGTTTACGGTTCCCTTATCGTAAACCGTACAGAAAAAGTTGGATTCTTTTGGCCATTTTCCAACCGACGATACTAGTAAGTGCATTAAGTATCTTCCCCCCTCGCACTACATAGGTGCCATGACCGATTTGGTCAATCTTTCGTTTATAGATTGTAGCTAATTCAGGAAAACGGGGATACATATCACAGTACTGCATCAACAGCATGTTGCTAATTAATCTTCGCGTTCTTGGAGAATCTTCCGCAACCAAAAGCGTCTTCTCTACTAATTCGGCAGCGAGTAAAGCAGTTTCATAATATGCCTTCGATCTTCGCTTTGAAGACATGCTTGTGTTATTGCCTGAGCGATAGAAAAGTTGAGCGCCCGGAGAAAATTTCACTCCTTTTGATGCCAGGATTTGTCGGGTAAAAAACTCCGTGTCGTTATAAATCAAACTGATTCTTTCGTCCCATTCACCCGCTCGTTCGATGATAGCCCGGGGTATAAGCATACTACCACACTGTAACATAACCCCTTCGGGTGCTGCAGTAAGAAAATCAAGTGGCGCTGCATCTTTCCAGTAAGCCCGTGGCGAAAAGTCGGCTGTGTTTTTGTTATCATCAAAAAACCTCGACCACTCTGAATAAGCAACATAACAATCGCTACCTTGAAGTACCTGCATCTGCCTTTCAATCATCTCTGGATTCAATAAATCATCGGAGTCCAGAAATTTTAGGAATTTACCTGTTGAATATCTAAATCCATTGTTTAGCGCTGCATCCTGTCCGGCATTGGTTTGTTCAATTAGTTTCACGCCCTGATCTCCAAATTGACTTACAATGGCGGCGGTGTTGTCTTTAGAACCGTCATTAACGACAATGATTTCCAGCGGCTGCCAAGTTTGTGCAATTGCAGACTCGATCGTTTCCCTAATGTACTTTTCTGCGTTATAGGCAGAAATTATGATTGAAACGAGATTGTTGTTCAAATCAATTCTTTTACGAATACTTCTAATGGTGATCGTTCAGGGTCATTCCTGGCCGCAAACCTCAAAATGGCTTATACCAGGCCCAACCACGCTTGTCCTCCGCAGTTTTTCTAAAGGCTACCACGCTGCCATTAATTCCCAGGCTTGAATTTGACCGAATAACAGTATCGTTGAAAATTTCCGAGCCCATCCTTTTACCCATAGGTAGGGAAAGAAAATAAAAAAGTTTCTTTGCCAAGTTTATTATCTGGCGAGATTTTGACAACCTTATTTCTCCTGAATGGCCAATACATTCATAGTTGGGATAATTGGAGATATACCGCATGAGCCTATTCAAACCTTCCAAACTTGTATCGTCGAAAACGACGATTCCTCCAGTATGGAGTAAACGATTGATGTAAAAGAACTCCACCAGGACATGGTCGAAAGTGTGCCATCCATCTACAAAAACAAAGTCGTATTTCTCACCTGACTTTAGAAGATTTGGAAGTACAAACTCTGACAGTTCTTCAATTAACCTAAAATTTGAGAAACCGGCATTCGAAAGGTTGTTCAGTCCGTGGTTTTCCCAATCCGTCGATTGAAATGCATCAATTATCGTGTGAGAACCATTAGAACCAATCGCTTCACAAATTATCAGTGACGATATTCCGGTCGCGCACCCAATTTCCAGTGTTTTTCCGGGCTCGTACTTTTTAATCAAGCTTTCTAAAAACTTTGCTTCGTCATAGTCGATAGAAGAATTAAGTTCATACCAACCGCCGCCTTTTTTTTCAAAACCACGCTTGCTGAGTATATCGAATGCTTTCATCTAATTTTGTTTTGGTATAAATAAGTACTAGAGGCAGTATAAAGATTAACTGAAGAACGGGTTTTCGGGAATTACCTAAATGAGACATTTGTCGGTGCTATGTTCATGATAGCAAGCTGTCTTTTATTATCAATCCGTCAACTGCATCCGATATTGTAAAACCAGTCTTTTTCAATAAGGTTTTTATCCCGTTGACATCTCGGGAGTTATACGCGAAGCGCAACAGCTTCGAGACAAACTTCCGGTTCATTTTTTTTCTCAACCATTTGCGCTCGTTTCTCGAAATGGGTAGATTAAGCTCTTTTAAGGCGTCTCGCAAATAATTGTGCACACAATGCAAATAGGCAAACTTATTGTTAATCTCCTGGCCTTCGTGGATTCGATAATGTAAAAAATCTTCTCGCATTAGCAGTGTCTTGCCCTGAGTCGCAGCATTTAAGTTGAAATACATATCGTTCGCAGGGCCATATTTTTCCGGGTATCCACCTATTTGCTCAAAAAATGATCGTTTGAGCACAGTTCCTCCTGGCCCAATTATCAAGAAGGGCTCTTGGAAAAAATGAGTTTTGATTGCCTGTTTAGGCTCTAATTCATCGTCCAGCTTCAGGGTCATCTTATACGAAATGGCCCAGTCTGCGGTTGGATTTTCTTCCATCATTCTAACACAATAGGCAAGCCCCCCTTTCAAAAAATAATCGTCAGAATCCAGGCTTTTTAGATACTTCCCTCGTGCATAGCTTGCCGCTTTATTTCTGTTGCCATAATCGCCAAGGTTTTGTTCATTGACATACAGAGATATCCGTGAATCTTTTGCCGCATAGCTTCTGGCAATCTCCACAGTCCGGTCTTTCGAGCAATCATCTACAATAATCAGCTCCCAATCCTGAAATTCGGATTGCAATACACTTTCAATAGCCTCCGCAATGTAATTCTCGCGGTTATAGGCCGTCATTAAAACACTTACAAGAGGCGTGTTCATATCAACAATACCAATGCTGTTTTCCCAGTATTCGGGCTTTGATTTTCCTTTTGTACTTGTTCGTCAGCGCATACAACGGATGGCGTTCTGCTACAGGGGGTTCCGATAGCATTTCACTAACCATTGTGCAGCATTTTTCGGACAGATACTCCCATTCTAAATGGTGAGGGAACTTATCCTCCGGATAGACAGGTTGCCGGACCATTTGCTCATAAAGTGTGTCGTCCTGATCCAGTTTCACTAACAAGTCCACGACAGCTCTAAAATCACTGTAGCGATGTACATTTATAATTCGCTGTTCATTGAAATCTTTACCTATCTCCGGATTTCCCCAGTATACCGGGACGGTACCCGCTATAAGTGGTTCAAGCACTTTCTCGGAACTATAACCTGGGTACATAGAATTTTCGAATGAGAGCACAAACTTGTAATCTGCTATAAACGAGAGTTTGTCTTCCACCCTTCCTCCCACATTATTACGGTATGCGCCGCCGGAATCCACGGTTTTGTATTGCGAAAGCAAATCGAAAAATTCATTGCGTTCCAAACCATTTGGATTGCTCACCAGCATGCAGCAAAATTTCTTATCCTGTACATCTCGTTGAGGTTGAGGCGGTACGAGATGATATTTTTCCAAATCGCCATTAAAACGAAACAGCGGAAAACGCAAATTCTTTCCTCCATAGTCGTCCCAATCAAAACTAAGCGACCGATCAAATAGCTTATAGTCAGGGCGCACATTTTCACCTGTGTAAAATAGCTTGTGGCATTTATAGGCCAGGTGGTCAAAACTGTAACAAGAGCAGATCAACAGATCTGGTTGTCGATCGAGTAACACTTCGTAGTCGCGACCCAACATTTTCAAGAATGGGTTTGCGTGCAGATCAAATCCCCCCCAAAAATCGGTAAACCAGACTTTAAGCTGCGGTTTCGACATTCTGATGTTTTCCATTCGGACTTGCTTTGGTTCGGAGCATTCCCTGCGGAATCTTACTGCAAAACCAGTGGTAGCCCTTGTCTATTCCCTGCCTGCCTCCCAATACTTGCAACATGCGAAAGGTTAATACGGAAAGCCAGGTTCCCAAGTTTGCTTTCAGGTTGTGCAGCGACCAGTAGAACTTCTCCAGAATAGTCAAATTGGGCTCTCGCCATATCGCGTACAGGCTTGCCGCAGTCTTTTGCCCAAAGGACGGCAGTGGAAACCGGTAGTGAAAAAACCGGAATAGATGATAGCTAATCGTGTATTGCGCGCGAAAACTATAACGAAAGTCGTGATGATGATAGTGATAAGTTACCGCGCGCGGATCGTAAACAAGTTTCCAGCCTTTGGATAAAGCCTCATAGCTCCAGATCCAATCTTCAGCAAACTGTGTTGCTGCAAAAGGCTGAGACAACAATGCGGTGCGCCGATACATGGCGATTACATTATCCCAGGGCACTAACTTCATCTTTTCCTTTAAGGGCATTGAGAAGAAAGCCCCTACAGGTATTTGCCTTACAGTGGGTACCGGCGTAGAATACCTTTTAAACCAAAGGACAGGATTCTTATCCTTTTCATGAGGAACAGCCTGATGTCCACCCGCTGCACATACGTCCCTATCCTCAAAATGTGCCGCCAGCATAGAAAGGGTGTCGGACGCAGATAGGCGCGCATCCTGTACCGTAAAAAACAATAGATCCCCCTTAGCATTATTCACTGCTTCATTGCGCGTGAGACCGTGATTGAATTTTTCAGGCGCTATGTCGATAATCCGGGCCCCAAATTCTTCTGCAATAGCTTTGCTACCATCCTTACTGCCGGAATCTAAAACGATAATTTCTGAAACAGGCACCGACTGTTCCCGAACCGATTGCAAACAGGCGGCCAGCGTGGCAGCGCCGTTTTTAACCGGTATAATGACGGAAATAGTGGGTTGTCCCCTCATGAAAACAAACACTTCATTTTAGTAAAGGACGTTTGATAAAACGATATGAGATTGTAGCTATAGCAACAATAACGCTATAAGGCAAACTTAAATGGAATGGATAGGAACAATACCTTTCTGTTAGTTTAGTTAGCAGTAACATAAGTGTCGTTAGTGCCAAGTTGAACTTTAAGAATCCATTCTCGGAAAGTTCCGAGTGGAGCGAAAAAGCTGATTCTTAAATTTTAGAATAGGGCGCTCAAAGAAATGATAGGACAGTGCAGATACGATCAAAGTCAGGGAGACCCAAATAAAAATCATTAGAATAGAATTCAACGTTTTTATTGAATAAATATTTAGCACTGTTGCACAAACATAAACGACTGGTAAATGATACAGGTAAATGCCATAGCTGATCTGCCCCAGGTATCGGACAGTATTATTTCTTGTAAGCTTGTTTATTGGATTTCCCCAACCTTGAATGCTGATTAGCACCAGAGAAGATGTCGTACACATCAAAGCGATCTGACGCAATATTTGAAGGGTAAATCCAATGGAACTGCCATAAGTTAGGGCAAAAAAGAGTGTTACAAATGAAACCACCACCAACAAATGCCTACGTTGTATTAAGAACTTAAAAAAAGCAGATTGCTTATGAAAGTGAAACAAATATGCGATAAATGCTCCTCCACCAAGAGTATGAAAATCTCCAAATGTGAGCAGTCTCGGATCACCCAGATTAACAAAAAGATGCGAGAAAATCCCCACTAAAACGAACAGGCAAATGACAATTAAAACTTTTTTTCGTTTAAACAGAAGTATAAGCCAAGGCCAAATTAAGTAGAATTGTTCTTCAACGCTTAAAGACCAGAGATGAACGAAAACGGGGGAATTAGCCATTCCGTGTAAATAATAATAGATATTTGCCGTGTAAGTGAAAAAATAGGCTGTATACTCATCTTTCCAAATCAGTATATGCCCACTTTGCTTTCCTAAAAAGAATAACAACAGCAATAGATAATAGGGCGGAAACAATCTCAATGCCCTTTTGACAAAAAAATGTTTTATAAGGGTAATATTAGGCAATTTGGAACTTTTATCTCTAAGTAATCCCAAGGTGATCAAAAAGCCTGAGATGGAAAAAAAAACATCCACTCCATACCAGGTGTATGGTATTTCCACCCAACCCGCAAATGGAAAAAAGTGAGTAATTAATGTTAGGGCAACAGCGAAGGTGCGCAAGGCATCCAATTCTGGAAAGTAGTTTTGGCCCCTTTCCGACTTAGCGATAGTAGATACATCTATTATTTTTCGGCGATGATCCATGGACTCTATTGGCATCACAGGGCGACGAGTTAACTATTTGTGGCTATCCAGTAATGATCTTTGAGTTCTTCAAAAAACTCTATTCTTTTCTTAGCTGTTTGTTTCTGCGAAAAATTTGCACGGACAAATTTTCTGGCATTCTGTACCAGTTTCATTCTAAACTGAGGTGATACCAATCTCCGCAGTGCCATAACGAAAGCCTCAGGCGTGTCTGCTATGAGGAGTTCTACATTATGCTGGGCTCCAATACCTTCACTTCCGATTGTAGTAGAGATCACCGGAATACCTAAGGCAAACGCTTCTAATATTTTAGTTCGTATTCCACTTCCAATTCGTAGAGGAACAATCATAACGGATGATCCGACATAAATACTCAAATCTTCAACAAATCCATCAAAAAATACATTGTAGGTCTTTCCTATTTTTTCGATACTGCCGTCAGTCCAGTTACCAATAACATGTAAAGGATAACTGTACTCAGTGGAAAGCTGCGATCTGAACTCTGTAACATACCAGTTTACCGCATCGAAATTAGGATGATGTATTCCAGAACCTATAAAAATAAGTTGCTGCAATTCCTTCTGATCTATTTCTTTCTCGAAAAGTGCATCATTCACTCCAAAAGGAGCTGCCATTACTGGTGAATGAATACCCTCTGATATGATTTTTTCTTTGTCATCAATGCTAAATGTAACTAGTCCATCAAAATGGGAGAAATAACTTAACTCTGCAACCTTTACTGTAGCAGCATAATATTCAGTATATGCTGGATCTAGCCGATCATTATTCATTGCCTGCATTACACTGGCGAATCGCAAATCATGTATAACTAGCACTTTTCTTACTGACCGTGGAAGTAGAAATGCCAGATCCGCATTATCAACAAAATCAACCTGGATAATATCCCAATGTTGCGATTCAGCAACTTCGAGAACAGACGAGAAATCGCACATACCTCTCGGGCTTACGGGGAAGATAAATGATTTGTGTTGGTAAAGTGCTTCTTCTTTTTTGGGCAGAAGTTTTCGCAACTCCCAAATGATTTTTGCAATCAAACGATTGTGCAGAGAAATTTTTTTACTGGACTTAGCCGGTTTGGCGGTTAGAACTTTTAAAGCTGGAATTAATCCATTGAGTCCGCTTATACAATGCTCATTTTGATGTTCTGTACAAAAAAGAGTTACATCATGGTCTTTTACAATTTCTTTCAAAAAAACAAATTGGGAGGTTTTCCCTCCTTCGTTTAATGGAAATGGGAACAAACTTGTAATTACCAGAATTCGCATTAGATTTTTTTCTGTAAAGTCACAGGAACCTTGTTAAAAGAAATACAGCCATTCTATTTCCCGGTAAGGGTTCAGATCTATAAAAAAGCTCCGTCATTCTTTTGCCGGATACGTGAATGCAAGAGCCTGGGCAGCAAATAAAAAACTGCCTGGTATGCTTTACCCGATGGGGTATTTGGACCCTTCATCATTACTTTCAGAAATTGTTTCAGAAATAAAAACAGGGCTCCTGCATGGGAAGCTTCAGGATTTTTGATCCGAAGCAATATCTGATTCGTAAGATGCCGGACATTTTTTTGTGGCTCTACCAGCCCATCGTTTGTACCATAATGATAAACCGTGGCAGACGGCACTATTCCTGCCACCAACCCCCTTGACTGGAGACGTTGTATGAAATCATTGTCTTCTCCATAATGAAAAAATACCGGGTCGAAGCCGCCAACAGTTTGGATAGTGGATAGTGGAATTAACCAGCAGGCTGCATGTACGAAGGTACACGGCAAAACCTCTGGCTGCTCTCTGCGTCGGGTATACGCTTCGTAACCTTGTGTATAGTGCTTCAATACCCATTCTTCGAAATACCGTTCCGTCGCCGTCCCGTCATAGTTTAGATGAAATGGACTTAATAAACCATAGTTCGGATGGTTATGGAAAGCTGCTATCATCTTTTGAAGCATGTCTTCGGCTATCCAGGCGTCCTGATTGAGGAGGAGAACATAGTCTGCCTTTTGCTCCAGTGCATAGTTAAGACCAAGATTATTGGCTGCTCCAAAGCCAAGATTAGTTTTATGTCTTAATAAGACTATTCCAGAGAAATGAGCTGTGATGAAATCAGAACTGCCATCAGTAGATCCATTGTCAATTACAACCGGGGTAACCGGCAGGGAAGATTTTTTCAGCGAATCAAGACATCGCTCAATCCAATTCCTACCGTTGAATACAACAATAACTGTAAATATTCTACATGTCATTATCTGACAAGATCAGTAAACATCCTTAACAAAGGCTTTTCAGCGTTTTCAACCGTATATTTCATAGCCGTATTTCTGGCGTTTTCTCTGTGCGCAAGAAGAGTGTGCTCAACGGTGGGGAAATTCTGAACGAGGTCGATGATTTTCTGAGCTAAACCGAATATATCGTGGTTTTCAAACACAAAGCTATTGAAACCATTTATGAGATAATCTTTGGGACCATAAGCCTCATAGCAAAGCGGAATACAACCCGTAGCCATTGCTTCCGGTACAGATGTATTGAGCGCTTCGGTGGTATTTAATGAAACAAAAAACGTGGAATTTGCCATCTTTTTTGCCACCTCTTTGTGCGTAAGCCCTTTCAATTCTTCGAGCTCCCATCCCGATGGCTTCAGGAATCTTTGCAAGCGGCTCCTGTCAGAAATACCGAGATGCCTTTCCAGCAAGCGCTTCAAAATGTAATATTCTCTATTATCAAATTTTGGATACAATAGGATGCGCTTCTTTCTCTCTGTTGGTTGTCGCTGTTCGAAATAGTATGGTGCTACAAAAGGAGGAACTTCGTATAAAGGGAGATTTGTAATCATTGCGAGCACTTTTTGAAGATGCGGCATAATATACATCACTCCTTTATAGTTCAGCTCTTCAGGAGATTTACCTGAGCGCAGCCCTTCATAAATAAAAAAACCAGCCTGAGCGAAAAGCACGGTACTACACGGCACTTGCAATTCTGCCTTATCTGCGGCTACTTCCGGTACCACTAACCAGTCTTCTGAGGTAGGTTTTGATGCCAAAAACTGGCGCATGGACAGTGTGGGCACTTTCAGGTCAAGCCATGAAAGTTTGAAGTTTTCCTGGTCGTAAACGATATAGGCTTCCAAACCGTTACGACGAAGGATGTCGACATGGTAGTGGATTACGCCGAGTCCCCAGCTCGGGCGGTTGTCGTTTGTCGGAGAATAATAGTAAATGCGCATTCTATTTCTAAAGTAGTGGCATTTGCTTCATATGAACTATTACAACAAGCGTTTCGCTAAACTAGCCGCTTTATACCAACTTGAAGATTTCAGCTTCGAAAGCTGCGTGTATCTTTCTTCCTTTTCTTTAAAGAATTCTGCGATCACAAATAGGAGGGTTTGCACATCTAATCCGGCGTCACATAAGAAAGTTAAGGTGTCTATCCCTGGGTTTGTGTGCTCAGACAAATATTCAGAAAGATGCCTTGTAAGGTTTTTTCTGAGGCCCACCAGGACACCTCCATCGAATTCGTGGTCTATCAAAGGAAGCAACAACCCGATAATTGTTGCCCGAAGGCGATCGACATTAGATTTTGAGCTCCAGACACCGCCTTGGTGGGTTCGATATACACCCATGACTTCCTCGCTATAATGCACATGCCCACGTCTTGCAGTGGTGAGATGGAGTGGGAAATCTACAGCTGATAGTCTGTAATACCATTCTGGAAAAGCCGTTTGGCTGTTTCGAAAGACTACGCTGAGCGTCGGAATAATATTTGCCTCTGCAAGTGTGCAAATATCGAACTCCGAAGCGGCGGGACGTGTAGATAATCCAACTAGCTTACCAGTGGCATCCCTTTGCTCACAACGATGAAAGCTAAGTGCAATTTCTGGTTTTCTTTCTAATATGTCGATTTGCTTTCTAAGTTTCTCGTAATCAGTCCAATAATCGTCCCCTTCGCAAATGGCGATATACTTTCCCGTGGCACTTGAAATGCATCGAAGGAAATTTCTTGCAAATCCAATATTGTGGCTACCATACATTTTTTTTATGTTGGCGGCGTTCTGATATTTATTGATTGCCGCATCGATAATTTGTTTTGTTGAGTCCGTTGAGCAATCATCCGCAATCAAAATTTCGAAATCAATAGAGGGTAATTTCTGAGCAAAGATTCCTTCCAGAGCTTGCTCAATAAAACGTTCCTGGTTATACGTAACAACACAAATTGAAACTAAACACATAAACGGCTCGTCAATTTTTTGGCGAAAGCATGAATTACTGGAAATTTGACCCTAATTGCAGCTTTCAAAGCTTTAGCTGGATAATAATATCTCTTTCCTGATCTAGTATACTCAGTGAAAAAAGTATAATTATGATGCTGCCAGGTCTCTGCAAATGATTTATTTATTTTCATTTGTGTATAAGGGTGATGCTCATCTTGATAAATGGTCCAAGTGAGATGAATTCCATAATTTCTTTTTGTAATAACCCACCGTTTATGTAGCACTTGATTGTAGTACCATTTAATATTATGATCGATGAAACGGTGTGACCCTTTTTTTCTCCACTGTAAAAAACTCTTGAAGTTGTCCATGGGACTCAACCAAAAATGAAGCCCAGTACCAGCTTCAACATAATCCTCGAAATGTTTACCGTACACATCCGGCACCCAGTTTGAGCAATTGTAAGCTTCGTCCTTGTTATTAGCAAAATAGGAGACATTCGACGGCAAGTTTTTAGCGCTTAAGTTGATCCCACATGATCCTACGTCTTTATGATTTGTTAGTATTGTTATTTGCTCCTCCAACCATTCCTCATTCATTGATTCAGGAACAATATCACCATCGGTAATCAAAATGTAAGGTGCATCAAAATGATCAAAAATTTCTTTATCAAAGAATTGTTCGTAAGCATTGTTGCTTACATTTTGGTGCATCAACACATACTTATAAATTGATCCGGATTCAAGAAGTGAAAGCAAAAATGGCTTAATTACTTTCTCGGTAGAATCAGACCAATTTTCAATTACGTAGATTTTAAACTTCCGCGTAGTTGTAAGGTAATCTATGGTTTCTTTTATCAGATCGAAATTGCAATACGCCAAAACGACACAGGGAATTATCTCCATAGAATTTCTCCGTTTTCGCTGCTGTTTAGCTCCCATTGTACTTGTTTTAGCTTTAAAACACCTTGCTTTTCTTCCATTAATCCAACGAAATTCTCCTGCCTATTCGGGATAATATCAAACTCCAAAACATCTTTGAATCCCGCAATTGCATTCCCCTTATTTTCGACAATAATCAATTCAGTTATCGTATAATGCCCGTGATTGAACACTCCCCCTGGTAGAAAACAAGTCGCACACATATAACCCCTCTTGAATTTTTGTGAATGAGACCAGATCGTAGATCCAACATATATTAGAATACCTCTTTCATCTACCATGTGGAAAGTGATATCGAGATTGGACAACTTTTCTCGGAAGACTTCTATACGAAACTTGAGAAAAAAGGAATCGTCTACTGTTATTTGTCGATCAGAATCACCATCCAAGGTCACTTGAGCAGCAAGCAACCTAAACCCATTCATTTCAGGAGCAGAGTCAAGAGCATAAGAAACTGATCGTCGTGACTTTTGACTTGTCGAATAATAGTGAGTTAAGACTGACTTTACACTATCATTTGAAGCAATTCTTCCCTGATTCAACAGGACTGCTCTCTCACACAGATTCTGAATCGCCTCCATATTGTGGCTTACAAATAGCACTGTACGACCTTGAGAGTTACTAACATCTTTCATTTTACCCAGTGCCTTCGCTTGAAATTCGGCATCGCCTACAGCGAGCACTTCATCCACAATCAGAATTTCAGGCTCCAAGTGTGCTGCTACGGCAAAAGCCAGCCGCACATACATGCCGGACGAGTAGCGCTTCACGGGTGTACTAATGTACTTTTCCACGCCGGCAAAATCAACAATCTCATCAAACTTGCTTTTGATCTCCGCCTTGGTCATGCCCAAGATGGCACCATTGAGAAAAATATTATCCCGACCGCTTAGCTCAGGATGAAAGCCCGTGCCGACTTCGAGCAACGAGGCTACACGCCCTTTGATCTTTATACTACCGGTAGTGGGCTTGGTAGTGCGGCTGAGTATCTTTAATAAGGTGGACTTGCCTGCGCCATTGCGGCCAATAATCCCCAGCACCTCACCATGCTTCACATTAAAATTGATATCACGAAGCGCCCATACATAATCGCTTAGACCTTTTTTAGTTCGGTCGTTTTCTTCCCCAAGCCTTAGATAAGGATCATCTTTTCCTCTCAACTTATACCAGAGCCGATTTATATCGTGGCTTAGACTACCAGTTCCTACCTCTCCCAAGCGGTATTGCTTCGACAAATTTTCAACTTCGATTGCTATATTCCCCATTTTATTTGGAACATTTGTCATTGTTTATCATCATTCCTCTACTTTGAGTTCCAAAGCTACAAATACCTTCTTTCCGGTTACTTTGTCTATGAAATAAGCGTTCTTATAGTCGCCGTGGGTAAGCGCTCTAAGCTTATCCAAACAATCTTTCATTGTAGTCGAAGCAGACATATCAAGTTCACATAATGCATTATAGTCTTTTTTCAAGTTGATATTTCCCGATTCGGAACAATGGCTGGCCTGGTAATTACCTGAAAGTATATCAGGAAGCCACTCCTTTAGCAGTTCTATTTCTTTTTTAATAACCCGATTATAGGCTGAGATTGAAGTGTCCCATGCAAAGACTGGGACTTTCTCTTGTACGATAATCGGTCCATGATCCAAAAGTTCGTCAATTACATGAATTGTCGCGCCAAGAGGTTTGCCGTTGAGAATTGAAAAAACCTGTGGAAACCAGCCACGGTTATATGGATTAAATCCTGGATGAACATTAATGCACCTTACACACTTTACTAACTTTTCAGGAAAAAGCTGTTTACAATGTAAAGAAATGATCAACTGATAGGTTGATATCAAAACGTCGAGTTTTTCCTTTATGGAAATATGATGAACGTCTGTGAGACCTCTAAGAGGTGACTCATTGCTACATGCAAATTCGACATTGTAGCAATCATACTTAGCATCTTTCAAAATTTCTTTGAAAGCAGTGTAAAGTTGAATATTATCTGTTACTACAAGAACTTTCATTATAAATTAAGGCGACTATTAATTGTTCTGGACTCTCAAAAGAAGTCGAGCAATCATGTCGATTTCTTCTTCCGATAAATCGTGGAATAAAGGAAGGCATAATATCCTGCTGGAAATAGATTCGGATACAGGACAGTCTTGTCGCTCCACGTATCCAAGTCTATTTAGCGATGGGTAAAAATATCTCCTCGGGAAAATATTATACTTATTAAGTTCTGCTATCGATCTTTCAAGCAGCCCCTCACTTGAAAACAGAATGGGATAATAACTATAATTATATCCCTCTGGATCAACCAGCTTCTGGCGTTCGACCTGAAGGTTGCAAAGCTTATCGTTGTAGTATTTATATTGTTCTTTTCGTTTAGATAATATTTCACCAATATGAGGCAGAAGGCTCAATCCCACTGCTGCGTGCAACTCGCTATTCTTTCCGTTTATTCCCACCATTGCAAAACTTGTCGGTGTTTCATGTCCAAAATTTCGGAGATAAGCCATCTTCTTTAACAATTCGGCATTCTGTGTAAAGACGGCTCCGCCCTCGGCTGTATGGAAGAGTTTGGTGGCATGGAAACTCGTTGTGCTTATATCCCCATAATTAAAAATGGGCGCACCTTTATATGTTGTGCCGAAACAATGAGCAGCGTCATAGATTATCTTTAGTTTGTGCTGATCGGCGATTTTCTTCAGGGCTTCAACATCGCAGGGGTTTCCGAAAACATGAGTGGCCAAAATACCAGTGGTCCGATCCGTAATTAAGGACTCTACAGAAACCGGATCAATATTTAGGGAATCTGGATCAATATCGGCAAAAACCGGTGTACAGTTCTCCCAAACCAAGGAAGAAGTTGTAGCTACGTAGGAGAATGGAGTAGTGATAACTTCACCATGTAACTCGAGTGCTTTTATTGCAATCTGAATAGCGATTGTCCCATTATTCAGATAAAGTAAATGTGGCACGTTAAGATATTCTTTAAGGCGTAATTCTAGCTCATTAACGAGCGGTCCATGATTAGTAATCCATCCTCTTTGCCAGATGCCGTCGATATATCTTTGAAATAGATCCTGGCGAGGAAAAAATGGTTTGGTAACGTTAATCATTTTTTACTAACTATATACAATACAGAGCGTGGATGAATGCCATGTGTTATAAAATTTTCTAGACCAAAATACTTATGGTCGAACTCTTCTACATCAAATCCAGCGTCCTTCAATCGCGAAGTGAAGCCTTTTTTAGAATATGTTCTCAGATGGTCATGCTGAGCAAAGTGTTTCCATCTTTCTGCTTCGGTGACAATCTTCTTATTCTCATAAGTGTCTGAAAGTCCTAAATTAACAGGAACCATAACAATACCCCAACCATCTGGTTTCAATATTCGGTATAACTCAGACAAGGCCTTGGCGTCGTCGTCAACATGCTCCAGAACGTGCGAACAAATAATTATGTCAAATGCATTGGCCTGATACAGAGACATGTCAGTAACATCCACCCTATCATCTACATCTTCGCGGTTTAAATCAGCACACCTGTATTCTATGCTCTCCAATTTCGAAAGCTTTTCTCTCAACTGCTGGGCAGGTGCAATATCAAGTAGCTTCAGCCTTTTGGGAGCTTTGAGAGTCTTTAACGAGTTTCTTAAAAATAGATAATATAAACGGTCGCGGTCTGACGAACCACACACCGGGCATTCGTACTGATCAATATTAAGCGTTTCAAACTGAAAAATGGAATGTATGTACTGGTTGTCATTTAGATGCTTAAAATAAACTGAGCTTAGCGGCAGAAAACATTTCAAATTACTATCGCATAGGGGGCAAGAATAGGAGTTCCTGTGCATTCGAGAATCTTTGATATTCCTAAACCTGTATATTAGCTTAAAAAAATTTGTTTGCAGCAGCCTTATAATGTTCATAATTTATATATTAAGAAAACGCTTAGTCACAGTAATCACCTACGAATGCGGACATCAGGCTGTAACCTTTAACAATGTTAATGATCTACAAGTCGGTGAAGGGAAACCGCGCTGTAGCCTTTTACACTATTGTAGGACTATATTATCTACCGTATCCATAAAGCTCCTTTCTACCTTGCTGAAAATAAGCATTCCCAAAAACGATCTATTCACAAACCCTTAATGTGTAAATTAGTATCGCTATTTCCAGGGACAACAAGTGTAGCCAACTTCTTGACTCTAAGTTTCTCCAAATTTCGCGTAATAAATCTGTTGACGATCAAACTAAATAATAAGGTTGAAGTTAAAACCCAAACTCCCGAAAATGGGTTGTCTAATTCAAGAAACAAGGAAAATACTCTAATAATTAAAAAATGCGAAAGATAAACCGGATAAGAGAGCTCACCAATTTGTCTATCGAAAGAACTTCTTTTAGTCTTATTGAAAATAAACGGAATGCTTAGAAAAACTGCGAAGTAAAAAAATGCTTGCTTTAGATACCCAAACGAAGGAATGAACTGATACGTTAGGACAAAACACAGGATAAAACCCAGGAAATATCCTTCATATTCGATTATTGCTTTTTTTTGAATAAAACCAAAAAGTCGAAATGAGAGGATGCCAGAAAAGAAGAATGTGAGCTCAAGTGGAAAAAATCGGTAAGTCCATGGATCAAAACTCAATCCAAGTACCCTATAGAAATATATTCTTATCAGCAACAATATGAAAATGCCGCTTAGTAGGTACCGGGTACGCAATTTTACAAGGAAAGGAGCAAGGAGATAGAAAAGCATTTCAATTTCAATAGTCCAGGCCTGAGGGACAAAAAGAAAGGAATAAACAGGCGGGCTGCTCAATCGAAAATCTCTTATAAAGTAAAGATTTCCGGCATTATTCAGTCCGAGGAACATAGCTAGATCTTGACCAAATAAAGCGGAATTAGAAAAAAACAGAAATACTTTCGTAGTGGAACTAAGGTGTGGAAAGGAAGAAATCAGAGGCTGAAGGACCAAGAAATTATGTGTAAAAACTCCGTAACCTATCGAAATCAACACCGTGGCAATTAAAACAAACCAATATACCGGAAATAATTTTAGAAAACGGTTTAACCAAAACACTTTTGCTGCCCCGGGTCCAACATACTTTTCAGACAAGATCATCGCCATGTAAAAACCGGAAATAATATAGAATGCCTGAACTGCTGCCTGACCACCAGTGAGCCGTATCCCGAGAATAGGTTCAGTATGGGCAAAAACTACTGCGATAGCAAGTAACAATCTGATAAGCCCCAAAATGTAATTCGATTGGAAAAAAGTTGAAGTAATAAGTTAGTTCGATTAGCAATAAGCTCGTCATTGTAACCCAAAGATCCAGTTCCAGCCCTTCCAATACACGGGCTTTCTGCGTTCATCGATCTAGGTATTGGAGAAAAAGCATGTTATTTACTTTGTTGCCTTGCTGGCTCTGTAAGCGGCATATTGAGCTGTTTCGGCTAGTAGTTCTATCCTGTAATTTAACCGTGCCAGGTGGGTTTTGAAGCCAGCATACGCTTCAGCAACCTCACTGCTTGTATCTGTTTTGCAAAATAAAATCTGAAATCTCTCAGGCAAACTCGTCATTCCTAAAAGGTTAATATACCCGGTAGTGAAATTTGGAGAATTATAATAAAGAGTTAGGTAAGAAGGAAGTTCGTTGATATACATTAGTCCGTTAGGAACGGCGATAGGGATAATTGGCTCATCCTTCGAAATATGCGGTAATATCTGCAAAAAATTATCTTGAGCCTCGAAGGTATAATCACTGACCTTGGTTTCTACCCCATGTACTTTTACATATTTATTGTACTCAAATACCGGGGGATTGAAAAACGGATTCCACAAGAAATTCCAGATAGTAAACGCTGTGATCAGCACAGGTATGAAGTGTAAAAAGCGAAGCTGTAAGAAATGATTCAAATAATATACTAATAATAGAGTAAAACCGGTGTAGTGTATTACCCCGAGCATTGGCGGGTTGTCCGAACCCCAAAATCCTATAAAGGGCACAGCAAACAGAAGGCAGACGAAGTGCTTGTCGATCTTATACGTGCTCTTGCCAGCAATTGCCGCAAAGAAAATGACGACTAAAATAAAGAACACCAAAGCGTAAAAACCTTCTGCGCTGGGTTGGGAAAAGTAAAAAGCTCTGTATTTAATTAGTGAGGCAATGAAAATTCCGGCAAAAATCAATTGAGCCGTCACTGAATTTCTTCCAACAGTTCTGGAGAAAAACACATATACCAGAAGGTAAAGGACGGTAAAAACCACATAGGTTTTACTTTGGGTAAATGGTGTCCAAACAAGCTGCCGGATCATAAACCCAGCATTCACATGGCGCTCCGAAAATGGGTTGTTCGCTAAACCACTACAATGGTAAATAAACTGCAGATGACTGCCATATGCAAGCCAGAATAGCAGGGCTAGTGTTATCAGGGAAATAATAGCAATCACACCAATCAGACCAAAATAAGAGAGCAAGTACTTTCGCCTGTAAATGAACTGATCTACTGATATAAACACAGCCATTAATGCAGCGCTGGTAATCTTGTTAAAAGCCAGGCAGCCTAAAATAATCGCGAACAGTAAAATGGTCCAAATTGAGAATGTTGCTAAGAAATTTGTGGCCATCCGGAATTCCATATATAGAGCCACTAAAAGCAGCATAAACACTAGCGACAGCGAGTTATAAGAAATTGTTGAGGGTCCATGCATATAAATAAGAAGACCACCTAATAAACTATAGCCAAGGACAAGTGCAGCCGGATCATCGATAAAAATCTTCCTCTTCAGTGAATATCCTAAAACACAAGCAGCGAGCATTATCATCACCAATTTATATAACCTAGCCGCCAGGAGGTTATCGGAAAATGGTAACAACTTGACAAAAAAGTGAAACCCTGTGTACTGGAAGAAAATCGGCTGATTGCGCATGTAGCCTTGCAAGTAGTATCCTTCATCGCAGATGTCGAAACCCTGATTTGCGTACCACAACGGCAAAATGACCAAAACCGCGATGCAACAATAGACTATTCTAAGACGCCATTTCAGAGGCATTCCTTGTGTCGAATCTGAGTAATGTATGACCCCGTCAGTGAACATTATTTCCTTTAGGTTTTCCTTTATTTCCTTACTGCCTTATGCTAAAAAAGCAACTCAATTACCCTACATCTTAATAGCCAAATCGAATAGCTTACTTGGTGTATTCTAAAGCATATATGAACTATTCAAATTTTGGATCGTTTTTGCGATTTGCATTGTTATCTGTTCTTCCAGCTCGTAAAACAATGGCAATCTAAGTAATCTATCTGTAAAATAGTCGCTGTTCGGCAACACACGTCCATCATGCTTTTCCTTGAAAAATGGACTTTTGTGCAAACTAAGGTAATGTGTTACAGCATGAAAACCAGCGTCTTTTAGAGAGTTCAGCAACAGTGACCGAAAGGCCAGTGAGCCGCAAACGACATAATACATATGCGCATTGTTACTGGCAAAGTCTGGTAAGGTTGGTAAGGTGAACAGTCTTGAATCCGGCCCGGTTCCGAGACACTCGTTATAACGATTCCATAGTTTTAATCGTCTTTCCTGAATTGTCTCAATACATTCAAGTTGCGCAAAAAGAAAAGCTGCGACAATCTCAGAAGGTAAGAATGAGGATCCGATATCGACCCAGCCATATTTATCGACTTCTCCCCGAAAAAAGGCCGACCGGTTAGTACCCTTCTCCCAGATTATCTCGGCCCTTTCCATGAAATGCTTGTCGTTGACCACAAGCATACCACCCTCGCCCGATATAATATTCTTTGTTTCATGGAAAGAGAATGCTGCTAAATGTCCTATTGAGCCCAGTGCTTTCTTAATACCGTCACTACCAGTGTAGTAACTATCGATGGCCTGCGCCGCATCTTCGATCACGAATAAACCGAACTTTGCTGCAATCCTCATAACCTCATCCATGTCACACGCGACCCCGGCATAATGAACAACAACAATCGCCTTGGTCCTAGAGGTTACAAGGTTTTCAAGCCTTTGCGCGTCAATGTTTGGGTGTTCGGTTTGGGAATCAGCGAATACAATCTTTGCTCCTCTTAAGACGAAAGCGTTCGCAGTACTTACAAAGGTGTATGCTGGCATGATAACTTCATCGCCCTCTCGAATATTAACCAAGATAGCAGCCATTTCAAGCGCGTCTGTACAAGAGGATGTTAACAGGCATTTCCCAAAACCGTATCTGTTCCGCAAAAAATCCTGGCAGAGGTTTGTGTACTTACCATTTCCTGAAATTTTTCCTGATGCAACTGCATCCTGAATATACGCAATCTCATTCCCTGTAAGGAATGGTTTGTTAAATGGTATCATAGTTCCAATGATGATAAATGTGTTGTTGTCTCTTTACCGTAAATCCGGTCTTAATGTAAAGACGCATCGCAGGTTTATTGGCAAATTGAGTTGCCACGAATAGCGTGCTGATATTTAGGTGCACGCAAATGTTTTCACAAGCCGCTATCAATTGCTGAGCAACTCCCCGACCTTGATGATTCACAGAAGTTGCAATAAGCCCTATTCTTGCAGCATCGCTATGAATCTCTAACGTCACAAAACCAAGAGTAATACCATTCACTTCAAATATTAGAACTTCGATGTTTTCCGACTCGATCGATCTATCAATCCACCTTTTATAAAGCTTGGCGAATTCATTTCGATGGAAGTTTGAATCCTTTGCAAAACGTGAGTACTTTCCGCTTAAAAGAGCTAATTCGAGCAGGGTTCGATAGGAATGCTTATTGGAGTCGAATCGAGCAACCTCATCGGGAAACGGTACCTGTCTTACACATTTCGCAAACTCAACCTTAATATCTACCAAGGCAAACCCATCGAATTCAACAGGTTCGTCAGAAAATATGTAGATTAAACGGAATGGGCAATTCGCAATCAACAAAGATAACTCTGTTCTTTGAGGCAGTTCAAGACGTCCAACTTCGAATCCGAAGAAAGAACTGTCCCAATCCAATCGTTCAATCATTTGTTTTTTTGTCAATTATATATAGCGGTCTGCCTTTGACACCTTCGAAGGTTTTACCAAGGTATAAACCAATCACTCCGAGAGTTAAAATAATAAATCCGGATAAAAGCCAGATACTTGTTATGAGACTCGCGTATCCAATAACTTTTAAGCCACCGGAGGCCCAACGGAACATCGTATAAAGTGACATTATGACAGCAACGGAGGAAATTAACAGGCCAAGTCTAATTGTCAACATTATCGGCTTATCGGAAAAGGCCAGAATAATATCTAAGGCCAAACTGAGCATTCTTCTGAAATTGTAACTTGTCTTTCCCTCTGTACGGGCGGCGTGTCTAACATTTACCTTTCCAACTTTAAATCCAACCCATTTAATCATTGTGGGAAAATACCTAATGCTCTCACGCATGGACTTAATCTGGTCTATCACTTTACGTGAATATATTCCAAAATTTGCCACGGTTTCATCCTGCTCAGAACCAGTTAGATATCCAAGACTTCTATAGAATAACTTTGAGAAGTATCGCTTCAATAGGGCATCTTGTCGCGAAAATCGTCTAGCTAAGACGATATCGTTTCCTTTTAACGCTTCGGTCAACAATAGTGGAATTTCTTCTGGTTGGTCTTGTAAATCGCAGTCCATAACCACTATCCAATCGCCTGTAGCAACATCAAGTCCTGCAGTTATTGCATGATGTTGCCCAAAATTTCTGCTAAGCTTCACTCCGATAAGGCACGGAAAGGTTACACATAATTCTACTATTGTTTCCCAGCTACCCTCGGGACATCCATCATCTACCAAAACGATTTCTAATTCAGAGCAAATTGGAGACGTTGCCAGATAAATCCGGTTCACTAGTTCAGGCACTAAACGCTTTGCTCGATATACAGGTGATACAACCGATATCTTTGACGGAACGGTCATTTCTTGGTTGTTATCAATGTTAACAAAGTAATCAAGTCCTAATTGGTCTCTTAGCAACGCGGATGTTCTATCTAAATATACGCTTTATGGACGAGCTCATGGTAGGATTACCAAAACAGTGAAGAATCAGACTGCCCTACACCGTATCCATAAAGCTCCTTTCTACCTTGCTGAAAATAAGCATTCCCAGGAACAAGGCTACAATCATAAAGCCGAAACTGTAGCCTAATGAAGCCATACTAACGGTTCCGCGGTCGAACAAAGCAAAACGAAAGGCTTCTACCACCGGCGTAAGTGGGTTGATGGCAACGAAGGTCTTATAGCTTTTCCCTTCGAGAAAGGAAAGTGGGTAGGCCACCGGCGTGATGTACATAGCCAACTGAACACCGAAGCCAATAAGCACGGTAAAATCGCGGTACTTGGTCGTGAGTGAGGAGATGATGATGCCGAGCCCAAGACCGAGCCCGCCCATCATGAGCATGAGCACGGGCACCAGCAGCCAGTTGATGCCAAAATAAAAATGCCCGGTTCTGAAACCGATCCACCCCATCACACAAAGCAGCAATGCGAACTGAATTCCAAACTTCACCATATTGGACATAACGGTAGAGAGCGGAATAACTAATCTGGGGAAATAAACTTTTCCGAAAATGCCGGCATTAGCTACAAAGGTGTTGGATGTAGCGGTAAGGCAGGCTGAAAAATAGCTCCAGATGGTGATGCCACTCATGTAAAACAGCGTGGGGTGGATACCATCCGTGGGTATGTTGGCGATCTTTCCAAACACCAGCAGGAACATGATGGTGGTAAACACCGGCTGTATCACATGCCAAACCGGTCCGAGGATGGTCTGCTTGTATTGCGCAATAAAATCGCGCTTTACAAAGAGCATGAGCAGATCGCGGTAGCGCCATACTTCTCTGAGTTTAAGATCAAAAAGGCCGGATTCCGGTCGTATGATCTCATCCCAATGTTCATGGTCACTTTTTCTATCGCCAACGGCGAGTGCCGGCGTGGTTTGTGTTTGCATTGTTCCAGTATCGTTTGTAGGCAATTATTCTAAACTTTCACCCTCCTCTTTTCCCCCCTCCTTCGGAGGGGTCGGGGGAGGCTTTTCCTTCGGAGGGGCTGGGGGAGGCGTTTCCTTCGGAGGGGCTGGGGGAGGCTTTTCCCTCGGAGAGGCTGGGGGAGGCTTTTCCTTCGTCGCGGCCCGCCGAGGCTTTTCCCAAAATATCCTGTAGTCTTTTCTTATAGGCTGGAAAACCGAAGTACCCGAGAGTTTTTTGTTGCATGGCCAGGCGGTATTCATCGGTATAGTTCTCTTTGTGCACCAGCACTTCTTCTATGCCGTCAATGATCTCCTGCAGGTTGGCCGGGTTGACAAGAATTCCCAATTCTCCATTGCGCAAGGCATCCACGCTACCGTCCTGATTACCGGCAATTACGGGAAGGCCGCAGATCAGGGCCTCAAGAAACACGATGCCAAAGCCTTCTTTCCGGCTGGGCATGATGAACAGATTGGCTGCCTGATAATATTCCATCAGACTTTTTTCGGCGAGGTATCCGGTGAGAAATACATGACGTTCCAATTCAAGTTCGGCGATCAGGTCATCCAGCCTGGACTTTTCTTCAGAATCGTATTTGCCGGCTATGATATAGCGAATGTCCGGAAACTTCTTTCGGAGCGCGGGCAGACTTTTGATTACGAGGTCGTAACCTTTGTATTTTTCGCGGCCGGAAAGCCGGCTCAGCGTAAACAATACCGGATCGTCTGCGCCGAAATTATATTCCCGTCGTATAGCGGTATTGACTTCAAAGCGCTCCGGCACCTTGAAGTAGGGATCAATTGTGTTTGGAAAAATATGGATCTTCTCCGGCTCTATTCCTTGTACGGTCACAATCTTATCCTTTGTGAAATTGCTTACACTCAGGATCAGATCGGCCACCTGAAGCATCCTCATCTTCTGACCTTCCAGCGGGCTCCATACTTCTATGCCGTGAGTGATCAAAACAATACGCACACCCGGGTAGAGCCTTCGAATCATGTTGCCCACGGGTGCCAGATTAAGATGACCAATAATCACAGTATCTGCCGAAGCCGCCCGGAGCACTGCCTGTGTAACGAAGCTGATCTTATTTCCCTTAAAGCCCTTGTACTGCGCCTCCGGAAAATAAGCTGTATCCGGCGACTCATCATAAGGCGACATGGCGAAACTGGTGATATGTACAGCACCTTCCGCCTCTTTGAGCGCTTTAAGAAAGCAGCGATTGAACTTTTCGATGCCGCCTGCCTGCGAAAAAGTTGTGAGACATAGGAACAAGACCTTATCCTTTTTAGCAGAATTCTTTCCTTCGGGTAAGGATGGACGGTTGTCTGCAGGGTGTGTATGTTCCATATCGCCGTAGCCCGCAATGGCCGCTGCTTCGGTGGCAAGGAGGTAGGCCCAGTAACGGCTCCACACCAGCTTACCCTTATCAAATCTGCGCTTGAGCGTGTTGACGATTGAGCCCTCAGGCGAAGGTTGCGTCAGTTCGCGGCCTTTCATCCAGTTAGCAAATGGCATCACAAAGCCTTGCTTTTTCCGGTTCCAGATCTCTTTGGGCAGGATGTCTCTGAAACTATCAATGAGCAGATGTTTGGGCTGCGGATCTGAAAATTTGAGCTCAGGGCTGATGCGGTGCACGGCGTCCACGAGATCGCGACCGAGAAACGGAACACGTACTTCTACAGAGTGCCACATGCTCATGGTATCGGTGTCGCGCAGGAGCTGCGATTGCATGTAAATATTCGACTCGAGCCAGGAGACGCGATTGCCCGGAGCGAGGTCTTCCACAAATGTAGGTGCTGTGATGGAAGCGAGGGAGTCTTCAACCTGCTGCAGACTGCAATCGAGCATGAGTGCGGTCTCTGCGGGCGAATAATAACCCCGGTAAAAAAGATACTCGCCGATCGGATCCTTTCTTTTCAAAAAGCTCAGCTTACGGTATGCGTCTTTGGGGGCAAGTCCTGCCATCTGCAATATAGGCGCCGGCATCCTAACCAACTGACGATAACGCCCCGATCGCTTAAATGAGGGATACCCACCCAGAAGTTCATCCGCACCAAGCCCGCTGAGCACCGCTTTGAGACCTGCCCTGCGTGCGTACTTGCAGATAAAGTAGCTATTGATTCCATCGGTGCTGGGCTGGTCCATCGAAAGGATAATGTCGTCAAAGCATTCCTCAAAATCCCGTTTGGTTACTTCGAAAGACTGATGATGAGCCCCGGTCTTCTCGATGATAATATCCTGATAAATCTTTTCTGAAAATTCCTGATCTTCAAAAATCATAGACAGGGTATGCAGCGAATCGGGTATGTACGGCTGTGCAACAAGCGTAAGCAGGGATGAATCTATACCACCGCTCAAAAAAAGGCCGATGGGCGCATCCGAGATCAGGTGACGTTCAACAGATTTTTTCAGTTCTGTCCGTATCACCTCCCGTGCGGTTGCAAGGTCTGTAATTTCTGTCCTGAAATTTTCTTTGTAATAGCTGCTTTGATAATGGCTGAAATTGTTGAGATCGAGGACAAGATAACTGCCCTTGTCAAGGGGTTTTACTCCCTGAAGGGTGGTAACCGGTTCGGGTAAAAAACCGTAGGTGAGGAAAAAAATACGCCAGTCCTCACGCTCTTGCCAACGACCCGGCAGCGCTCGGAAGGCCCGAATTTCGGACGCAAAATAAAGTTGATGACCGTTAAGATAGTAATAGAGCGGTTTGATGCCGGCATGATCGCGGGCCAGTACAATTTTGTTGAAGTGCCGGTCATAAATCGCCAAAGCGAACATTCCGCGAAATCGGTCGAAACATTCCGTTCCCCATTGTTCATAGGCCTTAATGATCACCTCAGTGTCGCTGTCGGTAATAAAACTGCGACCGGCCTGCTTTAACTCCTCGCGGAGTACGCGGTAATTGTATATTTCACCGTTAAAGACGATGCTTACACCCTCGCGATGCATAGGCTGATTGCCTGCCTCCGAAAGGTCAATTAGAGATAAGCGCCTGTGGCCGAATGCCAGACCCTGCCCTTCTTCGACATACACACCTTCCGCATCCGGACCGCCATGGCGCATTGCATCGCGCATGGTGATCACATCCTGCCGGATTTGCTGATTAGACCGATCGATAATGCCCGCTATTCTGCACATACTGGATAATGAAGGGAGCTATGGTATGAAAGACTTCAGACAATTGAAGGCTCTTGCCCGGGAAGCTTAAGAAGGGGGAGAACTTGTTTCCACCGGGTTCTGAAAGGAAATCAGAACCCGGAGAGACAAAAATAAGTATTGAAAAATCTAACCTTTCAGAAGGTCAACGATGCGCTTAAGGCCCTTGCTTTTTGTAGCCTTACCGTTGTCAAAATATCCACCGTTCTTCTGGCCATAACCATAGCCATAGCCACCATAGCCGTAGCTGTAGCCGTAGCCGTAGCCGTAGCCATAACCATAGCCATAACCCGCACCACGACTTGCCTTAACGTCGTTCACGACTATGCTGAGATGGGCCATCTTTCTATCGCGGTAAAGCTCATCCAGAAAACTCATCTGCTGCTTGAAGGTATAGCCCTGACGAACAACGTACAAGCAGGCATCAGAGTGCAGACTAAGCAAGTGTGCGTCAGTAACAAGACCCAGCGGGGCCGTATCGAGGATGATATAGTCGAAATGCTCCTTTAAGCTCTTAAACAACTTTTCTACCTGCGGCATCATCAACAGTTCGGAGGGATTGGGCGGTATCGGACCGGAAGGAATGACATAAAGATTTTCATTGACGCCGGAAGGTACAATGATCTTATTGAGCTCTACCTGACCAATCATATAATTGGAGAAACCCAGACCATTGTCGAGGCCCAGCATCTTAGAAATCTTAGGCTTACGTAAATCGAGCTCCATTACCAGCACGCGCTTATTCGACAAGGCCAGCGTACTGGCAAGGTTTAGCGCGATGAATGACTTACCCTCACCCGACATTGAAGAGGTAAGCAGGATCACCTTTTTCTCCTGACTCGTCAGCAGGAACTGCAGATTGGTTCTGAGCGTACGGAACTGCTCGGCGATGATGGTACGACTGGAGGAGTGCACGACAACAGATTCGCCTAAGGCTTCGGTACTGTGCCCGATCTCGGCAATGATAGGTGTTTGTGTCTTATCCGTGATATCGCTGCGGGTAAACACACGGTTATTCAGCAACTCACGCAGGTAAACCATGCCGCCCGGTACCAATATCCCCACCAGGAAGGCCATCATAAATATCTTGGACCGCTTGGGAGAAAAAGGCATTCCATCCGCCTTTCCCTGATCAATTACCCTTGCATTGGCCAGTGTAGCAGCCTTGGTGATCGCTGTTTCTTCCCGCTTCTTCAGCAGGAAGAGATAAAGTTCCTGTTTCAGCGATTGCTGACGTGAGAAATCTATATATACACGCTCTTTTTTAGGAACTGTTTTGATCTGGGCCGTTACATTTCCCGCTCTTGAACGGTATTCGTTCAGTCGTATAGTAAGATTT
Source organism: Flavipsychrobacter sp. (assembly GCA_017849575.1). GTDB lineage: Bacteria > Bacteroidota > Bacteroidia > Chitinophagales > Chitinophagaceae > JAFIGV01. The sequence goes on along the minus strand of JAFIGV010000019.1, from coordinate 75,775 downwards.
CTTTTGGCGGAGGTTAGGCTGTTTTTCAGGTCGGTACGTAGATTACGCAATTGGTCATCTATATTTTGTACCACCGGATTTTTGTCAGCCATACTCATGGTGGCCTTTTCACGTTGGGCCTGCAGGCTGTTGTACTGCTCAAGAATCCCGGCAAAGGCCTCATTGCCTTCGGTGAGTCCCTGAGGAACAATGCGCTTGCTATTGCTGTTATCAAATATGTATTTCTCAAGCGCATTCATAATGTTAAGCTGCACCTCAAGTTCGGTGATCTTACCCTGAAAATCCTGAGTATTCGACATGAGCATACTGGCCTGCGAGCTGATGTCGGTAATGTCGTTGGCGCTTTTGAACTGTTCGATATCTTTTTCAATACCACTTAATTCCTTGAACACTATTTCGAGACGGCTATCGATAAAGCTCATCGTTGAATCCGCAATACGATTCTTATCGTCAACGTTTGCCCTCATATAGACATCCATCAATCTGTTCAGCACTTGTTCCCCACGCTCGGGTACTACTTCGTTTACCGTCAGACCGATAATGCTTAGGTTCTTGTTTGGCACATTTACCTGCAGGGATCCACGATACACACCGGTGATGGCTTCATAACTGCTCACACGGACAAGGTATTCTTCCTGCTCCTCCCAACCGATACCCATGACACGGTCTATATAAACACGGCCAATGGGAAGGAAAAGCGTATCACCCCACTTGCGTATCCACACCTTATTGTTAGCACTTAATTCGAAACGGTCGCCCTTATTTTTAATCTTATATTGGTCCCATCCCCGGCCTAAGGAGTCTTCGAACATAGGACATAACACAAAACGAAAAGGTCTGGTAGCGTACAACTCCAGGTTCTTGAACCGGCCGGTTGTAAACACCTGAACATTCAATTGAAGGTCTCTCACCACCTCATTCATCAGAGTAGGGCTGCGAAGAATCTCCATTTCATTGTCCACATTAGCGCGCTGCTTGAAACCCAGATCCTCAAGTACTTCTCCGCCACCCATGCTGGCCTTTTTATCGTCCTGCACTAATATAGAAGCGGTAACTCTATACACAGGGGTTGTGTACCGAAGATAGAGGTAGGCCACCATCAGCGATACCAGCGTACAAATCAAAAACCACGGCCAGTAGGACAGCACCATGCCGATGACCCGCTGAATACTGAACCCGTCTTTATCGCCCTGCCAGTCGGTGCTGAGCTGAATCTTCTCACTCATTATAAAAATCTTAAGGAAATAGTAATTAGTAACGACAACAGAGAAACGCCAAAGCTTACAAAACTTAAATTGCGCATGGTTGTAACATCTGCCTGTGCGGCAGCATTTTTGGTAGGACCTACATACAGAATATCATGCTGCCGGAGGTAAAAATAGGGTCCGTGAAACATGTCTTCCTTGTTTAAGTCATAACGAAAGAAAACCTTTTTACCGGCCTCTTCGCGAATAAGGAGAATGTCGTTTCGCCGTCCGGTAACCTTTAGATCGCCGGCAAGACCAATGGCATCGAGCAGGCTGATCTTTTCGCTGGGTACGGTGATTTGTCCGGGCCGGTTAACTTCTCCTAATACGGTGATTGTAAAATTGGCAAAACGAACATTGACCACAGGACTTTTATAAAACTGCTCTGCCTTACGAGCAATGGCATCTCTTGCCTGAGAGGTGGTCATTCCTCCTACCTTTATGCGGCCTGCAAGCGGAAGTTCGATTTCACCTTTCTGGTCCACCATGTACCCGGATACTGCACCGCCGCTAGCCGAACCCGAACCCGTGGCGGGTGCCGTCATCGTACCCATCATCGTTGTAGCTTGGGGGTCAATGGTTTGTACGGATATCTGAAGTACATCATTAGGCTTGATCACAGGGTCTGAATAAGCATGTAAATCCAGGCTCATAGGATCCTGATATAGTGAATCAGGGACATAATTAAAATAAGAAATCTTTTTAGGATTGGCGCAGGAAGCCATCATCAGCAAACCGAGGAAAACCGGAGCTATTAATAAAAAATAAAACTTCTTTCCGAAGAGGCGCATCTGGCAAGTTTTTGGCGAAGTTATTGTTTTATCTGATTGAATAAAATGAACTATTGATAACGCCGGAAAAGCACAACGCAGATTAACATATACCGGCCTTGGGTCACTGCTTTTTGAGTGACTGAACCGGCAGCTCGGCCATAATGTTCCAGCCCAGCGACCGAACCTGCAGGATGGCTTTCTTTCCCTTTATTTTCACAATCCTCCCCTTTTGCTCTCTCAGCGGCCCTTCCGTAATTTCTACGTCTTGGCCCGGCTGCATGATCACACTGATGCGTGCATCGCGGTAGTCGTTCAGAAAGCTCTTTATAGCCTCGATTTCCTCATCCCTTACAATTCCCGGCTTTTTCTGCCACCAAAGAAACCGTACGGCACCGGGAGTTTCCAGAATCTCTACCTGTTCCCGCTCATAGGCCGCCATTTGGACAAACACATAAGAGCGGAAGACCGGCTCCAGAATCTTCTTCTTCCGATCGCTCCACTGTTTGAGCACTTCCTGCACAGGACAATACACTTCTACACCCTTCTCCTGCAGCAAGGCTGCAGTTTTCTTTTCGTTGCGGGGTTTAGTGTAAAGCACGTACCAGGGCATTTAAAATATTATGAAAGTAATCTTACTGCGGTGCTACCGAAAGGGCTAAAAATAAGCCACGAGCTTAAAAAGATACCTTAAGGCCTTTTCTCCCAAATCATGAGTGCCTTTCCTGAAAAAAGCAAATCATGCTTTCGTTCTTCCCACTCGTCGGCACCATAGCTTATATACCGTATCTTCTTACTCACCAGCTTCTCCGCCTTGTCAATCAGATTGACGAGATATTGCTTGTTGAGGTTTCCGACAAAGATGAGATCAATAATACCTGAATCGCGACCCATAGCATAATCTCCGGTCATATATAGCTTTTCAAGATCGCCAATCCGGTCAATAACAATCTCTATAACCCGGTCAATCCCTATATATTTCATCAAGATATTGTTGATATCAGGAAAGAGCGGGTGGCTGTTGTTCGCCTTATAGACCTTTTTGTTGCCCATGGCCTCAGACTTGACCATCCCTGCATCTTCAAAGCGGTTGAGTTCCAGACGCACGGCATTGGTGCTTTCCCCAAAATCTTCGGCAAGTCCACGCAAATGCGCGCTGTTTCCCGGATTCAGGAACAGGCGCAGCAAGAGTTTGATGCGGGTTTTTGAAGAAATGAGTGTTTCTAACATGATCGGTTAGTTGAATAACCGGGAAAAATGAAAAGTGGAAGTATCAGGTTTTGCAGTTGAGAAAGACGAGGGCGAGGGTCGATAAGGTTAGCGTCGTACAGATATTCTCACCGGGCTTTTGGATATCAGCAGGTTAAGAATATGGCTTCGCCTCCGTCAGTCCCAGGGCGAAACCAACAATGAGTAGAAAAACTACTCGTATTCGGACGCAATATTACATTTTGTTCTTTGAAAAGTCCAGTCTAAGACATGACTTTTTTGTTACCGCTTCGGTAGAAACCATGAGTGCGTCGCTTCAGATCTTCACACGAGGTCTTTCCCTGATGTGAAAGAATAATGTCGCGCAACAAACACCAAAGCTTTTGCCTCCAGGTTAGATCGGGCAAAAAGCGGGACGGGATAAATCTACGCTACCTCGGCCACCTGCCCCATCCGTGCTGCCTCGTATTTTGTTTTCGGCCTTCAGGAACGTAGTAAAAAAGGATCGGCATCTTTTAGAAAGGGAAGCCCTGTCCTTATCTCCTGCAAGGATGACTTATCCAGGGTCAGGGTTTTCACTACGGCCGCATCTGCCTGCTGCCAGAGCGGTGTACCCAGTGCATCGAAAACACAGCTATCTCCGGAGTACAGGTTACCATTTCCGTCAGTACCCACCCGGTTGCAGCCCACTACATAGGCCTGATTTTCTATGGCCCGGGCTTGCAGCAGCACCTTCCAGGCCTGGCGTCGGCGTTCGGGCCAGTTGGCTACGTACAGCAACACATCATAGGGCTGCTCCGGTTCGTTGCGGGCCCATACCGGAAAACGCAGATCATAGCAAATAAGAGGACAGACCCTCCAACCATTTACACTTACGATCAACTTTTTACCGCCGGCTGCATAGTGCTCGTCCTCGCCGGCGAAGGCGAAGAGATGGCGTTTATCGTAGAAGCCATATTTTCCATCGGGTTGCATCCAGATCAACCGGTTGAAGTACTGGCCGGCATCTTCGATGATCATACTGCCGGTGAGGATGCAGCGGTGTTTCGAGGCCATCTTAGCCATCCAGCTTACGGTAGGTCCTTCCATACTTTCGGCCAGCTTGTCGGGCTGCATGCTAAAGCCGGTAGAAAACATTTCCGGCAACACAACAATCCTGCCCGTGCCTTCCTGCTCTGCCATCATGCGCTCATAGGCTAAAAGATTGCGTTCTTTGGCTTCCCAAATAATGTCCGGCTGAATGAGGGTAAGGCTCAACTGATCGGCTGGCATAAGTTTGATATTATGGTTGTATTGAATAGTTTTGAAAGCTACAAATTTCTAATCCATGAAAACACTCGTTTTTCTTGCGGCAATTGCCCTGCCTGCTGTCGCTCAGGCACAAAGTAACAGCCTTTCAGGTAACTGGTGCGAATCAAAACGCACGGATAGTCATGGTGCTTACATGGATTTTCGAGATACCATCAAAATCCAGTTTCTCAACAACAATGAATACACCTGGATGAAGAAGAATGGCTTCATCTACCGCGGCACCTACAAAATCGAAAATGGCGCACTCGACATGGGGTCGCGCTACTTTAAGATCGTCAGGCAAAGTCCTGAGCGGCTGGTGCTTCGCGATGATGCGGCCACCTACGAATTCCAGCCATATACCGAAGCTGCACCCAACAGGTTGCCGGAAGAAAAGGCGGCGGTCCCGGTAAGTGAAGCGCAGATGATCGCCGGCAAATGGAAGGTATTTAAGGGAACCAGTGCCGAAACCATCAAAGAACTCGACCTCGCGAACCGCATCAAAACGGTAATGATCTTTGACCGCCCCGATGCCCAGGGCGATATTGGCTACATCTCGGGGGGTAAGGACGCTAAAAATGATCCCTCCTGGAAAATAAACCGGCTTGAGAACGGCATTCTCTATTGCAATGGAAAAACCGTGCGCCTATTTGAAGTTTCAAGACGGGACAAAGAGCTGATCCTGAAAGAAGGAGCTATGACCTATTTCCTTAAACAGTTTTCTGAGTAGCTGTTATTTAATCCGCACAAAATAGTAGCGCTTCAAAGAAGATGGTCGTGTGACGGGATTCAGAAATTCGGGGGTGAGTTCGCTTACCTTGTAATATCCAAATTGATCAATCAAATCCACCGCAAAGCCCCTTTCTTTTGCGTCCAGAATACAATCGCGGCTGGTAATCCAGTAATCGCCCTTCCGGATCTTCGGCAAGGTATCCATACGTTGGGTAATGGCTCGCTGAGCGTAGAAATGCATGGCATCCAACGGATCGGAAATATCCACCATCTTGATCTGCGAAGCTGGAATATCTTTTTGCCGGATGATGCGCCCCAACCGCGACCCTGCCTGATAATGCAAGAGCGTGTAATAAAAATGATTGGTCATAAAAATATTGGCAATCATGATGGCCATCGCTCCCGACCAGAATATTTTACCCCTTACATTTTTCCGAAGCATTACCCACAGCCAAATGATCAGCAGCACCGCCCACAAAACATACCAGCCAATGCCCGTCCTGAAGACGAAAGTAAACGTAAGCAAGGCTGCAACGAGCAGCAGCAAGGAAATACCCGTCTGTACGGGTTGCAGGACTTTTTTTAGAATACGGTAGTGTCCGTTTGCCAGTTGCCGCAATAATTTCGCTACCAGCAAAGCGGCAAAAGGAAAGGCAACAAAAATGTAGTGCGGAAGCTGATAATGCGACGAGGCAAGGGAGAGATAAGAAAGCAAGAAACCGCCCGCAGCAAGCCACTCGTCTCCCGCGCTCAGTCGAAACCGCTTACGAACAAGTTCTTTGATATCTACCAAAAATCCCACTACGAACAATACGATCCAGGGCAAAAAAGACCAGAGCATATTTTCAAAAAGAAAGCTAAACGGTGCGCCATTGTCCCAGGTGTTTTCGCCGGTGATGCGTCCAAAACTTTGCGTCCAAAAGAAAAAACGTAAACCAGACGTTCCTGTTTTTCCATCAATGATCTTTTCCGGATGGAGGTCAAACTGCTGATACAGTCCTACGCTCATAGGAATGAGCAGCACGGCAATGACCAACAAGGCAAGTAAATATTCCCGACGAAAAAACTGGCGCCATTTTCTTTTGAGCAACCAATCTGATGCAAACGCAAAAACCGGCACCAGCAAAGCCACAGGACCCTTCGTCATCATACCGAAGGAAATTGCTGCAGCTCCCAGCAACAGATATTTTAACCTGCCGCTTTCTTCCCATTCTTTGATCAGCCAGATGGCTGTAATCACCCAGCTCATCAAAATAGTGTCGGTCCGCACATCATTCGTCATCAGAAACATTCCCTGACTACAACCCAAAATAAACGCAGCCATTCTTGCCGTGGGCTCGTCGTAAAGCAATTTTGCCAGGCGGTACAAAGCAAAAATTGCCCACAGTGCAAAAAGTATGGAGGGCAACTTATACCCAAAATTATTGACCCCAAAAACCTTCATGCTGACAGCACTGGCCCAGAATAGAAAGGGTGGTTTATCGAGATAGTCCTTCCCGCGGTCGTAAAGATGAAGATAGTCACCACTCACACTCATCTCCCGGCTCATCTCCGCATACTGCGCAGCATCCACATCCATCACATCTACGCGAACGGCAGTAAAATGAATTGCAGCGAGGATAATAAAAGCCCAGAAGGGGATCTTTGGCATGAGCACAATTTATAGTGCGCAAAATTAGTCGCAATTTTATCGTATGCTTCAGTTGAATTACCATCCTTTTGAATTGGCATTTGAATATCCTTTCACGATCAGTAAAGGCACCAAGACCCATCAGCCCACACTCATTGTTTCTTTGGGGTTGGGCAGTTTAAAAGGCTACGGAGAAGCCCCGGCTATAAACTATTACAACGTCACCGTGCAGGGAATGATAGAAGCGCTGGAAGCCAAAAGAGCCGTGCTTACCCGCTATGCGCTTACCGATCCGTATCGCTTCTGGCATTTTCTGGAGCATTTGTTGCCTGGTCAAAATTTTTTAATCGCCGCCCTCGACATAGCAGGTTGGGACCTTTTCGCACAAATGCGCCGGCAACCTTTATACCGTTTGCTGGGATTGGAAAGAGAAAGAATGCCCTTAGTGGACTATACCATCGGTATTGACACCAAAGAAAAAATGCTGGAAAAGCTCCATGCGCATCCCGCCCCGGTGTATAAAATAAAAATGAGTCAGACCAGCGATCTCGATATTCTTGCAGCGCTACGATGTGCAACAGACAAGCCTTTCCGTATAGATGCCAATGAAGCGTTTAGTCTGGAGGAGATAAAATACATGCTCCCTGAATTGCAGCAGTTGGGTGTGCATTTAATCGAACAACCCCTTCCCAAAAATGCCTGGGAAGAAATGAAAGAACTGAAAGCGATTTCCACCATCCCGCTCTTTGCCGACGAAAGCTGTGTAGGTGCTGCCGACGTAAAGCGGTGTGCGGAGAGTTTTCATGGTATCAACATCAAGCTTACAAAATGTGGCGGCATAACTCCCGCGCTCAGCATGATCAAAGAAGCGCGCACATTGGGACTAAAAGTGATGATGGGTTCTATGAATGAAAGCACTGTGGGCAGTGCAGCTATTGCGCATTTGTTGCCCCTACTTGATGAAGCCGATGCCGACGGACCCTTATTGCTCTGCGAAGATGTGGCAGGTGGACTGAGCATCGAAAATGGCATCATGCAACTTTCTCCACGTCCTGGGTTGGGAATTGAATTTTGGGGAGAGAAAAGGAAAAGACAAGTATAATCCATGCAACTTCAGTTCGAATTTTCCGCAGAGGTATGGGTATATAATGCTGCCGGAGGCTGGCATTTTGTAAGTCTGCCACAGGAGCTCACCAACGAAATACGAACTTATGGGAAGGATCTGGAACGTGGCTGGGGTCGATTGCCGGTAACTGCTTTGGTCAACACCACAGAATGGAAAACTTCCCTTTGGTACGATACCCGCCGGCAAACTTATCTGTTAGCTTTTAATGCAGCAGTGCGTCGAAAAGAAGCAATAAAATCCGGACAAATCGTTGCAGTAAAAATCCGGATATGAAATTAGTCTGCAAATAGCGGTTGTGAAACATTTGCAAAAGCGGCGTAAATCGCCGTAGGTTGGAACAATTGTTTTTCATTATCAACTGCCGACGAAGTACGGCAATGTTGAAAATCAAACTTCTTTATAGCCGGGAGACTTTCACTTCTTATCTCTCTCCTCTGATTATACACTTTATTCTTCCGGTTAGATGTAGCCTCTCAGGAAGGGGCTACATTTTTTTGAGCCTGTCAAGATCGAGTCAAACTGGCGCTAGATTTTTGAAAGAGGTCTCGTGCCCCATTCCGCGTAGCTTGTAGCTACGTCGCCATGCTTGATACAACAATGTCTTTATAGATTTTTCTGCTAAAAATATCTGCCCAATGCACTATCTGAAACGTAAGATAATAGTAGCCAGCCTGATCATAAATTTGATACCCGAGCTCATGGCTCGAATTTACAGAAAAGTCGTAGATGCAACCTACGCCTAACAACTTCCGTTTCAAAATACGGCGAACCAGTGCAAAGAAAAGCCCCGCTAGATGCGAGGGTTAATGGCAAGTCTATATTTTATTCTTTTAACAATTTGCAAATTGTATGAGAAGGGCGTTCAGCAACAAGGAAAACACAAGGCTGATTATGATTTTTCTCCAAAGTATTTTAGATGCTTTTCCCTTGCGCATTAGGTACATAGCAATGAAAGAAACTGAAGTAGCGTTAAAAATTATTACACTGATAAACAAAGCGTACTCCAGGGAAAATGACCATCCATTTCGTATTGCGGACGTTACGAAAGCAATAGTTAGCCATAGAATTGCGCTCATAGGTAATGGGAAGAAATCGTTAAACGCTTTAATCCACCTCATATCTTTCATAAATACCCTTACCTGCATCTTTGGTTTTCAGAATTATGAACTAGTATTTCCCCAGTTCGGCTTTAGCTTGCAGCTACGTCACCAATAAGCAGCCAGCCTGATCATAAATTTGATACCCCGTGCTCATGGCTCGAATTTACAGAAAAGACGTAGGTGCAACCTACGCCTAACGACTTCCGTTTCAAACTACGCCGAACTGGGTTGCACTTATACCCATTCTCAGAGCAAATGCAACTGTATTTGTAACGATGAAACCTATCGCTGCACAGTGCGTCTATAACGTCATTTTGACGGTCGGTTTTGTGGACAAAAAGTGACCAGCACCTTACCACTTACTTAAAATAATCATGATGATAGTATATACTACTTGAGTTCTCCGGGATAGTTCTTAAATACATCAAATTCTCTGCCTCATTTATTCTGACAACTACTGCCCTTGGCGTGGACGCTATATAAATTGTGTCATTACTCAGTTTACAGTACCCAGAAGTGTTTTGGAAGTTAATAAAATCACCAGCAGTAATTTTTTGTCCAGATTCATATGTCCATAGTCGTTCCAGAATATAGTTTCTATTAATCCCTGAACAACTACCTAAAAGAGTGAGAAAGACTACGGTCTTCATGATTTAACGTTGAGAGCCCAGTTTGGCGTAATCTCCGGACTACGTCGCAGCGGCAATTGTTCTCTGAACAATTATATTTCAAGTTTACCTGCCGGCCAAAGTTAGCCACTACAATAATTCGAAACCCTGATTTGCAATTGGCAGACTGCTATCCTCTGCGACGTAGTCAGCTACACACAAGCCTTACTTTCAAACTATGCCGAACTAACGGTTGGGATCACTTTTGCCGTCTTCCATTTCACTTGCAGATATTTTTTTCGAAGCCTTCAAAAACTTTGGCACGGTCTTTTGTTGATATAGGGAACAAACGATAATCGCTAAAATCTATTTCATATGACGCGCAGAACTAAAAGCTACCTGAACAGACAAAAAGCATTGCGTAACATGCTGAACTTCACAGATCTTAAAAGCTTTCTGATGGCAGGCTTCCAGGCCAGTCGCAGCCTTGTAGTCAAGAAGGACATTGTGAATATGCTCATAGAACTGGAACATCCTCAAATGCAATTGGCAAAGGCTTCTTAAAGCAATGGCTCCCTGCCAGAACAATAATCTTTAACACCCTTTCGTCTATATTTGTTAGCTATGACGAAAGGGTTTTTTCATGCCTTTGCAGCAGCGCTTTTCTTGTTTCTTTCTCTGGCTACTACGGCACAGCCGGTCAACCGGTCCGGCAGGCAGCAGTGGGTTGATAGTGTGTATAACCGGCTGACCCTCGAAGAACGTATTGGTCAGCTCTTCATGGTCGCCGCTTACTCCGGCGGCAAAAATTATAACGAAGCAGCCATCACCGCTTTCATCAGCAAGCATCAGATCGGCGGGGTCATCTTTATGCAGGGCGATCCGGTAAGCCAGGCCACACAAACCAACAAATACCAGCAAATGGCGCAGGTGCCACTACTCGTAGCCATGGACGCCGAGTGGGGACTCGGAATGCGCCTTACGGGAGTAAAAGATATGCCTCGAGCCATGATGCTGGGTGCCACCCGCGACTCTGCACTGGTGTATAAAATGGGTGCTGCGGTAGCCGACCAATGCCGCCGGATGGGTGTGCATATTGACTTTGCACCGGTGGTGGATGTCAATAACAATCCGGCCAACCCCATCATTAACGCCCGTTCTTTTGGGGAAGATAAGAAACAGGTGGCCCGCCTCGGCATCGCTTACATGAACGGTTTGCAGCAGAATGGTGTAATAGCCTGCGCCAAACACTTTCCCGGACATGGCGATACCGAAGCCGACTCTCATAAAGACCTTCCTGTCATCAGCAAGACAAGGCAACAACTTGATACGCTTGAGCTCTATCCGTTCCGAAGGCTCATTGCCGCAGGCATACAAAGCGTGATGGTGGCCCACCTCGAAGTGCCCGCTTTCGAAACTGAACCGCATATACCCACCACCCTTTCCCGCAATACCATTACCGGGGTGCTGAAAAACCAACTCGGCTTCGACGGTCTGGTGTTTACCGACGCGCTCGACATGAAAGGGGTAACCAAATATTTCGACCCAGGCGATGTGGAACTGAACGCGTTCAAAGCCGGCAACGATGTGCTGCTTTTTTCACAAAATGTGGACATTGCCATAGAAAAGATAAAGGCTGCTCTGGCTGCAGGTTCGGTGTCGGAAGCACAACTGGAGAAATCGGTAAAGAAAATACTTTCAGCAAAATACAATGCCGGACTTCACCATTTTGAACCCTTGCAGACCGACAATTTGCTCAATGATCTTAACGCCGCAGTGGCAGGCCTCCGGCAGCAGGCTGCCACACAATCCGTAACCCTGGTGCGCGACAACAACAATATCTTGGGCAAAATACTGGCCGGCGATGCACGGGTAAGCTACATAGGCATCAACGCGGAAAATAGTGTTTTGTATGATCAGCTCAGCAGTGCCAAACCAACGCTCATGTTCAACTGGATGCCGAAAGGAAGCAGCGCGGCAGTGGCCAAACGGCTGAAGCAAAGCATGGAAGAAACCGATGTGACGATAGTGGCAGTGCACAATATGAGTTTTTATCCTTCCGGCGGCGACTACGGGCTGGATGAGCAGCAAATGAACTTTTTGAAAAGCGTGGAAGACGCTCCGAACGTGATGGTAGTGCTGATGGGAAATCCCTACCTCTCCCGCTTTTTCTGCGGGGTAAAAAGCCTGATGGTGGCCTATGAAGATGACAGTATAACAGAAGCTACAGTGGCCAGGGTGTTGCTCAGGCAAATGAGCGCACGGGCCCGCTTGCCGGTAACGCCATGTGAGCAAATGCGGGCGGCGCCCGAAGCAGAGCCTGTAGCACCCGAAGTGGTGAAATCTACGCCCGCCTTCGAATTGAAACCGGTTGACTTTTTGCGCGATCAAAAAGTAGCTGACAAAGCCGTGCTGGAGAAGCTGAACAAGTTTATTGCCCAAAGCCTTGCCGGTAGCGCTTTTCCGGGCTGTCGAATCCTTGCCGCCAAAGACGGAAAGATATTTTATGACGAGGCATTTGGCTATTACGACTACGGAAAACAGAAAGGCGTAGAACTCTTCACTATGTACGATATAGCTTCAATGACCAAAATAGCGGCAACCACACTTGCGGTTATGAAGCTCTACGACGAAGGAAAAATAAACCTCAACAAGACACTTGGAGATTACCTCAGATGGACCCACAACACCAACAAAGAAAACATTGTTGTCCGCGACCTTCTGCTCCATCAGGCCGGCCTCAAAGCCTGGATACCTTTCTACAAACAAACGCTTACAGAAAGCGGAGCGCTAAACCCACAACTGTACAGTACTACGCGGAGAAACGGCTATCAGATACCCGTAGCCAAAGACCTGTATCTGAGAAATGATTATGCCGATTCTATCTGGAATCAGATTTTGGAAAGTCCGCTCGACACAAAGGGTCGGTATGTATATAGTGATCTTGATTTCTACTTTCTGGCTGCTATCGTAGAGCAGATCACCAACAAACAGTTGAATGAATATGTGGAAAGCACTTTTTACAAGCCGCTGGGGCTTAAACGCATCACGTACAATCCGCTGAAACGATTCAACATCAACGATATTGCCGCCACCGAAAACGATCTTTTGTTCCGGCGCCAGCTTGTGCGCGGCTTTGTGCACGATCCGGGCGCCGCTATGTTTGGAGGCGTAGCGGGCCATGCGGGCGTGTTTGCTACCGCAGGAGATCTTGCCGTGATTTTTCAGATGCTGCTCAACGGAGGCACCTACAAAGGCAAACGGTATCTGAACGAAGCAACGGTAAAAATGTTTACGGCTTACCAATCGAAAATCAGCCGGCGTGGATATGGTTTTGACAAGCCTGCCCCGGATACTGATGATGGGGGCCCTGCCGGCAACCGCGTAAGTGGCTATGCCTTCGGACATCAGGGATTTACGGGCACTTGCGGATGGGCCGACCCGGCAAACGGTGTGATCTTTATCTTCTTGTCGAACAGGGTCAATCCATCGGCAGACAACAACAATATTAACCGGCTAAGTGTTCGTACGGTGGCACAGGACTACATCTATGAGGCCCTCGGCATACCCGAAAACCATGCGCGAGCAACGCTGCATCGTCGGCAAACAGCAGGAAAATAGGCGCAACAGGAATCTGCGTACCAAGAGTGGCAGAGAATGCTTATTCACATTTCGGTGCACGAAGGTGAATAACTTCTGTCCGGGTGAAGAAACAGCGCTTTCGTAATTGACTATTTTTGAAAGCGAAGCATTCTAAATTCACTGTAATATGAAACGTTTTCTTTTGGCGCTGTCCATCTTCGCATCCGTGTGTGCCCATGCACAGGACGAAGCCACCAAAAAATCATTTTTATCGCTGGGGTGTTTTGGAGGATTGAGTAATGTTGACGCCGGCGCAACCAACGATCAGCTTAAAGCAGCCAACCTCCCCACCATACCTGCCGATGCGGTATTCAATGTAGGACTGGTACTGGCTTTCGATCTTCATGACATGATCTTTAACGACATTTCGTTCAACAGCATCCGGTCGAAGTCTTCCAAAAATGGTATTAATCTCAAAAACAGTCAGTACAATATTGACTTCAATATCAATTACACCCTCTTTCATTACCATTCTCATTTTCTGTATCCATCCATAGGTTTTGGCTGGCAGGGCAATCAGCTCGATCTTAAGTACAGTACCTCTGCCAACACATTCGCGCAATCTTTGGTGGGCAATGCAACAGAGAAGACTTATACCAATTCTTACCTCTGGTACATCAATCCGCGCATCTCTTACGACTATGCTCTTGGCAAAAGACAAAACGTATATGTAGGTGTAAAGTTTGGCTACCGCATAGGGCTCAATAGCCGACAATGGAACATTCAGGACAACGCTATTGATGGTCCTAAGATGAATGCTTCAGGCTATTATGTATTGCTCGGCTTTACATTGAATCTGGGGTATTAGGGAAAGTTACTTTGTCTCGACTCAACGAGCGGACTTTTTATGTGCGCGAACGGGCTGTGCTTTCAGTCAAAGCAAGGTACCGTCGAACATCATTTTCCGGATGTTGCAGAATCGAAGTTCAGAAGCCGGGAAACTCCTTCCCTTCGCAAGGGAAGGTGCCCGAAGGGCGGAAGGGTTGATTAGCATATTCCCCTTTTCTGACACTGAATAAAACCATGTCATTTATCAAAACTGCGTTCCTCTGACCGAGAAGTGGGAGCGGCTAATCCCTTTAAGAAATTTTAACAAGCGCCTGCTTTGCCATGACAATATTTGCTTTAATCTTTATGAAATTGATGTCACATCATCACACCCACAATATGAAGCTTTGCCAGCACTTCGTCGTATTGCTGCTGTTGTTGTGTTCGCTGCAATACACCTATGCCCAGCCTTATCAGATAAAAGGTTATGTAAGCGACACACTCAACGACAATCGTCTGCAATACGCATCAGTTTCGCTACTCCGCGCAGCCGATTCCATACTCGAAACCTTTACACGATCTTCCGCAGATGGTCAATTTATCTTGAAGCCCTCAAAGGAAGGCAGCTACCTGCTGATGGTCACCTTTCCGGGCTTTGCCGATTATGTGGATGTAGTATCTGTAACGGGGTCTAAGCCTGCACAGGATATGGGTATGATCCCCATGATCTCAAAAACACATCTGCTCACCGAGTTTGTATTGAAGCAGCAGATTGGCGCCATAAAGATCAAGGGCGATACCACAGAGTATGTTGCCGATAGCTTTGCGGTGCGTGAAGGTGCCACTGTAGAAGAACTGCTGAAAAAACTGCCGGGCATACAGGTGAACAAAAACGGGGAAGTAACGGCGCAAGGAGAAAAAGTGCAAAAAATACTGGTGGATGGAGAAGAGTTTTTCACCGACGATCCCGCTGTAGTTACCAAAAGCCTGCAGGCAAAAACAGTGGACAAAGTGCAGGTATTCGATAAGAAAAGTGATCAGTCGCAGTTTACGGGTATTGACGATGGCACCCGCGAAAAAACCATCAACCTGCAGCTCAAAGACAATATGAAGAAGGGCTACTTTGGCAAGATCAATGCCGGCGGTGGCACCGATGGCTTCTTCGAAAATCAGGGTATGCTCAATGCCTTCAAAGCCAAAAGAAAATTGTCTGTCTTTGGTATTGCTGCCAATACCGGCAAGGTAGGTTTAGGCTGGGAAGATCGCGACAAATTTGGCGGTGGCAACAACGCAGAATTTTCCGAAGATGGTTATACGATCTACAGTTCCAGCGATGACGACAATGATGGATTTCAGAGCTGGAACGGCAAATACAACGGTCAGGGTTTGCCTTCGGTATGGACGGGTGGCTTTCACTATTCCAACAAATGGCTGCAAGACAAGCTACACTTCAGCGGCAACTATCGTTACTCCAAGCAGAATGTAGAAACAGTATCCAATACGATTACGGAAACTGCCTTGTCGGACGCAAAACTTTATCAGGATCAGCGGCAAAACAACTACAGCTTTGGTGAGCGACACCGCGGCGATTTTCTCTACGAATGGAAAATAGATTCTACCTCGCAGTTGAAGATCACCGCCAATGGAAACTACGCCAAGACACGTTCGGGTTCGGTAGCGCATACCAGCAATTTTATCGTGAGCGACACATTGAATGACAATGCCGTAAATACTGCGAATGATGCAAACTCAAAATCATTTAATGCCACGCTTGCTTATCAGAAAAAATTCAAAAAGAGTGGCAGAAGCCTTGCCATAACGCTGGATGAAAACTATAAGGAACAGGATGGAACGGGCAACTTATATTCGCAAACGCATTTTTATCAGCCGGATAGCACTCAGATTATTGACCAGTTGAAGACCAGCAAGAGCAACAGCCTCTACTTGTCGGGGAAAATTTCTTACACAGAACCGCTTTCGAAAACGCTGTTTTTAGAACTGAATTACCGTAGCTCGGTGAATAACAATAATTCTGAAAAACTTTCCTTTGACAAGAACACTACCGAGGGCGTTTACAACCTGCTCAACGATTCCACCAGCAGCAAATACGATTATAATTTTTTAGTAAATACTGGCGGTACCAACCTGCGCTTTGTGTATAAAAAGTTCAACTTCTCCGTCGGCGGCTCTGTGTCTAACACCTACTTCACTCAGCGCGACAACCTTGCACTGAAGAAAAATTATTCCTTCACGCGCAGCTACAACAACTTCTTCCCGCAGGCATCTTTTACCTACCGGGTTCCGGGAAAGCAGTCAAGCTTTTCGATTCGTTACAATGGCTATACCAATCAGCCAAAGATGGAGCAGATACAGCCACTGGTGCAAAACAGCGATCCTACGCGGCTTGTAATCGGCAACGAAAATCTGAAGCAGGAATTCAAACACAGTTTCAACATCCGGTACAATAATTATAAAATTCTTACAGGCACTTATACTTATCTCGGCGGTGGCGGCTTTATTACCAACGACGCCATCACACGTGCACAATACATCAACAGCAACGGACAAATCATATCGCAGTACATCAATACCAATGGCAACTACACGGGCTGGTTGTGGTTTGGTTATGGAAAAGATATTAAGAAGCTAAATCTTCGCGCAGGCTTTGGCGGAAATATCAATCTCTCGCAGATCAAAAACTTCGTTAACGGACAGGAAAATACCAACAACAATAACTCTTATACACTCGACCTCAACTTCGACTACGACAAAGAAAAGGTCTGCAATATTTCGTGGCGACCTGGCGTCACTTACAACCAAAACCTTTCTGCCTTAAACCAGAATGTGACGAGCTATTGGTCTTTTGAAAATAATCTGGATGGAAACGTAACGCTGCCCTACAAATTCGAGATCGGCACGACCATTAACTGGAATATCAGAGAAAAAGTAGCGCAGTTTGACAATAACAACAATGTGTTTTTGTGGAATGCCTATGTGAGCCGGAAATTCTTAAAGAACAACGAACTGGAACTTCGCGCCTACGTGAACGACATCCTCAATCAAAACCTGGGCTTCCAGCGCTTTGCCACCGGCAATATGGTTACGCAGCAGAACTACAATACCATCCGCCGCTATGGCATGCTAAGCCTGATCTGGAACTTTACACATTCGCCCACGGCACCGCCCGAAACTTCTACCCAAATAATCATTAACAACTAACCTATGAAGAAGATATGTTTCGCAGCAGCCTTGCTGATCGGCACGCTCAACAGTGTGGCACAATACACCGCGCAGGGCACCATAGAGTTTGAACGCAAAGTGAACATTCATCGTCAACTCGATGACATGGCTTCGGAAGACGGCGGCGAATGGTTTGCCCGGATGAAGGCGCAGATACCCAAATTTGTTGTCAGCTATTTCGACTATTCGTTTACACTCAACAATGCTTTGTACAAGCCCGGTCGCGAAGTAGAGAACCAACCCAAAATGATGTTTGGCAGCTCGCCCGCGTCAGACAATACGGTGTTTACCAATTTTAAAACCAGTAAAGTAACCGCCTCCAAACAGGTATTTGAACAGAAATTTCTGGTGGAAGATACCATGCGAAAGATGGAATGGAAGATCATGGATGAAGTGCGCACCATTGCCAACTACAAGTGCAGAAAAGCGGTGGGAAAGATTTGTGATACGGTATATGTAGTTGCGTTTTACAGCGAAGACATCATGGTGAGTGGCGGACCGGAAATGTTTTCCGGCCTGCCCGGCATGATACTTGAGTTAGCCATTCCCCGCCTGTACAGCACATGGATTGCAACAAAAGTGGACATCGCACAGCCCAAAACAGAGGAGATGAAAGCCCCCGAAAAAGGCAAAAAAGTAAATCAGAAAGAGATGTACGATACTTTGATGGCAAGCATCAGCAAATGGGGCAACTGGGCGCAGCGAAGTATTTGGTGGAGCATACTTTAGCCGCTGGAAACCGTATTTCTTATTCGCCATTTTTCCTCTATTTTTACGGCAAATAAAGCATATGCAATACCCGGAAAATCTCAGGTACACAAGCGACCACGAATGGATTATGGTGGAAGGCAATACAGCCACAGTAGGCATCACTGATTTTGCACAGCGCGAGCTCGGCGACATCGTGTTTGTAGATGTAAACACGGTGGGCAAATCGCTGAAAGCAAACGAAATCTTCGGAACAGTAGAAGCGGTAAAAACAGTGTCGGACCTCTACCTGCCGGTGAGCGGAAAAATTACCGAGGTAAACAGCGAGCTGGAAGGCAATCCTGAATACGTAAATCAAGATCCTTATGGCAAAGGATGGATGATCAAAATGGAGCTTGATAATCCTTCTGATGCCGATGCGCTGATGAACGCTGCTGCTTACGAGAAAAGCGTAGGGTAAAAAATGCTCCTGAAAAATTCAGGCAGCATGAAATATAAAAAACGAGCAAGGCTATTGGCAATCCTGTGGACCTTGCTCATTTTTATTGTATGCTTTTTGCCTGCCCGCGAAATACCGGAAGTAGATGTGCCCCTGGCTGATAAATGGGTGCATTTCATTCTTTTTGGCACTTATGCATTTCTGTGGCTACTTTCGGTAAAGCAACCTTCGACCAAAAGCTGGATTGTCGTTTTCATCAGCGCAGTACTGGTTGGCTGGCTGGTAGAAGTGCTGCAGGGAGCACTCAGTTTTTTGGGTCGCAGTCAGGACAATATGGATATTGTGGCTGATGCGATCGGTGGCTTTCTGGGTGTTGCCGTTTTTGCATTAATCATCCGGCAAAAGGGAAAGCCGCGCTAAGGCTCATTTTCACCGACTTTTGCCGGGCAATTATTTTTCCAGAACATGATTTACAGAAGTAAGGCACCGTTAAGAATAGGACTTGCAGGCGGCGGCACCGATGTAAGCCCCTACTGCGATATCTATGGTGGTGCAATCCTCAACGCTACGATCTCACTTTATGCATACGCCAGCATCGAGTTGTTGCACATTCCTGAAGTGATCATAGAAGCTGTGGACCGCGATGAAATTGCAACTTATCCCTTGCAGCAATCCCTGCCGCTCGATGGCAGGCTCGATCTTGCCAAAGGAGTGTACAACCGCATTGCAGGCGAATATGGTATCCCCGACTCGGGCTTTAAGATCACAACCTTTGTAGATGCACCTGCAGGGTCGGGGCTCGGAAGTTCTTCCACCCTGATGGTAGCCATACTCGGGGCATTTGCTGAATGGCTCAATTTGCCGCTTGGTGAATATGATGTTGCCCATACGGCTTATGAAATTGAACGGCTGGAAATGCAGATGGCGGGCGGAAAGCAGGATCAGTATGCCGCCACTTTTGGCGGTGTTAACTTCATGGAGTTTTATGCCGACGATAAGGTGATCGTCAATCCGCTGCGCATCAAACCCAAATATCTCAATGAGCTCGAAAACAATCTGGTGCTGTATTTCACCGCTACCAGCCGGCTTTCTTCGACCATTATAGAAGCGCAACAAAAGAATGTAACGGAAAATAAACAGACTTCCATAGAAGCCATGCACCAGCTTAAAGAGCAGGCGCGAATGATGAAGGAAGCCTTGCTGAAGGGAACGCTCGATGAGATTGGTCCGATACTGGACTATGGCTTTCGCTATAAGAAACAGATGGCGCAAGGTATCAGCAACTCCTCTATGGATGATATTTATGAAGCCGCGCTGAAAGCCGGTGCTACGGGTGGCAAAATAACCGGCGCTGGTGGCGGAGGCTTTATGATGTTCTATTGCCCGGGCAACAGCAGTTACCATGTGCGCCAGGCATTGCAGCAATTTGGCGGCAGCGTTCGTCCTTATCAATTCACGGAGCGCGGTCTCTTTACCTGGACGATCTGACCCATGGAATGTATTATACTGGCAGGCGGTTTGGGCACAAGGCTTCGCGAAACGATAGGAGCCTATCCCAAGTGTATGGCAAAGGTGAACGGGCGACCCTTTATTGAATATCTGATCCGCGATCTGGAGAAAAAAGGATGCAGCAGGGTCATTCTTTCGCTGGGATATAAGCATGAGATACTGACCGATTGGATACAAACACTGGACACCCAAGTCAGGCTCGACTACGTTGTAGAAACAGAAGCATTGGGCACGGGCGGCGGCATCTTGCTGGCAATGAACAAAGCCACCGTTCCGGATGTATTTGTACTTAATGGCGATACTTATTTCGATGTGGACTTCGACTCGCTTTGGGCATTACATTCTTCCCATCAGAGTGCGTGTACCTTGTCATTGAAAAAGCTCTTTGACTTCGATCGCTATGGAGTGGTGGAAACAGACCAAGAGCAATGCATTACGGCATTTCGTGAGAAGGCATCGACTGCTAAGGGCTGTATTAATGGGGGTGTGTATCTTGTGCATCGCGAAAGCTTTTTGAAACGGCAACTACCCTCAAAATTCTCCTTTGAAAAAGACTACCTCGAAAAGTTTGTGGGAGAAAAGAAATTTTTCGGCAGCCTGCAACAAGGCTATTTCATAGACATTGGCATTCCCGAAGACTATGAAAAAGCGCAAAAGGATTTCAAAGTAATTTTTCCCTTCTGATAAACGATATTGCAGGCGTGAATCCTTTGAAAATAGCCATTATCGGTCCGGCGCATCCGCTGAGGGGCGGAGGTATTTCTACCTTCAACGAAAGGCTGGCTGAGGCATTGCAGCAACAAGGGCACAGCGTTACTATCTATTCTTTTTCTCTTCAATATCCTTCGTTTCTCTTCCCGGGCAAGTCGCAATTTACCAACGAGCCTGCCCCCATGGGTTTGCACATCGAATCCATCATCAATTCTATTCATCCGCTTAATTGGATTGTTGCCGGTAATAGAATCAAAAAGTCGAAGCCCGATCTCGTCATTGTCCGTTACTGGCTGCCCTTCATGGGTCCGAGCCTGGGCACAATCCTTCGCCGCATCAAAAGCGGCAAACATGCGCGCATTGTTTGCATTGCCGACAATGTCATTCCGCACGAACATCGCCCCGGCGACCGTCAATTCACCAAATATTTTATCAAACCGGTAGATGCCTTTGTGACGATGAGTAAAGACGTACTCAAAGACATTCAGCATTTTACCCGCAAGCCGGCAACTTTCACTCCGCATCCGCTTTACGATAACTATGGTGCGGGCATCAGTAGGGAACAAGCCTGTGCGGCGTTGGGCATAGACCCTGCAGGAAAATACCTTTTGTTCTTTGGCTTCATCCGCCGGTACAAAGGGCTTGATCTCTTACTGCAGGCGCTCAAAGATGAACGTATAGCTGCTTTGAACCTGAAACTAATTATCGCCGGAGAATTTTATGATGATCGGAGCAGCTACGAAGCCGACCTCGAAGCCTTGAAAGATCGCCTGATATTGTTTACCGACTTCATACCCAACGATGAAGTAAAAAATTATTTCAGTGCCGCCGACCTTGTAGTGCAGCCTTACAGAAGCGCTACACAAAGCGGTATCACACAAGTTGCCTACCATTTTGAAAAGCCCATGTTAGTGACCCGTGTGGGCGGCTTGCACGAAGTGGTGCAGGATGGTAAGACCGGCTTTGTGACCGACCCTGATCCTGCAGCTATTGCCGAGGGCATTGTTCGTTTTTTTGAAGAGCCCATTCCTCATTTGCAGCAAAATCTTCTGGAAGAGAAGAAGAAATATAGTTGGGACAGGTTTATAGACGTACTGATGCAGGCGGGGAGTTTGGCAAAGGGGGGCTAATGATTTGCAGTATTTTGGACTAATTTAATCCAGTCAACCCCAAAACGGGAGTGCTAAAACAGCGTTATATGAGTGGGATCGAAATATTCAGAGCGCCCAATTCCGAGGTTTTTGTTGAAGTACATTTTGAGAAAGATACCGTTTGGTTAAGTCAAAGCCAATTGGCAAATTTGTTCAACCAGACAAAGCAGAACATAAGCTTACATATAAATAATTGTCTGAAAGAAGAGGAGTTGGATTCAGATTCAGTTGTCAAGGAATCCTTGACAACTGCCGCAGACGGAAAAAAATACAAAACTAAATACTATAATCTTGACGTTATTATATCCGTTGGGTATCGAGTAAAGTCCAAACGAGGTGTACAGTTTCGCCAATGGGCTACGGAGCGACTAAAGGAATATTTAGTTAAAGGATATGCGATCAACGCTAAAAGACTGGAAGAAAACAAGACGCAATTTTTACAAACTCTCGAAGATTTAAAACTGTTTTCAATTCATAACAACAGCATCGAGGCAAAAGATATTTTATCACTTATACAATCCTTTTCAGAAACCTTTTTTGCTTTAGATCGTTATGACAAAAATGAATTTCCTTTAAAAGGCACACAAAAAGAAATTACAGCAAACGCTGCTGAACTTAGAACAGCTCTGGAACAACTTAAAGGCGAACTTATCAAAAAAGGCGAGGCTACACGGTTGTTTGCACAGGAAAAAAGCTCTGGCAACCTTGATGGAATTTTCGGAAACGTTTTTCAAAGTGTTTTTGGTGAAGATGCCTATCCGAGCATAGAAGAGAAAGCAGCTCATTTAATGTACTTCATCATAAAAAACCATCCCTTCAATGATGGTAACAAAAGAAGCGGCGCCTTCGCCTTCATCTGGCTGTTACAAAAATCCGGACATGACTTTATCAAAAAAATCAGTCCCGAAACGTTGACTACCCTTACCCTATTAATAGCGGAATCCGATCCGTTAGCCAAAGAAAAGATGGTAGGGATTGTGATGCTTCTCTTACAAAACTACCCCAATCATTAAAGCATCTAACCCTCTTAACTAAACAGACTACCACCCGTTGCCGGCTTGCTGCGGTTGAGGTGCTTGTAAGCGCGTTCGGTGGCTTCTCTTCCCCGCGGTGTGCGAATGATATACCCTTCCTGAATGAGAAAGGGCTCATAGACTTCTTCAATGGTACCTGCCTCTTCGCCCACGGCAGTAGCAATATTGCTAATACCAGTCGGTCCGCCCTTAAACTTGTCAATCAGCGTTGCCAGAATTTTATTGTCCATTTCGTCGAGCCCGCTTTCATCCACATGGAGCGCGCGCAGCCCGTGTTCTACTATTGCCATATCTATGACTCCATTGCCCAACACCTGTGCAAAATCGCGCATACGCCGCAACAATCCATTGGCAATACGTGGTGTGCCGCGGCTCCGCCCGGCTATCTCAAAAGCCGCATCAGATGTCACTTTCACATTCAGCAAACCCGCTGCCCGCACAATTATTCTTTGCAGCACTTCTTTAGTATAGTAGTCAAGTCGGGATTTTATTCCAAAACGGCTAAGCAGCGGCGCAGTGAGTAAGCCCGACCTTGTAGTGGCGCCTACCAGCGTAAACGGACTAATGTTTAGTGCTATAGATCTTGCCGCAGGTCCGCTGTCTATCATAATGTCTATCTTAAAATCCTCCATGGCAGAATAGAGATATTCTTCTACCACGGTGCTCAGCCGGTGTATCTCGTCAATAAACAACACATCGCGCGGCTCCAGGCTAGTAAGCAAACCCGCAAGATCGGCTGGCTTTTCTATTACCGGTCCGCTGGTCTCTTTGATAGATACACTGAGCTCGTTGGCTACAATTCTCGACAAAGTGGTCTTACCCAATCCCGGAGGTCCATGAAATAAGATATGGTCGAGCGGCTCGCCACGCAGATTAGCAGCTTTGATAAAAATGCGCAGGTTTTCGATCAGTTGTGGCTGACCGGAAAACTCTTCAATGCTTTGCGGTCGGATACTGTTTTCGTATTCTCTCTCCTGCGGATTCAATTCATCGGAGGGGCGCACATGCGACTTTTCCATGGGCTAAAGATACTTATTAAGCGATTGCTTCAGGGCGGTTGGTCAACAACGCTGCTTAACCAAATTTCGGTTAACGAATGGCAAAGGCATGGTTAATCGCCAAAACATTTTTCACCGGCAAAATCATTGAAAGCAGTTTTGCTGCCCATTGAAAAAAATATCGGTTCAGTCAGTAAGAAGATCAAGCTAACTGACTAAAATGAAACGAATTTTTCTGACCACTTTGATTTCGCTTTCCTTACAAAAGTTTTTGCATGCCCAAGCCCATGCCGTTGCCAGCCAGACGCTCCAGATTGTACTGAGCGACATCATAGATATTCGCTTTGTAGAAAACAAACTGAACATTGGACCAGAACTTCATCTGGTATTTGATGCTGCTGAAGATTATCTGAATGGCATAGAAACGCCGAGGCAAATGCTAAGGGTAAGTACCAACAGAAATTTTACGGTGACCGTACATGCTTTGGCACAAAACAAAAACCATATCAGTTCTGATTTTCTTCCCCGCATCTATCTGAAAATACAGGAGAACAACACGGGCGGAACCATTGCCAACATGTTCAATCACAATAATTATGCATTGCTTTCCCCAGGCAATCAGCCTTTGCTGCAAGCGGCACAGAAGGGCGACAACCAAACCTTTAGCGTACAATATCTCGCAAAGCCAGGCATGCTGGTGCCGCCGGGTATCTATGCTGTAGATGTGATCTTTACCGCTTCTCGCTACTGAATGCTGTTTTAGATATTGCCATTACCTTTGCGCACAATTAATTTTTTGAACGCAATGGACAATCAGAAACATAAACTCGCAACAAGACTCATACATGCCGGTGTGGAACCGGATCCTACCACAGGGGCGATCATGACCCCGATTTATCAGACTTCCACTTATGTGCAAGAAGCACCGGGTGTGCATAAGGGTTATGAGTACGCACGGACGCAAAACCCTACCAGAGCCGTATTGCAAAATGCATTGGCAAATATCGAAAACGGAAAATATGGTCTTTGCTTTGGCAGTGGTATGGCGGCTACTGATGCTGTGGCGAAATTGCTCATGCCCGGCGATGAAGTGATTGTGGCCAACGATCTGTATGGAGGCACTTACCGCATCTTCACAAAAGTGTTTGCCAACTATGGTATCAAGTTTCACTTCATTGATATGAGCAACCCGGAAAATATCCGCGGATATATCAATGATCATACAAAAATGATTTGGGCAGAAACGCCAACGAATCCTTTGCTCAACATTGTAGATATTGAAGCCTGCGGGACGATTGCAAAAGAGCACGGACTGATACTGGTGGTGGACAATACTTTTGCTTCGCCTTATTTACAAAATCCGCTCGACTGGGGTGCAGATATTGTTTTGCATTCCGCTACCAAATATCTTGGTGGACACTCCGATGTGGTACATGGCGCATTGATAATGAATAGCGCCGAGCTGGAAGAAAAGCTGCGTTTTATACAAAACAGTTGTGGTGCCGTACCAGGACCGCACGATGTATGGCTGGTGTTGCGTGGCATCAAAACCCTGCATGTTCGTATGCAGCGGCATTGTGAAAACGGTCGTACAGTAGCAGAATTTTTGCGCGCCCATCCAAAGGTGGACAAAGTTTACTGGACTGGTTTTGAAGATCATCCCAACCACCAGGTAGCCAAAAAACAAATGAGAGATTTCGGTGGAATGCTATCCTTTACCTTGAAAGATGACAGTATTGACGCTGCCAATGATGTGCTGCGCAAGACTCAACTTTTCTCACTGGCAGAATCGCTCGGTGGGGTAGAATCGCTCATCGGTCATCCGGCAACGATGACGCATGGCTCTATACCAAGGGAACAAAGAATTGCCAACGGACTTTCGGATTCACTGATCAGGCTGAGTGTAGGCATTGAAGATATCGATGATCTTATCGCCGACTTAAAGCAGGCAATAGGATAATTACAAAAAGAGCGGCCTCAATGCCGCTCTTTTCTTTTTAGAAATTTTCTTCCTCATCATCTTCCGTCTCTCCAAAGTTCATGTTCAGCATGCTGCCGAGAATATCACCAAAGCTATAACCGCCGGATTCCAGACCTTTTTTACTGATCAGCGAAAATTCGGAAAGCCCGTGTAGCAAAAACTCCATGAGCAGTGCCATTTGTTGTTCATCAGCCTGCTTATAAAATTGTTTTACCGCGGAGTACAATCCATCGACCTGATAAAGTTTTTGCCGGTACATTTCATCAGTAGCGTCCTGCATTAACATCAGCTCGTGTCCGCTGCCAAACCAGTCAATCACCGGTTGATAAGGATTCGATTTTTGCTTTCTGTTTTGCGGTTCCTTCGCCGTCCTTTTAAAACTTTGCGGATCGGGGAAATATTGGGTGAACAACGTGCGAATCGCTTGTCCGATAAGTCGCATCGCCACATTTGCCGGACCTTCCTGTTCGCCTTCATACACCAGTTCTATCTTACCGGTAATGGCTGGCATCACGCCAACAAAATCGGCTATTCGTACCATCGTTCTCGAGCTTCCTTCTTTTAGCGCCCTGCGCTCTGCCGTGCTCACCAGGTTTTCATAAGCGCTGATGGTCAGTCGCGCGGATACACCACTTTTCTGATCCACATACTCGCTTTTACGAGCCTCCATAGCTATCTGCTCCACCAGCATCCGGCACATATCCGGCACTTCCACCCTTCCCATTTGCTCGGGCAACACATCGGCTTCCTGCTCTGTGATGGCTTTAGAAAGTTCAACAGATTTAGGATAGTGCGTAACGATCTGACTTTCGATGCGGTCTTTCAATGGCGTTACGATGCTGCCGCGATTGGTATAGTCTTCGGGGTTGGCAGTGAATACAAAAAGAATATCGAGCGGCAGGCGCAGTTTAAAACCTCGTATCTGTATATCGCCTTCCTGAAGGATATTAAACAAGGAAACCTGAATGCGCGCCTGAAGATCGGGCAGCTCGTTGATCACAAATATGCCGCGATGCGACCTAGGAATGATGCCATAGTGTATCACACGTTCGTCTGCAAAGCTGAGCCTGAGATTAGCGGCCTTTATAGGGTCCACATCACCAATAAGGTCCGCAACAGAAACGTCAGGTGTTGCCAGTTTTTCGCCATAGCGATCGCTGCGATGCAGCCAGGCAATGGGTGTCTCGTCGCCTTTTTCTTCAATAAGCTGTCGTGCATAAAGCGATATCGGTGCCAGCGGATCATCATTGATCTCGCTGCCCTCTACCACCGGTATCCATTCATCGAGCAGGTTTACCACCGCTCTTGCCATTCGCGTTTTCGCCTGCCCGCGCAAGCCCAGAAAAAGAATGTTGTGCCGCGACAACAAGGCTCTTTCCACATCGGGGATTACGGTGTCTTCATAGCCCAGAATGCCTTCAAAAGGTGTTTGATTTGTTTTGTATCCGGCAATGAGATTTTCCCTCACTTCCTGTTTTACCGATCTGCTTTTGTAGCCAGATGCCTTTAAAGCACCGAGCGTTTCAATCGTTGGTGATCCCATAGTTCATCTTCCGCTTTTGTAGGAATAAAGTTAGGGCAACTTACCACTTTAATACTTTTGCTTTGCCGATAGTCGTATAAGCATAAACCAAAATCGCCTGCTTTGTGTGCAGACGATTTTAAAATAGGTGTCGAAAATGAACGAGTCAGTTAAAGTCCGCTGATGCAAATACCAATCGAGTAAGGGGTAAGCTCAGGACCCAGACCCGATTTATACAGATTGTTCAGATTGTAAGTTCCCATCAGGGAAAAATTACCATAGCCAATACGTGCCATGCCCGAAAAACGCCAGGTCTCCATAAACCGCCGGCTGGTTTCTTTGTCTATATATTTTGTTCCATCTACCGAGCGACGTCCTTTGGTATGCGCTCCTACAAGTGTACCAATTCGCAGGCCTACAGACATTTTAAAGCCTTTGTTTCGATTTTCTTTATTGGCGAAAAAACGAAGTTCGAAGGGAGCCTCAAGATAGGCAGTTGTAAGCTTGTACTTTTTATAATCGGTTGTTTCGTTGACAAAACGCACCTGAGCCGATGCGCCGGTGTCGGTGTTTATGATCTGCTGGTTGTCGAGGTAGATATTAGAGGTACCAATGCCAATGCCCGCCGCAAAACTGAAGTTAGACTTTGCAATAGGAAAATCGTAACAGATATAGGCATTAAATCCCCGGCCAAAGCCAGTGGTGCGTATAGAGTCGGGCCTTACCCAGTTGTCGTACGTGAATTGAAGCATCACAAAATCGCGGGAAGGCTTTTCGAGAATAGATTTTCCCGACCCTGACTTTTCCACGTCCTGGGCATATCCCGTGACTGCGGTGATGAATAAGGAAAGGAACAAAATCAGGCGTAGCTTCATAAGCGAAAATTAAGTGCGCAAATATAATAGGCTTCTCAATGGAAAAACTGTTAAAGCAAAGAATTATTGAGTGTTGCAGCCTTTAGTCCTGTATCGTTTTTGCAGCCGGCATGTTACAATATGGAGTTGATTTATTCCCGAATTTCCCATTATCTTTGCACTCCCAATCTTTGATGGAGATATTAGCTCAGTTGGTTAGAGCGTCGGATTGTGGTTCCGAAGGTCGTGGGTTCGACCCCCATATATCTCCCGGCAAGTGCCTTTTTATAAGGCACTTTTTTATTAAATTTACTTTCTCCGCAGGTATTTTTTGCGGGTATATAATTATCGTAATCAATCAATTGTTCATATTTTAATTAAAGTACCATGAGTTTAGAAGTAACAGGAAAGCTGGCCGTTAAGTATGATACGCAACAAGTGAAGGAGAGCTTCAGAAAGCGGGAGTTTGTAATGGAAATATCCGAGGAGATCAATGGGAATGTATATACCAACTATGCAAAAATGCAGTTGGTGCAAAACAAATGTGATATACTCGACCGCTTTAACGTGGGCGACATGATCAAAGTGTCATTTAATCTGAAAGGAAACCGTTGGGAAAAAGACGGAAAAGTGAGCTATATCACTAATCTGGATGCGTGGAGGATAGAAGCAGCGAGTACGGGCGCACCGGCTAATGCTCAGGCTATGCCGTCTTACACCAACATGCCCGCCGGCAATGTGCCCCCTGCCAACACCGGCAATTTTTATAATCCGTCGCCCGAAAGTGCAGACGATCTTCCGTTTTAGTGCTGTAACATTTATAATTTTGCTACGATTTATTATCCCATACCTTCCCGGTATGGGATAATTTTTACCAAATCATAAAAACGATTTTATGCCTTTACAGTTGCGCACACTCCTATTCGGCCTTGCTGTTATCTTCCTGAGCTCATGCCACAATATGCCCGATCATGCCAGGTACATCCCAAAGGATGCAGTGGTGGTAGCCGGTCTCAATACCAAAGAAATTGGAAAAGAAATAGCATGGAGCGCCCTTGTAGGCAGCAAGCTTTTCGAACAAATGAAGGCCAGGCTGCCCCAGCACACAGCAATGGAAGACCTCGGCAACGCTGGCATCCGCCACATGAGCACCTCTTACCTCTATGTGCGCAACAGCCAGGCAGACAGCCGTGTACGCATCACCGCCATTATACCGCTGGAAGACGAAACAAAATGGGAAGCCTATGTTCAAAAGACCTTCACGGCTGCAACAATCACTTCGGCTGGAGATAGGAAAGAGGCTAAACTGGTGAACGGTATGTATGCCGGATGGACGAAAGATGTACTGATTGTGATGAACCTGCTGGACAGAAGTGAACCAGAACTACTTCCGGTGGACACGATCAATCTTGAAGATATGTCTGCAGACGCGGATAGAGCAACCGTTATGCCACCGGCAGCCGCACCCCGGGAAGTAGATGAGGCAACGCTGGCGGCAGAAATGCAACAGGCTTTTTCGGTGGAAAAAACGAATACGTTGACCGATGACAAACGTTTTAAAAAGCTCGAATCGAAGGGCCACGACATGACGCTTTGGATCAACTATGAATCGCTGATGAATCAAAACGCAGCAAAAATGGGAATGCCGTCTGAGCTGGCGCTTTCCGGCACGCTCTGGGCAGGTTCTGCCTTTGCCGCAGGCTTTGATTTTGAAAAGGGCAAAATCACCGGCGATATGGAATACTATATTTCTGATGCGATAAAAGATATTGCCAAAAAATTCGGCGCCGCAAGGGTAAGTGCTGAGACAATGGAACGGTTGCCCGCACACGATCTGGACATGCTGCTGGCCTTTGGCATGTCGCCGGAGGGCACGCGAGCCATGCTGGAAAAACTGGGCGTACTAGGCTTTGTCAACCTAGCACTTGCTGATCAGGGTTTGACTACCGACGATATCCTTCAGGCTTTCGATGGTGAAATGGCCCTTGCTGTCAACGACTTCAGCGTTAGCTATAAAAATACGACCTATACCACCTCAGACTCCGCAACGGTCAACTATACAGGATCCTTCCCTTCCATG
Organism: Flavipsychrobacter sp.; assembly: GCA_017849575.1. GTDB lineage: Bacteria > Bacteroidota > Bacteroidia > Chitinophagales > Chitinophagaceae > JAFIGV01. The sequence goes on along the minus strand of JAFIGV010000019.1, from coordinate 45,426 downwards.
AATGTGCTCTATGCCATGAAAATTGGCAAGCGTGAAAAATTCGATAAACTGATGACATGGCTGGAAGGAAAATCACTGATTACCGCCAAAGGAAATAACGTGTATGCCGTCCTTAATGACTCTGTTTTTCTGGTAAAAGGAGATCAATACCTGGCCATCTCCAATCGTTTGGAAACCGCTCAGGGCTTTTTATCCGGCAGTTACAAAAAAGAGGCTAAGCCCGCAATAGTAGGCAATGAACTGAAGGGTCAGCCCTTAGGCTTCTTTGTTGACTTTCAGAAACTGCTCGGTGCGGTGCAACCTTCAGCGCTTACGGACAGCACGCAGATCAGGGCGCTTGCCGAAACCAAAAGACTGCTGAATAACATGACCGTGACGGGTGGCGCGTATGAATCGGATGCATTTCACTACCAGATGTCGGTAAACTTTATGAACCATGAAGAAAACAGCATCTTCCAGCTCATGAACTATGCCATGATGCTGAATCCGTCAACGCCGCAGCCTCGCCAACCCATCTGAGGAGATGGCTCTTAGCGCCTGAAAAGTTTGCTCTGAAAGACTAACTTCATTTTGTTTTCGGGCAAAAACGATTTTCTATGGCATTAAGCAGAATCTGGGCTGCATTCATTCTCATTGCTGTAACGGTAGCGGGCTTTCACTTCCTATCGGGTGATCAGGATATCTTCAGCAGAATGGTGACCGGCAAATCTGATGATGCTTACGATCCTGCGTACTACGTCCTTGCGGGCGATCCGCAGCAGGCGGGCATGGGCAACAAAGATGCTTTTCAAAAAAGATTGCAGGACTACGGACTTTTTGCCGCAGATAGTGTGCATCCGGCTCAGATCATTGTGGGCAGCCCCGACTCGTTTGCTTACTGGCGGTCGCGCTATCCGGCAGCTACTGTGTACAACTTTCGGCAGATAGAAAAAAGACTCGTAAAGAAAGCAGACGGCATTATTGAAACCTGTAAAGTAGCCGTAAATATTGCTATTGCTTTAGTCGGTATCATGGCCTTGTTTATGGGTTTTATGAGCATTGCAGAACGTGCTGGTGGCATCAGACTGCTTTCAAGGATCATTGGTCCGTTCTTTTCCCGACTGTTTCCCGACCTGCCACGAGGGCATCCGGCCATGGGGCATATGATGATGAATTTTTCCGCAAATCTGCTGGGTCTGGACAACGCTGCAACGCCGTTTGGCATCAAGGCTATGGAAAGCCTGCAGGAAGTAAACCCCAACAAAGACACGGCCTCCAACGCACAGATCATGTTTCTGTGTCTCCACGCCTCCGGGCTTACCCTCATTCCGGTCAGCATCATCGCCACGCGGTCGGCACTGCAGGCGGCCAACCCTACCGACATCTTTGTGCCCTGCATGATTGCTACGTTTATTGCCACCATGGCTGCCATGACAATCGTAGCTGCACGCCAGAAAATCAACCTGTTTCAGCCAGTTATTCTGGCTTGGGTGGGCGGACTTTCCGCGCTGATAGCGGCGCTGGTGCTCTACCTTCATACCCTAAGTGCCTCATCGGTACAGTCGTTCTCTTCGCTGCTGAGCAACTGCCTTATACTTGCCATCTTTGTGCTGATCATTGCCGGGGCACTCTATAAAAAAATAGACCTTTTCGATGCCTTCATATCCGGTGCCAAGGGTGGTTTCGAGACAGCCATACGCATCATACCCTACCTTGTGGGTATGCTGGTGGCCATCAGCATGCTTCGCACCAGTGGCAGCTTCGATGTGGTGATTCAGGGCATGAAAAACTTTTTCGCTGCTCTCGGTGCCGATACAAAGTTTGTGGACGGAATTCCTACGGCGCTCATTAAACCGCTGAGCGGCAGCGGTGCACGGGGAATGATGATCGACACCATGAAGACTTTCGGCCCCGACTCCTTTGCCGGCCGTCTATCCTGTGTATTGCAGGGCTCTTCAGACACTACCTTTTACGTGATTGCGGTGTACTTTGGTGCCGTGTCCGTAAAAAACACACGGTACGCCATTGGCTCCATGCTGCTTGCCGATCTCGTGGGTATCATCAGCTCGATCATTTTGACCTACTTATTTTTCTGACCGGCAAAAGATCCGGTTTTCTCAGGCTTTCCGCCGCATAGCATTCGTGCACAGAGAACCGATGCCAGCACCAATGGCGTGATCATATAATATCGGTAGGTAAGGGGCCCGATCATGTAAAAGCAAAAAATAGTAAGGTATAAGGCAGCGAGACCGAAATCAAACACGTCCATTTCGCGGCGCCAGCGCCGATATCCGGCTGCACCCGCAAAAAATATGAGCAACATGGCCGTGGCCTGCAGGGCGCGGGCTACAAAAACCTGATAAGTAAAGCTGCCTCTGAGCAAAGCATGAATATGGGGCGCAAAATATACACCGGTCTCGAAACTCCACGCGCCATACTCCCATTCATACTCCGCAGCACTGTTGTGATAAGCAAGACCTGTGAGAAAGATTGAAGGATCGCGCAGAAGAAAGGGAAGAATATACCCCACCAAAAGCATAACCAGTACGATCACCGCCGCCTGAGCGGTTTTCAAGAGACCCTTTGCCCACCATAGCGTGAGAAAAAACAAGGGGAGCCAGAAAATAAGCGTGTAGCGCGACAACAGACAGCAACCTATGGCGAGGGCCACCGGCACTAAGCGCCGGTGCCAGAGTGCAGCGCCAAGCAGCAGATAATATCCGGCTACAACCGTCTCCAGCGATACGGCAATCTCTCGCTCGCCCCATTGCACAAAGCCATAAAGAACAAACGGAGGCAACGAAATGGCCAGCATTCTGAAAAACAGGCCGGATCGTGTACTCCAAACCTTTGCACCGTACACACCATTCACGATAGCCAACACGGCAAGACCGCACCACCGAACATCTACATGAGCCAGCCGCGACAACGACACAGGCAGCCAATGCATTGGCATATAGACCGGAAAAGGCCTTGAGTGCGGCAGCACCATGGGTCGGTAGGGCATTTTCCCCTGCAAAAAGCTATCGTACTGAAATTCTAACTGCGGCAACACGTCCGAAAAATCTACAGGATGCGGTACGCTCCGAAACAATTGCCGACAAGCGGGGATACACAACGCCACGGCTGCTGCACCCATGAAAAAACCAACGACTGCATGCCTACGCGTCACTTTGCTTTCGGGCGGCACTCCATAGTGGACAAGATAGCTGAGGTAAAGGAAAAACAGATCTATAAAGGCAAGGAAGAGCAGCAAGGGAGAGATAAACTTCCCGAAATAAGCCGCCCCCTTCAGTGTGAGAAACACCTGAGCGAAAAACAGTGCAATGCCGCGAATCTTAAAAAGGGTGCCAGACATGAAACTCCTACAGTGATCGTTGACGCAACATAAAAAATAGCGGGCGTTAACCGGCGATATCCGTTGAAAAAAAATCCCGGCATTTGCTCGCCGGGACCTGTACAAAAAATTTCAGAGCGGTTTAGTGTGCTGTGGAATCAGCATCTTCTGCCGGGGCGGTTTCAGCGCCATTCTGTTCTGCGGGCTCTTCAGTTTCCGGAGTGGCATTCTCGTCTTCAGTAGAATCCATCTTGCTGTATTCTACCAGCCATTTATCATCCTTCTTAATCATGTTCAGCTTCTTCTCCTGTGCATCGTCAGACGTAGTGTAAGTGGCCACGGCTTTATCTCCATCTACCTTCACATCTTTTACATCTATTTTCACTTTCTTGGCGGCCTGCTTCACCGAATCGGGCATCATGGCAGAAAACTGAGCCATTAGATCTACCATTCGTTTTGTCTCCTCTGTAGAAACGCTTTTGGCATCCTCATAGTTGTAATGATACAAGCCGTTCAGAAACTTTTCTGCGGTGGCCTTTTCGGGATTTCTATTGCAGGAAGAAAGCGCTGCAAGCATGACAAAAACCGAAAGAGAGTAAAATAATATCCGCTTCATCTTATTTTTATTTATGAATATGGTCGGGCAAAGGTATTACTTATAATGAATGCGGCAAATGAACTGCGCCCGCGGATTGAGAAAGATATTATCGACAGAGACATAAGCATAGCCCATCTTCCGGGTGATGTTGAAAAAATCCTTTTGATGGACAGCCTCCGAAATCGCTTTATACACAAACTCGGCACAATATAACTTGTCGTCCGTTCGAAGATCGAAGTCGAGGTCGAAACTGCGGTGTTGCCGGTAATATTTCCGCGCTACTACGGCAATAGACTGACGTGCCGCACTATCTAACTGAAACCTTATAGCCCCGAAAATCAATACCCGCTCCGGGGCCAGCCAACGACGGGCCGGCTCGCGCACCACCGTTTGATGGGGATTATCTGCGCCGCCAATACTGTGGTACACCCAGGGCATCCCTCCTTCCACCGACACAATGCCACAGTGTGCAAAGGTTTTGTCGGTGGGATTGAGCTGCGCAAACATATAGCTGGTCATATCGGCTCCGGTACGAAGTACCACATCTCCGGTTTGTAACAGCGCAAGAGCCTGCCCGATTTTTTGTTGATTGTCAGGTTGGGCCGCGCGTGCTTGTCCTGAGCTAATTGCCAGACTATTGGCCGCCTCAGGCTTGTCTCGATAAACCCGGTAACCCAGCAGACCGGCAATCACCATCAGGAGCACGATCACACCGGCGATTCTTGAAGCTGCCATGCCACAAAGCTAAGCACAAGTAATTTTCGGGCGCTACCCAACGTTACCACAGCAAAGGGTATGTCTTAAAGGACACAAACATTAACTTTACAAAAACCGACCAATAAATGAAAAGACTCATTCTTGTCAGCGGACTATTGATGATGGCGGCAGCGCCGGTTGCCGCACAGCAGGCAGGCCGTACTGAAAAGACGGTGCAGGCAGCGCCGGAAAAGGCAAAGTTTGCATCTAAAATAAACGAATTCAGTGCCTATACTTCACGCCAGTCTGCAAAGCTTGCCGCGCAGGCGCTGAACGAATTGATTGATATGATACAGCAGAGCATGAGAGCAAGCGCCGAAAAAGCTGCTGCCGCCGGCACTGCCGACAAAGCTGGCTTCAATAAAATTCATCAGACTCAGGAAAAACTGTACATCAGCATCAAGGCTATGACCGGCGATGTAATGGGCAACAGCGCCGCACTGGTTGATAAGCTGCGTTCCTTTCAAAATACTTTGTAGCAGATCATGACGACAAAAAAAGGGGCACCGAAAGATGCCCTTTAATTTTTTGTATCGTGGTGTTAACGTACCAGCGTCACATCTCCTTTAAATAGCTCCACTTTACCATCGGGATACGCTACGCGGATAAGATAGTTGTACACGCCAGCTTCCTGCGGAATATTGTTGAACGTTCCGTCCCAGCCCTTCTTTATATCGGTGGTAGAAAATACTTCCTGTCCCCAGCGATTAAAAATGCGAAACTCCTGCAGTCGGTGAAAGCTCGAATTGGCAATACGGAATACATCGTTTCTTCCATCGCCGTTGGGTGAAAAAGCACTCGGAATAATTACCGGAATATCATCACGTACAAATACCGTAACTGAATCCGAATTTTTGCATTGGTTAGCATCAATCACTTTAATCGTGTAAGTAGTGGTTGTTTGTGGCGAGGCAATAGGGTTGGGTTCTGTGAAATAATTGAGTCCGGTGGTTGGCGTCCACAGGTAAATAATGCCTTCAGCGCCGGCATGCAGCTCAGTTTGTTGACCATAATAAATCGTCACATCATCGCCCGCATCCACTTGCGGCAACGGAAATACTATGATGGTTTGCCCCAGCGTATCGGCACAGTTGTACTGGTCGCTTATAGATACATAATAGGTAGTGGTTTGCTGCGGCGTAGCAATGGGATCAGGACAAGTAGTGCAGCTTAAGTCCTGCACCGGAAACCATGCATATTGCAGTCCGCCGGTAGCCGTAAGCTGTGCGGCATCACCAATACAGATTGCAGTATCAAATGGCTGTATCATTCCCGGATTGCGTACACTAAGAATGACGCTTGTTGTATCTCTCCGGTAACAATAATCTTGGTCGAGCATTCGCACATAATAGTCAGCGCTTTGATTGACAAACGCCAGTGTGGACGAAGCAGTAGTATCGGAAATGAAAGCCGCTGGCTGCCAGGCAAAGGATGTGGGCGTAAGCGGCTGCAGTGTTGTGTTTGCCGTAAGCTGCACATAGCCGGGATCGCAAAGCAAATCAGGATTTACAGAAGCAACAACTCCCTTGTCGGATACTTCCCAGGATAGGGTTCCCGCAATAGAGACATTGCAGGTATCAACAATAGAATTGCCATCGGTACCCACTTGCACACCGAGGGTGTAAGTACCTGCAACAACAATGGAACGGTCGAACGTAAGGTCTATCGTATCGGTCATGTTGACTGCGTTGCAACCGATGGGAACTGCATTGACAACATTGACGGTTGATGGTCCGCTGATGGTAAAATCGCTGCCATTGGCGGCAACCGTGGCGCAACTGATAGCCCGGTCCAAAATAACCCTTGCACGAATACAAGCCGGCGTATCGAGACGAACCATCTGCGGTGGATTGCCCGCAACCATAATAAACTGAATGGAATCATCGTAGCTCTGTTCATTGCCACAGTTGTCGAGCAAAGAATTGGCGTCGTTGCCCTGCTGCGCATGCAGCCAGTAAGTGCCCGGCGGCAAAGTGCCGGCAAACTGCACCACATAGTTGTTGGTAAACAAAGAGGTACCGGAGCAAGTAGCGCTCGATGCAGCCACTACATTGCTCACACCCGGAACATTGGGCGTAATGTAAAAATTAGAGCCGTTGGCATCTATGGAGTTACATTTTACCGGCTCCGACATGGATACATTGATCTGATTGCTAATGGTGCCACAATGAGAGCCTGCATAAGTGAATGTAGGACTTAAAGTATCAAATATTGATGCTGTTGATGCGGAAAAGTCGAGCGTATAACCAAACTGAGTGTTAGAAAAATTGTCAACCACTAAAATATAAGTTTGCCCGGCAATGGCATTGATCGCAGAGCTGTAACTTGGACCACCTGCACCATATGATGGCAAAGCCGCCGTTGTTGAAAGACCTGTTAGACCTCCTGGTAAACTTGCCCCGTTGGATGCGTAATTACATCTAGTTGGAGGATTATTCAAAGCGGCACAGCCAATTCCTGTTGCATCCCACACAGCGAAATCATAATCGTCGTTAGGATTATTAGGTGTGATATCGAACACAAGTGTTCCTGAAGACGAGATATTAATGATGTACCATACCGTGTTATTTTCACCACTTAGCAAACAGTCTTCATTCGCAGAATTCAACTCATCTGTAGGTCCATATCCTACATATGAATTAGCTTGTGTATAAACAGGCTGACAAACCGGAATTGCACCACTGCAATCCTGTTCCGGTAAATTCTGCGCCATGCTGTTTGCAGCAAAAAAAACAACAGCTATCAGCAGTGTACTGAGCTTTTTCATCATTCTATATAATCTTATTTTTCAAGACACGGGTTCTTGCAGTTTCAATTAGAGATTTTTCAGGAACAAGAATGCGAGACAGACCAAATTTACTATTTAAGGCTAAGATAACTGCCTCGTTCTTTCATTATTAGTATTTTCACCGCGGAAACGGCAGGCAGCTCACCGCCTGGCGACTTCATTCTCTGAACTAAAACCAAGATTGTGAAAGCCATCATACCCGTTGCTGGTGCCGGCACCAAACTCCGACCACTCACTTATACGCAACCCAAGGCTTTGATTCCCATAGCGGGCAAAACCATTCTGGGTGTTATCATAGATCAACTGCTCGATGCGGGCGTCACAGAATTTGTATTTGTTATCGGTTATCTCGGTGAAAAAATTCAACGGTACATAGCCAAGACTTATCCTCATCTTTCTTACACGTTGGTTACCCAAAACGATCGGCGCGGTACGGGTCATGCCATCTGGCTTACCCGCGATGCCGTGCAGGACGACGAAGTGTTGATCGTATTGGGCGATACCATTTTTGACTACAATGTAAAAGACCTGCTCAACAGCAATGTGTCGCTGATTGGGGTACGCAAAGTGGATGATCCGCGGAGCTTTGGCGTAGCAGAAATAGACAATAACGATAAAGTGCTGCGCATGGTGGAAAAACCCCTCATTCCAAAGTCGAACATGGCGATGGTAGGCGTTTATTACATCAAAGAAACAAAAGCCTTGTATGCTGCGCTCGACAAACATTTGTACAATCGCGTGGACGAAGACGGCGAATACCATCTTACCAATGCTTTGCAGCAGATGATAGAAGCCGGTATCGAATTCAAAGCCTTTAGGGTAAACAACTGGTTCGACTGTGGCAAAAAAGAAACGTTGCTCTCCACCAATGCCATTTTACTCAAACAAATGGATGAGGAGGGTGGACAAAGTGCACCTTATAAATTCGATAATACGGTGGTGATTCCTCCGGTCAATATTGCCGAAGGCTGCAATATCCGCAACTCCATTATCGGACCCAATGTATCTATTGGAGAGCACACGACGATCAACTCCTCCATCGTGAAAGATTCGATCATTGGCTCTTTTGCAGAACTGAATGAAGTGGTTTTACATTCTTCCATCATCGGCAACGATGCCTTTGTGCGCGGACTCAGTCAAAGCCTCAATATCGGCGACAATACTGAAATAGATTTAGGGTAATTTGACAATTAGCTAATTTGATAATTAGCCAATGAAAGCGAGATTTCTTATACACATTAGCACATTAGCACATCAGCAAATTAGCACATTAGCACATTAGCACATTAAAATATGCTTTTCCAGGGAAAATTTTCTGCTGACCAAAATAGTTTCGACAACCGCATCACACGCTTGTTTGGCATTGAATTGCCCATCATACAGGCGGGCATGATCTGGGCATCGGGCTGGAAGCTGGCATCGGCGGTGAGCAATGCCGGCGGACTCGGATTAATTGGCGCGGGCAGTATGTATCCGGAAGTGCTGCGCGAACACATCCAACAATGCAAGGGTGCGACACAAAAACCTTTTGGCGTAAATCTTCCTCTGCTCTACCCCGATATTGAGCAGCACGTGAAGGTAATTATTGAAGAAAAAGTTCCCATCGTATTTACCTCGGCGGGCAATCCGAAAACCTGGACCGCAACGCTAAAAGCGGAAGGCATAAAAGTGGTGCATGTGGTGAGCAGCGCAAAGTTTGCAAAGAAGAGCGAAGATGCCGGCGTAGATGCGGTAGTTGCCGAAGGTTTTGAAGCGGGCGGTCATAATGGTCGTGAAGAAACCACTACGCTTTGCCTGATACCTTCTGTAAGAAAGGCGATCTCCATTCCGCTGATTGCAGCAGGAGGCATTGCTACCGGTCGCGCTATGTTTGCGATAATGGCGCTGGGTGCCGAAGCCGTACAAATGGGCAGCCGCTTTGTGTGTAGCCCCGAGGCATCAAGCCATCAGAATTTTAAAGAAGCGGTAGTTGCCGCACAGGAAGGCGCTACGCAGCTCGCACTCAAAAAGCTTACCCCAGTGCGGCTGATCAAAAATCATTTTTACGAACAAGTGCAGCAGGCAGAAGATAGTTGTGCAACGGTCGATGAACTCACCGATCTACTGGGACGCGCCCGCGCAAAAAGAGGCATGTTTGAAGGCGACCTGAACGAGGGCGAACTGGAAATTGGGCAGGTGAGCAGCATGATTAGTGAAATAAAACCCGCTGCAGAAATAGTAGCAGAAGTATGGAATGAATTCAAGACAGCGGCAGAAAATCCCTTTGGCAGTTAAAAAAAATCCTGCCTTTATTGATTGTGCTACGTACCGGACTCGCCGGTTTCAAGCGCCTTGGGCAAAATGAGCAAAAACGGAAGGGCTTTGGTATAGTCCAGTTCTTGATATTCCAATCCTAGCAAACGGATAGAATGATAATATGCATCGTGTAGTTGGTAATAGGTTTTCTCCGATTGAAGCAGCCATGCTTTTTCGCCCAACTTCTCAGCCAGGAACCATTTTTCTATCAGTCTTGCAGTTCTTCCATTGCCATCTTCAAAAGGGTGAATCTTGACAAATACCAGATGCAGCAAAGAGGCGTAAAAAAATATTTCCTGAGTTGTTAAATCCGAATTTAGAAGCAGTTCAACGTCTGTATAAAATTTTTCCAGTTCCTGGTGCACTATGGCAGGAACGGCTGCTACATACTCAATTCGCCCCTCCGGTGTGGTCACATACATGTTTCCCACCCTCAGCGCTCCTTGTCTGCTTGTAGGAAGTAAATGCCCGCTCAATATTTTATGCGCGGCGGAAACGTTGACCGAATTCAACTTCGTTTTTTGCGAAAAAAGATAGGCATTGTATAAATCGTCCGTCTTCTGCGTATAATCCGGCAAAAAAGGTATTCCGAAGCGCTTATGCTTGATGTAGGAATCCAGCTCAATTTCCTCGCCTTCTATTCTGGATGAAAAAACAGCAGATACCGAAGTGTAAAAGCTGAAGCTATCAATTGTCAATTCGCTTTCCTGCAACTGTTGCATGCGCAGGAGAAAAGCCTCCGTCACCTGCTCGCAGTAAGCCCGGAAAAGCCCGGTGGGTAATATTTTAAATTGCTTTTTTATCATTTCGACGACATCACAAAATCATCTTGTTTTCTTTCTCACCCTTCCAGCAAAAAACCGTCATCACCAGAGGTTAGGTTGAGATCTACATGCTCCATACCTGCAATTCCTTCTATAGATCCCCGGATATGAGCGGCATTGAGCAATACTTTTTCCAATTGCTTTTCTCTCGCCTTCCAGAGTTTTTCCATCTGGTCGCGCTCTTTTTGTATGGAAATACGCATGGTCATAAATCCTTCGCGAATGGCTTTCCACTGTTCTGAAAACTCATTGCTGGTAAGATAGGTGTACAGCATCTGCATTTTATCGCCCTTATTTTCCTGGCTTTTAGCCGCGTTATACACTTTCATGATCAGATCGCGGAGGACGGTTGCCAGTGCCCTCACTTCTGCAAAACTGCAGATCCACACGCCGTCTTTCTCGCCAAAGCAATCCATGTCTTTGGGCATAGCCTGAGTAACAATCACCGCCACATCCGCACCCATAACACGGGCATCCGCCTTTAGTTTTTCGATCCAGTCGGCACTAAAATCTTTCGTGCGTTTGCTTTCGAAGATAATGCTGCCGCATTCCTGTCCGAAGTTGTTGCGCACTTTCTGTATGCAGTCGGCGCCACGAACACCTTTGCCCACTTCGCTCACCACATCAAAAGGAAAGCTGCTGCGCAACAGAGCTTCCAGTGCCAGTTCCTGCACTTCGCCCTGCAGTTGCATAGAGCCCTGCTGCGCTTTCTTGCGGGCTTCTTCCAGGGCTTTCTGTTGCTGCTCAAATTTCATTTCCCATTCCTTCTGCCTTAGCTGAAACTCACCCAACATCTGTTTTTCTTTTTCTTCAGTTTGCTTCTTCAGCTCTTCTGCAATACGAACCCGTTCTTCGCGCAACAGGCGCTGCTGCTGCAGTTCCATTTCCTGTTCCCGGCGCATCAGCATTTCCTCTTTCTTCAAAAAGGCAAGTTCTTTTTCACGGGCTATTCTCAACTGTTCTTCGCGTTCTTTGTTGGCGTCTTCAAGATGTTTCAGTTTGGTGTCATAGTCAAAGCTGAACTTTTTGCCAATTTCATCGCGCAGGTCGGTAGCCAGCTTCTGCCGCTCGGCTTCCATCTGCGCGCGAAAGGCTTTTTCCTGTTCTTGTTTTACCTGGCTTAGCTGTTGCTGATGCTGCGCCTCTTTTTGGGCATATTCTTCGTCCTTCTTTTTTTGCCATTCCACCATTTTATTGCGTAGCTCGCGCTGTACTTCTTCGCGCAGGGCGTCTGTAGGTTCAAACTGATGGTTGCAATTCGGACAGGTAATTTTTGTGGACATAACGGCAATCGTGTGCTGAAAAGGAAGTTACAAAGTTCAGGTTTACCGTTTAACGCCCGTGGTTATTATTTTTGAGCCGTTCATGCGCGGACTTACAGCCATTCTTTTTTTCCTTTTGCTTTATAACAGTGCCCTTGCACAAACGGAAAGCCGTGCGCAAAAGCTTTACAACAAGGCATTGCAGCAGGAAATGAAAAAAGAACATGAGGAAGCGCGCAACACAATGGAGCATGCCCTGGAAGAAGACCGCAACTTCGCCGATGCTTACAGCATATTGGGCAACTGGTATTTTCATGATCATCGCTTTTCAAAAGCGGTCGCAGTTTTCCGAAAAGCTTATACCACCACTCCTCGCGGCTATGCACTCTTTGCCTATCCGCTGGCGAAAAGCCTTATTGCGAACGGTGAACCTGCAGAAGCTTTGTCGGTGATCAACAATGCCGCCTCGAACGGTAAGGAATGGATGGCATTGAAAGAGCAAGCCTTTTTTGTGCAGCGGGAGATGAATCGCAAATGGAAAGACACCGTTACGAACATGGGCTTTGCCATCAATACCAGCGATGCAGAAATGTTTCCCTGGATCAGCACCGACGAAAAACAATTGTACCTCACACGGCGAAGAAATAATTCGGATGAGGACTTTTATGTAGCAGAAATGGATACCTGCGGCGAATGGTACTCCGCACGCAATATGGGCAGTCCACCTAATACCGCCGATCAGGAAGCGGCACAGATGATATCGGCAGATGGGCACTACTTGTTTTTTATGCGCTGCGAAAACAGAAGCCTCAATGGCTGGGCGCAGGGTGGCTGCGATCTTTATATGGCGTACACAGCCGACAGCAACTGGTCGGTACCGCAGAGTTTTGGCGCTACCATCAACACACCTGCCTACGAGGGAATGCCCTGTCTTTCGCCGGACAATCGCGAGCTATATTTTGTGAGCAACCGAGAGGGTGGATACGGCGGCATGGACATTTGGGTAAGCCGCTTTGAAAACGGGCTCTGGCAGGCGCCGCGCAATCTCGGACCCAACATCAATACCGCGGGCAATGAAACCTCTCCCTTTCTGCATATAGACAACAACACGTTGTACTTTTCAAGCGATGGCAGAACGGGTTTTGGTGGTGCCGATCTTTTCTTTTCGCAAAAGGTGACGGATAGCACCTGGGCGGTGGCGACCAATATGGGTATGCCAATCAATTCTGCAGCCGACGAGAGCAGTCTTTGTGTAAGCATTGACGGCAAGCATCTTTATTTTTCGTCCGACCGTGATAAAGCCACCGGCGATTTTGATATTTATAAAACGAATCTGCCCGAGCCATTGCAACCTGTGCCCGTGCAAGTCGTGAAAGGCTATACCTACGACAGTCTGAGTAGAGAAAGGCTGAACTATGCCAGCGTTTTTGTGCGCGATGCAGCCACAGGACAAGACATCTATCATTTCAACAGCAACCGCGGAGATGGCAGCTTTACGATGACGCTGATAGCCGGTAAAAAATATGCCTTGCATACAGACAGGGTTTCCTATCTCGACGGAGAAGATACGCTGGACCTCGCAAGCCTTCCGCCCGGTACAGAGATCCGGAAAAATATTGCACTGCTGCCTTCGGATTATATAGCGCCGGTTAATGATAGCCTCATTGCGACAATCTACTTTCCCATCAACAGTCAAAAGCTCAGCGACAGCGACAAGTACATCATCAGCACAGCGCTCGAGCCCTGGCTCGATCATGTTGGTGGATATGTTTTTTATGTAAATGGCTATACGGACAATTCAGGGACACCTATGATCAATGAAGAACTCTCTTATCTGCGTGCACATCTGGTTTCTTCTATGCTGCTGTACATGGGCATCAATGAAATGAACATCCACACCAAGGGCTGGGGCGAGGCAAACCCCATTACCGACAATGATAGCGAAGAAGGTAAAAACCGCAACCGCAGGGTAGAACTGATCATCCGGCGATAATCGCTAAAAATTAAATCGCACGCTGCCGAAGATGCCGAAGTAGCGATCGTTGCTCTCACCGGGTAAAAGATCGGGCGACACACGCCATACAAAGTCTAAACGAAACAACTGAAGTATGTTGGAGATACCCGTACCCAGTTCGATATAAGGTTTATCAGAAAGCGTACGGAACGGATACCCTTTGTCCAGATTCAGGTTTTTGTTGGCATCACTCAGACTTCCATACAACACCTTTGCCGTCCAGAACTGACGCATCTTTAGCTTTTTGAGATAAGGAATATAATTGAATACGCCACCGCCAATGTTGTGCTCAATATTTACCCCGGCATACTGATCGCTGATAAACTCGTAGCGGTTCATCATGTTAAACGCATACTTGTTGTAGTACAAAAATTCATTGCCCGGATGCACTTCAAGCAAGGGGTAAGGAAGTGTTCCAAAATACTTGCCGGCAAAGAGGTTGTAGTAAAGGCTTCCCAGAGGCGCAATCTTCACCTCATCGGATATGCTGAGCGACACCTTCTGGTATTCATAACCGCTGTTCCAAAAGTTTTTGATGCCCATACCATAACGAGCTTCTACAATAGGATATTTACTACCGAGACTTACGCGATAGTAGTTGCCTTCCAGAAAACGTTCTTTATACGCAAACCTTAGCCGCACCGCCACTTCGCTGTTGGCTATATGATCTGTAGGATCGCCTTGCCCGTCTGTAAAAATACCCGCATGCGGCAAAGGGGCATAGGGATCAAAATCGCGGTGAAGGAACATGAACATGTGGCTGAAACCACTGAAGTATTCTTTGTACCATTCCAGTCTGGCTTCGTCCACCATTGCCAGTTTCCAGGGTATGCCCGCTTTACGAAACCAGTTGGAAAAAAGATTGTCATTACTCACCGCATCATAATAACTGGTGCTGCGATCTATATCGTGAACGTAGGAGCCATAGAGATACATCCGCGGGTGGCGGTTGAGCAGCCAAAGCCCTGCCAGCTTGTACTTGAACTCTTCGTCTTTGGTACCATAAGCAGCGTAGCCATTCAGGTAAATGTCTTTGAACAATTTGGGCGTTGTACCCATTGAAAAACGAAAACGTTGTCCTTCCACGGGATTGCTGCTATACACGTTCCAGTAGGGACCCAATTCTATCGGACCAAATTCTTTCACACCCGTAGCAATAAATTTGATCATGTTCTTATACCGGATAAACAAGGGGAGACTCTCCAGCGTATCGATCATGTGGTAGATCGCTTTTTCATTCTTGCTCAGTGAATCATGACGTGCCGATTCCCAAAAAGCTTCGCTGGCGTGCCTTGCCGTATCTGCAACTATTACGTCTTCCTTATACTGCGGATTGTTGACCACTTCTTCTATTGAAGGATCATTGACTACAATATCTTCGTAGGATGTTGTTTTTCTGCCAATGAAACCCGGCAGTTTGGCGCCATAAGGCGCTGCAAAATCAGCAATGAATTTATCCTTTACACAAAACCAAAGTGAGTCTTTCACCGGCGCAAATTCCTGATACAGACTTACCCGGCTTACCCAGTTGATGTTAGCGTCTTTGGGCACTTCCATGCTGATGCGCTGCAAAGCATACACACTATCTACCACCCAAAAATCTCCATAGAAACAATTCTCCCCATTGCGCCGCGGCACAAACTGCACCAGCACTATATCGTGCCCATAAGCCTGCTGTGTGTCTTTGATCTTGTACTTGTAGTAAAACAAACCCTGATTGGAAATCGGGCTCACAAACTGCTTGTCGAAAACGGGAATGAAGTTGTCGTAGGAGTTGATGTTTTGGTACATGCTCCCCATAAACTTGGTGATGCTCTCATTCTTAAAACCTTTGATCTGGCTGGCATGGATAAATTCTCTTGCCTTTTTCGGATTGCGCTGAAAGTAATAGTCAGAAAGCGTTTCAGTGAGGTAGAAAGGCAGAAAGGGTGTTTGTTCGGAAGTAGAATCGAGATTGTTGTAAATGAAGCTGAACTTTTTCATGTACGGCACCGGCAATTTTTCAAACTGTTCTTTCGACAGCCGCTGCAGGTCCACTTCCAGTTTGTTATACACTTCGTATTTATAGTTCTCAGTGCGGTCAGGATTATTTTCGGGTTTGTGTTCAATGATCAGCTTGAGCAAGGTCACGGCGGGGTCTTCACCGGGATGAACCACAAATTCTTCCAGCACATTGTCGGCGCGCTCCAGCTCAATAAAAAAGCTGTAACTATTTTTTTGCCGATCGAGTTTGCGATTGACGGTATTGTAGCCAACTGCCTGTATGCGCAGCGTGTCTTTTGGCAGGTCAGGGATTTTGAGTAAAAAATTTCCGTCGAGGTCTGCCGCCGAGCCTATGCCTGTGCCCGCAAGAAAAACGGTGGCAAAGGGTACACCTTCACCCGTGTTTTTGTCTTTTACCACACCAGCTATTTCATATCCTTGCTTGCGTGTGGAAGCGGCAGTTTCTCTGCGCACAGTATCGGTAACAATTCTTTCTGCGGCAATGGTATCCCGCGCGGCGGAAGTATCCGCTACGACGGAAGTGTCCTGAGTTACTGAAATATCCTGAAAAACAGCGAGGGAGTCAATAAACGGCAACAAGGAATCGGCAGTAAGAACATTGGTGTCAGCTACCTGGGCGTTGGCGGCAAAGCTGCAGGCAAACATCGCGATCCAAAAGGCTATAATTCTTCTACGCTTCATAAGGGGCAAAACCAGATACAAGATATGGCAATAATCAGTGCTCTAAGGTACAATGCTTGTGATAGTGTAGCTAAGCATATATCGTTCCAAAAAACAAAGCGAAAAAATTGGGGGCTGTGTTCCGCCAATGGTGAAATGCTTTCTGCTATATTTACAGCTACATGGACTTGAAAAAATTCCGGAGAAGCGCAGCCCGCAGGAAGGGAAAACTTGAAGCTTTTTTGAAAAAACTCGACGACATCATCCCGGAAGACCTGCCGGTATTGGTGAAGGAAGCCGATGCAGCCATGTGGCAGGAAGTGCACTGTATGGAATGTGCGAATTGCTGCAAGACTATGACGCCAACCTTTCGGAAAGCCGACATTTTAAGAATTGCCGCGCACCTCAACATGACGCCGAAAGCCTTTGCCGACAAATGGTTGTATAAGGAGGAAGATACCGGCGATTGGGTAAACAAGGTTCAGCCCTGCCAATTTCTTATAGACAACAAATGCTCTATCTATGAAGTGCGTCCGAAAGACTGTGCCGAGTTTCCCCATCACAACAAAAAGCCATTCGATGCGTATAATGATACTTTTTCCAACAACCTCGATAAATGCCCGGCTACTTTCATCTTGGTAAGCAAGCTGATGCAAAAAGTGGAACGGGACTATGAATGGTAATGCAGCGATTGGGCTAGTCCTAAACGCATTTCCTTAACTTTGCCGCGTGCTGCAGGTTAAGGAAGAAAACACACCCACTACTACACTTGACAGATTGCTTGGCGAAGAAGCCCGCATCATCAGTCGCGCGCCTGTGCTCGTCAACCGCGTGATCCGTGCCGAATTTCTGCAACTCAATAACACGGCGCTTTTTCCGGATGATGGTGGTCGTCTCTTTCTCTACCCTATCGAAGATGGACAGTTTTGCCTGCATCTGCTCTACCTTACGGATCAGTCAGCAGGACAAACAGAAATTTGCTGGTTGCAATTCCTGCCAGAGTTTTTCAACATGTTTGAGGCTTCGGCGCTGATGGACAATACGCCCTTCCGTTTTGACCAGACTACCGAGCAACAATTCAATCTCTGCCAGCAAACCAAATCGCTGATCGTAGCACTACGAAACATTACTGCACTCACTCCCCTGCTGCAATCGCTGCAACTCAGTGAAACCGCTATCCATCTGCTGCGCCGCGCTATAGAAAATGTAACGCTGCCCTTCACAGTGTGTCCGGTACCCGCCTGCCGTTTTCTGGCTTACGAAAGTGAACGCGAAAAAATAATGGAGGCAAGGCGCATCGTGGAAGAAAGCATGGACAAGCCGCTCACCATCCGCGAGCTTTCGCGCAAAGTGGCGATGAATGAATGCTATCTGAAAAAAGGATTTAAAACCCTTACTGGAAAAACCATCAACGAATATCAGCAGGAGCTCCGCATCAGTAAGGCAAAAACCTTATTGCAGCAACAAGGACAAACCGTATCGGAGGTTGCCAGCACGCTCGGTTATAGCTCCATTTCGCATTTCAGCACCGCCTTTAAAAAAGCTACAGGCATGAAGCCCTGCGAGTTGCTGGGGTAAGCTTAATCAGCAACAAGCACTACCGATTCCTTGTATTGCTTTCTCAGTTCTTTAATGAGCTCATTATGCGCATCAAATTTCTCAGGTTCGAGCATCAGATTGTTGAACTCGAATTCTTTGACAAGTTGCACTTTGTTACCCTGATGGGCATATGAGATCTTGTACTTCCAGAGCCCTTCACAGCTTTTTTCTGAAGTGGGCGGCAGATAACTGAGATGGTAACCCTTCGGAATTTCCAGATTCACTACTTGGGTTGTCAGCTTTTTGTAGCTGGTCTCTACGGCAACTTTGCGCTCTTTCACATTCAGGTAGTTATCCTCATAGCTGCGTTGTAGATTCAGATTGATGTATAACTCCTTGCCCGATTGTTGTGCGTAATCAGGAATTTCAAAGTCGGCGGTGATCATCAAAGCCTTTCCGGTGCCCGGCAATATCCTGAAGTCGAATTTCTTTTGCAAGTATTTGTTAGAACCCCGGGCCAGCAGGCCTTTCACCGCTACATCCCGGTTCTTTTCGTTTTGATATTGCATCATATCCTCAATGTACCAGGCCGTGTATCCGCCAATGTTCAGGCGCAGATTTCCCTCCACATTTTTTCCGGAAATACGAATGTTGGTAGTATCAGAAAACCGGTTCATGTCCGGCTTCGTAATGGGTATAGGCACAATCTTATACTGATCTTTGGAAATGCCGAGCAGCGCCTCCTTACCCTGTAGCGAATAGGGTGCCAGCCCATAAGGCATGGTGGCATGTGTTGCATCGAGAAAAACATATTTTCCACCCGTTTCAATGGTGCAGATCATGTGATTGTCCGCAATCGGCAACGGAGTTTCTTCATAGTGATATGGAATGTCGCGGGTACCAATCCAGCTATGGTAGGCATGGAGACCCGCTTCGCGGCACATCGTCACCAGCAGGTTAGCCATGTCTTTGCAGTCGCCATATTTTTTTTCCAACACAGAGGTCGCATCGCGGGGTATAAAGCCACCCATGCCGTCTTCAAAAGCCACATAACGGATATTGCCCTGTACCCACTGATATATTTTCTCCGCCTTTTGCTCATCGTTTCCGGCGCCTGCGGTCAGCTCCGCCACCAGCTTCTTCAGGGGCGCCTGATCGATTTTGTTGACATTGGCAATAAAAGGATAATAAAAGCCATAGAGGTCCTTCAGCGTACCCATAAACGGCACTTCAGCTTTACCATTTTCGTAGCTCGCCAGGTAAACGATGAGGTGCGGAATGTAATAGGATGCGCTAGGCGCATCGTCGAAGAGTTTGTAAGCCGGTAGGTTTTCTGCCGTCCAGCGATAAATAGTTTCGTGTCTTTTTTCCTCTACCGTTTGCTTGATCAGGTCTGTGTTTTTACCCTTCAGTTGCCAGCCTATCTTCATTCCCTTCGGTACGCTCACTTCATAGACACATTGACTTACCGGTATATGCTCCTGGAAATAAAAAGGCGTGAGGAAATGGAGGTTGGTGAATTCTACATCATAACTGAGCTGCGTTTTTGCACCCTTTCCCAGGCCGGAATATGTGATCATGGTTTGATGATCGTCGTCGTAAAATATATTGGCAGAGGTAGATTTTACCGTTTTGAAGGCATCTACTTTCATCTTCCGGTAACGATCTCCATCGGGCACAAAGACAAGTCCCTCTATATCGTGTAGCTTGCGGAACGAATTGTGGTAAACATAGTCTGTATTGTATAAGCCGGATGCCTGGTCATCAATGAGCAATATTTCTTTCGAAATGGAAGAGTGTGCCTGAAGTTCTCCTTTTCGGCTGCTTAACTCAAGATGCTCCGACTTTCTCACAACTACGGCATGCTCGTCTTTATATTTTTCGGCCAGGCGACGATCTTCTTCCTGAGCAAATAATTGCAGCGAGTAAAAAAAGCCCGCAGCCAATAGCAGATATTTTTTCGAAAAAGGCTTCATAGGGAGCATATTATACCTCATGTATTTCTTTAAAAATAGCGCAAGCCAGGAAGAATATTGCAGCTTAGCGCAGAAATTTTCTTACTCCGGGAAGCTTTGAGAGATTTTCTCTTTCGCTTCGCAAAATAAAAGCGAGGAATAACAAAAAGCCCAGCGCACCTGCGGCAAGCCGAAGGGAAACAGGTGTCAGGTAGTGCGATAACCCTGTGAAGGCAAAAAACACGAGCATCATAGCCAGAAAAATCCCCCCGGCACTTCGAAGATCATAGGGTACGGCATATACTTTTTGCCCCCAGAGGTAAGAGATCACCATCATGCTGCCGTAGCAGACCAGCGTAGCCCAGGCACAGGCTACATAACCAAAGTAGGGAATGAAAATAAAATTGATGAGCAGGGTAATACCCGCCCCCACAAATGTGATGATGGCACCAGGCCGTGTAGAGCCGGAAATCTTGTACCAGATGGACAAATTGTAGTAGATACCGAGACAGATGTTGGCCAGCAACAATACAGGCACTACGCCAAGGCCCTGCCACATGGTCTTGTTCGGGATAAACCATTTCCATATATCCATAAAAAGTGTGACGGCCAAAAACATGGTGCACACGGTGAGCACAAAATATCGCATTACTCTGGCGTAGGTCTTCGGTGCATCTTCGCCTGCCGCCTGCTGAAAGAAAAACGGCTCGGCACCCAAGCGAAAAGCCTGAACGAAAAGCGTAATCAGAATAGATAGTTTATAGCATGCCGAATAAATTCCTACCATCACTTTTGCTTCTTCTTTACTGCCCACGGGCGCCAGCCAGTTGAGCATGATACGATCAAAGGTTTCATTGATCATCCCACCAAAGCCGGCAATCATGATGGGCAGCGAATACAGCATCATTTGTTTCCAAAGCTTCTTGTCCCAGGCAAGTTTGACCGACAAAAATTCCGGCAGCAACAGCAGCAAAGTAATACCCGACTGTATGAGGTTGGCAATGATGATATATCCGGCACCGAGCGAAGGATCATACCAGCCGGCAAGCATCGAATCGGGTTGCGAACGGGCAATGCCAGGCAGCACGGAATAGAAGAAAAAGGTGAAGCCAATGTTGATCAGAATGCCGGATAGGCGGATAAATGCATATTTCCTGGGCCGGCCGTTGTTGCGCAGCATAGCATAGGGCAGGGTGGTCAGCGTATCGAGCGCGATGATCCACGCAGCCCAGGTAATAAACTCAGGGTGACTTTGCAAGCGCAGGGCTTCGGCAAAATAATCGCGCCCCAGCAGCAGCACCGTTGTGAGGATGCTCGTGGTCATGATCAGGGAAAGGCTGCCGGTACTATACACTTTTGCCCGGTCGGATCCGTTGTTGTTGAATCGGAAATAGGTTGTCTCCATTCCGTAGGTGAAAACCACATTCAGAAAGGGTATGCAGGCATACACAAGGCTCATTTCGCCATAGTTTGCTGCGGTGAGTTTGCCAACGAGATAGGGTGTGAGCAGGTAATTGAGGAAGCGGGCAGCGATGGAACTTAATCCGTACCACATGGTCTGACCTGCGAGTTTCTTTAACGACACTTATTCGGCATTTTTTCCTGCGGATAAAACTACCTATTAAATCCATTGTATGACTTTTCCCACAAAAAAAGGAGGCTGCCTTTTTGGAGACAGCCTCGCTTCTGATGCTATTGGTCTTTGTTTTGTTTGGCCCGAAGCTTCCGCACACCATATAGGGCCGCAGCACCCACAAGCAAGCTCGCACCGCCGTCTATCGGCACTTCGCCGTCGGGTGCCGAACCACCGCCGCCGGGGAAACCGGGGCCTGCTGCGGCATAGAACGATAGGGTGAGCAGCGCTCCGAGGAGCAGGAAATATCTTTTCATAGTACTTCTGTAATCAGTTAATTATTTGATTAATGGTTGTGTTTGTCGAAATCCGTCGCCGGTCACTTCTACGATGTAGGCTCCACGCGGAAGCTGCTTCGTGTTGATACTGAGGTCTGCTCCGGAATGAGCAACCCGCACGAGTTGTACGCCAGAAGAGCTAATGATCCGGATATATCCATGGCCCACGTCTCCGGAAAAACTTACATGCAGTTCGTCGGATACCGGATTCGGATACATCCTGAATGCAGCAACCGGAGCGGTGTTAATTCCCAAAGCCAGCACGTGCGAATAGGCAGCACTTCCGTCGGGCCGTATGGCCTTTACACGGTAGAAGCGGGTCTTACCGGTCAGCTCCGTAGCATCGGTATAGTAGTATTGATTGTCGGCCTGCTCATTATGCGCAGCCATCGTCTCTATGCTTTGGAATACGGTGCCATCATCTGAAGACTGTACCGAATAGCGTGTGTAGTTGCCCGGTGTGGCAGGGTGCCAGTTGAGGTGCGCGCGGGCATCGTGGCTATAACCTGTAAGTACTACTTCTTCTCTTGCCAGCGGACTGTTGTTGTCGAAAAGCAGACGAAAACGGTTTTGTACATTTCCTGCTGCGGCTACGCTAAAAGCATACTGAGGGTTGACAGCCAGGTCCTGCATCGTATTTGTGAGATTATCCTGCAGATAAACCGTACCTGCAAGACTGATGTCGGTAAAGTCAAAACTGTAATTGCCCGCATTGGCTACATAGGCAAATACATCCACCGTATCGTGTGCATAACTTTCATATCGTTTTTGAATGGCCAGTTTATCAGCGCCTTTCATCGTAGCCACCCACACATCGCCTGCATTCAGTGTTTTTGCATCGAAAGCGGTCAATGCCGTATTCGCGCTCAGGCTGTCCCGGTCGAAAACCACCAGTGCATCATCCTGTTTCAACGTATCTCCCGCTTTGTAGATGTTGATACGGATTTTATCATTGCTGGTAGTCGTTTTGAACCCGCCCGACTGATACGTAGAAGACTTGTGGCTCTCACGGAAGGTAAGGCTGCCCGTGGTGGTGATATTTACAAAGAATCCCTGACCTGAAGCTATTAGCTCATGGTTCGTATATCCTGCAGCGGCTCCGGCATAATTAGTGCCGTCCCACGTCATATAGTTGCCGCTAATATTGGCCGGATCATAAAGCCAGTACATCTGTGAAATGTTGGCGCTGTTCTCGGCATAAAAACTATTGAAGTCTATTTCGCAGGGATAAGGATTTCCTAAAAACCAGTAGCCTGTATTGGTGGCATTTACGGTCACATTTCCCTTGGTGAGTGCTCCTGTTGCTTTTACTGTAGCATCATAGGTCGGCACCCCTCCGGTTTGTGAATTGGTGTATTGCAGCAACTGGCAGCCATAAGTATTGCGGTCACCGCGCACGTTTACATAGTATCCCACACCGGGTGCCAGATTGGTGCTGTTGGTGTTCGGTATCGCTACCCAGCTATTGTTGGCATAATAATAAAATGAATTGGCGTTGGTCTGCGTGGCATCAAAGCCATTGGTGTACGTGCCCGGTTGCATATTGGTTGCGTAGCTGTTGCAGGCTGTTCCACCGGTTCCCGGACCGGTAATATGAATATCCTGTTGCCAGCTTGTACTCAGCAAAGCATTTACCGGACAAGCCATGGAGCTCCATCTGCGTCCGGGCTTTGCGGGGACAAAGCGCTCAACCGTGAGGTTTGATCCATTGACAATTGCGCCTGTTATCCTTGCTATTCGTGCGGTATAAGCGGCCACCGATTTCAGGCGTACATTTTTGGCGCTCAGGTTCAGCACGCCGGCTGTTACCGACACGGTACCATGCACAATCATGGTGTCTGCGCCCTGAGTGATGGTTACCCCCGGGGCGTTTACCGTGAGGTTGCCGATGTTATTGTTACCACTGCCACTCGCAAAATAGTAGGTAGCGTTGTTGGTACCGCTAAATACCAGTGACGAGGTACTCGTGGACTTGAACGTTGGGGTACCCGTTATTGCGCCGCTGATTTTGAATTCGCTTCCGTTCAGATCTACATAGCTGTTACTGCCAAATACGATATTGCCTACCTCCACATCATTCTGTATCTGAGGTTGATGGGGCGGGCTGGCTACAATAGTAACGTTAGCACCAGGAGTAGGCACATCATTGCACTGCCAGTTGGAAGCGGTATTCCAGTTGCTGCTGGTGGTACCGTACCAGATGTATCCGCTCTTAATGGTCAGGGATACGGTTTGCGCAACATTGGCACATCCTGTACTGCCTGTTGCGGTAAGGGTCAACAATCTGCTGCCGGCAGAGATATCCGCCGCGCTGGGTGTATAGGCTGCCGTAGTCAGTGCGTCAGCGGTAGTGTTGTTGGAAAAACTTCCGGTACCATCGCTGGTACTCCAGGTCAGCGCGTCATAATTGCTGGCATCGGCACCAGGACCGAGGGTGATGGATACAGCACTGGCGCACATGGTGCGCGGCGATCCGGCGTCCACCACAGGAAGGATGCTGTTCGTAAAGCTATTGCTGCTTTGATTGAGTGTAGCGGCACAGGCTGGCGAGCTGGTCAGCGCCACTGTCGTGATGGTGAGCGTGTTATTGCTCCCCGCATTTCCCAGTAGTGGCAGTTGAAAGGTTCCTGTACCCGGGTTTCCCGCCGTGAACACCACCGGTGCACTTGTCACAGCAACCGAGTTATCTCCGGTTACATAATAATTGACGGTATAATTGCCGGAGGCGAGTGTCGTGCTGGAAATCGTAGCGGTGGCATTGGCATTGGAGCAGCCATTGCCTACCGAAATAGAAAAGTTACTGGCATCTGGTGCACCACTGTTTACCACCACCGGATAACTATTTGCATTCGATGCTGTAACCGTACAGCTATTTAAAGTCACCGACACAATCTTCAGCAAATTGCTGCCTACGTTATTGAGTGCCGCGGTGGAAAAGCTTCCGTTTCCGCCACTCACGGTCATGGTTGCCGTGCCGTTCGTAATCGTATTGGCCCCACTGACATCATAGGTTACGGTATAGGTTCCATTGGCAAGGGCAGTAGTGGCCACTACCACATTTGATGCCGAGCCTGAGCAGACATCGGTGGCATAGGTAATGCGCGTGTTGCTGCTGTCAATAGTGATGTTATTAGCCACTGTAGCAGTTACCGGCACCCGCGCGGAGGTACAGCCCCCGGAAGTGACGCTTACGAAATAGGTGGTAGAAGCCGAAACCGTAGGTGAATAGCTGTTGCCAGTTTGCAATACCGTGCCCGAGTTGTTGGTAGCATACCAGTTGATCGTTCCACCCGTGGCGGCAGCACCCAGTGTAACCGACCCGGGAGCACATACAACACCATTGGTGACACCCGTGATACTTTCTCCCGAGAGGGTAACTGCTGAGGCAGAAGACGTGTTGCTGTAACACCCGCTCAGGACTTGCACTTTATAGTAGGTAGTACCTGCTGTGCTCAGCGGAAAGCTATAGCTGCTGTATATAGCACCCGGTATGGCCGCATAAGTGCCGCCGGAGGTAGCACTGGACAACCACTGATAGCTATAGCTGCCTGTACCCCCGGTGGGTGATACAGAGAGTGAAGTTGTTCCCGTAGTTGCATTAAGGCAATTGGAAACTGTAGCCGTGGGATTCAGGGTTCCGCCCAGCGCCGATCCGGCTGCGGTGGTGATTGTAAATACTGAGCTTTTCGAGCTGTAGTTTGAGATGGATTCTGTTACCGTTGCCCGGTATTGCCGCCCTGAGGTAGCATTGGTAATAGAAAGTGCATCGGTGGCACTGCCTGAGTAGGTGCTGTTATCGCTTATTGCATACCAGGAGTTTCCATTGTCGGTTGATACTTCCCAGGAATAACTAAGGGTTCCGCCGGCTGCCGAAATCGCAGTTACCGCAAGGTAGGCATTACCGCCTGAGGCACAAATGACACTGCTGGTTGCAGTAGTATTTTGGGTTATAGACGGAGGCACATTGATCGCATTGGCATTGTAGGCAACAAATGCCACATCGCTGGTACCGGACGGAGTGATCTTAAACTGTTTGATCTGCGTATAGTTGGACGCCGTAATTCCAAAGTCAGACAGCCGGTAGGCAACCAGCCGGATGTTCCGGGTAGTCATAGAGCTGCTCACCGCCGATGGCTTTGCTGTACCCACAGGCACACCTGCGGGCACCGAAAACAGATCGAGGTACCATGTACCCAACGGCGGCACTTTACTCAGGTCCTGAGCTATAGAATTACCCACAGGATTGTTGCTCGCATCTACAAACTGGTAAATATCGATGGTACCGGAGGGCGGATCCGCAATCTGCGTCACCAGGATATCGGGTTCATTGTCCGTTATCTTACCCGGCACCACATTGTAAATATTAAATGAAGAGGTTGCCGTGGCGGGAAGGTTGGTGTACCCGGAGCCAAGATTCAGACCTCCAAGTCCGTCAGAAAGCACACTTTGAATCGTAAGATCTTTGATGGCAGGATGGGTGTATAAACCATTGTAGAGGTTTCCATCCATCTTTGCGCCGGTAGCAATAAAAAGGCTTGCGCCGGAGGTATTGCCCGACAGTATAGCGGGCAGCGCCTTCCAGTTGCCGGGGGTGTAACTCACCCCTCCATTGACAAGGGTATTGTCTTTTAACCCTGTAGAATAGGTAATGCCCCCGTAGGTGAAGGAAAGCAGATTGTGTGCACTATCCGGATAAACGGCATTGTTCACTGTAGTATTGGTATTCCAAAATCCTCCGTGATCGGTTACAATGCTGGTCACCGTAGGCAGCGACAGATAGTTTAGATTGCTTGATGCATTCACTGTGGCCGTCGAAACGCCCGACTTGGTGACAGACACCGGACCCGTTGAGGCGCCGGCCGCGATAACTGCGGTAATCTTTGTCGGCGATACCACACTGTAGGAAGCCGCCGCCACGCCACCCAGGCTCACCCCGGTGATGCTACTAAAGTTGGTGCCAGAAATCGTAATGGTCTCCCCCGCATAGCCCGCACTTGGTGAAAAACCGCTTACAGTGTGCTGCTGCGCCAACACCGGCAAGCCGGTTAGCATACAGCACAAAAGAATGACGGTTCCCAGCACGGAAATTTTCGGTCGTAGTGTCCAGGGCGATTTCCAAAAATCTTTCACAGATAGTTGTTGAATCATAAAAAGGCTTTTGATTAAAAAAATGCAAATAAATGCTAAAAGCCTTTACCATTCAGCTATCTATGAAGAAATAAATTACTATTAAAATAGAAATATTATCCACATTTAGGTGATTTACAGCGTCTTTAGAAATTATTTCCGGAATTCCAAGCGATTTTTTTCAACACTGATTGATTATCATGGCTTTCAGCGCATATTTTTTTCCACAGTAAGCCGCACCACTGCTGGAACTGTACCAGATCAAACTCGGAGTTCGGGCGGCGACCGCCACAACAAATCAGAAGCAAAGTTTTAGAGAAAGGAGGGCAGCCTACCAAAGGCTAAGGATTAAAGACACTGCGGCCGCTATGTTTGTTTAAGGAAAAAAACTCAATCAGGGCTTTGATCGTCTTCCCGTTTCAGCAAAAGGTACAAAGGCTGCCAGGCGGGTATTTCTTTGGCTATGATTTTAAGAATAGCGGCAAAGGGCACAAACAACACCATGCCCGCTACGCCCCAGATAATGCCCCCTGCAACAATAGCAATCAGGGTAGCCCAGGTACTGAGCTTAATTTGCTTACCTACCACCGCCGGAAAAATAATGTTGGCTTCGAGATATTGAACCAGGCTGAACACAGCAATAACACCCAGCGGATAAAGAAGAGAATCCTTAGTGATAAATGCCACGGTAATGGGCAGAAGCGCGCTTACCACGATACCCACATAGGGAATAATGGTCATGATGGCAGTAACCATTCCAAACAACACCGCGTGGCGGATGCCCAATGCCAGCAAACCTACACTATTGAGCACACCCACCAGCAGATATACCATAGCCATGCCTTTGATGAAGCCGGCATAGGTAGTGACGGTGTCTGCAAGCAGCAAGCGGGTCCTTGCGCTTCTCTCCCAGCCAAATACGGCCACGACAAAGGCGGCAAAAGACGCCCTGTGGTAGAGCAGCAAGGCGGCATGAACCGGAATGAGCAGCAACATTACAAGGGTGCTCATTGTACTCTGTAGCAAACTGTGCAGCACTACACCGAGTTTGTTGAACAGACTCAACGCAGACTGGTAGATCCAGCCATCCAGCATTTCTGTGGTGATACCCCATTCAGCATTCAGGTACTGTCGAAAAGATTGCAGCAGGGGTTTTGCTTTCTGGAGAATAGAGGGAATATCGTTGCGAAATTGCTGAAACTGAAAAATCAACAGGAGGGTCAGAGCCAAAAACAAACTGAACACCAGCACCAATCCGATGCTGATGGACAAATACCGGCTAAGGCCCCGTCGCTCAAGCCAGGAACAAAAGGGATAAAGGGCAAAGGCAATAAACAAACCAAAGGAAAGGGGTACAAAGAGCACGGCACCGAAATGAAGCAACAGAGATATGCACAGCAACAACAGTATGATCTGCAACAAACTTCCTCCGGCTGTCCTGGAATGCTCCATTGTCTTTGTTTTCTGTGGCAAATAGACGAAACAAAAGGGGTCAGGGAAATGATATTGCCCGTTGGGCTCCATGACCTTCATCAACATAAATTCTTCTCCGCCCGGGCCCTGATGTACCTTTAGTCTATGTTATCCGGACAATATCGAGGCTGCATGCTGGCGCTGTTGTTCCTGCTCGTGCACAGCATCTCTGCCCGTAGTCAGGTTTTTCTGTTGCCCACCCTGCATGCACTGCACCAGACCAACAGTGCTTATAGCTACGATAGCTTAAAGACCTGCCTGCACCGGCTGCAACCCGATCTTGTATTGGTAGAAATCAGAAACGAAGACATCAACGCCGATAGTAATTATCTGGCGGCAAACTATCCGCTTGAGATGCGCAGTGTACGATACTGGCTCCCGGGGGTACGCGTTGAGGGTTTCGACTGGCTTGGGGCAGAGCTGGAAGGAAGAGCGATTCCCAAAGGCTACTGGCGCGATAGCTCGGTTGTAAAGCTGCTGCAAAGGAAATTATCCACCGATAGCAAGATGCAAAAGCGATTAGGCGCATGTTCGGTAATGGACAGTATCCGCTTTCAGCTTTTAATCAGCAATTCCTTGCGCATGATACTTCAGGGCAAAGATCATGAATGGGTTCGTGCGTATTACGATTGCATGGAAAAGGCCTTTGCCGGAACGGAATATGCCGTGCTTACTACCTTCTACAGGCGTCGCAATGAAAGAATGTTAGATCGTCTGAGCCTTGTACTTCGCAATAATATTGGAAAACGCGTAGTCATCCTTACCGGTGATGATCATTATCCATGGTTGTATCAAGGTCTGCTACAAGCGGGCTTTGATCTTCGCCAGCCTGTGCCCTGATCATGTTATCAATACAGGCCCGTATCCTGTTTCCGAAAGTCGGGGTGTCTTCGAAAAAGCTGTAGTTGTAGGGTGTCTTCTCTTAAAAATCTCATGTTCCTGAGCAGTTGCCAGCGCGCCAGTTCCTGTTGCCAGCGCAAACGCAAGGGCTTCTTTCGCAACACAGTTACATGCAATATTCCCTGCCCGGCCAATGCAGCGGCACACATAGGGCACGGCTCCCAACTGCTGATCAATTCCAGGCGCTGATGATCCAATTTTCTAAAAGAGTCCACACCAACCCTTGCCAGGAAGTTGTTGACGGCAACGATCTCTGCATGTGCCGCAATATTGCCTGTTGCCACCACCGCATTGAATCCGTCGGAGACCACCTGGCCATCGTATAGCAGAACCGCGGCGACAGGTACATCGCCCTGCCGAAGCGCGGAGTCGCCAAGCCTTTCAATACGCTGCATCAAAGCGGGTGCAAGGGGTCCGGCACACCGCTGGTGCCAGAGTGGTAATGATGCCACAATCAGCACGAGCACCAACATGCTCCAGAGCCATATTCTTACAAGTCTTTTGCGCATGGCGCGGGCTTTTTTTGAAAACTGATCAGGTAGTGGTCACAACAGCTTTTGAAAGGAAAGTAGCGCTCGAGTGCAAGTTCCGCCTTCTGCAATCTCCGGAAGCTTGCCGGATATTTTTCCTTAAAGCCGTCAATGAAGGGCGGTGGCATCAAAAAAGCCATGCCTTTTTGTGTCAGCAGCTCAAACGCAGGGCCAAGCGATTTTTTTACAAAAGAAGGCGCATAATAGTAGCAGGAAAAATGCACGCCTTCCAGATGGGCATCGGTGTGGCGGCGGAAACGCCGGAAGGCAGTTTTGAAATAACCTTTAAAGACCATAGCGAGCTCCCAGGGACAAATTTTGGGCATGATCACCAGCGTGATGCGTCCTCCCGGTCTGAGCATTTTTCCGGCTTGTTTTAGAACATCATCCAGAGTATCTGTACAATTCAGCCCTCCGAAATTGGAGAATATATAATCAAATTGCTGATCGCCGAGTTGATCCAATTGGTTGAAAGAACAGAGGATTGGCGTTACATCAAGCTCCGGACGCTCCAGCAGTTTTTGTTGCAGATGATGCAGCATACCGGGAGCATTATCTATGGCCACAACCTTTATACCCCGCTCTGCAAACCATACTGTATCCATACCGGTGCCGCAGTTTAGTTCCAGCATTCTATCGCCCGGTTGTATATGCCGCATCACTTCCGCGCGTGCTCTATCTCTCATCCACGCGGCAATAGCATTGTTCGTATAGAGCTCGTCGAAAATCACCGACTGCCGCGAGAAAGCGTCAGCAACACGGCCTTCCTGCAGCAAGGGCTCTTTACTGTCCTGATCCTTCATGTTGCTGCTCCAGTTTTTTAAGTCTCCAGCCCGATCGCATAGCTTTCCACTGATGGTAGGGCAAGCGCAACAGGTTTCTTAGCCAGAAAACAGTCAGACCTTTTCTTGCAGGTCCGAATGCAGCAAGGCGTCGCCGTGTGCGTAATACCCGGAAGTGGTTGTGCACATGCCGGTGTAATTGTTTGTAAAATGCCGGGCTGTAGTAGTTCCTGAACATTAACTGCAATTCGTCACTATCCGTCCAGTTGCTTTTTTCTCCCATACCTGCCCTGACCGACTCATAAAACCGTGTGCCGGGCAAAGGATAGGAAACGGAAATGCCGATCTCCTCGGGCTGTAGTTGGCTCAGCAGGTTCAGCGTGGCACGAATATCTTCCATCCGCTCGCCGGGATAGCCGAACTGTAGAAAAAATGCTGGCTTGATACCGTGGGCGCGCAGGGCTTTTGTGGCCTTTTCGATTTCCTCAAGCGTAATGCCCTTGTCCATCGCGTCCAGTATTTTTTGCGAACCGCTTTCTGCACCCATCCACACAATATCGCAGCCTGCAGCCGCAAGCGGCGCTACCTGTTCGTCCTTAAGCAGCAGGTCAGCCCTCGATTGTATCTTAAACCGGAAGCGCAGATTCCTTTCCTGCAGCAGCTCCGCAAAACGTTTCACCCATCCTGGCTTGAGACCGAAAATATCATCGCAAAACCAGACATAATCAAAGCCATATTGCTCCATCAGATACTGAAGCTCAGCCACCACATGCTCCGGACTGCGGGCATGGTACCGGTTGCCGTATATCGGCTTGGCACACCAGTTACACTTGAAGGGGCAACCGCGTGTGGTAGAACAGTTGACGCTGAAATAACCATGCTTGTTGCGCCATGCCTGTTGGTATTTTTTCAGATCGGCAAGGTCCCATGCGGGCATCGGAAGGCTATCGAGTTGGGCCATCAGCGCTCTGGCCCTACTCCGCTTCACCCCATCTCCCTGCTTCCACGCCAGTCCATCAATTTGCCCCGGATCGGGCTGACCCACAGCCAGCGCGGCCACCAACTCCCGGAAGGTTTGTTCGGCCTCGCCCCACACGATATAATCGACATCCTGATCCAGATAATCCGGAATGTGATCAGTAGCATCGGAAGAGGAGACTACGACGGTACACCCCTGCTTTTTGGCCAGCGAACACATGGCCCATCCCGCCTCGCGCATGTTGGTAAGGCACATTTTACTGAGGTAGTTGAAGCCATCGTCGCAAACAATGAGCACTTCGGGCTGCCACAACCCTAACACTGGCGCTATAGACTGGGGTGAAGTCTCGAAGGTTACATCATGAAGTTTTACCTCGTGGCCGTCTTCCCGCAACACTGCCGCAAGCTGCAAGGTCGCCAAAGGAGCATAGGGCTCCATAATGCTTTGCTGCTTGGGGTCGAAACACATGAACCAGGTATGCGTGAGCAGTATTTTCATAAGGGCAAATTCTTATTGCGGGCGCTATCTTGCCGGAGCGTCTGAAGGATTTTTTTCTGATAGTTGGCCGGGTGATTTTTTGAAGTAAAAAGGGTTGTCTTAAAGGCAAGGTCGTAGTCTTGCTGCGGATAATTTTTTCTCTTCCATTTGCGTCGCCAGCGCTTATCCGTCATGTGCATCAAAGCTTTGTTGATACCCGCACCGCACCAGGAAAGCAGAAATTCTAAAGCCGTGGCCAGGCGAAGCTTTCGGTCGTTTACCGGCACAGACAAGAAAGGCAGATATTCATTGGGAAGAAAAGATTTTACCCAGCCATTTTCCTGCAACAGAGACTCGTGGGTATCGGAGCCTGCAACGGGAATGAGGCTGGAAAGCTCAATAGCCGTGAATACATTTTGTTCTCCAAGTTGCAGACGGCCAATGTCCACAAAATAGTTCATACAGAAGCAATGTTGCCGGCCGACCAGAAAGGTGACTTTTTTAAAGAGGTGCAGCAACGTTCGGCATACCCAAAGCCTTTGGTGTGCAGTGATGATAAAGAAGTCGAAATCGCCCCGCGGAACAGAAAAGCCTTTCGACAAAGAGCCTGAGATCCCTACAAAACGCACAAAAGGAAACTGATAAAGAAATCGTCCCGTCCGGG
The DNA here is from genome assembly GCA_017849575.1 of Flavipsychrobacter sp. Classification (GTDB taxonomy): domain Bacteria; phylum Bacteroidota; class Bacteroidia; order Chitinophagales; family Chitinophagaceae; genus JAFIGV01. Next base: position 12,572 of record JAFIGV010000019.1, on the reverse strand, counting down.
CAGCGGCGTCGATTCTTTGCGCCGCAAGTCTGTTGCCTTCCTGCCGCCTGTGCACTTGTGCTTCGATATTCTTATCGCGCGAGAAATATCCCCCGAAGGAGAAAACCTGCTCCTGCTCACAAAGCCATTGCAGTGCTACCGCAACATCTTCCCGCGCCACGGGCACACTGCAATGCGTGGCTATTTCAGATAGTGTAAGCGGATACTGAAAAATGCCAAAGTAGCGGAGTACGTCAAGCAGCTTTTCGTGCAATACAACGGTTGTGGTTAGCGGCTCCATGTGCTGCGTTTTTTAAAAGGTTTACGAAGCGTATGGAAGAGAATGCTGATGTCGAGCAAGAAGGAGGCTTTGTTCAGATAGAAAAGATCGAGCCGGGTGCGATCCTCAATGCTTTTCAGATCCTTTGCGTAGCCATGATATCCTTTTACCTGCGCTAAGCCAGAGAGGCCGGGCCTTGCAAGACGCCGCAGATGATAGCCGGTAACGCATGCGTCAAACGCTTTGTCTTCCTGCAGCATATGCGGCCGCGGTCCGATGAAGCTCATGTGGCCCAGCAGTATGTTAAACAGTTGGGGTAACTCGTCGATATGCGTACGGCGCAGCAGGGCACCAAGTCCCGTAATACGGGCATCATCGGCAGCAGCCTGTTTGATGTCGGATTCGGCATTGACATACATGCTGCGAAACTTATAACAGATAAAGTTTCGCCCATACCGCCCCACTCTTTTTTGCATAAAAAAGACCGGCCCTGGCGAACCTATTCGGATAGCCAAAGCGGTAAGCGGCATAAGCCATGTACACACACCCACAAGCAATATCGCGGCAAGGCTCAGGTCCAGTGCTCTTTTCCAGCAACAAAACAGCCAGTCGGAAGGGATGATATTTTTTTTGTGTACAAATTCAGGCTTTACGCTTGCCACCGGAGCAGAGATGCCCCTTTCTGCAAGTGCTTCAGTCGTGTAAATTTCCATCCATAGACCAGCGTTAAGGTGAATAATAAAAGGCCCGATTGCGTTTCAAGCAAGGATTCCGATAGCGACAGGAAGGAAAAGACAAGGGTGCTTAAAAAAAGCAGGTTAGTAGGGTTGATATACGCAACCAAAAGGCTTGTAGCTAATATAGTAAATAATAACACAAATCCAATGACGCCGTACTGTATGAGGCTCTCAAAATATTGATTATGCATATCATAATTGATGTAACCTGTGTCGCCGGTTTGTGCATTACCTCCGAAAAAGCCATAGCACTTCATGCGTTCATTAACCAGCCGGTGGTAGTCGCTTCCGCCATTTCCCATTACCCATGATTTTTCCGAATTCATTACCTCAAGCCCCACCCGTATCAAAGCTACACGCAGGCTCAGGTCGTCGAAGGGAAAGTTGGTGAAGTCGCTGCTGTGCCAGGCGGCCCGGGCCTGCTGTATGTTCATTTGCTCATACCGTTGCCGCAGGGGATTGGAAGTAAGAAAGGTCAGGAGAACCACGATAAGCGTCAAGACGAAAAGGGCAATCTTTTTCCAGCCACTCATGGTGCATACAGCAATACCCAATGCAGCAACCACAGCGCCGGCTATAATCATCTTGGAACTCAGCAACAGCAGTGCCGCACCCAGCAGCAAGCTCATAATAGCGAGGACGCCTCGATACCGGGGCCGACATCTTTGCCACCACCAGCCTGTTGCCAGCAGTGCGATCAAAACATACAGGGAAAGATAAATCGCATTGATGCGCAAGGGTGCAGAAAACGAGTGATAAAAAAACACCGAGGTCAGCCCCGACTGGAAGAAATGAAATACGGCAAAAAGGAAACAAACCACTACCGCTACACCAGTTCCTGCTATGAGTGCGCTCCAACCCCATAGCGCAGTGTCTTCGGAGTAGTCAAACACAGAAATGATGAGCAGGGGCAAAAACAATAAGCCTGCCTTCTGTTCCAGCGCAAAACCGGTAGCCACGGACGGATGAAACAGATATCCCGCCACCTGAAGCAGATAATAAGCGAATAGCAACCAGCAAACGGCAGGGTACGCTTTCCGGCGCCACGAAAGCTTTCTGGTGAACAATAAAACCACACCCAAAACCATAAAGCTGTATGTACTCAACGGACACAACTCCAGAAAGGGAAGTCCTGCCATAGCCACTACATATAGCCCACGAACGATGGTGGAAAGCATAGTCTTGTTACCGGCCATAGTTTAGGTTTTGGTAAAACAAGGTTTCCAGTTGCTCCGTAATCCGGTCCCAATGATAAAGTTCTTCCAGCCTTTTCTGATAACGCTCCACCCAGCCGTTGGTCTGTGCCTGTTGTAAGTCGTGGGATAGCACTGTCCTCAGTTCCTCTGCTGTGCTGAAATAAAAAGCATCTAGCCCCAGTACATCCCGGTTAAACTCGTTGTCGTGTGCAGCGATCGGTACCCGGCATGCCATGGCCTCAAGCAGTGAAGGATTAGTGCCGCCTACGGAATGACCATGAACATACAGTCGCGCAGAACACCGGAGCCTGTTTAAGATGGACGGGTCAAAAACAGCCTGGAGAAAGCGAATGCTTTTTTGCATCCCATATTGACGGTACATACTGCGGCCAAAAGATGTCCGCTGATAGTCGCCCACCAAAGCCAGTGTCTGATGGCCTGCCGCGGTATAGGCTTTCAGCATCGCTTCGATATTATTTTCCGGTTCGAATCGCGCGACAGCCAGATCATAACAACCCGATTCAAGTCCAAATTCCTGCGGTAAATGAGCGGCGGTATTGCCGGGGTTTACAAGTTCTGCACCATAGGGTATGAAGTGTGCCGAGACACCATATCGCCTTTGCAGATACAGGGCAATGGCGCGCGAATCAGCTATAAGTACATCGCTATGACGCACGGCCCAGGCTTCTGCTTTGCGCAGGAATTGCCGGGTGAATGTCCCATACTTGCTGCGCTTCCATTCGAGGCCATCCATATTGGTGACCAGGCAGGCAGCTTTGGGGAACCATCTGCTCCAGATGCTGCTGCTGGTATATCCCAGTTGCATGAGTACATCAAAATTGCGGCGTCGTGCATCCCGGATACAATTGAGATCGTAAATAAACTGACCGGCGGTGCCAAGATAGCGTTCGGGGTCTTCACATCGAAGAATCCGCACGCCGCGATACTCGGACTTCTGGTAGGGATGTGTGGACGAGGAATAGACGGAGACGGTATGTCCGCGTTCTGCCATGCGCAAGCCAAACTGCTGGGCAAACTGCTCGAAGCCTCCGTAATGGTTGGGAATACCCCGGGTGCCAAACAAACCAATATTCAGTTTTCTGCTTCGGTTCATCCTGATGTTTTTTCTCCCGAGTTGCCGCAAACCCTTTTGTAGGCTTTCCACGTTTCTTCCGCAGCATGAGGCCAGTTAAACTTTTCCTGCACCCTTTGCCTAATGCGCTCACAAAAAGGTGCTGCCGCCGCGCTTTCCACAGCCTTACGGATGGAGTCGGGGTCTGATGGATCGCAATACCAGGCATCGTCTTCAAAGTATTCGCGGGTATCGCCTTTGTCGGTGATCACCAGGTTACAACCATTATAGGCGGCCTCAAGACTGCTTAATCCGCAGGTTTCGTTCCAGCTTGCCAGCACATGTACCGCCGCCTGTTGATAATAACGTACCAAATGCTCTTGCGCTACAAAATCTACAAACCGGATATTGGCGGCTGCTTCACGCCTGCAGGCTTCATTATACGAAAGATGATTGGGCGCGGGTTTACCAACGATCATCAACTGAAAACGAGTGTTGTTCAGGGCGCGGATGAGATTGAGCTGGTTTTTCTTCCCCTCAATCCGGGCTACACACAGCACCAGCAAGGGGTTTCTTTCCACCGACACGTCCTCTCGCCCAAACAGTCTGGTATCAATACCGTTATACACCACATGGTAGCTGGTGTCTATGCCATAGTCCTGCTGCAATCTGTGATATTCACTATGAGAATTCGGAAGTAGCAGGGCGGCGTGGCGGGCTACTTTCCTTACGGCGGCCCGATGTCCCCAGAGCAAATAAGTAGCGCTTTGAATCCGTTCACCATTCCTTATCCAGCGCGCCAGCGACTTCAGATACTCTACCGCATCGCGGGACAGCAAGTTCGTGACCAGCCTTGCAAACCCTCTGCGTTCCGTTCGTTCATACTCGCTAAAGTCCACGTAGATCGTTGACACCACATAGGGCTTTTGGCTGCGCTGTGCATGCACCAGAATGTCCGCCGGCCTTATAATGTTGAAAAAATGAAGCAGTTGGTAGGGCCCGTAATCCATCGGCTCATGCGTGAGCTTTATGTCCACCTCCACACCGAGTGCCCGAAGACCAGCAGCCGTATTCTCAACCTGTACGGTATCACCGCCATAAACTGTGTAAAGTGTGGAACGTGCTATGAACAGTACTTTCATGGGCCTGATTGTATTTTCTTCCGGACAGTTGCCTGATACAAAAACTCCTGATCAAACATGGGTGAAAAGCAAATCGCCCACAACAGATATTCATCTACATTCCCGAGATAACTGCCCGTAAATTGATAAATGAACAAAAAAACAAACAGCCAAAACCGAAAGATACTGCCGGGAACACGACTTGTAAAAAACAGTACAATCTGCAGGGCGATCCTTAGCACAAGGCCCGTGTATCCGAAACAAACCATAGTGTCGGCACAGGCATTGGGAATGCGCACCACCTCGGGCATGTGCGTATAGGCGTAGTATTGAATGATAATATTTCTGCCATCTACTTTAAGCTGCCCGGGCCCAATACCAAACAGCAGACTTTTTTGGGCGATGATCTTGTGCGCAAGTAAAAACGACTGATAGGTGCGACCATTGGCAGAGGTATCATGTCCGGCGAATACATTATGCAGGCGAACAAACAGGGGATTTCCGGGATAGACGAGATAAATGACGAACAGGAACAGCACGCAGGCCGATACCAACAGCAGCAGCATTTTCAACGAATGGGAGGTTCGGAATATCTGACGTCTGAATTGCAAAGTTGCCACAAGAGCGGAAAAACCCAATACTGTAAGCACACCCAGCGAAAACGAAAGCAACAACGGAAGCAGAATCATCACGAATAAAAGTGCCGGACGGCGAACCTTGAACACGGCAAGCTTGGAAAGGAAGTAAATAGCCGGGAGGGCCCACAAAAAACTGTAGTGGGAGGCTTCTTCGGTAAACATTTTCAGACGAGGAAAAGGTTCAATATTCTTTGAAATAGAAATGGTGTACCAAACAACATTTTTCAGGGAGGGGATCAACAATGCTATGAGCGCAAACAATACCAGAAGAAAATTGAGGATCAATAGCTGACGGAAGAGGGCATCTACCGGAAAAGATGGGACGCGGAAAGCCGCACACACTGCAGCGACAAACAGCAAGGTGGACAATAAGAGCAACGACGAGCGAAAATAATACCAGCCGTGAATGCCGTGAAGTAAATGAATGACCGCATAACCCGACAAAAACAACACTACAACCGACCATGCTCTCCAATGAAAACATCCACTTCTGTACCAAACGTACACCCAAACGGGCAACAGCAACAAACTGAACGTTAGTCCTTCGAAACCGGTGAAGTGGTTGAAGAAAAACATCAGAACGGTGAAGACACCGGGCCAAAAGCTTAGTCTTATGTTATCTGCTGTCTCCATGTTTTGGTTTTTCGAATGTCGGGCAGATAGTTTTGAAGCAACAATCCTGCAATGATAACGAGCAGCAATACCTTAGGCCATATACCCGGAACATACAGCATTGTAATGGCAAGATAAAACGGAAGAAGCTCGAAATAAGCCATCACAAGCTGTGTACGCTTTCCGCTGCGCCGATCCACAATAAAATTAAGTATCGGTGCCGCGACTGCAATGCCCCCCGTCATGGCCCGCACCATGACCAAAGGTGAGTGGTACCAATAAATCGCCCCAACCATGAGCAGATAGGCCGGTACAGCGTATAGCGCAGTGGTAGCGGTGGCCAGACGTTCCTTACCGGTAGCATTGAGGTAAAAGAAGGGCATGATGGTATGGATAAAGACGAGCTCAAAACCAATAAAAGCCCGGACATACGGCGCAATACCGGAAAAGACGCCGGCACCGATCCACATCGGCAACAGACAGGGATAAAGCGCAAAAAAACAGAGCAAAGCACCGGTACTGAGCAATAAGAGCATGGCCCGAACATTCTGATACAGCGGCATAGGGTCTTCGCCTCTGGCCGTCATAGCCGACAGCCGTGGAAGCATCCACCCCGCAATGGCAATAAAGATCATGTGCACATGGTTGAAGATGGTAGCCACAAGACTGTAGGATGAAAGTTCTTTAAGACCGGCATAATGTGCTACCCACAAGCGGTCGGTCTGAAAGGCCAGAATGACCAGCAGAAACTGAAGCCAGGGAAAAAAACTAAAACGGATCAGCGGCTGGTACCAATGCACCTGTCGATGAAAAAGCAGACTGAAGAACGGGAACTTTCGGCTGAGTACATAAAGCTGGAGCAGGATGAAAACCACCGCGAAGACAAGATTCGCCAGCAAGAGGTCCTGCACAGAAGCTCCGGCCCGGGCCATGGTGACATTGATCAGCAATAGCGCGGACCGGTTGGTGGTGTTCAGTATCGCTGCAGCACGAAAATGTTCTGCGGCTTTGAGCAGACTGTTACAGACTAGATCGAAAAACTTCAAACCCGCAAAAGCAGCGGATAAAAAAAGAAGCAGCGAGATATTTTGCACTGGCGCGTCGCTTAGCTGCAACGCATGAAACTGCGGTATCAGCCAGGCCATCAGCACCCCTACTACCAGCACTGCGAAAAGTAAAAAAGTAATGACTTGAAAAATAGCATTGATCAGCACATTGGTGTCTTCGTCTTTTGCGGAAGCCATACTTTGCGACACATACCTGATCGTGGTGACGCCGATATTAAGATTGAACAATTGCAGTGTGACCACGATACTATTGACCAGCATCCACAAACCAAAAGCAACGGCGCCGAGACCTGAAACCAGCGCGGGCATCGTCGCGAGGTAAATAGCAGGATACAGACTTGCATCCAGCACACCCCAAAAGGAGTGTTTCAGACCACGGGGTAACTTAATGCTGCCTGCCATACTGATAAAGCGCCCTGAGCACCGTAAGACCCCATGCAATCACCAGGGCGATAGCAAACCCTTTCACCATCTGCAACCTTCCCTTCACCGCAGGCTTATCAGCGGGTGCAAATCCGTAAATCATTTCAACCGGCTGCAGGTAAAGTGTGCTACGCTGGGCTTCCAGCATCTTATCGAGCAATTCGTCTTTGTAGCGAAAAAGCGCGGCGATATTGGCAAAACCGGAGCTCGAATCGGCAGAGACCCTTACACGGCCTATCGATGCTCCAAAGTCGGAAATCAAAGCATCGATCTGTGACCTTGAGTCGCGGTACGCAGCAATTTTCGCAGCAGCTTTCTGTTGCTCAAAAGCGATACGTTTGCCTTCATACGGCGTTTGATTCAAATAGTTCAGTAGCTTTTCCTGAAGTTCCGGAAAGATAGACCTGTCGGTAGTTGTAGCAACAAAATACATGGGCGACCGTTCGGAGTTGATATCCTCCCACAAAGGGCTTCCCGCCACATTCCTTGCATCCAGGGCTACGATTTTCCGCGTATCCTCTGGCTTCATTTGCAGCTCCCGGGCCAATTGACCTGCAGAACCCGATCGCGCCAACAAATCGAGCCGGTGCACCATTTCTCCAAAAGTTTTTTTGTGCAGACTATTATAAGCGCAAACCATTTCCGACTCGTAGTATCCCTGACCGCCTCTGTTCCAAAACCAGAAGAAAAAGGACAGAAGAATAAAAACCGAAAAGGCGAACACTATGCCGCCTTTCAGCGCGCGCAGGCAAAAAGCGGCGGCTCTGGCCATAAACGCTATAAAATGCACAACAGACCTGCCGACTTCGGCGCTGCTTACCGCTGTATATTGTTCTGTGTGGGGCATATCATCGCTCTACCGCAATTTATTTTTCCGGGAGTTTCTCAACAAGATAAAATCTTATTGTAAAAATTTCATCTCCGGCCCCTTATCCAATGCAGGATCCTGCTTCGATAGAACAGAAAATAGAGCAGAGTAAAAATTATTGTACCGCTCGTGCTAACGTTCGAAGCAGGGCTTGCGTCTAAAAAGTAAACCATCAAAAAAGTAAAAAATTATGAAAAAGATCTTTACCCTGCTGAGCCTGATGCTCTGCACTCAATTCGTCTTTGCGCAATGGAACTGTGCTGGCCTCAACGCCAGCATCGGCACCAACATCAACGGGTTGTCCGTTCAGTTCAGCAACACTTCCAACAACGCCAACGTGGCTTCTTCAGTTAAACTCTCCACATGGACTTTCGGCGACGGAACTTCAGGCATGGCGCTCTTTCCCATGCATACCTATGCCACTGCCGGCACCTACAATGTGATGATGATTAACACCTGGCTCGATACTTTCAACAATGCCACTATTTGTATTGATACAGCCTACACCACGGTAACGGTTCCCGGCGGAAATCCTGCCAACAATGTGATCAGCGGTACTATTAGCTGGGACACTACCGGCAATCTCCTGCAATCTGCCTTTAAGGTATGGCTCATTGTATTAGACTCTTCTACCAACATACTGCATGCAATAGATTCGGTAAATACCGGTGGTGTGCTCTATGCCAATTATTCCTTTAGCAATGTAGCGCCGGGCGTATATCGCACCAAGGCTGCACAGACCGGTGCAAGCCAGCTTATGCCTACCTATCATCAGACTTCTCTCTACTGGAGCCAGGCGCAGCAGATCACCCATGCCGGTGGCACCACTTCGGGCAAAGATATTTATCTGACTGCAGGCAACCCCGGCAGCGGACCTGGCTTTGTAGGCGGGAACATAGCCCAGGGCGCCAACAAAGGCACCACAGGCGGCATTCCTAACATGCTGGTGTTTCTGAGAGACGGCGCTAACGCTGTAGTAGCAGCCACTTATACGGATGCCAACGGAGATTATTCCTTCAGCAATCTGCCCCTCGGTGCTTACAACGTTTATCCGGAAGCAATCAATTATGCCACTACACCGTCAACAGCACTGACCCTTACCAGCGGACAAACCAGTGTGAATGCGGTAGATTTTGAGCGCTCACTGAGCAATATGACCATTCAGCCCAAATCACTTTCAGTGGGCAAGGTAGCTGGCAGCGATCTGTTTGCTATCTACCCCAACCCCTCTAACGGCGTCATCAACATCAACTGGAAAAACGGCGCACAAGGTATAGCTGAGATCACCGTGACCGACATGAGCGGCAGAACCGTACTCCGTACACAGGCTTCTATGAACCAGACTCGTCAGCTTAATGCTACGCATCTTCAGCAAGGCATCTACTTCGTAAAGATCGTCGCCGGAGCCGCACAGCATACCGAAAAAATTGTCGTTACTCAATAACTATTTCCTGCTTTCTACAAACTGAATTGCCCCTTCCGAGGGGCAATTTCTTTTATAACAAAGAAGGATGAACGTTCTGCTCATCCTTCTTTTCTCAGGGCTTTCATATTTGCAGCGGCTCTTCTAATCATCATAATATCATCTGTCCATCCTGCAAGCCGCTCCATCATTCCAGCCCTTCTCTTACCTACTTATCAATTCCATGCCAGCAACCACTTGCGCTTTTCCAAAAAATAAAACTGTCTTTCCCGGTTTTTAAAACCTGAGGAGCGTGAGCCCCTTAGGTTTGTCTTTTAAAAACACCCACTGTTATGCAACCATCATTTGTAGCCGTAAATTACATCCGCTGCAGGCCGGAATACAGACCACGTTTTGAGGAACTCTTTTCTACGCGTGCGAAAGCCATCGATACCCTGCCCGGATTTCAGAATATGCATGTGCTGAAGCCCCGCAAAGATGATGAAGAATACCTGATCGTAAGCTACTGGGAAAGTGAAGAAGCCTTTAGCGCCTGGACCAAAAGTGAAGCCTTTCTGGAAGGACACAAACGTGGCTTTGAAGATATAGCCCAAGCGAAGGCCGAAGGAAAACCCAGCCCCATGAGCAGCGATTTTAAAACGTATCAGATCATAGCCCATTAATGTTCAGAAACTTGGATTTTTTCCGGCGCAGTCGCCTCGGCAAGTGGGTGCGGAAGATCGGAATCTGGGGATTCTTGTTTTTTCTAACCAAAGGTTTAGTATGGCTGGCTATCGGCTATTTAGCTACAGCCGGCTAATGCTGTGTATATAAACTCAGGACTACCGGTCAGGACAGCCGGTCGGCTCCCGCCCTCCCGTGGCGAGCCATTCCGGACACTTCGGCCTATCATTCTGATCTGCAGGAAAATAACGAACATGAGCCCCCGAAAAACGCGATTATCACACAACCTGCCTGGCATGGTTATCATGTAGCCTTTCTAAAAAAGCAGTTGTTATGAGCGTTCAAAAATTGCTGATCTATGCCGCAGCCGGCATTATTGCAGGGCTATGGATTGAAAACGAAACGATGCGGGCGAAGGCAAAGGCAATAAAAACCGGCGAAAAAGTGAAAAAGAATGTGGCCACAACGGCTCAGCGACTGAAACATCAATTTCACAAGTAAAATCCAGGGTTCATGAAAAAAATAATTGTTGTCGGCCTGCTTATTGCTGCCGCTGCGCCGGGTTGTAAAACACATTATCCTGTAGCCACTTCTTCGTTTTCGATGCCTGCAGGAAAGCCTGATATGGAGCGCGGTAAAAACCTTGCGTTCAACGTTTGCGGACAGTGTCATTACAACCACAAGAAAAACAGTTTTGTAGGTGAGGAGATGCGGGAGCTTCCGGGCTTTATGGGAACGATATATTCGGCCAACCTGACTCACGGACACATAGCTGACCAATATACCGACAAAGAACTTTTTTATCTTATCAAAACCGGAGTTGGAAAAGACGGCCGGTTCATTCCGTATATGATCAGACCTACAATTGCGGATGAAGACCTCAGAGATATCATTGCCTATCTGCGCAGCAACGACGAGCCCCTGCAGGAAAACAATGCCAGTGCCGGAGAAACCCATGTTTCCTTTCTGGGTAAAATAGCCGGCAAGATCGGGGGCAGCCCCCTCGACTACCACTACGACACGCCGCCGCCGCCCGATGCTCCGGTTAAAGAAGGCCGGTATCTTGTGGACATAGTAGGTTGCTATCATTGTCACTCAAAAAGCATCATTAGCCTCAACTATAATAATCCGGAAGATTCGAAAGGATATATGGCAGGCGGCATGAAATTCAAAGTGGACGGAGATAAGGTCTATGCGTCCAACCTTACGCCGGATAAGGAAACGGGCATTGGCCGCTATGGCACTGAGTCCTTCCGCAGGGCATTGCAGGAGGGCATTGCGCTCGACGGGCGGGAACTGCACTATCCCATGCCTCGGTTCAGACATCTTACCGATGCGCAGTGCGATGCTATACTTGCGTACATCCAAACCCTGGAACCGAAGACGAACCACGTGAAAGGTCAGTAAAGTTGCGTGGCACGAAAAGAATACCGCAATTTTGAACGCGGTATGAATGATTCCTTAGCGATCGTTGGAGGCATTCTGCTCCTGGCCCTGCTGAGTGTGCGGGGAAAAAAGCTCACGCCTGCGGCGGGTATTTCGGGAGCAGCACTGGCTATAGTTTTGCAGCTCTGTATAGGATTTTCGGCGGTAGCCTTGCTCGGCCTTTTCTTTACCCTGGGCGTAGCGGCCACAAGACTCAGGCGCTTTGAAAAACTTCGGCGGGGACAGGCCACAGAAAGCGAGCAGCGTGGGTTGGCTCAGGTATGGGCCAATGGCGGCGTGGCTATGATTTGCGCATTTGCCGCATGCTTGTTTCCAATGCAGGGTACAATATTTTTTCTTGCGCTGGCGGGTAGCCTTTCCTCCGCCGCTGCCGATACGGTTTCCTCCGAGTTAGGCGTTATTTATGGGCGTCGATTTATCAATATCCTGAGTGGCAAACCCGACCAATGCGGACGCGATGGCGTCATTAGCCTGGAGGGAACGCTCTGGGGCGCAGGTGCCAGCCTGATGATGGGCATGGGCTGCGCGGTGGCAACAGGCCATATGAGCGATGGTTTGCTGATAGCAGGGGCAGGTATTTTTGGAAATTTTGTTGACTCCTTGTTGGGAGCCGCATTCGAACGAAGGGGCCTGATGAACAATGAACTCGTCAATTTTTTGAATACCCTTTCGGCCGCGGCACTTGCGGGTCTGGCAGCAGGATTGAGCTAAAAAAAGCCCCGTTTCCGGAGCTTTCGAATGCTGTTTTCTCTTGAGTTTTATTGCTGTGTAGCGGTATAAACTACATCGGTAGAATAAGTGCCGGCAGGGAATGCGAAGCCCGGCGTAGCCTTATACTTTACCGTAAAGTTTTGGTTGCCGCCATACGTAGCTGCCGTGATCAGGTTGGCTGCTGTGCTCGAAAGTGCTTTGTAGGTAGTAGCCGAAAAGCCCTGTCCCAGATTACCACCGGTGTTGTTGTCGGTTACAACAAGGCCCAGTGCCGATGTAGGCATGTTGGAAGTAGAGGTATTGTTTCCGTTAGTCACCATAAAGTTGGCGCCGCTG